>JAMPGZ010000027.1 GCA_023663655.1 Lachnospiraceae bacterium
CCGCGACCCCAACCTTGGCAAGGTTGTGCTCTACCAACTGAGCTATTTTCGCAATCATCTGCGGTTTTCCGCGTTTGCGATGCAAAGGTAGACATTATTTTTTAATTGACAAAACTTTTTTGAATATTTTTTGAGATAAAATTTTTCTTCACTTTTTTGTTGCGCATTTCGGAAATATTATTTAACTTTGCAACCGCAAACGAGCAAAAACGGCTCCTTAGCTCAACTGAATAGAGCATCTGACTACGGATCAGAAGGTTACAGGTTTGAATCCTGTAGGAGTCACCAAAAAGAGAAGGAAATAGAGAGTTTTTTATCGGCTCCTTAGCTCAACTGAATAGAGCATCTGACTACGGATCAGAAGGTTACAGGTTTGAATCCTGTAGGAGTCACGAAAGCCGAGCAGTGATGCCCGGCTTTTTATCTTTAAAATCATACCACTTGACACCAGCAACGCCAATGAACTTGATTGAAATCTCATCCATCGACGACCCCCGCGTGAGGATGTTTGCCTCAATGACAGAAAGAGAACTTGGAGACAAACGCAACTTCAGCGAGGGAATATTCATTGCCGAAAGCCCCAAGGTGATACGCGTGGCTCTCGATGCCGGATACCTCCCCGCTGCTTTATTGTGTGAGAAAAAACATATAACCGGTGATGCCGCCGACATCATATCACGCATAGGCGACACTCCTGTCTACACCGGCACAAGAGAAATCCTCGCCTCACTCACCGGCTACACATTGACCCGAGGCGTATTGTGCGCCATGCAGCGCCCGGCGGCTCTTACGCCCGACAATGTATGCTCCGGGGCAAGACGCGTGGTCATCATTGACGGAGTGACCGACACCACTAATATAGGCGCGATTTTCCGCTCGGCTGCAGCCCTCGGAATAGACGCAGTTCTCCTCACCCCCGATTCTTGCGACCCGCTCAACCGACGCTCAGTGAGAGTGTCGATGGGTACAGTGTTTCTCGTGCCGTGGACCTGGATCGACTCCACCGCCGACACGATGAAACGACTCGGATTCAAAACCGTGGCGATGGCTCTGACCGACAACTCCGTGCCAATCGATCACCCGAAGCTGAAAAGCGAACCGCGCCTCGCCATAATAATGGGCACAGAGGGCGACGGTCTAAGCGCGAAGGTGATTGAAAGCGCCGACTACGTGGCACGCATCCCCATGTCACACAACGTGGACTCTCTCAATGTAGCCGCTGCCGCCGCAGTCGCATTCTGGGAACTCCGCGCCTCAGACCCCACGCAACAATACGATTGATCAATTGTTACTCATATTATAATACGTATAATCCCAAAAACATAAAATCATGGAAATAGGTGATAAAATTCCGGAAATCCTCGGCTTTGACAACGCCGGCAACGAGGTGAAAAGCTTTGACTTCAACGGCACTCCTCTTATAATATATTTCTACCCTAAAGACAACACACCCGGATGCACCGCCGAAGCCTGTTCTCTGCGCGACTACAACGCCGAATTGATCGACCTCGGATATAAAATCATCGGCATCAGCAAAGACTCCTCCGCAAGCCACGAAAAATTTGCATCAAAACACTCATTGCCATTCCTGCTCCTGAGCGATACCTCGACCGAAGTCAACCAGGCATTTGGCGTATGGCAGAAAAAGAAAATGGCGGGACGCGAATATATGGGCACCGTCAGAACAACTTTCGTGACCGATGCCGACCACCGCATAACCCACATAATTTCAAAAGTAGACACTAAAAACGCTGCCCCGCAGTTGATTGACCTGCTTAAGAAATAAACGGACACAATCGGTTCCGATTAAATTTTTAAAAGTCGCTGAAATTTCGTAATTTTATGCGACTTTTTTTGCATAAAAAGCTATACTGAAAAAATCTCCTACCGAATCTATAACATTCATTGCAGATGGAAAACTATATCCTCGGCTTAGCCGGCATCGCTACCGCCTTGAGCGCGTCAGCAACTGAAAACAATGGAGTCCCTGCCAAAGAAGCGACTCCCGAACAGCCCAACATCCTGTTCATCCTTGCCGATGACATGGGCTACGGCGACCTGTCATGCTTCGGAAGCAAACACGTCAAGACCCCCAACATCGACCGATTGTCGGAAACCGGCACCACATTCACTCAGTGCTACGCCGGAAGCGGAATATCATCGCCGTCACGATGCGCGTTGATGACCGGAAAGAATACCGGCAACACCACAATCCGCGACAATATGTGCCCCGTAGGCGGAATCGCAGGCTACAAAGTATCCACCACCGGCGACTCGACCATAGTGCGCAGAGCCAATCTCCTTCCCACCGATACCACTCTTGCCGACGTGGTGAAAACCGCCGGCTACCGCACCTGTCTCGTCAATAAATGGCATCTCGACGGCTACGACCCCACCGCAAGCCCCAACCATCGCGGATTTGACGAGTTCTACGGATGGACCATCAGCACCGTGCATTCCAACGCCCCTTATTATTACCCCTACTACCGTTTCCACGGCGACAGCCTCATCAACATCGAGGCAAACGCCCATGACCGTCGCGTGATGCACAACACCGATCTCTCCACCGAAGATGCAATCAAGTTCTTAAACCGCAATAAAAACAACCCGTTCTTCCTATACCTCGCCTACGATGCTCCTCACGAGCCTTACATAATCGAGGACACATCATGGTATTACGACAAGGATGACTGGTCGATGAACACCAAACGCTACGCAGCACTCATCACCCACATGGACGCGGCTATAGGAAGAGTGATCGACGAGCTTGAAAAGCTGGGGCTGCGAGAGAACACCCTCGTGATATTCGCTTCAGACAACGGCGCAGCCAAGCAGGCGCCAATTGAGCAATTTAACTGCAACGCCGGATTCAAAGGCCGCAAAGGACAGCTCTATGAGGGCGGCATAAGGGTACCGCTGATTGTAAATCAACCGGGGAGAGTACCGGCAAAACGCCTTGAAAACCTAATATATTTCCCAGACATGATGCCTACATTCGCTGCACTCACCGGATCGACCTCCGCATTGCCGAGCGACATAAACGGCATGGACATTTCGCCTCTGTTCTTCGGAGGACAAGTTGACACCGACAACCGACTGCTTTATTGGGAATTTACCGGCAAGCAACGCGCGGCACGACGCGGCGACTGGAAATGCGTCACCATCAAGCGCGATGCTCCACTGGAACTCTACAATCTGAAAGATGACCCCGAGGAGACCACCGACCTCGCATCGAAATATCCCGAGCTTGTCGAGCAATTCGACCGCGAGATGAAGCAGATGCACAAACCCTCACCCTACTGGCCGCTCCCCGGCGAATAAATACAGCAAAAAAAAAACGCGGATCAAATCCGCGTTTTTTTCTGCTCCATGGCACCATATACAAGTATCATAGATATGTGCATGCTATCCCTCCACGGCAATGACAGCAGCTTCGTGTTGGAATCCGCCTATAGCGAATAGCAAAGCCTAAGTCGAATGTGGCAAGGGTGTTATTGAATGAGCCCGAGGGTCTCGGAGAGACGAAGGATGGTGGAGATAACCGGCACACGGTCGTCAACCTGTCGATTCACATCGACACACTGCATGATGACCGAGAGCGAAGCGTAGGCGTCGTTCAATGCGGGATCATCGGGGTTGGAACTGCCCGTTTCATAATAAAATTTATACATCAGCGAGCCGATTGCCGATGTGAGTTGAGCCATATAATCACGCGCCATGCTGTCGGACGACGGCTCGGTGTTGGCAAGAGTGTGCTCAATTATCTGCCATGCTATAAGAGTAAGAGCGAGCAGTCCCGACGCATCGACATTGTTTCGGGCTGTATAAGCGAGCGCTGTCATGCAAGCTGCGTATGCCTCCTGCTGACGCTGCATGGGGAGCAACGCCATGGCATAAGCGCACGTGGCGGCGATATAGCGGCAGGCAACAGCATCACTGCGGTCAGCACGCCACTCCTCCAATATGTCGGAGAGAATCTCCTCGCCAAGCATAACAGCCTCCGTCACCTCCTTTTCAGCGAGGTGACGGTAGACCTGAGATATTGCTTGATTAAATGAATCGGGCATATTTATACGGCGCTCGATTCAGCGGTTTCGAGTTCGATGACTTTGTCAAGAGAGCCTTTGATGGTCTTGAATATGTCATCCACATTGCCTGTGCCGGGGATTGCATGATATGTGCCCTCCTCCATGTAGAAATCGCGCAGGGGTGAAGTCTGGTTATGATAAACTTCAAGGCGGCGTGTGATGGTCTCGGGATTGTCATCGCTGCGACCGGAATCCTTTCCGCGCTTCACGAGACGCTCCATCAGCTCGCTGTCCTCAACTTCAAGACCCACTACGGCATGAAGTTTGGAGCTGCGTCCTTCAAGCATTTTCGACAGAGCCTTAGCCTGAGGAATCGTGCGGGGGAAACCATCGAAAATCACACCTTTTTCAGTGTCGGGATTGCTGTCAAGCTCATGTTCAAGGATGTTGACCATCAATTCATCAGGAATCAACTGACCTTGAGAGATGAACGAATCGGCAATCTTTCCAAGTTCAGTGCCGCGTGCGATATGGTCGCGAAGCACCTCCCCGGTTGAAATGTGGTAGAGCCCGTACTCATCAATAAGACGCTCGCTCTGAGTGCCTTTTCCACTTCCGGGCGCACCGAAAATCACAATGTTAAACATGTCTGTTCAAGTTGTTTTTATAGATTATTTTCACAAATAGAATAGATATCTTTCAGATTTCGGGCAAGACCGTCAAGGTCAAGACCATAGCCGATTATGAATTTCGACGGAATCTCAAATCCTACATAATCAGGCGTAATATCATATTGCACCGACTCAGGCTTGTAGAGCAGAGTCGCCACCTTGATCGATGCCGCACCCTTCTCACCCAAATCATCCACCAATTTCTTTATGGTCTTTCCGGTGTCGATAATATCCTCAACCACAATCACGTGTCTGCCGACAAGATCCTCGGTCAAGCCCATCACCTCCTTCACCTTACCGGTGGTAGAGGTACCCTCATAGCTTTTAAGCCTGATAAATGAGATCTCGGCATCGATATTAAGCTCTCTGAAAAGATCGGCGGCAAAAGGAAACGCGCCGGTGAGCACGCAGAGAATCAAAGGGCACTTGCCGACATAATCATTACTGATCTGACCGGCTATTTCTCCTACGCGCTCGATAATTGTAGAGTTAGTGATGTAAGGCTCGAAAGTCAAGCCGTTGTATGTGACTTTTCCCATTGTCCTTTAAGTTTGTGCAAAATTAGTGAAAATATTCTTCACACGCCATATATTTTTGTAAATTTGCGTATGCTTTTGTCATTGGGCAATTTTTATCGACGATGAAAATATTTACAAACCAACAAATAAGAGGTATCGAACAATATACGGTGGAACACGACAATGTCACCACCAACGACCTTATCGAGCGTGCCGCCACCGCAATCACCTGCGAGATCATGTCGCGTTGGCGCCCCAACAAACCGATATGGGTATTTGCCGGACAGGGCAACAATGGTGCCGACGCGCTTTCAGCATCACGGATGCTGATAGAGCAGGGCTACCACGTGGAGGTGCTTCTGTTCAATGTGTTTGGCAAGCTGAGCGACGGCTGCGCCACCAGCAAGCGGCGACTGCTCGAACTTGACAATGTGGACTTTACCGAGATAACCGGCGACTTCAATCCACCGTTCATTTCCACCGACGCAATAATCATCGACGGGCTATTCGGTTCGGGACTTCGCGAGCCGCTGTCGGGAGGATTCCGCGCGCTTGTCGACTACATCAACAACTCTCAGGCGACCATCGTGTCAATCGATGTCCCCTCGGGAATGTTTGCCGAATGGAACGCCGACAATCTCAGCCGCAACATCATCCATGCCGACCTGACCCTCGCCATGCAATTTCCCCGTCTTGCTTTCTTCATAAGCGACAACGCCGAATATCTCGGCGAATGGAAAGTGCTTGACATCGAGCTCAGCCAGCAAGAGATCAAAAACACCCAGTCGCAATACTTCCTGCTTGAAAAGCACGATGCAAAGCGCATACTACAGCGCCGCAGCGAATTCTCATCAAAGAATGACTACGGCTCGGCACTCATCGTTGCCGGAAGCTATGGAATGCTCGGCGCCGCCCAGCTGTCGGCAAAAGGAGCGTTACGCTCGGGAATAGGACGGCTCACACTGCACGTGCCGCGATGCGGGTTCACCGCTTTGCAGACAGCCGTGCCGGAAGCAATGGTGCAAGTGGACCATAATGACGGCGGCGTCACCGAAATATCGCTCAAGCATGACTATGACGTAGTAGCCATCGGTCCCGGAATCGGCACCCACGACTTGACGATAAGAGCGCTTGAAACATTTATCCACACAGCCAAAAAGCCCCTTGTGATCGATGCCGACGGCATCAATTGCATCGCCATGCGCCCCACGATACTGAACTCGCTCCCCCCCATGACCATACTCACGCCTCATGCCAACGAGTTTGACCGTCTTTTCGGCGAGCACACTTCCCAGGAAGCCAGAATCCAGACCGCAATGGAGAAAGCCGAATATTACAATATCGTAATCCTGCTGAAAGGGCACTACACCACCGTAGTGCGTCCCGACGGGCGGCTGCTGTTCAGCGCCAACGGCACTCCGGCACTTGCCACTCCGGGCAGCGGCGACGTGCTCACCGGCATCATCACATCGCTCGTGGCACAAGGCTATCCTTCCGACATAGCTGCCGTAGCCGGAGCCTACATACACGGCTATGCAGGGCAGCTCGCCTCGGAAAAACATGGTGAATACGGAGTTCTTGCATCCGACATAGCCCACTACACCGGAACTGCAATAAACGAAATCATGAAATAGCCTTCTTTTCTGAACCATCAAACAAATTTTGATTATGAAAACGACTATCATATCTTTAGCTTGCCTGATCGCCGCCTCCACCGCAGCGCAGGCTCAAGCCACCAAAAAGCTGAGCGCGACAAAAGCCAATGACTATGGGCTCATCTACTCGCTGCCCACAACTGTGCTCGACATCACTGTAGAGGTAGAGAAGATCGAGAAGCATCCCGGACAATTCTATGAATATGCCCGCAAGTATCTCAACGAGAACAATCCCGTCACCACCAACTCCGTGACATGGAAATTGAAAAGCGTAAATGTCAACGCCCGTGGCGTCATAAACCCGAAGGAACAGTATCTCATGACATTCCGTCCCGGCTACACTCCATACCTGTTGATGGATGAAAATGATCTGCCCCTCGCCATCAATACCGAGGATGTGGAATCGCCCGAAGCTCCGGTGCTTCCGGTGCCTGTTGCCGCCGAGCCCACTCCGCTCGAAACCAAAGCCGCCCGCCAGGTGGTGAGCGAAGAGATGCTCAGAAGCGTGTCAACGGCTAAACGCGCCGAACTCGCCGCAACAAAAATATATGAACTGCGCCAGAGCCGCAATGACCTCATCACCGGTCAAGCCGACCAAATGCCGCCCGACGGAAAAGCCATGCAGATAGTCATGGACGAACTTGCAGCTCAGGAAGCCGCACTGACCGCCATGTTTATCGGCACCGAGCAGCACTCCACCGATGTGCGCACATTCACTTACACCCCAGGCGATGAAGTGAGCCGCCACGTGCTCGCGCGCATCTCGGCAATAGATGGAATCGTCGATGCCGACGACCTCTCAGGCGACCCCATCTACCTCTCCCTTGACATAACTCAAAAAGGCGTTTTGCCCAAAAACGAAAAAGGAGAGCCCAAGGCTATGCCGAAGGATGGAGTGGCATATTGCATCCCCGGATCGGCGACAATGAAAATTGAATATCGCGGACGTAACTTCTGGGACGGCTCATTTGACGCCGCACAATATGGCGTAGTTTTCGGACTCGACCCCAAAATGTTCAGCGACAAGAAAGAACCCTCCTACGTGATATTCGACCCGATCACAGGAAATATCGTCGAATTAGGCAGCAAGCAGGAATAAGTTAACAAAAGTTAATCAACTCTATTTGTTTGCATTATTTTAACAAATACTGATATATTTGCAATCAGTATTAACTGACTGATGCTGACTTAGCATTCATTTTTAAGTCGCCGCAGTCAGTGCCAACGACGAAGCCAATAAAAAATATAATAAGTGAATCATAGGTTATGAATCCGGCAGCGCGAGAGCGTATCCGGATTTTTTTTGCCCGCCTTTCAGGCATTTTGCCGTCTGCATGACGGTAAGAGGTCAACCCGGGAGGTAGGGGCGATCCATCAACCCGGCATTTCGCTTCGCTCCATATCGCTAATATCTGGCGTTCCTACAGAACGCATCCAAACATTTCCACAATATGCCATGACACGGTCGCCACAGGTGGCGAACCCTACTCTAATGATATATTACGCCGTGAAACGGCATTACAATCGTAGCCGCCACGAGGTGCGGTCAAAAATTACAGGAAAACACCATGGGTGCCGTGAAACGGCAATGCAATCGTAGCACCGCCATGAGGCGACAGCCGAGGTGCGGTGTAAAGCGAGACAAATGAGTGGGCATCGAAGATGTCCGCCAATCAAGACGTTGCAAAGTCTATGGTTCACCATCATTAAACCCCACCCCACAGCCTCGCAACCACAAACTTTAACAGGGTTTAATCATAATCCCGTGATAAAAAATGAGGTGACCCCAACTGAAATCAGTCGGGTAAATTATTAGTCCGGCAAAAATTATATAAGAGAGCATTGAACCTGTATCGAGTGTACTAAGTGCCGCCAGGCACGGAGCTGTTTATTTCCCTGGCTGCCGCGAAGCAAAGCCGGGGGTGATGGATGGCATGACTCTATTTTGCACGAGTCCCGGACGGGACGAGACTGTTATGAACGATATTGACATGGAGGAAATCCGTTTTTTTATGCCTACGAAAATTTGAGCTATCGCAAAATTGGAATTGACAAAACAATTTTATATCTTTGGGAAAGTGATAAACCAATAAAAGGGATGCAATGAATTATATAGCTCTTCCTGACTCTGAAAGCCGGAAACTTCCGTTCTATCTTGCCATGGAAGAGTATGTCGCGGAAAAATTTTCCTGTGATTCTTTTTTCTTATGGCAAGTGGCTCCTACCGTGATCTTCGGCAGAAACCAGGTGATGGAGAGCGAGGTCAATCTCGCCTATTGCCGGCGGCACGGAATACAGGTTTATCGCCGGAAGAGCGGCGGCGGATGCGTGTATGCCGACCTCGACAACATCATGTTCTCCTACATCGTGCCCGAGGATTCGGTGAGCACTGTTTTCTCAGCCTACACCTCACGGGTGGCATCAATGCTCAACGCAATCGGTATCCCGGCACACGCCACCGGACGCAACGACATCTTCATCGGCGACCGCAAGGTGTCGGGCAACGCTTTCTACCATATCCCCGGACGCAGCATCGTGCATGGCACCATGCTATACTCCACCGACATTGAGGCTATGGTCAAGGCACTCTCCCCCTCTCCGTCAAAATTGGAGTCCAAAGGGGTGGAGTCGGTGCGCAGCCACATCACAACCCTGCGTGAACACACCTCAATATCAATCGAGGAATTCAAGGCACACGTGCGCGATTATATGTGTGACGGCGTGATCAATCTCACCGAAGAGGATGTGGCAAAAATCGAGGAATTATCGCAACACTACTACACTCCGGAATGGATCTACGGCAAGAATCCGCGTTTCAACCGCCGCATATCAAAACGCATCGAAGGCGTGGGCGAATTCTTTGTCGAGCTTGCCGTGAATCGCGGACACATCGAGTCGATAAACCTCACAGGCGACTTCTTCCAGCTCGGCGACATCGACTCGCAACTTCTTGACCATCTCAAAGGCTCCGAATACTCGCCGGAAGGAATCAGAAGAGCCATCGCCGGGATTGCCACAGAAAGCATCATCTCGGGTCTTGACAATGAAAATTTAGTTAACCTAATATATAATAATCATGAATGACGATAAGAAAACCTGCTTATATGACCGCCATGTGAAGCTCGGGGCATTGATGAGCCCCTTCGGCGGATTCATAATGCCCATCCAGTACAAGGGAATCGTCGAGGAACACAATGCCGTGAGAACCGGTTGCGGCGTATTTGACGTATCCCACATGGGCGAGGTGTCAGTCACAGGTCCTGATGCCGAAAAATTCGTGAACCACATCTTCACCAACGATGTCACTCCCGGCGAGAGCGGACAATGCTTCTACGGCATGATGCTCAACGAAACCGGGGGCGTGGTCGACGACCTGCTCATATACAAAAATAGCCCTGAAGACTATTTCCTCGTCATCAACGCATCCAACATCGACAAGGATGTGGCTTGGATCAATCGGCAAGCCGAAGGATTCAACGTGACAATAGAAAATCTCAGCGACCTCCTCGGCGAGCTTGCCGTGCAGGGTCCCGAAGCCGAAAAAGCGATGACCGGAATACTGGGAATCGAATGCTCCGACCTCGAGTTTTACCACTTCAAGAAACTTCTCTATCATGGAGAGGAGATAATAGTGAGCCGCACAGGCTACACCGGCGAAGATGGATTTGAAGTGTACGGCTCCCACCACATCATCGAAGAATGCTGGGACAGCCTCATGGACTCCGGCAAAGTGGAACCGTGCGGACTCGGATGTCGCGACACACTGCGCTTTGAAGTGGCGCTCCCGCTCTATGGCAACGAGCTTGCCGACGACGTGTCGCCGCTCGAAGCCGGGCTTAAAATATTCGTAAAGCTCGACAAGCCCGAATTCATCGGCAAAGAGGCGACTCTCGCACTCCTCGACAAAGGCGTGACACGCAAAATAGTAGGCATCGAGCTCCTCGACAAGGCAATCCCCCGCCACGGCTACGACATCCTCAACGACAATGACGAGGTCATAGGACACGTCACTACCGGCTATCATGCCATATCGGTCGACAAAAGCATCGCGCTCGCCATGGTCGATGCCGATTACACAGCCCTCGGCACTCCGTTGAAGGTGCGCATACGCAAGAAAACCTTCCCCGCTGTGGTCGTAAAAAAGAAATTCTATACCAAAAACTATAAAAAATAAAAACCAACACAATTATGAGCAAGATTTATTATTCTCCATCCCACGAGTATATCATTGTCGACGGCGACACAGGTTTAATCGGCATCACCGACTACGCGCAAAAGGAACTTGGCAACGTAGTATATGTTGACCTCCCCGAAGAGGGCGACGAAGTTGTAGCCGGCGAAGAGTTCGGAGCCATTGAAAGTGTCAAGGCTGCAAGCGACCTCATCTCACCCGTATCAGGCGAAGTGATTGAGGCAAACGAAAATCTGGTCGACAACCCCGGAGCCATCAATCAGGATGCCATGGGCACTTGGATCATAAAGGTGAAAATCGCCGATCCTTCCGAGCTTGACTCACTGCTCGACGAAGCCGCCTACAAAGAATTGTGCCATTGATATAACACATAAACATATACCATGACTCACCGCTATTTCCCTCACACCCCCGAGGACATAGAGGCGATGCTTGCCACTTGCGGAGTCAAGAGCCTTGACGATCTCTATTCCGACGTGCCCGAGCAGCTTCTTCTCGGTCGTGAGTACAATCTTCCCGAAGAGATGAGCGAAAAGGAGGTCCGCGATTTCTTCAAAGCCCTCGCCTCAGGCAACAAGGCGCTCACGTGCTTTGCCGGAGCGGGATATTACGACCACTACACCCCTGCCGTGGTTCCGGCAATACTGTCACGCTCGGAATTTCTCACGGCATATACCCCCTATCAGCCTGAAATCTCACAGGGAACCCTCCAATACATCTTTGAATACCAGAGCATGATGACGTCGCTCACAGGGCTCGACGTGTCAAACGCCTCGATGTACGACGGAGCCACCGCCACCGCCGAGGCTATGATGATGATGGTTGCCGCCGCCCGCAAGCGCAACCGCGTGTTAGTGTCATCCACCCTATTGCCTCAGGTGATGGATGTGGTGAAAACCTACGCCTCATATCACGGCATCACGCTCGACATCATTCCGGAAATCGACGGAGTGACCTCGATCGACGACCTGAAATCCATGCTCGCCGCTGATGTGGCGGGAGTGATACTCCCCACCCCCAACAAATACGGCATCCTTGAGGACTACTCAGGAGTAGCCGACGCAATACACGCCAACAAATCGCTGCTCGCCATGAACTGCGTAGCTTCAGCCCTCGGTGTCATCAAAACACCCGGCGAATGGGACGCTGACATTGCAGCCGGCGACGCACAATCACTCGGCATGCCGCTGAACTTCGGAGGTCCCTATCTCGGATTCCTATGCTGCAAGAAAGCGCTTATAAGGAAACTTCCCGGCAGAATCGTGGGAGCCACGGTCGATGACGCGGGACAACGCTCATTTGTGCTCACTCTACAGGCGCGCGAACAGCACATACGCCGCGAGAAAGCCACAAGCAACATCTGCTCCAACCAGGGGCTTATGTCCCTCTTCGTGTCGGTCTACCTGTCATTGCTGGGACCTGCCGGACTAAAGGAAGTAAACGACGTGTCGTGCAAAGGCGCCCGCTATCTCGCCGACAAACTCGTAAAGACCGGCAAGGTAAAACTCACATTCGGCAATCGCCCCTTCCTCAACGAGTTTGCCGTTACCACCGAATTCGACACCGCAACACTCATGGAACGGTGCCTTGAATGCGGCATCCTCCCGGGAGTGGCTCTCGACGACCACACCATGCTGATAGCTGTCACCGAGATGAGAACACGAGCTGAAATCGACCGATTAGTCGAAATTGTCACAACCTTATAAAGAGCGCGATTATGAACCGAGAATATTACGGAAAACTGATTTTTGAACACTCACATCCTAATCGCCGGGGCTACAAACTTCCCAAATGCGAATACAATGATGTCGACATAGAGATTCCTGCTTCATTGCTGCGCTCCTCGGCTCCACTTCTGCCCGAAGCCGACGAACTGACCGTGGTGCGCCATTACACCAACATGAGCGCCAACAATTTCGGCGTCGACACCGGATTCTATCCTCTGGGCTCATGCACCATGAAATATAATCCGAAAATCAACGAGGAGATCGCTGCCGGCAATTCCGTTGCGCCGCTCCATCCGTTCCAGCCCACCGACACCGTCCAAGGAGCACTGGAAGCCTACCACACGCTCCAATCCTATCTGTCAGAGATAGGCGGAATGGCTGAATTCACCCTCAATCCCTACGCCGGAGCACATGGCGAATTGACCGGATTGATGATAATAAAAGCCTATCACCGACAGAACGGCGACACCGGGCGAATCAACGTGATCGTGCCCGACTCGGCTCACGGTACCAATCCGGCAAGCGCCGCCGTTGCCGGATTCAACATCATCGAGGTCAAAAGCCGCCCCGACGGCACTGTCGACGTGGAGGATCTCAAGCCGCTGCTCAACGACACTATCGCCGCCGTGATGATGACCAACCCCAACACCCTGGGCATATTTGAGAAAAACATTCCTGAGATAGCCCGTCTCGCCCACGAAGCCGGAGCATTGATGTACTACGATGGAGCCAATCTCAACCCCATGCTCGGAGTGGCACGACCCGGCGACATGGGATTTGACGTGATGCACATAAATCTCCACAAAACATTCTCCACGCCACATGGCGGAGGGGGTCCCGGTGCCGGTCCGGTAGGTGTACGCGCCGGAATGGAGCATCTTCTACCCAATCCGAGAGTGGTGAAAAACGCCGACGGCGCCTACAGCCTCATCTGTGCCGACGACTCTATGGGACGCATATCAGGCACTTTGGGCAACTTCACGGTTATCCTCAGAGCCCTCGCCTACATCCTGTCATTGGGCAGATCGGGACTCGACATAGCCGGAAAGCTCGCCACACTCAACGCCAATTATATCAAAGAGCACCTGCGCGACCTCTACCTGCTCCCCATCGACACCGTGTGCAAGCATGAGTTCGTGTTCGACGGTCTCGCCGACAAGAGCACCGGAGTCACAACCCTCAACGTCGCCAAGCGTCTGCTTGATTACGGATTCCACGCTCCCACCATCTACTTCCCGCTCCTGTTCCACGAGTCGTTGATGATTGAGCCCACTGAAACCGAAAGCAAGGAAACTATCGACCGTTTCATCGACGTGATGCGCGGCATAGCCATCGAGGCTAAGGAGAACCCCGACATAGTGAAACAGGCGCCTCACAACACCCCGGTGAGACACCCCGATGACACTAAGGCGGCTCTTAATCCCATCGTCACCTATCAAGAACTTATCGAAAATGCATAGAAGCGACATTATAATCATAGGCTACGGTCCCGGCGGCATGGAGGTCGCCGGGAAAGCCGTGGCGCAAGGGCTCGACACCGTAGTGATTGAACGCGATCAACCGGGAGGCACCTGTCTTAACCGAGGATGCATACCCACCAAGTCATTATGCTACTCGGCTGAACACACCTCAGGAAACCCTGATGAGTATGCACAAGCATGGGCTCGCAAAAATGCCGTGGTGACGGAACTCCGTGACAACCTCTCGGCAATGACCTCCAAAGTGACATTCGTCACGGGAGAAGCACGATTCACCGCCGCTGACAAAGTTGAGGTGAACGGAGAGACATATACCGCCCCAAAGATAGTTATCGCCACAGGCTCCACACCGGCCATCCCACCGATACCCGGTGCCGAACTCGCAATAGACAGCGACCGGCTGCTTGAGCTTCAACAGCTCCCCGGCAGCATCTGCATCATAGGCGGCGGAGTCATCGGAATGGAATTTGCCTGCATTCTCCATTCATTCGGAGTGAATGTCACCGTGCTCGAATTCTGCAAAGAGATTCTGCCCAACTTCGATAAAGATGTTTCAAAACGCCTTAAAACAGCATTGACACGCAAAGGCATCAACATCATCACGTCGGCAAAAGTCACTGAAATTCTACCGGGCAAGCAGGTCATGTATGAATGCAAAGGCAAGACCGCGACACTCTCAGCCGACGAAGTCCTGATAGCCGTAGGCCGCCGTCCGGTGATTCCGGCAGGAGCGGAAAAGATAGGCATAGCCATCGAACGCAACGCCATAGCTGTCGATGAGAACTACCGCACCAACATCGAGGGAATATATGCCATAGGCGATGTCAACGCCCACCTGATGCTCGCCCACGCGGCATCGGCGCAAGGCAGCATCGTTATGGGAACACCGATGAACTGCGATGTTGTTCCGGCTGCCGCATTCACCACTCCGGAATGCGCCATGGCAGGCTTGACCGAAGAGATATGCAAGGAACGCGGACTGGACTATGCGAGCGTGAAAGCCATGTTCCGATCCAACGGAAAGGCTGTGTCGATGGGCGAAACCGACGGAATCGTAAAACTCATAGTCGACAAAAATACTCGTGAGATACTCGGCACCCACATTTGCGGACCACACGCATCCGACCTGATATGTGAACCGGCTCTTGCTATGAGCTGCCGATTGCCAATAGATTCAATAGCGAAAACAATCCATGCCCACCCCACTCTCGGAGAAGTCATTCATGCGGCTGCAGCAGCATTATAAAAAGAAAACACCGATGTTTCACAACATCGGTGTTCGTTTAAACCTTTATCTTAATCTAATACTATGAAAAACACACATGCAAATGTAGTAATTATTTTAATTTCCACACAACTTTTTTGAGGGTTTTAACAAATTTTAGCCAAAAACAAGCTAATATTTTCATTCAAACCAAGCAAAAAGACATAATTTAAGGATTACCTGAATCAAAAATTGACATTTTGATAAAGTTTCTCTCTATATTTTTTCTTTTGTATAGCAACACCAAAATTACAAACGATGGACTACAATCAAGTGATATCCCACATATACGATGAACTGAAACCATATCGCGGAAACGGAAAACTTGCCGATTATATTCCGGCTCTCGCCGAAGTCGACCCAATGAACTATGGGATCGCTCTCGAATCATTTGATTCCGGGCTGAACCATGTGGGCGACGCCGATGTGAAATTTTCAATACAGAGTATATCCAAAGTCTTTACCACGGCAATGGTCATACGCCGTCTCGGGCATGAATTGTGGGAATCAGTAGGTCGGGAACCCTCAGGCAACCCCTTCAACTCCCTCGTGCAGCTTGAACATGAGCAAGGCATCCCGCGCAACCCCTTCATCAACGCCGGAGCGCTCGTGGTGACCGACCGGCTGATGGATCTTTACGACCGCCCGAAAGAGGCTATTCTGGACTTTGTAAGAAAACTGTCAGGCAATGACGACATATATTATGACAAGCGTGTTGCCGTATCTGAACGTCAGCACGCCGACCGCAACATGGCTCTCGCCTATTTCATGAAAAGCTTCGGCAACATCCACAACGATGTCGAGTCATTAATCGACGTGTATTGCTACCAGTGCTCCATAGCCATGAGCTGCATAGATCTTGCCCGCTCATTCATGTTTTTTGCCAACGGAGGGGTCAACCCAGGCAACGGCGAACGCATCCTCAGCATGAGCCGGGCAAAGCGCCTCGGAGCCGTCATGCTCACCTGCGGATTCTACGACGAGTCGGGCAACTTCGCGTTCCGCGTAGGTATGCCCGGCAAAAGCGGCGTGGGCGGCGGCATAGTAGCCTACATCCCCAACACCCTGTCGATCGCCGTGTGGAGCCCGGGACTCAACAACCACGGCAACTCACTCCTCGGCATGGAAACCCTCGAACGCTTCACCACCGACATCGGCAACTCCATATTCTAACATCAACGCCATCCCATATAAACCTTCAACCGATTAACACGCATTCTGCCGCGATGATGATGCCTTATGTGGGAGTGTCGGTTGTGTCTGTGGGTGTGTCCCAGGGATAGGTGCGGCGGGGATTGCGGGGGAACCAGCCTTTGCGCACTCGTTCTTCTTGCTCGAGGACCTCTTTTATGGACCAGAATGATGAGAAGCCGATCACGCCGAGGAGCGTTGACCATAGAATGTCGCTCACGGCGACAGAGGCGATTGTGCATACAATGCCTAATGCCAGGAACCACCATCGGCACCGTGTGCCGAAATAGTATTCGCCTTTGATCACGAGTGGATGGAAGAGTCCTATGATAAGAAATGTGGAGAGCCCGATGACGAGCCCTAAGGCGTGGTAGTTATGGAGTATCGCGGTCAGTTCGTTCATAGTTGTATAGTGGTAAATGAAATGAAACGGGGTGGGTCAAAAAATTTAACCCACCCCGCTGTTATTTAGATATGATATAATCTACAGGATTATTTGCCTGAAAGTTTCTCCTTGAGAGCGGCAAGTTCCTCGAGGTCGCCGAGGGTAGTGCGTTCGATAGGAGCGTTAAGAGCAGGCTGCTCTTCTTTCTTGGTCTGACGGCGAGCCTTGCGAGCTTCGTTCTTCTCAGCCTTAGCTTCGTCTTCGAAGATGCGGCTGTGAGAAAGGAAGATGCGACGGTTGTCCTTGTTGAACTCGATCACCTTGAAGTCGAGCTTCTCGTTGACCTGAGCCTGGCTTCCGTCTTCCTTCACGAGGTGCTTGGGAGTAGCGAAGCCTTCAACGCCGTGTTCAAGAGCTACTACGCCGCCCTTGTCCTGCATTTCGATGATGGTTCCCGGGTGGATGCTGCCAACAGTGAATACTGATTCGAGCTCATCCCAAGGATTCTCTTCGAGCTGCTTGTGACCAAGGCTGAGACGACGGTTTTCTTTGTCGATTTCAAGAACCTGAACTTCGATGTCAGCGCCAACCTGAGTGAATTCAGAGGGGTGCTTGATCTTCTTGGTCCAAGAGAGGTCGCTGATGTGGATAAGACCGTCAACGCCTTCTTCGATTTCAACAAATACACCGAAGTTGGTGAAGTTGCGCACCTTTGCAGTGTGGCGGCTTCCGATGGGGTATTTGGTGTCGATGTTTTCCCAAGGATCGTTCTTGAGCTGCTTGATGCCGAGTGACATCTTGCGTTCGTCGCGGTCAAGGGTGAGGATGACAGCTTCAACTTCGTCGCCCACTTTCATGAAGTCCTGAGCTGAGCGGAGGTGCTGTGACCAAGACATTTCAGAAACGTGGATAAGACCCTCTACGCCGGGAGCGATTTCAACGAATGCGCCGTAGTCAGCCATAACGACAACTTTACCTTTAACCTTGTCGCCAACCTTGAGGTCGGGGTTAAGGGCATCCCATGGATGGGGCTGAAGTTGCTTAAGACCGAGGGCGATGCGCTTGCGCTCGTCGTCGAAGTCGAGGATAACAACGTCGAGTTCCTGATCGAGTTGAACCACTTCTTCGGGGTGGCTTACGCGGCCCCAAGAAAGGTCGGTGATGTGGATAAGACCGTCAACGCCGCCAAGGTCGATGAACACACCGTAGGTGGTGATGTTCTTAACAACTCCCTTGAGCACCTGACCGCGTTCAAGCTTGGAGATGATCTCCTTCTTCTGCTGTTCAAGTTCAGCTTCGATGAGAGCCTTGTGTGAAACAACGACGTTCTTGTATTCCTGATTGATTTTCACAACCTTGAATTCCATAGTCTTTCCCACGAAGATATCATAGTCGCGGATGGGCTTAACATCAATCTGTGAGCCGGGAAGGAATGCTTCGATGCCGAATACGTCGACAATCATACCACCCTTAGTGCGGCACTTGATGTAACCCTTGATGATTTCATCGTTTTCAAGAGCTTGGTTGACGCGCTCCCAAGAGCGAGACATACGAGCCTTGCGGTGAGAGAGGATCAGCTGACCTTTCTTATCTTCCTGGTTTTCGATGAATACCTCAACAACGTCACCGATCTTGATGTCGGGGTTGTAACGGAATTCATTGACAGGGATAATACCGTCGCTTTTATAACCGATGTTAACCACAGCCTCACGCTTGTTGAGGGCGATGATGGTACCTTCGATTACTTCTTTGTCTTTTACGGTGTTGAGCGACTCATCATAAGTTTTGGTGAGTTCTTCGCGGCTCTTGTCACCGGCGGTTTCGCCTTTTTCATAGGCATCCCAATCGAAATCTGCGATTGGAGAATTCTTTAATTCTTCGTTCATTAAATGGTTAGTAAATAAAATTAATTAATCTCGCAAGATGGTTTTCGCTCACCTTCTTGCATTGTGCAAAGGTACAACTTAATTTTCACTTGCACAACATCTTTTTGATAGAGCAGGTAATTTTTTTTGCATAATAAAGTGGATGCATATTTTTACGTATTGCACTTATTTTCGTAACTTTGCTGCTAATTATGGAATTTGAATTACAAGCAACCGATAAGCTCTCTAACGCCCGTGCCGGAGTAATAACCACTGACCACGGGAAGATTGAGACTCCTATATTTATGCCGGTGGGTACGCTCGGCTCCGTAAAAGCAGTTCATCAGCATGAGCTGGAGGAGGATGTGAAGGCTCAGATCATTCTGGGCAACACCTATCATCTGTATTTGCGTCCCGGAACGGAGATTCTGAATCAGGCGGGAGGATTGCATAAATTCAACGGCTGGAGCAAGCCTATTCTCACCGACAGCGGCGGATTTCAGGTGTTTTCACTATCGGCAAACCGCAAGCTCAAGGAGGAGGGCGCTTATTTCCGCAGCCACATTGACGGATCGAAGCATCTTTTCACTCCGGAAAAGGTGGTGGACATACAGCGCATAATCGGCGCCGACATCATGATGGCGCTCGATGAGTGTCCGTCGGGGAAAGCCGATTATGATTATGCCAAGAAATCGCTCGGGCTCACTCACCGCTGGCTGAAACGCGGATGGGAGCGCTTTAATTCCACCGAGGGGCTTTACGGGCATCGTCAGGCGTTTTTCCCTATCGTGCAGGGTTGCACCTATCATGACCTGCGCCGCGAATCGGCTAAGTTCGTTGCCGACCTTGGCGCCGAGGGCAATGCCATAGGCGGACTTGCGGTGGGAGAGCCTGCCGAAGTGATGTATGACATGATCGAGGTGGTGAACGAGATACTTCCCGCCGATCGTCCGCGCTATCTTATGGGTGTGGGCACTCCGGCAAATATCCTTGAGGCGATAGAGCGCGGAGTGGACATGATGGACTGCGTGATGCCCACACGAAACGGCAGAAACGGAATGCTCTTCACAGCCCACGGAATAATGAATATGCGCAACAAGAAGTGGGAAAATGACTTTTCGCCGCTTCAGGAGGATGGACCGAGCTATGTGGACCGCTTCTACAGCAAGGCATACGTGCGGCATCTTTTCGTGGCTCAGGAGATTCTTGCCATGCAGATAGCGTCGATTCATAATCTGGCGTTTTACCTGTGGCTTGTGGGCGAGGCTCGCAAGCACATCCTTGCGGGCGATTTCAAGCCGTGGAAGGACGAGATGGTGGAACGCGTGACCCGAAGACTGTAAAAAAAATGATTGACGATGTTCAAGATTCTTGACCGATATATAATCAAGAAGTTTCTCGGAACTTACGTATTTGCGATCGCGCTGATTCTTGCGATCACAATAATGTTTGATGTCAACGAGAAGCTCGATTCATTTCTGAAGGCGCCGATAAAGGAGACAATATTTGACTACTTCCTGAATTTCCTCCCTTATTTCGCCAATCAGTTCAGTCCGCTGTTCACGTTTATCGCCTGTATATTTTTCACATCAAAACTTGCCGACAATTCCGAGATCATAGCGATGCTGTCGTCGGGCGTGAGCTTCCGCAGGCTCATGCGCCCATATCTTGTGTCGGCGGCGGTGATCGCGTCGTTGTCGTGGGTGCTCAGCGCTTATATAATCCCTCCGGCAAATGTGAAGCGCATCGAGTACACCAACACCTACGTCAGAAATAAGCGTGTGGATTACGGAAGCAATATCCAAATGATGGTGGCGCCGGGCGAGATAGCCTATATCAACCGTTTTGACAACACCACAAGCACCGGCTACCGCTTCTCGCTTGACAAATTTGAAGGCAAGAAACTCGTGTCGCGTCTCACCGCCACCTCAATACGCTGGGACTCGCTGAACCAGTGGACGGTGAGAGACTACATGATACGCGACATCAACGGACTTGAAGAGAAAATCACCCGTGGCACCCGTCTTGACACTATATTGAACATGGAGCCGCGCGATTTCATAATATCGAAGAATGACCAGGAGACAATGACCTCGCCCGAACTTGCCGAGTATATCGACAGTCAGAAATCGAGAGGATTTGCCAATATCAAGGCTTTTGAGATTGAGAAGGAGCGCAGGGTGGCTATGTGTGCCGCCGCGTTTATCCTCACGGTGATCGGTATGTCGCTGTCGTCGAAAAAGGTGAAGGGCGGCATGGGCATAAACATCGGCATAGGGCTGGTGTTGAGCTTCGGCTACATCCTGTTCATGACTGTCACATCGACATTTGCCGTGTCGGGCTACACATCCCCGCTTGTGGCGATGTGGATACCCAACATCATCTACACCATCATCGCCGTAGTTCTGTATTTCCGTGCCTCGGCGGGGTAATATAATGGATAATAAAAAACAATAAAAGGAGGGCAGTGCCCTCCTTTTATTGTTTTTGGGGAGATCAGATGCGGTCGAGGACTGTCTTGATGAGGTCGCGGATTGCGGTCTTGTAGTTGGGCGAGGCAGTGGTGTTGACACGGTTGGCGATGATTGAACACACGGTCATAGCCTTGTGACCCATGAGCAGCGCGAGCCCTTCGAGCGGCGCGCTCTCCATCTCGTAGTTGGTGACCGGCTTGCCGTGGTAACGGAATTTTTCAATCTTGGCATTTATGTCGGGGTCGGCGAGCGGCAGTCGCAGTTCGCGTCCTTGCGGTCCGTAAAATCCTACAGCGCTTATGGTGCATCCACGCACCATGTCATCTCTGCCAATGCGGTCCACGAGTTCTTCGTCAGATTTAACCACGTAGGGTGCGGCAAGTAGCGGATTCCAGTCCACAGCCTCGCAGAAGGCGCGTTCATAGTCGAGGTCGGCGACACTGTTGCGTCCGGCATAGTAGTTGAGCACGCCGTCAAATCCGATGGAGTGTGAGGCGATCACCGGAGTGCCGAGTATAAGCTCGGGCTGAAGTGCTCCCGAGGTTCCGATGCGCACCATGGTGAGTGTGCGGTGATGATCCTTGACCTCGCGGGTATTGAAATCGACGTTGGCAAGGGCATCGAGCTCATTGATCACTATGTCGATATTGTCGGGTCCTATGCCATGACTCAGGCACATGATGGGTTTTCCTTTATATGTGCCGCCTATTGTGTGAAATTCGCGGGATGACACCTCGAAATCTTTTGTGTCGAAGAAAGAGGCGACCATGTCGACTCTTCCGGGATCGCCCACAAGGATGATGTTGTCACGCAGTTGTTCGGGCAGGAGGTGGAGATGGAATATTGATCCGTCAGGATTTATGATCATCTCTGATGATTGAATGATGTGTCGGTCCATTGTTTTCGGTTATGAGGTTGTTATTTTCTATTAAACGAAATTTTGGGGCGGCTTGTTTCATGCGAGCCTGTACTTTCCTCCGGGATAAGGGAGAATAAGGTTGTTGAACTCCATGTCGACAAGCAGTGGCATGAGGCGGTGCATGGGGATTCCGAGCGACACGCACAAGTGGTTGACTGATGATTCGCCTGACTGGCGCAGATGTTCAATTATAGCGTTCTCTTCCGGCGAAAGAGCCAAAGGCAGCTCTTTTTGCTCACCCTCTGATGCTTTTGCAGTCCAGTTCATCATTTCGATGAGGTCGTTGTCGCTCCCTATGAGAGTGGCTATGTTGGAGGCGATAAGCTTGTTGCACCCCGCGCTGTACTTGTCGGAGGTGCGGCCCGGCAAGGCGGCTACATCGCGGTTATATGCGGTGGCGATGCGTGCTGTGACCAGAGCTCCGCCTTTTTCCGCCGACTCGGCTACCACCAGGCAGTCACACATTCCGGCTACGATGCGATTGCGTGCGAGAAAATTTCCTTTGTGCAACCGGTCCTGCGACATATAGTCGGTGATAAGGGCGCCCCCCGATTTCACTATCTCCGCCGCCGTGTTGCGGTGGGGAGCGGGATAAATGGTGTTGAGCCCGTGGGCGAGCACGGCTACAGTGGGCACATTGTTGTGAAGCGATGCGCGGTGGGCGGTGATGTCGATGCCATAGGCGAGCCCGCTCACGATGATAAGGTTGTCGAGCTTCTCCGACAACCCTTTTATGAGATTTATCACGAAGTCGATGCCGTAGGGGGTGGCATGGCGAGTACCTACTATCCCCACCACGTGGCTGCTGTTGAAATCACACTCCCCGAGCGAGTATAACACCATCGGTGCATCGTCGCAATGCCTTAGCCTTTCGGGATAGCTGCTGTCGTTGAAGCAGGTGACTCCGATGTTGTGGGCGTTGATGAACTCAAGTTCTTTCCCGGCTTTTTCGAGCAGAGTGTCGCGGTAGTTCCGGTCCAGAATTTTGCTCTTGAAGCCCAGAACGGCGGCAAGCCGTGACTCGGATTCGGCAAAGAATGTTGATTCATCGCCTATCCGGGAAAGAATTTCTGATGCGAGCTGCGGAGTGATGCCACGCAGAGCTGAGAATGCTATTTTATATATGTCGTGCAAGAGAAGAGATATTTGGCTGGGTGAATATGCTAAGGAAGGTATTGAGCGAAAGCCTCGGCGATCTCATCGCCGCGTGTCAGACGTCCGTTGAATGTCGACACACATGACACTTTTGCCTTCACGACAAGTTTTCCCGAAGAATTGTAGATGTCCTGAAGGAAGATGAATCGGGCGCCCTCGCGAGAGAGATTGAGGCAGCTTGTGAATTTTTCACCAAGCCCGAGTGGGGTTTTGTATTCAATCTCCACTTTGCTAAGCACCGGATCGATGCCGCGTTCGTGCATGGAGCGGAATGATGTGCCGACAAATTCACAGAACTCATGGCGGGTGTGCTCAAGGTAGTGCAGATACACGGCATTGTTGACAATCCCTTCCGAGTCCACTTCATAGTCCCTGACTTTCATCGGGAGTTCAAATATATATTTCTTTTCCATGTCGGTGATCTTTTATCGAAGTAATCGTGCATCTTTTTCCGCCGCTTTTCGCGCCATATCTTCCGGAATGAATTTCCATGTGTCGAGTGTGCGGGGCGTGATGTGTCCTTTCTTGCGTATGCGGTCGGCTATGATCGAGCGCAAATCGGTCTTTGAGCGGTAGATGATGCGGTCGGCTATGCCCTTGCTGTCGAGTCCCACGCCTTTGGTGAGATGCTCGCCGCCACCGTTGCCACGATATGAGCTGAGTGCCACCTTGTAGGTCTTATCCATGTCAAACGGAGCGCCGTCAGCCATGCTCATTATTGTGATTTTCTCGCCGGCAGGTTTGGTCACGTCGACCACATATTTTATGCCTGCGGCTGAGTCGAAATTATAGGGCGGATTCTTTAGCTTGGCTCTCATGGCTTCTCCGGCGCCCTGTTGCTCTTTGAACAGAAGCAGATGGTCGTTTTCGTCTTTCATGCGGTCGGTCCACAATGAATAGGAAAACTCGAGGTAGTCCTTTATTTCTTTTCCGGTGAGCTCCATCACATACAGGGCGTTCTCATATTTGTAAAGGCTGAAGAGGTCGCTCATGTGGATTGTCCCCGCCTTGATTGAGGCGTTGGTTGATATCGGAGCGGCAAATGATATGTCGGCTCCTGTGCTCTCAAGCTGAAATTCATGGATGAGGTCGATGAGTTTGGAGGGTCCGAACAGGACATCGTCAGATGTGATGGAATCGGTGAAAAATCCCACCGGCTCCGACACATATTCACGCACCGTGGCGATCTGAGGGGAGAATGTCGACATGAATTCATTGTCGGGTTGGTACTTGTTGACATCGGCAAGCGTGCCGGTGATCGACTTGTCGGTGACTTTCCCTTTTTCGTCAAGGCTTACTTTTATTGTCACATCGGTGATTACCTGCCCGGTGTTTGCCGGGTTCATCAGCAGCACGCTGTCACCGGCTATGTTCTCGATCTTCTTGTTTTCCACGAGATGGTCGTGTCCGAACAGAATCAGATCAAATCCGGGGATATTGCGCGCGATCTCCATGCTCGGGTTCTCCTTGATACCTGACAGCACGGTGCCCGATTTTCCGGCATGGAAAAGCCCCACGATGATGTCGGGATTCTCCTTTGATTTTATTATCGGAATCCATTTGCGGGCGCTCTCTTCCATATCGACGAAAGTGAGCCCTTCCCACAGGTCTTCGGACAGCCACACGGGGATTGCCGGAGTTATCATGCCGAGCACTGCTATTTTCACACCGTCGCGTTCAAACACCTTGTAAGGCGTGAAATGCGGTTCGCCCGTGTTTTTGTCGAGGATATTGGCGCCGAGTATCGGCATCTTGCAGTCGGCGACCCAGCGGTCGAGTGTGCGTCGTCCTGTCTCCACATCGTGGTTGCCCACGTTTCCTGCGTCATATCCCATGTAGTTCATCACCTGCGCGGTGATATGGGGCGACAGAGTGTCGACATAGTTATAATAATAAACCGACGGCTGTCCCTGCAATATGTCGCCGTTGTCAAGCAGAATCACATTGTCGCCATATTTTCCCCTGTAGTCCTTAACCAACTTGGCGATGCGCGACATCCCCCCTTTTGCCGGAGTCATTGTGATGAAATTCTCCGGAAAGAGGTTACCATGAATATCACTGGTCTGTAGTATTTTTATTTCAACGTCCTTAGCCGGGCACACTGCCGGCAGGAGGCATAAAAGAGCTGCTGCAAATATTTTCATCGTATGATACTTTAGCACCATAAAGTTAATACAAATTTAGTTAACAGAAAAATATTGACGCCTCAGTTTCAATTCCCCCGCAACGTGGCCCCGCCACAACGTAGGGTCGCCACCTGTGGCGACCTCATCAACGCAACCGACCCACCACAACGCAGCCTCGCCACCTGTGGCGACCGAGTCAACACAGCAACCCCGCCACAACGTAGCCTCACCACCTGTGGCGACCTCATCAACACAGCAACCCCGCCACAACGTAACCTCGCCACCTGTGGCGACCGAGTCAACGAAGCAGCAAATTAAGGATGGTGTTACAAAATTGAGCACAAGCACCGGAGGTGTGTCGTCATGGTTAACCCCACATGAGCAACGCGAGTGTGGGGCTGTTTAGCCATACCTATATATGAGCTTCGGAGAAGCGATGTAATGATATCTCAAGCTCAGGCGCATAGAGCTATTTGTGGTAGACATTGAAGATGATTCTTTCAGAATCACAACAACCCGATTCACTCCCTCCGTACGTCTCGCCTGCGGCTCGGCGTACGGCTACCGACAGATGTTTCCTTACGGAAACACAGGCACTTGCACACTCCATATCGACCCCTCTTGCCGTCCTACAGACGGCAAAACACGCCTGAAAGGCGATGCCTATGGTTAGCCGGGTACAGCGAGCCTTTGGCGAGCTGTGCCCGGTTGGATCAAGATGTTGACGCACTCTGCAAAGAGTGCCCCTACGGCACAGGGCATCTCTTCTCAGAGATGAAATTTATTCGATAATTACCGGGCACAATTCGCCTACGGCTCATTGTACCCGGCTATGCGTAAGCACTGCCTTTCAGGCATCACACCGTTAAAACACAACAGGAGCGGTGGGCATTTGCACCCACCGCTCCCGGATTATCGTAACGCCGGATGCACTATCTCACCATCACCTTTATGGTTTTGCCGGCGGCACGCACGGCGTAGATGCCCGGAGCGAGGTTGTCGGCACGACCGGCACCGCGATACACCAATTGTCCGCTCATGGAGTAAACCTCCATCTCGGCGCAACCCTCGGCTACGACAGCACCATCAACCACCTTCACCTCAACACCATCCCCGGCAACATCCTCAACACCTGCCGAGTAGTCAATCTCCTCGATATTCCAGAAATTCCTCCACGGATACACTTTCTCGTATACAGCGGTACAACCCTTAGGCACATACAGCACCGCAATATTAATCACAATTTCCGGGAACTCCGTGCGGCACTCAATCGGCACTGTCCATTGGCAATAAACCGATTTAAGCGATTTACATCCGCCGAACGCAGAGGAACCAATCGAAGTCACAGAATTTGGAATCGTCACGCTCGTCAATTTGCGACAGTCATAGAACGCCATGTCGCCAATCGATGTCACAGAGTTGCCAATCGTCACGCTCGTCAAGCCGCGACAGCCCTCGAACGCATATTCGCCAATCTTGGTTACCGAGTTTGGAATAGCCACGCTCGTCAAGCCGCGACAGCCCTCGAACGCATAGTCGTCAATCTTGGTCACCGAATTTGGAATCGTCACGCTTGTCAAGCCACTACAATTATAGAACGTATATCTGCCAATCGAGGTTACCGAATTCGGGATCGTCACGCTTGTCAAGCCGCTACAGTTCTGGAATGACCAAATGTATGTCACCGAGCTGGGTATCACAATTTCTCCCTTTTTGCCTTCAGGACAAATTATCAACATAGTTTTATCTTTGGAATAAAGAATCCCTGACTCGGAAGAATATTCCTGATTTTCTGCATCAACATTGATTTCTGTCAAGCCGCTACAACCATCGAAAGCAGTGCCGCCAATCGAGGTAACCGAGTTTGGAATCGTCACGCTTGTCAAGCCGCTACAACCATAGAACGCAGAGAAGCCAATCGAGGTCACCGAATTAGGAATCGTAACGCTCGTCAATTTGCTACAGCGTTCGAACGCAGAGTAGCCAATCGAGGTAACGGAGTTTCCAATAGTCACGCTCGTCAAGCCGCTACAACCCTCGAACGCATATTCGCCAATCGAGGTAACCGAATTTGGGATCGTCACACTTGTCAAGCCCCTACAACCATAGAACGCATATTCGCCAATCGAGGTAACCGAGTTTCCAATCGTCACACTTGTCAAGCCGCTACAGCCCTCGAACGCATCCTTGCCAATCGATGTCACCGAATTTGGGATTGTCACGCTTGTCAAGCCCCTACAACCATAGAACGCGGAAAAGCCAATCGAGGTAACCGAATTGGGTATCGTCACGCTCGTCAAGCCGCTACATTTATAGAACACACAGGAGCCCATCGAGGTAACCGAATTTGGGATTGTCACGCTCGTCAAGCCGCTACAGACCTCGAACGCATAGGAGCCAATCGAGGTAATTGAGTTCGGTATCGTCACACTTGTCAAGCCGCTACATGCCCTGAACGCACTGTAGCCAATCGAGGTAACGGTATATGTTGTGGAGTTATAAACTATTTTCTTAGGAATCTCCAAATTCCCCTTAACATAGTTTTTATTGCCATTATAATATTCGCTAATATAAGTGACTTCCACCGTGCAATCCTCCTTCGACAAATAATTGTAGCACAATCCATCCACCTTGAAATCGTAGGCATCAGCGGTGGATGACACAGCCATAATTATGGCAACGAGAAATATTTTTAAGATATTAGTTTTCATTTGCGTTTTTATTTGTTTTTCTACTTAGATATGATTTTAATGCGTTTTTGATATGTTTATCGGGGTGTTGCATAGGATGAGTTTTCCCGGGTTTTGTGTTGCACTCTTCTTTCAAATACTTATTCCAGCATTTACGATAATCACCGGGATATGTGGCAATGAATTTGTCAAGAAAATCCTTTTCCACATAGTTTTCCGGCAACAGGGAGAGTACATGTGCAACCTTCTCGTCGACTTTAAGAATGACACTCATGACGCAAATTCAATCGTTACAATTGACTCTACCAACACTCCGACTTCATTCATACAAGAATAGTCTTCCTTCATAGCAATATTTGCCAACATCTCTCTGGTTTTTCCGGTTGGTCGAATTACCATCAACAAATCATTGCCCGGTTTGGCTTTCCTTAGGAAAACTCCTTCATAAACTCCTGCGGTTGTCTCAATTGTACAAAACTTATTTTCCTTGTCTTGCACCGTTTTACAATAGATGTCTTTATTCATAATGTTTTCATAGCTTCGGGACCTCCTCGTCGGCTTACTATATTGCACAAAAAAAGCGCAAGGTCTGTACTTGTTGCCCGTCCCACGTTCTGAGGCCCTGGAATTGCCCGGATTAGTAGAACGAGCAACGATGCAGAGGCCTCACGCTGAATATGGATATGCCACACGTGACGATGCTCACACATCGCCGCATGGCTGAATATACATATCCGCTAAAGGCATCTACCGTTGCTGCATCCTTGACTAATCCAATGAAATTTTCCAGGTTTCAGAACGTCAAGAAAGAGCGTCGAGTAAACGCTTCTTAATCATGTTGTCGCTTTCCCGCCCCACATAATCCCACAACCGGGCCTCCGCGTGCGGTCAGCAACCGCAAAGATAATAAATTATTTTAAAACACCGCAACAATCCACCCACAACGTACGGTCGCCACCTGTGGCGACCTCGTCAACGAAGCAGCAAATTAAGGATGGTGTTACAAAATTGAGCACAAGCACCGGAGGTGTGTCGTCATGGTTAACCCCACATGAGCAACGCGAGTGTGGGGTTAACAACAATATCGCGGATGTGCCGCTCCTACAGAGCTATTTGTGGCAGACATTGAAGATGATTCTTTCAGAATCGCAACAACCCGATTCACCTCCTCCGTACGTCTCGCCTGCGGCTCGGCGCACGGCTACCCACAGATGTTTCCTTACGGAAACACAGGCACTTGCACACTCCATATCGACCTCTTGCCGTCCTACAGACGGCACCACCACAACACAAAACCGGGCACGGTCGACACCATTATAACACAAAACCGGGGCGCTCATGATGAGCGTCCCGGTTGTTATTCACTGAGGGAATTATGTCAACGTCCGCAATTGCGGATTTTGTCACGCATATATTTGTTGAACTCTGTCGCCTCAAGCAGTTTTTCAACAGTGAGGTGCATACGGTAGCGCCAGTAATGACGCGGATTAGCCGGAATGTTGATAAGTTCCTCACGCGGATCCTGACGACGCAGCACTCCGTTCATCGAAAGCCAGTCCTGAAGCGGGAATATGGCAAGCATCGACGGCGACTGCAGATTGAGGGTCAATATCTTGTCGCATATCCAAGGCTCGGCATATTGAGGCGCCTCACCCTGCTCATGGAGCATATTGTTGTAATACTTCTGCGTCACATCGCGGTTCTCCTCCCACCATTGGCGTATTCCGCCCATGTCGTGAGTGGATGTGGTGCAAACCGATAGATAAGGATAAGCCCAGGTGTTGCCAAATTCCGATTGCGGATCCTTCGGCATACGCTGAATCTCCAGCGACAGCATCTGCAAGCGGTCCATCACTGCCGGAACGCAGTCGGGAATCATGCCAAGGTCCTCGGCGCAGGTGAGCATCGAGGTCGAGTCGAGCAGAGGAGGCAGCTTCCACATCGCCTTACCATACCAGAAGTCATTGTGACGGCGGTAATAGAAATCATTGTAAAGGCGGTTGAAGCACCACTTCTCATAATCGGTCAACGAGCGGTATATGTAGGTGTGCTGTGCCGAAATACGCGGGTGATACTTACCCTTTTCGTAGGGATCCTCGATGAAGAGCACATCATCGATAAGTCCGAGAAGAGCGTTGCACAAGCGGGTGTTCTTCTCATTCTTGGCTTCAAGAGCAAAGAAATCGGCAACCTTGCGCTGAGTGTCAAACTCAGGACGCAGCTCATAGCAGCCGTTATCCTTCGCGATAAGGAAGCGGCGTTTCGCCTCGTCGGTATCCTCGCCGAAGAAATCATAGAGGAAATAATCGCGGATATAAGGACGAGTCTGAAGATCGACATTGATCCAGAAGTCGTAACTGTTGCGAAGCTCATCGGGCGAGAACGGAAGAGCCGGATTGAACACACCGAGCAAGCCATGAACGGCATCCATAGGAATCTGCCATATACGGAAGAATCCGAGCACATGGTCTATGCGGTAAGCGTCGAAATACTCCGCCATCTTGCGGAAACGCGATTTCCACCACGCGAAACCGTCCTTGTTCATCTCCTCCCAGTTGTAGGTGGGGAATCCCCAGTTCTGACCGAGCACCGAGAAATCATCGGGCGGCGCTCCTGCCTGACAATCCATATTGAACAGACGCGGGTTGATCCATGCGTCGGCAGAATCACGCGAGATGCCGATAGGTATGTCGCCCTTGAACGCCACGCCATGCTCCCCGGCATAGTTGTGAACCTGACGCATCTGACGGTCGAGATGATACTGGATATAATACACAAGGTTTATCTCATCAATATGCGAGGAGATGAAGTCGTTGACCTTTGCCGTGTCATACACCGCATATTCACCCCACTTTCCGAATTCTGGAGTGCCGTTTATGTCACGGAGCACACAGAATGCGGCGTATGGTTTCAGCCAATATTCATTTTCTGAAACGAAGTTCTTGAAGTCGAGAGAGTCGATGGTCTTTTTGCCCACCTGAGCGTAAATCTCGCGTATATACTCACGCTTCGCATTGTTCACACGCTCATAATCGACCGTGGGCAACGCGTTCAACTCCCGGCGCAGATTTTCGTAATACTCCCTGCGATACACATCGGTAAGCTCGCCAAGCTCACTCAATCGCAGATACATGGGATGCAGCGCGAAAGTGGAATTGGCGTTATAAGGATAAGAATCGGTCCACGTGTGGGTCATCGTGGTATCGTTGATGGGCAGAATCTGCAAGAACTTCTGTCCTGTCTCCACAGCCCAGTCGACCACCTTTTTCAAGTCAAAAAAGTCGCCCACACCGAAATCATCCTCAGTGCGCACCGAGAACACCGGAATCGCCACGCCGGCGCAATGCCATGCGGGGCGCGAATTGATGAAACGCATTCCGCTTATCGACACAAGCGAATTTTTGTGCTCCGGGACAATGTTCATCACCCTGTTTTCGCCATTCTCCCACGCGAGAAGGCGGCGAGTCGCTTTATCAAGAATCACAAACTTGAAGCTGAACGGCACATGAATCTCCTTGAAGTCGACGGCAATCCTCCACTCAGGGAAATTACAATCATTCATCACCAGAGCCTTGGAGGCATCCCACTCGCCAAACATCTCGTCGTCGCCGCATATCGCAAGAACCTCATCAGATCCTACCATCGGTGCGAGCACGCTCAGCTCAAGCTGTCCGCCATGAAGTGTCAACGGCTCATCGCGATGATCGCGGCGATTCATGCAGTCGGCAAACACTGCCGAATAATAAGGCTTATCGGCGGGCTGATCCTGCCAACTGTCATAAAGCTCGTAGCTCTGCACCTCATGTCCCGGCTGAAAGCGGCGGGGAGCGCCCCACTCACGACGCAAGGTGTCATGGTCGTTGCGAACAAGATAATTGTAATTAAACGCCTGTGTGCCGTCGGGCAGCTCAAGCGTGAGTGTCCAGAATCCGGGACGGTCAAGATTCAACTTCACAGCCTTGGATTCATCACCTGATCCAAGCGCGGGAATATCCCCTGTGAGGTAAATCGACTCACCCCAAGAAGTTCGATAATCAATATTAAAGTTCAGCTTCATGCTATTTGTAATTTATAAAATCGCTATATGGGTAAACATATCACAGTTCCGTAAAGTTAATGAGATTTTCACAAAAATCCCTCATATTAACTTATTTTTTTCACTTATTCTTTTCAAGCTGTCAATCATTAACCGACCGGAACCCCTGAAAGTGTTGTAAAATTGTGTCAATCTTTTAAGAATATATTTCAAACTCACGTGCCCCGCTCCCAAGCTGAATCACGATTAAATCGTTTTCATTATTTTTGTGCGTCAACTTAAAATACAATCAAGTCATGAAATCTAAATTTTTAATCGCAGCAGGTCTATGTCTGGCTCTTGCAGGACAAGCTCAGACCGGACTATCCAAACGAGAGATAATGGATCGGTTCCTTGACGGAACACTGGAGGAAAACTATGCTCCGGCAGCATTCTTCATGCACTTCGGAAAAGACGCAAAGACCGGAGATGCCGCCGTGAACGCTCATCTGAAATACTTTTTATCCACAGGGATGGATATACTGAAAGTCCAGTTTGAACAAGGCTACGGACGCATCCGCATTGAGAAGCCCGAGGACTGGGAGCAGATAAAACCACTTCCCGATGATTTCTTCGCTCCAACACTCGATGTGATCGACAACATCGTGAAGGTCGCCGGACATGACGCGATGGTGCTACCCACCATCTACTCGCCGTTCCAAATGCTGGTGCAGACCGTGGGCGCCGCCAATGTGGTGAAATACGCTCAGGAGGATCCTCAACGCGTCACAAAAGCATTGGAGATATTCACTGACGCGCTGGTGAAATTTGCAAAAGACGCAAAGGCGCTCGGCGTCGACGGCTTCTACACCCCATCGCAGGGAGGCGAGCAGAAATTCTATTCCGTGCCCGACTTCTTCAACCGTTTCGTCAAGCCCTACGATCTTACCGTGATGAAGGAGTGCAACAACGGCACCCGATGCAACATTCTGCACATATGCGACTACGAGGGTCCATACGACGACATTGCGCGATTTGCCGATTATCCCGGACAGATTGTGAATACACCTAATGTGGTCGACGGAAAACCGTTCACGCTGAAGGATGGCAAAAGGATGTTCAACCGCATAGTGATGGGCGGACTCGAACGCAAAAAGACTATTCATGACGGCACCCCCGAAGAGGTGGCCGACGCAGTGAAAAAAGTGAAGGCTGACTTCAACGGACCACTTGTGGTAGGAGCCGAATGCACCATCAAACCTGACACACCGATAGAAAATATCCGCGCCGCCATAAACACGGCTCACGGAAAATGACAAAAAAATCACCGCCCGAGGCTGATCAATCAGATTGCCTCGGGCGGTGTTTCAATATACTACAATCGGATACTATATCTTGTCCATAATTATATTCTCACCTTCAGCGGTAGCAAACTCCAGGCGATCGCCCGACAGCGTCTCAGCCTTCTTTCCATTTCGCCACAGCTGCACTTCGCTTCCTTTCCATGGATTCTCCATCACACACGGGCGACCCTTCTCGCTGAACAGTTCCACCTGCTGCACATCACCATCCTTCAATGCGGCGCTCACAAGGAATGCTCCGTAGGCACGCAGTTTATTGAATGACGCGTCGCGCGACATCACCCAATTAGGGAACACCCTCACCACACCCTCGTAACTTTGCAGCAACATCTCATTGATGGTGAGCGGGACTGCAGCAAGCGTCTCGATGCCGCCTCCACCCTGCGTGATCCACAGATTAGGATACACGGTCAATGCTATGCGCTTCTTCAACCGGTCAAGCAACTGTTCCGCGTCATACCCTACTCTCACGGCACCGGGGAAACAGGTCTCGATGCCATTATTGTGGGTGTTGCCCCAGTCATCAGCAATGCGCATCTTTCCATCCCAGTGGTTCACATCATCAAGCAGAATAGCGTTGAATGTCGAGTCGGTCATGGGTCCGGCTACTCCACCCGGCAGAATCAATCCGTGGATCGACACGCGATTCAACCCCGATGGTGCAGGCTCCACGCCCTGCGGACCACGTTCCATATTTTTCAGGCTCATTCCGCCACGTTCATTCTCGCCCACGGGATAATCGCTGAGATTAGCCAGTATGTCACGCCACTTAGGCTGCCTGTCGGCATCCAATCCGAGAAATTCGCTCATGTCCACCATTCCCTTAAAGAGCATTCTCACAAGCCCCAGTGAGAGCGTGGAATTGAAATCGCCAAGACGGTGCCGCCACTGCCCCTTGTTGCGGTGGTTGGGCATAACCTCGTTGAAATGGTCCATGTGGATCACATATCGCCCATCCTCCAGCTTCAGATAGTCCTCCCAAAAGTCGGCACAGGCAAGCATATAAGGATAGACTCTGCGGGCATAATCCTCGTCATAGGCGCTATAGTGACGCATCAACATATTTCCGGCGCTGAACACGGCGTTGATTTTCTGCCCGAGGAACTTATATCCGTTGTCGATGGTATTTTCACGAGTAGAGTATTTCGCCATCATCTCCTCGGGAGTCAGAGGCCACATAGATGTGCACAACCCCTTGGGACCAACGCCCACGGGATAGTATATTCCACGGCAACCGAGCAGTTCCGATGCGAGACGCCGCCCTTCATCCATATAATCGAGCAGAGGCTGGTCAAAATTGTCGGTCAGGTCGATATGATTGGATGAGTAGCAAGCCCAGTAAGGCGCCTGATAGTTATAGTTCAGATGATAGTCGCCACCCCACGCCGCTTCATCGCGAGTGACGAACGGACCCCATATACCGGGAGCGAATTTTCCCTTTCTTGATGAACTTGCAAAAAGATATTGCGACATATAGTAATAGCGTTCAAGCTCCTCATCGCCTATCGACACCGATGATTCGTTCCAGAAGTCATTCCACCACCGGCGATGCTCATCCTTCGTCTGTTCAAGCACCTCCACCGTCACGCCGTTGGCATCGGCAAGAGCCTGCTCCTTCCATCGGTCAGTGTCATGATTGGTGTATGAAGCTATAGCTATCCATTGCTTCTCTCCGGGTGCCAGTTTTATCTCGCCTGAAGCCGGCATAGGCTTTCCGGGCATACCTGCGGCAAGGGCTATATGCGAGTCCCACCGCAGCAAGGGTGTGTTTTCAAATGAGCGTGTCACCCAATTCACATTGCCATCGTTTCCGCCAGCGGTGACCGATGTGTTTCCCTCAGCCGCCCATAGGCGTGACGACACATCCAACGGTTTGTTTGATTCAAGCTCCACCACAATCATGTTGCGCGTGGCAGCAACCCACGCCGACATCTCAAGCACAGTATCACCCTTGACAAAGCGACCCTGAATCTCGGCAGTGCCCGGCAATTGCTCGACCTCGTAGCTCGCTCCGGCGAGAGATGTCGAGTAGATATCAAATCCGCCCGGCAACGCTATTCCGCCGGGATACACCGGATAGGCTCTCCAGAAATCATTTTTTCCGATGTAAAGACACAGGCTGTCGGGCGACCCGCCCAAAGTGATGCCAAGATCGCCATTTCCGGCAAGAGCCGCATCGGGGGTTTTAGTTGTCGGAACCATTGCAGGAGGTGCCGTGAGCACCGCCTTGTACCGGTTCATATCCTCGCCCTTTGTCACCTCTCCCGCTTCCGATGAAGCGCATGAGGCGACAACCAATCCTATTAGTGACGCAATCAAACTGTTGCTGTGATAATGATGCATAAATTACTTATTGATTTTTAATTTTTAGCAAATTTAAATTCTGCCGACAGGATTCAATGTCACGATTGTCCCAATCATTTTGATTTTAGTCCCAAACCACGACCACAGGCAACATTATCAATGAGATCCCCGAAGTTTTCCATATAAAAGCAGTCAGGCTGCGACGATTTGTCGCAGCCTGACTGTTATTATATTCTCAACCGGCATCAGCCGCACTTGGAGGTGCCGCATGAGGTGCATATCAAGCAGCCTTCCTGATAGATGAGAGTCTCGTTGCCGCAATTGGGACAACGCTGACCGCTCGCCTTCATGCCATTGGGAAGATATTTCTTCAACGCGCGTTCAACACCCATTTTCCATGTGTTGATCGACTGGCTGTCAAGCTCAAGACCGCCCACGAGTTTAAGCACCTGGTCGATGGGCATACCGTAGCGCAACACACCCGATATGAGCTTAGCATAGTTCCAATATTCAGGATTGAACTTATCTGACAATCCTTCGATAGTGGTTTTGTAGCCACGCTTGTTGATAAACTGGAAGTCATAACGCTTTGTGCCATTCTCATCGACAGCCTTTATGATCTTGCCTTTTGTCACGCTCTTCGGACAGAAAATTCCATCTTCATCATCGGCAAGACCGGTGAATATCTCGTAAGGCTGACCGTCGACAAGACCCACGAAAGCGATCCACTTCTCCTTGTTGTTCTGGAAACGCACCACGTCGGCTTCCAGCTCCATGGGGCGTTTATGCACATGAGCGTCATTGATCTTCACGGGTGCGGCAGGTTGCTTTTTCTCCACCGACACAAGCACTCCTGAACGAGAGCCGTCGCGGTAGACGGTGCACCCCTTGCATCCCGATTTCCATGCCTCTACATATAGTCTGTTCACAAGCTCCTCGGTCACATCAGCCGGAAGATTGATGGTGACAGAAATAGAATGGTCGACCCACTTCTGCACCCTGCCCTGCATCTTCACCTTCTCCAGCCAGTCAACATCATTGGATGTAGCTTTATAGTAAGGTGAACGTGCCAGAATCTCGTCAAGCTCTTCCTGAGTGTAATCTTTCTTAACGGGAATGCCGTTGACCTCCATCCAAGTCACAAACTTGGGATGATATACGATATACTCCTCAAATGCGTCGCCTGTCTCGTCAACAAAGTCGATGTGCACCGCCGGGTCGTTGGGGTTCACCTTGCGGCGACGTTTATAAACGGGCAAGAACACCGGCTCGATTCCTGAGGTGGTCTGCGTCATGAGACTGGTGGTGCCTGTAGGCGCGATGGTGAGACACGCGATATTTCTACGGCCGTCGCGGAGCATCATCTCATAAAGTTCGGGATCAGCCTCACGCAGACGGTTGATGTAGGGATTGTTCTTCTCTCTCTCGGAATCATATACTTCAAATGCTCCACGCTCGGCGGCAAGCTGAACCGACGAACGATAAGCGGCAAGAGCGAGTGTCTTATGCACTTTTTCCGAGAAATCGGTAGCCTCGGGGGTGCCGTAACGCAATCCGAGTGCGGCTATCATGTCGCCCTCGGCGGTAGTGCCCACACCTGTGCGGCGGCCTTTGGATGTCTTTGCCTTTATCTTTTCCCACAAGTGGCGTTCAGTCTGCTTCACCTCCGGGAACTCGGGGTCCTCGTCGATCTTTTCAAGAATGGTGTCAATCTTCTCCATTTCAAGGTCGATGATGTCGTCCATCATGCGCTGCGCCTTACCCACGTGCTCCTTAAACAGGTCAAAATCAAATTCAGCCTGAGGGGTAAACGGATTCTTCACGTAGCTGTAGAGATTGATGGCAAGCAGGCGGCAGCTGTCGTAGGGGCAAAGCGGAATTTCGCCGCAAGGATTGGTAGAGATGGTACGGAATCCGAGATCGGCATAGCAGTCGGGCACTGACTCACGGGTGATGGTGTCCCAGAAAAGCACTCCGGGCTCAGCCGATTTCCAGGCGTTATGCACAATCTTGTTCCATATCGCTGTAGCATCCACCTCTTTTTCAACGGCTGGATTATCAACTGCGTCGACCGGGAATATCTGACGATAGGGGGTGCCGTCTATCGCAGCACGCATAAAGTCATCGTCAATTCTCACCGATACATTAGCACCGGTCACCTTACCCTCGGTCATCTTAGCGTCGATAAACGCCTCGCTGTCGGGGTGCTTGATGTTGACTGTCATCATCAAGGCTCCTCGGCGACCATCCTGAGCCACCTCGCGGGTGGAATTGGAATAGCGCTCCATGAACGGAACAAGACCTGTCGATGTAAGTGCCGAGTTTTTCACCGGTGTTCCCTTTGGACGGATGTGGCTCAGGTCATGCCCCACTCCACCGCGACGTTTCATCAACTGCACCTGCTCTTCGTCGATTTTCATGATGCCGCCATAAGAGTCGGGGGTACCATCGACACCGATCACGAAACAGTTGCTCAATGAGCCTACCTGATGATTGTTGCCGATTCCCGACATCGGGGAACCCTGAGGAACAATGTAACGGAAATTCCGCAACAGTCCCATCACCTCATCATGGCTCATGGGATTGGGATAATGTTTTTCGATTCTTACAATCTCATCGGCTATACGCGAGTGCATATCCTCGGGAGTAAGCTCGAAAATATTGCCTGCGGAATCCTTGAGGGCATACTTTGTGACCCACACACGCGCCGCAAGCTCATCACCACCGAAATATTTCAGCGAGGCTTCGATAGCCTCATCATAAGTATAAATTTTTTCCACCTTATCTGTTATTTTTTTCTGTAGCCGCAAAGATACGAATAAGCGAGAGCAAAGTCAAATTTATTTGAACTATGCCGAGCGAGAGTATCGTCAAATTTATTTGTATTTTGTGACATCATTTTATAAACGATTGTTTTGCATTCACATAATAAACATGACGGGATCCCCGCCGGCAACGATGGCGGCTTCGTGTTGGTGGTCTGTGCACATTG
>JAMPGZ010000028.1 GCA_023663655.1 Lachnospiraceae bacterium
AGCAGCCGAGACTTTAGTTTTTGCCATTATTGAGTTTTATCGGACAGCAATAAATCAAAATAATCATCAATCAAGAAGCATTTACATAAAAAGGTAATAATCCTTATTACGCCAAAAAACGCAATCGATCACTAACGGTCAATTGCGTTTTCTGTACGTAGCCCGGAGCGGAATCGAACCGCTATCTAAGGTTTAGGAAACCTCTATTCTATCCGTTGAACTACCAGGCCCCATGAATTTACACTGCAAATTTACACATAAAAAGTGATTTTCCATCCACTTTCAAGCAATAAACATTACAGCGTGGCTCATTTTATCGCAGATAGGTAGCAGCTACAATGCCGACTACCACATCATTGGAAAGAGTTTCAAGCGTAAGTCCGGAAAGCTCCTTTTCAGGATCAAGTGGCATACACAGCATCACACCGGCTCCACCATCGATACGGCGTCCATACACTCCCGAAATATTCAGGTCCTTCTCAAGATCATTGCTCACAAGAGCCTCCTTGAATGTGAGTCGATAGGGACGCGGAGTGTCAAGACGGAATGCCTTGCCGTCCACAAAATAATCCTGCTCAATCGGAGCCCAGTTGTAAGGAGTGACAAGCGAGAGTGTCTCGCTGCTGCCGTCGGCATACTTAACGCGGATCACGGCATTGTCCATATAGCACTGCATGTGGTTGGTGCTTCCGGCAAGAAGCAGTTCCAAGCCACGAGCCTTGCCTTGAAGCGGAATAGAGATGCTGTCGGGATAATTGTCAAACAATGATGTGTAGATCACATTCTTTCCCGCAGCCGATGACTTGTAGGGTATTCCGAGCTTGGTCATCAACACGCCGTCGGAATTCAATGCCGCACGCAATCCCGAGTCATCGATATTAGCCGTTTCCTTAGGATGGCACCATTCACCTATTCCCTGCACCGGAATCTGAAGAGTTGTGTAGGGTGAACGCGGTGAGAGATATTCATTTCTGAAGATGTCTGACACATTTGAGTTATAGTATTCACCCAAGTCAATAGTCTCATACTTGTTGCCGTCGGCGAGCATCAAGTCAATAGCATATTCAGGCTTTATCTCCTCTTTCACGGCAGGAACTTCAACCCACCAGGTCATATCGCCCTGCTGCAACTGCTTGAAGCCTTGACGCGATGCGGCAGTAGCATGAGCGGCAGTAGCATTTATCGGAGCACCTGCCCATTCGATCTCCACATCAAGCTCGGGTGCTGCATCGGCAAACACCTTTATCGACGGGCGTCCCACGCTTTCTTCAACCTTCTCCCATTTCGCGGGCTTGCCGTTGACAGTGATTGACTTAACTTTTTCCGCATAAGTGCCGAGCTGGAATGCCACCTCCTTGATAGGATCCATAGCAAGTGTCAGCTTATAGCTCTCCTTATCACCGTCGCGCTTGAACGCCAATGAGAAGTCGGAATGCTTGATCGACGCATGATCCCACTCCGAAGGGAATCCGGGACGCACGGTCAGCTTACCGTTCATCGCATCGGGAGTGAAGCCGAATAGCCCTTGAACCACAGCACGAGAGATAACGCCCACCGGATCACCGAAATCACGGTAACACTCTCCGCGCGCTGCATCATAGAAGCTGATCTGACCTATATTCCCGGGGCTGGCACCCATATACATTCCGTCGAGCATAGAACTCTTGAGCAATTTCGCAGCTTCCTCGGCACGTCCTGCTTCCCAGTAAGCAAGCACGGTGTGCATTACCTCGGCAAAAGCCACATTGTTGATACTCCATGCGTATGGAAGCCAGTCGGTAGTTGCCACAGTCGCATATTCCCCTTCAGGAGCGCCGTCAACCTCAACCTTTATATGAGGTATGTTATTGTCAATGTATCTTGTTGCGCTGTAAGCCTGGAAAGGATCGGCAACGTCACTGTCGATAGCGTGATACACAGTCCACAATGCAGGATGGTCATGAAGACGCTTATGCCCCATAAAATCCTTGAACTCAGCCCACACGCCCTTGTCAGCCATCCACAACGTAGAATTCAATGCTGCAAGAATCTTGTCAGCCTCCTTCTGATAGGGAGTAGGATCCTCGCCTATCTTCTCGGCTATCTGAGCAGCAAGCTTGTTGGCACGATAATTATAGGCAGTAGAGTGAGTCACCGACCCGCTGTTATAATACAGCGCATCGCTCGCCCATATACAGCAATATGCGTCATAGAGCCCGTCATCATTCGGGTCATAATTACGTTTTTCCCAAGCAAGATGAGCCTTGATCACAGGCCACATCTGACGTGCATACTCTACATCTCCTGTCCAGTTGAAATGCCACAGCAGCTCATCCATGTAGCACAGGTTCATGTCATAGTGGTGCATCTGGTTGTTGCGTTCCGGATTGCGGCATATATAACCGTTGCTGTACATCTGAGTGCCCCATTTCTTTTCAGCTCGGGCAAGATTCATCGTCGAGTCTTGAGTGGGATGTGCGATAGTCGGTTCCACATCGGTCACCTGCGACTTTGCGTAAGCATTAAAGTGAGTGCGCGCGCGGTCATGCCAACCAAGGAAGTCGCCGGTATAGGCAGCTCGCCAGCCGCTCAATGGCATTCTCCAGCCCACAGCGCCATGAAGCCATGTCTTTCCGTCCCATATTCCATCGGCAGCAGCCATTATCGCCGAACCGAGAGTATTGAAATAAGGATCGGGGGTGTCTATCACAAGATGATCGGCGATCTCCTTACGCTGAGCCTGTGCCTTGTCATAAGCGGCAGCTATAGCTTTCTGCTTATCGGCAGTCACATCGCGGTCAAAATATTCTATATATGCTGTAGCACTCTTTCCGCCTATTTTCACCGAAGCCTGACGCAGATTGTCGCGGCTCGCCACAGGAGCGAAAGCGTTTCCGGGATCGGCGCCTATGTCGCCGCTGCGGTTAAGCTTCACCTTGACCGTCGAGCAAGTATTGGCGGTGAGTTCAGAGCCTTTCGGCATATTCTTAGCCACAACTTTCCAAATGGCGCCTTCGCGGTCATAGGTAGCCACGACGGTCATCTCTATGCTGCCGTTGCCCCATGCGGGATCCGACAGCTCATAACGCCGCTCTCCGCCCATATAATATGCCTTGCAATCAGCCACCGAGTCAAGACGCATGGTCTTGTCGCCCACTGTGACGGTGAAATGGATGTTGCGGTTTTCACTCTTGTGATAAGCGGCAAAGATGGGCATATCACTCGTCTCTATGCGGAACAACGAGGGTCCGCCGTAAAGAGCCCTGGTGTAAAGATTCTTCCCGTTATGCGACACAAAACTGCCATCCTCAGCAGGAAGATACTGCATCTCCCGCTTGGCTCCGCGATAATCGGTGTTGAATGTTGACGACTCAATGTAATCCTGCCCCGCCATAGTCAATGGCAGAGCCAACAAAGCTAAAGCGCCTAATATTTTCATGTAACTTTAATTAAGGTGATTTCTATACAAAGATACGGATAAGTTCAAGCAAAAGCAAATTTAGCCGTCCAAACACCTCCAAAGTCCACATTCATCACCAATAAACGCCCTCGCCGACGACGAAACGTCTATCTTCTGATTTTAATCCTGATAGCTTCCTCAGGCAGATTATCGGTCGAATCAACCACAAAAACGAGATGTCCGCCACCTCCCGCGCCTGCCATCTTATAGGCGAGACACATCGGCGAATATTTATCGATGCACTCTTTAACACGGTCGTTCATCATCGCCGGAAACATCGCTATCTGAGCTTCAAACGAGTCACGGAACGCCGCTGCAAACCGCTCAAGGTCGCACGACATGACAGCATCCCAGCAGCGGTCGGCAGCCGAGGCAAGAGCCTTCACTTTCTCCTCGTCAATCGACTTACCCTCCACAACCGAATAGCCCTTGGGGCGCGGAAAAGCCGGCACAACACACAGATGCTCCTCAAGCCACGACAGCACCGCCTCATCATGGCACGACTCGATCTTGAGAGGCCAGTAGCTGTTGTCATAATAATGACGTGTTAGCCCCGACATACATATTCCTATCGCATCCTGTGCTCCTGACACGTGCTCGCCCTTCTCCGGCGGATTCTCAAAGCAGAACAGCAGTCTGGCAAGCATCTCCTCATGATAATTTGGCAGCTCGTAAGGCCATATCTTTCGGGCGGCGTTGCGGGTGGAGGTCGACATTCCCCCACGCTCCATAAATTCTACCGTGGGTTCGATGCTTATGGTAAGCGCCCACCCGGGAGCATATTGCGAAACGTAGGGCTGGTCAATCCATGTGCCGGCGAGATCAATACGATACGGGATGGCACACTTCGCCACCGAACGCAATGACGTGGTGGAACGGGCATCAAGCCCCTCTTCGGGACGGCGCTGAAGCTCCACATACTCTATACCTCGCTTGCGGCAGAACTCACGCTTGACATCCGAGCCTCCGTCGCTGTTCACCACAAATATATCAGGCTTCACCATATCGACAATCTCCTCGAAGTCGATTTTGCCCGAACCGGTATTTATATAAGCATCCGTGACATAGCGTATGGCTTTCACCATGTACAACCGCTCGCGTTCGGAATACACCGGCTTGCGGTTCTTCAACTCCATCACAGTGGCATCGGAGCCTATGCCCACATAAAGGTCGCCATACTGCGACGCTTCCTTGAAAAACGCCACATGACCGCTATGAAGCATATCGTAGCACCCCGACACAAAAACTCGTTTATTTGCCATAACAATCCATTTATTCTGATAGCAAGACAGCAGTCGGTCCATCGCCGCCACCGATGACAGCAGTCGCATCTGTCGGTGTGACAGTAATATAATCTATTCGGCATCTCATCTTGCCTCCGGTCAAAAAATCTATACGTATCTCATCTCCCTTGTTCAACTTCACTGGAGAAGGCAACTCATGCGTCGTAAGTTCATATACATCTTCCGTTGCCTCCCAGCGGTCCAACATACGGTCATTCACTGAAACCGCGATTGTAGCCGCTCCCTTCTTTTCATTGTAAAAAGCCACACTGATGTTGCATTCAGTACCGTCAGGTCCATTCCACACTCCGGTTAATGCGCCGGGACCGTCATCGCCCACGCTCACCCGTCCTTCCGATGCCGAGAACCATGAACCATCCTCCGTGAATGCAATACCGGAAAGCACCATATTTTCTGCCTCGTTACGACACGGAACAACAAACGACACAGGCGAAGCAAAGCGCCACACGTCGCCCTTCACCACGCTGCCGTCACTCTTCTCCGCGTCAACGCGCCATGAATAAGCCTTTCCTGAGGCGAGCCTGCCGATAGCAAATTCAGGCTTAGCCGATGTGCCGGCAAACTTAAGTTCATCATCACCGGATCCCACATACACCTTATAGGCGACAGCGTCAAACGCCGGCACCCACCTCAACGTCAATGGTCGACAAAAACTATCGGCACTCACGCTTTCATATAGCCCCACATTCATGTCGCCGTCGGCAGGAAGCGGTTTGGAGGCACGGGCGGGAGCCGTAGCGAAACGATAGAGCGGAGTCTCACGGCTGCTTCCGTCATTGAACGTAGTTACCGTTTTCCAATAATAGGTGGTCGAAGGCTCAGTCTGATAGTTTCCGCTGAAGCCTTCCGGCATCCTCTTCAAGTCATCAGCCGATGTGCCTATGTACACCTGTGTTGATTTCACATCTTCAAGCGGACTCCACTTAAGGTCCACCCCTTGCGTCACATCTATAGCACCATTGCCGGGATAAAGAATAGCCTCACGCTCTATCCCTGCAATCGGACCTGCGTGCTCGCGGAGCGACACCGGCAGCTCACCGGCAGCGTCCATCACGAACCCATACTCGTAATATGCCTCAGGGACAAAATCCGTTCCCGTAAGCCTATGCTTTCCTTTGTCATCAGGAGCTTTACCAAAATAACTGCCCCTGTCGGCAAGTTCGGCAAAATATGCGTTGGTAGCGTCATCGGAATACATCTGACTGAACGGACGCTTCACCGCTGCGGTGAAATAATTGTTTTCCGACAGCACTTTCGCACGGCTATGGGCACCTATGCAATACCCCGATATGCTGTCATAGCAATTGTTGAACACGTGCCCTCGTCCGTAGCCCACACGCGGATTGCGCTGTGTGGTGCTCTCAAACACGTTATGATGATAAGTGACACGCATCTTTCCATTGTCCTCAAAATGCTGCGTGCCGCTGTTGCATATCGACACCTTGTCGTGGTCATGAAATCTGTTATAGGAAGCCGTCAGATAGTTGCTGCCTATCGTGAAGTCAAGAAGTCCGTCCCAGTCCTCACGCTCATTGTCATGCTCGCTGCCAAGGTCGCAGTGATCCACCCACACATGATGCGAATCACGGCAAGCGATCGCATCAGGCGAACCGTCGAATATGGTGAGATTACGTATGATTATATTCGACTTGCCATTTATGTTGAGCCCTATCCCGTAAAGAGTGGCATCTGCTCCGGCTCCTACGATAGTTTTATTGGAACCCACCTCTATGGCATCCTTCTTGCGGTTCACACCGGTGCCACTGAGCCGCCCCTCGACAACAACCACACGCGGAATATCATCGCCGACAGCCTTTTCAAACGATTCTCGATCCTTCACCCTGACAATTTCACCGTCCATACCTCCGGTAACTCCGCCATCACAGTTCACGAAACCCACGGGTCCGGATGATGCCTGACTATTGGCAAACATGGTTCCAGCACACAATATGCAGGACACAGCCAGAGCTATTGCTTTTCTTCTCATCAGCAAAAATCGGTTTATTTTATAATGTTGATATCATTTTCTCCAAAATATCCTTATCCAAGGCACCCACGCATCTCACGTCATCGGAATCGGCAATGTTGTGTCCGTCAAGATATTGCTTTCCGGCAACCTCCTGATACCACGTGAGCATACGGTCAATTGTGGGCATAGCCACGCCTTTCAATTCACCCACCAGCTTTATCATCAGCAAGCCGTAGGTGAAGTCCTCGGTGAAGTAACGCGACTCGAAATCAGGGTAAAAGCACCCCTGAGCACTCTCTTTCATAGGAGCAAGCAAGCCCTTGAACGCTCCTATCGAACGTATCTTGCGGCTCAACGATGCCGCATCATGCGACTCATAATATTCGATGAGCGGAGGAATATCGCCGTCATCAAGCCCCAACTCATGCAGCAACGCCTGAAACTCCCCGTCGGCGGCTATGAGAACCTTGCTGCTGCTGTCGGTCCACTCTTCGTAGAATTTAGGTATGCACGGCATAGCTCCCTCATCACGGGAAAACATATCATAAAGGCGCGAAGTGTGCAGTATGGGATTGCTGTTGGTGAGTGTGGCTTGCAGCGGGTGACGCAATGCCTCCACAGGCGTGACATGAATATCCTCAAGTGCTGAAACAAGCACAGCCTCCTTCTCGGCATCCATTCCCCAGAATCCTATGCGCATCACTTTCCGGTAGCCCAACAGCGATGCCGACTCTCCATAACGGTTCACGCGGGCAATGAATGGCGGGCGCTGAAAACCAAACAATGCCGCATCCACACCAAGTTCCCGCAACGCCATCACAAAGAATCCGGTGCAGCAGAACACACTTCCCACCGCCGCTCCTTCATCCAAAAACGGCTTGATGCGCCGCAACTCCTCAGCCATTGCTGTCGCAGGAAGGCATATCAGCACAATGCTTGAGCCGGGAATCACATCATCAGGAGAGGAGCTTACACGGTTCAATTTGCCTTGGTAACATTTTCCGTCCGGATCATTCACCGTAATCGTTCGGCGCCAGCGTTCAGGACTGCGGGTAAGCATATTGACCTCATATCCTCGCGAGGCAGCCACCCCGGCGATCACTGTTCCCAGATTACCGCCTCCGCATATACATATTTTTCCTTTCATCACCCCGGCTTTATTTCTTGAGTTTTTTGTCATACAGGCTCCGCATCGCCGACACCAGCTTTTCATTGTCCTCCCGGTCTCTAACCGCGATACGCACATATTGCACTCCTTGCGGAAATCCTTTTTTAGAGGAGCAATCCTTTATATAGATATTGAAATCGGCAAGAAGCGACAGCGTGAGATCATGAGAAGTAATGCCATCGCAAAGCTCACACAAAAAATAGTTTGCCTGCGACGGGATGACTCGCAAGAAAGGCACCGTCGAGAGATTGCGGTAAAATTCATCGCGACCGGCTCGGAATTTCTCACAGGCATTACGGTAATCACCTTCATATTTACCGAAAATCTGCATATAGAACTCAGCAAAAGAATTGATATTCCATATAGCCACATCCCCGCGCAGCTTCTTGACAAGCTCCGTGTCGGCAGAGGCAAGCACGCCGAGACGCAAGCCCGGCACTCCATAGGACTTTGATATGCTCTTCATCACGCACATCGTGGGATAAGATTCCAATATGCCATCACACAGCAAGGAATTCTCTTCGGCTCCGGTGCTGAAATCCACAAACGATTCATCGACCACGAGCCTTACACCTTTCGCCTCACATTCACCGGCAAGTTTCAGAACCTCCCCTTTGGGAATAAAATTCCCCGATGGATTATCGGGATTCACCAAAAGGAGCGTCGATATATCCTTGTCGCCGAAAAAGTCGATCAGATCATCGGCGGTATAGGCAAAATTTCGGTTGTCGGGATAGAACTTAACTATATTTTCATCCTTCAGGCGGTTGGGATACTCTTCAAATGTAGGATATACCACACCTAACTTACCCGTCAGATGCTCCATCAACGCCTTTATAAGCTCGGCGGCGCCGTTGCCCACACAGGCATATTCCTGCCGTATGCCGAAATATTTTCCTGCGAGCAGAGAATTCACACCCATTCCCGACGGATATTCACGCAGCAATACGTCGAAATTAGCTTTCATCTCGTCATTAAGACGCTTGCTCGGGAAATAAGGATTCACCAAATAGCAGAAATCAAGCAATCCCGGATAGCGCCAATAACCGCCGTAACTGTGCTGTATCTTTTCAAGACGTTCCGATGGCGAAGCAAACATAGCCTCAGCTATACGCAGATCCTGCACATCATCGATCTCATACCATTTCATACCCGATACCGGAAGAGCTTTAAGACCGGCACGGTCAATAAGCGTGATCACTCGCAACACCTGTTCATAATATTCATTATTGCCGAGCACGCTCAGATATGCGTCAAGAAACGGCAGATAATGATTCACGATGAAGTCACGGCTGAACTTATAGACATTGACCGTCTTGTAATAGAAGCGCGTATCGGCATAATTGAATGCCTTTTTCGAGATGAAGTTCACGATATTGTTGTCATCGTCGATTGTCACCATCGTGCCGTCATTCCACGACTCATATTTCGACACAAGCGCAAGCGTGGGATAATCACTGTCGATCGCAGCGGCAAGAATACCGTCTTCAAATATCAGGTCACTTTCAAGCAACAACGTGTCCTCCTCTTTCAGGTAGTCACGGGCAAGCCACAGCGAATAAATGTTGTTGGTCTTGTCATACACATGATTCTCCACGAAAAGCACACCAAGCTCCGGATAGCGCTCAGCCACATAATCCTTCAGCTTCTTGCCTTCATACCCCACAACCATCACAATCCGCGTGAGATCATGTTGCGACAGTTGCCTTAGCATACGGTCAATGAGTCTTTCTCCATTGACTTCGACCATGCACTTGGTATTATTGGCGGTAAATTCACCGAGTCTCCGCCCCATTCCGGCGGCAAGAATGACTGCTTGCATATCTGTGGTTATCGTTTAGAGGTTGTTTAATCTCACAAAGATACGAATAAGTCAAGAGCAAAGCCAAATTTATTTGGACTTTGCCGAGCGTGAGTATCTAAGACAAAGTCAAAGATACGAATAAGTCGAGAGCAAACGAAAATTTATTTTCAGTTTGCCGAGCCAAAGCATCTTCGACGAAGTGCCGCAAGGCACGGAGCCGTCTATATCCCCGGCTGCCGCGAAGCAAAGCCGGGGGAGGGGGCAGAGCAGTGACACGAGTCCCGGACGGGACGAGCCTGTTATTGTATGTCGGCGATACGGCATTGACTGGAGGACATCCTCTATGCACACGGCTGCACAACCTTACGCTGCAACTCGGCTTCGCCACAAGATGCGGAAGAATCTCCAGAGAATCCTATGAAATGTCTTTCAGGCATTGCTTACGCGTAACCGTGGTACAGGAAGCCGCAGGCGACCTGTGCCCGGAAGAGTACACCTCACAAATGCACTCTGCAAAGAGTGCCCCTGAAACTATACAGCTCCATTCTATAATGCCACATACAAAAAAACGGATGCCTCCCTCTACGGGAAGCATCCGCTGGATTTATTCAAGGTAGTTGATTAGTCGATAAGCTGATCAGCCTTGTAACCACCCATTTCACGAACAGCGTTCTTAAGCATTACATACTGCTCGAAGAGGTTGTTTACAGGCACTTCGTCCTTGGTGTAGTCGTGCATCGGGCTCTTGAGGAAGAAGCTCAAGAAGCGCTGAGTGCCATACCAGCCACAACGTGCTGCCATGTCGATGAGCAAGCACAAGTCAAGGCAAAGAGGTGCTGCAAGGATAGAGTCACGGCAGAGGAAGTTGATCTTGATCTGCATCGGGTAGCCCATCCAGCCGAAGATATCGATGTTGTCCCATCCTTCCTTGTTGTCATTGCGCGGAGGATAGTAGTTGATACGTACTTTGTGGTAGTAGTCGGTATAAAGATCAGGCTGCTTTTCCGGAACGAGGATTGACTCAAGTGTAGAAAGCTTGCTCACCTCCTTGGTACGGAAGTTGGCAGGTTCGTCAAGAACGAGACCGTCACGGTTTCCGAGGATGTTGGTAGAGAACCATCCTGCAAGACCGAGGTGACGAACACCGATGATAGGAGCGAAGCCTGACTTAACAAGAGTTTGTCCGGTCTTGAAGTCCTTACCTGCGATAGGCATCTTGGTCTTTTCTGCAAGTTCCCACATTGCCGGGAAGTCAACGGTAGTGTTGGGGGCACCCATGATGAAAGGAGCGCCTTCAACCAATGCTGCGTAAGCGTAGCACATTGACGGAGCGATGTGTTCGCGGTCGTCAGCCTTCATTGCTGCTTCAAGATCAGCGAGATTGTAGTGTACCTTCTCGTCTACCGGAACATATACTTCAGTAGAAGCTGCCCAGAGAACCACAATACGGTCACAGTTGTGAGCTGCCTTAAAGTCGCGGATATCCTTGCGGAGTTCCTCAACCATTTCCCAACGGGTCTTGCAATCCTTCACGTTGTCACCTTCAAGACGCTTTGCGTAGTTGTGGTCGAAAGCAGCCTTCATAGGCTTGATAGCCTCAAGCTCATCCTTAACGGGAAGGATATCCTTCTCCTTAAGAACCTCGCAGTTCATTGCAGATTCAAATGCATTCTGGGGATAAACGTCCCAAGAACCGAATTCAATCTGGTCAAGTGATGCAAGAGGAATGATTTGATTATAGTGGAGATACTTTTTGTCTGCGCCTTCGCCCACACGGATTACATCATACTGAGTTGAAGAACCGATAGGTTTAGCAAGTCCTTTGCGTGCCATAAGCACACCGGTGATAAATGTAGTACTTACAGCGCCAAGTCCTACTACGAGAATACCGAGCTTACCCTCGGCTTTCTTAACTTCACTTTGATTCATGATTGTGATGGTTAATTAGTTTTTATTTCCCTTTTTGTTTTTAGTTTCAATGTCTGTTTTGCGATTTTGCCTTAGGTTTAAGGATAAAATCGTGTAAAAGTAGTGGTTATTTTTGAGATGTAAAAAATTTTTTCAACAAACTTTCCTTATTTAATGTCAAATTTAGCTAAAAATATGCCGTATTAGCCAAAATATGCAAAATAAGACCCTATAACCACCTATGTATGTTAACGAATCATAACGCTACCTCAATAAGTTCTGCGAGATTTTTGATGATTGAAGGATGCATCACGGCATCTTCCTCATCAGTCCATCCCTTGCCCTTGAGCCAAGCCACCTTACACCCTATGCTCTCGGCTGGAACAATATCCTTTTTATAAGAATCGCCCACCACAAGCACCTCACCGGGAGCAAGACCGAGAGCCTCAACTCCAAGAGCGAATATCTTGGGATCAGGTTTACGGACACCCACCACGGCGCTCTCTATTATCTCTTTGAAGTAGCCGCGCAGATTAAAGTCGGTGAGCACAGCCTCAATGTTGCCATAGAAGTTGCTGACAAGGACCATGGGATAACGTGCCCCAAGTGCATCAAGCACCGGGCGAGCCTCATCGGCACACGCACGCGCGCAATCATAACAATAGCGTGCTATGGCAGGAGCAAGAGTCTCAACCTCTTCACTCTCCACAACACCGAGCTCCACAAGATAACCCAGCTCTATCACCATTTTCTTATACAGCAGGTCATAGAAATTGTCGGTGGGCTGAATGTGAGGGTGACGGGCAAGTTCACGCTCGGCATACACGTATGCATCGCGAAAAACCTCCTTGCCTATCTTCACTCCTGCATGAATATAACCGTCCCATATTATCTCGCTCCAATGGGTGCCTCGGCTGTCGATAGTGCCGCCGTAGTCAAATATCACACCCTTTATATCCTTAATAGAGTCCATCCTGCAATTGCTTTGTAAAGTTACGGCAGATACGTCCATGACGCACCACCATATATATAAGTAGAATGTTAAGCACCGTAAGCTCAAATACGAAATACAACCATGGCATCGCAAGGAACAACGAAGTGAACAATGCGATAGTGCGCCAGTTGAACGACAGGATATTGGTGTACTTCATAAGCGGTAGGCTCTTCTCGCGGAAAGCGTCACGGAACGATTGCGGAATATTACCGTCGGGGAAACGCTGTTTAAGTTCGCGGCGGAGCGCTTGCATCCTCGGAGTCCAGTCCTCCTGACTTTCCGTATAGTTGGTGTAAAAGAACAGAGTTATCTTGCTCCAGAAATTTCCTTTCCAGAGCATTGACGACTGTTTAGCTTTCAACGCCGCTGCCGACTCAAGCTCGCTGCCACCCTCACCTTTCAGGAAATAGAGGTGGAACTGGCGGTAGTAATCAGCCATTGCCGCCTGCTTGGCATGACACGCTCCGGCACTGACGGCTATAACCCATATTACCCACACATGAGAGGAGAAAAACTCGGAAGTGGCATTCTCGCGGAAACAGATGGCGAAATAGATGGTCACAAACCACAAGTCGCCGGCAAGACCGTCGAGTATGCGGCCCAGACGCGAATACTGCTTCGTCATGCGGGCAAGCTGACCGTCGGCTGAATCAAAAGAGTTTGCCCACACAAGCAGAAGCATCCCCACCACATTTATCCATAATACAGGATAATAGAACAGGATTCCGGCGGCAACGCCAAGGAAAATCGAGGCGATGGTGATGGCATTGGGGGTGACGCCAAGTTTCTTGGCAAGACAAGCCCACATATAACCTATCTTTCTATAAAACCACAAGTCGATATGCTCCTCGGTGTCCATCGACTTCAATGTGCTCTGCAATGACACATTCTCACTTGACGATGTCATTTCTGATGCTCTTTTATAGTGTTAATGATACATTTTGCGATATGAGGCGCCGCTTCCTGACGGCATGGTGCGAAACTCGGCCAGTCATTGAAGTCGATGATGCGAATGGAGCCGTCGGCATTCACGATACAGTCACCGCCATACACCTTCACGTCAAGCACCTCGCTCGCAGCCTGACAGATAGCTCTCATGCGCGACTTGTCAAACTCGATGCCTTGCGACTTGCCGTTGATAGCCTCATGTCCATACTTGGAGTGACCCGCTTCAAACGGGTAGAACCAGTAGAAGAACGGAGTACCCTGCACACCGTAAAACTTGATAAGGTCACCCACAAGGTGACGGTTGATCACAGCTCTCTTTATACCGCGAAGGAAATACTCCTGAAGCACTTCCTGAGCCTCTTCGGGATGGCGCACATAGCTCACATCCTCCTTGTGCATGGCATGGAAATCGCCGCGCTTGATCCAGCACTGCGTGTAGCCCGCCTTTTTGAGCTTTCCGGCAACAGCCTCGTCAGTGTCCACTATCAAGCTCTCGGGGTAAGGAATGTTGCTGCCCACAAGAATGCGCGTCATGCGCTCACGGGTACAGTTCTCGATGCCGTAGCCAGAGTTTATAACCAACACACCCTCATCCTCCAATTTTTGAAGCAGATGTATCGATTTCATCTCGCGGCACATATTGACAATGATTCTTTCCTTCACCTCTCCGGCTATGAATTGCTCCTCGCTATAGATGTTCACTATGATTCCGCGCTTGCGGAGCTGGTCGGCGGTCGCATTGAAAATCGCGGCATCGTTGCCGATGTGGTTGGGAGAATATGCGCCGGCTCTCATTATGCCGGCTATTGTTATTTCTGCCATTTTTCTATATATGTTAATTTTCGCCTGATATGAATTGCTCTGCGGTAGCAATGTCGCCGGCATGGTCGACATCAACAATCTTGCTGAAAGGGCAAGCCTTGAGATTCAATCCCCCCTCGACAAGCGCCCGTTGATAGTTGCGCATACGGCTCACACCTCTCTTCATGCAGTCGTCAAGTATGCCGAGCGCCGGCTGGGTAAGTCCGTAGATGCCACCCGATATATACTTCACCCCTTCGTGCGGAGTGTCAAGGAATGCGGTGATGCGCATATTATCGTCAACATCGATGTAAAGGGGTTTCTCGTCGTCGATAAAAGAAGTGACAGCCATGCAGCCGTCGGCATCGCTCACTTCAAACTCCTCCACATAACGGCGGAAGTCCTCGCGACGGAAAATAGTGTCGACCGTCGTTAGCACAAATTTACCCCGAGCGGGGAAGCTGCGGCTCACTTCCCAGAACGAGTGCATGGAACTGGGAGTGGACTTGACTACGAGATGAAACGGCACCGGGAGTGTAAGCCCCTCAAGATACTCCCTGACTTCGGTCATCTGCTCGTTGACAATAATCGACAATGATTCAGGTGAGCATGACATCATTATGTCAATCAAGCGTTTAATCATAGGCACTCCGTTAAGGAGCACCAGCGGCTTGGGTCTCGCAACGCCCTCCTGTGCAAGGCGCGAACCCTCTCCGGCTGCAATAATGGCGTAATGCATTGGTTTTATTTATTACTTAGCTGGCGCTGTCATCCTTGGTAAGGTCAAGCACCACATTATCTTTTCCTTTTTCAAAATACTGTTTTCTGAGCGGATTGCGGAATGCGTAATCATCATTCCGGCGATTGCGGTATATGTCGATGGCAGCATATATAGCCTGACGCATCGACTCGGCAGAAGCCACCCACTTTCCGGCTATGTCGAAGCCGGTGCCATGATCGGGCGAGGTTCTCACGTAAGGAAGCCCGGCAGTGAAATTAACTCCGTCGTCCATCGACTTAGCCTTGAATGGAGCAAGCCCCTGGTCATGATACATGGCAAGCACTCCGTCAAACACTTTATATGCCTCCGTGCCGAAAAATCCGTCGGAAGCGTATGGACCGAAAGCAAGGATATTCTTGCTGCGAGCCTTCTCTATTGCCGGAACTATCACATCCTTTTCTTCCGAGCCAAGCAATCCGTTTTCTCCCGAGTGAGGATTCAACGACAGCACCGCTATGCGCGGCGAGCTTATGCCGAAATCCCGGCGCAGCGATGTGCTGAACGCGGTGAGCTTTTCCAGTATTCCATCCATCGTGATGGCTGAGGGAACCTTGGAGATAGGCAGATGAGCTGTGACAAGAGCCACTCGCATGGCTGAGCTGCACAGAATCATCAGCGCTTTCTCACCGTCGCCAAGCGAAGCCTCAAGATACTCCGTGTGTCCGGGGAAATGAAATGTCTCGCTGTGTATGGCATCCTTGTTGATAGGAGCTGTCACAAGAGCGTCAATCTCCCCTGAGCGAAGATCGGCGACCGCACGTTCCAAAGCGACAAACGCCGCTTCGCCTGAGCTTTTTGAAAGCACTCCCGGCTCTACTTTTGTGTCCTCGGGGACCACATTTATTATGTTCACCTCATTATCTTTCGATTGAGCGGGCGACGCGATCTGCGTCATCGGCACTGCCGGCTGGTCAGCGCCTTTCAGATAGTAGGACGCTATTTTAGCCGACCCGTAGATAATCGGGGTGCAGAGTTCGGCGATACGGGCATCTTCAACGGCTTTGAGTATCACCTCATATCCGATACCGTTTATATCACCTTGTGTTATACCTATTTTGAGTTTTCTATTATTCATTGCAATGAGTCAAAATTTTTGCTAAGTTACGAAAACTCCGCCACATCCCAAAACACACAGCCATTTACTTCGGCATTAATCCACTTTTGTTCCGCTACCCGGGAGTAATGACCGGACGATATGAAACATTTTGCGACAACAAGCGGTTATTATGATAACAACACAATCATAGAGAAAATGTCGCTAATTGAATCAGGACACAGATTATTGCCTATAGGTCTTTGCACATTGCTACAGTGCATCGCGACGGGATGTGTCTATGATTACTCTACCTGCGAAGAGCCTGAGCCTACGGGCACCACCGTGTCGGTCAGCTTTGATTTCCCGTCATCCCTGCCGGCACCTGAAGGTATGGCGACACTATTTTACCCCATGACGGGCGACTCCGATTATTCACGCTACGACTTCCGCCCCTCAGGAGGAACCGTAGAGATCAACCCCGGTTCCTACCTCACCGCCGTTTTCAATAACGACACCGAGTCAATACTGTTCCGGGGCTTCTCGTCGCTGTCATCGCTCGAAGCCTACACACGCCAAGGCAACGTGACCGACGGGCTTGACCGGCTATATTCAGGAGCGATGCCTCCGTTGGGACGCGTAGCCGATCTCCCCGTGGTGATCCAGCCCGATATGCTTATGTGCGAGGCTCCGGCTGCAGCCATCGATATACAGCCCGATACCAACACCCGCATCCGATTCAAGCCTCAACAAGTGGTCGCCACCTATACCATCACCGTCAACGACATCTCCAATCTCAGTTCTATGAGGCAAGGGTGCCTTTCCCTCTCGGGACTATGCGGCAATTATCTCATAGGACTGTCACGCAAAGGCGACACAGTCGTTACAATTCCGGGAAGTCTGAAAAGAGATACCAACAGCTCAATGACAGGAAAGATGCTCACATTCGGCTATGCTCCCGCTTCCGCCTCATGCCTGCTGCGCGTGTATCTGTGGTTGCGCGACGGAGAAAAGAAAGTGTATGAATTTGATGTAACGAATCAGATTTTGAACGCCACCGATCCACTTAATGTGCCCATCACCGTGGGAGGAATCACCCTCCCGGAAATCGATGACGACTACCCTGATTCTCCCGACGGAAGTCTGGGCGTGAATGTCGACAATTGGGAGACAATCGACATAGAACTTTCCACCTGACATTCATGTTGTATATAAACATAGAATCAAACAAACTTAACATAAAATACACACTATGAAACTTTCGTCAAGTCTATTCATCCTTGCGACAACACTGGCATTCACCGCTTGTTCAGACAACGATGACTCCAACGCGCCGAAAGACACCGCTAAAATCAATTTTTCCGTAAGCGTGCCTAAGTCTCCGCGTGCAGTGATCACTACATCATCCATCGATCAGTTCAAGACATGGGGATATGTCAACAACAAAGTATATATGGAGGATGTGGAAGTGAATCGAGTCGACAACGGCTCATGGTCATATCAACCGGCTCAGTACTGGCCTGCCGACGAGCAGAAAGTGAACTTCTACAGCTATAGCCCAGCAGAACTAAAAACAGCAACACCCAACACGCCCGACAATCCTGATATCCCGGGATTTATAAACTACGGCAAAACCGACCTTCTGTATGGCGTGAACATCGGCGAGAGCAGCAAATCATCGGTCGTTAAGATCAACTTCCGCCACGCGTTGGCTCAAGTGAAATTCCTTTTCAAACGAATGACACCTCCCGACTCTCCGCAACCCATCGACGTGAAAGTGCGCAACGTGACTGTCACAGGAACATACTCGACAGCATCATTCCACTTCCCGACCGAGACAACAGCAGCTGAGAACCCTATTGTGGGAGAATGGGTTGAACCGACCGACATTAAGGATATGGCGATATTCGACGGGGAGAAATCCTTGACAGATGAAGCCGTAGAGCTCAACTCAACCGGTAATATGTTTGCTATCCCACAGGATCTCGCCGAGTCGACCGATGTCACAAAGACCGACAACGGAGCTTATGTCAAAGTCCTCTGCGACATATATGACCAGAAAACAGGCACTAAGCTGTGGCCGTCGCAAAGCGATGAGACCTACGATCCCGCCACCGGAGCCGGATACCTGTATTTCCCGCTCAACAACTCGGTTATCGAACAGTGGGACGCAGGAAGATCCTACCGATATGTGCTGACAATAGGTGTGCCTAAAGACGCGTCCGGATACATCGACTTCGATATTACGGTCGACGACTACGAGGATTTTGACTGATCAACACACAGAACAGCATGATGAGTTATTTCCGATACACAGTATATGCAGTGCTGGCATTAGCCGGCACTGCTTGTCATGACAGCACCGATGCTCCGGAATATGAAGGAGACTACATCTCTTTTTCTTCCGAGATAGAGCCAAGAGATGCGACTACCACTGAAAATATCCCGTCATTCAAGGTGTCGGCTATGACAGGGCATGACATCATCATGAACGATGTAGTGGTGACACGTACCGGAATAAACTCATGGATCTATTCGCCACACGTGAAATGGCCCGAGGGGAAGCCCGTGGACTTCTATGCAGTGAGCCCTCCCGAGGTGAAAATGCAGATCAACACCTCATGGCACCACACCATCAACTATACCTCGACCGGCACAGAGGATCTGTTGGTGTCGGTAAAAATGCAGGCACGTCCCACCTCATCACGGCTCAAACTCAACTTCCGCCATGCCCTCGCCATGATAAAGATGAGGGCACGCACTTCACGCACCGACGTGGAGATAAGATTGCGTTCCATTGCAGTGAGAAATGTTGCAGGGCACGGCGATTTCTTTTTCCCTGATGAGTCCACTCTTCCGGGAAAGCCAATAGGCTCGATAACCGACTGCTGGCGCACCTACTACAATGGGGAATACTTCAAACTCTTTGATGCCGACGGATATGTCACACTCTCCGACACCCCGATCGATGCCGGAAACACAGGAGTGGCATTCTTCATTCCCTGCGTCCTTGACGATGTGAGCCACGATGGCTACATAAAAGGATCAACAATCGAAGTATCCTACAAAATTGTCGACAAAGAGACCGGAGCCACGATATGGCCCGACAACAACACCCACAACCAGCTGCTCGACCCGGTAGACAGATCCTATGGCATGGCTCACCTGCCCCTTAATTCCGAAGTGCCGGGAAAACGCCTGGAATCAGGGAAATCATACAACTACCTCATCGATGTCGACAATCCGGCATCGCTTCCGCAATCGCGCACGGCATCGACAGCAGTCAACGCCACGCTTACAGTCACCAATTTTTAGAGGGTGTTTAATACGCCACATGGATCCAGGCGCCTCCCCGTTCCCACATCAGCTCCACATGAGGCAGCATCTTTAGAATTTTAAACAATCTCCGGTTCCCTTCCGTGGTTCCGGTGTTAAGGTCGGCGGCACGTCCCGCAAGATGGTAGGAACGCGGCACCCCGCCCACGGCACGGTTCAACTCCGGGCATCTATATCCGCTGTTCACTATCACAGGCATCCCAAGCATCTCACGTGCCGGATCAAGCACATCCCTTATAAGCCGCGTCATATTCTCCACGGCATCGGCAGGAGGAGTATTGTCAATCCCCAGCCTTGCGGCTGTCTCGCTACGGGTCAGCTCACGTATGGTGAAATGGCTCACACTCTCTTTCGCTTTCAGCGGACACGCAATCTCCATCGCGGCAACAACAGCCACAATCATCTCTCGGTTTTTCATAGATATACAAAATTTACAGGTTAATAACTTCGGCAAAGTTACAGTCAAATTCCCCCGATTTTACCCACTAATTGTACCTCCCGGTGATTTTTTCATGCAATCAGCAAGCTTTTAACATCAAAAAGAGTATTATTTATGCGTAATTTAATGTTTTTTGTTTACTTTTGTAGCTGAAACGAACAAACTGCATAATCTCAAGATGGAATCCAAGAAATTCATTCTTCAGGAAAAAGATATACCCACAGCATGGTACAACGTGCTTGCCGATATGCCGGTGAAGCCAAAGCCCATATTGCACCCTGCTACCAAAAAACCTCTCACTCCTGAAGATTTGTATCCCATATTTTCCCGGGAAGCTTCGCGTCAGGAGCTCAACGACACCGACCGTTGGATCGAAATCCCCGACGAAGTGCGCGAGATGTACCGCATCTGGCGTCCCACTCCGTTGGTAAGAGCCCGTGGTCTTGAAAAATTCCTCGACACTCCTGCTCATATATATTTCAAAAACGAAAGCGTGAGCCCCGTGGGTTCCCACAAACTTAATTCGGCAATCCCTCAGGCTTACTATTGCAAGAAAGAGGGAGTGACCAACATCACCACTGAAACCGGAGCCGGACAGTGGGGAGCCGCCCTGTCACTTGCCGCAAAGCATTTCGGACTTGAGCTTGCCGTGTACATGGTGAAAGTCTCCTATCACCAGAAACCCTACCGCCGTTCAATAATGCAGACCTACGGAGCCGAGGTCATAGCCTCGCCGAGTATGTCGACAAAAGCGGGACGCAAAATAATCACCGATCACCCCAACTATCAGGGTTCGCTCGGAACAGCGATATCCGAGGCGGTTGAGCTCGCAATGTCGACCCCCAATTGCAAATACACACTCGGATCAGTGCTCAACCACGTGTCGCTTCACCAGTCGGTGATAGGTCTCGAAGCCGAAAAGCAGATGGAGATGGCGGGAGAATATCCCGACATCGTGATCGGATGCTTCGGCGGCGGCAGCAACTTCTCCGGAATATCATTCCCATTCCTGCGCCACAACTTCAGCGGCGAACGCAACACCCGCTTCATCGCAGCCGAGCCGGAATCATGCCCCAAGCTCACACGAGGCATATTCCAATACGACTTCGGCGATGAAGCAGGCTACACACCACTCATCCCCATGCTCACACTCGGCCACAACTTCTCGCCCGCCAACATCCACGCCGGCGGTCTGCGCTACCACGGTGCAGGATCAGTGGTGAGCCAGCTTAAAATCGACAATATGATCGAGGCAGTCGACATACCTCAGCTTGAGACATTCAAGGCGGCAACCATATTCGCCCAGACCGAAGGTCTCATCCCTGCGCCCGAAAGCTCCCACGCCATCGCAACAGCAATCCGCGAGGCGCTCAAGGCAAAAGAAGAGGGCACAAAGAAAACCATACTCTTCAACCTGTCGGGACACGGACTGATCGACATGGCGGCTTACGACCGCTACTTCTCAGGCGACCTCAACAACTACCAAGTGACCGACGAAGAGATCGCCAACAACGTCTCAACCCTCGAAAAACTCATCTAAAAAAGCAACCGGGCTTCTGCAAATCGGTCGAGAGTCCATCGGAGCAACAGTCATCTGCTGCTCCGGTGGACTCTCCAATTTTACGGCACCATGATAAAACAAGATTCGGTTAACAATCATTATTTACCGAATCTCTCCTCATTTATACCCTGTATCCGAATAGTGGCACATATTTTATAATATTTGGGATAAAATCTACCCCCCCCCTAATAATTTTGCACACATTTGCAAATGTTCAATTAAGTTTTTTGCAATAATTAATCGTTTTATCAATTCATGAAACACAATGTAAATTCAACACATTTGCGTGTGGCAATTTTCGCAGCTGCATTTTTATGGGTATCGACCCTGTGGGCTGCGGATATCCAGATTAAGGGGCGCGTGGTAGATGAATCTGACGAACCCCTCATCGGAGTATCAGTTATTGTATCAGGCACATCTAATGGTGTCGCTACCGACATTGACGGTCGTTTCTCACTCACTGCGCCTGAAAAGTCAAAAATCAATTTCTCTTATGTAGGCTATACACCTGTCACTTTACCCTCATCGCCAATAATGAATGTGGTGATGAAAGAGGACACCCAGCAACTTGATGAAGTGGTGGTAGTGGGATATGGCACACAAAAGAAAGGGAGCGTTACCGGTAGCGTAACCAGCATCGATGCAAAAGCGATCTCCGACATTCCCGGCGGTAATCTTGCCACATCACTTGCCGGACGCCTGTCAGGTGTAATGATTTCATCAACAACCGGCAAACCTGGATCCGGAAGCACCTTGAGCATCCGCGCCAAAGGCACCACCAATGACTCATCGCCATTATATGTAATCGATGGCGTGGTCCGCAACCAAGAGGCTTTTGAATCGCTCGACGCAAGTGAAGTAGAAAACATATCGGTGCTAAAGGATGGAGCATCGGCAGCGGTGTATGGCGCGCGTGCCGCCAACGGTGTGGTTCTCGTGACCACTCGCAAGGGCTCCAATTCAAAGCCGGTAATCAACTACACCGGAACCGTAGGCTGGGATCACCCCACAAACCAACCTTCTACGATGAGTGCCTACGAACAGGCAATTTTCCTGAATAACAACAAGTATCAATCATGGGTTGCCGACAAGAACATGGATCCTAAGCAAGATCCGCGAAATCAGAAAACATGGTACACCGATGACGAGCTTGAATACCTCAAACACGTGAATTATAGCTGGCTGGACGAAATGTGGAAAGATCCCCTCACAACACGACACACTCTTAATGTGACCGGAGGCAACGACCGTGTACGTTACTTTATCGGAGGATCTTACTATTATGCCGACGGCGCCTTTGACAACCTCAAATACAACAAGGCTAATTTCCGAGCAAATATAGATGCAAATATCACCAAAGATATCGTAGTTGGGCTTAACATAGGCACCGACATCAGAAAAGATATCAAACCTCACTGGAGAAGCGACGGCGGACGCGACAACATGGACAACCTCTATGCTTCTGTCTTGAAACGCTCTAAGATGAATCCGTTCTACATCGACGGGCTACCTGTAAAAGCCAATGGACTTGAACAGCACCCGCTGACACAGATAAGTGAAAAAGCAGGACGCGACACAAGGAAATGGAACAACACCAACATCAACGCATTCGCCGAATACAACGCTCCATTCCTGAAGGGTCTTAAATTCCGTGTCCAATACTCTAAAAACATATACAACAATATCACAAAAGAGGTAGAACTGCCTTATACTTTATATACATTTGAAACCAGCGGAACTAACGGACACTACATCGATCCGTCGACCAATCCCCAAGTGACAGGGTCAGATGTAAGAGGCTCCAAAAACTACATCAAGAAAACCGCACGTCTCATCCAGGACTACCAACTCAACTTCTTTGTGTCATACAACCGCACATTCGGCAAACATGACGTGGGAGCACTATTCGTCTACGAACAGGCTGAAGGCGAATCAGAATCATTTGATGCTCAGCGTGACGGCGTGATTTCATGGACCATGCCGGAATTCCACGGAGCGAGCAGCGACGCATCACAATCAACTGTGGGAGGCGGCTCAGTCAATGAAACAGGGCGCCAGTCCTATGTGGGTCGTCTAAACTATGCCTACGATGACAAGTATCTGCTTGAACTCGCTTTCCGCTATGACGGATCAACCAAATTCGCACCCAAAAAGCGCTGGGGTTTCTTCCCCTCGGTTTCAGCAGGATGGCGTATGTCGAGCGAACCGTTCTGGACCAACAGCAGCATGAACAATTGGTTTGACTACTTCAAGCTGCGCGGCTCCATCGCCTCTCTCGGTAACGACGCTGTGGGCGGATGGGACTGGATGGCTAAATACAACATGACCACCGGCGCAGTGTTCGGAATGCAGGGTTACGGCATCCAGCCGGGAACACTCCCCAATCCTGACTTGACATGGGAAAAATCAAAGTCCTACAATATCGGTTTTGACGGTCGCCTGTTCCGACATCTCAACATGAGCTTTGAATGGTTCTACCGCCACACCTACGACATTCTTGCCACAACCAACGCCGCCCTCCCCACCTCATTCGGAGCGAGCCTGCCAAAAGAGAATTGCGCGGAAATCGACTCACGCGGTTTTGAGCTTGAACTGTCATGGAACGGAAAAGCCAAAAATGTGGAATACTGGTTCAGAGGCAATGTGGGCTACGCCAAGAGCTGGTGGGTCGACAAGCCCGAAGCATCCAATCTACGTGAATATAAATCAGAAATAGGACATTCACTCGATCGCGTGTGGGGATATGACTGCATGGGAATATTACGCACACAAGAGGATGTAGACCGTGTCAACGCCGAAAACCGCGAGAAATTCGGTAAAGACCTGCTTATCAAAGGCACTAAACTCGTGCCCGGTATGCTCCTATACCGCGACGTAAGAGGCGTGAACAGCGATGAACCCGACGGACAGATCACCGAAGAGGACATGATCGTAATCGTCGACAAGCAAACCGCACCTATCACCTACGGATTCGGACTCGGCGCACGCTGGAAAGGATTCACTCTCGACATTTTCTTTGAAGGTCTTGCAGGACACAAACGTGTGATTGACGAACGCAAACCAGGCGTGAAAGACTGGACCGGAACATTCTCATTCTGGAACGACCACTGGACCGAAGAAAATCCCAACGCCTCAATGCCATTCACCCTCACAAAAACCAACGGTGAAAAATCGACATTCTGGGTGCGCAACGCCTCTTTCCTACGATGCAAGAATGTGAATCTGTCTTACGACCTGCCGAAAAAATTCGTCAATTCAATACGTTTTGAGCGAATCCGCCTGTTCGTAAACGCCACCAACCTCTTCCTGCTCGAAGACCACCTCAAAATCGCCGACCCGGAAGTACACAAGGATCACATAAGCTCTTATCCTATCATGCGTAACATTTCATTCGGTTTGAATCTAACACTTTAACATAACTCTCAATGAAACCTAAGTTTATATATACCTTTTTAATTGTCGGAATGCTGGGACTATCGTCCTGCGATGATGTTCTGGACAAGAAAAACCTGAGCGCGGTAACCTCAGAAGCGACTTGGAACGACAAAACCCTCGCTACCGCGTTCCTCGATTACTGCTACAAAGTGAATCTTCCCGACTGGGAAAGCGATGTGGTCAGCGCCAACGGATATTCCGATGACGACCGCTCCGGTGACGATTTCTTCTATGCCGATCAACTGACCACTGAAGGCGGCGGAGGACCGACAGCCGAATACTGGCCCTACAGCGGAATATACACCCTCAACGAGCTTCTCGACAACATCAACACCGGATCACTTTCAGCCAACGATAAGGCGACTATCGAGGCACAAGCCTTGTTCCTTCGTTCCTATCGTTATTTTGAGCTGGTAAAGCGTTATGGCGGCGTGCCGTTGATTCTGTCAGTTCAAGACAGGGAAAACGCCGAGGTGCCGAGAGCCAAAACCTCGGAATGCATAAAGCAGATTGTCGACGACCTTGACAAAGCAGCATCGGTTTTACCCGGAAAATGGTCGGGGAATGATGCCGGACGCATCACACGCGGAGCTGCACTCGCACTGAAAGGAAGGGTGTTGCTATTCTACGCCAGCAAGCAATTCAACAGCAATGATGATAAAGCAAGATGGAAAGATGCTTACGATGCCAACCTTGCAGCGTTGACACAACTTGACGGCGATGGATATGGGCTCAACACATCATACGACGGCACGTGGGCAGACAACACCGATGCCTGCGAACTGTCAAAAGAGGTGGTATTCTCATCAAGATATTCCTATCCGGCACGTGCCACCGATATAAATGCCGGTATACGTCCGCTCGACTACTCCAACGGAAAAACCGGTTGGAGCTGCCCCACTGTGGAACTCGTAATGGCATATCCGATGGCTGACGGCTCAGAACCGGGCATCGACATTGACGGCGATGGAGTTAAAGAACCGTTTGATGTCGAGGCTAAAGATGAAAGAGGACTCTTCTGGCTGAACCGTGACCCTCGCTTCTACCGCACCATCGTCACTAATGGAATGCAATATAAAATCGCCGACAACAGCTGGCCCGGACAACGCCAATACACCTACAAGGGTGGCGAGGTCGAAACAGCCAACGCCTCAAAAACCGGATTTTATTCATGCAAGTTCATAAACCTGAATCTGCCAAAGGTTGATGTTAGAAACTACGACCTTGACCTTGTGGAAATAAGATATGCCGAGGTGATGCTGAATCTTGCCGAATGCGCGGCGGAGATTGGCAATCACGATGCCGAAGCTATAAGCCTGCTTAAAGATATCCGCAAACGTGCCGGAATCACCCCCAACGACGACGGCATGTATGGCTTGAAGCAGGGGCTAACCGGCGATGCCCTGATTGACGCAATCATGCTCGAACGACGCATCGAGCTCGCATTTGAAGGCAAACGCTTTTGGGATATGCGCCGCCGCATGATGTTTGACCGCCCCGAATATAGAGGATTCGTCAGACACCGCATCGAGATAAACCTTACCCAGGACAAAAAGGATCTGTCATTGGCTCAATTGGCAGCAGAATTCAACGAAAACGGCGACAGCAATATGTCATCAACCGACTATTTCAACTATTTCGAGAGCACTCTCGTGGAGATTGACAGCAAATTCACTTGGAACGTGTCATCCAACCACTATTTCTTCGCTCTGCCAAGACGTCATCTTGAGCAAAACAAACTACTTGAACAGACTAAAGGCTGGGATAACGGGACTTTCGATCCTCTTCTATAGGCTTTTATCAGCACTTAAATATCAATAACAGTAAGAGCCGTATCTCCTCCCGACGCGGCTCTTACTATATCAATAACTCCGCTGAAAAATATTGACCGGATGCAATATTGGAAAATCGAGGGATGATATTAATAGCCGGTTTTAATCAGCCGCGCTATTTTTGCATAGGATAATCATATCAATCTGCAATGAAAACGAAACACTACATTTTAGCGACATTGACAGGAGCCGCCATTTTGTTGGGAGGCGCTTCTGCCTACGCTCAGGACACTGCAATCCCCGACACATTGGCGAAATATATTCTCACGCCCAAAGCTCCCGACACGCCACGCATAAACGGAGCAAAGGTATTTGGCGTGCGACCCGGATCACAGTTCCTGTATACGATTCCCGCAACCGGAATACGCCCCATGACTTTTGGGGCAAAAAATCTGCCGAAGGGGCTTAAGCTCGATCCGAAAACAGGGCAGATCACCGGCAAAGTTAAGACACCGGGAGAATACACTGTGACACTGACCGCCACCAACAGCCTCGGAACGGCAAGCCGCGACCTGAGAATTGTGGTAGGCGCCAAAATAGCTCTCACCCCTCCTATGGGATGGAACAGTTGGAACTGCTGGGGCGATGCCGTAAGCCAGGAAAAAGTGCTGAGCTCGGCGAAAGCGATGGTCGACAAGGGGCTGATAAACCACGGATGGCAATACATCAACATCGACGACGGCTGGCAAGGACTGCGCGGCGGAAAGCATAACGCCGTAATGACAAATGCCAAGTTTCCCGACATGAAAGGACTTGCCGACACCATTCACTCGATGGGGCTCAAGATAGGCATCTACTCAGGTCCTTGGGTGGGAACATACGCCGGTCATGTAGGCTCCTACAGCGACAATCCCGACGGAACCTACGACTGGGTGGAGAAATATGCCAACGAGAACTACCGCTTCGTTGATCCCGAAAAGAAAATAAAGCATGGCGTAAACTATCACCACGGCAAGTATTCATTTGTGAAAAACGATGTGCAGCAATGGGTAGACTGGGGCATGGACTACCTGAAATATGACTGGAACCCCAACGATGTATATCACGTGACCGAAATGCACGATGCTCTCCGCTCCCATGACCGCGACATCGTATTCAGTATGTCAAACAGCGGACCCTGGGGCGACGCTCCGCAATGGAAAAAGATGGTCAACTGCTGGCGCACCACAGGCGATATCAAGGACACATGGGCAAAGGTGTACCGCCAGGGATTCACCCAGACCAAGTGGGCACCATTCGTGGGACCGGGTCACTGGATCGACCCCGATATGCTCGTGGTGGGCATGGTAGGCTGGGGACCGAAGCTCCACTATACACGCCTCACTGCCGATGAGCAATACACCCACATCAGCCTGTGGAGCCTTCTCTCATCGCCGTTGCTCATAGGATGCGACATGGCTCAGCTCGACGACTTCACACTGAGCTTGCTCACCAACGACGAGGTGATCGAAGTCAATCAGGATCCTCTCGGCGTTCAGGCAATGATAGTGGCACAGGATGGCAATGTGGTTGTATTCGCCAAGCCGCTTGAAGACGGCTCGATGGCAGTGGGACTCTTCAATATCGGCACCAAGGACACTCAGGGCAGCGTGACATGGAAAAACCTCGGACTGCGCGGCAAGCAGAAAGTGCGCGACCTGTGGCGACAGAAGGATGTGGCGGAATCGGAAGAGGGCTTCACCACCCCGTTGGCTCCCCACGGAGTACGCTTCATAAAGCTCTACCCCGGCAACAGCCGCGAACAAGCCACCTCAGGCAGATAAAAAACACTCCCTGCAATATCATTTTACGACAAAGGGCGATGTTAATGCATCGCCCTTTGTTATTATGTGTTGCCTACTGATTATTCGGTCACTTCACGCAGAAGGAATATCTGGGTGGGGAAATGGTCGGAATAACCGTTCAGGAAGTTGTTGCGCGAGTAAGTGCGGTGAGGATAATTCTTATACTTGCCACTCTTTGTGCGCAGGAACGGAGCATTAAGAACCGTACACTTCCAATACTGGAATTCAGGGTCGGAGTTATCCACAAGGTTGCCCGACACAATTATCTGGTCAAAGAGATTCCACTTGCCATTGTAGCACAGCGTGCCCACGCCATTGTCAAGAATATACCAGAAGGGGTTGTAGTAGCCGTCATGCGTCACCTGCTCACGGTCGCGCACACCGCCATACACCTCGGCACATGACTTATTGAACGGATCGTCGTTCAGGTCGCCCATCATCACCACTCCACGAGCCGGATTGTCGCGACGCAGCGAGTCGGCGATGTGACGCGACAGCCTTGCGGCAGCCTCACGCTTGGGGCTCGACTCCTTCTCTCCGCCCAGGCGCGAAGGCCAGTGGTTGACAATGAATCCCATGGGCTTGTCAAGCAGACTTCCACTCACCACAAGCTGGTCGCGGGTGAGGAAATCGGGATCATCGGGAATTACGAGCCGATGATTATTCACATTCTCAAGGCTGAAATATATGGGATTGTAGAGCAACGCCACGTCAATGCCTCGCAGGTCGGGCGAATCATGGTGCACAATCTGCAGATTCCACGGATCTTTACCCTCGGCAACCAACGTCTCGTCGATCTTCTTCACAAGGTCCTCAACCACACTGCGGTTCTCCACCTCGCTGATGCCGATTACCGCCGGACCTATAGGGGTTTCGGGGGTTGCAAGCGCAGTTATAGCCCTCGACAGATTGCCCAGTTTCTTCCAATATTTCTCGGAATCCCACATTCTCGGACCCTCGGGAGAAAACTCGTAGTCATACTTCCCGTTGTTGTTGATCGTATCGAAAAGATTCTCCAAATTATAGAAAGCGACACCGGCAATAAGATATTTCTTCTCCTTCGCCTCATTCTGAGCGGAAAGCTGAATCGCCACAAACATAGCGACTAACGATAGCCATAAACCCTTACGCATAGCAAATAAGTTTTGTGTAATACATGATTTGTCGGTAAAATTACTGATTTTTTTTGTAATTTTGCACATTCTAAAACGCGATATGCATCGTAACGACACTATGGCAAAGAAAATATCAATCATCAACGGACCCAATCTCAATCTTCTGGGTGTGCGCGAGCCCGGCATTTACGGCAACAGCAGTTTCGACAAATGCCTGGCGACACTCGCAAGCCGCTACCCCGATGTGGAAATATCCTACTTCCAGAGCAACAGCGAAGGGGCCATCATCGACGAGCTCCACCGCGTGGGATTTGGCGAAGTTGACGGAATCATCCTCAATGCCGGCGCCTACACCCACACTTCCCTCGCCATCGCCGACGCCATATCGGCGATAAAGACACCGGTGATCGAAGTGCACATCAGCAATGTGCACGCCCGTGAGGAGATACGCCACCGCTCGATGATATCGGGAGTGTGCCGCGGTGTCATTGCCGGATTCGGACTCGACAGCTATCGCCTCGCCCTTGAAGCGTTCATATAATTCAAGAACCTGTTATTCGCTTATAAGCATTATGAAAAAATTTACCAAAATTGTAGCAACCATTTCTGACAGAAGATGTGATGTAGGTTTTATACGCGACCTTTACGACAACGGTCTCAACGTGGTGAGAATGAACTCAGCCCACCTGTCCTACGAAGGTTTCAAAAAGATTGTTAGCAACGTGCGTGCCGTATCCTCCTCCATCGGAATCCTGATGGACACGAAAGGAGCCGAAATACGCACCACAACCAATGTCGACGATTCAACCATCATCTTCAACTCAGGCGACAAAGTTACTTTTGAAGGAAATCCTCAGGGTGAAACATCCCACGACCGTATATGCCTGTCATATATCGACATCGCCGAACACGCGGTGCCGGGCGTGCATTTCCTGATCGACGACGGAGAGATTGATTTCATAATCGACAGCATAGAAGGCAAAACCATCCATGCAACCGCACTCAACGGCGGATCGCTCGGCTCGCGAAAGAGTGTCAACATCCCCGGCGTAAAGATACCTCTTCCCTCGCTCACCGAACGCGACAAGACCAACATCAACATCGCCATGGAGCTCGGCATCGACTTCATCGCCCACTCTTTCGTGCGCTCGGCTCGCGACGTGGAGGACATCCAGGAGATACTCGACGCCCACAACAGCCCCATCAAGATAATATCCAAGATTGAAAATCAGGAGGGTATCGACAACTTCGATGAGATCCTTGACGCTTCCTATGGTATAATGATCGCTCGTGGCGACCTCGGAATCGAGGTTCCCGCTGAACGCATCCCGGTCATCCAAAGCTCGCTCATCAACAAGTGTGTGCTGCACCACAAGCCGGTGATCGTGGCAACACAGATGCTCCACTCAATGATCAACAATCCCCGCCCCACACGCGCCGAGGTCAGCGACATCGCCAATGCGGTGAACCAGCACACCGACGCACTCATGCTGAGCGGCGAAACCGCCTACGGAAAATATCCCGTAGAGGCAATATCCACAATGACCAAGGTGGCTGCTGAAGTGGAGAAATCACTCGCCCACACTCGCATCATACCCACCGTGGAGCCGGAAGTCACCTCATTCCTCGCCCGTCAGGCTGTAGCTTCGTCCAACATCCTCGGCACAAAAGCCATCGTGACCGACAGCTACACCGGCCGCACCGCACGCTACATCTCCTCCTACCGAGGCAACGACCCCGTGCTCGCCATCTGCTACCGCCCCCACGTGGTGCGACTGCTCGCCCTCTCCTATGGCGTGCTCCCCATCTACCAGGAGAAGATGGAGACCTCGCGCCGCTACATCAGCACAGCCCTCACCTACCTGATGGAAGTGGGACGCCTCACCCGCCACGACCGCATAGCATATCTCGGCGGATCATTTGGCGAAGGACACGGCACCACTTTCCTCGAAATAAACACCGTGGGCGACATACTCGACAACTACCAGAGCTTCTGCCTGCCCAACCTTGAAGAGGCTAAATGATCGACAACAGTCTTGAAGAATATATAACGGCTCACATCGATGCCGAGCCGCCTCACCTGAAAAAGCTCAACCGCGACACCCATGTCTCATGCCTGTACGCCAATATGTGTTCAGGACATGAACAGGGGCGGCTGCTGAAAATGCTCGTGAGGATGATGAAGCCCTGCAACATTCTGGAGCTCGGAACCTTCACCGGCTACTCGGCGCAATGTCTCGCCGAAGGGATGCCGGAAGGCGGAATGGTGCACACAATCGAGATCAACGACGAGATGGAGGAGTTCATCAGGCAGCATCTGGAGGAGTCACCCTACGGCGACAAGATCACCCTCCATGTGGGCGACGCATCACAGGTGCTCCCCTCGCTCGATATCGAATGGGATCTCGTGTTCATCGATGCCAACAAGCGCCATTACCTCGACTACTACAACATGGTTTTTCCCATGGTGCGTCAAGGAGGATTCATCATAGCCGACAATACCCTATGGTATGGCAAGGTAACTGACAGCAACGCACACGACGCCCAGACCGAAGGCATACTCCGCTTCAACGACTTCATTCAGAACGACCCGCGTGTGGAAAATGTATTTATCCCGGTGCGCGACGGTCTATCCATAATCTATAAGAAACAGGCATAATAGCCGAAAATAAATGACTCGCACCCCTTCGTCGCAATAAACTGACGAAGGGGTGCGATGTCATTTTATCATCAATTCGGTATTTTTTATACAATTTTCCAAAAACTCGATAAATTTCTGCAAAAATTTATCATCAAAAACTTGCATATACAAAAACATTGTTATAATTTTGCCGCATAACATTGAAAATTGTTACTGCAATAACGACAAAAAAGGAAAAATCACATCCCTGTATACACTTTACAACATTGTAGAAATGCCCTGTCGGGAGACAAGGCATTTTTTATTTTTTAGGCAGGAGCTTCAATACTTTCCTCAGGTCCTTTTCAGTGGGTGCCGGCGACTTCCGCGTCGCTCCTTTCTGATACGTTCCTATGATTTTCACCCCACACTGGCGGAAAATGGATTTCAGCGACTTGACCACGCCCGATGTCTGCCCGAACCAACGGTTGAACGGTGATGGCGTGGCAGAAGCCGTGACAATAATCGCCATCTTCCCCTTAAGCAGCGGCACAGGCAGCAACTTCCCCGCCTCAGTGTCGACCATGGCATACACCATCCTGTCAAACAGCACCTTCAACGACCCCGGCATATTACCCCAATAGCATGGAGCACCAATAACAAAGAGATCATAACCGGAAAGTCTCGAGGCTATGCGGTGAGCGTCATCGCGCCCGAGGCAGCACTCCTTATCGGCACGACACTTCATGCACCCGACGCAGGGATGCACATCAAGACCGTCGACATATTCAACATCAACCGCCCATCCGCGCTCCATCATCTCCTCCGCCATACAATCGAGCATGGCTGAAATATTTCCATTGTGCCAGGGACTGGCATAAAACATCAGAACCTTCATAATTTTTCCGCCAAAATAAGCATTTTTTTTACACGCCGCAAGACTATTTATAGAATAAAAGCCGTAAATTTGAAAATCATAAACCAACCTTAAAAATTATGTTTTCACGCGAAACCTATATTTCCCGCCGCAACGAGCTAAAAAAGTGCGTAGGCAGCGGACTGATTCTGTTCATCGGCAACGATGAGACCGGCAGCAACTACGAGGACAACACCTATGATTTCCGTCAGGATTCATCGTTCCTCTACTATTTCGGATTGCCTTACGCCGGATTGAACGCCATCATCGACATAGACAACGACAAGGAGATAATATTCGGCGACGAGTTGACCATCGACTCAATCGTGTGGATGGGAAATCAACCCACGCTGCACGAAAAAGCGGCAATGCACGGCGTAGACACAACACTCCCAGCAAGCGAAATCAAAAACTATCTTGAAAAAGCCGCAAAATCAGGACAGAAGATACACTACACTCCCACCTACCGTGCCGAGCACAAGCTGAAACTTCTCGACTGGCTGAACATCAAGCCGGGAGCCGAGCAGCCATCAGTAGATCTGATACGCGCCATAGTCGATATGCGCAACCACAAGACCGAGGAGGAGATCGAAGAGATAGAACGCGCCTGCAACGTCACTGCCGATATGCACATCGCAGCCATGAAGGCACTGCGCCCCGGAATGCACGAATACGAGATCGTAGCCGTGATTGAATCGGTTGCCACGGCAAACGGTTGCCGCCTGTCATTCCCCACAATCGCCACCACCCACGGACAGACACTCCACAACCATGCCCACCACCACCTCGTAAAGCCGGGCGATATGCTGCTCATCGACGCAGGAGCAGAAACCCCGATGGGCTACGCCGGTGATATGTCATCGACCATTTGTGCTGACAAGACCTATACCCCACGTCAGAAACTCATCTATGACCTTCAGGTGGCGATGCACAAGGCTTCGGTTGCCGCATTGAAACCCGGAGTGCCGTTCAAAGACGTGTATGAACTCTCGGCTGAAGTGATGTGCCGCGGACTCAAGGACCTCGGCATCATGAAAGGGGATCCCGCCGAAGCGGTTGCCGCAGGTGCCCACGCCATGTTCTATCCCCATGGATTGGGACACATGATGGGGCTCGACGTGCATGACATGGAAAACCTCGGAGAAGTGTGGGTAGGATATGACGGACAGCCAAAAAGCACTCAATTCGGACGCAAGTCGCTGCGACTCGCCCGTCCGCTCGAACCGGGATTCGTGCACACCATCGAACCGGGCATATATTTCATCCCCGAACTCATCGATTATTGGGGCTCGGAAAAGCGTTTCGCCGACTTCATCGACTATGCCGAACTGGAAAAATGGCGTGACTTCACCGGTGTACGCAACGAAGAAGATTACCTCATCACAACCGACGGAGCCCGCCGCCTCGGCAAAAAAATACCCCTCACCACCGACGAAGTGGAAGCAATCCGCTGATCCTCATCCTATGCCGCCGCTATGCGTTTTAGCGGCGACACACGAAAACAATAACAAAAACGACCAACGACACAAACAGGCAAAAAAAGAGGAAGCCCATGTAATGAGCTTCCTCCTTTTTTTATCAACTTAATATTAAATTGCCGCGTATATTAGCGGTTGATGTACTTTTTGCCGTTTTTGATAACTACACCCTTGTAGTTCTCATCAACCTGAACACCCTGAAGATTGTACATAGGAGCGTTCTCATCTTCTGCTACAATGATATCCTCAACGCCACCGGTAGCGCCAACAACTTCAATATAATAGATGTGGCAACCGTTAGTGTTATAGATCTGGATGTCGGTAGAAGCAGCATCAGCAGGCACTACCCATTCCTGTTCCTGATATTCCTTCGGAGTAGCGACAGCATTGCCATCTTTATCAAGCAATTTTGCACCGGAAGTGCCGGCACCTACGTAAAGCTCAACACCACGGGCATCAGTGAGTTTGTGAGATTCAACACCCATCTTGATTGTAGATCCTGCAGCAACATTGGGAATGATGAAGTAATTTTTCTTGCTTGCACCAAGCCAAAGATAAGAAGCTCCATGATAGGGACCGAATCCTGTGCCACCGGCTACTGGATAGTTCACGGCAATAGCAAGTGAACGGTTGTTAGTATTGGTGTACTTAAGGCCCTCAAGCTCCTTGATAACTACACCATTAGCTGTAAGATAACCGTCAGCATTCACATCAGCAGTAGCATCAATCTGCCAAAAACAGTTTTCCTTTGAAAGCTCAGTAGGCTCATACGGATCTGCATCAGCTTTTTCAACATCCGACCAATCACTGCCGGCTTTAAGGTTAGCGACTGTTTCAGCGCTCCAGTTGGTAAAGTCCCATTTCTGAGCATTTGCAGAAGTCATACCTGCGATTGCAAGCACTGTGAGTAAAGAGTAAATTTTTTTCATAAGCATGGTTTGCTTTAAAGTTAATAAATAAATTTATGGGATTATCATTTTAATCCACAGCAAATTTAAGACAATAAAACAAACCAGCCAACACATACACAAAAAAAATCGGACTCATAAGAGACCGATTTTAAAAAATTGAGCGGAAGACGAGGCTCAAACTCGCGACCCTCAGCTTGGAAGGCTGATGCTCTA
>JAMPGZ010000029.1 GCA_023663655.1 Lachnospiraceae bacterium
TTCACCGCGCCTCGGCTTCGCCTCGTGGCGGTGCTACGATTGCAATGCCGTTTTATGGCATTGGTTGACAACATGATTCGGCTCATCCGGGCAATATGTTGCATTGCTGTTGCTCGGCTTGTTTTTGTGTCGCTCTTTCAGAGCTTGGATTTTTATTTTGCCACATTAAACCCAGCATTTCGCTAACGCTACATACTGGGCTAAGCTCTTGCGGTCATACTGACCGCCTCTATTACAACACAAACAATACGGAATCGACTCACAACACGGTATCAACATACAACCCGGATTGACTCGGTATTCTTTACCCGGCATTTCGCTGGTGATACATACCGGCTACCGATGGATGAATCCATTCGGATTCGGATTTTCGGTTCATTGGGGTATTGCTACCGAGAGATTAACCTTTCAGGTTTATTCGGTTGTGTTTTTTCAGGTTGATAAAAAATAACACGCCATGTAATTCATTAAAAAAACAGCACGCCCTGCAATTCATTAGAGAGTTGCAGGGCGTGCGATACGTTTCAAATTACATAGGATTTATCCCCAATCCATCCAATCTTCTCTTGTCTCGCCTGTCTGAATGGTTTCAACTGAATCAGTGAGCTGAGAGTCTGAAACAAATAGATAATGCATAGTTAAAAGTTGTTTAGGTTAGTAGTTTGTTTCCGGTATTACATTTAATGTAACGCTTTAAATTACCGAAAAGTTTTCGACTATCACAAAGTTTTCAACCTTTTAACATAAGTTATCCATTGATTTAACACAACTCGATGATTTATCTAAGGATCAGGCACAAATCCCGATGATTTAACCTTTGTTAAACATCTCTTTAATAGACCCGATGGAACTCAACACTCCCGATGCTTCGTAGGGAATATAAACAGTCTTATTATTCTGTCCAGAAGTCATGTCGCGCAAAGTCTCGATATACTTAAGAGCGAGCATATATGTTGCCGGGTCAGTATTGGAAGCCTTTATCGCCTCAGCCACGGTGGCTATCGCCTCAGCTTCAGCCTGGGCAGTGAGCACCTTTGCGCGAGCTTCACCCTCAGCCCTGAGGATTTCCGCTTCTTTTATAGCAGTAGCCTGATTGATCTGTGATTGCTTATCACCTTCCGACAGCAATATAACCGATGTTTTCTGACCTTCGGCATTAAGAATTTCGGCACGGCGGTTACGTTCAGCCTGCATCTGCTTCTCCATAGCCTCACGCACGCTCTTGGGAGGAGTGATATCCTGAAGCTCCACGCGGTTCACTTTCACACCCCACTTGTTGGTCACATCATCGAGAATCGCCTGTAGACGCGAGTTGATAGTGTCACGCGATGTCAGTGTCTGGTCAAGCTCAAGCTCTCCGATCACATTTCTCAGTGTGGTCTGAGTCAGTTTTTCAAGAGCATTAGGCAGATTATCGATTTCATATACCGCTTTTTTCGCGTCAACAATCTGGAAATAAAGCAGGGCGTTGATTTCGGTAGTGACATTATCCTTGGTAATCACTTGCTGCGACGGAAAGTCATATACCTGCTCACGGAGGTCAATAGTGGTGGAGGAGGTCATTCTGACAATCTGGCGACCATTGACTGTCGATTCGACACGACGAGTGTAAACCACTTTAGGCTTGTCGATGAAAGGCCATATAATGTTAAGTCCCGGCGAAAGGACACTGTGGAAACGACCAAGACGCTCCACTACGCGGGTTTCCGACTGCGGCACAATCTTCACGCCCGCCGACACTACAATTATCACTGCGAGCACGAGCACTCCAAGAAGAATAAATGTTTCCATCACTAAAATTTTAAATTGGTTTTACTATCAAAATTATACTGTCATAACCGGTGACCTTCACATTGGCACCTGACTCTATCTCTCCGCCGTGGGAACTCCGAGCCTGCCAACTGTCGCCATCAATGCGCACACGTCCCAGTCCATTGGCGGGAATGGACCTCTCAACAGGAATCTCCCTTCCGATGAGCGCATCCATATTGCTGTTATAAGCTTCAGAATGAGCGCGAGATTTACGCAACTTGTTGACAAACGGAGCGAGAAATATGAACGCGAGTATCACGCCTACCACCACTCCTGCAAGCTGCCATTGAAGCGAGCATCCGGCAATATCCATAACTGAGGCAACGATACAACCAACACCCACACAGAATGTGGCGATCCAACCTGTTATAAGTTCCAGCACCAGCAACAGCGCCGCAGCGATAAGCCAGATTATCCAAAGTGCCATTTTTTATGTGATAATTAATTGTTTAAAATGTCAATCTATGAACCGCTTGGTAAGATCGCCGTATGCGTCGATGCGGCGGTCGCGCAGGAAGGGCCACCACCGTCTCACATTTTCCGAACGGTTCATGTCAATCTCTATTATTGCCGTCTCCTCGACATGATCGGCAGCCCGGTAAAGAAACTCACCTTGAGGTCCTGCAACAAATGAATTACCCCAGAAACGGATACCATTAGTCTGACCCGAAGGATCAGGTTCCAACCCTACCCTGTTGACGGTCACTACCGGCAGTCCGTTAGCCACGGCATGACCACGCTGCACGGTCACCCACGCTTCCAATTGGCGCGCCTGCTCATCAGGAGTGTCAGAACTTTCCCAACCGATAGCCGTGGGATAAATGAGCAATTCAGCTCCACTGAGCGCCATGAGACGCGCTGCCTCCGGATACCACTGGTCCCAGCACACAAGCACTCCGAGCCGTCCCACCGATGTATCGATAGGCTTGAACCCTATGTCGCCCGGAGTGAAGTAGAACTTCTCATAATAAGCCGGGTCATCGGGAATGTGCATCTTGCGATATTTACCTGCCACGGAACCATCGCGTTCAAATACCACGGCTGTGTTATGATAAAGTCCGGGAGCCCGACGCTCGAACAACGACGTAACCATCACCACACCCAATTCCTTTGCCAACGAAGAATAAAATTCCGTGACTTCCGACGGAAAATTAACCGCAAGATCGCAGAGACCGGTGGATTCAGTCTGGCAAAAATACAGCGAGTCATGCAACTCCTGATTGACAATAAGCTCAGCTCCATCTGCGGCAAGCGTTCTCATCTTATCAGCAAGACGGCGACGGTTATCTTCGATATTTTCAGTATTGGTCTGCTGGATTATGCCGACCTTAAGCAATCTCTTATTCATATAGGCAATATTTCATTAGGGATCTGCATGGTCACGCAATGCAGCGATCCATGCTGTTTAATCAATGCTCTGCAATCAATTTTCTTTATCTCATGCTCCGGGAATGATATTTTCAGCATCTGAGCCGCAAGCTCATCATTCATGGGCTGTCCATATACAGGAAGAAGCACACTCTTGTTCATCACGAGGAAATTGGCATAAGTAGCCGGAAGCCTCTCGCCATCCTCATCATAAATCGCATCAGGCATGGGAAGCTCAATCAGGTTATATGGCGAGCCGTCGAGTGCGCGCATCTCCATGAGCTGCCGCTTCATAGCCTGCAACTCTTCATAATGCTCGTCAGAGCTGTCATTGCAACCCACGTAGATGATAGTGTCATGCGGGGCAAGACGCGCAAGCGTGTCAATGTGGCTATCGGTGTCGTCACCGGCAAGATATCCGTAATCGAGCCACAGCACTTGCTTGACTCCGAATTTAGTTTTAAGATATTCCTCAATGTGGCTGCGTGACATCTCCGGATTGCGGTTAGGCGACAACAGGCACCGTGAAGTCGTGAGCAAAGTGCCGCGTCCATCACTTTCGATGGATCCACCTTCAAGGATAAATCCCCGGCAATTTTCGCAACGGGCACGCAACACACCCATATCCACCAATCCTTTTGTCAGCAGATTGTCCTTATCGGCTGCAAATTTCAATCCCCAGCCATTGAACCCGAAATCGAGCAAAAGAGGCGAATCACCGTCAATCACTGTGATCGGACCGAAATCACGTGCCCAAGTATCATTGGTGGGCAACTCGGCATAAATGATATTATCCTGATTGGCATTCAGCAGATGAGTTTCTGCAATCGCCCTATCAGGAGTAATAACCACTACCGGCTGCTCTTGCGCTATAGCCGTGACAATATCGGCGAAACATTTCGTCACCTCATCGAGCATATAAGCCCAGTCGGTGCCGGAATGAGGCCATGAAACAATCACCCCGCCCTGCGGTTCCCATTCAGCGGGAAGTCTTCGTGAAATTTCAGAATTATTCATCATTAAAATCATTCAGATGGTCATATATGGAGTCTTGAGATTCAAGAAACTCCTCACAATAATCAATAAAACCCATTTTTTCGCTGCTTCCGACAGCATCACACCATTCTCGGTATTCTTCATGGAGTTCATCGTCTTCGTGAATCATCTTCTTAAATTCAGATTCGGCAATATCTATACCCCGATACTGTTGTAACAAATCACGAAACAATTCAGTAATGTCGTTCATAATCGTTTAAACGTCTGTAAGGTCTGGACTAAGGCTTGTTTTAATAATTTCTGTTCAAATATACAACTCTAAACAGTTTTTGCCAAATCTTTTAGCAATTATTATATATATGTCCATAATAAGCAGCAATCAAAACGACAGACGGCATTTTATTTATCCAGATAATAAGGCGACACCAGCTCGCGATAAACGGGTGTATTCATCCGCAGTTCCGAGAACTCACACACGGCATCGGCATGGGTGAACTCCCACAACACACGCGTCGGCATGGCTGCCGACAGCTTTGTATAGACATCGACCTGCCGCGACAAATTAAGCCCGGAAAATGCAGCCTCCATGAGTATCTCGTCTTTACGGTCGGCGGGCGATATAAAGCAGAGCCTGCCGCTTTGCGACATCATTGCAGCCGAATGCCTTATCAACGCCCCGACATTCAGCGTGTCGCCATGACGGGCCATAGCCCGCATCTTGTCGGGCGATTTCAATTCGGTGCCGAAAAAAGGAGGATTGCTGACAATCAGATCAAACTTCTCTGACGGCTTATACTCCAGGAAGTCGCAGTTGACGATGCTTATTCTGTCGGACCATGGCGACATATCGGCATTGAACCGTGCCTCCTCTGACGCTACAGCATCCAATTCCACCCCGGTTATCAATGCTCCGGGGGCTCTTTGCGCCACCATAAGCGCTATCAATCCGGTGCCGGCGCCGACATCAAGAACCGACCTCGCGCCTGACACATCAACCCAAGCGCCGACAAGCACTCCGTCAGTGCCCACTTTCATTGCGGCACAGTTGTTCTTGATTTCAAATTGTTTAAATCGGAATACAGTTTCCCGTTTACTATTTTCTCCCATATCATGACAAAGATAAACATAACGGGGCAAAAATTGGTTATATTACGATAAATTGTTGTAACTTTACGAAACAAAAATAGCCAAAATGAACATCACTTCAGCCAAATTTGAAATAAGCAACAGCAACGTGAAAAAATGTCCCGCTTCCTGCCGCCATGAATACGCATTCATCGGAAGGTCAAATGTGGGAAAATCGTCACTGATAAATATGCTCACAGGTCATAAAGGACTTGCCATGACATCGTCCACTCCCGGAAAAACGATGCTCATCAATCATTTTCTCATCAATGACGAGTGGTATATCGTGGACCTTCCCGGCTACGGATATGCGCAACGAGGGAAAAAGCAGCAAGCCGAGATCAAGAAAATAATCGAGGACTATATTCTTGAACGGGAGCAGATGACCAATCTGTTTCTTCTGATTGATTCCCGCCACAATCCACAGAAGATAGACCTTGAATTCATGGAATGGCTGGGAGAAAACGGCATTCCGTTCTCAATAGTGTTCACGAAACTCGACAAACTGTCATCAGCCGCAGGTAAAATACAGACCGCCAAGTATCTTGAAACACTGAAAGAGCAATGGGAAGAACTGCCACCGGTGTTCTACACATCAAGCACTGACCGCCGTGGAAAGACCGAACTGCTCGACTATATCGAGGAGCTCAACAAACTTCCGCTACCATGTCAGGGGCAAGAGGACGAATGAAACCGTCTTTGCCCTCATTAGCGTCACGACTGTAAAAATGTCATCGTTGCTCCCTGATGAGTTTTTCACAAACCACCACTCCTTATTTTTGTTATGGAAGAAAAATACCTGACACCTGAGGAGAAAAAACAATTTCTCACCTCATTCCGCCGGCTTCTGAATCTGACAAAAGAAGTCGCCCAACCTCACGACACCCGGCGCATAAAAGATATAATCACCGAAGGGATAAAAGAGAATCATTACCGCCGCGACCGTTACGGCATAAATCCGGCGATCCACAATCTTGAGACAGCCACAGCCCTATGTGAAAAAATAAGCCCTGACCGCAACATGGTCATCGCGATACTGCTTTTCAACCTGTGCAAATCAGAGTTCATCGAAGAGGAAGAGGTGGAAAAGCAATGGGGCTCCGACATAGCCAAGCTGATAAGAGGACTGCTCAAGGTGTCGACACTATACAGCAAGCAAGCCGCTGTCGAAAGCGACAACTTCAGAAAGTTGCTGCTGACATTTGCCGAAGATATCCGCGTCATCATCATCATGATCGTGGACCGACTCGTGCTGATGCACTCCATCAATCATCATCCCAATGAAAAGATGGTGCATGACGTAGCCTACGAGGCTAATTATCTTTACGCTCCCCTCGCCCATCGTCTTGGACTTTATGCGATAAAATCGGAGCTTGAAGATATGTCGCTCAAATACACCAACCGCGACACCTACACAGAAATAGCCCGTAAACTGAATGAGACAAAGAAAACCCGCGACGCATATATCGCCGAGTTCATAAAGCCTATTAAAGAAAAGCTCGCAGGCACTCCGCTCAAATTTGAAATCAAGGGCAGAACCAAGTCGATATATTCCATCTGGAACAAGCTGAAAAAGCAGAAGAATGACATCGAGCACATATATGACCTGTTTGCCATCAGAATCATAATCGACAGCAATCCCGAAAATGAAAAAAGCGATTGCTGGCTCGCTTATTCAATCATAACCGACCTCTACCAACCCAATCCGTCAAGAATGAAGGATTGGCTTAGCATTCCGAAAAGCAACGGTTATGAATCGCTGCACATAACGGTATATGGACCAGGAGAGCGTTGGGTGGAAGTGCAGATACGCACAAAGCGCATGGACCTGATAGCAGAGAAGGGACTTGCGGCACACTGGAAATACAAGGGTGTGAAGAGCGAAAGCAATCTCGATGCCTGGATGAACAATGTGCGCGACATCCTTGAGACCGCCGAGACGGGACCGATGGAGCTGATGAAGAATATGAAAATGGATATCTACGACAAGGAGGTATTCGTTTTCACTCCCAAAGGCGACCTGTACAAACTGCCGTTCGGAGCATCATTGCTCGACTTTGCTTTCCATATCCACACAAACCTGGGGATGCACTGCACCGGAGGACGCGTGAACGGCAAGAACGAACGCCTCAACTATAAGCTCAAAAGCGGCGATACGGTGGAAATATTCACATCCACATCACAAATGCCAAAGCTTGACTGGCTCGCTTTCGTGGTCACGTCCAAAGCCCGCAACAAAATACGCCAGACCGTACATGAGATGGCAAACCGCTCGGCTTCGCTCGGCAAGGAGCTTGTGGAACGTCGTTTCAAGAACAGGAAAATAGAGCTGAAGGAAGCCACCATCATGAAGGTCATAAAGAAGATGGGCTACAAGACCGTCACCGACTTCTATGACGCAGTGGCTGCCGAAACACTTGACGTGAACGACATCGTGACGGAATATGAAGCTACCGAACGTAAAGCGACAGAAACGGCTGAAATAAGATCGGCTGAAGAGTTCCAGCTGATAAGTCCGGAGGAGAACGAGACATCGTCAGACGTGCTTGTGATAGGCGACAACATCAAGGGCATCAACTATAAGCTGTCGAAATGCTGCAACCCTATCTATGGCGATGATGTGTTTGGCTTCATATCGGCAGAAGGAGTGATAAAAATCCACCGAGCCGACTGCCCCAACGCCAATCACATACGCGAAAACTACCCCTACCGCCTCATCACCACCCGATGGTCGGGCAAAATAGGCGAACAGTTTGGCGCGACACTGCGCATCATAGGGCACGACGACATAGGAATAGTGACCAACATCACCTCTATCATCTCAAAAGAGAAAGAGACGACCTTGCGCAGCATCGCGATATCATCGGACGACGGCATATTCCAAGGCACTCTCGTAGTGGGAATCAAGGACACAATCGCACTAAATAACCTTATAAAGAAATTAAAAACAGTAAAAGGAGTAAAAGATGTACAACGCAGCAAATAAGCTAATAGCTCTTTCCACAGTGGTCCTGATGGCTTCATGTGGCGGAGGAAAGAATGTGAATGAAGCGGAGTTATTGACACATAGCGCCGACTCAGCCGTAATCGCCGGAAATTATGCTTTGGCGACAGAACTCCTCGACACCCTGAAATCAAGATACCCGTCGGAAATAGACGCTCAACGAGCCGCATTGAACATACGGGCACGAGCCAACGAAGGGATGATAAAGGAGCAACTGCAATCCACCGACAGCCTTGAGGCGGTCTATAACCATCGTCGTGACTCGTTGAAGGAATACTTCACATTTGTCAACAATCCGGAACTGGTGGAGGGATTTTACGTGATAAAGGAATATAAATCATCATCGCTTTTCTCTCGCAGCGGCGTGGAGGCTCGTGTGGCTCCTGACGGTCAGTTCTACATGATATCGTCGTTAGCGGGAAATCCGGTTAAGCACACGTCGATCACCGTCAGCGTCAACGGAGAGAGCGCCTCATCGGCAAGCGTCGCTTATGACGGCGACAGGAACTACAGGTCTGGCGGCACGGAAATGATCACATTCATAAGTTCAGAATGCGACTCCATCGGAAAACTCCTCGCGAAGAATCCGGGGAAACCGGCTCGCATAACATTCTCAGGTTCACGGTCAACGTCCATGCAGCTTCCGAAGAATGACGCACGTTCAATCGCTCTTGCCTATGACTACTCTGAAGCGATACAGATGTCGAAACGTCTTGCGTCCAAGAAGGAGCTGCTCGACCGACAATTGATCCTCGCCCGAGATCAGGCGGCACGCACAGCTATTTCGGAATAAAATCTCAATACCTTCCTAAAAAATAAAATCGGCTATGGATAGCTCCACAGCCGATTTCATTTTTATGCGGTTATTTCTTAGTAAGCCACACCGTTGATGGTCACATCCTTAACGACCACGTTTTCAATATTTGAGGTATTGAACGAATCAGAGGGATCTACCGCAGTGATATTCTCAAATACAAAATTCTTCAAAGTATAGTCGTCGGTCTTGCGGTCACGGTAGAAATCGCGGGTACATTCAAGATCGCAATTACGAGCCACCACATTGTCAACACCCGATGCAGGCATCGGATCGCGTTCCACCTTGTCATAGAACTGTGTCCAAGTCTGCACTTCAATAGCGCAACGCACACGACCACGGGCACCGTCGATCAACACATTACGATATTGCTGCGGAGTGTCGGGACGCATCTTGAACAGAAGCACATGGTAAGTGTCCTGGAATTTGCAATCCTTCATGATAACATTTGTGCAATCCCAAGCTTCGCTACCGAAAGTGACTCCGGCGTTGGTTTTACCGAATGTGCACTTGTCGACAATCACCCTTGCTACCGGACCGTTGCCGGGGATAGTGTCAACATAAGTGCCCTTTCCGCCTTTCAGACATACACCGTCATCATTCACGTTCATATAGCAACCGCTGATGAGAACATCGTTGCACACGTCAAGGTCAATGGCATCGGTGCTGGGTCCCTTGGGATAGCCATCGGTAGGAGCAAGAATGGTCACATCAACATACTTAATGCGTTCGCAATTGTAAAGGTGATTGGTCCAGAATCCTGAATTAAGCATAGTCACTCCATTCACAGTCACATCCTTTGAGTTAGAGATATAAACCATACGCGGACGCAAAGCCTCAAGATTGGTACACTTGCGGTTCACCTTACGACGCAACCAGAATTCATCATAGAAACGATGTCCGTTACCGTCGATAGTGCCTTCGCCGGTTATAGTGAAACCGTTGCAGTTATCAGCATTAACAAGAGCGGCAAAGTAATCGATTGTCTGTCCCTCAAGGCGGGTTTTAATTATCTGATAGTTGGTAATCGAGTCGCTACCTTTCAGACGCGCGCCTTTTACAAGGTGAAGATGAGTGCCCGGCTTGAAGAACAAGGAGCCGGTCAGATAAACTCCTTCCGGAATCACAACAACGCCACCGCCATTTGCAGCGGCAAGATCAATTACTTTCTGAATTGCCTCGGTTTGAATTACCGAACTGTCGCGAACCACACCGTGGTCAGTGATTACATACTTCTTTCCCAGCTTGTTCACATCGACTTTCTTGGCATCATTAAACCATGCCGGGACATCGCTTCCGTCAGGAAATTTCGTAAATTTAGCGTTTGCAACCGCTCCTGTCGACAACACAAGAGCCACGGTTAAAACAATAGCTTTAAAATTCATGATTATTAGTTGAAAAATTTAAGTTTTCACAAAGATACAATAAAAATCCATAACTCCCCAAAAACCTCCGAGGATTTGCCACAGCCAACCACCATTAAGATATATGCCGCCGAAATTGTATTCTTTCAATTTTAATACATATATTTGCGGTCTAAACGCAATGCAGACAAGAAAGTTATGTATGAGGTAGCAATTATAAAGCACGTCACTTGGGTGGGATTCTGGGTGAATGCGCTCCTTATGGTGTTGAAACTGGCATTCGGCTATTACGGACACAGCGATGCTCTTGTAGCTGACGGCTTCCACTCATTAAGTGATTTCGGCACTGACTTAATAGTGTTGATGATGGTGGGTATCGCCTATAAACACGCCGACTCTTCCCACCCCTACGGACATGGTAAATTTGAGACCTTTGCCTCGTTGCTCATCGCTGTCATCCTGTTTGCCGTAGCATTAGGCATAGGCTGGAAAGGCATAGCATCAAGCATATCATTTTTCAACGGCATCGAGTTGCCGCGTCCCGACGTGTGGACCATCATAGTTGCCGTCATCTCCATACTTGGCAAAGAATGGCTCTTCAGATACACCTATGCGCGAGGTAAAAAGATAAATTCATCGGCGCTTAAAGCAAACGCGTGGCATCACCGCAGCGATGCCATCTCATCGATAGCAACGCTTATAGGTGTGTCAGGATCATATTTCCTCGGTGTGAAATTCAGGATCCTCGACCCGATCGCATCGCTGTTCATTGGTGTGTTCATTGCCGTGTCGGCATATAAAATCGCACGTCCAGCAGTGGATGAATTGCTTGAGCGGTCATTGCCGCAACCTCAAGTGAACCAAATCTACAGCATAATAAGTTCCGTCGACGGAGTGCTCGGGCTTCACAAGCTGAAAACTCGCCGCAGCGGGCATTCACGCATAATTGATGTAGACATAAAAGTAGATCCCGATATTTCAGTAACGCAAGGACACAACATCGCAACAAATGTGGAACATACATTAAAAGACCGCCTTGGTGACGATCTTTTCATTTATGTACACGTAGAGCCATTCAGGCACAATAGCATTCAGTCGGGATAACTGAACACTCGTGAAGCACGACACCTCAACCCATAATCATCAGTGGCGACAATATCAACACGATGAGTGCCTGAGCGATATTTTTCGGGCAATGCCACTCGCCACACCTGCGGACTTGCCATGCGGCGGAACGGATTGCGGCGGCTGTGCTTGGTTGGATAAATTTTCTCAAGATTAAATTTGCGCACCCTTGCAACATTGGGATCCATCACTTTTTCTTTTTCTCCATTGAGACATTCAATGCCATCGAGCGTAGCCACTACCGTGGTGCTGTCGCAACCTCCATAGACGGTGACAAACATCTCGCCGCGTTCCAAATCATTTAATTCAGGCACATGAGCCTGAATGGTGTCGATTCCGGCAATCCATACCGATGCCTGACGACTGTCATCCTGAGAGGTCGCCTTATACCGGAACTCATAGCCGGAAGGCGTGAAGTCAAACTTGAAATACCCCTTTGGGGTGCCACACTGCATCAATGCCGAGGGAATACCGTCCCAATCCTTTTCTCCTACCCACCAGAATCCACAGGCAGCACCACCCACAAGCTCGTGGACAGTGACATCATCACCTTGATGGAAATAACGGCTCACTGCGTGCATGTGTCCGGTCAACGCCAATACATCGCCACGCCCACGGAGTTTCGACATAAGTTCATCGCGATTGGATGTATGAGCCAACGGGATATGCGCCGTAATAACAACCCTGCGGTCGGCAGGCAGAATCTTCATGAGATTATCCACAAAACGCAACTGCCGGTCATCGAGCCTTCCCTTATAGGAACGCGCTCCGTCGCCATACACATTGTTCAACACTATAAATGTGACATTGCCTTCGGTAAAAGCATAGACCGGAGCGCCGAACACTCGGCTGAAAGAGGCGGTCTGCCGTGTGCGCACCGAGTCAACATCGCGGTCATGATTGCCCACCATAGTCCATGATTGGACCGGCAGCATCTCCATCATTGAACGCAATCGAGGATAGAGCGACAGATTATTGTTGACGAGGTCGCCGAGCCAAAGATTGAAAGCGGCTACAGAATCCTCCATAAGCTCAGGAAAGAGAGAACGGGCGGCATAATCAAGCTCCTGCATATCCCCCACCTGAACATCGCCTATCACATTTACCGAAAAACGGCGATTGCCTTTCCGCTTCACAATCGTGAAGTCAACATCACTCTTGTCAGGATTCTCCGGATCGATAAACGGGAAAGCAGCATTACCCAGACGTGATTCTCCCGCAACAGTCCAATCTCCGTCAAGGATAGGAAACACGCTCATATCCTCAATCACAGGCAAAGAGAAACGACCCTTTTTGTCGGTCATCACAATGGTGTCGCCGTTGGACACGGCTACCCCCTTTCTGCCTTTACCATCCTCAGTATGCACCACGCCACCCAGCATCAGCGCCGAGGCAAGCAATAAACCTGTAATCATAATCTAAAAACAAAAGGGAGCGCCCGGGAAATAATCCCCTTGATGCGCTCCCATAGTCATTCTATATTCTAAAACTTATTTTTTAGCTGCATATTTCAGCATGACGATATTATCGTTAGCACCTACGTAGCAGATATAAGCCTCGCCATTGTCACAGAATGCGATGTTCACGCTCTCTGATTCTTCAGCCGATATAGCTTCAGGCTGTGACCACTGCTTGGTCTCATTGTCGAAATACTGCACTTTCACGAACTTGTCATTCTTGTAATCAGAATAAACAAAGAACGGAGTTCCGTCAGGAGCCACAGCAATTTTTGCAGAAATGTGAGTATCATTGGCAAAAATTGAAGTCATGGTAGTGCCACCAAGAAGAGTCCAGTCCTTAGTGTCGGGGCTATACTTCAAGATGCGGAATCGCATATCCTTTGTATTGCCGGTCTCAGCATCATCAGCAGTGAGAAGGAACACCTCACCGTCATTAGTAGCGGCAATGCTTGCAGCATCAGTCATCAAGATAGGAGCCTGAGTAGCGCCCGATTCAAGGTACTCATTTCTCAATGATGTCCACACGCCATTCTTATATTCAGATACTGAATACTTGTAGGTAGCGGCAGAGATAGTGTAGAGATATGCAGCGTTGTCGGTTGTTGTCAAACATTCGATACCGGCGTTATTCACACCTGCGGTAGACAGTGAGTTGGTTTCCCAATTACTACCTTTAAAGACTGAAGCATATACCTCTCTCTTCTGGAAGGAACCGTTGTTGCCATTCACAACCATCGGAGCAATTACATCGTTGCCGATAGCACCAATCTGCACCTTGCTCGGCACAAATCCGGCGATACCCTGCTGACCTACGTGGCTCCATGCTGAACCGTCGAACTTCATTACGGATGCAGCTGATTTTACAGGAGCGGTAATAGAACCGTCACTATAAATGAAATAAGGAGTACCGGTGTTGCTTACCGCGAAATCCATACGACCGCTGGTCACTTTTTCACTAACACCTTCCACTGCTCCAACATTAGCAAATGAGCCATTATCATACTTCAAAACAGCAACCTTTTCAGTTGTCTTGTTGACAAATGCCACGTAAGGAGTATTGTCAACAGCGTTGATCTTCATGATAGCATTGCCGCTACGAGGAACAACAGCGTTGAATCGGGCAACTTCGCTCCATACATAGTCAGCAGCTTTTTCTACGGTTACTGTGAACTTGATGTTTTGTGAACCGTCAGAGTTGCTGACGATATAATCAACGGGCACAGTGAAATCATTGGCTGTAACGCCGCTCTGCTGAGTCACACCACTTACGGTTACGGTATTGCCCTCACCTACGGTGAAAGTAGCGACCAATGACGACTTATCGGCAAATGCCGGCATTGTAACCTTTACAGTCTTGTCGACAGCAGAGATCACACCTACATAGTCAGCCGACAATACCTCGGCATTGTCAGCAGCCTTAAATTCAAACGATAGCAGCTCAGGAGCAGCAACGGGTTCCGGTTCCGGCTCATCATCACTGTCAGAGCAAGATGCAAATCCGAATGACAGAGCTACTGCCATTACGGTCATCCACGAATAAAACTTTTTCATGTGTAAATTAATTTAGTTAAATAAAAAGGAATATTAATTGTTTTCGTAATCTTTCGGGTAGAGCACCGCTTCGGTGTAGGAAGCCGTGTCAAGAAGACTTTTGGCAAATGTGGAAATATCCTTTGCCGTTATCCCCTCAACAATGCTCTCATAATCGTTCAGGTAATTCCAATCCTCCTCGCCGTTGAACACCGAGTTTCTTATCCAGGAACTCCAGAAAGCATTTTTCTGAATATTGAGCTTATGATCCTTCACCAGATTGAGCTTCACATCGCGTATCATCTCCTCAAATTGCTCGGGATGTTCATACATATTGTTGATCTCCTCGTGAGTAGCGACAAGAAGAGTGTCGACATCCTCAGGCTTGCACACAAAGGATATGGTGGTTCTTGAGAGCGGCATAGGATGCAGTGTTGAGCTTGATGCCACACCCACGCTATAGATCATTCCCATCTCCTCGCGCAAGCGTCCGAGCAGTTTTGTGCGGAGAGCGTTTTTGAGAAGATTGGACTTTATCGACATCACATTCTGGCTCTCAGGAAGTGAATCCTGCTGATATATCAGCATCACCGAAGCCTTGGGAGTATCACCGGTGTGACGGTGCAGCACCTTCTTTTTATAAGACAGCGGCTCTCTTCCGGTGATCCAGCGAGTATCGACATCGCCCTTGGGAAGCGCGCCGATGTAGTCAGTGATATAATTCTTCACCGAATCAAGCGGAGCATCGGCAAGAATCACAAAGGTGAATCCGGATGCAGGACCGAAGAAGCGGTTGTGAAGCGGGAGTATATCATCGGCTTTCACGCAATTGTCTATGATGGAGTCAGTCAGCTCGGCATTGGAATAATTCTTACCGTTGAGCAGATAGGAAACCTCTTCCCCGAAGATTTCGCCCGGGGTCTTCTGCTTGGTGCGATAGCTCTCCTTTGTCTTATCAAGAGTCTGCTGATATACTTCCATATCGAGACGGGGATGCATCCACTTGGCATACATGAGGTCAAACATCATCGGTGCATCCTTGAGATATGCCGACCCGATGATACCGGTGCGGGTATTGTCGGGCAGAAGTATCATGCTCGCCGAATTGCCTGCCTTGTAGTAGCCGAGTGCGTCACGCGACATTTCTCCCGCGCCTGACAGCCCGACTACCGACCGGGCGAATATGCCGCTGTAATATTGCAGTGAATCGAGCGAATAAAGACCACCCTTGCGCAGAGCCGTAACCGAGATTTTGTCCTTGTCAATGTCGGAACGACGGAATATGACACGCGCTCCGTTGTCAAGCATCATGTCGACAGCTTCAATCTCCGGAATATTTTTCTCACTGACAATGCGTCCCGGAGCCGGGAGCTTGCAAAGAGCTCCGGCAACATCTACCGACTTGCCGTAAGGCTCAGCAGGAGCAGCGTAGAATTCGGTAACGGCGGCAAGCAACGCCTTGTCATCGCCGATTTCATCATTGATCTTACTGTTGCCACGCAGCAACACTCTGAAACCATTCTTATCATCGGCAAGCTTATGAAGAGCATTGACTATACTTGCCGAGTCGATGCCGGGAAGCGTGTTTTTTAGCAGTTCAAGCTCATCCTTGCGTGAGATGAGCTTATTGCCCACGTAGAAATCGGAATAAATCTCGTCCATGATTTTGATGGATTGAGAAGATTGTCCCACATCTACTTTACGCTGCATATTTGACAGAATCTCCTTTTTGGCACGCTCTATCTCCTGATTGGTGAACCCGTATTTCATTATCTGATTACGATGATTCACAAATTCCTGCAATCCCTGACGCATTTTACCCGGAACAAGCTCCACCGACTCAACCCACACTCCGGTAGCATTGAGGAATGATGACTGACTCATGGAACCCTTTTTATAAGCAGGATTGGCAAACGAGTAATCGCCAAAACGCTGCCTGATCAACCGATTGATCACATTGCGCATGAGGTAGCTCTCATAGTCAGCATCGGTAGCGACCGCCACAGGCAGTGGTATGAGCCTTATTATATCCATCTCGACCTTGTTGAGACGGTCATCGGTGAAAATAGTGGCACTGTCAGCAGTGTATGAATCGATGAGATATTGCTTCCAGTCAGGAACATTGCCGCCCGGGATATTCCCGAAACGACGCTGTATCATACGCTCTATCTCCTGCGGATCCACATCGCCGCTCACGGCAACAGCCATCAACGACGGATGATACCATTTTTTATAATAGTCGGCAATGTCGTCGCGGTGGCAATTTTTTATGACCGCCGTATCGCCGATGGTGATGCGCTGAGAATAGCGGGAATCATTGAGCAGAGCCATAAGAAACATATTGTTGGCATCACGCTTGGCATCTTTCTTAGAGAGCCATTCCGACATTATGACACCGCGCTCCTTTTCCACCTCAACGGAATCAATCGACAATCCCGCCGCCCAGTCGGCAAGTATCATCATCGTTGAATCGACCATTGCCGGGTCGGAGGATGGCAATTGAAGTTTATAGACCGTTTCATTGAACGATGTATGCGCATTCAGGTCGGCACCAAACTTAGCTCCCTTGCTTTCAAGGAATCTCACCATGCCGTCGGCAGGAAAATTCCGGCTTCCATTGAATGCCATGTGCTCCAGAAAGTGAGCAAGTCCTTTCTGACGCTCTGTTTCATAGACCGAACCGGCTTTTATGAAAAGACGGTAGACAGCCTCCCCCTTTGGATTGTCATTGGGATAAATGTAATAGGTCAAGCCATTGTCGAGCTTTCCCGTCACGAGCTTATCGTCGTATTTAAGCGGGGTGCCGGCAGAAATACTCTGCACTCCCATCGCACCCATTAAGGCGATTATACCAAGATATAATCTTTTACACATCTCTGTTTCAATTAATCAATTATAGATTCTTATTTATTTCTCAATTATGGATTTTTCTTCTCTATGACAAGCTCACGCTGCAATCCGTCGGGACCCGGAAGACCAAGCGTGAAGTCCATGTTGTTTCCGGTAAGGCGTATTGTGAGCGTATTGTTCTTCGATGGATCTACTTTGTTAGGTTTCCATCTGATTCTCACCGGCATATCATAGATACCCGGCAAGAATGTGAGCGAATTTCCCTGAGTCACAAGCTCGAAATCACATCCCGCCTGAAGACCGTCGCCTATGATAATCTCGTAGGTGACTACAAAGTTTTTGGACAGAGCTTTAGAGCTTAGATACACATTATATGAATTGACATTATTCACATCGGAATTCACAGTCACCCTCGACGCTCCGCCATCAGCCATGATATGCACAAAAGGATGATCGTAGGGTTCATCATCATCAGAGCATGATGTGACCGACAGGCACATCCACATTGCAAAGAATGATAATAATATGCGTTCCATTGACATTTTATTTTTCATGAGACTACTTATTTACTGTGGGGTTAGGTTGCATATTAAGATTGGCGTTAAGCTCATAACGTGATATGGGCAACACAAAATAATCACTCGGATAATCGATACGCTTCACAACTGAAGTCGTTCCTTTTTCACGTACCAAATCCATTTTCCAACGCACTATGTCAAAGAAATTATGGCCCTCGAAACAAAGTTCTTTCACGCGTTCCTTGCGGACAAGGTCGAGCAACTGCGCATCGGAAGTCGCCGCAAGCACATCATCGGCATATTGAGTGTCGATAGCACGTTCAAGGATAGGCTTGATATAGCCTCTTGCCGCCGTATAATCACTGAGCATACAGGCTGCTTCGGCGGCATTGAGATAAAGCTCGGAAAGGCGTGACACTATCGGCTCATCGCCATGATCAATGCCCACACGGTTAAGGTCGGGCTCATACTTCATGCAATAGCGCGCTCCATCCTTGTGAAGGACCTGAGTGCGTATGTCGCCCTCATCAAAAAGCGTCAGCAACGTATCGGCGGGAATAGCCGTATCTGAGTAAAATGTGCGGTGTTTCGATCCCATATCAGTGCCGTCGAAGCGGAATATCACCTCACTGTCGGCAATCGGGTTGCGATACATATCGGAGTATGCCTGACCTGTTGACAAAGTCTTGCCTGAGATGGCACTTTCAGCATAGTCTATAGCCTCCTGCCATTTCTCCATATAAAGCGACACGCGAGAGTGAAGAGCGCGCACAGCGTCAAGCGACACATAATACTGACCGCGCGGCGTCTTGTCGGCAAGCAATTGCTCGGCACGTGCCAAGTCGTCGCAGATGAGAGTGTAGACCTCAGCAACACTCTTTCGCGATTCATTATCATCAGGACCGGGTGTCTTATAAAGCACCGGCACTCCGAGATGGCTCGCATCAGGGGTATAATTATATGGCTGGGCATAGCACAGACACACATCAAGATGACACAGGGCACGGATATACAGAGCCTCGCCGAGAATACGCTCGCATTCCGATGCCTGAAGAGGATATTGAGCCACTACCTCCGGTTCATACTGGATGATGTTGTTGGCGTTTGCCATAGCTTCAAACACAGATGTCCATATCTTGCCCACGGCGCCAAGCTCCTCATCCTCATTGGATGTGAAGTTATATTGGCTGATCATGCTTGATGACTCAGACGCATTGACAATCGAAAGCATATTGCCGGCAACATCGGGATAACGCAAGAAATCGCCGTCATAAACGGCATACAATTTACTATATGTGCCAACCAACGCTCCTTTGAGTCCGTCGGGTGATGAGAGGAATGACGGTGTGGTGACTTTACCTTTAGGCATTACCTCCAGAAAGTCAGAGCAGCCGCTTATTCCAACCGCAATGGCTATCGACGATAAAAATGATATATATTTTTTCATTTCAATATTCTTGATGATTTAGAATGTGGTCATTAACGACAGTGAAAGAGTTCTCTCGGTGGGGAATCCGCTCATGCAGGTTTTATATGAGTTGCGGTCCTTCTTGTGGTCGGGAGTCCATACAAACAGATTGTCGCCGATGAACGACACGGAAGCGCCATTCATACCGATTCGCTTGATAAGCTTCTGTGGAAGCTGATAGGTGAACACCAGGTTCTGCAAGCGGATGCAGTCCTTCTTATAAAGGAATCGAGTGGAGTTCATGCCTGACTGAGTGGAAACATCCCATATCGGCTTGGGGTTAATGGCAAGGTCACCGGGATTCTGCCAGCGGTCAAGCTGATTGACCGACTGGTTCTGCGACCTGATATTATATCCGTCATAATTGGAGCGGCTGCCAAATGATGACATGGCATATCCACCGAATGTATAGTTGAGCATGAAACGCAATGTGAAGCCTTTGTAGCTCAGTGTATTGGTCATACCGCCCGTGAAATCGGGTGATGGCGAGCCATAAGTGACACGGTCAGCAGAACTGAATGTGCGGGTGATGTTTCCGTTTTTATCGTACCACATCGGCGCTCCGTCGCGCGGGTCAACGCCAGCCCATCTCACGAGATACCATGTGCTTGTGTCGTAACCCTCTTTCCAAGTGGTGCTGCCGGTACCCATGTTCTTCTGAATGCCATTGTAGAGCTTCAGAAGTTTATTCTTATTGTGCGACAGATTGAACGATGTGGTCCAGCTAAAGCCGCCCTCATGCGAGGGAAGAATATTGTCGGTAGTGATTGTCACCTCAAATCCTTCATTGAGGATCTCGCCCACATTGCGATACACGCGGGTGTCGCCTGTGGTGCGTGAAGTGTCGAGATTGGTCAACAGGTTTTTGGTCTGGTTGTGATAACCCTCAAGCTCAATGTCAAAGCGTCCGAGGAAACGCATACGTAGGCGGTAGTTCCACTTGTGGGTGGTCTCCCAGCTGAGCTTACTGTTTGCTACGCCCGACTGCACGCCTCCCACTTCACCTCCGTATGAGTAAGAATTGCCATAGGAATATAGACCCAACGCCTGTTGCGAACCGAGACGCGAGTTTCCGTCGACTCCGTAGGATGCCGACAATTTAAATACGTCCATCCAGCGGAACGGATACCATTTTTCATTGTTCACGTTCCATGACACACCCACCGAGCCGAATTTAGCCCAGCGCACATCGCTACCGAAATCGGAATTTCCGTCACGACGGGCATTGGCGATGATATAATAGCGGCGGTCGAAAGCATAACTTGCCTGACCGATGAACGACATCTTGCGCACACGGCTGCTTGAATTGCTGCCTTTGCGCTCATTGGCGTAAGTGACATCCTGCACATTGTCATTGATAAATCCCTTACCGGTAGCGCCGATAGTGGTGTAGTCGCGGGAACCCGCCTCAAAGCCAAACAGAGCCTCAACTTTATGCTTCTCGGCAAATGTGCGGTTGAAATTGACGCGGTGCACCGTGGTCCAGTTGGTAGCCTCAAAAGCCATGCGCTCCGAGTATCCGTAAGGTCCTTCCGACGGGCTCATGCCGGTCCAGTTGGTGCGGGCATTGTATTCTTCAGAACGACGTGACTGGTAGTCAAGACCGAACTGCCCGGTGTAGGCAAGCCCGTCAATTATGTCCCAACGCAACTGGAAGTTACCGGTAAGATACCATGCTTTCTGATTATCGATGTTCTCCTCACGTTCAGCCACACTGTTGAGATAGCGGCTGGTCACCCACTTGGGCGATCCGTCGGCATTGCTTCCGGAGATCATTTTATTGTAAAGACGCATCGACCCGTCGGCATTATATGGCGAGAATATCGGAAGCTCCTGATAATAGTCATGTCCGGGATTGAACATATCATTATTATTATAGGAAGCCTGAAGTCCCACCGATGCCGTGAGTTTCTGCAAAAACTTGAAGTCATTGTTGGTGCGCACGGAAAGACGCTGCTGCTTGTTACCCTTCACCGTTCCTTCATTCTCATAATAAGCACCCGAGATATAGAACTTTGATTTCTCTGATCCGCCTCTCAGTGAAAGATTTGCCTGGAAAGTGTGACCTGTGTCATAGAACACATCGCTCCAGTCAGTGTCGGTAGTGGAGTAGCTGTTCATCTCATTGTCCTGATACGGGAAGTAACGCATATCGTTACCGCCGTTGAGATAGGATTCCTTGGCAAGCTCCATATATTGAGCGGCGTTAAGCACCTTGAACTTTGTGCTCTTGTCGATCTTGGAAATACCATACTGAACATTGAAGCTGGTCTGGACCTTGCCCTCCTGTCCGCGCTTGGTGGTGACAAGAATCACACCATTGGAGCCGTCAGCACCATATATCGCCGTAGCGCTCGCGTCTTTCAACACGGTCATAGACTGTATGTCGTCGGGGTTCAAGAATGAAAGCGGGCTTACCGACACATTCATGCCGGGAATAATGCTTGTGTGTCCTCCGGTATAGATGGGTACACCATCCACCACCCACAGAGGCTCATTGGATGCGCTAAGTGACGACTCGCCACGGATACGCGTGTTGTAACGCATACGCGGACTGTCGGGAGAATCAGAGTTAGGACCCACCGTAAGACCGGGGATAAGACCGTCTAGCATCGCGTCGAGACGCTGCTGAGGAAGATTGGCAAGATCGGCTGATGTCACCTGATACATACTTCCCACAAGATCCTCGCGCTTCTGTGCCGTACCGTATGCGCCGACCACCACCACGTCGTCAAGAGCCACGGCATCCTGCGACAGGATTATGTTGATGTTGTCACGTCCGTTCACCGCTTCAGTGACAGGCTTCATACCCACATAGGAATAAGTCAGCGATTTCGGACCCTTCTTTGACAGCCTGATTGTGTAACGCCCGTCCAAATCAGTCACCGCCACCGCGCCATTCTTGCCTTGGCGCACGGTAACGCCAATCAACGGCTCATCATTGTCATCAACTACACGACCGGTCACAACATCTTGACCTTCAGTTGGTGCCAAATGGGAGGAGGTATTAACTTGCCTATTAGCAGCATTTTGAGCCATAGCGGCAGGCATTCCAACCATTGCCGATCCGGTCATCACAGCCACTGCAAGCAGATACTTTAAAGACACTTTTTCCATTAGCAATATTCTATATTTTTATACACCGTGCCCATTTCATATCCCTGGTACAATAAAAACGGGCTTTAATACTATTTTCACAAAAGTAATATAATATTTCAATATTAATGTCAAAAAGCTATTAAAATATTCATTCCAATGTCATTTTTAACATAAATCCGATTCACCGCACTTACATAACCCCCATTTTTCGCCCAAAACAACAGCATATTTTTAGTGACTCCATAAAATTGAACATCCGGATTGTTATGTCTATCCGGCATCAATCAACTTTAAATTAAGGTATAATATCCGCGATATTGCCCGAATATTAATGAATTATATTTTGTCGATTGAGGGAAAATGATTAACTTTGCACCGCTTTTCGTAATCTCTGGCAAGACGTGCAGCTTGCTATATTGCGTATTATTAACATTTTAACATAACAACAAAATGGATTTAATCAAAGTTGCTGAAGAAGCATTTGCATCAGGCAAACAGCACCCCGAATTTGGTCCCGGCGACACTATCACAGTGGCTTACCGCATCAAAGAGGGTAACAAGGAGCGTATCCAGCAATACCGCGGCGTGGTTATCCGCATCTCGGGTGAAGGTAACAAAAAGCGTTTCACCGTTCGCAAGATGAGCGACAACATCGGTGTTGAACGTATCTTCCCTATCGAATCTCCGTTCATCGACTCAATCGTTGTGAACAAGTATGGTAAGGTTCGCCGCGCTAAACTTTACTACCTCCGCAAACTTACCGGCAAGAAGGCTCGTATCAAAGAGCGCCGCGTAGTAAAGAAAGAAGCTTAAAAAATAAAAAAGACCGACTTCAAAAAAGCCGGTCTTTTTTAATACCTTTAAATTAATCGGTTCATTCTATTAAATCATCGTCGCCATCACCCTTCCGGGGACTTGCCAGCGACAATATCCACAGAAATATACCACACATTGCGGCAGCAGCCACGAGCGAAACAATCTGCATGGTCATCGTGTCGCCTATGAGCAAGAACAGCCAGCCTCCGAGAATGGCGCCACAGATGCCCACACATACAGCAAAGGCTACACTTCTTATGCGAGGGAGCAAGCGTCCTGCCATGTACCCTCCTATTATTCCTATGATTGTCCAAACAATCCACAACGATCCAGCCATAACTAAACGGGATTAAAATGTTACACGATGCCGATCCCTATGCACTCCAATATTCAAATATCGTGAGCCACAACAAAATCAGCGCAATTAATACAGTGACACCTATCCAAAGCCATGGGGTCGCTTTTTCACCTATGTTCTTCTTCATAAACAGTTGATTTTATATTCTTAGTCTATAAACAACCAACCGGGCAAATAGGTTTTGGCACAAGCGACAGTTATGATGATTCAGCAGCCTATCATGCGGCGAAGCGCTTCGATCTGGGCATTCCACAGCTCCTGCGACTCCTCCATATCGGTGGGGTCGGAAAAATCGGTGATGGTCAGCAGCGTCTCGTCGGTCAGCTCATTGACCGATATCTTCATCTCGAAATAGCTTCGCGACTCATCGTCCTCCCAGCGGAACCTGATCGACACCTCATTTCTCATTCCAAGAAGCATAGCCGACTGCTCCTGACCGTTCCAGGAAAAGAAATAGCGTTTACCCTCCACGCGGACATCGTCGGCAAACCACTGTTCAAGCCCTCTCGCCGACGATATATAATTCCACAAAAGCGCCACCGGAACACTTTTCATCGGGTATTCAATGTGAAACTTCTCTTTTTTCATAACCCACGAATCGCTAAAAATTGATTCATATTGCGAATTAAACATAATTATCACACACCGCCAAATAAAAATTTGATGATATGATTATTTTCTGTATATTTGCAACTCAATAAGCTCTATTCCCTTTACTTGACAAAGGCGATTAAAGTAGTTGACTTTTTAATAGATTTATTACTAAAATACTAAAATTCATGGTAAGTTACAAAGAACTCGGCTTGGTGAACACACGCGAGATGTTTGCTAAAGCAATCAAAGGAGGCTATGCAGTTCCTGCATTCAATTTCAACAACATGGAACAGCTTCAGGCTATCATCAAGGCAGCCGCTGAAGACCGTTCACCCGTCATCCTCCAAGTGTCAAAAGGCGCTCGTAACTATGCTAACCCCATCCTTCTTCGCTACATGGCACAGGGTGCCGTTGAATATGCCAAGAGCCTCGGCTGGGAAAATCCTCAGATCTGCTTGCACCTCGACCATGGTGACAGCTACGAACTTTGCAAAGACTGCATCGACCACGGATTCTCTTCTGTGATGATCGACGGCTCACACCTTCCCTACGAGGAAAATGTAGCCCTCACCAAGAAAGTTGTGGAATACGCTCACCAGTTTGACGTGACTGTTGAAGGTGAACTCGGCGTGCTCGCAGGAGTAGAGGACGAAGTTTCTTCCGACCACCACACCTACACCGATCCCGAAGAAGTTATCGACTTCGCTACACGCACCGGATGTGACAGCCTTGCCATCTCTATCGGTACTTCTCACGGAGCCTACAAGTTCACTCCCGAACAGTGCACCCGCAACGCCGAAGGCCGCCTCGTGCCCCCGCCATTGGCATTCAACGTGCTCGATGCTGTGATGGAAAAACTCCCCGGATTCCCCATCGTGCTTCACGGATCAAGCTCTGTGCCTCAGGAATACGTTGACGAAATCAACGAATACGGCGGCAAGCTCCCCGACGCTATCGGTATCCCCGAAGAAGAACTTCGCAAGGCTGCAAAGAGCGCCGTTTGCAAGATCAACATCGACTCTGACAGCCGTCTCGCAATGACCGCTGCTGTTCGCAAAATAATGGCTACCAAGCCTGCTGAATTTGACCCGCGCAAATACCTCGGACCGGCTCGTGACGAAATGGAGAAACTCTACAAGCACAAAATCGAAGCCGTTCTCGGAAGCAAGGACAAAGCCCTCTAACAAAAACTCATTCAACACTCCCTACCCCACCAAAGGCATCAAACCCCTTGGTGGGGTTTTCCTTTCCCCATATAAGCAAACTTTGCGTAGAAGAGCCTCCGTATGCCACACGAAGCATCGTGGGGTTGCATCAAATGCCGCAGCTCCGCTGTGGCTGACGACAGCGGGAGCACTCTGGACAGAGACAGCTTCGCCACTGGTTGACGACAGCAGAAGCTGTCTCATCTGCCTTAACCCCACGATACTTCGTGGGGGGGCACGCCACTCGTGTGGGAGACACACTCTCACCCCATCAACAGCGTAGCTGTTGCATTTCACAAGAAAAACCACTACCTTTATCAAAAAAAGATCCTATGAGCCGAAATCACATATACGCACACTACGTATTTGTCACCAAATACCGACAACCGGTAATCACACCCGAAAAAGAACGCGAGCTATTTGCCTACATAATGGGAATAACCTCCAACTTAGGCTGCACCCTCATAAGAATAAACGCAGCACTCAACCATATACATATACTCGTAAAACTCACCACAACAATAACAGCTTCCGACTACGTAGCCACAATAAAACGAGCCTCCTCGCTGTATTTGAAAAAGACTCGCCTATTCCCGAAGTTCCAAGGTTGGGCAAGAGAGTATTCAGTCGACTCGGTTTCCCCGCATTTCGTGCCGATCATAAAAGCATACATCTCCAAACAAAAAGAGCACCACCAAGTGAAAAGTTTTGAACAAGAGTGGGTGGAGACTCTTCCCGATGATGAACGAGCATCATGGCAAATGAGGTGGTTCGACGCTTAGCCTACCCCCAAGACGGGCATAGCAGAGATACATCAAATGACACAGCTCCGTTGGGTAACACAAAATTCATGTAAAAGGAAGAGGATGTCCATCATTTTTTGTACCTTTGTAAGATAATAGAATCATCTCAAAAAACTATATCATAACTTGCTATGGCAAAGGAACTCAAGGATCTCACCAAACGAAGTGAGGATTATTCAAAATGGTATAACGAACTTGTCGTAAAGGCTGACCTCGCCGAACAGAGCGCCGTGCGCGGTTGTATGGTTATAAAGCCATACGGATATGCCATCTGGGAAAAAATGCAGCGACAGCTCGACACTATGTTCAAGGAAACAGGCCACCAGAACGCCTACTTCCCGCTGTTGATTCCAAAATCTTTCTTATGTCGCGAGGCTGAACACGTGGAAGGGTTCGCTAAGGAGTGTGCGGTCGTAACTCACTACCGTCTCAAAAACGATCCTGACGGCAACGGCGTTGTCGTAGACCCCGATGCAAAGCTTGAAGAGGAACTCATCATCCGCCCCACATCGGAAACAATCATCTGGAACACTTATAAAAACTGGATCACAAGCTACCGCGACCTCCCCATACTGTGCAACCAATGGGCTAACGTGCTACGCTGGGAGATGCGCACACGTATGTTCCTCCGCACTGCCGAATTCTTGTGGCAAGAGGGACACACCGCCCACGCAACCCGCGAAGAAGCTGAAGCCGAAGCACGCAAAATGCTCGAAGTTTACGCCGATTTCGCTGAAAAGTTCATGGCTGTGCCGGTAGTGAAAGGCGTGAAGAGCGCCAACGAGCGTTTCGCCGGAGCAATCGACACCTACACCATCGAAGCGATGATGCAGGACGGAAAAGCTCTCCAGTCAGGAACATCACACTTCCTCGGACAAAACTTCGCCAAGGCATTTGACGTGACATTCATCAACAAAGAAAACAAGCCTGAATACGTGTGGGCTACATCATGGGGCGTGTCAACCCGACTCATGGGCGCGCTCATTATGACCCACTCCGATGACAACGGACTTGTGCTCCCCCCGCACCTTGCTCCGATCCAGGTGGTAATCATCCCCATCTACAAGAACAGCGAGCAGATCGCAGAAATCGACAAGGCAATCGAGCCTATCGTCAACAAACTCCGCGCCCTCGGCATAAGCGTCAAGTATGACAACGCCGACAACCGCCGCCCGGGATTCAAGTTTGCCGACTACGAGCTCAAGGGTGTGCCCGTGCGTCTTGCCATCGGTGCCCGCGACCTCGAAAACGGCACTGTCGAAGTAATGCGCCGCGACACTCTCGAAAAGCAGATTGAACCGCTCGAAGGAATCGAAGAATTTGTAAAAAATCTTCTCGAAGAGATTCAGGAAAACATCTACAAGAAGGCGCTCGCGCTGCGTGAATCAAAGACCCGCACAGTCGACACCTACGATGAATTCAAGAAGGAGATTGAAAAAGGCGGATTCATCCTCGCTCACTGGGACGGCACAACCGAAACCGAGGAGAAGATCAAGGAAGAAACCAAAGCCACCATACGATGCATCCCTCTCGACGGCGACAAGACTCCGGGAGTGTGCATGGTGACAGGCAAGCCATCGGCTCAACGAGTAATCTTCGCACGCAACTACTAATTCATTCATCATCATGAACCACAATCCCGTCATCGCGATCGTCATTCCTTGTTACAACGAGGAAGAGGCTCTACCCATTTCAGCCGAAACTCTGCTTGCTCTGCTCGACAGAATGACAGCCGAAGAGTTGATATCCCCGCACAGCTACATAATGTGCAGCAATGATGGCAGCCGCGATGCCACATGGGACGTTATAACCAAGCTACACCTCCGCGATTCAAGAATCAAGGGGGTGTCGCTTGCTCATAACCGTGGACACCAGTACGCGCTCCTTGCCGGATTGATGGAGGTGCGCGACAAATGCGACGCTGCAATATCAATCGATGCCGACCTTCAGGACGACCCGGAGGCAATCATCGAGATGGTCAAGCAATTCCGTGCCGGAAAAGAGATAGTCTACGGTGTGCGTTCAAGCCGCCGGACCGACACTTGGTTCAAGCGCACCACAGCCCACGCATTCTACGACTTGCAAAAGAAAATGGGGCTCGACACCGTATACGACCACGCCGACTACCGCCTCATGAGCAACCGCGCGCTCGACCTTCTGAGCGAATATGGAGAAAGCAATCTGTTCCTGCGAGGGATAGTGCCGCAGATAGGGCTTGAAACGGCTATAGTCACCTATCAACGCCATGAACGCGTTGCCGGAGAATCAAAATACCCTCTCGCCAAGATGCTCAGCTTCTCCATCGACGGCATCACATCATTCTCGGCAAAACCTATAAGATTCATATTTGCCACCGGAGTAATCCTGCTATTCATCGACATAATAGTGGCTATATATGTCATGACATCCTACTTCACCCACAACACCTATTCAGGCTGGACCTCGTTGATGATATCAGTGTGGTTCCTCGGCAGCCTCATCCTGATAGGAATAGGAATAGTAGGAGAATACGTGGGCAAGATATTCAACGAAGTGAAACATCGCCCCCGATACGCCATAAAAGACAAATTGTGGGACTAATCGCGCACTTCGCGAAAATCCATTTTATAAATCAAGAATGCCTTCGGGCAACGTCATCACAATATACTTCCCTTCCTCATTTATCTCGTCGATCAATTCATCGGCGATGGGAATATATGTGGTTCGTTTATCAGGCAGTTCGACGATAAACAGGGCATTTTCGGTCGAGTCATTTATGTCGGTTATGACTCCCACCTTGCGTCCGTCGGCATGTACTATGGCATAGCCTATAAGGTCGGAAGCATACAAGCCTCCATCTTCATCATCAACCTTCACATCATCGGCTATAAACGCATAGAGAGTCTTATTGACAAGTTTAGATGCCTTTTCTTCCGAATCAATTCCGTCAATCTCAACTATAACCGAATCATGACGCTTCGGACGGATGGAATTGAAGAAAAACGGCACATATATACCGTCGATATCAAGAGCCACCTTATCAAGACGCTCGATATCCACATTTTCATCAATCACGGCATTGAGTTCCCCCTTTATTCCGTGGGGTTTCCCAAGTTGCCCTATCTCTATAAGTTCACTGCTCTCAATCATATACTGTCTTGTTAATCAACCCTAAGAATATTCGCGCCTATCTGATTCAAGCGCTTGTCGATCGACTCATATCCCCTATCGATCTGATCCACATTATGGATGCGGCTCGTGCCCTTGGCTCCCATCGCAGCGATAAGCATGGCGATACCGGCACGGATATCGGGAGAAACCATATTGGTGGCACGCAGTGAATGGAGTTTGCCTGAACCGATCACCGCCGCACGGTGAGGATCGCACAATATTATCTGCGCGCCCATGTCGATAAGTTTATCAACAAAGAACAAGCGGCTCTCAAACATTTTCTGGTGAATCAACACACTCCCCTTTGCTTGTGTCGCGACAACAAGGAAGATACTCAGCAAATCAGGTGACAGCCCCGGCCACGGAGCATCGGCGAAGGTCATTATCGACCCGTCGAGGAATGTATCGATCGTATAATGCTTATGCGACGGGATGAACAGATCATCGCCCTGACGCTGCAACTCTATACCCATGCGGGTGAAATTATCGGGCATGATTCCGAGGTCGTCATGGCTCACACCCTTAAGCAGAATCTCGCTTCCGGTCATTGCTGCCATACCGATGAAACTACCCACCTCAATCATGTCGGGAAGCATGGTGTGGGTGGTGCCGTGAAGCTCCTTCACACCCTTTATCGTAAGAAGATTGGAGCCTATGCCACTGATATCGGCGCCCATGCGGTTGAGCATCTTGCACAACTGCTGTATGTAAGGCTCACAAGCAGCATTGTAGATGGTGGTCGTACCCTCGGCGAGCACCGAAGCCATCACGATATTGGCGGTACCGGTCACCGACGCTTCATCGAGCAACATATACACTCCGCGAAGCGAGTTGCCGAATATCTCGTAAGCCTGAAGCTCCTCGTTGTATTCAAATTCCGCTCCAAGTTTCTGGATGCCGATGAAATGTGTGTCAAGACGGCGACGACCGATCTTGTCACCTCCGGGCTTGGGAAGGACGGCATATCCGAACCGTGCCAGCAACGGACCGACAAACATCACCGAGCCGCGCAACGACGCCGACCGCTTAAGATATTCCGCCGACCGCAGATAGTCGATGTTCACATCGTCGGCTTGAAAAGAATAAGAGTGAGGAGCAAGTTTCTCCACTTTGACACCTATCTCTGAGAGCATGGATATCAGATTGTTGATGTCCAGAATATCAGGAATATTGTGCATTTCAATCTTATCAGAGGTCAACAAAGTGGCACAAATTACCTCAAGCGCCTCGTTTTTTGCTCCCTGCGGCGTTATTTCGCCATGGAGTTTATGTCCTCCTTCTACAATAAATGTGCTCATGTTACAGATAATGGGGTAAGTGTCAATATGGAAAATGCCGGCAAAACCTATATTGCCGGCTATTTTTTCTTTTTCTTCTTGGAAGTGGTCGCCGGAGCCGGAGCAGCCTTGAACTGACGCAACTTGTGCACAGCAGGGTCAAGACGTATGGCGCCATGGCTATACATGGCAAGATCCTTGAATATCTTGGCATCGTCGACACCGTCGGGATTGGCAAGAAGAAGCTGTTTCTTCATGTGGTTGGCGATGAGATCCACAAGGGCATCCTTCTCTTCGCCCGGCTCCATCGCCACCGCCTTGGCTATCATAAGCTCGATATATTTGCCATAATGGCGGAAACGTATATCCGACAGCTCGTATGGAATCGGCTCGGGACGCGAACCAAGACTCTCCGGACGGATCACCTCACACGGATAATCAATGTCGAGCTTGAAATCCGACATGATGGCAAGATGATCCCACAGCTTATGTTTGAAATCATCTACGTCACGAAGCTGGGGAAACAGGTTGCCCATCGACGCGATGATCGAGTATGCGCACACTGTGCGCTCCTCCCTGTCAGGAATAGTGACGCAATAGTCCACCATCTGCTGGATATTGCGCCCATATTCCGGAAGGATAAGTTTTTTTAACTGAGTATTATAGGTCAGCATCACACAAATTACATGTTCATACCGCCGTCAACCTGGATCACCTGACCTGTCACATAGCTTGACATATCAGAAGCGAGGAACACAGCAACATTGGCGATATCCTCAACCTGACCTCCGCGACGCAAAGGAATCTTGTTCACCCATTCAGCACGGATATCGTCGGGGAGAGCGGCAGTCATTGCTGTCTCGATGAAGCCCGGAGCAATCGCATTGGCACGCACGCCGCGGCTGCCCACTTCCTGAGCTATTGACTTGGCAAGAGCGATAAGACCTGCCTTTGATGCGGCATAGTTGGCTTGACCTGCATTACCGTGAACACCTACCACCGATGCCATGTTGATGATGGAACCTGCGCGCTGGCGCACCATGATAGGAAGAACGGCATTGATGAAGTTAAACGCGCTCTTGAGGTTGACTGCGATCACAGCATCCCACTGAGCCTCGGTCATGCGAAGCATAAGACCATCCTTGGTGATACCGGCGTTGTTGACAAGAATGTCGATTGAACCGAAATCTTTCTTTATCTGATCCACAACCTCCTTGGTCTGATTGAAATCAGCAGCGTTCGACGCATATCCCTTAACCTTCACGCCAAGGGCTGCGATTTCACGTTCGGTCGCTTCTCCGTTTTCATCGATAACAAGGTCGGTAAAGGCGATATTGGCGCCCTCCTGAGCGAAACGCATGGCAAGAGCCTTGCCTATTCCGCGTGCCGCTCCGGTGATAAGGGCGGTCTTTCCTTCAAGTAGTTTCATATATGCACTATTTTTATTTTGCGTTTATGCCGCCGTTGAACGACGGTATCACAAAGTTAATTAATTATTATATCTCCACCAAAAATGCTCCGCAAGAATATCCGCCGCCGAAAACTGTAAGACCGATTTTCTGACCTTTCTTGAAATTATCACGGTTTTGGGCGAAAACAAGAGCACAGCTTGCCGAACCGGTGTTGCCGAGCTCCTCGATATTGTTAAGGAAAGAATCATCGCTCATTTCAAGCTGATGAGCCACCTGAGCAACGATGCGCTTGTTTGCCTGATGGGTGATGATATAGTCAAGATCCGACGGGGTCATACCGTGAGGTTTGGTCACCTCGTTGAGAGCGCGGATCATGTTCTGGCAAGCGTTGACAAACACATCCTTGCCGTCGGGCATCATGATGCCACCCTCCTTCGGACGAAGCAACACTCCTTCAGGACCCTTGCCGATATTTCCAAGACCGCAGGTAAACACGCCGTCAACCTTCATGTCAGTGTCAGCCACCTTGTCAGATGACAGGAAGAACGCCACCGCGCCGTCACCCCACAGATGACCTGCCTTGGGGTCTGACTCATTGGCATAATAAGAATTATGCTCCGAGCACACAAGCAGAGCCTTCTTGGCTTTTCCTGCTGCGAAATATGTCTCGACAATCTCAAGACCGTTCACAAACGATGAGCAAGCCGATGACACATAAACAGCCTTGGCGCCATCAATATCATACTCCCTCTGCGCGATGTGGGCAAGAGTAGCCACTGTGTCGTAAGGAGAATATGATGCCGACACAATCAGGTCAACATCCTTGATATCATACGGAAGAGTCTTCAACGCATCGGCGATAGCCGCAAGACCCATTGAATTATGACCCTCACCCTCTCCGGCGCGTGAACGCGTCTTGATACCGGTGCGCTTCACAATCCAGTCATCGGTCAATCCGTTTACTTTCTCGAAATAAGCATTGTCGACTCGTGCCGACGGAACATAATAGCCCGTAGAATTTATATACATAGTCATATCTGGTTTTATTTTGTTATTGCTGATAAAATATGGTGTCTTATGTTTTCTTTAATCAAATCCTTGTCAAGACCGAGACGCGTGAAATTATTCCGCAGATAAGAAAGCTCAAGACCCTGGAAAATCATGACGACCGCGGGAAAAAGGTCACGGGTTCTCTCCGCATCGAAAACCCCGCTCTTAAGACCTTCTCGTACAATCTCGTCGAGAATCTCACGCTCCTTCTCCAACGCCATATAACGTATTTTCTCGATCTTCTTAACATTGCGCATGAACAATGAACGAAGCATCACATTACCGTCATAATACTGCATGATTGCCTCGACTATTACATCAACTCGCAAATCGATAAAGCGGTTAAGCTTCTCAACCGGTGTAAGATCCGACTTGACAACATCGCGCAGACGTGCCACAAGCTGCTCGCTTTCACGCTCGATGACAGCATTATAAATCTCTTTTTTACTTTTGAAATAGGTGTAAATAGTGCGTCTGCCCTTGTCCGAAGCATTGGCTATGTCGCTCATCGTCGTGTTCTCAATTCCCTTGTGGGCAAAGAGCTGGCGAGCAACGTCTATCAATTTCTCGCGAGTTTTTATAACCATCAAATTGCACAATAAAGTTTTGGCTGTGCGAAATTACACATTTTACACGAATAAAGTGCAACAAAAACCGAAAAACTTCCCACAATGGCAATTGAATACACCTCCCGACTATCAAGATGATTCTTGCAGAATCAAAAATTTGTGACACATTTCCGTGGGTCTCGCTAACGCTCGGCCCACGGCTACACACAGATGTTTCCTTGCGGAAACGTCATTTCGTAAACCGAATCCCACAGACAATTCGCAAACAACCTGAATCCGGGAGGATCATCGGCTCGCCGCTCTGCTTTGCAGAGACTCATCAATATCCGTGCAATTCGCAAACAACCTAAATCCGGGAGGATCATCGGCTCGCCGCTCTGCTTTGCAGAGATTCATCAATATCCGTGCAATTCGCAAACAAAATCTGAATCCGAAAGGATTCATCAATCGGTAGCCCAGGGCCGAGCCAAAGGCGAGACCCTGGGTTGTGAGATCAGGGTTATTCTGATTCTGAAAGAATCATCTATAAAAAGACAGCGCCATGGGAGCCATGGCGCTGTCGAGATGCGGGGCGGAAGCCCCTTATG
>JAMPGZ010000002.1 GCA_023663655.1 Lachnospiraceae bacterium
GACGGGACTCTCAATCGCAGGTGGATACGGTGGGTTTTCATTCTCGTGATAATTTATTTTGTCACAAAGGTAGTGTATGGATTGAGGGGATTTACCCACTTTTTATCCCACCTGGGTGAATTTTTTTTGTTGGCTCAACGGGCTCGAGTTCGGTGGGGTTGATGGTATTGTCGGACATCTTCGATGCCCGTTTGCTTGTGCCGGCTTTCACCGCACCTCGGCTTCGCCTCGTGGCGGTGCTACGATTGCAATGCCGTTTCACGGCATTTGTGGGCATTTTTCAGGGGCACTCTGCAAGAGCGCGTGGACGAGCTTTGGGGCATCGGTGCCAGCGTGACATACCAGAAACTCTACTTTGGCGTAAGCGGATCACGGGGCAGCGGTGCCGGCGTAACATACCAGAAATTCTACTTTGGCGTAAGCGGATCAATCGGAATGTGCAACATGATGGACGAGTCTGACACCAAATTCCACGAAAACCGCGTGTCATTCACCCTCGGCTACAACTTCTAATCCATAAACACTTATCATACATAACAGAAAGGAGATGCATCTTAGTGTAGCATCTCCTTTCTGCATATATCACAACTAATCTATTTTGCCGGATAGCGTTTTACGTCTGATGACAATTTCTTTTTCAGATCCACAAATTTATTAACATTAAGTTGCTTCAGCAGATCACACAAATGATATCCTATTTCATTTCCGTTATGCTTTAGTGGTTCGTCAAAAATCAACTTAGCACAAAGTTTGCCTTTATTTATTGACCATTTAACATATACAGAAAGTGGTCTTGGACCATCCCATTTTTTCTTATCATGCCTATAGTTTAATGCTTTGCAAGCAAAATATATGGTCTGATTTTTTGCGTATTCCTCTATTGGTTGTAGCATATCTAAACATTCAGCTAAATCTATATCGCGTTCATCAAGTTCTATTATATAATTTGCAACGCCTGAATTTTCTACTACCACACCATCGATCTTACTGTTCCTTTTGTCGGGAGAAAGATTTATTCCGGCAAAAATATCATATTTCTGCATATCGGAAAGTTCCATTACTTCCGATTTTAAACCACCCTGCTTGTTGAGTAATTCAAATTTCCAACCTAATTTAATCGTTCCAGCTTCAGTTTTGCCCTGAGATTCAAAATACACCAATGAATCCTCGTCAAAACTATCTTTAATAGAAGTCGTGCATCTTTCTATAATCTGTTCAGCCTGCGGTCCTAAAATCTCTTTAGCTCGTTCCAGTGAAATCTTATTTTCCAAAAAGTCAGCATTAAATTGCTTCACTGAAATCTTTATCTCCCTAACCTCACCATCGGCAGATTGTCCTTTAACATAAACATCTGTTTTACATTCGCCACTGGATGGTCTCGGCTTTCCACACAATACAATTTTGTATTCCTTACCTTCAAAAATAAATTTCTCCTCGTTTTTGAATAAATCTACTATCTTTTGTTCCGAATCAATAAATTTAGGCATAATAACAAATATTATCTACAACAAATCTTTAAGTGAAATCCCTAAAGCCTTAGCTATCCTATCGGCAATTTTCAATGACACATTACGCTTGCCTTTCTCAATATCAGGTAAATATGTTCTATCAATCTCAGCAAGATTTGCTAAGGCTTCCTGCGATAGTCCAAGAGATAACCTCTTGTCCCTCACTTTATTTCCAAAAGTTTCATTAATATCCATGGTTGCACAAAATTAAAGTCATGTGGACAATTATGCAACGGACTATAGTCTACATCATCGTAGATAAGTTATTTATTTTCAATAGCATTAAATTTAAGACTATCTTACTTCAAAATATAGCCTAATATTTATCTGAAACAATAATTCCTTTACCGATTAAAGTTTGTTTTATCTGCATTGCAACATGATATGCAAGATTCACCGGCACAGCATTGCCTACCATCTTATAACCATAATTCACATCGTCATATCTAAATATAAAATCATCTGGAAAACTCTGTACTCGAGCCACCTCACGAACCGTCATACGGCGATAAAGATGTTCGCTCCCCGGAGCAAATTTCTGCAAATTCTTTTCTACTTTAATCATTTTAGGTGCTTGCGGATGCAATTGACATTGACGACCGCTTGCTTGTACTGTGAATCCTGGTTCATCCCAAGCTCTAACTCTATTACGCGACATAAAGATAGGAGAATACGCCCCGATGAAATACTCATGATTGGGTTTATGACATTTAGTGCCATTAGTCTTGTTTTTATCAAGAGCCGGAATCGCAGAATCTTTCAAATCCCAAATACATTCTCTAAGAGTAGGCTTATGCTTCTTAGGCACAGGATATTCAAAATCATGTATATTCAAATCTTTGCGGAATCCTATATAGAATACCCTATCTCGATCCTCTGCCACATCGTAATCATTGGCATTCAGCATCTTAAGATTAACATCATAACCGGCTTCATCAAACAATCTCATGAATCCATCAACAGCCGACGAATGTCTTTTTGCAAGCATCCCCGAAACATTTTCAGCGACAAAGAACAGTGGTTGCTTATCACGAAGAATTCTTATATACTCATAAAACAATTGACCTCGTGCGTCATCAATTCCTTTCAGTGACCCGGCCTCACTCCATGATTGACAAGGAGGGCCTCCGATGATGCCAGTAATGCCATCAGGAAAGTAACACGACGGAATTCTACGAATGTCACAATCTAAAAGCCTTACATCTGGGAAATTAGCACGATACGTAGGACAAATTTTCTTATCAAATTCGTTTGCAATTACTGTTTTGAAACCGGCATTATGGAAACCCAAATCCAAACCACCAGCTCCAGAGAAAAGACTAATCAAAGTCAGCATATCGTGCTTTTTATCCATACTTCTAAGTTTCGTCATGCAAAGTTACTGAAATACACTGAAACATATATCTCCTGATAGAAATAAGTTTTTTGAATAGAAATTCAGAGATGAAGCTATTCAAAATATCCATATCATAGTTCAAGCCCTATGCCTTTGTAGAGGACTGAGGTGCGTTCCCATTGCGGATCATGTTCGATGACATAGGAAAATGGGCGTAGATACTTTTCGCTGTTAGAAAATTCCGTAATGGCTTTATAAGCCGCCTCTGCATCACGTACACGCCAAAGGCAGAGCATGGTACCGTCAATCAAGGTGTGACCTACATATATCGCGTTGACAGGTTTTAAATCGCCATTGACGAGTGAATCAATTTTATCTTCAGTTTTATACAACGGTTCAAATTCCGACTCCACCGGCAACCTGTCATCGGTCATATTTTCGATATATATACACACACTGCACTCCCAGGGATATGCTCCTTTAGGTTCATATCCTGCAAGCGATGAATTAATCATAGCCGTACCATAATGTTTGCCATCATTAACTTCAGCTCCGATAAATACCGAATCTGTAACAGCTACCGGCTCAGGTAACTGAACCTTCTGCACGGCTTTCTTTCTGCTGCTGCAATAATTCAACAGCAGGATTGTGACGATCGAAATCACTATTGCAAAAATCATATTCATAGAGTGTTTTTTCATGTTAGTTATATTTATAGTTATTTTCTATCTCGTTTTAACCAGCGGAGGCGTTCGGGGGGATCCATGCGCTCGATGGCATAGCGGAGTGTGGTGCGTGGCAAGGAGCGGTAATTATCATTGAGAAATTCTCGCAGCAGGTCGAGATCCTTCTTGCCTACCTCTCGCAGCACCCATCCTACAGCCTTGTGGATGAGGTCGTGCTTGTGCGGAAGCAGCTTGCGGGCTATACGCAACGAGTCGTCAAACTGCCGTGCCCTCACTAATTCCAATGTAGTCACAATCGATATGCGCTGCTCCCACAGGTTGTCGCTCTCAGCCAAGCGGTCAAGAATGTCGCGCGGCGGCATTTCTCCGTCAACACCCGGATATAGCAGCATGGAGCCAAGAATATATTCGCACGAAAGATCCACAAGATCCCAATTATTGGCTTGGCGGGCATGACGAAGAAAGAAACCGGTAAGTTCGGCACGTCGCTCAGCCCCGGCAGTGGCAGGCTCTTTACGACGCGGCAACGCCGCCTTCATCTCCTCCACTATAAGCAAAAATCCACACAACCTTGCCTCATGCCACTTGGAGTAAAGCAATTTCTCTATTTCATGCAGCGGCACCCGGCATTTTGCCTCCTTCACCACGCTGCGTGTCTGCGGCACTTTGAGCCCTAAGAAACAATCACCCTCGCCATACTCCCCCTTGCCGGTCTTGAAAAACCGCATCAGAATATCCCGCTGCCGCTCATCAGCCATGTCGGTCAAACTCTCTATTATCTCTTCGGCTGTTATCATATCGTAATTTTTACAAGTAATGGTCAGGAATCAAGATGACGCAGATTTCTCAACAGTCCGGCAAGTTTAGCCCTCTTAACGGCTGAGTGCCGGAATATGGAATTGAATTTTTCAGGAGTAAGACCGGCGATAGCGTTCCGGTCAAGAACCATAAACGCCTCCGAGGGTTGAAACTCGGCAATATCAGTAGGCACGGCATTACGGTTGTGAGGACACACAGACTGGCACTCATCGCATCCGTAAATATGATTACCAAGATTCAGCGGGGCGTCAAATTCGCCTTTATGCTCGATAGTGAGATAGGAAAGACACCTGCGTGCATCCACCCTGCCATCCGGCAGAATAGCCTTACCAGGGCAGCTCTTAACGCAAGCCATGCAGTCGCCACACGACAGTCGGCACGGCTCGTCAGGCACAAACTCCACCGTGGTCAGAATCTCGCCAAGAAAGAAATAGGAGCCCTTGCCGGGTATTATGAGCTGATTGTTTCTACCGATGAAACCGATTCCCGCTCTTTGCGCCCAATAACGCTCACGCAACGGCGCCGTGTCGACACACACCCTCGTTTCCCCGCCAAACTCCCCGCGAATCATCGCAGCAAGCTGTGAGAGACGTTCACGCACCACCTCATGATAATCAGTCCCATAGGAGTAAAGAGCAAATTCAGGCAACCTTTTATCACGGCACACAGCAGGATAATAGTTGAAAGCGCACACAATGACACTCTTAGCCCCCTCAAGCAGAAGACGCGGATCCTCACGCACATCATGATATCGGTCAAGATACCCCATTCCGGCATGACACCCGGCTCCAATCCACTCCCTATAGGATTCAGCGGCACACCGCTGCACAGGCATGGCTGCCGCGATGCCAAGAGCGCTCACGCCAAGACTTGCCGCATGATTCCGGATCGACGCGCTACATGGGGATGGGTGCAAACTCATAGCCTTGCTCTTTCAGCCATTCAATCGCACGGGGCAAAGCATAACGCAGATTACGTTCCGCCTTCAAAGAGTCGTGAAACACGATTATAGATCCTTTCCTCACGAATCGCTTCACATTCTTAAGCACCTGTTCGCCGGTAAGTTTCTTGGAATAGTCACGAGTCACGAGATCATACATCACGATGTTGAAATGCTCCTTTATGACACGAGCCTGCCCCCAACGCATCAGCCCGTGAGGAGGACGATAAAGCGAACTGTCGATCAAGTCATCGGCAATCTTTATATTGCGCAGATACACTCTCGACCTCTCCTTGAATCCTTGCAGATGATTCATCGTGTGATTGCCCCAACTGTGACCGCGCCGCTTGATCTCCTCAAGAAGATGCGGATTACGCTTCACATTGTCGCCCACAAGAAAGAATGTGGCTTTTATATTGTAATAGTCCAACAAGTCCAATACCCAAGGTGTCACCTCGGGTATCGGTCCGTCGTCAAATGTAAGATAGACCACCTTCTGCTTCTTACGCTTGATGCGCCATATCGCTTCCGGAAAAAGGATGCGATACAACAGCGGCGGCTGTTCTATGAATTTCAGATGAGGCCACTTCATCACTGCCGTTTCTGTGATCCGGGAAAATAGCGTGAGAAATTGACACCTTCACCCTGAAGCGTCTTCATCAATTCCTGAAGATCTCCGCCAAGCTCGGCATAAGTCTGCAACAGGTTGATGAAATAAGTGTCATAAATATAGCGGTCAGTGAGAGTCAGCGTTGACAACTGTGCCGGAGTCAGGCTCTGGAAGTAGAGCACATACTGTTTATGGCGGTCAATCTCGTCGGTCAGTATCTCCATCGCGCGCTCATGGTTCTTGTCATTGCCGGTGGCTATGGCAAGACGGTTGTAGACATTCACCAACTGTGTTCCCATAGGCACACTCAGCGGCGATGTGTAGAGCGGAAGTTTCTCCATCATCAAGTCGACCACTTCCTGCGCTTTAGCGTAACGATCCTTAGCCAGAGCCTTAAGTTCGGCTACTTTTGAAGCCTCCATCGAAGCGCTGTCACTGTCAAGCGACATCTCCACAATGGCGCCCTCATTATACAGAGCCGTTGCAAGATCAATCATAGAGGTGCGCGTGGTGTTCACCATGCGGCGTATAGTCTCGTCAAGATATATGTCGTCAGCCGACTTAGCCTTATCGATTCCACCCCAGCGGAATTTATTCACGATATTGTCGTAAGCACGGTCAGTGTCAACGGCAATGTGATAATCATCATAATCCTTGTTAAGGAACGGAGTGATCTCATTTGCCATACCGGTCGAACGCATATATTTCGACAGATTCAGATAGTAGCTGTCGGGCACCGTCATAGCGAAATAAATAGGACGCTTCCATCCATTTGCGGCATTTGTGGCAAGCATATCGAGAGCAATGACATTGCTCAGGCGCAATCCGCCTTCCGGCTCTTCGCGCTGATCCGCGTCAATGTATTCGGCAACGGCAGGAAGCTCCTCCTCGGTGACACGTCCCGATTTCAGCAACGCCTCCTTGTCGACGGGAATATACATATTGGGATACTTGACCTCATAAAGTCCCCAGTCATTCTTATTGGCATCGTCGGAATACAACGCCTTCAATGATGACAAGATATTGACCTTGGTTGTGTCAGGAGTCAGGAAGTAGTTGAACTGACGCTTGTCATGGGCATATAGATCGGACGTGGCGAGCATATCGATAGCATCAGCATCGTAGGAAGGAAGCTTCTGCTGGTCAACATACCAGTCGGTGGTGAGATATGACATATTCACCACCCTCACATCAGTGCGGAACCCTTCGACCTCCTGAGCATACCACAAGGGGAATGTGTCATTGTCACCATTGGTGAAGATAATGGCATTCGGCTCAAGACTCGACAGATAGTTCATACCGAAGTCACGGGTAGTGTAACGGTCGGCACGGTCATGGTCATCCCATGTCTGTGAAACCATCTGAAGCGGCACAAGCAGTCCGATAACGGCAGCCACAGCAGCAGCCACGATGGAAGTATTGCCATCAGATGATTTCTTCTTTGCCGCAACATACTTGGTGATGAGGTGCCATATACCGGCAACACCCATACCCACCCAGATAGCAAACGCATAGAAGGATCCGGCAAACGCATAGTCGCGTTCACGGGGCTGATTGGGGGTCTGGTTCAAGTAAAGCACAATGGCAATACCGGTCATGAAAAACAGGAATGCCACAATCCAGAATTGCTCTATTCCTCGCTTGGATATAAACGACTGCCACAGCAATCCGATAATACCAAGGATGAGCGGAAGCATGAAGAACACATTATGCCCCTTGTTGCCCTTTCCGAGATCATCAGGAAGCAGCGACTGGTCACCGAGTCTCATATCGTCGAGGAACGGAATTCCAGAAATCCAGTTTCCATGAGTCACCTCACCATTTCCTTGAATATCATTCTGACGGCCTGCGAAATTCCACATGAAATACCTCCAATACATGTGGTTCAACTGATAATTGAAGAAATATCTCAGGTTTTCAAGGAATGTGGGCTTGATCTTGGTAGTGGTTCCAGCCGGATACACACTGCCGTCGGGAGAACGATAGGGATTCACTTGCACCGGAGTGCCTGTCATGCCTGTCCACTCTCTGTATTGATCGGCATATTTTCCGTCATACATTCTCGGGAACAGCATATTCAGCTCCGGATTCATCACATAATCAGTCTTATTTCCAATCACCTCATAACGGTCGGGCTGCTCGGGAGAAGTTTTCACAGTCTTGCCATACAGCGTCTTTCCGGTCTTCTTCAACGCCTGAGGACGTCCGCCGGCATCCACCTTATACACAATACCGGAATTGAATGTCTGTCCGTAGAACAGAGGACGGTCGCCATACTGCTCGCGGTTAAGATAAGAACTGAGGGCAAACACATTGTCAGGAGCATTCTGATTCATAGGCGTATGAGCCGATGAACGAATGAGCAACAATGCATAGGAAGAATATCCTATAAATATAACGAATATGCTAAGAACCACCACATTGAGTATTCTGACAGGAACGCGTTTCATGAACCGGAACAGATACACGCACAATGCAGCAATAAGCACAACCGGAATCCACAGATTATCGCCGATGAAAGACATACCTGACATCACGATTGTCAGCAACACCGAGATTTTAATCATCAAGGCGCTACGCTGGCGATAAAGCTCGCTTATGCTCCACCCCATCACACACATCAACAGAATGGCATAGATCAGTGTGCCGGTATTGTAGCTCATTCCAAAGACATTCACACAAAGCAGCTCGAAATATTGAGCTATCTCGATAAAGCCCGGAACAAGACCGTAAAGAATAAGTCCCACAATGACAAATGACACGCCGAGAGCCATCAATGAACCCTTGGCTGTGGGGTTGGAGAACTTTTTATAGTAGAACACAAGCACAATCGCCGGAATACACAGCAAGTTAAGCAAGTGGACAGCAATAGAGATACCTATCACGTATGATATAAGCACCAGATAGCGGTCGCTGTGAGGCATATCCGCCCTGTTCTCCCACTTCAATATGAGCCAGAACACAAGCGCCGTGCAGAATGATGAAAAGGCATACACCTCACCTTCGACGGCAGAAAACCAGAATGTGTCGCTCCAAGTGTAGACCAACGAGCCACATATACCCGAGCCGAAAATCACAAGCATTTGGGCAAGCGACACTTCAGTAGCATCATCAGCCACCACAAGGCGTTTCACAAGATGAGTCACCGTCCAGAACAACAACAGGATTGTAGCCGCGCTCAACAATGCCGACATAGCGTTCACTGCAAGGGCGACATGGGCGGCATCAGGCGCGAAATTAACGAAGAAACGTGCCGCAAGCATAAAGATAGGGTTGCCCGGCGGGTGACCGATTTCAAGTTTATAACCCTGGGAAATAAATTCGGGGCAATCCCAGAAGCTGGCGGTAGGCTCAAGCGTGAGCAGATAGGTCACAGCCGCGATGACAAACATCAGCCAGCCGAGAGAATTGTTTATTATGCTATATTTCTTCATTTATAAATGATATGTTTTTTATTCAAATTTCCATGTTATGATACCCACTTGCTCGGCAGGAGCCTCAAGACTTACCGAGAAGCGGGAATTGCGTGAAGCCTCTATGCAGCTCTGTCTCACCGCCGAACTGGACGCGGCAGGAGCCGTGCCACCTACAATCTCGGGATTTCCCACCACATAGCCTTTGCGGTTCACCCTCACCTTTACCTGCACCGAGCCCGACATCGTGCTCTTGGGTCGTCCCCACGACTGCGCGGTGCGTCCCTTCAATGTATGTCCGGGAGCGCCTGATAGAGCGCCGGTCGAAGCATTGCCATTTTTAGCACCCGGAGTTCCTGAGCCTTTCTTACTGCTACTGAACCCCGACTTCATGCGGTTCTTTATCTTGGCTTGCTTCTCAGCTTCCTCACGTTGCCGCTTTATGCGTTGCTGCTCGGCGATCTCCTCCTTGGTGGGTCCTGTCTTTTCAGGCACAGGCTTCTTGTCGACTTCCATAGTCGATTCAGTCTCAGTCGATACAAGTTGCTCGGCTGCCGACTCTTTAGCCCCTGCATCAGCAAGGTCAGTACCCTCCAATGTCGGTTCTTCAGGAGCCGATTCAGGAGCGGGTGAGGAATTTTCCTGATTGGATGGAAGCGGCATATCGCCAAGCTTCACAAATTCGCCGCCAAACACAATTTCGCTTGAGTCGACCGGAGGCCAGGTGCGGTCCTCCAGCATTGCGGGATCGACCTCATAATAAAGCATAGTAAGACCAAGCAGCAGCAACACCGCTATGACCGAGGTGGAAACACCTGCAATTATATGGTCTTTCTGCGATTGCGTCATAAGGATTCCTGCGGTTTGGCGACTGGGGTTTGAACCGGTTTGGTGGCAAGCACCATCTTCAGATTATTGCGTGAGCCCATGTCGAGCACCTCCACAATTTTACCATAGGGGACTTCTTCGTCGGCATATATGGCGATAAAGCCCTCAGGCTCGTTCTGTTGGGCAAGGCGCAGGAACGCAAGCAACGCATCACCCTGGATGGGTGTGGGCTCCTCGTCGCCAAACGAAGCAAACAGATTGCTGTCCTTGTCTATATAAATGCGTGTGCCCGGCTTGAGAGCAGTCTGCACCGAACTTTGCGGAAGATTCACTTCAAGAGCCGTGGGAAACACAAATGTCGAGGTAATCATGAAAAAGATGAGCAACAGAAATATGACATCAGTCATTGATGCCATAGAAAACATCGCCATCATGTCATGCGGACGTCGTAAAGCCATCGTCAGTAAGATTAAGCGGGCTCATTGAGCAAATCCATAAATTCCATCGTCTTCCCCTCAAGAAGCTTCATGACTCCGTTGATGCGCGCCACAAGAGCATTGTAGGCAAACAGAGCTATGATACCGACCGTAAGACCGGCGACCGTGGTCACAAGAGCTTCATAAATACCTCCGGCAAGCACGGTGACATTTGCCGACGAACCGGCATTGGCGAGAGCGAAGAATGCCTCTACCATGCCCACCACGGTTCCGAGGAAGCCGAGCATAGGAGCACCGGCTGCGGTTGTGGCAAGCCACGGCAACCCTTTGCCGAGATTGGCGATTTCAAGATTGCCGGTATTCTCGATAGCTACCAGCACGTCATTCATCGGTCTGCCTATACGGGTGATACCCTTAAGAATCAATCGGCTGTAGGGAGTGTCGGTCTTTTTACAAAGATTCTTGGCACTCTCAATCTCGCCTTCATGGATATAATCCTTTATGCGCTTCATGAATGATGCATCCTGCTTGTCAGCACGCGAAATCACAATATAACGCTCAATGAATATATATATGCTTATCAAAAGCAGGATGGCAAGCGGAATCATGATGAAACCGCCCTTAATGCAAAGTTCCCACACCGACAGTTCCAACGGCTGTGCGGCAGCAACGGCGGTTGACGATATTTCATTTTCCATCACAGCGACAGTATCGCTCAAAGACTCGATTGTCTGGACGGAGATCATGTTTAATAGTGACATATTGTGATTAATGATAGATTAGAAAAATTTTTTACACAAGGCACTCCTTGTATTGCCTGATAGCCTCCTTCAGTCCGAGATACAGAGCGTCGGCAATCAGAGCATGACCGATCGACACCTCGTTGAGATAAGGGATATTGGCATGGAAGTACTTGAGATTTTCCAGGCTCAGGTCATGACCGGCATTAACGCCTATACCGGCATTATGGGCGGCACGGCTCGCACGTATATAAGGCTCGATCGCCTCCTCGGCATTACGGCTGTAATTGTCGGCATAGGGCTTGGTGTAAAGCTCCACGCGGTCGGCGCCAGTGGATGCCGCGAGCTTCACTGTCTCCTCATCGGGATCCACAAATATAGAGGTTCTGATTCCCGCCTCTTTGAAACGGTCGACTATTTCCGACAAAAAAGCATGATTAGCTTTTACATCCCAGCCGGAATTGGACGTGATGGCATCAGGGGCATCGGGCACCAGCGTCACCTGCTCGGGCTTCACTTTAAGCACAAGGTCGATGAAATCAGGGCTCGGATATCCCTCGATGTTAAATTCCGTCTTTACCAGCGGACGCAAGGCAAACACATCGGAGTGGCGTATGTGGCGCTCGTCAGGACGCGGATGAATCGTTATCCCGTTAGCTCCGAATGCCTCACAATCTACCGCAACGTGCTCCACATTGGGCACATTCTCTCCTCGTGCATTACGCAATGTCGCTATCTTGTTAATGTTAACACTTAAATTTGTCATCATTAAAAACCTCAAATTTAATTTCTAAATTGTTGTTATAATGTAAATGTTACATTCAATATGAGGAAAAATACCTATATTTGTAACCATATACAACAAATGCAACTGCAAAAGTAATCAGAAATAATAAAACAACGAAAAGTTTTGACTGCAAAAGATGCCATTTTCCCACAAAATACCCGATTGAACTTATCTCAAGAGGATAAAAAGGCTTTTAACCCGCAAAAAAAGCCCGTAATCGCATCGGCGCCTCTGACCATGGTTCTTGAGCGCATGGCATCGGGAGAAGATGTTGTGACAGTGATCGACGATGTGACCGAAACTCCGATAGGTGTCATCGACCGTGCCGCTATGATAAAGGCTATTGCCGGTATGTTTCCGCAACTTGATGAAAGCGCGGAGCTGACCATAACTTGCCCACCGAGCCAATACAGTGCCTCGGCGATAGCTCATGCCGTGGAGGATGCCGACGCCCATCTGCTGAATCTTAACGTAACTGCCGGCACAGAGCCCGACAGCCTCACCACAGTCATGCTGCGTGTGAACCACAGCCGTGGAGAATCGGTGGCAAAATCACTCGCCCGATACGGATATGACACTATCGAAATAGCCACCCCCTCAGGAATGCCGGCAAGCGAGATGATCGAGCGCGCAAGGGAATTCATGCGGTATCTGGAAATCTAACCCCACCATAGATCTATGAGAATAGCGGTATTCGGCAACACTTATCAGGAAAGATACATCGACGGCATCGACAGACTGTTCAAAATTCTGTCGCAACGCAACGTGTGCATAGAGATGGAAGCATCATTCTATGAATACCTGTGCCACATCCTGCCCTCTCCGCCTCAGATAAACGAAACAATCAACGACCACAACTTCGATGCCGCCCTCGCGATGAGCATCGGAGGTGACGGCACATTTCTGCACACAGCCCAATGGATCGGCGAAAAGGAGATTCCAATATTAGGCATAAACACCGGACATTTGGGATACCTCGCCGACGCATCGATTGAAAACATCGAGTCTTCACTCGATGATATCTTCATGGGACATTACCGCATCGAATCACGCACCATGATCAAGGCGACAAGCCCCGACTGGGGAGACGCTCATCCACGATATGCACTTAATGAGGTGGCGATAATGAAGAACGACACCTCGTCAATGGTAGACATGGATGCCCTTATCGACGGTGTAAAAGTCGCTAATTACCGTGCTGACGGACTTATCATATCCACCCCCACCGGCTCCACCGGATATAACCTTTCCGTTGGTGGTCCCATTGTGGCTCCACTCGCTCCGGTGTGGATCATATCGCCCATCGCAGCACATTCACTGACCATGCGCCCGCTTGTGGTGAGCGACGAAAGCATAGTGTCGGTCACAACGCGGTCAAGAAGCGAATCCTACCGTATAAGCCTTGACGGACGGTCATTCTCAATGGCTGAAAGCACCACGATTGTCATGCGGCGGGCACCGTTCGTGACTAAAGTAGTACAACGCAGCGATCATCAATTCATCGAAACACTGAGATCAAAATTATTATGGGGAGTCGACAAACGATGAAATTCATGCACAATGAAATAGGTCCCATCGAAATCACGTTCCGCAAAAACACATCGAAAATCAGCGCCCGATGGAAAAACGGAGTCGCTGTCTTCATTTTTCCTGAAAGCATAGACCGCAGAGAAATCCCCGATTATGTAAACCGTATGGCGAGTGCTGTCATTGCGCGACGGCATGACGTGACATTCTCCGAAAACCAGGTGATTGAAGTGCCGGGATTCACATTCTTGATAAGCCGGCAGTCCCATCAGCCACGCAACGTGTGGGGCACCGTCAAAGACCGCAAAGCCTATATCGAAGTGGGGACACTTCTTGACTTTGACAACCTCAACGTGAAACAAAGCATATCACGTATCATGAGCAACATAGCCCACGACATCGCTGCCGAGATATTGCTCCCAAGAGCCAAAGAGGTAGCGGCAACAATAGGAGCATCGCCTCGCTCATGGGCGATAATGAACGGATTCAAAACATTGGGAAAATGTTCGTCACGCGGCGATATTCACATCAGTTATATGTGCCTGTTTCTGCCTCTTGAACTCAGGGACTACATCGTGTGCCACGAACTCGCCCATCTCAGCGAGATGTCCCACTCTCCGCGTTTCCACGCTATATGCGACCATTACTGTGACGGCAAAGAAAAAGAACTCATCCGCAAGCTGAACCACTTCCCCTGGCAAATCCTCCGCCGCTGAGACCCCGCCCTATTTCACTTCGGGGCGGTAATCAACAATCTCGTCACACACCATTCCTTCAAATAATCCATGAAGTTTAGTATAGTGTCTGCATTCCGCCGACTCTTCTCCAAAAGACATTGATTCACAACCTTTCATATCATTAAACAACCTGATCAATGAACGACCTATGGCCCATGCAAGATTGACAGGCACCGCATTTCCAATCTGTTTGTACTTAGAGCCTAAGCTGCCTTCAAATTGCCAGTCATCAGGAAATGTTTGAATTCTAGCATATTCCCGCACAGAAAGCGGACGAGTCTCAAGTGGATGGCATCTTTCTGTTTGTTTTTGCGCTGGTGCACATGTTAAAGTCAGACAGGGTTCATCCAAAGCCAAGCGACGAGCCATTCCTGTTTTTCCACCACCCAACTCATAACTACCTTTCATGTATTCACGGGCGATCTCTTCCGGAAGGTTTCTCCAGTCACCACCTTCAGGAACCATTTCCATTACACGTCTTTTTGAATCAGGATATTTTTGTCCCTCCGATGATGGAACATCTTCGGGGTAAAGTTCTCCTGCGTAAAAAGCATCTCTAAGAGTCCTTATACCAGGATAAACATCGGGCCACTTATATTCAACATTTTGGGCAAAATCATTTCTGATTGCAATTAAAATAAGCCTTTCTCTCTTTTGAGGTACATTATATTGTATAGCACGAAGGACTCGTGGTTCAACTAAGATATATCCTAATTCATTGATCACTTTTTTTATAGTTTGCAGAGTGCGTCCTTGATCATGCTCTACCAATCCTTTTACATTTTCACACAAAAATACTTTGGGCTGAATCTCTTTCACTGCTCTCGCTAATTCAAAAAATAGTGTTCCTCTGGTTTCTTCAAACCCTAAACGCTTACCGGCATAAGAAAACGCTTGGCAAGGAAATCCTCCTGAAAGAAAATCTACTTTATCTCGAAATTGAGTGAAATCAATCTGATGGATATCGCCTTCCACCACATTCCAATTCGGTCTATTTTTACGAAGTGTCTCACATGCAGAATGATCAAATTCATTAAGCAAAACATGATTAAAACCAGCTAACTCCATCCCTAAAGCTAATCCACCACCTCCTGCAAATAATTCGACCGAAGTATATCGTCTCAATGGATTTACAACAAGCTCTTCATCCCATCTTGATGCGAATATAGCAGCGATTTCAGGAACAGACTTTACATCTTCATAATAAAAAAAACGATTCCCAGACTCATCAATCTGCAAAGGAAACTTGCCAGTTCTAATCCACGACTCTACTGTCGCCCTTGATACTCCAAGCAAGTCAGCAAAATTATTGACTGTAATTTTACGATTCTCCATATTGCTTAATTCGTCAATGTGTCAAAACCCTCGTATGTAGAGAATGCTAGAATATAAAGAGCTGTCAACAAATCGGAATGTTCTTTTATAAGTTCTTTATAAACAGTGTTTGTTAAAGCTAATTCATCATTATTACGAATAACATCTTCTATTATAGTTGGCAATGCAAAACATAACTTGAAAAAAGCTTTGGAATCTCCGAAAACAAGCTCATAAAATTTGTCCATGGACATACGTCTTATCCTATTATGCCCTCTTGTCTTTTTATCCAAAGTAATACGCCAAGTCTCGTCTTTTGATTTTTTTGAAATCACTTCTACAAGATAGCATATTGCTTTATCATCATCCAGCAATTTGGACTGCATCTTCATATATGTTTTTTGAGAAGATGCCGAATTCATAGTATTATGCTTATTTTTCAACTCCACATAGATGTGAAGTTCATCATTTTCAACGTCAAAACCCTCCTTAGGCACCTTCCAATTACCACCAGCATATTTAAACAAATTCTGATGAAAATATCCTATTTTATTAGTATTTGACTTATCTATTTGTCTGAAACACTCATCCTCGATGGCTTGTTTGAGACTCTTACCATAAACCTTAGAATCAAATGTAAGCTTGATAGGATCAACAATATTCTCATTAAATTGAGCTAAAGTAATCTCTCTACGATATGCTTCAACCGTAAGTTTGACATGTTCGTATATTGCTTCATTAGATATGAATCCAAGGTTATAGTCTTGCATAATATAATTTTGACACATGATATTATACAAAAGTACTCATTTTCCTGCAAATTTCCTACAAGAATAAACACTTAATTATTTCACTTCGGGGCGGTAGGCGTAGGTGTTGCGTAGTGATTCAAATGCCACAGGGTCCTGTTTAAGCGACGCGGTGTCGACCTGTGGAGAATAGCTTTCGGTCACGGCAGTCCATGTGACTGATGCGGCAGCCCCTGCCGGAACAGATTCCTTTAGCTTCACAGGTGCAAGATTGAAGTGACGGCAGAATGCGTCAAGCGACATTTGGGTTGCCCTTATCTTTCCTTCACGCGAATATCCGGCTATGTGGGGTGTGGCGATAACAGCTCTGTCAAGCAGCTCACTGGATATATCCGGCTCATTTTCCCAGCAGTCAATCACCGCAGCCTTCACCACCTCTTCATCCAGCATTTTCACGAGAGCGGAATTGTCGACAACTCCGCCACGAGCAGCATTGATTATGACCGGACAACGCTCAATGGATTTTGCAGCCTCGGCATCAAGCAGATGATAGGTGGGATATTTTCCTTCACGTGTCAATGGAGTGTGGAATGTGATTATGTCCGACTCACTTAGAATCGTCGAAAAGTCGCAAAAACCGTCAGCTCCTTCTCTCTCACTGCGTGGAGGGTCGCATAGCAGCACTCTGAAGCCGAGCTGTCGAGCCCACCGCTCCACAATCTTGCCCACGTTTCCGACTCCCACGATGCCCATTGTCATCGTGCCGGCATCACGCCCATCCAACAATGGCGCTACTGAAGCAAACACATACTGAGCCACTGCGGGAGCATTACACCCCGGAGCATTGGCAACGGCAATGCCATTCTTCCTGCAATAGTCCAAGTCGATATGGTCAGTGCCGATGGTAGCGGTGGCGATAAACTTACACCTTGATCCATCAAGCAACGAAGCGTCACATCGGGTACGGGTGCGGGTGATAAGGGCGTCGGCATCCTTCATAGCCTCGCGTGTTATCTCGTCAGCCGACAGATACCTCACATCGGCTATATCGTCAAGATACCCGTGTATAAAAGGTATATTTTTCTCGATTATTACATTCATGCCGCAAAATTCCAAATATAGATACCGGCGTACACCAATATGAAGCACACCACGAGAAAGTATCCGCGTTTCAATTGATTGATGGCGAAAAAGTGTCCTATCTGCACCGCCGTGCAGCAATTAAGCATCGGAATATAGATAAACCAATGGAAATAGTCCACGAAAAGCAACGCTACGGTAGTGATCGATATCACAACCCAAAATCCATTGTAAGCTCTCGCGCGGGAATTATATCCGTAAATCTTTATCAGGTTCCATGCTCCGAGAACACAACCTATTATCAATGTGATAGCTGTGTAGACGATGATGCGCAGCAATTCCTGACCGTTCAATGCCTCAAAGACACTGACAAATTCAGGCAACTTGAAATCGGAAGGGTCAATGGAGCCGAACCCCACAAGAATCCATATAGGAGTGACCATACCCAGAAGTATTGCCAATATGCCCCTGAAAGAAAGACACTGCATCTGCAAGCAGCCTATGATGAAGGCGACCATATAAGCTAAGTAAGCATAATCGGTCAGCGATCCGAAAGCGAGAATGCAGAACACAAGATAGATGCTGCGTGTACGCTGAGGACGCTGAAACACAGAAAACAGCGGTATCACCGCAAGCAGAACCAACAGGCACAACAGGGATCCGTCAGACACCTGACCCAACACCGAAGGCAAGGCACATTGCATCACCAAAAAAGCTCCGGCAAACATGGGCGAGACCGTTCGCAACAGGTTGAACCGCCGGTTTATATAAACGAGCAGAAACGATTGCAAAGCACAGATTCCGAGGCTCGCGTAAAGCGAAATTTCAGGATCAGTGATCCACTCATTGAATGAAGGCAACCCGAATCCGTCGTTTCCCGCCACAGGAATGACCTCGCCGGAGTAAAAAGCAAGGATAGCGGCGGCAAAAGACACGCAAAGCACTATAAAAAATGCATCGCGTGACTGCACAAACCGCGTTACCTCCTGCTCTTTCAATCTCTATTTTTTGTAATTCAACAAATCCTTGCCTATATCGCGGCGGCTGTATTTGCCGTCAAAGTTTATGCGGGCGATATTCTCATAGCTCTTGGCAAGAGCGTCGACAACTGTTTCACCGTAAGAGCTGACTGACAGCACTCGTCCTCCGGAAGTCACAATATTGTCGCCATCGGCTTTCGTTCCGGCATGGAACACAATGCTTCCATCGACATCTTCAAGACCGGTTATAATTTTGCCCTTCTCATAATCACCCGGATATCCGCCCGACACCATCATCACAGTCACAGCAGGACGGGGATCGATATTAAGCGGCATATCGCCGAGGTTGCCGTTGGCGGCGGCTATCATAAGCTCAAGCAAGTCGCTGTCAACACGAAGCATAACAGCTTCAGTCTCGGGATCGCCCATTCTCACATTATATTCTATCACCATAGGCTCACCGTCGACATTGATCAAGCCTAAGAAAATGAATCCTTTATACACGATTCCTTCCTCAGCGAGACCCTTCACGGTAGGCTCGATGATGCGTTCACGCACCTTTGACATAAACTCGTCATCGGCAAACACCACGGGGCTCACGGCACCCATGCCACCGGTGTTCAGCCCGGTGTCACCCTCGCCGATACGTTTGTAATCCTTTGCCACCGGAAGCACACGATAATCCTTGCCATCGGTGAGCACAAACACTGAGCATTCGATGCCTGAAAGGAACTCCTCAATGACAACCGTAGCCGACGATGCGCCAAACATTCCCGACAGCATCTCCTTCAACGATGCTTTAGCCTCATCAAGAGTGGGCAGAATCAGCACACCCTTACCGGCGGCAAGACCATCGGCTTTCAGCACGTAGGGAGCCTTAAGGCTTTCAAGAAACTTATATCCTTCCTCAATGTTATCGGCATTGAAGCTGCAGTAGCGTGCTGTGGGGATATTATGACGCACCATGAACTGCTTGGCAAAGTCCTTGCTGCCTTCAAGAGCCGCACCAGCCTGACTCGGTCCCACAACCAATATGCCACGCTCTTTAAAATAATCGTAAATGCCCTTCACAAGGGGATCCTCATTTCCGGCGACTATCACCTCCACGTCATTTGACTTCACAAATTCCTCAATAGCTGGAAAATCCACCGGAGAGATGTTCACATTTGTGCCATATTGCGGCGTACCCCCATTGCCGGGAGCTATAAACAGTTTTCCCAGACGCGGGCTTTGATTCATTTTCCACGCAAGAGCTGACTCTCTGCCTCCCGAGCCGAGCAACAGGACATTTACTTTATTCATTATGCTGAGTGATTGGGTTGGTTATTTATTGATTTTCGTTATTACTATCATTTTCTGAGCTTCCGGGCTTCCATCCTTTGCGCTTTCTCATCGCAGGGAGTGATGGCTGGCGACCTATGATTCCCTTAAGTGCCTGCTCATTGCGACGTATGGCAAGCGGATTTTCCGAATCAAAAGTCTTTTCAGGCTGCTGACGCTCATCTCTTCTGAAATCACGTTGACGGTCATCACGGTCATTACGGTTGCGGCCGAAAGGACGTTTCTTGTAATTCTCCTCAAGCGGGCTGCGACGGCGCTCCTCACGGCGTTCTCCGTCAAATTCCCGTTTACCGAACCTGCTCTCTTTACGGTCATCTCTGAAACGACGCTCCTTGCCATCATCATGGCGACGGTCTTTAAAGCGGTCACCGCCACCTTTGCGGTTATCCTTGAAACGTGATTTACGGCGGTCGTCGAATTCTTCATCGCGGTCATCGGAGAATTTTCTGCCATTCTTTCCGCCAAATCCACGCTTGCGCGCATCCTGTCGCCACTCGGTGTCGGTCAACCGACGTTGCTGGGGGCGCTTGCGGTCGTCATGACGCTTATTCAAGCTGTTTCCATCTTGACGGAAGCTCTTGTAATCACCCTCAAAAGTGATATATTCACGCAGTTCACATTCAAGAGCGCCGTTAAGTATCGGCATCTTTACCGAGGGGGTAAGCCCTATGCGGTTGAAATATTCATCCTTATACCCTATCACCCACGAATGATAGCCTTTGAACACTCTCTTCAACTTGGTACCAAGCAAGCTGTACAATCCCTCCATGTCATCGACCGAGATACGCTCGCCATAAGGAGGATTGGTCACGAGCACTCCCTCTTCCGGAGCTGAATCCCACTGCGACAGCGGCTTTATCTCAAGAGTGACATATTTGCCCACTCCTGCCTGCTTCACATTCTTTTCGGCAATAGCGATAGCCTTAGGCGATATGTCGGCTCCCATGATTGGGAAATCGATATCACGCTCATTGGAATCATCGTTATAAAGCTGTTCAAACAGCTCCTCATCGAAATCGCTCCAATGCTCAAACGCAAAACTCTTGCGATAGACACCGGGGTTAATGTTGGCGGCGATCAAAGCCGCTTCTATAAGGAATGTGCCCGACCCGCACATGGGATCGACAAAGGGTGAGCCGCCCTTCCAGCCGCTCTTAAGAATGATTCCGGCAGCAAGCACCTCATTGATGGGAGCATCGGTCTGCGCCACTCTGTAACCGCGCTTATGCAACGACTCGCCCGATGAATCAAGCGACAAAGTGACACGATTGTCATCTATATGCACATTTATCATGACATCGGCATCCTGTAGACGCACTCCGGGACGACGGTCAGCGCCGAAACGATCCTTGAAAAAGTCGACGATGCCGTCCTTTACGCGGTAAGTCACGAAACGTGAATTGGTGAATATCTCTGAATTCACAACCGGATCAACGGAAAAGGTCTTATCAACCGACAGAACTGTAGTCCAGTCAAAGTCCTTGGTCATCTCATAAAGAGCGTCAGTGTCATCCGCAGTGAACTTCACTATCGGCTTCAGAATCCTCAATGCCGTGCGGCAGCTCAAATTAGCCCTGTACATAATCTCCTTGTCACCTTCAAAGGAGACCATGCGCCTGCCGACTGTAACATTCTGCGCGCCTATTCCACGCAGTTCGTCAGCGAGAATTTCTTCAAGACCCTGAAAGGTTTTGGCAACCATTTCGTAAGTTTCCGTTTTCATTAATTCTTTAGTCTTAATATGTTATTTGCTTTTGCCTGTATCAATTTCTCTCCCGGCTCCACATCCTGTGTCACCCATATATTACCTCCTATCACCGCGTTATCACCTATAGTGATACGCCCAAGGATAGTGGCATTAGAGTATATAATTACATTATTGCCGATGATAGGATGGCGAGGAACGCCTTTCACCGGATTGCCGTTCTCATCAAGATCGAAGCTTTTCGCTCCGAGAGTCACACCCTGATAAATCTTCACATTGTTTCCCACTATCGCCGTGGCTCCGATCACTATGCCGGTGCCATGGTCTATGGTGAGAGACTCCCCTATGGTGGCTTCGGGATGGATATCCACACCGGTCTCCGAGTGAGCCTGCTCGCTTATCATTCGCGGCAGCACCGGCACGCCGAGCACCGCAAGCTCATGAGCGATGCGGTAATGGCATATAGCCCTTATACCGGGGTAACAATAAATGACCTCGCCCACAGAAGATGCTGCAGGGTCGCCATGGTAAGTGGCTATTGCGTCAGCTTTCAGTAGTCGCCGCAACTCCGGCAAACGGCTGATAAAACGATCTGCTTTATCCTCGGCTACAACTCGTGCGTCAGCCAAAGTGCCGTTGAGGCTTATTCCGGCATGAATCTGATGAGCCAATATCCGGTAAAGTTTCTCAATCCACACTCCGGTGAAATCACGGATATTCTCGCACCCGGCATCATTGTCGCCGAAATAGCCCGGAAAAACGATGGCGCACGTCAAGTCCACAATCTGCCGGGCGGCTTCATGCGAAGGGAGCGGTCCACGGTGGCACAACGACGCACAGATACCTGCCAGGGATTCCTCGGAGGAAAGCCTGTCGGCGGCGTCACGCAATATCGCGTCATGATGTCGATTATCAGCACTCATAAATATTATGCAAATTTACACGAAAAACTCTTACCATACAACAAATAATATAACAGAAGATTTTCAAATTACGCAGCAAAGGCTTCGTAGTGACGCAGAAAATACGTATTTTTGTCAGGTTAATTTGAAAATTATGAAAATTGCATTAATAGGCTACGGCAAAATGGGTAAGGCGATAGAGAGCATCGCCATTCAACGCGGACACACCATCGTGTGCAAAATAGATGTCGACAATCAGGATGATTTCGATTCCGAGGAATTCGGATCAGCCGACATTGCTATCGAATTCACGACACCCGCTACCGCCGTCGCCAACTATAAGCGCGCATTCTCACGAGGCGTGCCGGTAGTATCGGGAAGCACCGGTTGGCTCGCCGAAATGCCACAGATAAAGGCTATGTGCGACAATGGCGAGGCTACATTCTTCTGGACCTCCAATTTCTCTCTCGGCGTGAACATCTTCTTCGCTGTCAACAAGTATCTCGCGTCACTCATGGCAGGGTTGCCCCAATACACCCCCTCAATGACCGAGGTGCACCACATCCACAAGCTCGACCACCCAAGCGGAACGGCAATCACCCTCGCCGAAGGAATCATCGAGAAGGACAGCAACATCAAGAGCTGGACTGAAGCCGACCAACACGCCGACGACCAGATCCGCATAACCGCCGAGCGCGAAGGTGAAGTGCCCGGAACCCACATCATAAAGTGGGAAAGCGAAGCCGATGCTATCACCATTGAACACCGTGCCAAATCACGCATGGGATTTGCCCTCGGAGCTGTCATGGCGGCTGAATGGGCGTGTGGTAAAAAAGGATTTTTGACAATGGACGAGATGATGCACAGCCTTGTGGCTGAATCTCAACTCCTCGATATTATAAAGTAATCGTAATGACTGTAAAACCATCTTTCGCCGATGATTTCAAACGCCGCATAAAAGAGGTGAAGCCCACCCGGTGGGCACGGTTCACAATTGTAGCGCTTATATTCATCGCCTGGGTAGCTTGGCTCGGAAGCTGGTGGGTGCTCATATTCCTCCCGCTTCTGTTTGACATATACATCACCGGCTATATACCCCTCACCTGGTGGAAAAAGAGCAAGAGCAAAACCGTGCGCTCAATCATGAGCTGGGTCGATGCCATCCTCTACGCCCTCATCCTTGTGTATTTCGTGTTCACATTCATAGGGCAGAACTACCAGATTCCATCTTCGTCACTTGAAAAATCGCTCCTCGTAGGCGACTATCTGTGGGTGAACAAGACCGCCTACGGTCCTCGCGTGCCGATGACCCCCATCCACTTCCCGCTGGCTCAGCACACTCTCCCTGTAATCAACACCAAGAGCTACATCGAGTCACCGCAATGGAAGTACAAGCGCCTCAAGGGGCTCGGAAAGGTGGAACGTGGCGACATTGTGGTGTTCAATTTCCCCGCCGGCGACACTGTAGCCACAAAAATGCAGAATCCCGACTATTACACCCTCGTGAATATGTTCGGACGATTTGCCGTCCACAACAATAAAGAGCAGTTTGGCGACATTATATACCGTCCGGTGGATCGTCGCGAAAACTATGTGAAGCGTGCCGTAGGACTTCCGGGCGAAACAATATCAATAGTCGACGGTGTGATACACATCGACGGCAAGCCCATCCCGCAGCCTCAGAACGTGCAGTTCAACCACTTCTTCCAGCTAAAGGACGGAATGATGACCGAGCAGGACTGGGAACGTCTCGGAATAAGTGTCGATGACCGCCACATGGTGCCACTTTCAGCTCAGGATGTGGCAAACGTAGCGGCAAACGGATTCCTTGTGCGTGAAGACGGATCAGTGCCACCCATCTACGCCTCCCCGCTCACTCCGGCTATGGTCGACGCTCTCGAAGCTGACCCGCGCGTGGCAAACATCATGAAGGTGCCAGCATCGGAATCCACTCCGCTATTCCCCGATAAAATCTCGCAGGGATGGACACGCGCCGACTATGGCGAGCTATGGATACCCAAGAAAGGCGAATCCATCGAGCTGACACCTCGCAACTGGGACATATACAACCGCTGCATACGCAACTATGAAGGTCACCATGACGCATACATAAAAGATGATGTGGTGTACATTGACGGAAAGCCCGCCAAATCCTACACATTCAACATGGATTATTACTTCATGATGGGCGACAACCGCGACAACTCTGCCGACTCTCGCTATTGGGGATTCGTGCCCGAGGACCACATCGTCGGAAAACCGTGGCGTGTGCTCGTATCATTTGACAAAGACAAGAACCTGTTCAATGGCGGAATAAGATGGAACCGCGTGTTCAAACCCGCCAACCCCGACAAAGAATAATGATTCCCACCAACCCGCTCATCATATACCCCGACATCACTCTCACGTTGCCACCCGCTTACTGTGGCAGCGTGAGGCGTTACGCGGCGATGGCGGCTTTCGGAAATGCAGTGATCGACTTTTCACGCCGATTCAACAAGCGCGAGAAAGACACTCACCGCTGCTCCATAAGCGGGCCCAACGGCATACAGCGACTTACCGTCCCTCTTGAAAAACCGACTGAATGGCACTCCACCCATCTGTCGGATGTGCGTGTATCAACCCACGGCGAGTGGTGGAACGTGCACTGGGGTGCCATAAGCTCAGCCTACGGACGCACCCCTTTCTTTGAATATTATGCCGACGACCTCCTCCCGGCATTCTCCGGAAAAATAGAATCACTCATGGAGCTTGACGATATGATCGACCGTTTCTGCCGCCGAGCCCTCGGCATACCCATGCCGGGTGAATTTCCTACGGAAACGGCAACTCGTGAACTCCCTGAGATAATCGACACGCCCTACTACCAGATATGGGCGGACCGCTACGGGTTCATACCTGATTTAAGCGTTCTCGACCTCATCTTCAACATGGGACCGGAAGCACCACTCGTGCTGCAGAGAATGGTGAAGAAGTAAAGTCCTTAGGGTCATTAAAGTCGTTAAAGTCCTTAAGGTCCTGAGTTATTTAGCTTGCTTGGGTTTATTGGGCTTGCGGTTAAACCGGCGTCCACCACCCGGTTTCTTGGCGCCTCCTGCCGGCTTGGAACGACGTCTCTCCGGACGATACTCCGGTGTTTCACCAAGTTCCACGGGCACCGCATCCTTACGCACTTCATACTTGAGAAAACGCTCGATGCTGCCAAATTTCACCTGATCACGCTCGTTGACAAGCGTCACAGCCTTGCCGTCGGCGTTTGCTCGTGCCGTGCGCCCTATGCGGTGGATGTAGTCCTCAGCCTCACGCGGCACATCGTAATTCACCACCATCGATATGTCGTCAATGTCTATGCCTCGCGCAAGAATGTCGGTGGCTACAAGAACATCGATTCTGCCCGCACGGAAATCAAGCATCACCTTGTCGCGTTCATTCTGGTCAAGATCGGAGTGCATCTCGCCGGTCTTGATTTTGCTACGACGCAAGTCACGCGCCAGATCCCTCACGGCGAGCTTTGATGCCGAGAACACAATCACTCGTTTGGAATGATAAGTTTTGAGAAGATATTTCAACAGCGGAGTCTTTTGCGGCTCATAGCACACGTATGCCGACTGGTCGATCTTCTCCGTCGGACGCGACACTGCGATCTTCACCTCTGCCGGATTATTAAGGATAGCCTTCGCGAGCTGCTGGATTTTGGGAGGCATCGTTGCCGAAAACATCAATGTCTGTCGCGACTTGGGAAGTTGTTTCACAATCTGCATGATGTCGTCATAAAATCCCATGTCGAGCATACGGTCAGCCTCGTCGAGAATGAAATAAGACACCTTCGACAAGTCCACATATCCCATGCTCAGATGGGCGAGCAATCTGCCTGGAGTGGCGATGACCACATCAGCGCCAAGTTTAAGTCCGCGTTGCTGTTGGGCGAATCCGGCACCGTCGGTACCGCCGTATATGGCGACACTGTTGATCGGCACAAAATAGGCGAATCCCTCCATCTGGCGGTCTATCTGCTGAGCGAGTTCGCGCGTGGGAGCCATCACTATGCAATTGACCGCATCCTCCGGAACAGGCTCATCCACAAGGCGGTCAATAACCGGAAGCAGATAGGCGGCTGTCTTTCCCGTACCGGTCTGTGCCACCGCGATAAGGTCCTTTCCCTCAAGAATCACAGGGATCGCCTGTTCCTGAATGGGAGTGCATTCATTAAAGTTCATCGCGTCGAGCGCGTCAAGTATATCATCGCTAAGATCCAGCTCGTCAAATCTCATATATATCTATGTATTCTTCTTAAAATCTTTTCTACTACGACAAAAGTACACAAAAATCACGAGATTTTTCACTACTTTTGTGCCATGAACAAAAAGAAAACCATCTGGGAGCTCCATCGCTTGAGCGCCGAAGAGTTCAAACAGGCGCCTAAATTGCCGATAGCGGCGGTGCTCGACAACGTGAGAAGCCTGAGCAATGTAGGAGCGATATTGCGCACTTGCGACGCGTTTGCAATTGATAAAGTGATGCTGTGCGGTGTCACCGGGACACCACCGTCACCCGAAATTCACAAGACAGCGCTCGGTGCGGAAGATTCGGTCGACTGGAGATATTATGAAAACACCCTTGATGCCTTGAAAGCGTTGAAAGAGGATGGCTACACGATATGTGCGCTTGAACAGGTAGCCGACAGCATATCACTCGAACAATTCAACCCGGAGCCAGGAAAAAAATATGCCATCGTAGCAGGACATGAGGTCAACGGAGTGGCGCAGGAAGTGGTCGATGCCGCCGACATCTGCCTCGAAATACCGCAGCACGGCACCAAGCACTCGCTCAATGTGTCGGTAAGCACAGCCATAGCCCTATGGCACTTGTTCTCAAAAATGATATAGAGCCTGAGGCGTGACTTGCCCCATTCAATCATGACGCGGCGACACTATGCCTACAAGCCGCTTTAAGCCCCACGCAACAGCCACGCTCAGCGTAAATGCCGTCAGAAAGGCACATCCCCAAGGCAGATCCACACAGTAATGTCGGCACACACGCCCGAGCAATCCTATGACCGAAACGTGGACAAGATAAAACTCAAAGGAGATAGCCCCGAGCCACAACAAAACTCGCCACCGGAGAATACGTCCTGCCACGCCGGAAGAAAAATCGCCCACGGCAAAGGCAAGAATCACTCCGGCACATGGCAGCCAGAACAATGATGCCGTGGCATAGCCCTCAGGCACATACCGATACACCGCGAAAGCCGCGCACAACAACGCTATCGCCGAAATTTCAACCGCTGTGGCACACACTGCCGACATAGCCGCTCCTTTAGAGTGTATCCACATAAAGAGCCGTGCCGTGCATATACCAAGGCAAAAATCAATCATCCGCAACGGCGGGAAAACATAAAGAAGCCAATTCACCCTATCCGCCGGCACCATCGGAACCACCATGACATAAAGCGCCGCAACTGCCATGACAGCAGCTAAAAGCACCATCCCCCTCATTCCGAACACTCCCCTCTTCAACCATGGAAAAGCGATGTAACAAAGCACCAGATCACTCAAAAACCAGCTCACCGCATTAGCACCGAAATAAACATCTTTCCACGGCACCCAACTCTGCAACAAAAGCAATGACAGCACGGTATTAAGCATGTCAAAACACCACGGCACACATACAAACGCCAACAACAACGCCAACAGATGAACAGGATAAACACGCTTCATCCGCCTCAACATATAATCACCGTAGCCACCAGAAAGCGTCCTTCCCGAAAGCGACAGAACAAAACCGCTCAAAATAAAAAAGAAGCTCACACCGCAGTCGCCACCGGCATCCCAGAAGCCACTCCCATTCCACGAAAAATGAGAGACAAAAATGAGAAATATAAAAATAAATCTCAGCGACTCAAGCGCCCCTATATGTCTTACATCCGGCAATCCCATATCCACAAAGATACAAATAAATCTCCTTAATGTCTTTAAAGTCCTTAATATCTTCAAGGTCTCGACTCTAAGTTAATATTCCTTAAATAAAGTTTCAACATAAAAACCGAAATTTCCCCAAGAGAGTTATTACTTAGACTAATGCTCTTTTATTTATGAGACGACCCCATCTGATATGCCTGCTAATTGCTTCGGCATCACTATGCACAGCGAAAATCATCGCCGAGACCCCTCAGGGAAAATATCTGGACAAAGATATGCCCCGGCAATGGTCATATAACGAATACTTCACACAGAATATCCCCACCGATGATTATTGGTGGAAGACTTTCGACGACCCGCACCTTGACTCGCTTATCGCTGCCGGGGTCGACAACAACTACAACATCATCATGGCGGCTCACAGAATAAGAATAGCCGCACAGGCGGTCAACAGTTCAAGAGCGGCATACTTCCCCGACATAAATCTCAACGCCGGATGGCAGAAATCCCAATCATCAGGAGGCTTAGGTCCGAATTTGCAGGATGCATCCGTGTCCGACAACTTCGCCCTCGGACTGAAAATGAACTGGGAGATAGACCTGTTTGGGAAAATAACACAAAAAGTCAAGGCAAGCAAAAGAGCCTACGATGCTACCGAAGCGGAATATGCCGGTGTCATGACCGCACTATGCGCCAACATAGCCAAGTCCTACATAACGCTGCGTATGTATCAAGCCGAATACCAGGTGGCGATGGAGCATATACAGTCACAGGGAAAAATCCTGAAGATAGCCGAAGCACGACATGAGGCGGGGCTTGCCTCAATGCTCGATGTCACACAGGCTAAGACACTCTACTACTCGACTCAGGCATCTGTGCCCGGACTTGAATCGGCTATACACTCAACCATCAACTCCATCGCTATACTCACCGGGGTATATCCCGACTCGATATATTCTCAGCTCAATATTCCGCGACGGCTTCCCGACCACCGCCAGATAATCCCCATAGGTGTGCCCGCGCAACTGCTCCGCCGCCGCCCCGACATTGTTCAGGCTGAATCACAGCTCGCGCAATACGCCGCACAGCTCGGAATCGAGAAAAAAGATTTCCTCCCCACTCTGTCGCTCAACGCCTCGATAGGCACATCGGCTCGGGATGCCGGCGATCTGTTCAAGAAACAGACCCTCACCTACACCATTGCGCCCACCCTGAGCTGGACCATATTTGACGGCTTGGCTCGAAAAGCCGACGTCATATCGGCTCGGGAACAGATGGAAATAGGAATCGACAACTATAACCTCACGGTGATGAATGCCGTAGAGGAGGTCGACAATGCCATCGCATCCTACACCGCATCGCTGAAAAACATCGCCGTGCTGGAGGATGTAATCGAAAACAGCAACAAGTCGCTCGATCTTTCGCTCGACCTTTACAAGCGCGGGCTCAACCCATTCACTGATGTGGTCAACGCGCAATTGAACTGTCTGAACTACGAAAACTCCATTATAGAATCAAAAGGACGTGCCCTGTCATCGCTCATCACTCTCTATGAAGCGCTCGGTGGTGGCTGGGATCCGAGCCAAATATAACTTACCTAAACCTCATCGAATATGGCTAACGTCAAAGCATATAACTGCGCTATCGCTCTCGCAACAGCACTGTCGATCGGCGCCTGCTCATCAAAGCATTCCGAATCACGCCTCGAAGAGATTCCCGAAATTCAAGTCGCGACTCCAGTCATCGACTCAATCGTCATGTACAAAACCTATCCCGGATATGCCGGCGCCATAAGCTCTGCCCGAATTGTGGGACGAGTCAACGGAACCCTGCTCACTAAACAGTACTCCGGCGGCGACCTTGTGAAAAAAGGACAGGTGCTCTACACCATCGAGTCAGCTAAATATGCCGATGCAGTCAATCAAGCGAAAGCGGCGTTGAACAAAGCCGAAAGCGACTATCAGTACGCGTCCAATCAATACAACGCCATGAAAAAAGCACTGGAAAGTGATGCCGTGGCACAGATTGAAGTAATCCAGGCGAAGAGCAACATGGAAGGGGCGCTCGCAGCGATCAACACTGCAAAAGCAGCGCTAAACACCGCAATAACCAATCTCGGCTACTGCACAGTGAAAGCACCTTTCACAGGACACATCGACAACGGCACTACCGACCCCGGAAACTATATCAACGGCGAGGGCTCGCCATTCCTCCTCGCCAATCTATATGACGACTCGATGATAAGCATTGAATTTGCCATCGAGGAGAACCAATATGAAAAAATCATGGGCGACATAAAGACCCCCATCGGACACGAGCTTTACGACAGCATCCCGCTGTCATTCACCGAGCCGCTTGCCCGCACTTATGCCGGAAAACTAAGCTATGAGTCGCCCACGGTCGACAAGTCCACGGGAACAATCACTCTAAAGGTGCGTACCCCCAATCCCGACGGCGAGATACGCAACGGCATGTATGTCAACATCCATCTGCCATTCGGTGAAAACGACAAGGCTATTCTTGTAAAAGATGCCTCAATAGGCACCGACCAGCTCGGAAAATATCTCTACGTGGTCAATGATTCCGGCACCGTGACCTACACACCAATTAAAATCGGCGACATATACAATGACTCGATGCGTGTGGTAACCGAAGGCATAAACCCCGACACCCGCTACGTCACATCGGCTCTGCTGCGTGTGCGCGACGGAATGACCGTCAAGCCGGTGCTCGAAAAATAACAACCCTCTTCGTTTCACCTGATGAATCTCTGAATTATGTTTTCCAAATACTTCATCGACCGCCCTATATTTGCCACAGTGCTGGCGATTATCATGGTAATAGCGGGGCTTATCACCATACACACTCTGCCCGTTGCGCAGTACCCCGACATAACACCCCCCACCATTAGCGTAATGGCGTCATATCCCGGCGCCGATGCTAAAACTGTGGCACAGACAATAGGGGCGCCGGTTGAAGAGCAGATCAACGGAGTCGAGAATATGCTTTACATGAGCTCAAACTCCGGATCGGACGGAACCTACAATCTCACCATCACCTTTGAACAGGGCACCGACATCGACCAGGCGGCGATAAACGTACAGAACCGACTTAACGCTGCCGAGGCGACACTGCCGACAGCCGTAAAGGAGCAAGGCATAACAGTGAATAAGGAATCGACCAACAATGTCCTGTTCTGCACGCTCGAAGGGGACAGCACGGGACGATACGACGCGCTGTACCTTACCAACTATGCCAATATCAACATCGTCAACTCCCTGTCGCGCGTGAAAGGCGTGGGCGGCGTGGAGGCTTTCGGCGGTGGCGACTACAGTATGCGTGTGTGGCTCGACCCCGAGCTTATGAGAGCGCGCGGTGTCACTCCTGCCGATGTGCGGGCTGCGATACAATCGCAGAATATGCAGGTGTCAGCCGGCGAGGTCGGTGCAGCTCCCAATCCTGCGGGAGGCGCGTTTGAATTCACAATCGTTTCGCAAGGAGAACTGTCGAAAGCCGACCAGTTTGCCGATATCATAATCCGCAGCGACGGAAACGGAATACTACGCCTTAAAGACATTGCCCGGGTGGATCTCGGAAGCATAAGCTACACGGCTAATACTCTCGTATCAGGCAAGCAAGCGGCACTTCTCGGAGTGAAACAGCTTCCGGGAGCCAACGCACTCGACGTATCGAAAGGAGCCCGTGCCGAGCTCGAACGTCTCAGCCAATACTTCCCACCGGGTGTGAAATACAGAGTGGTGCTCGACACATCCGACTATGTGACCGCATCCATCGATGAAGTGCTCACCACATTCATCGAGACTTCACTCATCGTGCTCATCGTGATTCTGCTGTTCTTGCAGAATTGGAGAGCGGTGATAATACCCATGCTCACTATTCCGGTTTCGCTCATCGCCACTTTTGCGGTGATGAAAGTGATGGGATTCACCATCAACACTTTGACTTTATTCGGACTTGTTCTGGCGATTGCGATAGTCGTCGACGACGCAATTGTAGTAGTTGAGGACTGTGCCCGCCTCGTCGACACAGGTAAACTATCGCGTCGCCAGGCCGCCGAAAAAGCGATGAATGAGCTCACCGGACCTGTTGTCGGCGAAGTGCTCGTGCTGCTGTCGGTATTCATCCCCACGGCATTTGTCAGCGGAATAACAGGGCAGCTCTACAAGCAGTTCGCGCTCACAATCGCCGTCTCCACGGCATTCTCCGGGTTCAATGCCTTGACGTTCACTCCGGCTATGTGCGCCCTGTTTCTCACTCCTCGCAACAAAAATTCCAAAAATCCCGTTTACCGCGTCTTCAACAAGGGATATGACGCTACCGAGAATTTCTACAAGCGGTGCGTATCCCGTATGCTCAACCATCCGGGACTCTCGCTGGGAGCATTCCTGATATTGGCGGCGGCAGGCGTGGCAGCATTCCTGAAATGGCCCACAAGCTACGTTCCTCAGGAAGACCAAGGCTACTTTGTGACCTCGGTGCAGCTACCTCAGGGAGCCTCCTTGGAAAGAACCGAAAAAGTGGTCAACGGACTGTCGGAAGAGATGCGGAAACGTCTGCCCGAAATCTCCGACGTGATGGCGATCTCAGGATTCTCCATGATGGGAGGAGGAGCATCGTCCAACATGGGCACCCTGCTCGTGGTCCTGAAGCCGTGGAAAGAACGCAAGGAGAAAAGTCAGAGCGTGTTTGCCCTCATCGACAGCGTCGACGCAATCGCCGCATCCTATCAGGAAGCCATCACCTTCTCGGTCAATCCATCATCAATCCCGGGACTCGGAATGTCGTCAGGACTTGAGATGATGATACTCGACATAAACAACCACGGAGCCGCAGAAATGAAGAAGGCCCTCCAGAGCATTGAGCAGGCTGTCAAAGACGAACCTAAGATAAAATCCATAACATCATTGTATCAAGGAACCGTACCGCAATACAGCCTCAACATCGACCGCGACAAGGCTAAACTCCAAGGGCTCGAGATGAGCGACATCTTCTCGACACTCTCAGCCTATATGGGAGGCAACTATGTCAACGACTTCAACGACTTCGGAAGAGTGTACCAAGTCACACTCATGGGCGATGACTCAGCACGCGGAAACATCGAGGATGTGACACGGCTCAGCGTGAGAAACTCCTCCGGAAAAATGGTTCCGTTCTCAGCTTTCACCACAATAGAGCCTACTATGGGCGAACCGTCGGCTGCACGCTACAATATGTATGGAGCTGCATCGCTCACAGCCAACCTCGCCGATGGCGTAAGCTCGTCCGACGGCATAAAAGCCATGGAAGAGCTCTTCAACCGCACCCTCGGCAACAACTACTCATTCGCATGGACAGGAGAAGCCTATCAGGAAACCCAGTCAGGAACCACCATAACCGTAGTATTCATATTTGCCATCATAATGACTCTGCTCGTCCTCGCGGCACAATATGAAAGCTGGACCGACCCCATCGCCGTAGTGCTCTCTATGCCCGTGGCAATCCTCGGAACAGTACTCGGATGTATGCTCATGGGAGAAAGCATAAGCATATACACCCAGATAGGATTGATACTGCTGCTGGGACTATCGGCGAAAAACGCCATCCTCATCGTGGAATATGCCTCCGACTTCCGAAAATCGGGCACGCCCATACTCACCTCAGCCCTCAATGCCGGAGTAATACGCTTCCGACCCATCATGATGACAGCCCTCGCATTCATCTTCGGAGTAATGCCAATGATGTTTGCCACAGGTGCCGGAGCCGAAAGCCGCATATCGCTCGGCACGGCAGTCGTATTCGGAATGCTCCTCAACGCCATCATCGGCACCCTCTTCGTCCCCAACTTCTGGGAACTCATGCAACGCCTACAAGAAAACTACCTCTCAAAAATCTTCAAAGAACAATAAATGGAAAATTGAGAATGGAGAATTGAGAATCGTGAATCGTGAGTCGTGAGTCGAGAGTTGAGAGTTGAACCGCCGGGGCGGTGATATTGTCTGAAGCCCCACACTCGCGTTTGCTCATGTGGGGGAGCGAGTATGGTGTTAGTAGAAAATGACGCAATTGAGCTTCGGAGATGCGATATATAACTGTAAATTGGCAGTTTACAGCTACTTGACATATCTAAAAAATGGAGGATTAAAAACACTCAACTCTCCATTTTCAATTCTCCATTTTCAATTTTCCATTCTCCATTCTCCATTCTCCATTCTCCATTCTCAATTCTCAACCTCGACCACGCGCTTTTCGAGAGGATACCACAGATAGCCTCGCACACGCTCGTCGGGGAACGCCTTGGAGAGATAAGCCATATAACGCTTCACCTGCGTCAGATATTTCTTAGGTTCCTCCTCGCCAAATTTAAAATCCACCACGTCGATAGTGCCCTCTGCAGTCCACACTACCCGGTCGGGGCGATACCGTTTGGATCCCGATTTTCCCAAGACTATCACCGAACGCTCATTCAACACTCTAACCACATCATTGAACCAGGGAGCAACCCGGACATCCTCCATAGCTCCACGCAAGAAATCCTCACAACGCCCGGCATCCTCCTCCGGAATGTTACCGTTGACCACGGCACGACGCACAGCGCCATGAAGATCCGAAGCCGTGCGAATGCGGCTCATCAATCCGTGAAGCACAATACCACGTTGACGCGGACGCGACATATCGGCGATGTCCTCGATGCAGCTCATATCCCATATATGATTATTATCATACGTGTAATAATCGGGAACCGCAACCATGTTGGACGGCTCAACTTTTTTCTCCGGAGAGGTAGGTTGACCATAGCATATCCCACCTTCAGGCACTCTCATCTCCTTCAGAGAGGCAACCGCGTCGGAAGAGGGGGTCAACCCCACATTTCGCAGGGGATCGGCACACTCAAATGCATCCTCAAGCAACGCCGAAATGCTAACTGACTTGCTATTCTTGGCCGGCAATTTATAGCCTATCACAAGTTCCCTCACCGCACGGGTAAACGCCACATAGGCACGGTTCATAGTGTCAATCCACTCCTTGCGGCTATTCTCCTCATACTGAATGGATAACGCTGTAGATGAAAGCTCACGCGATATATTCAACGGCATCAACGGCGGAATATCCTTTTTGTCAAACCACTCATTATCAAACGGATTCCACGTCAGCCGACCGCTCTTCTCACGAAAATCAAACCATATCAAACCCTTGCCCGAATTAAGACTCCAATCTACAAACGGAATATGGACACACTGGAACTCCAGACCCTTTGATTTATGTATAGTCATGACTCTCAGGGCATTGACCTCGGTAGGCGTGTCGAGCGTAGCATGACATCCCGCATCATCCCACCACTGCATGAATGAACGCAGATCGGCTCCGGGACGCTCACAGAAATCGATGATCTTATCTTGAAATGCGCTGATATACACGTTCTCTGACTCAAAAAGACCTGCCGACACGCAACGTGCCGCTATACGCTCGACAAGCGAAGGCAAGCTGATACACTCCATGTCGACCGCCTCCACCATCAACTGTGTCATCTCGCTATTGTCGGTGAACGATGCCGCAATAGCATCAGCACGCTCCATACCCATAGCGCAATAATACCTGAAACGCTTCTCAAACTCCTCGGCAGTAAGTCGTTCAGCCACTCGCTCTGATGGAGCCAAGCTGCGGTAAGAGTCTATGAACCTCATCACGGCAACAATGAGCTGCACGGAATACGCCCTGCCTATCACAAGCGAGTCCTCCGACATCACCTGCAATGAAGCAAGATCGGGATCACTGATTTTACGTTGCAACAGATAGTCCACCACACGCGACCCCTCATTGCGGGTAGCAGTCAGCACCGTTATATCGCCCTGCCTGTAACCGGCGGCAAGCTGCCTCTTAATCCCCTCAGCCATACGGTCAAGTGTCTCCTCCTCATCGTCATAAGGAGTAGCCACGACATATCCCGGAAGATCCTTCTTCGCCACCTCCTGAACCACATTGGCATAGATGTCGTCAAGATTCACTGCCGATGTAATCAGCTTAAAGACAGTATTGTTAAATCTCACCACCTCGGCAGCACTTCGCCAATTGGTGTTCTCGGAAGGGATGTTTCCGTGAAACTCTATGCGTTCGGCAAATTCCTCCGGCACACGTTTCATCAACAGGTCAGGATCAGAATTTCGGAACCGGTATATGGACTGCTTCTCATCGCCGATGATAAGATTGTCATTTCCAATGGAAAGGCTCTCTCTCACCAACGCGCTGAGATTCTCCCACTGAAGCCTCGACGTGTCCTGAAACTCATCAATCAGGAAGTGAGACAGTCTCACTCCCAAACGCTCATATATGAACGGCGCCTCCTCCTCACTGATTATGCGACGCAGTATGTCGGAGGTGTCACGTAGCAGAATGGCATTGTTCTCATTCTGCAATTCATTCACCTGACGGTTGACCGCACCTATAAGTCCAAGCTTGTAAATCTCGCTTTCAAGCCGGCTGTAGAGAGTGATGTCGCCGAAAAACTTCACCGCCTCAGCAAGCAGTTCATCGACAATCATATCAACCTCCATCGACGGCAAGTATTTCTTTTTAAAGCGCTTGTCGGGATTATGCACACATGTATAGGCATAATCGGTAATCTTCAGCACACCTTGCGTCCAGCGTTCCAGATTGTTCTTCAGATGCGCCACCATCGCCTCAATCGCCCCATGGGACTGAAGGATGGCATATTTCTCTTTCGCATAGTCGACAAACGCCTTTCCACGATTCCTGCGAGCCGCAGCCAGCGACGCCGAGAAATTTATGATACGCTCATAATCGGCAAGATAATCATCAATATCCGCCGCATTAAGGCGGTATTCTTCCGAAAATGCATTCTGCATAAACTTGACTATCTCGGAATTAAGCGAAGAGCCACGATTAAATATATTGAATGTCTTTCCCTCCTCTATGCGTAGCTTCATGTAACGAGTGAGCCAGCTCACCAGAGCTTTCTTCTCAGGATTCTGCCTAAGTTCGGCACGAGAAAGGCGATTAAGCATCGAAAGCAATTCATTCACGCCTATCGACACGGCATTCTTATCATCAAGCTCCACCTCATAATTGCCGGTCAACTCGGCTTCACGGGCAAAAGTGCGAAGCACTATCTGGAAAAAGGAGTCGATAGTGCTTACATTGAAGTTTGTGAAGTCGGCAAGAAGCGATGTCAGCGCCATGCGCGAACAATGGCACAGCTTATCCTCATCGCAGTCAAATTCACGGCACAACCGCTCGCTGTAATCACTTTTCTTCCCTGTTATTCCGGCAAGCGCCGCGAGCTGCGCCACAATGCGCCGCTTCATCTCGTCGGTAGCCTTATTGGTGAATGTTATCGCAAGAATTGACCGATGGCGATTATGTGAGGCAGACAGAACATATCTTCCCGAAGAAGACTTTTCTCCAAGAAGCAACTTAATATAGTTGTAGGTCAATGTAAAAGTCTTTCCCGAGCCTGCCGACGCCTTATGAATCTGAAGCATTGCGAGATCAGATTATGCGAGCCTTGTAACCAAGTGATTTAAGGATATCAACCACCTCCTTGCGGCGGTCTCCTTGAATAAGTATCTCACCGCCACGAGCCGATCCTCCGGTAGCAAGTTTGCGTTTAAGAGTCGAGGCAAGATCCAACAGATCATCATCCGATCCCTGGAAACCGCATATAATTGTAGCTTGCTTTCCGGCACGACCCTTTTTCTCCAGCACGACATCCATGCGGAAATTCTTGTCAACGGCGCTTTCAGCGGGCTGCTCAACGGGGGCTTCCCCTTCAGGCAAGTCGGGATTATTCTTCAGAAAGGCTTCCATTGCAGCCTGAAAATCATTGGTTTTCATAGAGACTCAAAACGTGTTATGGCATTATTCCGCTACTGTCGGCTTCATTTACATATCTCATTTCATCTTCATCAAGATCTCTGATCTCATCAGACTGTAGCGATTGAGTCACAATTGATGACATTACCGCCCAATGAGCCATATCGTCGACCGCGATACTGTCATAGCAAGCTGCCGCCTGCGCGGAGTCAGCCTCATAAGCCTCACGGTAGCATCTCACTGCGTTCTCTATATTCGTGTCATAGTCATTCCAGTCGGCTATCTTCATATACAGCAATGAAAGATCGCACAATGACTGTACCCTGCCGGAAGTGGTATCATTCTTCGTGGCAGTGTAAAGCTGGTCACACACACGCTTGGCGTAAGCATAGTCCTTGTTTTCAATAGCCTGAGCGGCATATTGCTTGGCATCTTCAACAGTACCGGAACTCATGCATGACACAACCAGCATTGACAGAAATATGAATAGATAACAGTGTTTCATAATCAGATTCAACTATTTGTAAAAACAAATATATGAAAAACTTTTCAATGAGCCAAAACCGATTTATAGACATCGACGGTTTGGCGGGCTATATTATCCCAATTATAAGAGGCAAGATCATACTCGCGGCGATGTATAGCGGCAATTTTGCGGTCAAGAGCTTTTTTAAGAGAATCAACATCGCCGGTATTGAAAAAATCGGAACTCTCAAGCTCAGGCAACCTGTTGGCGGGAATGTCGCTCACGAGCACATCAAGGTCATAGCTCATAGCTTCAAGCAAGGCTATAGGCAACCCTTCATGATAAGAAGGGAGCACAAAAAGAGCTGCGTTGGAAAGAACTTGGTTCAACTCTTCGCCTTTTATAAAACCGGTAAGAATTACTCCCGCATCGGCTGCCATACGTTTAAGTTCGGTGGAATATGGATCGGGGTGATCGGCATCACCTGCTATCACAAGCTGTATGTCGCCGCAATCAAGCCGTGAGTATGCCTCAATCAGGTCGTGAAAACCTTTTTCCTTCACAAAACGTCCCAAGGCAAGAATGTATCGTCCCGGAACTATCCCTTTCTTTTCAAGAAAATCGACAGAAACCGACTTTACCGGCTTATTGACTCCATTGTAAATAAGGTCTACATCCTCACGACCATAGTTGCTTTTAAGAATTCCGGCAATCACACTTGATATCACAATCACCTTATTGCTCCACTTTGTGCCCCACCGCTCACCGGTACGCAGCATATTCTTTGCAAGCTTACCCCACTTCTGGCGATCATAATCGGGACCGTGGTTGGTCATAACCACTTTCAAGCCGAGAATACGGGCAAAAGGCACCATTAACGATGGTCCCACGGCATGAATGTGCAGAATGTCGGGATTCATCCTGCGAGCCTTTATCACAGCAAGAGCCGTGTGTAGAATCGCTTCCAAGCTCTTTTTCCGAGGCGCATATACATCGGCGAGCTTCACACCCTTGTACTCAGAAACGCGATTGGAATCATTTACATAGCATGAACGTCTTATCACAGTGACATTATGTCCCATCGCGGCAATCCTCGGATAAAGGTTTTCGCAATGAGTCTCGACTCCACCCTGAATATCGGGAATCCCCCTTGTTCCTGTAACAACGATTTTCATGATACCTATGTATTTTTATCAGATACCGCGACCCTGCGCAGGATCCTGTCCTACGTCATACCACGTCTTGTCAAGACACGGCTTAAGTCCACGCATCACTCTCAATTTATTAGTAAGCGCCCATTTTGCCGGATGCTGTATATATTTTTTCATCACTGGCGCGGCAGTACCCACCATCCAGCAGTTTTTAGGACACTTTCTAACCTTTTCCCTCACCTTCTCAGCCTGAGGGCTATTCCAGATGGCTATAAAATCGGCATCGTGAATGTTGCCCATCGACTCCTTCCAGCATTTCTCCTCCAGACCGTTGCAAGGATAGACCTCGCCCCACGGATCAATGAAAAAGTTAGCCATTCCAGCTTCACATGGCAACATTCTGCGTCCACCTTCGATATAGTTAATAAGCCCCATATTGAAAAACGCTCTGAACCATGATTTAGGATGATTCTCTTTAAGCTGCCATTCAATAAGCTGCTCAAAGTTGCCGATAACCTCATCCTTATTGGTGATTACGTTGTCATCCTTATGGAAATAATATGAATTGTGGAACGCCGCCGTGGCAAACTCCAGCCCTAACTCTTTGGACAGCTGATACAATGCGAGCATATCCGATGAATTATTATTGGAAACGGTGCAGCCAAATCCGATATCCTTCACTCCCATTGATTTCAATTTGAGCAAAGTGCGCAGACCCTTGTCAAAGCCACCTTTACGTCCTCTCAACTCATCATTTTTCCCACTGAGACCTTCTATGGATATACGGATTCCGATATTAGGAAACCGCTCAGCGAGCTTTATCACCCTGTCCTCAAACCACCCTGATGTTGAGATAACAATGCGAGGAGCATGACGATAGCATTCCTCGACAATCTCAGGAAGATCCTCACGAACGAACGGCTCGCCGCCGGTCAAGTTTATAAATTTAAGCCGTGGAAGCGATTTAAGGTCTTCTGCCGTAATTTCCTCCTTCTTATCCGTAGGATATTGCCAGATGTTGCACATACGACATTGCATGGGGCAACGATAGGTCAATATGATAGAAGCATCGGTAGGTTGCTGAACTTTCATATCATTAATAAATCGTGGTTCTAATTATAACGTAACTTAACCGTTGTATATTTTATCCAAACCAAGATAATGTTGCTCGGGAGAGAATCGGGTTAAAGCATTTTGCTGTATCTCAACATAGTCCCACTGATGTTTCCATGCCTCTTCAATAGCAAATTGCAAACTTTTTCCATCTCCGGATGTAAATATAATTCCATTCTTTCTATTGGCAAGCTCGGGAATGCCGCCGATGTCAGCACCGATGAACGGGGTGCCTCCACACAGCGATTCGATCACGCTGAACGGATTATTCTCGTACCATTCCGACGGAACCACAGAGAAACGGGCATTGGCAAACAGCTCCTGAACCTCTTCAAGGCTGCAATGCCCCAAAAATTTGATATTAGCACATGATGAAAATTCTTTTTTCAATTCATTTTCAAGCGGACCGGTGCCGGCAACACGAAGTTCGTAAGGGAGTTTAGATGCCACTTTAAGCAGAGTCCTTATCCCCTTCTCTACCGACAGGCGACCTACATAGCAGTAGTAGTCCTGACGCTCCACATTCACTTTGCGAGACGAATAGTGTGCAATCATCTCGGGAGAGATGAAATTGTAGAGTTGATATAGTTTGGCGGGAGTAAACCCACCCTCTTCCATTTTCAACGACATAAAGCGGCTCGGGCAAATAAACACATCAGTCCAAGCCGATAACTTTTCCTTGCTCCATGCTTTAGCTTCGGCATAGGCAAGCACACTCGCGGCAAGAGAGCCTTTCATACACCGCTTTTTGATGACTGCGGCAGGATTGTCGAAACACTCCTCACACACATTCCCATTATAAAGACAAGAATAGGACGGACACACAAGTTTATAGTCATGCAGCGTCCACACCACCCTCGCCCCGAATTCCGATGCCATACGAGCCAACACCGGCGACAGATAGGAGTGGATATTGTTAAGATGCACCACGTCGGGACGGAAACTGCCGAGCATACGCCCGAAAGATTCTTTTATGTCGCCATAGCCGAAAATACGTGAGGCTCCCTTAATCTTATCCTTTCCAAAGTCAACTTCCTCAGGAAAATAACCGGACCATTCCGAAGGAATATTGTCGGGATAGTCCATGGCGTAAACAGCAACATCGTGACCGCGACTTTTGAGCAGAGACTCAAGATTGAGCACATACACACAGTCGCCGCCACGACGGTAATAAAATTTATTTACAATTAAAATTCTTTTCTTCACAAATGCAAATATAGTGATTTTTCACTTATACAAGCATACCCGAAGCCACAGAAGAAGCAACATCAGGACCAAGAGTGTTGGCTACAATAGCGAAAGCAAACAGCAGCGCCGACGACGGACCATTGGCGGTGATGAGGTTTCCGCTCTCCACCACACGCATATCCATATACTGACCGCCTGCGTTCACCAAGTCATCCTTAAATGTGGGATAACACGTGACTTCCTGTCCTCTGACTATTCCGAGCGGAGCCAGAACCACTGCCGGAGCGGCACAGATAGCTGCGATTTTACCCTGCTTGTTCCACTGCATAGTAAGCATATCATTGAGTTTGCCACATGACGCAAGATTGGTTGACCCGGGCATACCTCCGGGAATTATCAGCCATTCCGCATCATCAGCATCAATATCAGAAATAGTTTTATCGGCAACCACCATGATGCCGTTGGCACCTTTAACCTGCTTATCAGTTGTAATAGAAACTGTATATACTGTCATTCCGGCACGACGCATCACATCAACGGTGGAAAGCGCTTCGATCTCCTCAAATCCTTCGGCAAGGAACAAATAAGATGTTTTCATAATTCAATTATATTTGGTTAGCATTATCTTATATACACCCAAATTTAGCCTTTTGTTACGACAAAAACCAAACTATATGTGCAAATTTTTTTAATTTTCCTTTGCATATTTGAAAATAAGCACTACATTTGCACCATCATAGTAATGCACATCACTACATCACTTAATAAATTATGAAAAAAGTATTATTATCAGCACTCGTGCTTCTGACAGGACTGTCGGCATCGGCACAACTATTATGGAAAGTTTCAGGCAATGGCTCAAAAGGTGATTCATTCATTTTCGCCACCCACCACATCGCTCCCACCTCGGTACTTGACAGCATAACAGGATTGAATGACGCAATAAAAAGTGTGGATGCTGTTTATGGAGAAATAGACATGGCAGAGATGACCTCACCCTCAGCCGAGCAGGTGATCATGACCTTCGGCATGGCTCCAGCAGACAGCACACTCACCAAGGTTCTCAATAAATCACAGATTGACTCAATTGACGCCATTCTCGCCAAATATACACAGGGCATGGTGAAAACAGCACAGATGGATGTGCTCAAACCTGCGATGGTCAATACCCAGATCGCGATGTTTCAGGCAATGGTTGACTTTCCGGAATTCAACGGCAAAGAACAGCTTGACATGACCGTACAGCAGAGAGGTCGACAGGCAGGGAAAACAGTAAAAGGATTTGAGACGATGGATGAGCAACTCGGAATGCTCATGTGCGACCCTATATCCCAGCAAGTGGAGGATCTTATGCACACCGTGCGCACCGACTCAAAAGCCTCGGAGCAATCCCACGCCCTCGCAAAAGCATATCGCACAGGTAATCTGGACGATATCAAGGCAATCATGTTTGATGCCGAATTAGGGATGAGCGAAGACGCCGCAGAGAGACTATTGTATCGCCGCAATGATAACTGGACCGCTAAACTCAAGGAAATATTGCCAAAAGAAACTGTCTTTGTGGCTGTAGGAGCAGGACACCTGATAGGAGACCGCGGACTTCTTAATCAATTGAAAAACATGAGCTACACAGTTGAACCGGTCAAATAACCGCATAACCAATGATTAGACTCAACAACATTTCATACAACTATCGCAACGGGGCGGAGGCATTGAAGAATGTTTCCGCCTCCATCGGGGAGGGAATCCACATCATGATGGGCGAAAACGGTGCCGGAAAGAGCACCATGCTCCACATCATGAGCGGACTGCTCCGACCAACAACAGGAGAGTGCCTGATAGACGAAAAGAATGTGTGGCTTCGGGAAACAGACACTCTTGAAAAGGTATTCTTTTTAGACAACAATATGCCTTTTCCTGCCGATACGATAAACGAGACGGCACGCATCCATGCTTGCTTTTATCCGGATTTTGACAGGTCGATGCTTGAATATAATCTTAGGAGATTCGGGCTGACGGGAAACGAGAAATTGTCACGTCTCTCATACGGTAACCGCCAAAAAGCATTGCTGTCTTACGCCATGTCACTCAGAAGCCGCGTGCTTCTTCTTGATGAACCCACCAACGGCCTCGACATCTCATCCAAACAACAACTCCAATCCATGCTTGCCGAATGCACCGATGAGAATCAAACCGTCATTGTATCTACCCACACTGTGGGTGACCTTGAGAATTTATATGACGGAGTCATCATGCTTTGGAGGAGTGAATTGCTGACGGCATTGCCGACAGAAGATATATGTTCGAGGCTTCTTTTTCACACAACCATGTCGCCAATAGAGTCAAGCATATATTCAGAAATGAAACTTGGACTTTATCACACAATCGAACCCAATGTCGCCGGAACATTCTGCGACATGGACTATGTGTCACTGTACAATGCCATGCACAATGATGAATCACGCCAACAAATACTTGCCGTGTTGAAAACCGATTAACCACAAACATAGATTCTATCAGATGACAAATATCCAACGCCTTAGGGCAGTAGCAAGGTTCTACCTGCCACGGCTTAAAAAACAACTTATATGGTATCCGATAATCTCTTCATTACTGGGTCTCGTCACCACGATGTGTTATCTCACGAAATCACCATCGTTGTTTCTACTTTCAATAATAGGCGACGCGTTCATTTTCTCAATACTGATGGAGTATGGACCTCTCGCTTTCGCCATCCACTCAAGCCCGGAGATGGAAACGGCACTGCCGGCAACAGGAAAAGAGAAAGCAACATTCATACTTGGATACACATTCATCATTCTGCCCCTCCTGCTCATAGTGCCATTAGGCATAATTGATGTGCTCTTTTACCGGCAATTCAACGAGCTATTACTAAGCATACCCGAAATAGGCTCAATCGTAACAGAATCAATAAGCATAAAGACAATTGTTTTCTCCTTACTGCAATATATCGTGCCTATGAGTGTGTGTCTTTATGCGGTGATGCATTACACCCGGAAAAGAGTGGTCTACGGAATAGTCTGGACCATAATCACCAATGTAGTTTTGGCGATAACAGGTTTCTTTTTCGGTGCTATAACAGCATTCATTGAAGGTTATAACGACGGACGCAACGGAGTGGAACTATCAGAAGATGCCATAGTCAATAAAATGGTTTCAGTTGTGGAGCCTACAATAGAATGGTGCTGTGTTATTTTGGCAATTTGTTCTATCTTTGTAGTCTATAAAACTTATCGAGCCATACGGTTCCGACAGTTGTAAACAATGGAGTTCAATACAAGCAAACCTATATACAGGCAGATTGTCGATTTTTGCTATCATGAAATCGCTACCGAAAACTGGGCAGCCGAAGGTAGAATACCTTCGGTCAAGGACTTGTCGGTTAAACTTGCGGTGAATAATCGCACTATCCTGAACGCGTATGACGAACTACAGGAACAAGGGGTCATCTATCAGAAACGCGGATTGGGATATTTTGTCAGCTCCGATGCCAAAGAACGCATTCTGGAAAGCCAACGAAAGGAATTCTTTGAAGAAACGGTTCCGGCAATTTGCGCCCGCATGAAATTGCTCGGCATCACTCCGGAAGAGCTCGCCCACTACCTCAATAACGCAATGTGACCCTATCCTCGGCTACTTCCAGTCGAGCCGCAGCCGACATGACGAGCGGAAGATTGCGGTCGACATGACCAACAGGGAAATTAAACGCAACAGGAAAATCGAATCCTGAGATGGCTTCACGTATCATATCCTCCATGACAGAATAATTTCTGTCGGGTCGATATTCGGTGAACTGCCCTACTATAAGGGCACTTATGCGGTCAAAGACACCGGCGAGTCTTAATTGATAGAGAATACGCTCCACCTTGTAGATGGGTTCGGCTATATCCTCAATTACCAATATGCTTCCCGGAGTTTCAAACGGGGAATAAGGAGTTGCCAGCAAAGCTGAGATTACGGCAAGATTGCCCCCTACTATTTTCCCTGACGCACATCCATGATGATTGTAAGGATGGGGAGCGATTGTATATGACGGCATCTCTCCTTGCAATATCCCAATCAAGGCTCGGGAACACTCGTCATGCTCGCCACACAGAGCAAGATGCTTGCACATGGAGCTGTGGATGCTCGCCACATTGTGATGTGAGGCATAGGCATGAAGAGCCGATATGTCACTAAACCCGATTATCCACTTAGGATCCTTCTCAAATGCATTACTATCCAGCTTATCGAGGAGATGCACTGCTCCATAACCTCCACGGCTGCAAAGTATGGCTCTCACTTCGGGATCGTTGAGGGCTTGGTTTATGTCGGCAAGACGCTCACTTACAGTGCCGCTGAACGATCCGGAAGCACCTAAAGCATGAGGAGCCACGTAAGGATTCCATCCGAGACGACGGAGCACTTCGACAGCTCCCGACACATACTCGGGATTGATAATCGACGCGGGAGAAACGATAGCTACCTTGTCGCCATGCACGAGTGGACGAGGGAATGTGACCTGCTCCATCAGTTGACCTGCACTTTTATACCAGCCTCGCGGATGCGGTCGGCGATACGTTCAAGCTCATCTTTCTCAACTTTCCGCAGATTGCTCTCGGGGGTGGGGCGGTCGATAGAGTATAGCATTACTTCGGCAGGAGCTATCGCCTTATATGCCTCAATAAGCGCGGCGATCTCCTCATCGCCGGTATTGTCGACCGGCTGCCCGTTGTGAGAGCCGCGCAGCATCATTGTCTGCACGATGCACTTATAACCAAACTCAGCCAACTGAGGGATAAGCTTCTCGCAGGAGAAATCTTTGCTGACAGGACGGTCTATGAGCCGCATGGTGGGCGTGATCGCCGAATCGAGCTTAAGGATGCAGTTGTCAACCCGTCTGAGCCCTCGGCATACATCCTCGCGGTCAAGACGCGTGGAATTGCAGAGTACTGATACCTTTGCCGCCGGATAATACTTGTCGCGAAGCTCAATCGTGTCATCTACTATGCCTTCAAAGTCGGGATGGAGCGTGGGCTCGCCGTTGCCGGAAAATGTGATAACATCCAGCCCGTCACCGGCATCAGCCATTGACTTCAGCTTTTCCTCCAGCAGCATTTTCACTTTTTCACGCGAGGGCAACCCTGAAGTGCCGGGACCCTGCGAATTGTATCCCGCCTCGCAATAGAGGCAGTCAAAGGAACACACCTTTCCATCGTCGGGCATGAGATTTATGCCGAGCGATGTGCCGAGACGCCGGCTATGTATAGGACCAAATATTGTGGAATGAAATAAAATCGTGACCATAATCATGTTATTTGAGGAAGACAAAAATAATCATTTTCACAATAATCTCTGTGATAAATGACAAAATCTAATATCAAAACTTATTATTTTTACTATAAAAACTTGATTTTACACAGTCGATATAATTCCTCTTCATCAGAATTTATTAAATTTGTATGTGTGGTTGCATTCATTTGCCATCACAATTAATACTTTTATGGATAAATATTCAAATATGCTGAATTTTACGGTTGGTCCTGTGATGTCCAACGAAGAGGTTTTAGCCATCGGCGGAGAACAAGTCCCCTATTTCCGCACTCAGGAGTTTTCTAATATAATGTTAGAGAACGAGGAATTGATGAAAGAATTTGTCAATGCTCCCGTAAACTCCAAAGCCGTATTTATCACCGGTTCAGGCACAGCATCCATGGAGGCTGTGGTGATGAATATATTCACTGACAAAGACAAGCTTCTAGTGGTTGACGGAGGCTCATTCGGACATCGTTTCGTAGAACTTTGTGAGATACATAAGATTCCATTCACCTCCATAAAGCTCAAACATGGACAGAATCTGAAAAAAGAGATGCTCGCGAAATACTCCGGAAAAGGCTATACGGGGCTTTTGGTAAATATCCATGAAACATCGACCGGCGTTCATTATGATCCATTGATGATAGGGGATTTTTGTCGCACAGAAGGGATGATCTACGTGATTGACGCGATCAGTTCATTCCTTGCCGATCCTCTTGATATGAAAGAATGCAATGCAGATGTTATCATCACCGGTTCACAAAAAGTGCTCGCTTGCGCTCCCGGAATCTCAATCATCGTTATGGGAGAAAAGGCATTGAAGCGTGTTGAAGAAGGTGAAACCAAATGCATGTATCTCAATTTGAAGGATGCTCTAAAGAATGCAGAAAGGGGACAAACACCTTTTACTCCTGCCGTTGGAATCCTCCGACAGATTCACGCACGCCTCCTACAGATAAAACGAGATGGAGGCGCTTCATCAGAGATAGCAAAAATAAAGGCTCAAGCTGATGATTTTAGAGAAAAAATAAAAGATCTGCCGTTTGAAACCGTATCGGAAAATATGTCAAACGCTCTCACACCTCTGCATCCATTAAACGCCTCAGCCTACGAGATATTCCTTAAACTAAAGGATGAATACGGTATCTGGATATGTCCCAATGGCGGCGACATGAAAGATGAAATTTTCCGAGTAGGACACTTTGGAGCCTTAACTACTGAAGATAATGACACCTTGATTGCGGCATTGCATGACTTGCAATATAAAGGTTTCCTATAAATCATAGCCTCATATATGCCACCTCTACCATGATAAAAGTTATTACTTACGGTACATACGATCTGCTCCACGAAGGTCATGTAAAACTTTTAGAAAGAGCGAAAGCCCTTGGCGATTATCTAATCGTAGGAGTCACTGCCGATGGATTTGACAAAGCACGAGGAAAAATAAATGTGCAGCAATCACTCATAGAACGCATTGAAGCTGTCAAGAAAACAGGACTTGCCGATAAAATAATCATCGAGGAATATGAGGGGCAAAAAATCGACGACATTCGCCGGTATGGTGCCGATATATTTACTGTAGGATCGGACTGGAAAGGAAAATTTGATTATCTGAACGAATTTTGCAAGGTAATTTATCTTGACCGGACAAAAGGAGTGTCAAGCACTCAGATAAGATCGGACAAAAAGTCACTACGCATAGGAATAATCGGAGAATCGAGGGTGGCAAACAAATTTTTCAATGAGAGCAAATATGTGAATGGGGTCACTATTTCAGGAATATGCGCCGAGGATTATTCTGAAATCACTGATGAACTCATAAATATATCGTGCGATTCGATAGACCGTCTGCTCGATAATTCAGATGCAATATACATTGCATCGCTACCTCAACACCATTATGAGCAAGCAAAACTCGCGTTGGAAAAAGGACTTCATGTGCTGTGTGAGTCTCCTATAGCTTTAAACGTGACACACTTTGATGAACTGGCAAAACTGGCACAAGATAAAAAACTTGTTCTGATGGATGGAGTGAAGACAGCTTACTCCCTTGCTTTTTCACGGCTCATACTGTTGGTGAAAAGCGGAATAATAGGAGAAGTCCTGTCAGTTGACACTACCTGCACAAGCCTGATTGACATCGACAAAGAAGGAAGCATCTCTTCGCCATACACGTGGAACAGCCTATGCTGGTGGGGACCAAATGCTATATTGCCCATTCTCGATATTTTTGGATCGGAATATCGTTCAGCCATTTTATCGTCTAAAGTTCTTTCATCGGATCCATCATTTGATCTATTCACTCAGGGATTTCTTATATTCAACAATGGTGTCGCGACATTCAAAGTGGGACAAGGTGTTAAATCGGAAGGAGAAATGGTGATTTCCGGCACAAAAGGCTATATATATGTTCCGGCACCTTGGTGGAAAACCGATTATTTTGAAATAAGATATGAGAACCAGTCGGAAAACAAGCGTCATTTCTACCAACTGGAAGGGGAAGGCATAAGAAACGAGATACGCACTTTCCAGCGTCTTATAAACGGAGAGGAAGGATTGGAGCAAATCAATGAGTCAGTAAGTCGCTCAATGATTTCCATCATAGAAAAATTTTATAACGGAGATTATTGCATAATAAGCTGAATTTATCTCTTAAATAATTTCATCGAATATTCCTTAATCTGCTCATAAGCCTGATCATGAATCACTTGCATTGTCGCCATATAGACTGTAATGCAAGTCACTACCGACATTATTACTTTCACTATTCTATCAATATCAAGCATATTTATCCCCAATACAATAGGGATAAATAACAATGATACCAATATATACCGGTAGGTAGTCCACTGAAAAATTCCCACTTTTACTTTCAGATTACGTTTTATATAGGACAAGCATAAAATCTCAAAAACAATCTCACTGGCTAACGTGCATAAGATTGATATGAATGGAGTCAAAATGCTTATGAATAAGAAATTCAACACCAGATTTATTCCTCCGCATATAAGATTATATTTCACAAGCACACGCTCCTTACCATGCAGGAAAATAATTTGATTATACAGAACAGCATCAACCCCCAGCAAAATGATGCGTAGAGAAAATACCCTCATCGCATCCACACCTTTAAGATACTGGCTTCCTCCAAATATCCATATCAAACTGTCAGATAACATGAATAGCCCTATTCCCGCCGGAACAATTATAAATAGCAGCAGCCTGATGACTTTTAAAATACCCTCCTGATACTTCTCTCTGTCTTCATTCAGATAAAGAGCAAATCGTGGCAAAGTAGCAAACACCACCGATAATAATAGTGTTTTTGTAAGTTCTACAATGCGCTGTCCTATCGAAAAATAGGCGACATTTTCCAGATTAGTAAAATGTCCTAATATAGTACGGTCGGCAATAGTATACAATATTCCTGTATTATTCAGCACCAATATCATAAGAAGCGGAACAATATATGGCTTCATGTCCAAACCATGAAACAAATCCTTTATACGGAATTTTATATTTCGTATACCATAAACAAAGCTCACAATATAATTGACAAACTGCACGACAACAGTTATACAAACATAAATCACCGCATCAGAGACAGAACGTACAAACAAAAAGATAAATATCAAGCTTATACTTCTGATTATAACCGTTTTTACAGTTATGAATTTGAATTCTTCAAGAGCTTCATTCAACCATTCTATATAAAATATCTGAGATACAAGGTTACCACATAATATATAAGAAATTATTTTGAGTTCAGGGGTAGTTAAACAAAAATGAATAAACAATATATATACCCCAAGAAAAAACATATTACTCAATATGCCAATCGCAAACAGATTTTTGAATATTGAATTTCTTTTGGCTATGTCATTCCTATGAGCACTGATTTCCCGAAGTCCGTAATTATATATTCCGAGCATACCGAGCATACCAAAATATCCGAACAGAACTGTGGCATACTCAATATTACCCATCCCCTCCGGTCCAAGCAGATGATACACGTATGGCGTTATAACTAAAGGCAATAGCGTGTTGAATATATTTAGCACGCCTTTAGCCATTACATTATGTACAAGATTTTTAGCCATAAATCTCTATTTTTTTTGCATGGACATGAATCTTATCCATAGGAGGAATCTTAGTGTAATCGCCATATATGAGCCGCAAATAAGCATCTGTATTGCCGGGAGCGGGAAATTCATATCCCTCAAACATCACTTTGCTTAACGGAAATATATCTTCCTTGCGTCGCGGAGCGTGGAAAGGGGCGGAAAGAGTGTGACGCAACCGGCTGCCGGCGTTTATTCGTGAAAGCATGGTAAGAAGAGGCAAGGCAATCTGTCGTATAGGAAAGTCAATTATGCCTTTTAGCAAGGATTGCTGCCATTCAGTTTTTCCGGCAATGGCACGCCACAGAGTCATCTCTTTGCCTATACATTTACGGGCAAACACATGGAGCTTGCGTGAATTGCTCGGCACCATAGTAAAGATGTCGATCGAGCAGCCTTCATACCGCAATTTCTGCGGCACTACCTTTTCTTCCTCGATGCGGGTGTGGAGATCACGGAGTTTAGTGAACGCGAATAGATAGTTGGGATCATTGGAATGATTATGGATGGCATACTGTCCTGTCTTGTCAAGTTCCACAGCTTTTATAAAACGTCTTAATCCCTCAGGCATCATTTCCACATCTACATCATCATCCCATGGAATGAATCCGCCATGACGCACGGCACCGATGAGGGTGCCTGAACTAAGCCAGTAATCAATGTCATTCTCCTTACAGATGCGGTCAATGTACAGAAGCATATCAAGTAACCGCAACTGCACCTTACGGAGATCCGATCCGGTGGGATTAAACCGCATCCTCAATTCATCCTGTATCTTCTGCGGCACCATAAATTCATTTTATCTTATTCCAAATACACATAAACTTTTGTGCCACTCCTATATTGGTAAGCTCATCCCTATAAATCCTACAAGCCTGCACGTATTCCTCATTATTATCCACTATCATAGCCAATTCATTAGAGCCCCAGTTATCATTCACTATGCCCAATTTATTGTCCTTTATATAGTTTATCGATGAAGGAACAGAATTTGTTACAATAGGTGTTCCGGATACTATTGATTCAGGTATTGACACAATATTCAAATCCTGTCTTGTATTTACGAGAAATCCCATTGATTCCCTTATATATGTATTAAGTTCTTTCTGAGAAATAAATCCAAGAAAGTTGACACACTCCGACATATCAAGTTCTTCCACCATTGATCTAAGTTTACTTTCCATCTCTCCACGACCTGCGATCAATAGTTTTACATCAGCATATTGAGGTAATTCATGGAATTGCTTAAATTTTAAGATTATACCCTCCACATTTTTTCTTGGAATAAGCTGTGAAGATGAAATAAACTGCCTTTTCTTATAATTTGAAAATAGAAATTTGTCAATGTCTATACCATGTTCAACTATATCTTCTGATACGGAAGAAGAATATCTTTTAATAAATTTCTTGGCATAGTCTGACCTTGGCACAATCAATCGAATCTTATTCATAAAGATTTTAAGAATAAAATTATGCCAAATTTTAGAAGGAATCTTAAAGAATTTCTTCTGGTGCATCGACATTTCCTGCCATACTATAAGTTTTTCAGGACAAACTCTTGACGCTATCAAAGTCGCCATTGAAAAAACTTCACTTGAAATAATCAAATCGTAATTTTTTCCATGCTTCAATAGAAAATCTCTTAATCCTGTTGGAAAAGGAATCAATGATGGCTTAAATAAAGATGGAAATGTAGACTTAAAAAATTTTATATCAAATTCATAAGTTTCATTGGATAAAGGTCGATATTCCTCAGAAGCTGCCAATGTAACTTTATTTCCGACTCTTGTCAATCCTGAGCAAAGACTATGAATCATAGTATCCTTAATCGTATTCACGCAAGGAATCACACCTTTGTCAGGAGTAAATAAGATTAAATTGACAACAAGTATATTCATAACTACATCTACTTAACAATTAAGGCGTATATTTTTTTAGAATCTATATTTTCAATATCAGCCTTTAGAGTATTTATTTTTGTCTTTCCTGAATCAAGAAGCACAAGAACACCCTTACCATCGGTATCAACAACTGAAGATACAGCACAAAATGAATCCTTATCCGGAATATTTACGAATATAAAGTCATATTTATCAGACATTTCATTTAAATGAGATACGAATGCTTGAGTCATAATATTATCATTATCTTTCAAATGATCATCCCATAGGACTTTCTTTTCTATATTACCAAAACTTTGGGATATCTTTTCCTTTATATCATTGCTGCTGTAATTTAACACGTAAAATACTTTGCACCTGCTGTTAACTATTATCTGACGGAATAAAGAGAGTTCCTTATTGCCTCCATTATACATATTGGAATTATTTTCAATACCAATCGATTTCAAATCCATAGATTGATATATCTTATTATTAAATAACAGCAAGAATGCAGCTAATAAAGTAGGCAATATTAAAGAAAGAGCCAAGGCGACAAGTAACATTAACAAAGCTTTATTATTATTTGGCTTCAAGTCGCTATAAGCTTCCTCAAACACAAATCCAAGAGTAGAATTGGAATAGAATTTCAACTCAGCACTCTCCTTTTTCTGTAATAGGAACAGGTAAAGTTCCTGATTGAATTTTTGATCTCGTAATAGAGAAGCATATTCGCGTTCAAGTTCAGGCAATTTATTGATTTTATCAGTCGCAACATCTGTCAACTGGTTCAATGTTGCCATATTCATTTCAGCCTGATTGAGCATGAGTTCCATATTGCCTTTCACAAAATCACGCAGATAATCAATCTGGCTATTGAGCAGCTGCAACGATTTGTTTTCAGGAGTAGCTGACAATTCAAGGCTTTTGCGTTTCATTATAGCCTCGTTATAAGCCTCAACCGCTGAATTTTTAGATGCTTCCATCACAGGTAGCAGATCACCCATGCTACTGTTTTTCAATATTTTCAACACATCATTATAGTAGTCAATCTGAGCCTGTAATTTTATCAGTTCCTCCTTTTTGCCGACAGTTCCTCCGATAAGCATTCCGGCTATCTGCTCGCCACCTACAAAATCTTTCTCTTTAACAAAATTTTCAAGATTGGCTTCAGATTCATTAAGGCTTTTACCAACTACAATCAACCGTTTTTTAAAATAATCAATTTCCTGACGGGCATTAAAATGACGGCGTTCAACACGAATTTTATTATATTCATTCATCACCGTATTGACTACCTGCATTCCTCTTGCTCTATTAGGACAATCGTAGGTCATTGATATAACATCTGTCTTAGCATCACTGATCTCCATATAAAGCTGTTCTGAAAGTAATTTTGACGCAGCTTCGTCGCCCATAACAGTCACATCTATGTCGGCTTTAATACTATCGACATAACTCGTTGACTTAAGAATCTGGAGATATCCATAAGGTGTTGAAATAACACATGGCAATTCAGCATTTTTTACCTCTGCAATAGTTTTATTGAAAATGCGTCCTTGAGTTACTTTTGCACTCACTTTATCATCTTTTATAGACATACGCACCATCATAGCCGATGTCAAAGTATCAAGCATCCCGTATTGCGGCTCCACTAAAACAGGGGTATCGCGATAGAGCATTTTCTTTTTCAACCCGTCACGTTCAACATATATGCGGTTTAACCTAAGCAATTTAACCACACGAAGGCGCAGTTTATTGGATTGCATGATTTCAATCTCATTGTCGACAGAGGATGACCCGAATCCACCAATGGAAAAAGAGCGCATGATTGCTGATACACCACCGGCACCTGCCGACGGAGTGTTTTCAGAAGAATCCTCAATCAATACTTTACCAACAGCTGTATATTCTGGCATACTCCTAAGATAATATGCGATTCCTGCTCCCATAAAGACGATGAAAGCAGCCACATATATCCATTTCAGTCTTTTGATTTCACGTATGAATCTCCGGAAATCGAGCTCGTTATTATATTTTTCCATTGTCAATTAATTTTTCTTCGTCAATTTGTTCCCTTATTTCTTTTCCCTTTGCACAAATCATTCCTAAAAGCATCATTGCCATCATGCCGCAATTTTGAGTAATTACAGTTGAAGCTATGCTTTCAATCAGCAGAAAACATATTAATAATACTCCTGTACAGAATGTATATTTATATAACGTATTGTCAGAACGTAACAGAATTTTAATATATCTATAAATATAGATCCAATAATATATGAACAGCATAACACCTACAATTCCAAATTGAGCAAGTGATGGATAAAAAGCGTCGCATATAAAATTTGGCATTGTCGGAGACAAACCCCATATTTTATCCAAATGATATTCATAGTATAAATTTGAATAATTTTCAGCAGACGGAAAGGAGGCAAAAGAAGCAAGTCCGGTACCAAGAGGAAAATAATCACACAAGATAAATCCTGATGTAACATATAACACCGGACGCGCAAACGATTCTATCGCATTAGGATCAAATATATCAGAAGCTCCTTCTATAAAATAAAATTCAAATTTACTCCAGCCCACTCCTATGAATATAGCAATCACAGATATAATCAAAGCTGCATGCTTAATATTGAAATTTTTTAATATGCCCGGACGATAAATAAATATAAAGAATATAGCCAAAACAAACTCCCCATAATACTTAGATCGAGTACACATGAGTCCGGATATTAAGAATAATATGATAGACACAAGATCCCGTTTGTTAATATATCCGCTTCTATCTATTGAACAATACAAATACACCATTGTCGATACAAAAATAGTTGTACCTGCATTCATTACATGATGCAAAACAGGTGTCAATATAACATATCCTATTACATAACGTGATAACAGAATTAACGCTGCTACAACTACATTAAATACTGCTACAATTTTTAAAATAGCTTTATCTTTATCTGTTAATGATGGGGTAATTGCAAAAATGACAATGAATGGAAGAAATGGCTTTAATTCAATAATAAGATCTTTCAAGATATATTTCGGAGTATTGAAGTTAAAGCAAACAATAGAATATATAGCGTATGCCGAAAAAATTGCTATTAATAACCACAAAAGATTGTATCTCTTCCAATTTCGATTTAAGAAGCAGTCAATCAGTGCTATTCCTAAAAATAACACTGATATAAGTTCATCGGCATATTTAAGAATCTGATTGCTTGGAATAAGCAATATAAAACTTATTATAAATATCCAACAACATAATCTGTCGAGTCTTATCATAACCCTCTCTTACTTTATTGATAAAGCAATGATTAATGATGACACAACTGAAACAGCACTTACAATGGTTGATATCACAGAAAGTTTGAAACCGTTATTTTGATTATATTTTGAATTATCTTGTTTAACATTATTAGGTTCTACATAAACCACGTCATTCTGCTTTAAATAAAAGAATGGAGACCCGGTGATAGAGCTGTCATGCAAGTTCAATCGTTGATATACAGTTTCTCCATCAGGCATCTGACGAATCACCATAATACCATCACGTTTGCCATATTCAGTCAAGTCGCCACACGATGCAAGAGCGTCAAATACCGAAAATTTCTCGCTTTGTACTTTAATCATCTGCGGTTCTTTAACCTCTCCTAGTACATTTATTTTAAAATTCTGAAGTATGACACTTACCTGGGGATCTTTAACCGTTTTGCCTATCTGTTCTACCAAATAATTCTTCAATTGCATTGTTGTCATCCCTTGCACTTTTATTTCTCCAATACCAGGAAAATCAATGGAACCATTCTTATTAACTATATAATTTAATGCTCGCACTGTTGATGTCATTTCAGTATTATCCGACTGCTTTGCTACAGGAGCTACACTATTAAACTGAGCACTTGCTTCCGGAACTATAGACGAAACCCATATAGTCAATTCATCCTCTGGCTCTATCTTTATCTGATAGTCAGATGAAGGTAATTTTCCAGATTCAGTTACTTGAAGGTCTTTAAAATAAGCTAAATCTTTTTTTGTGCTACATGAAATACACATGATAGCGGATAAAATAAATATGTAAATCTTAGTATTAAGCATAGTTAACATTGTATAATATTTCACTGATATAAACGGAATAAATTGGTAATTATTGCAATTACAAACAATAATAAGATTACACTGAAATAGTAATAATGAAATAGTTGGAATTATCTATATACCTTTTAATGATTCCCCATAAGTAATAGAATGTGATTGACAGTCAGGAAAAATTTGAATATGACGCATATCAGTCACTTTATCAAGATCAGGAAGAGTTGCATAATCACCAAATAGATTAGTAAGGTATGCTTCAACATTTTTCGGTGCCATAAACTCATATCCCTCAAATTTTATGCTTGACAATGGGAAGATATATTCTTTGTATTCACCCCATTTAAATCCTTCAAATCCATAGCACATGGCATATTCATCAGCTTTTAACAATCTACCAGTAAGTTTACGGCAGACATTGCGTACAAGAAAAGCCAATTGCATAGTTATCCATACCATAGGAACTCGCAATGCACTCGACACATTCAAGCGCGCTATTCTATTAGGTAAACGGAATAAATTAAAACTGAATTTAGCAGCTTTATGATTGATTGGTTCCATGGGAAATATATCTATAAATACACCTCTGTATTTAAACTCACGATCCATTCCATCTACCTGATTTATTATCACCTCTTTATCTCTAAATTTAGCAAAAGGAATATGATACATTCTGTCATTTTTATGAGTCTGTATCACAAACCGCTTACTGCCATGATAATTTTCAATCAGTCTGTTATAATCCTCAATTGGCATCTTAACATCCACATCATCATCCCACGGAATAAATCCTCCGTGTCTTACAGCTCCCAACAAAGTTCCCCATGAAATCCAATATCTTACATTAAGTTTTTTACAAATAGCATCAAATTCTTTGAGCATATCAACAAGATGCAACTGATATTGTCTCAAATTTGATCCATCAGGATTAAATCTTTCACGAAGTTTATTTTGAGTTATTGGATCTATCATAATTTAAGGTTATTGATTAAAAATTTATTGTTGGTTGCCGATTGCCTGCCAGGTGAAATGGGCTGTGTGGATGCGGCGTGAACGCAGATGGTAAATAAAATTATAGAATGGACGCCAAAGCATACACCCGGGCACGCTAAGCATGAATCGGCGTGTGGATAGCAATCTCGACGCTCTACGCCAAACCAATATCTGAGGCAGCCACAACAGCAACGCTGTTCCCCCAAGCACAGCCATCACAATCCAGTTATTGAATGCTATAACAGCAGCGGCTATCGTAGACAGGAGCCACATCCACATCAGTACACTTACTGTATCATATAACCAGTTTTGCGAACAATTACAGTAACGCGAAGTATAGTCATACCTATATTTCTTCGCTTTATAAACCTCTACCGGATGCGGAGTCGAGGTCATCACCTGAGCATCGCGGGCTATCATTACTGCTGTATTGGATGGTGTGGCAACATCGCTCACAAATATATCATCATCACCATAATGAAGGTTCAACGAATTGCTGAACCCCTTCATTTCAAAAAATTTGTCACGGCGGTAGGCAAGATTATCGCCATCGCCGCGATAAGTGTGAGCCGTAAGAGCCGAAGCCAGATAATGCACCGAAGTGATCAGCATATCATGAGCCCTGCGGCGGCTTCCTCTCTCCCTGTCGTCTGCCGTATCAGGATACGCATAGCCTATAACCATTTCTATCTCAGGGTCATTGAACTGCATCGCCATGAGTTTCAGCCAATCAGGCGAATTTATACGCGACGAAGAGGTCACATTGACCACCACATCATATCGTGCCGCTTTCATGCCAAGAGTAAGCGCAAGTTTTTTACGCGACACGTTTCTCATCACTTTAGGGGTGAACGTGTGACGCAGATTGCTCCATTGCGATGCCAGCGACATCAACAGCATGTCAGTCTCATAATCCTTGCCGTCATTCACCACTATCACTTCCCACGGAGCCGGATAGGACTGTCCTCTCAACTGCCGCAGCAATGTGGCAAGCCCGGCGGCATCACCATTACTGTAAACAATGACCGATACTGACGGAAATTTATCCGGAAATGAAGATGATGATTGAGCATTGACCGTTTTACACACTTTTGCCACTCTTAGAGTATAAAATACAGTGACAGTGATAGCCATCACTGCCGCAATACCGGTAAAACACCATGCTGTCGCTATATCCACGCCGGAAAACACCTGCTACAATTTTTTTGTTCAAGATGCAAAGTTAGCAAGAATTTTTTGTTTACTTATAAGGTTTACATTAACTTTGCGTGACAATAATTCAAGTGCTATGACTTACGAATATGACTATCTGGTAATAGGCTCCGGAATTGCAGGAATGAGTTTTGCTCTCAAAGTGGCAGGAACCGGAAAAGTGGCATTAATCTGTAAAACTACTCTCGAAGAAGCCAACACTTATTTAGCACAGGGTGGAGTGGCTTCGGTCACTAATCTGAAAGTTGACAATTTCGACAAGCACATAGAGGACACCATGATTGCCGGTGACTGGTTAAGTGACCGGGATGCGGTTGAAAAAGTAGTGAAAGGCGCGCCACAGCAAATTAACGAGCTTATAAACTGGGGTGTGGATTTTGATAAAAATGATGACGGCAATTTTGACCTGCACCGCGAAGGTGGACATTCCGAATTCAGAATCCTGCATCACAAAGACAATACAGGTGCCGAAATCCAGGACAGCCTGATCAAAGCTGTAAAAAACAATCCCAATATAGACATATTCGAAAATCACTTCGCCATTGAGATAATAACTCAGCATCACTTAGGAAAAATCGTCACACGACGCACCCCCGACATCACTTGCTACGGAGCATACGTTCTTGACAACAATACCGGAAATGTCGACAAATTCCTTGCTAAAATAACACTCATGGCTACCGGAGGAGTAGGTGCGGTATATACGACTACCACCAATCCATTGGTAGCCACAGGCGATGGAATAGCCATGGTTTATCGCGCCAAAGGCACTGTAAAGGACATGGAATTCATCCAATTCCATCCCACTGCGCTCTATCATCCCGGCGACCGCCCTTCATTTCTCATCACTGAGGCGATGCGCGGATACGGAGCGGTGCTACGCAACCTCAACGGCGAGGAGTTCATGCACAAATATGATCCGAGACTTTCACTTGCCCCCCGTGATATAGTGGCACGTGCCATCGACTCGGAAATGAAGCTCACAGGCGATGATCATGTTTATCTCGACGTGACTCACAAGGATGCGGAAGAAACACGCCATCACTTCCCGAATATCTACAAAAAGTGCCTTTCATTAGGCATCGATATAACCAAGGATTACATTCCTGTAGCTCCGGCAGCCCATTATCTGTGCGGCGGAATAAAAGTCGATATGAACGCCGAATCATCGATTAAACGTCTGTATGCCGTAGGAGAATGCTCATGCACCGGTCTTCACGGAGGAAACCGTCTCGCATCCAATTCTCTCATTGAAGCTGTAGTATATGCCGATGCTGCCGCCAAACACGCAGTTGAGGCAAAAGAGCACTACACATTCCGCACCGATGTTCCCGACTGGAATGACGAAGGCACACGCCATCCCGAGGAAATGGTGCTGATAACACAGAGCATAAAAGAGGTGGGACAGATAATGTCATCCTACGTCGGAATTGTGAGAAGTGACCTGCGTCTAAAACGCGCATGGAACCGTCTCGACATCCTTTATGAGGAGACTGAACGTCTATTCAAACGCTCTAAAGCAAGCCGTGAAATATGTGAGCTGCGTAACATTATCAACGTAGGCTACCTCATAATGCGTCAAGCCATGGAGCGTAAAGAATCGCGCGGATTGCACTACACTGTGGACTATCCTCACACCGACCATTAACTTTTATTTCACAATATTTCAGCTATATTCATTGTTATAGTGACATGAGAGTACTCTATGCCATCATTATAATCATGTCATTCCATGTCACCGCGCTCACGCAAACAATGGATAACAACGGTGTGCCCGTACCTCCCAACCCAAGACAGAAGCCTATCGAAGGAAGATACCATTTCATTACTGAAGCCGGCGACACCGCACTTATGGTGGTGCTTAACAATATCACAGTATTCCCTACTCTTAAATTTAAAAATAAAAAACAGGAGGAATTCTACTGGCGCACGGTGAGAGATGTGAAACGCACTCTACCCTATGCCAAACTCATTGCCGAAACCCTTCTTGAAACCTATGAGTACATCGAGACTTTCCCCACTCAAAAAGAACGTGAGGAATATCTGTCACAGATGGAAAAAGAAATTTTCGCGCAATACAAGCCTGAATTGAAAAAATTCACCAAGTCACAGGGTAAAATGCTTGTGAAGCTCATCAACCGCGAGACAAATCAGAGCAGCTACTCAATACTAAAAGCATTTCTCGGCACATTCCGAGCCGGTTTCTGGCAGACATTCGGACACTTTTTCGGCGTAAACCTGAAATCATCCTACCGCCCTGACAAAAACAAAGAGGATGCCATCATAGAGCGTGTGTGCATCCTTGTTGAGGAAGGTGCCCTATGATGTGGCAACAGTTCAATATATCAATACATCTGCAAGGCTCTGAGTTTATCTATCATCTCGCCGCGTGACATTCTGCGGCAATCCTTAAGAGCGGTGGCGAAATCATGAGCCACACGCTGCACACCTGCATGATTAAATACTCTGTAGAGATAGTTGTAATGACGGTTAAACATATTCTCTATTTCATCATTTTCAAGTTGGCAAGTATCTCTACCCTCCTCCTCTACAAGTTCAAGAAGCTGTTTACGCGTGTCATTATCAAGACCGGAATTATTCAGCACATAGCTTCTGCACAACACATTGCCAAGCAGCATCCCCATCGACACCTCAAAATGCTTCAAAATATGATTCCACGAGACTTTAGCCGATAATCTTGGATTTCCATTGAAATAATATCCGGGAGAAAATTCAATGGATTCACCCGATTCTGAATCGAGGGAAATGGATGAGACAATCTCATCGGCATCAAAAATAGTCACACCGATCGCCATGCCTGTGATGCCGTAACATTTATCATTCTCGTCTATATATTGAAGCTTCATATTCTATGATGTTAAATACTATTTTTATAACGACAAATATAACTGTTTGGATTGGAATTTTTCCAATTTTTATTTTCAATTAATCACCATTATCTTTGTCACAGCGCCATTGGAAGAACTTCCGTCAGACCCTCCGCTTGAAGCAAACACAAGATAAACACCTGTTTTTACACGTCGTCCTGACCCGTCACAGCAATCCCACACTGCTGTTCCACCCGTAGCTTTGCATTGATAAAACACATTTCCTGCTATATCGGCTATTTTAACAAGCGATCCATCCATCAGTCCTGTGATGGTTATAGGCCCCGTATATTCAGGTTTCACCGGATTAGGATAAGCATATACATCAGAATAATCATCAGCTCCTGGCGACGCATCGGAAGCATATTCGAGCAGTCCGTAACGGGTACCCGCATACACTGAATTACCGTTAGGATCGCAAGCAAGAGCCGATACCTCATCAATGTCTATCCCTGTATTCTCCGATGTGAAATTGGAGATGATTTCTTTTCCATCTTCACTCACAAGATACAATCCTGACGAAGATGTGCCCAACCATTTTCTATTGGCATTATCCACAGCAATTGCCGTGACGAGACGATTGGATAACAAGTAATCGGCGTATTGTGTACCGTCATTTCTCGGCACCTTCACCCTCTCAACAGTTCCATTTCCGCCAAGCATCGACGATGGGTTATGAATCACTATAACCCCATCGGTAGTGCCTATCCACAATGCTCCGTTCTTATCTTCGGCGACACTGAATATGGCAAGCGGTCCAAATGATTTTCCATCCTGATCTATGAAACCGTTATATACATGATAAGTATCATCTGATGTAGAGTCAATCGTTCCGTTAGTGTTATATATCAAAAATTTATAAGGAGAATCACTTGAGGTGACAATCACAAGATTCTTGTTCTTGGAATGCTTGAGAGCCATGATGCGTGAATCACGGGTAAAGAACACCCCCACATCACTTGCTTTGATATTTATCCAGTCACTTTTTGACACCTCCGATTGTTTTCTTTTCGATGCCGGAAGCACACCTATGAATATATTTTCCTTAAAATCATACCCATACACCCAAAGATTATTGGATGTGTCAAAATCGATGGATACGGCAGTGCAGTTATAGGTTTGGTTAAGAGGCATATTACGCCAATCATATTTTGCCACCTGCTTGCCGTCACGGAACTTATATATACCCTCAAACCACGTGCCCACATACAGTGTGCCCGGCTCCTCCGGATCTTCCACTATTGAAAAGCCCGGATAAAGATTGCCTGACTCGGAATTTGTAAGCTCAACATCCTTCACATCAGGAGTGACGTCGGTAACAAAACCATCTTTAAGAACATTGATCGACATCAGGTCACGGCTCACCGAAATGTAAGCGCCATAACTCTCCGACCGGTTCATTAAATAAATATTATCCGAAGAACTGCCAGGAACTATGTTCCACACCCCTTTATTTGAATATGTGCCCATCGGCTTGATTTCAATCTGATCCACTTTATCTGATTTACCGTCATAATGCCCCAGCCCATCAGGATTGATGAACCACAAGCTGCCGTCATCCTCGATTGAATTATAACTCAGATTATTATCATATCCCACTTTCTTTATTGCTTCAGGCAATTTATGAGGATAATTATTACCCTCACTATCAATTACTACATAATTATCTCTATTCCCTATGATCCACTTATCACCCATCCTGTTAATGGTAGGATTAAAATAGAGATACACGTAATTTTTCACAAGTGTATTGGATGTGTAGTCGGCTGTGATTATACCCTCAGTTTCTGTATCGCTCGTATATAGAAACTTATTATCGGATATGGCAGCCATATCTTTCAATTTTCCCACATTTCCCAAGGAAGTGAACAAGTCAATTGAATTATGACGACCGTCAAGAGGAGAGTAACGTAGTTCATCATCTATATTTATAACCACCTTGTCTCCGGCTATAGATATTGCCGACACATTTTTATTAAATATGCCCGATTCCTCAACTGTATGATTGGATGTATTAAACTTGACTATGCCGAAACCTGTTGCCACGTATGCGTCATCGCCATTGAAAGCTACACCATTCAGTGTTTTGTCAGTCACATAAGAAGCTGCGGCGATATCTCCCATATTCACCACATTGCCGTCATCATAAAGCAGGTCAATGTTACCCGATTGATAGAACAGCATCACATAATCACGGTCATAATTACGGAACATATCGGTGACATTTATATCACTCAAGCCGTTTCCCCTGTTATAACCTATGGTTTCCCCACTCTCTTTATCGTAAACAAACACATAACCACCCGAAAGGTAATAAACCATATTTTTAGTGTCTATAACCTTCTCAAGATGGTTTGTGCTGTAATTGCTGTACACTTTCCATGATCCTATGCTCTGTCCGAAAGCACAGGTCATGATAAACATCGACACAAATGCCGACAATAGTTTTTTTATCATAGCAAGACCTTAAATCTTAAATTCAATCCTTGTTATGAAAATATTCGCAAAGCCGTGCTGTGGCACGACCTCTATGGCTTATACCATTCTTTTCTTCTGAAGTCAATTCTGCAAATGTGCGGTCAAATCCTTCGGGAACAAATATGGGATCATATCCAAAACCATTTGTTCCACGGCGTTCTTCTGTAATAATGCCGTTGACAATACCCTCAAATTTTTTCATCGAGTCTCCTTCTATGAGGCATATCACAGTTCTGAAACGGGCTTTTCTATTATCCTTGCCCTCCATATTATGAAGAAGCAGTTTCATATTTGCCTCCGAATCATGACCGGGACCGGCATAACGTGCCGAATAGACTCCGGGAGCCCCGTCAAGAGCATCGACTTCAAGACCAGTGTCATCAGCAAAACAGTCATAGCCATATTTTTCTTTGACAAAACGAGCCTTGATCTCGGCGTTGCCGTCAAGAGTGTCAGAAGTTTCCGGAATATCTTCATCACAACCAATGTCATGAAGCCCTGCCACACAATACTCCTCACCTAAAATGGCACGTACCTCATCAAGTTTATGAGCATTGTTGGTGGCAAAGACAATCTTCTTCATTTTCATGACATTTATATGAATTCTAACGTATTATTAGGGTCTTTATTGTGTGGATTATCCCACTACTATGTTTACAATTTTACCGGGCACTACTATGATTTTTCTCACAGTTTTTCCTTCGAGCCACTTAGCGGAACCTTCATTTTCAAGAGCTGTTTTCTCAATATCCTCACGTGACATATCTACCGGAACCTCGATATTGAAACGTGCCTTACCGTTAAATGAAACAGCCATTGTCACTGTTGATTCCTTAAGATACTCTTCGTTGAACGCAGGCCATGAAGCATCAAATATGGTGGAATCATTGCCAAGAGAGTGCCACAATTCCTCGGTGATATGGGGAGCAAACGGGGCAAGAAGCACTATGAGCTGTGAAAGAATTTCACGGTTGTGGCACTTCAACGTCGTAAGCTCATTAACACATATCATGAATGCCGCTATCGAGGTGTTGAATGAGAAGTTTTCAATATCCCAAGTAACCTTCTTGATCAGCTTATGAAGCGATTTAAGCTCATCCTTGCTCGGTTCTCCGTCAGTGACGAGGAATTCGTTACCTTTATAGAAAAGTCCCCACAATCTCTTTAAAAAGCGGTTCACGCCGTCAATACCATTGGTGTCCCAAGGCTTGCTCTGCTCAAGCGGACCGAGGAACATTTCATATAGACGAAGTGTGTCGGCGCCGTAACGCTCAACAATATCATCGGGATTTACCACATTGAACATTGATTTCGACATCTTCTCAACCGCATATCCGCATTCATATTTTCCATTGTCGAGAATGAACTCGGCATCATTGAACTCAGGACGCCATGCACGGAACTTATCAAGGTCAAGTATATCGTTGCTCACTATGTTCACGTCTACGTGAATGGGAGTCACATCATACTCACCCTTCAATCCGTATGACACAAAGGTATTGGTGTCCTTTATGCGATACACAAAGTTGGAACGTCCCTGAATCATACCCTGATTGATAAGCTTCTTGAAAGGCTCATCCTTCACCACAAGTCCGAGGTCATAAAGGAATTTATTCCAGAAACGGCTATAGATCAAGTGTCCGGTAGCATGCTCTGTACCACCTATGTAAAGATCCACATCCTGCCAGTACTCATTGGCATCCTTCGACACAAGAGCATCATTGTTACGCGGATCCATATAACGGAGATAATAAGCCGATGAACCGGCAAATCCGGGCATTGTGTTGAGCTCAAGCTGATAACCGTCTTCTGTAGCCCAATTCTTGGCTCTGCCCAGCGGCGGCTCGCCTGTCTCGGTAGGAAGATACTTGTCAACTTCAGGAAGAAGCAACGGTAGCTTGTCTTCACTCAGCAAGTGAGGTATGCCATCCTTGTAATACACAGGGAAAGGCTCTCCCCAATAGCGCTGACGGCTGAAGATGGCGTCACGCAGACGATAATTGACCTTTACCTTGCCTATGCCCTTCTCTTCAATGAATTTCTTTGTTGCGGCGATTGCCTCCTTCACCTCCATGCCGTTGAGATTAAGATCGGCGCTTTGCGAATTGATCATCTTGCCCGACTTGGCGTCAAAACTCTCCTCGCTCACGTCACATCCTTCAATAAGCGGAATGATGGGAAGATTGAAATGCTTGGCAAAAGCATAGTCGCGGCTGTCATGAGCCGGAACAGCCATGATAGCTCCGGTACCGTATCCGGCAAGCACATAGTCGCTCACCCACACAGGTATATTTTTTCCGGTAAGAGGATTGACAGCGTATGCTCCTGTGAACACACCTGACACGCTCTTCTCTATCATGCGCTCACGCTCGGTCTTATGCTTAACCTCGTCAAGATATGCATTGACAGCATCACGCTGCTCGGGAGTGGTGATCATGTCCACATAGATGCTTTCAGGAGCAAGCACCATGAAAGTCACACCGAACACCGTATCGGCACGTGTGGTGAAGATTTCAAGCTCTACATCGCTTCCTGCTATAGGGAAACGCATCTCTGCTCCCTCCGAACGTCCTATCCAGTTACGCTGTGTCTCTTTCAACGAATCGGTCCAGTCTATTCTTTCAAGACCGTCAAGAAGACGCTGGGCGTAAGCCGACACTCGAAGACACCACTGATACATCAATTTTTGTTCCACAGGATATCCACCACGTATCGATACACCTTCGCTCACCTCATCATTGGCAAGCACAGTGCCGAGCTTGGGACACCAGTTCACCATAGTGTTTCCAAGATAAGCTATGCGGTAGTTCATGAGAGTGTCGCTCTTTTCCTTATCGGAGTATGAGTTCCACTGCTCGGCTGTGAATTCAAGTTCCTTTCCACAGGCGGCATTTATTCCTTGGCTACCCTCCTTTTCAAAATGAGATATAAGCTCGCTTATAGGACAAGCCTTTTGGAGTTTGGTGTTGTAATAGCTGTTGAACATCTGCATGAACGCCCACTGGGTCCACTTGTAATATTCAGGTTCGCAAGTCTTCAACTCACGGTCCCAATCATAGCAGAAACCTATTTTATCAAGCTGGCTGCGATAACGCGCCACATTCTCCATTGTGGTTTTCTCGGGATGCTGACCGGTCTGTATCGCATACTGCTCGGCGGGAAGTCCGTAAGCGTCATATCCCATGGGATGAAGCACGTTGAATCCGTTTAAGCGTTTGAAACGTGAAAAAATGTCGCTCGCTATATAGCCGAGGGGATGTCCCACGTGAAGCCCCGCTCCCGAAGGATAAGGAAACATGTCAAGCACATAATACTTCGGACGTGTCTTGTCGATCTCCGCCTTGTATATCTTATTCTCTTTCCAATATTGCTGCCAACGAGATTCTATCTCTCTGTGATTATATTCCATGATTTATTCTTATTTTTTACTTTATTTTAGCGCTTATTTCAAGCATTCTTTCAATCGGGCGGCGTGCCTTTTCGGCTATATCCGCGTCAACCTGTATCTCAGGAGCTTCGTTTTTAAGACAGTCGAGCAGTTTCTGCATGGTGTTCATCTTCATATACACACAATCATTGCAAGCACAGGTCGAGTCATTAGGCGGTGCCGGAATGAACACTTTTTCCGGACACTTCTTCTGCATTTCATGAAGGATGCCGCTCTCTGTAGCAACTATGAATTCCTTGCTGTCGCTCTCTATGGCATATTTAAGCAACGCGGCAGTCGATCCCACCTCATCGGCTATCAATTGCAGAGGACGCTTGCACTCGGGATGCACGAGTACCTTGGCTTCCGGATGCTGCTTCTTCAATTCCATGATTTTCTCGATGGAGAACTGCTCATGCACATGACAGGCGCCGTTCCATAGTTTCATATTTCGACCGGTCACCGAGTTGATGTAGTTTCCGAGATTTCGGTCGGGTCCGAAGATGATGGGAGTCTCTTCAGGAAAACTCTCCACAATCTGACGGGCATTGCTCGATGTCACGAGAACATCAGTCAACGCTTTCACCTCAGCCGATGTATTGACATAGCTTATCACGGTGTGTCCCGGATTCTCCTCAATGAACTTCCTGAATTCATCGGCATTGCAACTGTCGGCAAGCGAACATCCGGCTTCAATGTCAGGAATGAGCACCTTCTTGCCGGGACAAAGAATCTTGGCGGTCTCTCCCATGAAATTCACACCACACATCACGATCACCGGCTCTTCAAGTTTTGATGCTATCTGAGCGAGCGCGAGACTGTCACCTATATAATCAGCCACATCCTGAATCTCCCCTATCTGATAATAGTGAGCCAGAATCACGGCGTTCTTTTCTTTCTTAAGCTTCAATATCTCTTCCTTCATAAAGCCATATATTATATATGTGTGCAAAGTTACTAAATTTTCCCTATATAATTTCCAACGCACTGCACCGACTTTCAACGACTTTCTTTTTTATTGTTTTATTTTTTAGAAGAAAAATTTTTTAAAGAAAAAATCTATAGTGGTAGTTATTGTTGTTGATAGCGAAAATAAGTTTTTCACTTTTCTCTTGCGTATTTACTTATGAAAGTGCCGTAAACACTTAATCTACATTGGCTATATGATGATGAAGAAGCGTAATTTATTGTAGCAAAGTATGCTTGATTGGAATTTTATGATGCTTTTTCATAGTTATCAAGGCTGCGTTTATAACTCGATTGTTAATAGTTTTTCACCTGTCAACACTCTTGATAACTGCTGAAAAGTGTGTGGAAAACAGTTTGAAATAAAGGTTCTCACTAATTTGCATACTACCGCACAACCTGTGCTTATATAAACAACCGATAATTCCAAAAAGTTTTATCAAATATTATTTTTTAGTTTTCAACCTTTATAAACACTCTTTTCAACATTTATTGACTAACTTTGGATATCGATACTGACTATTATAGACTGCATATATGAAGAGAGTCCTTATTATAGGCGCCGGTGGGTTTATTGGCGGATTTATTGCCCGTGAAAGTCTTGAACGGGGGTATGAAACGTGGGTTGCTGTCAGGGAATCCACTTCCAGAAGATATCTGGACGACGAGAGATTGAAGTTTGTAGTGCTCGATTATGATGATGTTGACAATTTAGTTGATAAGTTTGAAAAAGCTCTGCCTGAAGGGGAGAAGTGGGACTACATAGTATATAATCTCGGTGCAACTAAGGTCACTGATTATCGCGACTTTAACCGCATAAACTATGAATATCTGAAAAATGTGACCGAGGCGTTGAGAAGTGTTGATAAACTTCCTGAGAGGTTTCTTTACATGAGTAGTCTCAGCGCTTTGGGACCGGGTGATGAGAAGAATTACACTCCATATACATCGGCTGACATACCTTCTCCCAACACTCGCTACGGTGTGTCTAAGATTAAAGCCGAGACATTGCTTGAAATGTCGCCCGACATTCCGTGGATCATATTCCGCCCTACCGGAGTTTATGGCCCTCATGAGCAGGATTACCTCATGATGATAAAGTGTATTGACAGCCATTGGGATTTCGGCGTGGGGTTCCGCAAGCAGTTATTGACATTTATTTACGTGGAGGATCTTGTAAAGGCTATATTTGATGCTTTGGAAAAGGCTCCGTTGAAGAAAAAATATATCATAAGCGAGGATAAGGCATACACTCAGAAACAGTTCCGGAGCATCGTGGCAAAGGAACTTGGTAAAAACTTTGTCATTCCAGTAAGGTTGCCATTGTGGATAGTGAAGATAGCTTCGTTTGTTGCCGAGAAATATGGTGTGGCTAAACTTAAACCGTCAACTCTCAACACCGATAAATATAAGATAATGAAGCAACGCAACTGGAATGCCGATGTGAGCGATGCGAAACGTGATTTCGGGTTTGCTCCGCAATACTCGCTTGAGCGTGGCATCGAGGAGACTGTGAAAGCTTATAAACAATCAATCGACAAGAAATGAACAGCAACAATTATCAACGTCCTCCGTGGTGGTTTATCATCATAATCATAGTCATGCTGCTGCCGTTGTTTTCATGGGTGGGTGTTATAACCCGGGTGCTTGAAAATTATGGTAAGAATGATTCTATTTCGATTATTTTCTTCATTCTCCCCATATATGCGGTGTTGAGTTGCTATTACGCCTATAAAAGCTACGAAGCACGCAAAGAGCTTAGTTGGATACTCCTGTGCGTGCTTCTGTTGAGCTATGCGGGATGTTATTTTCTACTCTGAGATTACGATATTCTCGCTGTCTGATTTGACATAGACGGGGCGCTCATCGGGAGTCTCGGCTATGACTTTCACGTTGCGGAATTCAATGTCGCGTGTGTGGTTGAGCCAGAATCCCTGTGCAGGCAGTATGCCCCACATTGTCGACTCGGGATAATCCTTTATTTTCTCGTCTTTAGGCGCTTCGGTCAACTTTTGTCCGCCTGCATGGCGTATGGTGATATTGTGAAGTGTGATGTCGGTCACGGGATGGTTTTCAATTCCTGTGATTGAACAGCCCGAAGGTCCGGCTCCGTCGATCATGATGTCATGAAGGCATACACCGCTTATGCTGCCCACCCCTTCCACGGGATGATCTTTTGAATAAGCGCGGGCACGGTCGGCGAGTCTTATGAATATGGGCGATTCTGTGCCGGTGATGGTTATGTCGCCTATGTTCACGTTGCGCATTGTGCCGCCGTCCACTATTTCAAGCGAGATTGCCGAGTGTCCCCTTCCGTCAGGATAACCGAAATACTGGCTTGACTGGTCGGCTGAGGGTTTGACAACGATGCCGCGTATGTTTATGTTGCGGAATCCGCCGTTGGTCTCGGTGCCGAGTTTTATGGCGTTGCAGTGGCTTGACACGATGCAATTGGATATGGTTATATCCTCACACAATCTCGGTGAAGTGCTCTTGAGAGTGATGGCATCGTCATCGGAATCGGCGATCATGTTGGAGACAACTACATTGTGGCATCCGTCAAGATCAAGAGCGTCGTTATTGTAATTGTTTCGGTTAAACACGGTGATGCCGTCGATCTTCACGCGGTCGCAGGCAAGATAGTGCTGCATCCAGCATCCTGAGTTTTTAAGAGTGATTCCTGTCACTGTAACATCGTTGCTGCGTATGAAGCGGAGCAAGTGTGGACGTGTCAACCCCTCGTCGTTCCATGACAGTTTAGGAAAAGCCTTGCCGCGTCCGTCGATAGTGCCCTGTCCTGTTATCGCCACATTGCTCACATTGTCGGCATAGATGAGCTGAATGGTGGGGACACCGGTGCGCAGCGATACATAGTCCGACACTACAGGTGTGTAATCCTTGATGTCGGTGCTGCCGAAAAGTGTGGCGCCGTTTTCGAGTTGAAGTGTCACGTTGCTTTTCAGGAATATGCTGCCTATTTTGTAATTTCCGGTAGGCACCATGACAGTGCCGCCGCCATTTGCCGTGCAGCGGTCAATGGCATTCTGAACCGCTTCAGTGCTGAGTACGGTAGTGTCGTTCTTGGCACCAAAATCAACTATATTATAGTTTGCGGCATCGGCACCGATTGAGGTGCCGATGATTAAAAGTGATAAAAGAGTTTTGTTCATATATTTATTTGGCAAGTAATATTTGCAATCCGAGAATGCTCAATGATCCTGAGGATGTATTGATAATTTTCACATATACTTCTTTGTCGCTGCGTAGCTGGGCTGAGAAATCGAAATCAATCACACCAGTTTTTCCTGAAATTCCGGCTACTTCGCTGTAAGTGACACCGCCATCTTCGCTCTTTAATACCTTTCCGGCAAATGTTCCGGTGCGGAACATCTTTGCCTTGAACACTGCGATGCTGGGGCACTTGATAATTACCTCTCCATCGGTTTTATTAAGTTGAAGAGCTCCAATGAGATCTGTATATTGAGTATTTGTGAAATCTCCTTTGTAGCTGCCGCCGTTGAATGTGATGGTGCCGTTGTCGACCAAGGCTTTTGCTGCGTCATTGTTGAAATACAGGTAGTCGCTTTCGGTTCCCATGAAAGCGTCACCGCTCTCAACCGGAGGAGTCACAGGGGTATTTCCCGCGAGATTGCCGTCGCCGAACGGGAATTCATCGCCCTCGCTGCTGTCGCCTCCCGGATTGACTGAACCCACACCCTCATTGCCGAGGCTTGTGTCACCTTCGTAGAATCCTACAAGCGTGGTCTCATAATTACGTAAGGCTGTTTGAAGCGCATCAATGACAGCGTAGTTCTTATCCTGGTTATTGTTGTTGAATGTCCAGCGGAAATCGCCGTGATTCATTCGTCCTGCACCATAGATGCCCTTGACGATGCTTGGCACATCTTCGGCTGCATCGGGGGTGTAAGTGTATATCAACTCCGGATCGGTGTCGAAGTTGGAGTAAACTTTGCCGCCCTTCTTTGCTGTTACGGTCGCCGGTACCTTTTCATCGCGTGATGAGGCTTCAAATGCGTCAAATTCCACAGGATTGGATTCGGAATAGGTGCGGTAGGTGTAGCTGCCGCGCATAATGTTACCGTAGGATTTAATCACGCCGCCATCCTCGCCGGAGAAAGTACCGGCTATGTCGGAACCCTGCATTGATGACAGAAGCGGATATTTGCAATCGCGGAAATAATTGTTTTCAGCAAATGCTTCGGAACTTTCCGCGGCACCCACTCCATACTTTGATATGCCGTCGTAATAGTTGTTGTACACGTGTACGCTCATGGTGCGTATGCGTGGATGACGCGAATCGCTGTGGTCAAACCAATTGTGGTGGTATGTGATCCAATTAGGACCTGTTTCTTTTGTCATTCCGCACAGTGATGATTTTCCTGAATCCCAAAAGTGGCAATTGTCAATGGTTATATACTTGGAATTTGTTTTCACGTCGATTGAGCCGTCGCCCTTTGCCTGGTCTGAAGCAGAGCCTTTCTGTCCATAGTATATGTCAAGGTTATGCACCCAACAGTGGCTGTTGTCGGTGTCGAGCGACACTGCATCGTCCATGAACTGCATGATGCCGAAATTTCTCAATTCCACACTTTCGGCGTTGCGCAACAGGAAGCCGAAGCCGTGTACGGTGGCATCGTTACCTATACCCTCGATGGTGATGTTGAGCTGTCCCGACTTGTTGTTCTTTATCTGGATTCCTTCTGCCGAGCTTGAAAATTTATCTATATCATCGTAATGGAGGCAGCCTACTATGCGGAATACTATCGGAGTGTTGTCATATCCCTTCAAGTAGCCGTCGAGTATGTCCTGAATACCGGTATAGGTGGTTGTATTCCCTTTTGAGCTTGTGATCACCTGAGTTGTGATGGTTTTGGCGCTTTTTGAGGTCACGTAAAAGACTTTTGCCCCTGCCTTGAGAGTTCCGTCATTATTATAAGCTCCTATTCCGTCATTATATTTGAAATGAGCAAATCCTCCACGGTTGAATGCTTTCACATCAAGCGGAGCCGTTTCGGCGGCTGCTTCTTCCATTGGGGTGCCGTTAACCACAGGCACTACCTTCATGGTATAGCTTCCCGGTGTCAATCCCGGCATATCGGCGCGTCCGTAGCTGCCGTAATTTCTTACTAATTCTTTGTCAATGCGGGTATATTCGGCATATCCCGGTCCCTTGACATACACGTGGTAGTTGTTGGCTCCCGACATATTTTCCCACTCAACATAGCAGGCTTCCATCCATCCCGCCGCTTCGGTCAGCGTCACGTGTCCGGCAAGATTGCGTATGAATGAGATTGAGCTGAGGGTGCCGTCATATACTTTGGGATTACCCTCTTTGAGATTAAGGGTGACTTTATTGCCCTCTACATCGATGGCGGTGACATCGGTAGTGTTGAACGATTCCACATTGCCACCTTTGAGCGAGAGATTTACCTTGTTCTGAGCTGTAAGGCATGATGCCGACAGTGCGAGTGCCAGCATGAGTATTGTTTTCTTCATGGGTGGTTACTTTTGAAATTTGACGCAGTTTTTGCCCGCTTTCAACAGGTAGATTCCTTTATTGAGAGAGGTGATGTCGATGTTTGCCGGATCGGACTCGATTTTTTCCGACACACGCAGTTTGCCGGTGGTGTCATAGATTTCAACGACAGTTCCTGTAGGTATACCGCCAAGCACGATGTTGCCGTCGATGATTCCGTTGAAGCTGTAGGAGATGATTTCGTCAATTCCCGATAGTGCGGAAAATGAAAGTACCACACTGTTCATGTCGTGAGCTTCCGTCTCGTTGCCGAAATGAAGCACGGCATTGTCTCCTTCAAAAGTGATTTTAGTCACGGTTTTCTCAACCGTTTTGCCATTGATGGTGAGTGTTGGTCCCGCAGCATTGCCGCTCAGCATCGTCACCAGCATAAATGTCAGGGAGAGGATTACTTTTTTCATTGTTTATTTAGGTATTGGTATGGCTAATTGGTCTAATTAGTCTAATGGGACTAATGGGTACAAGAAGGTCAATGATGCACTCATCATTGACCTTCTTGAATAAAGTTATCGTATTGCGATCTTCACAGGCTTCATGTCGCTCACACGCACCACGTAGATGCCGTTAGCGAGTACGAAACCGAGGCTGCCGCCATTATCGGCTTTTTCCATATAAACTGTGCGTCCGGTCAGATCAAATACTTGAACCAATGCTCCGGCAGCAAGATTATTCACTGTCACAGCATCGCCAAGCACTTCCACATCAGGAGTAGCTGCACCATTGTCAATGATATCTTCGATACCTGCTTCAGCATCTGAGATGCGTTCAATCAGGATGTCATGGAAATTGATACCCTTTTTATCAAGGCTTGCACGGTCGATGATTACTTTATCACCGATTTTTCCACCGTAGGTGTGGGTAAACTTGAATGTTTTCTTAGATGATGCTTTGAATTTGAATGTAGTAAGGTCATCAGCAGCATTTACTGTGCCATCACCGTTCTGGTCGCCGCCTGTGCTGAGTTGAACTGATTGGGCGCTTGAATCAGAGTTTCCGCAATAAAGGGTTATTTTCCACGGTCCTTCGATGTCATTAATATGAATATATGATTTGCTTACACCTGAGTACTTATTGCCTATAAATCCAATAGCATTTTTGGATGCTCCGGCATCAGTTGATGAATAGTTTCCGTACGGTCCAAGATTGCCGAATGCTACAATACGACCTCCTTTTGTACCAATAATCATATTGTCAAATTCTTTCTTATCGGTTTTTCCTGCTCCAATCATATCTTTCTGTCCACCTGCATTTTGGGTACCCCATTCAGAATCAGCGTATGAAGCGGGAGTGGTGTGGAAGTCTGTATAGAAGAGTGTTCCACCGGGAACCACTTTGAACGACCATGTTTCACCTGGTGTCATGCCTATGTCATTTCTTGCGTCTACGCACCAATAGTAGGTGGTGTTTTCTTCCAGTTCACCGGGATTGAGTGATGTCTCGGTGACACCTTCTGCTATCAATTGGAGATCAGCTTCTTCCAAGCCGAGATATACATCGTAGGTAGTGGTTCCGAAATATTCAGGAGTATTGTTTTTCCATTGAAGCATGACATCAAGAACTTTAGCATCACTTCCTTCTGCCGGAGCTACAAGAATAGATTTTTCAGGTTTGAAAGGTTCGTCGACAGTCTTTGACTGACCTACCGGACTGTAGACTGATACGATATCATTGTCACCGAAAGCTCTCACGCGGCAATAGTAAACGGTTTCATTCTCAAGGTTCTCAATCTTAAGACTTGTTTCATTGGCTCCGGTGCGTCCTGCCTCGGTGAAATTCTTATTGTCGGTTGAAATCTCTACGATAAATCCTTTTTCATTATCCGAGTTATCTTTCCACTCGAAAGTAAGAGCGGTTTTTTCGTTCTTCACGCATTTTACTTCGGTAGGATTCTTCAGATAAGGATAAGCGGCATCGATGGTAAACACGTAGTTTTCGATATTTGCATAGCCGTTTGCCGCAATCTTAGCCGCGTCAGAAGCGTCATTGGGATCGAGATCGTTAGCTATTTCCCATTCATCGGGTATGCCGTCGCCGTCAGAGTCGAGAGGCTTGTATCCTCCGTAAAGTGTTCCGGTACCCTTGTGGGGAAGTGATTTTTCAGTGGAGATACCTCCTGTGCTGCCAAGCTTACCAAATGAGGCGAGCTCGTCGATCACATACTGGTCAACCTCATCACGCACGGGAAGAGAAGCGCCGACGCTTTCTATCACTCTTTCAAGAGCTTTGTCGTGAGTGAGGCGTGAAGTGATTTCAGGAAATTTCTTAGGTGCTCCTGCAGCTTCAAGCTCTGCAATAGAAGCAAATTGCGCTCCGCCGCCGGTGCCGGTGTATAGTGCTCCGTCGAGCACACCGTTGCGGTTACTGTCATAGTAATTGCCGCTGCCTACAAACTTGAAGTTTTCATTTCCGCCCACGAGAGGTGCTGTGCCTTTCCAAGGACCGGCTATGAAACAGTTGTCGGTGATTTCAGCCCAAGAGTCGCCGGCACTGTCGCCCCCCATGTTGTATGCGGCGCCGCTACCCCAGTTGTAAAGCACATTGTTGACAAACTGGTTGAGACCCTTTACTTTCGGGTTACGGGTCTTGTTTTCGATATAAAGGTTGCCGAACAGAGTCACACCATTGTCGGTCTGTATAAGACCTCCGCAAGAGTGAGGCTGAAGACCTTGACCGATAATTGAATGCTGGATAGTGATGTTCGACGGACCTGTTGCCTTGGTGTTGCTGCTTACAGAGAAACACTCGTCTTTTCCCCACAGCACTGAAAGGTGGTCAAATATCTGGTCGTGGGTGCTGTCGGCGCTTCCTGCCGCATCCTTGCCGCTTGTACCGCTGACACCCATACGTATTCTCAGGTAACGTACTATAAGATTATGTGCGTTGGAGAATGACACTCCGTCGCCATATATCTGGATACCCTCTCCCGGAGCTGTTTGTCCAAGGATAGTCTGATTGCTTTTAAACACGAGACGTGACTTCAGGTTGATAACACCCGACACGTCAAACACGATGATACGGTTGGATTTTGAGATAGCGTCACGCAGTGACCCTGTGCCGCTGTCATTCAAGTTTGTCACATGGTAGATTTCCCCTCCACGGCCTCCGGTAGTGAAGCGTCCGAATCCTTCCGCTCCGGGGAAGGCAAGCAACTCATCGGCTGCCGATGCCGGCATTGCTGTCAAAAGCGACAAGCCCAATGCACACGTAGCAATAATTTTCTTTTTCATGATAGTGGTTGATTCTTAATCATTTAGATGAACTTACAAAATTAACAATAAAAAATATATCATCATCAAAAATTTAGTTAAAATTTCACTCCACCCCCACCCCTAAATGAAAAGAAAAACACCCAAATTTAACCGCTTTGGGTGTAAAATTGGGTGTTGTGCTTGCAACTTGCTGATTTTTCAGCTTAGATTGTGGAGTATAGCGGACTCGAACCGCTCACCTCGACACTGCCAGTGTCGCGCTCTAGCCAGATGAGCTAATACCCCGATTTGTTGGATGCAAATTTAGCGGTTATTTTACAATCCAACAAATAAATTATTGAATTTTTGAGTTAAATCACATCTAATTGCTGTTTCAATCAGGAAAATCGGCGCAGGTGACTGTGCTCCACGGGACAAATGAATGGATTTCCGAACCCTCGGGACGGCTCTTTTCTATCATTTTGCGGGTGTAGGGCATATCCATACCCTTTCTGCCGTGGAAATGGCGGTAGACTCGTTCCCACACCGGGAAAACGCGGTTGCGCTGTCCTTCGGAGATCGTGTCGCCAAACACTTTGCGTCCATACCATGTCACATACTGCTGATAAGGCACATCCTCGCCCGACATATAACGAGCTGTGTATTCAAACCCCTTGAAAAGACGGTTGTCAAACACTCCATACAGATCCAGCCCCTGATGCCATGCTATCTCTGCCGCATTTGCGAGATAGCCGATGCCCATCTGCACGTGCTGCTGGTCTCTGCCGCTCTCCTGACACTGTCCGTTGTCCATGAAATAGTGCTTTATAGCTCCGTTGGACTCCCCATCGACCATCTGCTTGTAGGCGGCATCAAAAATATCTTCGCGGTCAAAATAGACCCCGATGCTGAGAAGAGTCTGCCCGTTGGCGGCATCCCAGTTGCCATTATAACGCGGAGTCCAATCCTTTATCACGGGATACAGCTTCTCCATCACCATCGTCTCAAAAGCCTTGCGGTCAGATTCCTTCCATGCGGGATAGGTGTATTTCAGAATCTCGGCGGCGTTGAGATATTTCACACCTCCAGTGCCCACCTTCAACTGGCGGTTATGGTTCACCACCGAGTCGAGTGTGCAAGCCCAGGCATTGAATATCTCAATCGCTTTTTCGGCGTAGGCAGAGTCTCGCTCCACATACCATTGCAATGCCATGGTGTAAGCAGCCGTGCCGTCGCGCACAAACTCATTTCCTCCTATATTGGGACGGTTATACGGTCCATTGGACACCACCGGAAATGGTGTCGGCTTGTAGTCAAGTGAGGCTACAGGAGATTCCTTCAACTGCTTCCATGCGCTCTGCCACGGTTCTTCGCCGGAAAGAGCTTTCTCTCTCATGAATTCAAGATCGGAAGCGGAATGAAGCAATCCTGGATGCACAAACTCCCGCGCGCCACACACAGCACAGAACAACAGGCTGAGACTTATCAGAAAAATTCGGTTCATCGGTCAGTCATTTATAAGGATTAATTATGATTATGGCAAAGTTACACAATCAACTCTCCTGTCATATACGAATATTGAACCAAATATTCAAAATTCTGTATCAAATAACTGCAAAATCAAAAAGGGCATGAACCTCGACGGATTCATGCCCTGCACATTAGAGCTTGTTTCTCAACAGACTCATATCTAAATCTACAATCATATTTTAACCGTAACGGTGGAATAGTCAACGCTTGAAGGTCCCACCATAAGCTCATATTTACCGGGGATGACACGCATCTCGTGAGCCGACGCGTCCCACACCTCAAAACGGTCGCGGGGGAAGTCGATCTCCACTTTCTTGCTTTCACCGACTTTAAGATCCACACGTTCGTAGGCACGCAAAGTCTTTACGGGACCGGCGGTGTCGGCGGGACGACGCACGTAGACCTGAACGATTTCCGTACCATCGGTTTTACCGGTATTCTTCACCTCAACGGTCACCTTGCCGTTCTTATAACTCGGTTTGCCATATTTGTAGGTGGTATAGCTCAAACCGTGTCCAAACGGATAAAGCGGCTCATCGTGAAGATAGCGGTAGGTGCGTCCTGCCATGCGGTATTCATCGAATGGAGGAAGCTGTGCATCATCCTTGTAGAAAGTCACAGCCAGCTTGCCAGAAGGGTTGTAATCGCCGAATATCACATCGGCAACAGCGTGTCCGCCCTGTTCGCCGGCATACCATGCCTGAAGTATAGCGTCGCAGATGCCATCTTCGGGAGTGAGAGCGACCGCGCTTCCGCTACAGTTCACAAACACGATTTTCTTGCCTGCGTCATGGAGAGCCTGAAGAATCTCACGCTGAACAGCCGGAAGCTCGATGCTCGTGCGGTCGCCGTTGTCAAATCCTGGTTCGGTCACACGCGCCTCTTCCCTCTCAAGGTTGGGCGAGATGCCACCCACAAATATAATCACATCCTTGTCGGCGGCACGTGCCACAATCTCAGCGGGGGTCACCGGAGCGTTGCGTGCCACATCAATGCTGAGTGTTGCATCGCCGTCACGATGTTTATAGTAAAACTCAAGGTCATATTTCTTGCCCTTTTCGACATTCAGTTTAAAGGTGCGGAAGTCAAAGGGATCATGGCTGTTCCAACGGTCGTGAATGGTTTTGCCGTTCACCAGTATCTTGCCGGCCTCGTCGTTGTTAAAAACGACATCAAGAGTCTCATCGGCATCAGCAACAAACGAACCGGTCATCTTCACAGAAAAATCGGAAATATTCACTCCGGGAGCAAATGCCGTGTTGCCGCCGTTGTCAAGGCTTACGGGACTGGTGCAATTCACCACTGCCACCGGATCGCCCGCCATGTCGATATTATTCCAGAACTCGGCACGCAACCCCGGCTTGCCGTCGGGAGCCGCAAGACGGTCAAAAATGCTGCGGGTCTCAGTCATAGCGGTAATCTCGCATCCCTTGGTGTAGGCAATGTCGCCCACCTTGTCGGTGATACCTTCAAGCACAGTCACTGTGTGGGACGGCTGTCCGTAATATATTCCCCACAGCATCGTGGAGTCGGCAGCATTAGGACCCATCACCATCACCCGTGACACATCCTTGGCAAGCGGCAGGATGCCGTTGTTTTTAAGAAGCACCATCTGCTCCTGCGCCATCTTGCGGGCGATAGCCTTGTGTTTGGGCGACGCAATGACACTCTCCGGTATCTTGGTCCATTCCACGATGTCGTCGGGATCGAGGTCGCCAAGTTCAAAACGCCCTTTCAGCAGACGCTTAACGCTCACATCGATATCGGCTTCCGAAATATCACCGCGACGCACCGCCTCGGGCAACTTCTTGTAGTTGCTGCCACACTCCACATCGGTGCCGCTCAACACGCCCATAGCCGAAGCCGCAGCGGCATCTTTCGACACTCCGTGCCTTCCTTCGCGCCAGAAATCAGAAATCGCTCCGCAGTCGCTCACCACAAGCCCTTCAAATCCCCACTTGTCGCGGAGTATCTGCTGGAGCAACTGGTTACTGCCACAGCAAGGCTCGCCGTCGAAACGCTGGTAGGCGCACATCACCTGCTGTACATCGGCATTCTGCACAAGCTCTTTGAACGCCGGCAGATAGGTCTCCCACAGGTCACGCTCAGGCAGATCGTTGATGTCAAAGCTGTGACGGGTCTTCTCAGGACCGCTATGTACCGCATAGTGCTTCGCGCAAGCATGAAGTTTGTAATATTTGTTCCCTTCGCCGCCCTGAAGCGCCTTGACCACAGTCTTGCCCATCAAGCCGTTCATATAGGGGTCCTCGCCATAAGTCTCCTGACCTCTACCCCAACGCGGATCGCGGAATATATTGATGTTGGGAGTCCAGAACGAAAGGCTCTTGTATTTACCCACAGTGCCGTTTTTACGGGCAATAGTGTTTTTGGCGCGCGCTTCGTCACTCACCGCTGTAAACACCTCTTCGATCAATCCGTTGTCAAACGAGCACGCCATGCCTATGCATGAAGGAAAAACCGTGCTTAGCCCGTTGCGGCCCACTCCGTGAAGCGCCTCACTCCACCAGTCAAATTGCGGAATGCCCAGTCGGGGAATCGCCGGCGAGGTGTTCATCATCAACGACACTTTCTCTTCGAGAGTTAGACGTGAGCACAAGTCGGCAGCACGTTCCTCTGCCGACAAATCAGGATTTTGGTAAGGGAACGGTTGCGCTCCGAGCATCCCTGCTCCTGCAATAGCCATAATCCCCGCAAGAATAGATTTAGTTAAATTCATCGTGGTATTATTTGATTACTGTTAATTATTCGTAGTTATATCGGAACCAGTCAAAAGCCGCGTCTCCCCCATCGTCGACGGTGTTATAAGAGAATAAGCCTATGTGAGGACCCTTCCAGAATCCGAAGTTCAAGGCGAAAGGCTCCCCTATCGCAGTAAAATTCTTTCCGTCAATGCTATATAGGAATCGGTTTTCATTCTTCACTGCATCAAGTTCGGCTTTGATATAGACCACATTTCCTTTAAGTTTGCCGTGACGCACAGCCTTTCCGCCGTTTTCCACATAGATATATAGGTCTTTACCCTCCTTCTCCACTCCGGCACCGATGAATCGCTTGCTCAACGTGGCAAATCCGGCACGTTGCCCGTCAATCATTTTCGATGCGTCGAGCCTCATCACGGCATCGCCACGATAGCCCATCGCCTTTTGCACGATAGTGTTGCGGGCGTTGCGCAGCGAGTCGCCCTTCATCGCCGTGAGAGTTATGTGACCGGGCTTCTTTTCAAAGCTTATGTTGTCGCGATAGAAACGGTGATTGGCACGCCATTGCAAGCCGAGCTTTCCCTCGTTGAATTCATCGGATGATGCCGGACGTTCAATCTTGGCATTAACCGGCACACTCGGTTTAGTCCACACCTTAACAGGCTCCCCTATTCCGTTGCGGTCAATGTCAACGCCGATTTCCGGGAAGCCATCCTTCCACACCACCGGTTGCAGATGAGCCACACGACCCAAGCTCTCGGTTTTCTGGAAATGCAGGAACCACCACTCGCCGTCGGGAGTATCGACCAAAGCGCCTTGATGAGGACCGTTGACATCGGTGGAACCGGTTTCAAGCACCACTTTTTTCTCGTAGGGTCCATAAATGTTTTTCGATCGCAGCACTGTCTGCCACCCTTCTCCCACGCCACCTTCAGGAATACTGAGGTAATAATAGTCGTTGAACTTGTGAATTTTGGTACCTTCGGCTACAGGACCGGTGTAGACCGTCACGCCGTCATCAAGCAGTTCTTTGCCGTCGTCCGACATACGGTGGATTATGATCGGTCCGGCTCCATGCTGGCTCCGTCCCAGATAAGCTTTACCATCCTCATCCCAGAAAGGACACGGATCCTCCCACTTTGCCACGCTTTTCACGCAGTGCAACGCCGACCACGGTCCTGCCGGGTCAGTAGCCGTCGACATGAACAGTCCCTCGTGAGGAGTGCAGAAATATACATAAAAAAGTCCGTTGTGGTATCTTATAGCCGGAGCCCAAGAACCGCCGGCATATCGCTTCATCTTGCCATATTCGGGGTATTCAAGAGCATCATACACGTTGCCGATTATGTGCCAGTTCACAAGATCGTCCGATTCGAGGACAGGCATCCCCATGAAATGAAACTCGGAGCAAACGAGGTAATATTTGTTGCCTACGCGAATAACGTCGGGGTCGGAATAATCGGCGTTAAGAATGGGATTGATGTAAGTGCCGTTGCCTTGATCGCCCCAGGAGACAACCTGAGCCGACAGAAACGCACCTGAAAACAGCGTGATGAGAAATAAAATGATTGGTCGCATCGGTTTAGACTTATGGTTTGTAACAAAGTTACGAATTTTCACCTATTTCTCCAACTCCTTTTCATCTTTTTTACAATAAGACTTTTATTATATGCAATTTATTCTTATTTTTGCAATATTATTACCATACTCGACAGAGCCACGTAAAAACAATGATTATACCATGACGCAACCCGAAAAACTAACCAAAACCAATCATATCAAAAAAATGAACAGTCAACTAAAACAGTTGGTTTCCTCCTTATCAGGGAAGAAACATCTTTTGATCGTTGCCACAGCTTTATGCTCGGCAATGCAGCCGTTGTCCGCTCAGGTATCCGAAACTTGGAATCCTGACCTCGGCAACGGAAGTTACATCAACCCTATCATCAACGCCGACTATTCCGACCCCGACTTAATCCGCGTCGGCGATGACTACTACATGACAGCATCAAGCTTCTGCGACATTCCCGGACTTCCGATACTCCACTCCAAGGATCTCGTGAACTGGAAGCTAATAGGTCACGCCATCGCCGAGATGCCTGAGTATGCTCAGTTCGTGCCCGACCCCAATCATGGCGGTGCCGTGTGGGCTCCCGCTATACGTTACCACAACGGCGAGTACTACATCTACTACGGCGACCCCGATATCGGTATAATCATGGTCAAGACCAAGAATCCGGCAGGTCCGTGGGAAGCTCCGGTGCTTGTCCATGCAGCAAAAGGTATTATCGACACTTGTCCTATATGGGATGAGGACGGACGTGCCTATATCGCCCACGGATATGCCGGCAGCCGCGCAGGCGTGAAGAGCATCCTCGGCATGATCGAGATGACCCCCGACGGAACCAAGACCATAGGACAAGACCGCATCATCTATGACGGACATATCGACAATCCCACTATCGAAGGTGCCAAAATCTATAAGAAGGACGGATGGTATTACATCTTCTCACCCTCGGGAGGTGTGGCTACCGGATGGCAGGAAGTGCTTCGATCAAAAGATATCTGGGGACCCTACGAGACCCGCAACGTGATGGAACAGGGCGACACCGACATCAACGGACCTCACCAGGGCGGATGGGTAGACACCCCCGACGGCAAAGAGGACTGGTTTGTGCACTTCCAGGACAAAGGTCCTTATGGACGTGTGGTGCTCCTTCAGCCTATGAAATGGAACGAGGACGGATGGCCTGTGATCGGAGAGGATCCCGACGGTGACGGCAGAGGTGTTCCGGTGAAGAAATACCGCAAGCCTAATGTGGGCAAAACATATCCAGCAGTAAATCCGGTGGAAAGCGACGAGTTTGACTCCAACAAACTTGGATTGCAATGGCAATGGAAAGGAAACCCCTCGGCATTGTGGTACTTCGCCGATGGAGCCGCTTCAAAATTAAGACTCTTCTCCCACAACACTCCCGATGCAAAGAGACTCTATGACTGCCCCAACCTTCTTTTGCAGAAATTCCCGGCTGAGGACTTCACTTTCACCGCAAAGGTTGAATTTGCTCCCGCGCTGAAAAACGGCAAAATGCAAGTTGGCGAAAAGGCCGGTATCATAGTTGCCGGCTACAACTACGAAGCCCTCGCTCTGGAAGCCCGTGCCGATGGCATATATCTGGTTGAGACAACTTGCACAAACGCCAACAAGGGTGGCAAGGAAACAGATGGAGCAGCCGTGAAACTCACCGACGACAAAACTTCAGGTGTGATTTATCTCCGTGCCAAAATCAAGCGTGTAGGCGTAAAGAAACCCACACAGAAACCCGACTACAAGGCTGAGGCTACATTCTCCTACAGCCGCGACGGCAAAAAGTTTGTGGACTTCGGCTCTACGCTGAACGTCAAGGAAGGACACTGGATCGGAGCGAAATTCGGTCTCTTCTGCACCCGTCCATGGGTGAGCAACGACAGCGGTTGGCTTGACATCGACTGGGTACGCGTAACCAAGAAATAACTCACCAATCATCACACAAAAGGCTGCTTCATTTGACGCAGCCTTTTTTATGCGGGGAATTGAGAATTGAGAATGGGGAATGGAGAATTGGGAATCTATTCTGAAACATCACCACCGCAAAGGTATCTCCATTTTCAATTCTCCATTCCCCATTTTCCATTTTCCAATTTCCATTTTCCATTTTCCATTCTCGACTTTCAATTCTCAATTAATATTACTATTTTTGTTTGTTGAAACAATTGTGGTAAAATTATTATGAATAATATCCCATTCAATAAGGTGTGGTTCACCGGCTTTGAGGAAAAAAATATGCATGAATGTATATCCGCAGGCAAAACTTGCGGCAACGGTCCATTCACCAAGCGGTGTCAAGATTATTTCGAGCATACATTAGGTTCTAAAAAATGCTTGTTGACTACCTCGTGTACCGATGCGCTTGAAATGTGCGCCCTACTCGCCGATATTGGACCGGGCGATGAGGTTATAGTGCCATCCTACACATTCGTGTCATCGGCTTTGGCATTCTCAAGACAAGGAGCCACGGTGGTGTTTGCTGACAGTTGTGCCAACAGCCCGGATATTGATCCGGAAAAGATAGAAAGTTTGATTACTCCGCGAACAAAGGCAATTGTGCCGGTGCATTATGCAGGAATTGCTTGCGACATGGACCGCATAATGGATATTGCTTCACGTCATAATCTTATTGTGATAGAGGATGCTGCTCAGGGCATTGACAGCTTCTATAAAGGTAAGCCCCTTGGAAGTATAGGGCATCTTGCCGCATTCTCGTTTCATGAAACTAAGAATGTGCAATGTGGTGAGGGCGGACTGCTTGCCATAAATGACGACCGTTTTGTGAAGCGTGCCGAAATGTTGTGGGAAAAGGGCACCAACCGTGCCGAATTTTTCCGTGGCGAAGTGAATAAATACGGTTGGGTAGATACCGGTTCTTCATTTTTGCCCGCTGAATACGTCAGCGCTTTCCTTTGGGCACAGATTGAACATATTAAGGATATACAGGATGCACGTAAATCGCATTGGAACGCATATTATGAGGGTTTGAAAGAAGTGGATCAGATACAGCTACCCATAATTCCCGACTATGCTACCAATAATGGTCATGCCTTCTTCATTATCTGCCGGTCGCTTGCCGAGCGCTCATCTCTCATAGCCTTCCTTAAAGAACGTGGCATAAGTTCAGTATTCCATTATCTGAGTCTTCACAAGAGTGTATATGCTCAGAAACAAGGATGGGATAAAGCCGATCTGCCGGAAGCCGACAAGTATACCGACCACTTGTTGAGATTGCCTATGTTCAAGGCTTTGCAGCCTCAGGAGATTGATAGAGTTATCAATGCTGTCAAGGAATTTTATCACGAGAATACATGAAACTGCATCTTGTAAATGACGAGAAGATTATCAATCGCACGATTGATATGTTTGAACAAGTATTTCCCGGCGACAACCTTTGGGTGGTCGATACAAAGAAATCCGAGTTCAAGTGGGTGGAACGCCGTGAGAGGGTGATCTCGACACGTGAGTTTTATGAAAACTATCAGGACGGGAGCTTTGATGCGGTCTATATCCACTATCTCAATCGTCACAAGATGAATTTGATAAATAAAATCGATACCTCACGTTCCACGGTCTATTGGATTATATGGGGTGCCGATTTATATAATAAGTTGCTTGCCCCCAAAGGGTTCCGATTGTTTGCTGACGGCACATGGGGAGCGGCGAAAAAGATTGGTTTTTTCAGCCGTTGGGTGAAACGCCGTAAGGCTCAACGCAATATCGACTTTATTCTGAATAAAGTCGATTGTATCGTTACCGATACAACCGATAATGACTATGACTATTTGGTAAAATACTATCCGCAGTTGAGCGGAAAGAGATGGCTGGATTTCTTCTATTATCCCATAGATGTGATTCTTGGAAAGGAATTGATGAATTCCTCGACCAACGGCAATGGCATTATGGTGGGAAATTCGGCATCGACTACTAATAATCACCAGTACGTGTTTGACATTCTGTCACGGTTTGATCTCGGTTCACGCAAAGTGACAGTCCCCTTGAGCTACAATGGTAATCCCGAGTATATAAAGGAGGTGTGTGCCACGGGACATAAGCTCCTCGGAGACAACTTCGATCCTCTCATGGAATTTATGCCACTTGACAAGTACAATCTGCTGCAATCCTCTACCGGGTATGCGTTTTTTGGAAATCTTAGGCAAGAGGCGATAGGAAATGTGCTGATCGTGGTATATCTTGGAGCAAAGGTGTTTTTGTGCCGCTCCAACCCTGTATATGAATGGGCGTGCTCCAAAGGGTTGAAGGTATTTGACATCGAGTCGCTTACTCAGGAGGAGCTTGACACCCCTCTCGATGAGGAGTCACGCAGGAAAAACCGTGACATACTTCTGAAATTGTACAGCCGGGAGAGGCTGCTGTCGCTCATTGCCGGTCTGGCTCCACTATAAAGACCATGGAAAATGAAGGTTCTGATAGTTAATACTTCCGATCGCACGGGTGGTGCCGCCATCGCTGCATTCCGTTTGTTCAGAGCGTTGCGCAACAATGGTGTGGACGCAAGGATGCTGGTGCGCGACAAGAAGTCTGATGACCCTTTTGTGACTCAGCTCAATGGGGGGATGAAGTTGAAATGGCAATTCCTTCGCGAGAGGTTGGTGATATGGCTCAACAACCGGTTCAGCAAAAAGAATCTGTTTGGTGTTGACATCGCCAACACCGGAACCGACATTACCCGTCTTGACCTGTTTAAGGAAGCTGATGTGATTCATCTCCACTGGGTGAATCAGGGCTTTTTGTCGCTCAATGATATCCGTGCCATCATCGACTCCGGAAAGCCGGTTGTGTGGACCATGCACGATATGTGGGCGTTCACCGGTATATGCCATTATTCCGGTGATTGCATGAAATATTCCGACTGTTGCCATGATTGCCCTCAATTGCAGCATCCTGGCAAAAAGGATCTGTCCTACAGGGTATTTCAAAAAAAATATGCCGTGCAATATTCCGGTCGCCGCATATATTGCGTGGCGTGCAGCCGCTGGCTTGAGCAGCAAGCTCGCAAGAGTTCGATATTGAAAGGCATGATGATCACCAATATTCCTAATGCCATTGACACATCGGTGTTCTGTCCAGCCGACCGCAAGGCGATGCGTGACAAGCTCGGACTGCCGCAGGACAAGAAACTCCTGCTCTTTGGCTCGATGAAAGTGAGCGACAAGCGCAAAGGGGTAGATTACCTTGCTTCGGCTTGCCGGCAGATATGGGAGCAGTCGCCTGAAGTGGGGAAGAATCTCGGCGTAGTTGTTTTCGGTAAAAAGGATGACCGCTTGGCGCAGATGTTTCCGTTTCCCATCTATGAGATGAATTATATTAACGATGAGACTAAGCTCGCCGAGGTATATAATGCCGTGGATCTTTTTGTCACACCGTCATTGCAGGATAATCTTCCCAACACCATTGTCGAGGCAATGTCATGCGGAACTCCCTGCGTGGGCTTTAATGTTGGGGGAATACCTCAGATGATAGAACATCTGCATAACGGCTATATCGCCGAATATAAATCGGCATCCGATCTTGCCGAAGGCATTGTGTGGGGAATAACTACCGCCGATTATGACAATGTGTCGCATAATGCACGCTGCTACGCCGTCGAAACATATTCAGAGGGTGTTGCATCATCCTGTTACCTGAAAGTCTATGAGGAGGCTTTAAAAGCATCAAAATAGTGGGAATTTCAAAATATCCCGGCATCGCACACTGCAAAGAGTGACCTAAAGGGTGCAGGGCATCTCTTTGCAGAGATGATCCGTGGATGGAGCTGTCCGGGCACCGCTCGCCTGCGGCTCACGTGCCCGGCTATGCATAAGCAACGCCTTATCAGGCATTTATCCGCACAATGACATAAGAAACCGTGCACACCTCCATTCCCAATTCTCCATTCTCAACTCTCCATTCTCAATTCTCGACTCACGATTCTCAATTCACGATTCTCGACTCAAAAACAGCCCTTTCCACCACGGATAGCCTGTGGCACGGCGCATTTTGATGCGTCGCACCAGATTGAGCGGCTTGCGGCGGGTGAGACTTTTGTGTCCTGTGGATATGAAATCGTCTATCGCATCCAGCACGCGGCTTGATGCCTTTCCATCGAGATGCCCCTCGTGGTATCCGGTATATTGCTTTATCGCCTTCATAAGCGGCTCAGGACGCGTCAGGGCTTTTTCAAGAGCCGGCTCAATCTCGTCAGTCGAGGTTACATCGATGAGATGCTGTCCGGGATTCGTGTTGCGGAATGTTACCACAGGGCGGTTCATGAGCATGAACTCAGTGATGATTGATGAACTGTCGCACAGCATCACATCGGCTCGTGCTATAAAGTCGGGGTTGTTGCTTCCGTCATAATACTCGGCGTTCTCATTCTCCTCGGCAAGCTGCTTGTAGCGGTTCTTCGTTTCCTCGTCAAGTTTGGGATGGAATGTGAACAGCCAGTTCCAGCGACGGGATTCCACCATCTTCCTGATGGTGTCAAACAGTATTCCTGTCGAGGTGATTCCCTGAGTGAATGTCGAGGAGTAGACTATTGTAGGACGGCTGTTGACAGGCAGTTTTTGCTTTTCGGGCGATGCATATATGTCGGCTTTGGTCCAGCCGGTCTCATAGACTTTGAAAAAACCGAGCTTGGCGGCGTTGCGTTCAAACACCGGGGTTCCTGAAGAACCCTGTGTGCAGTATATGTCAAACCATCCTCTTATTGCAAATTGGCTGCCGGGATGGTTGGGACGCTTGGTGATGGGATAACCATGGAATAGTTCCACTTTTACGCCTGGAAGATAGTCAGGGAGATAGTTGGCGGCGGTTAGAGAGGCTATCGGATTATATTCAATCGCTTCCTGCACGGATGAGAGCTTTCTCTCATCGGGGAGAAGCAGGTCGGGACCATCGCCTATATACCATGCCACTTCATCGCCGCGACGGCGTATCTCCTCCTGCACGGGACGAAGGATAGGGTAGCAGTAGGTGAGCGGAGCGAATAGCAGGTATCGTTTCATCATTCAGTTATTTAGATCCTATTACAGTGGTGGATACGATAGTGATGTCGTGTTTTTTCAATCGGGCTTCAAGATAGGCTTTGAAGCGGTCGCTTTGCTGGCGGCTCATCGCGCGGCTGTATTGCACAAGCGCTATGTTGAGTGTATCGAGCCTGTTGTTCTGTATGTTGCTCACTATTCCGCGGGTCACGGCTATATCCTTGACTTCCGGAAACAAAACCTTTATCTCGGGAGCTATGACGGCGCTCGCCGAGTCATTGAGAGCCATCTCGGCACAGGCTGTTTTAAGGGAGTCAATGGTGGCTTGCTGCCGCGATATGGTGGCTTGTGTCACCTGATACATATCACGCAGCATTCCTGAGGTGACCTGCGTCATGTCGACATTGCCCGACGAAGCGTCGCCCTGGATGATGCGCAGACGTGTGCCTCCGAGGTTGTATTCGGGGAGCTTGTCGGTCAAAGCGAGCATCAGGGAGTCTTTGGGAAGCGCTTTGCCCACAAGTGACACGGTGAGACTCTTTGAGTTGCGGCTGAACACCGGCTTGTAATTGAGCACTTGTGTGCCGTCGAAATTGAACTCGTCATCCACAAATCTCTCGCAATTGGATTTGAAATTATTCTCCTGAAGCATATTGAAGGTGAGATATGCGGCGGGAATCATGGTGAGGATGGCGATGGTGTATATGAGATTGCGCACCTTGCGGGCTCTCTCTGGATTGGAGAAGTCATGAAGCGAATATTTCATGAGCTTCACTCCCACAGTGGTGGCACAGGCTATGAATACCGAATTTATGAAAAACAGGTAAAGCGCGCCGAAGAAGTAACTCATCTGCCATGTGGCGAGACCATATCCCACGGTACATAGCGGTGGCATAAGGGCGGTGGCTATTGCCACTCCGGGAATGACGTTGCCCTTCATCTTGCTGCCTATGGCAAGGATTCCGGCGGCACCGCCGAAGAAACCGATGAACACGTCGTAGATGGTGGGCGACGTGCGTGCGAGAAGTTCGCTGTGGGCTTCATTGACAGGGGAGATGAGGAAATAAAGGCATGAGGTGGCGACACTGAATATCGTAGCCATCATGAGGTTGCGGAATGAGCGTTTCAACAGGTCGAAATCATGAACGCCTACAGCGAGCCCTATGCCGATTATAGGTCCCATGAGCGGGGATATCAACATGGCGCCTATGATGACGGCAGTGGAGTTGGTGTTAAGCCCCAGCGAGGCGATGAAGATAGCGACGATGAGGATTATTATGTTTATGCCTCGGAATGACACACCCTCGCGTATTGCCGTTTCTGCATCGGCTTGAGGAATGAGGAAGTCGGAGAGGTCGAAATAACCGATGAGGCTGCTTTTGAATTTGCTGAGTCGGGCTGAGAGCTGCTGATATTTCGTGAGGTCCATAATATGTCGTATTTATGAATATTTGGTTATATAACAAATTGAAATCGGATTGTTGCTACATGGTGGATTCTGAAATTCCGGCAGGGGAGAGCTATGCTGATTTTCGGGGTATGAATTGCCGCAATGTTATATGCTCTATTCGGCACACAGCCATGAGATATGCACCGATGAGCAGTGCCCGGAATATGTAGTTGAACCACTCCCAAGGGGTGTGTGCCGCGATTGCTGCGGCATACAGGATTGCGGCTATGCCAAAATACAGCAGCAGTCGGCGTGGATGATAGTCGATAGGGTATTTCACGCGTCCTATGAGATAGCTTGCAGCCATCATCGTGAAATAGCAGGCTAAGGCGGCTATGGCACACCCCATATAGCCCATCACCGGAACGAGAATCACGTTGAGCGCTACTGTTATGGCAAGTCCGAGCAGTGAGAACCACATTCCCCACACGGTCTTGTCGGTGAGCTTGTACCACAGCGAGAGATTGAAGAAGATGCCGAAAAAGAGTTCGGCAAGCATGATGACAGGCACCACTTTCAATCCCGAGAAATAGTGGGAGGAGATGAAGTATTTGAGTATGTCGAGGTAGAACATCACTCCGAGGAATATGAGCAGGGCAAATATCACAAAGTATTTCATCGCATCGCTGTAGGCTTGCAGCTTATTGTCACCACGCTCCTTGTTTTGGGCGAAGATGAAAGGCTCGTAGGCAAATCGGAATGCCTGTATGAACATCACCATGACGATTGCTATCTTGTAGTTGGCGCCATAGATGCCGAGCCCCTCCATCGCTTCGGCATGGTCGGGGACAAGAAGGGGATAGAGTATGGTGTAGATGGTCTGGTTCATTATTCCTGCGATTCCGAGAATGAGCAACGGAAATGAGTATTGAAGCATCTCACGCAGCAGGGAACGGTTGAACCGCATAGGCACGTGCACTATGTAAGGAAGGAGGGTGAGCAGTGTCACTGCCGATGCGATGAGGTTGGCGAGGAATATGTAGCCTATGCCGAAATCAGGGTTATAGAACCAGGAGATTGTCTCGGGAGCTGTTTTCCATAGCCACGGGCACAGCAGTATGAAAAACAGGTTGAGCCCGATATTGAGTCCGATGTTGATGAGCTTCAGTCCGGCAAATTTCAGGGGCATTTTCTTGTAGCGGAGATAGGCGAACGGTATCGATGTGTAAGCGTCGATCGCCACCGCAAGCGCCATGAGCCACACGTAGGATTCATGCCCCGTGCACTGCATTGCCGTTGACACCGGTCCGAGAAACAGCAGAACCAACAGGAAAAACACTGTCGAGGTGGTGGCAAGGGAGATGAGCGATGTTGAGTAGACCTCGCCGGGATCGGTGTAACGCTCGTGGTTGGTGAAGCGGAAGAATCCGGTCTCCATCCCGTAGGTGAGGATGATGAGTGCTATCGCCACGATGGAATAGATGTAGATGACTACGCCGTATTCCGCCGGAGCGAACACTTGTGTGTACAGAGGCACGAGACACCAGTTGAGGAAGCGTCCTATGATGCTGCTCAAGCCATATATTGCGGTATCTTTAGCTAAACTTTTAATTCCCGCCATAAGAGGGTGTTTAATTTATTCAAACAGTGATGATCCGCGTCCTTCTATCGAGTGTCCGAGGTGAGAGAAAGCGAGTTCAGTCACTTCGCGTCCGCGCGGTGTGCGCTTGATGAAGCCCTCTTTTATGAGGAACGGTTCGTATACCTCCTCGATTGTGCCGGGATCTTCGCCAAGAGCCGTGGCGATGGTGGAAAGCCCCACGGGACCACCCTTGAATTTTGTGATTATCGTTGTGAGTATCTTGTTGTCAATCTCGTCAAGCCCGTAGCGGTCGATGTTGAGGGCATTGAGGGCGAACCGCGTGATTTCGGGTTCTATGATGCCCGTGCCTTTGACCTGAGCGAAGTCGCGCACCCGTCGCAGAAGCGCGTTGGCAATACGTGGTGTGCCTCGGCTGCGCATAGCTATCTCATGAGCGGCTTCAGCGGTGCATTTTATGCCCAGCAGTCCCGATGACCTGAGGATGATGCGTTCGAGAATCTCGTGGTCATAATACTCCAAGTGGCAGTTTATGCCGAAACGCGCTCGCAACGGCGATGTGAGCAAGCCACTGCGGGTGGTGGCGCCGATGAGGGTGAAAGGGGAGAGGCTCAGCTGCACCGAGCGGGCGCCGGGACCCTTGTCGATCATGATGTCGATGCGGTAGTCCTCCATCGCTGAATACAGATATTCCTCCACGATGGGGCTTAACCGATGGATTTCATCGATGAAAAGCACATCGTTCTCTTCGAGCGATGTGAGTATTCCGGCAAGGTCGCCGGGCTTGTCGAGCACCGGTCCTGAGGTGATTTTAAACCCTACGCCGAGTTCGTTGGCGATAATTTGCGACAAGGTGGTTTTTCCCAGTCCTGGAGGACCGTGAAGAAGCACGTGGTCAAGCGATTCGCCTCGTATTTTTGCCGCTGCAACAAAGACTTTAAGATTCTCTATGATCTTCTCTTGACCGCTGAATGAGTCAAATTCGGCTGGACGTAAAGCTTTTTCAAAATCATTGTCGTTGTCGCGTCGTTCGCGGGATGCTCTTATGTCGAAGTTATCTTCCATCAGCTTTTTGATTGAGGATAGAGGTGATTTTGTTGATTATCACCTGAGGATTTATGCCGGTGAGGCACAAATAGTCGCCGCGCAGACACGGTTTGTTGCCAAACACTGAGCATGGACGGCAAGTCATTGACAATTGGATTATGTCGCTCTCTTTCTGCTGGTAGCCTTTGAAGCCGCAGTAGGGGTGGGTAGCCCCCCAGATGCTGACGACTCTCACATGGACAAGCGAGGCAAGGTGCATATTTGCCGAGTCCATCGACACCATTATGTCGAGATGGCTCAGGAGGGAAAGCTCTACGGGAAATCCGTGGCGCTTGTCGGCGACGCTTGTCACGTTGGGATATTTCGCAGCCCATGCTCCAAGAATCTCCCGCTCTTTTTCGCCGCCGCCAAACAGGAATATCTTTGTTGCCGGGCGGGTCGACATCTCGGCTACCACTTTTTCCATCATCTCGGGCGGATAAATCTTGCCTTTGTGCTGGGCAAATGGCGCGATGCCTATCCACTGCTCGCCATTCTGCTTGGGAGGGGTGATCTCGGAAAATAGTGCCGGATCGCCTTTGCCTGATCCGTAGAGCCCGTTGAAGTTCTGCTCCATGTTGAACCCGAGGCGATAGAACACCTCACGGTAGCGGGCGCGTGACGACAGCAGTGGAAGCATGACTTTGTTGCGTGAGCGTGTGAGCGCGCGCTTGTTGATTCTTCCTTTGCGTATCACGCTTAGTCTTATGCCGTGCATCAGGCAGAAAAATGCGATGATGCGTGTGCGCAGTACCTCATGGAGATCCACAAGCGCGTCGATCGAATATTCCTTCCTGAGTTCATTGAGAAGACGGCGCAGACCGAGCACTCCCTTGTATTTGTTCTTTACATCCACACCACGCACGATGAGGTTTTCGGGCGCATTCACGAAGAGTGATTGCTGCACCGGCTTGGTGATGTAGATAAAGCGTGTGTCGGGATTTGCCCGGCACACCGAATAGACCACCGGAATCGACATGGCGACATCGCCGAGCGCCGAAAAACGGCATATCAGCACATTACGCGGTATTTCGCTACTTTTGCCCATAAAGAACCGGATTTGTCGCCGGGTCGTTGTACATTTTCATTTGTCGGTAGACTTTCATGTATTTTCTGCCGGCGGCTATATCCTCAAGAAGCTGGTCGATAGCTGTGGTGAGGTCTTCACGCTGTTCGAGAAGCACGTTCAGTTTAGCCTGGCAGCGGGCTATATGTTCGGGAGTGGCGTCGGTGCGTTTCACTTCCGCCTCCATGTGGTATATCTTAAGTGCGAGGATCGAGAGTCGGTCGAGTGCCCATGCGGGGCTTTCGGTGTTGATGGTAGCGTCGGGCAGAGGCTTCACATCGGCATATTTTTCGCGGAAATATGTGTCGATCTCCTCCACCATGTCGGTGCGGTCCTGATTGGAACGGTCGATGCGGCGCTTCAATGCAAGAGCTGCTACGGGGTCGATATTCGGATCGCGTATTATATCCTCAAGGTGCCACTGCACGGCATCGATCCAGTTCTTTGCGAAAAGGGTGTGGTCGATGGTGTCGGCGGGATAGGGGTTGGCGACTATTGCGTCGACATCATCATAAAGGTGATAGAGTGATGTCGTGTCAGCAAATACTTTATAGCATTTTTTAGCGAAGTCCATATAAATATTATTGCTAAGTTATTTGGCAAATATATAAAGAAATATCGGAAAAAAGATAAGCGGGGGTAATTATTTGCGTGATTATGCTTATTCCCTATGCTTTTTTCCGCGTTGATTTGAGGAAAAAGAACAGGAATAGTCCGGCGGCGAGAAATAAGCTGGCTGAAAAGCTGAGTATGATGCCATAGGTGCCGAGTCCGGCAGGAAATCCGAGCATATATGTAGCAGGTATGCCGACTACAACATAGCATACGAACGCGATCCATGTCATTGGCATCACATTTGAGGTGCCGCGCAGTGCATTGGCGAAATTTATCTGGGTGGCATCTCCGAGCTGATAAAGAACCAGTGGCACTATCAGAGTCATTGTGGCAGCGATGACCTCCTTGTCTTCGGTGAAGGCGAGGATCATGTCTTTTTCAAAAAAGATGAAGATGAGCGACGAGATGGTGGCGAGAGTGAGCATGATGTGGTAACCGGCGAATGCCACGTGACGCATACCATCGTTGTCGCTGAGTCCCGCATGGTTGGACACAAGGACCGACACGGCGCTTCCGAGACTGTAATATATGCAGAACCCGAGTGTGCCGGTGATGACGATGATCTGGAACGAGGCAAGGCTCACGGCGCCAAGCCATCCTGCCATGACGGCTGCAAACGTGAATGAGCCTGATTCAAGCGACATCTGAAGTGACACCGGCCAGGATGTGCGGTTCACCTGGCTAAGGGTGCGGCTGTCGATGCGTGATTGCGTGAATCCGTCGCGGTAATGGCGGAAACGGCGGGCGCAGATGAAAAACAGCACTACCGTGGCAAGACACAGGAATCGAGCCGTGAGGGTGCTGATGCCGGCGCCGATAAGTCCGAGTTCGGGAAACCCGCAGTTGCCATATATGAGCAGATAGTTGCCGAGGATGTTGACCGAGTTTGCCGCGAGTATTATCCACATCGGTAGGGAGGTGTTGTTGATGGCAAACAGCCACTGGGCGAATACATTGAAAAGCGCCACCGGAATGATTCCGGCAAGCACGAGCAGATAGTAGGGGCGTATGAGCGGCAACAGCTCTTCGGGTTGACCGAGGCGGTGGAGATTGAACCACAGTACGCCCATGATCAGGGTCACGGCAAACGAGAACAGAAGATTGGCGAAGATGCCATTGCGTATTATGGCGCCGATTTTGCCATAACGCTCCTGAGTGAACATCGCCCCGATGAGCGGAGTAAGCCCGTAGGTGAACCCGAGGCAGGCAAACATGGCGAGATTGAACACATTGTTGACAAATGATGCTGACGCAAGCGCTTCGGTCGAATATCTTCCGACCATGATATTGTCGGCAAAGGCAACGACAATCATGCCGAGCTGCCCCACAAGGATGGGCACACCCAGCTTAATGAGTGAAATATAATGGGTTTTGTAATCAGAAAATTTCATTCAGGCGAGTTTTTGTTTTTTTACATCTCCTTTGCTGCCGGCATAATTTTGCAGGAGCGCAAAATTAGCTAAAATAACCGAGATAAGATGGGAGTTTAATTAAAATGGAGAAAAATCATATCGGTTTAAGCAAAAATGTTCAAAAAAATTTTGTGGGAATCAAAAAACTTCTTACCTTTGCATCGCAAAACACAAAAAGACTCCGTAGCTCAGTTGGTAGAGCAAATGACTCTTAATCATTGGGTCGAGAGTTCGAGCCTCTCCGGGGTCACCCAGAAATCCGCAAGCAGTTGAAACCGACTCTTGCGGATTTATTTTTACGAGCATTGCCCATGCCGCCGCGATTTTGGGGCTATTTGTGCAGCCATGAGCGGAGCTTTTTGACGAGGTACAGCGGCGATAGGGCGTCGCAGGGATATAGCGGGGAGCTTCCGTCGACCCATTGACCGAAGTCATCCATTGACTCGCGGTAGGCTTCGCGCAGCAGCCCGATCTCCTCTTCCAACCACGGTTCCATGTACCATTGACGGCTATATTGGCGATGAAATTGCGAGAAATACTGTTTTAATATGCCCTTTAATTTCGGCGATGTGAATGGTGTGGCTCCTGTGAGGCAATGATCCTTTGCAAAATCAATGAACCGACGGTTGGGATATAGTATAAACGGTCCTCCGCCGGGTGAAACCGACCAGATGAGAGCATTGGCATCAACATAGGTCACATCAAGTTCCCTTGCCAAGTCGATTCCCGGTTGATAGTTATTGATATTGGCATACTTCTCTATTATGATCAGCTTTTGCCCGGAGTTGGCGAAGAGCATATTGTGGGGCAGTGTTCCCGACATCGCCGCTACCTCACGAGCGTTTCTAAGGTATCGTGCCAACTCCCCGATTCCTATATTTTCCGGATAAATGACTGTAAATCCGTTATTCTTGAAAAAGTCATCAAACCATTTTAAATCCCATTCCGTTTTCACGGCTTTTTTCAGTCGCGACCGGCTCATGTAGATTTTTTCCGGCAGCTTGCCATTGTCATGACCTACAGCTGCGTTCATGGCAATGCGGTCATACACGGCAAGGGTCTCTTTGGCAAAATGATGGCGCGACAATGCACCCTCTTCCGGAACAATGACACATCGGAAGCGTTTCGGACGATCGATAAGCATCAATTTATCTTCCATCCCGAGCAGTTTTATGCACTCCATCACATTTCCATCAGGCAGTGCAAGATTTCCGGGTTCAACGCAGAACACAATTTTGTCAAACTGCCATGATGAGTCGATTGCCGCCCATAATCTCGACAGGCAATCTACCGTAAAATGCCCCCAATGGCGGTTCAGGTATCCGGCATACATCACCGTCATATCTTCCGCTTTGGATGATGCCGCCTCTTTGCCATATTCCGAAATAGCCCTGGCGTTGTCGACATCTTGCGAAGATTCCGTCACAAAATGCATTGAAGAGTCAATCACGCCGCATTCTCTCAAGCCCTCATTCCAAAGTTCAGGCACCGGCGGCACGATAATGGCGTCGTTTATCGCAACACACCGCAGCGGAGCGGCATTTCTGCCAAAAAGGTCATATCTTTCTTTGAGCAGAGCGGCTTTTGCCGGTCTTAGAAAGCGAAAATCTACGTGTCCCATCATATTGGAGGTTGTCATAGGGTCCAGACGGGCGATTTACGTGCATTGAAATTTTCCGACAACACCGGTGCAAATGGAGAGAAGAGCGATCGTGCGCCTTCGGGGCATGACTTGACGCAGGCACAGCACTTGATGCACTTCGACGCATCGACCTCCCGGCAATCATCGGAAATAGCGGAGGTGGGGCACACATTGACACACTCGCCGCATCCTGTGCAGATGCTGTCGTCGACCACCGGCAGATACTGTTTCGGAGCTTCTTTCTGCTGCTGTTGGTATCCTATCACGAAGTTGCGGAAGTTGTCGAGTGATTGCTGTGACGATGGGATGTCATGCAGTGTCGTAGTGTCCACTCGGCTCAAGTCGTTGTTCAATAGCTTTTTGCTTATTGCGGTTCCTAATTCCGTAGCTTCCTGCAGGTCAATAATGTCAGGTCGTCCCTGAGCTATGGGATAGGATGATGTGGAATAGGAGTGTTCGCCGATGAAAGCGCCGGCAGCTATTGGAATGAAGCCAAGGCTTGTGGCAAACTCAGCCATGTCATTAAGCGCGTTCTCAAACGCACGGTTGCCATAGACGGCTATCAACACGCATGGTGTCGAATCGGCTGTGACCGCAGCCATCCGTTGCTTGGCGATCGGCGCCATCCTACCTCCATATACCGGAGCGGCGATCACGACAATATCATCGTTGCCGAATGTGAGCGTCCGGGCGCCGTCAAGTGTCGTATTGCAGATTTCAATTTCGTGACGGTCCATGGTGTTGCCTATTGCCGTGATTACAGCATCGGCTATGCGTGCCGAGGTTCCTGTGGGGGAAAATATGAGACTGTGTAGTTTCATCGGATGTAGCGCTTAGGTTATGACGCAAAGTTAAGTAAAAACGATGAGAAAATGAAAAATCACGCAGGGGTAAAAATGACATAGATGTGCAGGTATGGCACCGGCACATCTATGTAGGCATTATTCCGTAGCCAAGTGTCACTTGGCAGGGGCGGTTTCCTTCTGGATGAACACGAATATAAGGGCTATGACAGCAGCAATTATATAGGGGACAAACATTCCGTGGAATCCGGCTCCATGGCTATGCAGAGCCGACGGTATATTTTGCAGAATACCTCCGAATATGAACATGATACCGTTGAGGAAGGCGCTTGAAGTGCCCACAAGCGGTCCGCCGGCGACGTCGCCACCAACGCTGAACGCGAGCATGTGAGCCGTGGCGCCCATACCGATGATGAACATCATGGTGACCATGAGCCATAGCGGCAGCTTTATGTAGATGACACACACCAGTCCCACGATCATCAGTATCATGCCTATGATACTCGGGATGCGGCGGCTGTGGATCTTGTTGCTCCATTGCGGCCAGAAGCATGAACCGGCGGCAAGTCCGAGCCACAGCAGGGCTGAACCCACATTGCCGTTGCCCAGCGTGAATCCTGCTTCGGTGAAGAGTTTCGGAGTCCACACCACGCCGAGGGCAAGATTAAGTCCGAATGCGATGCCTCCCCACATTGCCGCGATCCACATCTGTGGCATCTTTACAATCTGCTTGAGATTGTCGGCTACGACCTTGAACGGACTTTTGTGTGACACCACAGGGGTGGGATTGCGCACATACAGGACTGCGAGAACCACCAGTAGGATGCCGAAGAATCCGAGATACACGAACAGCTTCTCATAGGTGAGATGCGACAGCAAGCCTTCAGTGATGGGCTGCTGAATGGCGCTTGACAGTGACGAAAGAACCTGCACGTAGCCAAACATGGTGCCGTAAGCCGCCATGCCAAACCACACTCCGCCTATATATCCCGCTCCTACAAATCCGCAACAAGCTCCGAGAGCCATAAGCACCTGTGCGAACAGGATCACTGTGTAGCTCGTGGCGATTCCGTAAAGAAACACTCCCGCCGTGACGAAGATAAATGCCGGTATGAGCACTTTTCTTGAGCCGAAGCAGTCGAGAAACGCTCCTCCGAAGAATTGGAATATGGCAAACGCCCATGTATAGGTGCCTGCGATGAGGGTAAGGTGATATTCATCGAGGTTCAGAGCTGTCTTTATGTCGCCTTGAACTACGCTGAACATAGTCTGCACATTGAATAGATAGATTGTGAATACCGTGACGATAATCCACACCCACCATGCCATCGGACCTCCGATGCGGTATTTTGAGGGAGCGACTGATGTTCCCGTGTTGTCAGTTCTCATTGTGTTTAGTTGTTGATGGTTGAACTATTTCTTTTTATCAGGAGTGGATTTTTTATCGTCGATTTCGGCGGCATACATCCATTTTTTGTCGCGTGAGCGGTCATAAACCTTTCGTCCCGCCACATAGGTAGCTTTGTTGAGGTTGTTGAGCCCTAATGTCATGAGTATGAACAGTTTCTCAAAGATGGTCTTGGTAAATTTCATGCGCCATGACGAGAATTCCGACGGTTGCAGGTCGAGCACTGCTATGTCGGCTTCATATCCCGGAGCGATGCTTCCTATAGTGTTTTCAAGATGCAACGCTTCGGCTCCGCCTCGGGTGGCGAGATAGAAGCTCTTTACTGCATCAAGATTCTTCATCTGGAGCATAGCCACTTTATATGCGTCGCCAAGCTGCCTGGGGATGGAGAAATTGGTGCCGCCGCCTACGTCGGTTCCCATTCCGACACGCACCGGACGTGTTGCCTCCTTCGCCTCCCAATATTTGAATTCTCCGTCGCCCAAAAACATATTGCTGCTCGGGCAGTGAGCCACCCCGCAGTCGGCTTTGTGGAGAGTGTCCCACTCCTCCTCGCGCACTATGCAGCAGTGAGCCATTATCGAACGTCGGTCCACGAGTCCGAAATGCTTGTACACCTCGGTGTAGTTGGGTTGGTCGGGGAATAACTGGGTCACCCAGTCGATTTCGCTCTGAACTTCGTCGAGATGCGTGTGCATATACACGCCCTGGTCTATGTAGCGCTGATACAGCTCGCCGGCGAGTTGAAGCTGTTTGGGAGTTGATGTCGGCGCAAACCGTGGGATTATGGCATATAGCTGGCGTCCGCGGTGGTGCCATTTTTTCAGCAGTTTCTCGGCTATGACTATCGACTGTTCAGTGTCCGGATCCTTTAGCGAATCAGGGAGATTTCTGTCCTGCAGCACTTTACCGGTTATCATTCGCGTGTCATATCGCTCGCTCTCCTCAAAGAAAGCGTCGACGCTCTCCTCAAATGTGGTGGAGAATACGTTGGCGGTGGTAGTTCCTTGCTCCAGAAGCTGTTTCAGAAATTCATGAGCCACTTCATCGGCAAACTTTTTGTCCTTGAATTTGCTCTCCGTAGGGAATGTGTACTGGTTGAGCCAGTTGAGCAGAGTGTCGCCGAACGATCCGATCATAGGGCTCTGCACATAATGCACATGGCAATCGATGAATCCGGGGACTATGAGCGAGTTGACGTATGTGTCGATGTCATTTTTGTCGAGCTGCGGATAACGTGGCGCTACGTCGCTGTAGTTGCCCACATCCACAATGTGACCGTCCTGCATCACTATCAAGCCATCGGTGAGATAGTCGTAACATTCATTTTCGTTGTGGATAAATGGGTCAGCCTTGAATGTGAGGAGTTGACCGCGAATCCCCTTTAATTTGCCTCCGTCGGGATTGACGGGAATAGGTGAAGCTGTCATATTGTGTATAGGTTTTGGAATTAAGCCTGTGTAATGAATTATTTATAAAAAAACATTTGCACGGATAAAATAGTTTAAATAATCTTTAAGGATATGATAACGTATGTGTATAAAAAGAGGGTGTCACTTCTCATGGGAGGTGACATCCTCTTTTTATACGCATGATTATATTTTATGTCAGAGTTTTATATAGTTTTTTATCTCGTTATCAGGATTCAGTGCATTTTGGTCGGAAAGCACGAGACTTTTTACCATGTGCAACGTCCCATGCTTGTATTTCTGGAAATGCGGTGAGGCTATATGTGATTTATAGGCTTCCTCGCTGGCATAAGTCTCAAGTATCGTGATGTTGCACGGATTTTCCTTCTCGGCTACGGCATACATTGTCAGCACGCCGGGTTCGGTTCGCAATGACACATCTCCGACCTCTGTGGCATACCTGAGATACTCATCGCGGTATTCCGGATAGACCTCTATTTTTGAAAGCCGGATTATGCCATCAGGTTGCATGGGCAACTTATGACACATCGAGGGTGCATCATCAAAACGTCGGCACCGACCAATGATCTCCCCGGTCGCGAGATAGGAATATGTCGGGAACTCAAACAGCACGGGTTTTAGCTCATTGTAGTCGATATTGCCTTCGCTGTCAAGAATTTCAGGTGATGCGTAGGTATTGGCTATGGTGCAGATGAAATTGTCAAACCCCTCGGATTTGTACACATCCACCACATCAAGCTCCATCGTCAGCGGTGCTTCGTCAATTACCGGAGAACCGTTTTCCCCTCGTCGCCATCTGAATACATCCGATTTATCTGTCTGCGCTCCACTGACCGTGCCTACATAATCGGCCTTCGGAAGCATGGCGCGGTCAACAATGTTGACCGACAGTTTTTTAGATTCAAGAATGCCTTGGTTGGTATGGTGTCGGTCGCTCATGCTGACGAGTATATGGTCGTGCCCGATTATTCCGACATGCGACACTACAAGCCAGTTGACAGAACCGTTGACATCCGCACCAACTACTGTGACAGGCATTGGATAAAGTGCGAGTTTCTTTCCGATGTTTATTCTTTTCATGTCTGTATTGGTTTCTATATTACTGCTTATTCCATCTGTTGTCTGTTCCTGCCCTTGAACACCCGGTGTGATGGCTGAGAGCAGAACCGGTAAAAGGATATGGTATAATTTCATGATTTTCATATAAATTCTATTGATGTAGGGCGCAGACCCATGTCGCGCAGTATCTCCATCTCGTTTTCTTCAAGTGATACAAATTCCTCTTTCTCTGAATTCTGCCGGATTACTTCATCCTGCATCAGAAAACGTGATATTATATCTTGCGGCAGGCAATTATGTCGTGTTGCTATGTATCCGATAATTTCATCATCGCATACATCCTGCGGTATTATTATTTTGCTGTTCATTTCTGGTTTAATTTTCACAATGCAAAATTAGGATGTAAAAACGAGGGCGATGTATCAATCATCCATATAGATGGATCATTTTTACTGATTCTGTGTTGTAACGCTTAGAAATCAGAATATTATTGCTAATTTTACCGCATGAGTAAGATTCTGAAAGTTAACAACACCGGAGATTACAGCTCCTATCTCGGTCAGGTTGACCGGCACCCCCTTGTCAGCGTGATTGACTATGATGCTGTGTCGCCTATACGCCATAGTCTGAACAGTTACGGGGTTTACGCAATATTCCTCCGTGACGATGCTTCTGTTGACCTTACTTACGGTTGCGGGCGCTATGACTACAAGGAATCGACTCTGATGTGTGTATCTCCGGGACAGATTGGCGGCAAGGAAGATAATGGAGAGATGGTGTCCATATCCGGTTGGGCGTTACTTTTCCATCCTGATCTCCTGCATGGAACAACACTTGAAAAATCAATAAGGGAATATTCCTTTTTTGACTACCGCATCAATGAAGCCCTGCACATGAGCCGCGAAGAAAGAGAAACAATAGTATCTTTGATAAAAGAAATCAAAAAGGAGATTGACAATAATGCCGATGATATGCAGAACAGCATCATCGTGGGCTATATTGATGTCCTTCTCCGATTCTGTCAGCGATTCTATAACCGTCAGTTCCTTACGCGACGCATTGAGAACAATGACGTTCTTGCCCGATTTGAAAGTGCGCTTTTGGATTATTACAAGAAAAATATGCAGACCGAAAAGGGGTTGCCTAATATCCAGTACCTTGCTGAAGTGTTATGTATGTCGCCCAACTACCTCGGAGATTTGATAAAGCGGATGACAGGAGAAACAGCAGGCAGCCACATCCGCAGATTCATCATAAGAGTGATTAAAAACGACCTTGCTTCAGGACTGACCGTTTCTGAAGTGGCATACAAAACAGGTTTTGATTATACACAGCATCTGAGCCGTTTTTTCAAAAAGCAAACCGGCATGACCCCATCAGAATACATACGACAAATTAAGCGGATGTTAAAAACGAGGCTGTCTAAAACTCGTTAGACAAGCCTCGTGTATGATGTCGGGCTGTGATTGTTATGCGTTGAGAGCTTGCTCGATGTCGGCGATAATGTCGTCTACGTTCTCGATGCCTACCGACAGTCGTATAAGGTCGGGACGCACACCGGCTTCGATAAGCTGCTCATCGGTGAGCTGGCGATGGGTGTGGCTTGCCGGATGCAGCACGCAGGTGCGTGCGTCGGCTACGTGGGTCACTATCGCGGCGAGTTTCAGGCTGTCCATGAACTTGATGGCTACGTCGCGGCCGCCTTTCAGTCCGAATGAGATCACTCCGCAAGAGCCGTTGGGCAGATATTTCTCTGCAAGAGCGTGATATTTGTTGCCGGGAAGTCCGCAGTAGTTCACCCATGCCACCTTGTCGTTGTTCTCAAGATATTGAGCCACTTTCATGGCGTTGTTGCAGTGGCACGGCACGCGGAGGTGGAGAGTTTCAAGCCCGAGGTTGAGAAGGAACGAGTTCATGGGCGACTGGATGCTGCCGAGGTCGCGCATGAGCTGGGCGGTGAGCTTGGTGGTATATGCCATTTTGCCAAACGCTTTGGTGTAGGTGAGACCGTGGTAAGACTCGTCGGGGGTGCATAATCCGGGGAATTTGTCGGCGTGCGCGTCCCAGTCGAAATTGCCGCTGTCAACCACTACGCCGCCCACGCTTGTAGCGTGTCCGTCCATATATTTTGTGGTTGAGTGTACCACAATGTCGGCTCCCCATTCAAACGGGCGGCAGTTTATGGGGGTGGGGAATGTATTGTCTACTATCAGGGGCACTCCGTGGGAGTGAGCTACGCGGGCAAATTTTTCGATGTCAAGCACTTCGAGCGAAGGGTTGGAAATGGTTTCACCGAATAGAGCCTTGGTGTTGGGGCGGAATGCCGCAGCAAGCTCCTCTTCCGAGGCGTCGGGATTGACGAATGTCACCTCAATGCCGAGCTTTTTCAGCGTCACTCCGAAAAGGTTGAACGTGCCGCCGTATATTGCCGATGAGCACACGAAATGGTCGCCAGCCTGGCATATATTGAAGAGAGCATAGAAATTTGCTGCCTGTCCGCTTGAAGTCAACACAGCTCCCACTCCGCCTTCGAGAGCCGCTATTTTAGCGGCTACGGCATCGTTGGTGGGATTTTGCAGGCGGGTGTAGAAATATCCGCTGTCTTCGAGGTCGAAAAGACGAGCCATCTGCTCGCTGGTGTCATATTTGAATGTGGTGCTTTGGTAGATAGGTAGCACACGGGGTTCTCCTTTTGAAGGTGTCCATCCAGCTTGTACGCACAGCGTTTCCGGTTTGAAATTGTCAGCCATATCGGTATTTTGTTTTACGATTTTATTTTCAATTCTTGGAAATTGTTTGCAAAATTACACAAAATGCCACTAAAATCCAACTTCTTTCAATCAACCTGTGAGATGAATGCCTGTTAACAAAATTTCACATTGCTGATAATGTAATCAGCCCACGTGCTGTGGTAATTTTGCAACAAACCAATTCAAATTAACAACAGGAAAGTTATGTCTGATACCATGCGAAAAAATTTGCTTAAAGAATTCCGTGACCGTGATTTTATAAGAGTGTGCCGCTCGCTCATGGATGCTCCCGAGAGAAGCGGCATAACATCGTTGAAAGGGCTTGCCTCAGCGGCTCTATCCTGTGGCGCTCCGCGATATTATGTGGATATTGATTTTGCCTATAATACGATTATGCGTATGCGGCTCACCGGCGAGCTGCCTCAGCGTAAGAAATCAAGAGATATGTGGCTTGAGATCTATTCCAAAGTGATGTCGGTTAAAGAGAGCCGCAGGATGTCGCTTATACGTGCTGTGACCGAAGTGATTGTGCGTGAGCCCGCATCAGGATTTTTCATTGAGCATTCCACTGCCGTGAGAAATATAAAAGACTATAACAGAGCTAATAAAACCAAAAAATTTCAATTTAACCAATAATACATTCTCATTATGTCTGCAACTACACTTAAAACCGGAACCATCGCCCTTTCTGTTGCCTCAATCAAAGAATCGATCTACGCATTGAGCGCCCTTCACACCTATCTTTCTGAGCGTGGTGATAATCTGCCACCCATTCTTACACGTGACCATGGCTCCGCTTTGTCGGAGCTTATAAGGCAAGGAGCCGTCTATGTGGCGCTTGAATTGCCTGAGTTGGGAATGGACATGGTGTCGGCTGATGATGATATCGTGGCCGTGAGCCTCACTGTGCCGGGCGGTGTCATGACCGCGTTGCGACACGCTATTGAAATGGCGGTGCAGATGAGGGTGTTGTATTGCTGTTTCCTGCGGCATGACGGCAGTATCGCCGTGCGTTATGACGAGGATTGCAAGCGGCAGGTGGAGATGATAAGAAATAAAGCGGGCGCAAACACGGAAGTGCCGCGTCTGCGCCCTGTGAGGTATTGACCGGTGTTTTATTACCAGATTACCACCTGCTCTTCAGCCGGGCGATAAAGTTTGTCGCCGGGTTTGATTCCGAAAGCTTCAAAGAAGGGGGTGATGTTGCGTAAGGTCACGTTCACACGGTTGTTGCCAAGCGAGTGGGGGTCGGAGGTAGTAAGCTGGCGAATCTCTTCGTCGCGGATGTTGCCTGCCCAGATGTTGGCATAGTTCATGTAGTAAACCTGCATGGGGTCATATCCGTCGATCTTAGCCTCGGGAGAAGTGATGTCTACGCCTTTCTTCTTCTGAGAGTCGATGAATGCGGTGCGTGACACGCGGAGACCGCCCTGGTCAGCGATATTCTCGCCGAGGGTGTATTGTCCGTTGGCATGAAGTCCGGGAAGCACTTCCACTTCGTTGAACTGCTCTACAAGACCTTTGGTGAGCTTGGCGAATGCCTCGGCATCCTCTGGAGTCCACCAGTTGATCATGTTGCCTTCGGCATCGAAGTTACAGCCCTGGTCGTCAAATCCGTGGGTGAGCTCATGTCCTATCACAACACCTATGCCGCCATAGTTCTCGGCATCGCTTGCCTGAGGATCGAAGAACGGAGCCTGAAGAATACCTGCCGGGAACACGATTTCGTTGGCGAGCGGGCTATAGTAGGCGTTGATGGTTTGAGGTGTCATACCCCATTCGGTGCGGTCAACCGGCTTGCCCCACTTGGCGAGTTGCTCTTTCTGATGCCACATGCTCACGTTGTGCATATTCTCGTAGTAGGAGAGTTTTGGATCGATCTCCATGGTGGTGTAGTCTTTCCACTTGTCGGGATAGCCTATCTTCACGGTCACGGCATTAAGTTTCTTGATGGCGTTGAGCTTGGTGTCGTCGCTCATCCAGGGGAGGTTGATGATGTGCTTGCCGAGAGCTGTGCGCAGATTCTCAACGAGTCCCACCATGTATTGTTTTGATGATTCTGGGAAGTAGCGCTCAACGTAAAGCTGTCCCACAGCTTCGCCCATGGCGCCTTCGGTGGCTCCGAGTGCGCGTTTCCAGCGGGGACGCTGCTCCTGAACACCGCTCACCACTTTGTTGAACTCGAAGTTGGCGTCATTGAACTTATCGCTCAATCTTCCGGATGCCTGTGACACATATTCCCACAGGTAGTAGTCCTTGATTTCGCGTTCGGTGAGTGATCCGAGCAGATTGTCGGCTTGCTTCACTGAGTTAAGTTCGGTCACGATCACACTTTCGGGAGTGGCGATGCCCATTGTCTCCACGAAGAAGCGGTCCCAGTTCACATTGGGATAAAGCTCTTTGAGCTGAGCTATGGAACGGGGGTTGTACATGGCGGGGATGTTGCGGCTCTGTTCGCGTGTCCATGCCGAGTCGGCGAGCGCTGTCTCGATCTTCATCACGTTTTTCATGATGCGGTTAGCATCCTTCTTAGAGTAGCCTGCGTTCTGCATCTGCTTAACGATAAGCTTCTTGTAGGCTTCGCGCACCTTGGTGTTGTTGGCGTCGTCGAGCAGATAGTAGTCGCGGTCACCCATTCCCATTCCGCCGCCGCTCACATACATGGCATATTCCTTGCTGTTTACGAGGTTTTCCATCGGTCCGGCACCGAAGAAGGGGCTTGAGTAGTTTTTCTGCATCCAGAAGAAAAGATCCTCCATGCCGTCGGCAGGAGTGTTTTCAATCTTCTTAAGGTCGGCAAGGATGGGAGTGGCGCCTTCAAGGTTGCGGCGTGTCGAATCCATAGCCTGAGAGTATATTGTCCACACTTTGTAGGCAACAGATCCGGGTTGGGGATTGGATTTACCGAGGTTGAGGACTATATTTTTAACTCTTACTTCCGAACTGTCGTTAAGGATGTTGAACGCTCCGTAGCGTGAGTGTTCAGGGGTAAGGGGGTGTGCCTCTTTCCAGCCTTTGTTGATGCGCATATAGAAATCGGTTCCTGCCGGAATCGAAGTGTCGAAGTAGTCGGGATTCAAGCTTTTGAGATGCTCTTCAGCCGAAGCCGTCATCGACATGGCGGCAGCAGCCGCTAATGCAATAAATAATTTGGCTTTCATTTTGTTGTGATTTAATATAAAACTGTGTTTTAGTACTGTTCTTTTTCGTTGGGGAAATCGCCGGTCTTGACATCCTCGATATATGATCCCACTGCCTCGTTTATGACAGTGGCGAGGTCGGCGTAGCGGCGCAGGAATCGCGGGGAGAATCCCTTGTTTATTCCGAGCATATCGTGCATCACGAGCACCTGTCCGTCAGCGCCTCCGCCGGCTCCGATACCGATCACCGGAATTGAGATCTGTTTTGCTACCTCAGTGGCGAGTTTCGCAGGAATCTTTTCAAGCACCACGGCAAAGCAGCCTATCTCTTCCAGCATCTTTGCATCCTCGATGAGCTTGCGCGCTTCGGCATCCTCTTTAGCCCTCACTGCGTAGGTGCCGAATTTGTTTATTGACTGAGGTGTGAGTCCGAGGTGTCCCATCACGGGTATTCCGGCTGACAGCACACGCTCGATTGATTCGCGTATCTCTGATCCGCCTTCCATTTTCACAGCCTCGGCATGGCTCTCTTTCATCATTCTTACGGCTGACGAGAGCGCTTCCATGCTGTTGCCCTGATATGTTCCGAAGGGGAGATCCACTACCACCAGGGCGCGCTTCACGCCTTTCACCACCGACTTGGCATGATAAATCATCTGGTCAAGTGTCATCGGCAGAGTGGTCATGTTTCCTGCCATCACGTTTGATGCGGAGTCGCCCACGAGTATCACATCCATTCCGGCTTCATCGATAAGCTTTGCCATCGAATAGTCATAGGCTGTGAGCATAGCGATTTTTTCGCCTCTTTGTTTCATTTCAATCAAGCGGTGGGTGGTCACCTTGCGCTGATCTTCTGTATAAGTCGACATAATAGATTGTTGATTAGTTGAAAAATCGGGGCAAAGTTAAGGCTTATCACGTACGCGCGCAAACATTTCATTCTCAATTTGCTCCTCTTGTGCCGTAATATTGTGCATTATAGAGCTGTTTTTACGGTGTGGCGGTTATCTTGGCTCTTTTAGATGTTGCGGATTTTTGGATGAATGCTTATCTTTGCTGTATAAGAAACTGTGAAGCCCTCATGGCTTCGGTTTTTACTTGTATTATTGCATTATTAAAATAAACCGATTATGTTAAGAAGGTCAATTGTATTTATGCTATGCCTGCTGTCATTGTCAGCGGTGATCGAGGCAGTAGAGTTGAACAAGCGTTATTCGCTGTGGTATGAGCGTCCGGCGCTCAATCGCGGAAGCATCTATGACAAGGTGGTTTCCCGTGGATTTCCTTTTGACGAGGATTGGGAACGGTGGTCGCTTCCGCTTGGAAACGGTTACATGGGTGTCAATATTTTCGGACGTACCGACACTGAGCGTATCCAGATTTCGGAGAAAACCCTGGGCAACATGGGGCCTTACGCCGGGCGTGGTAATTTTACCAATTTTGCTGAGATTTACCTTGATATTTTCCACAACGGCACTAAGGGTTACCGCCGAGAGCTGCGTTTGAATGACGCTATCTCCACCGTTGACTATGAGCACAACGGTGTGAATTATTCCCGCGAATATTTTGTGAGCTATCCGGCAAATGTGGTTGCCGTGAAATTGAAATCCGACAGCCCCGGAATGCTTTCGTTCCGTGTGCGTCCGGTGTTGCCCTATCTGAATCCGGGTCGTGAAAATGACGGACGCACAGGCGTGGTGTCGGCAAAGGGCGATCTGATCACGATGACGGGCAAAATGGAGTACATGAACCTCGATTACGAGGGGCAGGTGAAGGTACTGAATTACGGCGGAACAATAGAGGCGCGTAATAATGCCTCGGGCGACGGCGGAACCATTGAGGTGAACAGTGCCGACAGCGTGGTGATTCTCATTGCGGCAGGCACTTCTTATCAGTTGAACGAGGGTGTGTTTGTGCTTCCTCATGATGAGAAATGCAAGGGAAATGAGCATCCTCACCGTGCGGTTTCTGAGCGTATCGCCTCGGCGTGTGGCAAGGGCTATGACGCATTGAAAGCTGAGCACGTAGCCGACTATCAGTCGCTGTTCAACAGGGTTGACCTGTGCCTTACCGATGAGGTTTCCGAGCTTCCCACCGACAGGTTGCTGCACAGCTATCAGGAGGGAAAACCGAGCCCATATCTTGAGGAGCTTTTCTTTCAGTACGGACGATACCTGTTGATCGCGGCGTCGCGTCCCGGGGCATTGCCCGCCAATTTGCAGGGCGCATGGACGCAGTATGATGTCTCGCCATGGTCAGGCGGCTACTGGCACAATATCAACGTGCAGATGAATTATTGGCACGCGTTCAACACCAATCTTACGGAGCTTTTTGAGCCGTTTGTCAACTATAACGAGGCATATCGCAAGGCAGCGCAAATAAATGCGGTGAACTATATCACAAAAAATAATCCTGACGCTTTAAGCCCCGTGGAAGGCGAGAACGGATGGGCTATAGGCACTGGCGCGTCGGCATTCGGAATAGGCTCTCCGGGCGGTCATTCCGGTCCCGGAACGGGCGGTTTCACTACCAAGATGTATTGGGACTATTATGACTTCACCCGCGATAAGGAGATTCTTGAAAAGCACACTTATCCTGCTCTGTTGGGTATGGCGAAATTCCTGTCAAAGACCCTGAAGCCCAACGAGGAGGGATGGTTGCTTGCCGATCCGTCATCTTCTCCGGAAAATCAGCATAACGGAGTGCCTTATCAGACCAAGGGTTGTACTTTTGACCAAGGGATGATATGGGAGAACTTCAATGATCTTCTTACAGCGGCGAAAATCTTGAAGAAGAAAGATCCGTTCCTGAAAGTGGTGGAAGAGCAGATGACTAAGCTTGATCCGGTGCACATCGGCGCGTCGGGTCAATTGAAGGAGTACCGCGAGGAGAATAATTACAGCGACATAGGGGATCCGCACCATCGTCACATCTCTCACTTGTGTCTGGTCTATCCCGGCACTTTGATCAACGGCACCACTCCCGAGTGGGAGCAGGGCGCGCGTGTGGCTCTGGAGATGAGAGGGGAGAGCCCGAGCTTGAAAGGCTGGTCGATGGCTCATCGACAGGCGGCGTGGGCACGCTTGAAGAATGGCAACCAAGCCTACAAATTTTACCGCATGATACTTACGGATAAGGTCATGGAGAATCTGTGGGGAGTGCATCCTCCGTTCCAGATCGACGCTAATTTCGGCGGCACTGCAGGAGTGGCAGAAATGCTGCTTCAGAGCCATGCAGGCTACATTGAGCCACTTGCCGCTCTGCCTGAAAACTGGAGCGAAGGCTCTTTCAACGGACTGAAAGCAAGGGGCAACTTTGACGTGTCGGCTTCATGGCGCGAAGGACAGGTTGCTGAGATGTCGGTGCTCTCAAACAACGGCGAGACCTGCAGCCTTTTGTGCAAAGGAATTGAAAATGCCGATATAAAGGACGGCAGAGGAAAGCCGGTTAAATTCAAGGTGACCGGAACCGACAAGATTGAATTCAAGACCAACGCCGGAGAAACCTACCATTTCACCATGAAGTAATGTTTATTTCAATTTGTTTTTGTTGAAAGTCTACCGATGAAACAAAAATATTTATCTCTATGTTTCTATATATGTAACATTTTTATATCTTTGCAACCTAAGCAAGAAACAGAATGGAACTGAAAGCGAAATTTGACGTGACCTACATGGAGGAGGCTGTTGTCTTTCTTGAATCATTGCCCGATAAGGTCAAGGACAAGATCGCCTATAATATTTCCAAGAGCCGCTACTTTATGGACAAGGAGCTGTTCAAGAAACTGAATGATGATATATGGGAGTTTAGAACCATATACCAAGGCTTTAAGTACCGTCTGCTTGCGTTTTGGGACAAAGACACGGGGAATCTTGTAATAGCCACCCACGGGTTTGTAAAGAAAACGCAGAAGACACCTGAGAGTGAATTGGCTCATGCCGAAATGCTGAGAAAAAAATATTACAACGAAAAAACGAAATAAGAGATGGAAAAGATGAAACTATATACCCACGACGAGATGCTTGACCGTGTTGTCGGCGAGAAAGGCACACCACGCCGTGATGCGATGGAAGCCGAATTGCAGTCTTATCTCATCGGTGAGGCTATCAAACAGGCGAGAAAAGAAAAGAACTTAACGCAGGAGCAGCTTGGGCAACTGATGGGTGTTCAGCGAGCACAGGTATCAAGGATAGAAAGAGGTCACAATCTGACAGTAGGGACAATCGTCAGGGCGTTCAAGGCTATGGGTGTATCTGCTACATTCTCTTTCGGTGGTGTGTCTCTGTCTCTTTGCTGATAGCATACTACTTCTTGCTTCTTGTATTTTGAACTTTTAAGACCCTCCGACCATAATCGGTGGGTTTTCTTTTTCAAAGCAATCACCATTCTTTGTTTTCACGGCAAACCGGGGTGTCATTTCACTAAAGATTCCCTAAAAATAATGAGTAATTATTATAGAAATCGGGGATTGGCGGGAATCTCGGAAATATGATGTAACTTTGCAGGCTGATTTGGAAAGCTATTCATAATTATAATCTAAGAAAGATATGTTTAAAGACGGAAATGACGGCTACACTATGCTTGAAGCGATAAAGGAGGCTAAGAGATGCTTGCATTGCAAGGTGCCTCTGTGCAAGAAAGGGTGTCCTATATCCAACGATATTCCCGACTGGATACATGAACTGTCGATGGGTAATCTCGGCAACGCGATGGCTCTGATCAACGCTAAAAGCAGCTTGCCGGCGGTGTGCGGACGTGTGTGTGCTCATGAACGCCAGTGCGAGGGTCATTGCATATTGAATAAGAAAGGCGAACATATACATATAGGAAAACTGGAGCAATTCATTTCGGATTTTGACTCCAACATGGGGCTTACCCATGAGAACATTCTCCCTAAAAATCGCGGACGCGTTGCCGTGATAGGCAGCGGACCCGCCGGGCTTACTGTTGCCGGCGAGCTTGCCCGCAAGGGATTTGCGGTGGAGATATTCGAGATGGAGCCGGAACCGGGCGGGGTGCTCATGTTCGGAATCCCGGAGTATCGTCTGCCAAAGGATGTGGTGCGCCGCGAGATAAAAAAGATCGAGCAGCTTGGCGTGGCTTTCCATTGCAACACCACAGTGGGGTATGACTATACTATCGACGATCTTTTCCATCATGGATTTGATGCCATATTCATGGCTACCGGTACCGGCAAGCCCAAGAAGCTCGACATTCCCGGAGGCAATCTCGTGGGGGTGCGTCAGGCTGTGTACTTCCTGCGTCGCGTGAGTCTCTACAATTCGGGTTATCTTAACCGCGATGAGGTTCATGTGAAAGAGGGGCACAAGGTGTTTGTGGTCGGATGCGGCAACACGGCGATGGATGCCGCCCGCACGGCGGTGCGTCTCGGAGCTGCCGAAGTGACGGTGGTGTATCACCGCACAGTCGATGAGATGAGTGCCTTGAGAGCGGAATATGACGATGCTGTCAACGAGGGTGTGAAATTCTTGTGGAAATCATCAATTGTTGAAATTCATGACAAGGACGGCGAGCTCAACGAAGTGGTGATCGAGACCGAAGGGGAGCGTGTCGTGCATGAAGCCGACAAGGTGATCATGGCGGTGGGCAGCAAGCCCGCTTCGCGCATAGTGTCGACCACCCGTGGAATCGAGGTCGACAACAAAGGATATGTGATCACGCGCGATGTGCCTTACGGAATGACTACCCGCAAGGGGGTGTTTGCCGGAGGTGATGTCACCAATCGTCCGGCTACGGTGGTCCATGCCATGCAGGATGCGCAAAAGGTTGCCGAGGGTATCATCCAGTATGTCGATGCCATAAAATTGCTCGATGCCATCGAACAACCGAAGGACGAAAAATCCAATTAGCACAGATAAAAACTTATTAACAATTTTTCACTACAACAGTGAAAAATTTCGGGAATCTACCCATGCCGCTTTTGAATTTTTAATTCTCAGAGCGTCATATTAAGCATTAAAGCGCGGAAAATCAGAGCGATAAGCCTCATTTTCCGTGTTTTTATTTTTGCTCAGAAAAATTTTGACATCTCCATTGCGATCTGTTTTCTAAAAAATGAATCATCAATGGGGTAGGGGAGAGGTGGATTTCGATTTTTTCCGCTATTTTTGTAAAAAAACTTGCAATGGCATTAAATTACATCTGGATCGCGTTTTTTCTTCTTGCTTTCATCGTTGCGTTAGGCAAGACCGTTTTCTTTGGCGACTTTTCCATCTGGAGCAATATCATGGGCGCCTCTTTCACGTCGGCAGCCACCGCGTTTGAAATATCATTGGGGCTTACCGGGGTGCTTGCCCTGTGGATGGGATTGATGAAGATAGGCGAGCGAGCCGGAGTCATTCAGTTTTTCGGGCGGTTGATAAGCCCGCTTTTCTGCCGCCTTTTCCCCGGCATCCCCAAAGGGCATCCGGCGATGGGCTCCATCTTCATGAATGTATCGGCTAATATGCTCGGGCTTGACAATGCCGCCACTCCGTTGGGGCTAAAGGCTATGCAGGAGATGCAGTCGTTAAATCCTAAAAAGGATACGGCAACCGATGCCATGCTTATGTTCCTGATACTCAACGCTTCTGGACTATGCTTTATTCCTATCGGGATAATGATGTACCGTGCTCAAGCCGGTGCGGCAAATCCCACCGATGTCTTTCTCCCAATTCTTTTAGCCACGTTCATCTCCACATTTGTGGGCATAGTGGCTCTGTGCGTGAAGCAGCGCATACGGTTGTGGGACAAGGTGATGATCGCGTGGCTCGGAGGACTTGCAGCCGCTGTGGCACTGATAGTGTGGTTTTTCTCCTCGCTGCCGAAAGATGAGGTGGAACTCTATTCATCTTTTGTAGCCAATGTGTTGCTGTTCAGTGTTATAATCATGTTTATATGTGCCGGATTGAGGAAACGCATCAATATGTATGATTGCTTTATCGAGGGAGCTAAGGAGGGATTCAAGACTGTGGTCATGATTATTCCTTATCTTGTGGCGATCCTTGTGGCGATAGGTATGTTCAGGGCATCGGGAGCGATGGAGGTAATTACTGATTTCATTGCAGGTTGTTTCAACGCCATTGGTGTGAATGCCGACTGGGTGGGCGCTCTTCCCACGGCGCTGATGAAGCCGTTGAGCGGCTCGGGCAGCCGTGGCATGATGGTTGACCTTATGAGCGCCTATGGTCCTGATGCGTTTGTTTCCCGCGTATCGGCAGCCATACAGGGTAGCACCGATACCACATTCTACATCCTTGCGGTCTATTTCGGAAGCGTCGGGGTAGTCAAGACGAGATATGCCGTGCCCTACGCTCTTCTTGCCGATGTGACAGGCTCTATAGCTGGCATCATCGCAGCTTATATATTCTTCCATTAGCAAGGGTTCTTCTGCTTGATTATATGGCGAAATTTGCCTATTTTTGCATTGATAAATAACCTGTTTACGATGGAGAAATTGGAATGGCTCGCCGACGGAGTTGAGCTTCCCGAACTTGATTTTGACAGATATGCCCGCTGGATTGAAGAGGTGGCTCGCCGTCATGACCGTATTCTTGGTCCGGTGGTATATATCTTCTGTAATGATGACAAGATCATTGACGTGAACCGTCAGTTTCTGAATCATGATTACTATACCGATATCATTACATTTGACTACTCGCGAGGCAAGCTCATAAGTGGCGATCTTTTCATATCGCTTGACACTGTTGCTACCAATGCCGAGCTTGTGGGTGCCACGTATTGCAATGAACTTGACCGTGTGATAATCCACGGTATTCTTCACCTGTGTGGCATAAATGATAAAGGACCCGGCGAAAGGGAAATTATGGAAGCTCATGAAAATGAGGCTTTAACGCTGTTGAACAACTTATAAAATTCCATATAAAGGAACTGTATATATGACATTTGACTATGATGTGATTGTGATAGGCGCCGGTCATGCCGGATGTGAGGCTGCCGCGGCTTCGGCTAATATGGGAGCTTCAACGATGCTTATCACTATGGACATGAACAAGATCGCCCAGATGAGCTGCAACCCTGCTGTGGGTGGCATTGCCAAAGGGCAGATTGTGCGTGAGATTGACGCGCTTGGCGGCATGATGGGAATCGTGACCGACCGCACGGCGATACAATTCCGGATGCTCAACCGGTCGAAAGGACCGGCGATGTGGAGCCCTCGCGCGCAGAGTGACCGTATGCGTTTCAGCGAGACCTGGCGCGGCATTCTTGAGAATACCCCCAATCTCTATATGTGGCAGGATTCGGTCAATTCGCTCATCATTGAAGAGGGTAAAGTGACAGGAGTGAAAACCGCTCTCGGGGCGGAATTTCATGCGAAAGCGGTGATTCTTACAGCCGGAACTTTCCTTAACGGACTTATGCACGTGGGTCGCGCTCAGGTAAAGGGCGGACGCATATCGGAACCTGCTTCCTACGGTGTTACCGAGCAGTTGCGTGACTATGGCTTCGCCACCGACCGAATGAAGACCGGAACTCCTGTGAGAATCGACGGACGAAGCGTGAAATGGGAGCTTACCACGCCTCAGGCAGGGGAGAATGACTATCATAAGTTCAGCTATCTGCCGTCGGTGAAACGCGAGCTTAAGCAGCGCGAATGTTATACGGTCTACACTAACGAGACCACGCACGAAATTCTGCGTGAGGGATTGCCCGACTCGCCGTTGTTCAACGGTCAGATACAAAGCATAGGGCCCCGTTATTGCCCCAGCATCGAAACGAAGATAGTCACTTTTGCCGATAAAACCGAGCATCAGCTGTTTCTGGAGCCTGAGGGTGAAACCACGCAGGAGTTCTATCTGAACGGCTTCTCGTCATCGCTGCCCATGAACATCCAGATAGGGGCTATGCACACTATTCCGGCTCTTGCCGATGTGCAGATTTACCGTCCGGGATATGCCATAGAATATGATTTCTTTGACCCTCGACAGCTTAACCACACCCTTGAAACCAAGCTCGTGGAGAGCCTCTATTTTGCCGGTCAGGTCAACGGCACCACAGGATATGAGGAAGCTGCCGGACAAGGATTGATAGCCGGTATAAACGCTGCGTTGAAGGTGAAAGGGAAGGCTCCGTTCACCCTTGGCAGGGACGAGGCATATATAGGCGTACTCATTGACGATCTTGTGATAAAGGGCGTGGATGAGCCTTACCGTATGTTCACTTCCCGTGCAGAATACCGCATTCTTTTGCGTCAGGATGATGCCGATATGCGTCTCACTTCGCGAGGCTATGAGATAGGACTTGCAACCGAGGAACGCTATAAATTGATGCTGTCAAAGAGGGAACAGCGTGACCGTCTTATCGAATTCACACGTGGCTTCTCGATTAAGCCGGCGTTGATCAATCCGGTGCTTGAGGCTATGGGCGTAGCTCCGCTGAAACATGGCTGCAAGCTATTTGACCTGCTTCTGCGCCCGCAATTGAATTTCGAGAATCTGTCGCCGCACATTCCCGCTCTTGCCGAGGCTGTCGCTTCCATCGAGGAAGATCGTCGCGAGGAGATAGTGGAGGCTGCTGAAATCCTTGTGAAGTATCAGGGATATATCGACCGCGAACGTCTCGTAGCCGATAAGCTCCACCGTCTTGAAGAGCTCAAGATAAAAGGACGCTTCAATTATTCCGAGTTGAAGTCGCTGTCAACCGAGGCAAGGCAGAAGCTCGAGAAATTCCAGCCTGAGACCGTGGCGCAGGCAAGTCGCATTCCGGGCATTTCGCCTAGCGACATCAATATCCTGCTGTTGTTACTCGGTCGTTAATGTTTCACGTGGAACAAACATAATAAAGTAGAAAACAATAATTTAACACATAAGTCTATGGAATATTTAAAGTCAAAAATCCGCGATGTGATTGATTTCCCGAAAGAGGGTATCATTTTCCGTGATCTTACCACCATGTTCAAGGATGCGCGTGCCCTACATATCGTTGGATGGGACTTGGCGCAACTTTATCGCGACAAGGGCGTTACTAAAGTCGTGGGTATTGAATCGCGCGGATTTATCGGCGGCTCTATTCTCGCATACGAAATCGGTGCCGGATTTGTGCCTGCACGTAAGCCCGGCAAACTTCCTGCCGACACCGTGAGCATGTCCTACGGAAAAGAGTATGGCACCGACACAATCGAGATACACCGTGACGCCATCACCCCCGATGATGTGGTTGTGATCCATGATGACCTTCTCGCCACAGGCGGCACAATGGCTGCTTGCTATGAGCTTGTGAAGAGCATGAATCCCCGCAAGGTGTACATCAATTTCATCGTCGAGCTGACTGCGTTGGGCGGTCGCGCCAATCTTCCCGCTGATGCCGACGTTTCGTCATTGATTAAATATTGAACTATTGGCAAAAGTTGAGAAATCAAAAGAACTGAAGGAGAAAATCTCCATTCTTCCCGAGACTCCCGGCTGCTATCTGTATTATGATTCAGCCGGGACAGTCATCTATGTGGGTAAGGCGAAGAACCTGAAGAGGCGAGTGTCATCTTATTTCAACCGCACCCACGACTCGGTGCGCACCAATCTGCTGGTGCGTAACATCGCCGATATGCGCTACATCGTGGTGCCTACCGAACAGGATGCGTTGAACCTCGAAAATTCGCTCATAAAGGAGTATAAGCCTCATTACAATGTGCTCCTGAAGGATGACAAGTCCTATCCCTGGATTGTGGTGACCAAGGAGCATTATCCGCGTGTTTTTCTGACTCGCACACGCATTAAGGACGGGTCGAAATACTACGGACCTTATACCAATACAGGTGTGGCTAAGGCGGTGCTCAATCTCATCATGGAGCTTTATCCTGTGAGGACCTGCCGCCATGCGATAACGCCCGAATATGTGAAACGGGGCAAGGGGAGACTCTGCCTTGAATATCATCTCAAGAACTGCCTCGGGTGCTGCAAGGGGATGATCGACGAGCAGGAGTATGGCGCCATGATCGACAATGTGAAAAAGATTCTGAGCGGCGACACCCAGGAGCTTCTCGACTATCTGAAAAACGACATGATGCGGCTTGCCGGAGAACTGCGTTTTGAGGAAGCGCAGATGCTTAAGGAGAAATATGAGCTTATAGCCCGATACCAGTCCAAGAGTGTGATCGTGAGCCAGACCCTTGACGACATTGACGTGTTTGGCGTCGACGATGACAAGGAGGTGGTTTATGTCAACTATATGCACGTGCGTCGCGGCGCGATTGTGCGAAGCATCACGCTTGAATACAAGCGTCGTCTTGATGAGTCGGTGGAGCAGATCTTAGGTTACGCCATAATGGAGATAGCAGAGAAATTCCAGCTCAAATATGATGAGATTCTTGTGCCTGTACTGCCTGAGATTCCTCTCGATGGAGTTGTGTTCAATGTGCCGAAGCGCGGCGACAAACTGAAGCTGCTTGAAGTGTCGACCCACAATGCCCGCCAGAACAAGATTGATTCTCTAAAGATGATGGAGAAGCATGACCCTGAGAAACGTGTGGAGCACACGCTTGTGAGAATGATGTCGGATTTCCGCCTGAAGGTGCTGCCGGTCCACATTGAGTGCTTTGACAATTCCAATATCCAGGGCACTAATCCTGTCGCGTCATGCGTGGTGTTCAAGAATGCCAAGCCGTCGAAGAAGGATTACCGCCATTTCAACATCAAGACTGTGGAAGGACCTGATGATTTCGCTTCGATGAAAGAGGTGCTCACGCGGCGTTACACGCGTCTTATGGAGGAGGGAGAGGACTTGCCTCAGCTCATAGTTGTCGACGGCGGAAAGGGGCAGTTGAGCGCCGCTGTGGAGGCTCTCGACGAAATAGGGCTCAGGGGTACGATCGCAGTGGTAGGAATCGCCAAAAGACTTGAGGAGATATATTTCCCCGGCGACAGTATTCCGCTTTATATTGACAAGAATTCCGAATCGCTTCGCGTGGTTCAACACTTGCGCGACGAGGCTCACCGGTTTGGCATCACACATCATCGTAACCGCCGCAGCAAATCGCAGATAGTCAGCGAATTGGATGAGATAAAAGGCATCGGAGAAAAGAGCAAAGAGGCTCTTCTTCAGGCATTTAAGTCGGTGAAACGCATAAAAGAGGCGCCGATCGACAAGCTCGCCGATGTAGTAGGTCCCGCCAAGGCATCCCTCATCTACAACTCCCTCCATCCCGAAAATGAATAGGTTAATCTTAAAATAATCACATAATTCAAGCCGAAATAGCATGATTAATCGGAAAATTTTATATATTTGCGATTATTGTCTGTTTTGATTGTCAGAAAGTTATGCGTTTTATTTTAACCTTAGGTCTTTTTTTCTGCCTTATAGGCAGTGTGTCGGGTGCCAATGTCGGTGCCGAGTCGGTTTGCGACACGGTAGTTCAGGATAAAAAAGAGTCATTGAGACGGTGGAGCATATCCATGGAGGTGGGCGGATGCTTCAATGTCGGTAATGATCAAGGTCCGGCAGATTGGCGTCCACCGGCAGTCCACAGTGAGTTTAGCCTTCGACTGAGTTATAAGTTTTTGAAATGGCTCGGGGTGTACGGCGATGTAATGATATGGGGCCCTTATGCAAGTGATCCGGGTCAGGATCCCGATGGGGTGAATTTTGATTATTATGGATGCTTTGATATTATGCGGTTTGGTGCCGGTATAGGTCTTATGGCTGATTTCCGCAAAGGCAAATTCATATTTTCGCCACGAGTGGGATATGGAACGGCTCAAATCCAAATGGGCGAATACGAGTCAGAGATTTGTGCGGAGTATGAAGATGGGATTGCAAAACCTGATGATGAACAACGGAAATGGATATTTGAGCGAGATATAGTTCCGAAATATGTTAATGTGGGATTTTCCGTAGAGCGCTGTTTGCTTTATGGTGTTGGGTACTTTATTGACGTTAATTACAAAATTCCGCTCAATAGATCTCGTCATGCCCTCTATCTGGAGGATAATGAGATTCCGGTGTTCTTGTGGAAATCCCATAGCTGGGTGAATGAGATTGGTGTATGTCTTGGTGCAAGGGTTCGGTTCTAAGGAGTGAAACCAATTAGTCCAATTAGTCTAATTGGACTAATGAGACTAATAATTCCAAATTATTGTATTTTGGAATTATTTGGGAAATTGCTATATTTGCGTTTGATTAGCCATGAAATGCAGTGCGTTAGGGCAATGACGATGTGTCCGGTTTGATTGGCTCGTGATTGATGATAATACCAAACAAAAATACCTAAAATTAAAAATTTCCTGCATGAAAAAAACTCTATTAGTATGTGCGGCTTTGATGGGCTCTGTTGCTATGAGCGCCCAGCACACCCACATTGTGCAAGCCGAGAAGCTTGACCGTGGTGTGCTTGCTGTGAAAGCCGACAATGGAGTGTTTGTGTCCTGGCGTTCATTTGCCGGCGATGACAAGAATTTGACATTCGATGTGTATCGTGGCGACACAAAACTCAACACAACACCGCTGAGAAGCCGTACCAATTTCACCGACCCCGCAGGTAAGGCGGGAGATCTCTATTCGGTAAAAGCCGTTCTTGGCACCGAAGTGAAGGAAACCTCCAAGCAGGTTGCTGCTTGGGAGACATTCTACAAGAAAATTCATCTTGACCGCCCCGCAGGCGGCACCGTGCCGCCGGGAGCTGCTTCGGATAAGAATGGTAATTCGTATGAGATGCGCGACTACACCTACACCCCCGACGATGTGTCGGTAGGTGATGTCGACGGCGACGGCGAGTGGGAATATATCGTGAAATGGTTCCCGACAAATGCAGCTGACAATTCGCATCAGCGTTTTACCGGAAAGACTCTTATCGATTGCTATAAATTTGACGGTACCAAACTGTGGCGCATTGACCTTGGAATAAACATCCGTTCAGGTAACCACTACACGCAGTTCATGGTGTACGACTTTGACGGCGACGGAAAGGCTGAGCTTATCTGCAAGACGGCTCCGGGCACCATCGACGGCAAGGGAAATCCCGTGCTGATGGGCAGCGATAAGGCTGATGCTGACTACCGCAATTCTGTCGGCACCCCGCTGTCGGGACCGGAATACCTGACTGTGTTCAACGGCGAGACCGGCGCGGCGATAAATACCATCGCCTATAATCCGCCCCGCTCAATCCGCACCAACAGCCAGTGGGGCGACAGCTACGGCGGTCGATCGGAGCGTTACCTTGCCGGTGTCGCATATCTTGACGGACAGAAGCCGAGTGCTGTGTTCTGCCGTGGATATTACACTGCATCTTATATATGGGCTGTGGACTTCGACGGAACCAAGCTCACTGAAAAATGGCTGCACAAGTCGGAGAAGAGCGGTGCCGGGCTGTATGGCGAAGGCGCCCACTCATTGACTATCGGCGATGTCGATGGCGACGGATGCGATGAGATAGTTTATGGAGCGGCTTGCTGCGACCATGACGGAACCACGCTTTACCGCACCGGTGCCGGTCATGGCGACGCTCTCCACTTGACCGATATGCTTCCCGACCGTGAGGGTCTTGAAGTGTTCATGCCTCACGAAGAAAAAGGGAGCGCTTACAAGTGGGACACCGAGCTCCGCGATGCAAAGACCGGTGAGATTCTTTATGGCGAAAAGCAATCGGGTGAGGATATCGGTCGCGGTATGGCTGCAAACATCTCCTCAAAATATCCCGGTTATGAATACTGGGCATCAACCAAGACCGGTGTATTCAACAAGGATGTTGTGGTGAGCACCAAGATGCCGCCGTCCACCAATTTCCGCATCTATTGGGATGGTGACCTTCTCGATGAACTGTTTGACGGAAGATATAGCTCAAGTTCGGGTAAGTCGAGTCCGCAGATTCAGAAATGCAAGAACGACCTTTCAGGATCAAGCGTGCTGATGTCGTTCAATCAGTATTCCAATGCCGGTTCAACAAACAGCACCAAGGCTACTCCCAACTTGCAAGCCGACCTCTTCGGTGACTGGCGTGAGGAGGTGATTCTGCATGACCAGACCACCGAAAGCGACCTTATCATATTCACCACTACTATTCCGAGCGACTATAAAGTGCCTGCTCTCATGCAGGACCGCCAGTACCGTGTGGCTGTGGCATGGCAGAATGTAGCCTACAATCAGCCGCCTCATTTGAGCTATAACCTCGAAGAGTCGTTCAACACGGCAGGAGCCATCAAGGTGAGTGGCGGAAGCATGAATCAGGTGGTGGATCTTGGTGCCGAGATGACTCCAATCGAGTTCACTGTGATCCGTGCTACAGGCGTAGTGCAAAACGGTCTGCCCGAAGGCGTGAAAATGGACTTTGATCCGGCGACTCTTACCGGAAAAATCTCAGGAACTCCCGTTGCCGAGGATGAATACACATTCACTCTCACCACCACCGGTGCGGCAAATGACAATAACGGTTATGTGGAGGGTGTGCTTAAAGTGCGCCGCAGCACCAACCTTAATCTCATCGCTCAATTCGAGTTTGAGAAAGCCGGTGAGACCACAGTCAACAATATCCACGGCACGGCAGCAGTCAATGGCACTGATGCCACTGTTGTGGAAGGCAAGAAGGGCAACGCTCTTTCACTTGGAGGCAACTCTTATTTGACTCAGGAGGGCTATGAGGCTCTTAATTTCGGCGTGAGAGACTTCTCGATAGAGATGTGGCTCAAATCGGCTGACGATGCAGCCTACATCTTCCAGAAGGGTACTATGAAGGGCGAGCACGAAGGCGGACCTGCCGGAGCTACCGGCAACTGGACCGGTCTTGAACTGAAGAAGGGTGAGTTCCGCTTTGCTGTGGACGACGGAGCCAAGAAGAGCGAAGTGAAATGGGCTGAAGGCAATTCGATTTTCAATAACGAGTGGCATCACGTGGTGCTCGTGCGCGACACCTACGCAAAGAAACTGTTGATGTATGTCGACGGAGAATTGAAGAACAGCGCCGATGATGCTTCCGGTGCGGTAGTTTGCCCCGATGAGCCGATGATTATAGGTAACTGTGCCGATCTCAACAACACTTTTGCCGGTGTGATCGACGAGCTTTGCATCTATCACGGAGCTATGACCGCCGCAAAGGTGAAAGAGCGTTTTGAAACCACAGGCAATGAGATTGCTTACTTCCCGATGGATGAGCTTGGTTCTACAACCCCCAACAAGGTGACCGGCGAGGCTGCGGTCAACGGCACCGGCATTGAAGTTGTCGGCGGCTTGAAAGCCGGAGCGTTGAGTTTCAACAATAATGGCTATCTCACTCAGCCTATGTATGACGCTCTAAGCATGGGTGAAAACAGCTTCACCGTGGAGATGTGGGTGAAATCGACCGATGAGGACGGCTATCTGTTCTGTGTCGGCACTCACAACAAGGTTAATGTAGAGGGTGGAACCGGCAACTGGATAGGTCTTGAACGCAAGAAAAACGACAAGAATAATTATCTGTGCTTCTCCATCGATGACGACGCAAAGAAGTCAGATTGCAAACTTGATGATGCAACTGCAGTGTTTGACGGCAACTGGCACCATATCGCTGTTGTGCGTGATTTCGCGTCAAAGACCATGACAATGTATGTCGACGGACAGGAAGTCGCTAAAGCGGAAAATGTGGCTACAGGAGCGCTTGTGCAGTCGGCTACAGAACTTCTTTATATCGGCGGTGACGATGAAACTTCGGTCGGCACAGGGCAGGATGCCAACCGCACATTTGCAGGTGCGATCGACGAGTTCATCATCCATCCCAAGGCAATGACCGCCGCCGAGGTTGAGGCAAGCTATGACATGCTGAAGCTGTCGGGCATCGAGGATGTGGTGTTTGACAATGCCAACGCCACCTATACCGTGGTCGATGCCATGAGCGGTATAATTGTACGCACAGCCGTGGGCATGAACCGCGAGGACATCATCGACGGTCTTGACAAGGGTGTATATATCCTTGTGGTAGAAGATGGCAATACAGCCAAGAACTACAAGTTTGTGAAATAATCTCCGACATAATTTGTCGACAAAAATAGCCGCATCCCTCAGGTGCGGCTATTTTTGTATAATTCATCTAATCTTTGCCGAGATACAAATGAACCCAAATTGCCCTCAACTCTCCATTCTCAATTCTCCATTCTCAATTCTCAATTCTCAATTCACGACTCACGACTCTCAACTCTCAACTCTCAACTCTTCCGGTATTTTTTCAGCTTCTTTTTGAAATTGCGTTTAGCCATGTATTTTTTATTGGCGGCGAGGGCTTCGGCTGCTACAGTTTCTTCATCTTCACCGGCTGCCTTGGCGTAAAGACGTGCCAACTTCAACATCTCGGGGGTGTTGAGGTTTATGGACTTGAACATCGACATGAGTTTTTTTCTCGACTTCACGCCGAATTCCATGCGGTTGAGATCGACAAAATAAAACTTATAGCCTGTGGACTCATTTCCGGTGTAAAGAATATTGCCCGGCGAGAAATCCTTGTGATACACACCGGCACGGTGCAGCTTCAAGATTTCGGCAGCAAGCGCAGGGAGCATGGGCACGCTTTCGGGATAATCCTCCCAGTGTCTGAGTTCACGTCCCTTTATCTCCTCGCATATATAATAGCTTTCCATGAGCCTCATGCCGCGCGTCACTTCTATGTAGGCTATAGGCTCGGGAACATGGAAGCCGAGGCTTATCATCTTCTTTGAATTGTGGTAGCTGCGGTAAGCCTTGCTTTTCCTCAGTGTGGTGTAGATGCGCGAATTGATGAATCCCGGCAGCTTGAACGCCTTTATAATGGCAACGGTGTTGCCCAATGTGAGACGGTACAGCGCATTGCGCCCCTCGTAGATTTTTTCTGCGGAGGATGGAATGCCGTTTTTAGCAATATCGACAATCTCCTTTCTGAGATGCTCATATCGTGAGCCTATGTATATGTTATACTTTTGCATAATAATAATAGACTTTGGTACTTTTTAACCATTCATCTAATTCTAATTTTCTTACCTTTGCAAAAATAGCAAATTTAATTCGTATTAGTCAATAAAAAGCAAATATACTGTAAAATATGGAGAAAACTTGGAGATGGTTTGGTCCTAATGACAAAATCACACTTGAGATGCTCAAGCAGATAGGAGTGGAAGGAATCGTGACTGCTCTTCACCACATCCCTAACGGGGAAGTGTGGAGCTACGAGGAGGTGATGAAGATGAAAAACTTCATCGAGGACCACGGGCTGAGATGGTCGGTGGTGGAGAGCCTTCCTGTAAGCGAATCGATAAAATATGCCGGTCCTGACCGCGACGAGCTGATTGAAAAATACAAGGAGAGCCTCGCCAACCTCGGTAAAGCGGGTGTGAAGACTATATGCTACAACTTCATGCCGGTTCTGGACTGGGCACGCACCGATCTTGAGTATCCCAATCCCGACGGAACGTCCAATCTTTATTTCAACCGTGCCGAGTTTGCCTACTTTGACATCTACATCCTCAAGCGTGAAGGTGCCGAAAAGGACTATGACGCAGAGACCCTGAAGAGGGTAGAGGAGTTGCGTCCCAAGATGGACAAGGATGCCGAACAGCGTCTTGTTGAGAATATCATCGTGAAGACGCAGGGATTTGTGAACGGCAACATCTCGGAGAATGACCTTGATCCGGTGGCAAAATTCCGCGAGCTGCTTGCCCTGTACGATGGTATAGATGCCGACAAGCTGCGTGAAAACATGAAATATTTCCTTGAGGCTATCATGCCAGTGTGCGACGAGTATGACATCAATATGTGCGTGCACCCCGACGATCCGCCATTGCAGATACTCGGATTACCGCGCATCGTGACTTGCGACGCCGACATAAAGGCATTCCTCGACGCTGTGCCCAATCCTCACAACGGATTGACCTTCTGTGCCGGATCATTGAGCGGCGGCGTCCACAACAATGTGCCCGAATTGGCTAAAAAATATGCCGATCGCACCCATTTTGTACACGCCCGTATATGCAACGTGATGCCTAACGGCGATTTTAAGGAATCAAGCCATCTTGACCCGAGATTGATCGAAGTGGTGCGCACATTTGAGAAGGAGCGCCCCGGAGTGCCGATGCGTGTGGATCATGCGCCTCTGATGCTCGGCGATGAGAAGATGGGCTACAATGCCGGTTACTCGTTCCACGGACGTATGCTCGCCTTGGGAATGGTGTCGGGCATAATGGCGACAGTAAACACGGAAAAATAACCTAAAGCATAATACTCTATGAACGATTTATTTTCAGTAAAAGATAAAGTGGTGGTGATCACCGGCGGAACAGGTGTTCTCGGCACCTGCATCAGTGAGTATCTCGCTCTTCAAGGAGCAAAGGTAGTGGTGATGGGACGCCGCAAGGAAGAGGGTGACAAGATCGTTGCCGATATCACCGCCAAGGGTGGGGAAGCTATCTTCCTTACCACCGATGTGATGAACATGGAAGTGGTGGAGGAGAACTGCCGCGAGGTTCTTGCACGATATGGCAGAGTCGACGCTCTGCTCAACGCTGCCGGAGGAAATATGCCCGGTGCCACAATCGCACCCACAGGCAATTTCTTTGACCTCAAGGTGGGCGATTTCCAGAAGGTGCTCGACCTTAACCTCACCGGAACCGTAATCCCCACACAGGTGTTCCTGAAGCCGATGGTGGAAGCCGGAAAGGGCGCTATAGTCAACTTCTCGTCGATGGCGGCGTTCCGTCCGTTGACACGTGTGCTCGGCTATGCCGCCGCCAAAGCCGGTATAACCAATTTTACTGAATTCATGGCTAATGAGGTGGCTACCAAGTTCACTCCCGGCATCCGCGTGAATGCCATAGCTCCGGGATTTTTCCTCACCAATCAGAACCGTGCTCTGCTCACTAATCCCGACGGCTCACTTACCGAGCGCGGTGCCGACGTGATACGCCAGACTCCGTTCAAGCGTTTCGGCAAGCCCGAAGAGCTGTGTGGCACAATCCAGTATCTCATCTCTGACGCTTCGTCATTCGTGACCGGCACAGTAGCCGTGGTCGATGGCGGCTTCAACGTATTTGCGATGTAGGAGTCGTGAATGGAGAATGGAAAATTGAGAATGGAGAATTGAAAATTTAGAATTTAGAATTTAGGATGGAGAGTTGAATGATTTCAATTCTCCATTCTTTTTATAGATCTGAAGTGGTTATAAGGTATTAATTTGTAGGCATATACCGCATCTCCGAAGCTCAATTACGTCATAACCTCCCCTCTCCCCACACTCGCGTTGCTCATGTGGGGCTTCAGACAATATCGCCGCCCCGGCGGCTTCATTTCCCATTCCTCAATTTTCCATTCTCCATTTTCCATTTTCCATTTTCCATTCTCCATTCTCCATTCTCGACTCTCAATTTTCAATTTTCAATTTCCATATAATATAGTTAAATTTGTGGCGTAATTCTATATTTTAAATGTCAACCATTATCATGAAAAAATTAATTATTGCAAGTTGCGCCGCAGGTGTGTCATTGTTTGCCGCAATGCCTGCGTGGGGAGCCGACAAGCTGCCGGCGTTTCCCGGAGCTGAAGGATTCGGACGTTACGCCACCGGCGGCAGAGGAGGAGAAATCTATCATGTCACAAACCTGAACGACAGCGGCGAGGGATCGCTGAGAGATGCTATCTCGCAGCCCAACCGCATCATCGTGTTTGACGTGTCGGGAGTCATCAAGCCCGAAACACGCCTCATGTTTAAAGAGAATCAGACTATCTTAGGGCAGACTGCGCCGGGCGACGGCATCCAGATCTATGGCAACGGCGTGTCTTTCTCAGGAGCCAACAACCTGATAGTGCGTTACCTGCGTGTGCGCATGGGAATCGACGGTGATCGTGGCAAGGACGCTGCCGGCACAGCAAATAACACTCACGACCAGATATTCGACCATCTGTCAGTGCTTTGGGGACGCGATGAGTGCTTCTCGATAAGCAGCAATGACAAGGCAAACGGACCGTCGAACATCACCATCCAGCATTCAATCATCGGTCAGGGACTTCAACCTCACTCCTGCGGCGGTCTTATCCAGACTGACAACGGCGTGACTCTGTACGGCAACCTTTACATCGAAAACAAGACCCGCAACCCCAAAGTGAAAGGGCTAAACCAGTATGTGAACAACGTGGTTTACAACTGGGGCAGCGGAGCGGCATATAACATGGGCGGTGGCAGCCATGGAAATTCTTGGGCTGAGATCGCCGACAACTATTTCATCAAAGGTCCCTGGCAGAACACTCCTCCATTGATAGGAGGTAATGAGAACTTCATGTTTACCGGAAGCGGAAACTACTATGACAACAATGTCGACGGAGTGCTGAACGGAACTGAATATACAGAAACCGGCGGTGGTGTGAAAGTAGCTTCCATCGCGGAACTTGAAGCGGCAGGAGCACCGAAGAAATTTCCGGAAATCGCTTCACGCCTCACTGCCGACAAGGCTCTTGAAAGAGTGATTGAGAGTGCCGGAGCATCGTTGCCCGCGCGTGACGAGGTCGACCAATACCTCATCGATGAATTGAAGTCATTAGGAAAGGCTGGAAGCAACGGGGGCATCTCAACAGAGAAAACACTCCCTCACAAGGGCACAGGTAAGCTGCGCGACGGCAAGAAGCCCCTTGACACTGACGGTGACGGCATACCTGACGAATGGGAGAAGGCAAACGGGCTGAATCCCAATGATCCGACAGATGCTGCTAAAATAGCGGCAAACGGATATGCCAACATCGAGAATTACGTGTTTACGATCAAGTAAATTTATATCGTAAGTTCCATTATAAGAGCTTCGGAGAACGCATCCTCCGAAGCTCTTCTTTTAAACTCACATCAACCTAAACTACAAAAAACTATCAAAATAAAATCGGTCTGCAGCGCCGCAATAGGTCAATCCGGATTGCGAGTTGATCTCGTATTGTTCGTGTTGTAAGAGAAGCGGTCAGTATGACCGCAAGAGCTTAGCCCAGCATGTAGCGTCAGCGGAATGCTGGGTAAAGAATGCGGAGTCAATCCGGGCAACAAGTTGATGTCGTATTGTTCGTGTCGGAGGAGAAGCGGTCAGTATGACCGCAATAGCTTAGCCCAGTATGTAGCGCCAGCGGAATGCCGGGTAAGGAATGCGGAGTCAATCCGGGCAACAAGTTGATGTCGTATCGTTCGTGTCGGAGGAGAAGCGGTCAGTATGACCGCAATAGCTTAGCCCAGTATGTAGCGCCAGCGGAATGCTGGGTAAAGAATGCCGGGTAAATGGATTCGAAATTGAATCAAGCTCTGTAAGAGCGAACCATTGTATCGTTCCTCCGGAACTCCATATATTGGGGATATTATCCGTGACCCGGCATTTCGCTGGCGCTACATACCTGGCTAAACTCTCACGGTCCTGCAGACTGCATCCCACAATCCCGTTGCAAAAAAAATTTACCCATGGGGATAAAAAGTGGGTAAATCCCCATAAACCATGCGCTATCTTTGCTCCAACAAAAACAACGGCATCAATCTGCGGGAGAGACATCCCGTCACGGTTCCGCCGCAATCACGGCAACACGCCCGAAGGACGCTGACATCAGCCGGCTACAGTCAGCCCCGAGAGCCACGCCAATGAATGCACGGATCCGTTGGAGTACTCCGACAGGCGCCTCGACCGCAGAACCCGACCGACAACGACAGCGGAAGCAGATGGAGTCGCCCGAAGTACACTTCGCTAAGTTTCAGAAAATGATCTGAAAGACTGCTTGAAATTGGCTCAGTGCACAGGCCACCAACACGAAGCTGCTATCGTTGCCGGCGGGGATTCCGTATTTTAATAATCCAAAATGACTATACAGATTTGAATTGCGGGATGGCGGCGGATTCGTGAAAATTTGCTATCTTTGCCCTCTATTTTCAATATTTTGCAGAATGAAACGTCATAGTTTTAAAGATTGGTTTTTCGTGACCCGTCCGTGGTCCTATCCGGCATCAGTCATGCCGGTGCTGGTGGTTATAGCCTACGTGTTTTGGCTCTCTTCAAGGCAGATTGTCCCTGCCGATGAGATAAGTTGGATCAACGGTGCCCTTGCTCTTGTGGTGATGGCTCTGTTTCAGGCATGGGGCAATGTGTGGAGCGACTTGCACGACTATGAAAGCGGTGTGGACACAGATGAGAGCTATGGCGTGAAGATTCTCACCTCAGGCGAATACACTCCGGCTGAGATACGTCGTCTTGCCATGGGTCTTGGCTGTGCGGCTCTTTTGTTGGGTGTGTGCCTGTGCTTTATGGCGGGACCTCTCACAGTGGCGTTCGGCATAGCCGGAATGGCGCTGACGGTGTTCTATCCCAAGTTGAAATACAATGCTCTTGGCGATCTTGACATATTCCTTGCCTACGGTATTCTTCCGGCTTTAGGCACCGCCTACGTGCTCACCGGCACTATGGTGTGGTCCACACTGCTGCTCGCGGTTCCTGTGGGCTCGATCACCGTGGCGATCCTTCATGTGAACAACACCCGCGACGTGCACACCGATGCAAAGGCTCATATACGCACACTGGCGATGCTCATCGGATATAAGGCGTCGCGTATAGGATATATCGCCGAGATTCTGGTGCCGTTTGCCATTATATGCGTGCTTGTGGCTTTCTCGGTTCTTCCGGTGTGGTCGTTGCTGTCGCTTGTGGCATTGGTTCCGGCGCTTAAAAACACTAAGGCTATGCGTAGCTCTTCGGCAGCCAATCTGTCGTCTATCGTGGCTCTGGATGCCGCTACCGCTCAACTTCAGCTCGCGTTCAGCCTGCTTCTCAGCCTGTCGCTTGTAATCGCATTTTTCATTTAAGGATATGAAGAAGGTTTGTGCGGCTATTTTGGTAGCTTTGGTGCTGTGGACGGTGATGTTTTCGCCTGTCACGGCTCCTCATGTCAATCTATGGCTTGTGATGACGATAGCGGCGGTCACGCTGACCACGATGGCTACCTACTTTGGCAATTGGTATCGTAATTTCCACATCACCGTCACCGATGTGGTGATAGGAGTGGGGAGCGCTGCCGCTTTGTGGGGTGTGTTCTGGGTGGGCGACAAGCTGTCGCAGCTCATGTTCAACTTTGCCCGTCCTGAGGTTAATGCCATTTACTCGTTCAAGGAATCGATCTCTCCGTGGCTGCTTTCGGCGTTGTTGCTGTTTATCATCGGTCCCGCCGAGGAGATATTCTGGCGAGGTTTCGTGCAGAAGAAAATGTCGGAGAAGTGGGGTGCCACGATGGGATTTGTCATGGCTACGGCTGTCTACGCCCTTGTTCATGCCGGCTCATGCAACTTCATGCTTGTAATGGCGGCATTGGTTGCCGGAGGTTTCTGGGGATTGATCTATCGGTTCTATCCCAACCGTCTTGGCGCTCTTGTCATCTCCCACGCCGTGTGGGATGCCGCCGTGTTTGTGTGGTTCCCGATATAAGGAGATAAAAAGATATATAGAGCGACGTGTCGTGGATCGGTTCCGGTCCACGACGCGTCGTCTTATTGTGATGTGTGGATGGTTTTATGACAGAAGCGATGCGGTGCCTTCTGAGATGACGGCATCGGTCATGGTGTATGCTCCGAGAGAACCCTCTTTAGCTTGGATGCAGATGTAGGTCATCGGCTCGGCAGAGGTGCATTTCAGATTGCGGTCGCAGTTGGTGGCTACACGGATCACTGAACCCTCGGCGATGTCAAACACGTTGCCGTCAACCTGGAATTTTCCTGCGCCTGACAGGATGATGTAGTTCTCTTCATTTTCCTTGTGGCTGTGGAAAAATGGCACCTCGGCTCCTGAGGGCAGAGTGCCGAATGAGATTTCACACGAGGTGGCGCCGGTGGCATCCTTAACGAATTGTTTGCCTTCAAAGCCGTGCAGGGTTCCGACTGAGGCATGGGCGAATTTTTCGCCGTGGTTGAGAGTCTTGATTTCGCTCATGTTTTGCTGTTCTTAAATTTGTTTAGTAACTTCGCGGCGGTAAGCCGCTTTTGTTTTGATAGTGCAAAGTTAAGCCGCTACTTGCAGATTTGCAATACGTTACAAAATGGTAAGGCACTTACTTTCCGGTAACTATTTTTGAAAATGAGCCAGTTGAATTTAGAAGAAAACTTAAAAAAGTACGCTAATGTGGATGCGTGCCCCATACGCAATGTCATATCCCGTTTCTCGGGGAAGTGGGCGTTGCTGGTGTTGTGTGTCCTTGCTGAGAATGAAGCTACGCGATTCAACGCCATCGGCAAGGCTATACCCGACATATCGCCGAAGGTGTTGACCGACACATTGAAAAACCTTGAGGCTGACGGATACGTTATACGTAAGATGTATGCCGAAATTCCTCCGAAAGTGGAGTACTCGCTATCTTCTCTGGGGCAAAGTCTCATGGATGTGATAAGAGAGCTGATCACTTGGACTGCCGCCCACTATGAGGAGGTGGAGATGAACCGTAGGTCAAATAAGAGATGATTATGCCTGAGAATAAGCCCGAAGAAATAAAAGTGGTGGGCGCCAGAGTCCACAATTTGAAAAATATAGATGTCAATATTCCGTTGAACCGCATTGTTGGCGTTGCCGGGGTGTCAGGTTCCGGTAAATCCTCATTGGCGCTCGGTGTGCTTTATGCCGAGGGGTCGAGACGCTATCTTGAGGCGCTCTCCACCTATACCCGCCGCAGAATGACACAGGCGGCGAAAGCCGATGTCGATGAGGTGCTTTATGTTCCCGCTGCTATCGCGTTGCATCAGCGTCCCGGGGTGCCTGGTATCAGAAGCACGTTCGGGACCGGCACAGAGCTTCTCAACAGCCTTAGATTGATGTTTTCGCGTCTCGCCTCCCACCGTTGCCCCAAGTGCGGACACTATCACACGCCCACGCTCGATGTCGCAGCCGAAAAGGAGCTTGTGTGCGAGCGCTGCGGCACGCGGTTCTACGGTCCGTCGGCTGAGGATCTTTCATTCAACAGCACCGGAGCATGTAAAAAATGCGGCGGCACCGGCACGGTGATGACCGTCGATCTTTCCACCCTTGTGCCCGATGAGACAAAAACCATCGATGAGGGTGCCGTGGCTCCGTGGAATTCGCTCATGTGGTCGCTCATGACCGATGTGTGCCGGGAGATGGGGGTGAGGACTGATGTACCCTTCAATCAGCTGACACCAAAGGAGCGTGACATAGTATTCAACGGTCCAGCCGAGAAGAAGCACATACTCTATCGTCCTAAGAACTCCGATCAGGCGACTGAGCTTGACTTCACGTTCTACAATGCCGTGCGCACCGTTGAAAATGCACTTGGCAAAGTGACCGATGAAAAGGGTATGAAGCGTGTGGAGCGGTTTTTGCGGAGCGATATATGTCCGGAGTGTCACGGAACCAGGCTTTCCGAAGCGGCACGCGCACCGAGAATCGACGGGATAGGGCTCGACAAGGCTTGCGAGATGACGCTGGAGCAATGCATCGCCTGGGTGCGTCATGTCCCCGACACGCTGCCTGAGGAGATGCGTCCCATGGCGGTCAATATATGCGACTCGTTTCTGTCCACGTCGCGCCGACTCGTAGATTTGGGATTGGGCTACCTGAGCCTTGACCGCGCCGCGTCCACATTGTCGACCGGAGAGCGGCAGCGTATGCAGCTCGCACGTGCCGTGAGAAACCGCACTACCGGCGTCCTGTATGTGCTTGACGAGCCTTCGATAGGGCTGCATCCGGTAAATATAGAGGGGTTGACCGGAGTGATGGACGACCTTGTGGGAGATGGCAACTCGGTGCTTCTCGTCGACCATGACACGCAGATTCTGCAACACGCCGACTGGATAATCGAGATGGGACCCGGAGCCGGCGTTGACGGCGGTACGGTAATGGCTCAAGGCACAGTGAAGGAGATAGAGGGCGACGGCTCGTCGCTCATCGGTCCATTTCTTGCCGGAGAGCACGGAGAGGTGATAATACCCGCTGTCAGTGATGACGAGATGTTTTCAATGGGCGAGATTGCTCTGTCGACTGATTCCATCCACACAGTCAAGCCGCTTGATGTGAAAATTCCGAAAGGGAGGATGACAGTTGTGACCGGGGTCTCGGGATCAGGGAAAACAACCCTTATCCTCGAAAGCCTTGTGCCGGCGTTGGAGGCTGTGACAAGCGGCAAGCCGCTTCCTTCACACGTCAAAGAGATCTTCGCTCCCGGAATAGAACATATAAAACTGATTGATTCCACCCCGATAGGAGCCAATGTGCGCTCGACCGTGGCAACGTATGCCAATGTGCACGATGACCTGCGCAAGATATTCGCCCGCACTGACGAGGCGAAAGCCAAGGGATATAAAGCCGGTGATTTTTCCTACAATACGGGCAGCTTGCGTTGTCCGGTATGTGACGGCACGGGCAGTGTGAGCCTTGACGTGCAGTTTCTGCCCGATGTCGATATTCCGTGCCCCGAGTGTCACGGATCGAGATATTCGCGCGAGGCATCGCTCATACATTGCCACACCAAGAGCGGGCAATCCTATTCCTTGCCGCAGATCATGGATGCCGACGTGAGCAAGGCGATGGATATGTGTGCCGACTTCAAGAACGTGGCGGCACGCATCAAAACGCTTGATTCCATAGGACTGGGCTATCTAAAGCTCGGCGAGGCTACACCGAGCCTGTCGGGTGGTGAGGCGCAAAGGCTGAAACTCGCCTCGGAAATGGGCAGGGAGCAGATGGATTCAGTGTTTGTGTTCGACGAGCCTACCATCGGTCTGCATCCTCTTGACGTGAGGCGGCTGCTTGAGGTGTTCAAGCGGCTGATAGAAGCCGGAGCCACCGTCATTGTGATAGAGCATGACCTCGACGTGATAAGAAACGCCAACTACATCATCGACATGGGACCCGGTGGAGGTGAGTCGGGCGGACGCATCGTGGCGGCAGGCTCTCCAGCCATGATAAAAGCGAGCAAAGAGAGCGTCACCGCCCGCTACATCTGATAATTTCCACAATATTTGTAAAAGATATGGAATAACCATTATAACCCACGCAGATAGAGAATTACATCAATTATTCTGCAATGGGACTCGTAGCCGTGAAACGGCAATGCAGTCGTAGCTCCGCCACGAGGCGAAGCCGAGGTGCGGAGAACGCAGATACGAACAAATGGGCATCGATGATGTCCTTCAGTCAATGCCGTATCATAGGTATGCAAAACAAACTCCTCCCTTCAGTGACGAGTGCCTGGCGGCATTTCCATTATATGTTTCCTATTTGGAATTTAATGAATGTTTTGTATATAATATTATTAGTGTCCGGTAAAAATATTGGCTGTCAGCGTATCTTTCAATTATAAAATGGATTACCGGTGTTTTTCTGAACATGGAGTTATAGCCGTGAAACGGCAAAATAATTTAAGCACCGCCACGAGGCGATAGCCGAGGTGCGGTGTAAGGTACACTAATGAATGGGCATCGAAGATGTCCACTAATCAACACCGGATAGCCTACATTTCTTCAACAGACTCGCCACGCCCGGGGTTCGTGGTGGGTGTTGCGCCCGTGCCCCCGACTTCGCTCGCTCAGTCGGGGATAGTGACGGACCTGTGCCTGGCGGTACTTAGCTCGATCCATCCGGATTTATTACCCCAATTATTATCTAATTTTATCGGACAACAATAATATAAGATGTATAGTACGTTAGAGAATAAAAGAGGCGAACACTTGATAAAAGTGCTCGCCTAAAATTAGATATTATTAGGTTTAATTAATTTTGTGTGAATGTCATATCTTCAATTATGAGAGTCTGTTTGCCAAAAGTATAGAAGCCTATTCCGGAAAAATCCAATGGCATATATTTTACTTTAAGAATTTCCATTCCATCGACAAAGAATGAAAGTACATCTCCGTCACATACAAGTTTCCATTCCTGATCAAGTTTTTTCTTGTTGGGCCATTTAATTCCTTGCATGATATTGCCTACGACATAATTGTCAACATAACGTGTGAAATTTACCATTTCATCATTGAAGTTGAAGCAGTAGAAATTACCACCATCTTTGTAATTGAATACGAAACCACACACACGGTCATTTGCAAGCTTGTCTATCTTGACGTTTGCAATTACTTCAAATGGTTTTTTAACGTCAAGAGGAGCATAGCAATGAGTTTCGAAGAAGGTATTCTCTCCGACTTTAGTTGCAACACCGCTAAGGCCAGAAAGAATCGCTCCCATAGCTTTATTTTCGCCCTTAGACTTGATTGTCATGACTCCTTTGTCGATTACTGCTGAACCTTTGTTGCTTTCAAATGCACATTCAGTCCAGCCAAGTGAGTTTGCATCAAATGTGTCGACAAAACTCTGTGCATAAGAGGTAGCTGAGGCTGCAGCTACCAAGCACATTGAAATGAAAATTTTTTTCATGTTGTTGGTTTATTACTGTTATTAAATGCTACTTGCTTTTCCTATTCGTGTTTGGAGTTCTTCAACCATAGGCTCCAATTCTTTTGGAAGACGGTCTACTTCGTCAAACTCACCATGCCTTGCCTGCATGGCACCTGCTACTTCTGACGAAATTTTAATTTGGAAAGCAACACGTTCCGGAGTGGTTACGTCCCTAACAGTCACTCTGTTTCGGAGCTGTTTCTCAGACATATTGAATGCCTTGTATTTCCATGGTGTCTGCAAATATCCTCCATGGAAATCTGTAGTTTCGATTTCGGGGAAATAGTTTAGCAGAATCTGATGTAATAACTTCCATGCGGCTTCACTATTTACTTTTTTATCAGCATCAATGGTGTAATACTGAGGGTCGAGCGTTATAGTCATGTATTTATTAACTAACCCTGATGCTGCCGATCCTCTATAAAATCCATCTTGCATGAGGTTGAAAGAAAGAGAATTCCGTTCATCTCCTCCATAAAATTTAGAGTTAGCAGTGGTATATTCGTTGCACTCAACGCGTATGATTGCAACTTGATTTTTCTTAGGAGGACGAGTGAATTCTCCGTAGCCGTAGCCAATTAGGTTGTTGTCAACATAAATAGCAGCCTCCTGTGGTTGGACTGAGATTTTGATTACCTTAGCTTTCTTCTCTGCATTTGCAGAAACCGCTACCATCAAAATCATTAATAGGGATAAGATTTTTTTCATGATTAATAGGGTTTAGATGAATATTTGTAATTCTTGGGTATTTGCAATTCAATAAGTGTTCCCTTGCGGTCTTTTACATTAATGCGTCTGTGATAGACTTCAATACCATTTTCTCGGCATGAGACTTCAATATATTCTCTTCCTTTAGGAACTGTGTAGTATACTAAATCGCGCCCCAAATATTCGTCATCTACATAGATTTCTATTTGGCGTTCTTGACAAGTTAACCCTATTGTTTTAGTAGTGGAGCATGAACTTAAGCTTGTCGTTAATAGGGAGACTAAACAAATGATTGATTTAAAGATTAATCCTACGTGATTACAACGCATATGTTTTAAAATCGCCGCCGGACCCTCTCATTGGCTTTTGATTGGTTTATATGCAGAAAACGTGAGGTCTGTACTGTTGCTCGTCCCACGTATGGAGGCTCTGGTATTGCCCATCTCAGTTGAACGAGCAAACTTGCAGAGGCCTCACGTAGAATATGTTATTACCTGATTATGGCACTCGCGTGTCATAATCAGGCTAAATATACATATCCACATAAGCCATCTACTGTTTGCTACATTCTTGACTGAGATTGAAATTTACCAGATTTCCATACGTCAAGAAAGAGCGTCGAGTAAACGCTTTCCATTATGTCTTGGCAAGCCAAACGGCAAGCCGATAACTACCGACCCCACCCACATTACCCACGACCGGGCCTCTGCGATGCGGTCTGCAATCGCAAAGTTAATAATAATTTATGTATTGTCAATAAAATATTGTTAGATTTCACATATTTCACAAATTCAATATTTTACACTTTGTTAGACAAATATTTATGAATTACTGATGCGTTTGTTGATGTGAGTTGTAGAGCGATGAGATTGTTGTGTTGTGCCAGTTTTGGTATTTGTATGACATCTTCGATGCCCGTTAATTGGGCTTACCTTACACGGCACCTCGGCTGTCGCCTCGTGGCTACGATTATTTTGAGGGTGTTGCAGAACCGATAAGCACCGTAGGTGTGCCGTTATGTTTAACCACGATATCGCGGCTATGCCGCTCCCACAAATTCCTTCAATAAAAGAGGTTTTGCAACACCCTCGAGTCTGTTTTTATCCCCGACTGAATGAAGCAAAGCCGGGGTCGGGGTCGTGACGCATCTGTTGACACGAGTCCCGGATGGGACAAGGCTATTGTATCGTTCCTTCGGAACTCAAAATATGGTTGATGTTCGTAATTCCCGACATGCAGCGTTAGCGGAATGCCGGGAATTCTCGCCTATCCATTGCGGCTTGTGATGAAAAATAGGGAGTGATGCCGTGCGGCATCACTCCCTTCCTCAATCTTACCTTAGAGACCTCGTTAACAGAATACTGTATGTGTGTCGGTGTTTTGAGGTTTGGATTGACCTATTTGTAGGAGAATTGCGCGTTGGCGCGTATATCGGTACTTGACGAACCTATGAGCGCTTTGAATTTGCCCGGTTCGGCAATCCATTCATGGGCTTTGTCATCGAAGAATTTCAGAGCCTCGGGTGTGATGGTGAATTCGACGGTCTTTGTTTCACCCGGCGCAAGGCTGATCTTCTTGAACTCTTTAAGCTCTTTCAGCGGACGCGGAAGCGATGATTTCTCGTCGGAGATGTAGAGTTGCACCACCTCTTTGCCTTCGGTAGCTCCGGTGTTGGTTACCGGCACAGATACTGTGATGGAGCCGTCAGCACCCATTTCCTTGGCTGAGAGAACAGGCTTGCCATATTCGAATGTGGTATAGCTCAGTCCGTGTCCGAAGGGGAACAGCGCAGGAATTTTCTTGGTGTCATGCCAGCGGTAGCCTACGAAAATATCATCGAGATACTCCTGCTCGGGATTCTTGCCTACGTTAACGTCGGCTCCGGCGAGGTCGGCGGCGGCGTTTCCTCCATCGGTAGCCTGTTCGATGCCGGGATATGACCTTTCGCCGAAGTAGTGGGCGCTGTTGTCTTCAAGACGGCGAGGGAACGAGAAGGGCAGTTTACCGCTCGGATTGGTTTTACCTGAGATAACATCAGCCATCGACGGACCGATCATGGTACCGAGATACCAGCTTTGAAGCACGGCGGGAACCTTGTCGATCCAAGGCATAGCGTATGCGTTGCCCGATACGTTTGCCACCACAAGGTTGGGATTGGCAGCGGCAAGCTCCTCGATGATGAGGTCCTGACCCCAGGGGAGGTTATATTCGCGGCGGTCGGAAGCCTCGCAATCCTGGAATCCGTTCTTGTTAAGTCCGCCTATGTAGATGACGGCATCGGCGTTTTTAGCCATCTCCACAGCCTGATTGCGCAGTGAGTCAAGAATGGCTTGCGGGATTATGTCCTCTTTTTCATACATGGCACGTCCAGTGCGGTAGCCTTCGGCATATTTAACTCCGTCGCCATATACCGCCTTTATCGCTTCAAGCGGCGAGAACATATCCTTTACTTTAAGTTCCGAGGAGCCGCCCCCTTGGTTGAGAGGACGCACCGCATTTTCGCCCACCACGAGGATGTTGCGGTATTTCGCGGGATCAAGCGGAAGAATGCCGTTGTTCTTAAGCAGCACTATCGCCTCGTCACCTATCTGCTTGGCTGCGGCATAGTGTTCGGGAGAGGTGATTGAGCCGTAAGGCTTGTCGGGGTTCATTGCCGTGCGGAAGATGAGGCGCAGGATGTTGCGAGCCTTTGCGTCGACTGTAGAGTCGGGCACTTCGCCTTTTTTCAGCATTTCAAGGTAGGGGTTACCAAGATAATAGTCGTCAAAAGTGAACTCGCTTTCGCTGGTCAGTCCGTTGGTGAATGACCCCATCTCTATGTCGAGTCCGTTGAGAGCCGATTCCTTGGTGTCATGAGCTCCGCCCCAGTCGGTGATAACCACCCCGTCAAATCCCCATTCATCGCGGAGAATCTTGTTGAGCAGGCGGTCATTGTGGCAGCAGTGCTGATTCCATATCTGGTTGTAGGCGCCCATTATCGACCAAGCCTTGCCATCCTGCACCGCTTTCTTGAATGCCGGAAGGTATATTTCATACAGAGCGCGGTCAGAGAGCACCACATTGATATTGCCGCGCCACTTCTCCTGATTGTTGAGGGCGAAATGCTTCACACAGGCGGCGACACCGTTCTTCTGCAATTCTTGGATGTAGGGCACCACCATCTCTCCGGCGAGGTAGGGATCCTCGCCCATATACTCGAAGTTGCGTCCGTTGAGCGGAGTGCGGTAGATGTTGACACCGGGACCGAGAAGTACATCCTTTTCGCGGAAACGTGCCTCTTCGCCCACGTTTTTGCCATATATAGCCGACATTTCGGGGTTCCATGTAGCGGCAAGCGCTGTCAACGCAGGAAATGCGGTGATGGAGTCGTTTTTCCAGTTGGAGTATCCCCAGTCATTCCAGTTGATTTCGGCACGCACACCGTGGGGACCGTCGCTCATCCATATTTCAGGGATGCCGAGACGCGGCACTCCGGGGCTTGAGAATTTGCCTTGGGCATGGCACATCTTCACTTTTTCTTCAAGTGTCATGCGAGAGAGAGCGTCTTCAACACGGTCCTCTATCGGCTTTGTCTTGTCGAGATACACCGGTTGCTGTGCTGCGGCTATCGATGTTGACGTGATAGCCATAGATAGTAATATGGTTTTTAGATTCATAAGAATTAGTTAGTGTTTGGTCTTTACTATTGATTTTGCTTCGGATAGTCCTGGAGAAGCGGCTTCGATGGTGATGTCGCCGGTGTTGCCGTCGTTCTGCACTATGAGCAACGCTTTTCCGTAGAATGCTTTGCGGTGGTCGGCTTTGAAGCGTTCGAGCGATGTGGGCGATCCATTGTCAACTCCCACGTTTGCGCCGGCTCCGCTTACAGTGAAGGTTATCTCATTGTCGGCGTTAGGGCACAGATTTCCGTCCTTGTCGACGATTTCAGCGGTGACGTAGCACAGGTCTTTTCCATCAGCGTTGATGACTGAGCGGTCGGGGGTAAGTCTTATCGCGGCAGGAGCGGAGGCTGTCTTTATCTCTTGCCGAGCCACCTCCTTGCCATCCTTGCGGCTCACGATCGACACTGCTCCGGGATGATAGGTGACACGCCATGAGGAGTGGTATTTGCCCGGTTCGGGATGACGTACACCCTGTGATTCTCCATTGACAAACAGTTCCACTTCGTCGGCATTGTTGTAGTAAGCCCACATATCGATCTCCTGTCCATCCTCCCAGTTCCAATGTGGGAACAGATGCAGCACAGTCTTGTCGGGACGCCATTGGCTCTGATACATATAGTAAACATCCTTGGGGAATCCGGCAAGATCCACGATTCCGAAATATGAGCTTCGTGCGGGCCAGCCGTAGGGAGTGGGTTCGCCGAGGTAGTCAAATCCTGTCCACACGAATTGTCCCATCACGAAATCGTTTTCCATCACGTTGCGCATTGACTGCTCATGTGAGTTGCCCCAGGGCACGTGGCAATTGTCGTAGGACGAGCATGAGAATGATTCGTCGAAGAATGGTATATCCCAGCGTTTGGGCCAGATGTACATACTGTCGGAGGGCATACGGTAATATCCGCGGGTCATGAGTCCTGAGACACTTTCTGTCATTATGAACGGCTTGCCGGGGAAATTGACGGGAACATTCTTGATGTCATTCTCGTGGTAGTTGAAGCCTATCACATCGAGGGCTCCGGAGCGGAACAGGTGGTTGCCGGGATTGGACTCGTTGCATCCTGCCGTGATGGGTCGCGATGGGTCATACTGACGGGTCATGTCGGCGAGTTTTTTCGTGAGAAGCGAGTTGACCGACATCTCCCCCTCGTTGGCAAGCATCTCCTTGCTGTGTCCGAAATTCAGGATGAGGTTGGCTTGCTCCAGCGACAGAGTGTCAGCCTTGGCATCGCTCCATTGCTCCAGCACCTCGTTGCCGATGCTCCACATGAACACCGAGGGATGGTTGCGGTCGCGCTTCACGAGGTCTACGAGGTCACGCTCGTGCCATTCGTCAAAATATCTTGAATAGTCATGTGCTGTCTTTTTCTTGCGCCACATATCGAAGGTTTCGTCCATCACCATCAGCCCCATGCTGTCGCAAAGCTCCAGCAGTTCGGGTGCCGGTGGATTGTGGGATGAGCGTATGGCATTCACGCCCATCTCCTTCATTATTTCGAGCTGGCGTTCTATGGCGCGGCGATTCACCACAGCGCCGAGGGCTCCGGCGTCGTGATGGAGGCACACTCCATTTATCTTCATCGGTTTGCCGTTGAGCGAGAATCCTTTTTCAGCGTCAAATTCAAATGTGCGGAATCCGGTCACTGTGCTGTAAGTGTCGAGTGTCTTTCCCGATGCGGCATCCTTTATGACGGTCACGAGGGTGTAGCGGTCGGGAGTGTCGGTGCTCCACAATTTCGGATTTTTCAGAGTGATCTGCGAGCTTACGGTGGTGATGCTGTCATTCAACTCAATGGTCTGTGCCGGTGCCTCGGCGACTTTCTTGCCGTCGGTAGCTATCAGGTTAGAGCTGATTGTAATTGAGGTATTGCCGGCGGTGTTATTTTCAATCTCGGTGGTTATGTCGAGTGTGCCGGTGTCGCCGTTGACGGTCGCAATCACCGCCTGACCCCATTGAGCCACATGGATCGGGTCAAGGACACGCATCCACACATTGCGGTATATGCCGCATCCTGAATACCAACGGGAGTTGGGCTGCTCGGCATTGTCGACCTTCACGGCAATCACATTCTCCTCGCCATATTTCACGTAGGGGGTGATGTCGTAGCTGAACGAGGCGTAGCCGTAGGGGCGTGTGCCGAGGTAGTTGCCGTTGACGTAGACCGACGCGTTCATGTAGGCGCCGTCAAAGTCTATATAGATCTGCTTTCCTTTGTCGGAGTCGGGGACAATGAAATCCTTGCGGTACCATCCTATGCCTCCGGGGAGCGCTCCGCCGCCTGTGCCCGAGGGATTGCTCTCGTTGAAATCTCCTTCGATAGCCCAGTCATGGGGGAGATTGAGCTTGCGCCAATCGCTGTCGTCATAGTCGGGAGCTGCAACGCTGTCATTGTCGATAAGGGCAAACTTCCAGCCTGAGTTGAAATCTTTGCGTGATGATTGGGCGGCATCATCCCGGTTCTGACAGCCGATGAATGCTGTCAGAACCAGAAAGCTCGCGATAAACTTGAATATGTGCATGAGGGAATTGGATTTAGAGTTGTACTTTAACAGCCTTGCCGTCATACTCCACGAGTTTGCCTTTGGCTTTAATCGGGTTGGCGACAGGGTGTGCCGCATCGATCATGACGACATTGAATCGGCGGTCGGCTTTCATGCCCGGATACTCGCCCTCACGGTCGCCGATAGTGAGGGTAGAGGTGGCGTTGTCGTAAGTGAGCGGAATCTTGGCAAACTGTCCTTTTTCGTAATTGTAGTTCACGCCTTCATCCTCATACAGAGTGAAGTTTCCGTTTCGTCCGGAGTAGACAAGTATAGTCATTGGTTCGGTTGATTCTTCAGCCGTGGACTGGATATCGCCGCCAACAGGAATGATTGAGCCTGAGCGAACAAACAGAGGCATCTGCTCGTAGGGTGCGGCGATGTCGAGAGTTTGTCCTCCCTCGATTGCTTTGCCGGTATAGAAATTGTACCACAGACTGTGCTGCGGGAAATATACCTCGCGGCTGCGGGCACCGTACTTGTAGACGGGTGCTACCAAGAACGCCGGTCCGAACATATATTGATCCTTTATGTCGTGAGTGGCGCCATCGGCTGCGAAGTCCATAACCATAGGACGCATGATGGTATAGTCGTCGAAGTGTGTCATGCCGGCGAGAGAGTAGATGTAGGGCATGAGGTTGTAACGCAGCTTGGTATAGTAGAGGATCGACTTGTAGGCGGGGTGTCCTTCGGGAGCTATGTTGTATATCTCGCGGAAGGGATACTGACCGTGGGCGCGGAACAGGGGAGAGAAGGCTCCGAACTGATACCAACGGGTGTTCAACTCGCGCCACTCCTTCATGTCGGCATTCTCTTTGCCGGTTTTGCGGAACTCTTTTTCTCCGGCAACGTAACGGTCCTCGACACAGAATCCGCCGATGTCCATGGTCCACCAGGGCACACCGCTGATTGAGAAGTTCAATCCTGCTGAAATCTGTGCTTCCATGTCCTCCCAGCGTGTGGCTATGTCGCCGCTCCAAGTGGCGGTTGAATAGCGCTGCTGTCCGGCGAAGCCTGAGCGGGTGAGGAGGAACACTCGCTTGTCATTGTCGGTTTCGCGCTGTCCGTCATATATAGCCTCGGCATTCATGAGAGCGTAGGCGTTGAAGTATTTTGCGGTAGGACCGAGCGCGGTGGGACCGGCGAGGTCTTTACGGTATTCGATGTCGGTGCAGTCGCGGATATTGGGTTCGCTCGCGTCCATCCACCAAGCGTCGATGCCGAGGGGCACATAGTGGTCTTTCATCTGGCTCCAGAACAGCTTACGCGCTCCGGGAGAATAGGCATCGTAGAATGAGCCGAGGTAGCCGGGACCCACCCAGTCGAGGATGCTGTCCTTGATAGCTTGCTGATACATCCATCCTTTTTCGTCAAATTCCTTGAAATGCTCGGTGGTGGCATAGAATTTGGGCCATACTGATACCATCACTCTTCCGTTCATGTCGTGGATTGAGTCGACCATGCCTTTGGGGTCAGGGAAACGTGCGGGGTCAAACTCGTGGCTTCCCCATGAATCCTGCTTCCAGTGCAGCCAGTCGATCACGATGTTGTCGATAGGTATCTGACGTTTGCGGAACTCGGCGAGAGTCGATAGCACCTCGTCCTGAGTGTTGTATTTCTCGCGGCTCTGCCAGTAGCCCATAGCCCATTTAGGCATGATGGGAGCCTTTCCGGTGAGTTTGCGGTAGCCTTTTATCACATCGTCCATGTCGTCGCCATACACGAAGTAGTAGTCGATCATGTCCTGCATCTCGCCCCACCATGTCATCTCCTTGCCATTGGGCTCGTAGACGCGCAGACCGCAATAAGCGACAGCACCGTTGGGTGTCCAGTCGATTTTGAGGGGCACTCTTTTTCCGGCTTCAAGATTTACCGAGAACTTGTAGCTGTTGGGGTTCCAAGCCGTGCGCCATCTTTCAGGCACCACTTCCTTGCCGTCGATAGTCACGGTCTGGTAGCCTGAGTAATATAAGATGAATTTGTATTCACCTGATTCCTTCGGCTCTATTTCACCCTCGTAGGTGATGTGTGAGCCGTTGTACATGAAATCTTCGGGAAGATTCACCACATGGGCGAGGTCGCCTCGCTTGAGGTGCTCGAAGTAGAGCTGCTCCTCGCGACGTGACATCTCCTTGCCGTCCTTCTGCTTGTAGGTTCCGGTGAGGGCGCCCTCCTTGCCCTCCTTGTCATAAAGGGTGAATGCCTCGTTGAGCTGCATATAAGGATTGGGATTTCCCCAGCGCAGCAATGAATAGCTGTCCCAAAGAATACCGTAATTGTTGGAGGAAACGATGAACGGCACCGATACTTTGGTATTGTACTGGAACAGTTCTTCGTTTTTGTGTTTGTAGTTGAATTCGTTGCTCTGATGCTGTCCGAGACCATAAAGCCCTTCATCCTCATCGAGTGATTGGAAACTTTGAGTCACGGTGAAACCGTCGGTGCCTTGGACATTTATCGGTTCAAACTTGCGTCCGCCCTCTTCCTCGCATAGGATAGGCTTTCCGTTGAGGTCGTAGAATGACACTGCCCCGTTGTCACGGTTGACGGTGGCTTTAAGGGCGGCTGTGGTGAGTGTCACCAGCGAGTCGTCGGCAACGATGTCAAATGCTGTTTTCTCATTGTTGTCAACAATGATCAGGCTGCTGTCGGTCGAGAATTTTCCGGTTGCGGAAGCCGACACTCTGATGAGCTTGTCGCCGATCACTTTAAGTCGCACCTTGGCGGCACCGTTGTCATCTTTGTCATTGACACTAACAATGACACCGTCAGAAATTTTTTCATAGCCTGACGACGAGCAGCCGCTGAAAGTTATCATGGCTAATGCCGATAACATGGACATGGTAAAAGCAGTTCTCATACAGTTACGGTATTTCAAATTAAGATTGTGTATAATAGACGAATGCGTAAAAATCGTTATTGCAAATTTACGAATTTTACGCATCCTCTATGTTCTTAATAGGGGTATGAAATGTTATCTGCCCTCCCTCTTTTGATATTCCGATGGGGGCATTCCGTATTCTTCCTGGAAATACCGGCTGAAATATTTAGGATTGTTAAAACCGAGCTTGTAGGCTATTTCCGAAATGTTGAGCTGGCTCTCGCGCAGGTATTGCGCGGCGCGTTTGAGCCTGAGTATCCTTATGAATTCGATAGGAGTCTTTTCGGTGAGCTTGAGAATCTTCTTGTAGAGATGCACACGGCTCATGCCAAGCGCGCGGCTCAGTTCCTCGACGCTGAGGTCGCTGCGTGATATGTTTTCCTCCACATATTTCTTTGCCTTGTTGATGAACTGCTCGTCGAGCGGCGTGATTTCGATCAGTTCGGGCTCGGGGCTGATAGGGGCGCGGCGTGAGGATTTGCTGTCGGACCGTTCCATGAGCTTTCTGATTTTCACTTTCAGCACGTCGTTGTTGAACGGCTTTGTCACGTAATCGTCGGCTCCGTGGGTGAGTCCTTCGAGCTCTGAGCCGGCATCGTGTTTTGCCGTGAGGATTATCACGGGGATGTTGCGTGTGAGCTTGTCGGATTTCACGCGGCGACACAGTTCGATTCCGTCCATTCTCGGCATCATGAGGTCGCTCAGTATCGCGTCGACATGATGCTCTTTGAGCATATCGATTGCCTGAAGCCCGTCGGAGGCGCTTATCACGGTGTAGTCGCTCGACAGCTCGGTCTTGAGGAAATTGACCATGTCATAGTTGTCGTCGACGACAAGCACTACCGGTTTCTCCTGTGCTTCCGCCGGGTCGGCGCTTCCGTTGAGCGGTTTCGGATCGGTCGTGGCAGCGGGCGTTTTTATCGGAATCCCGACTGTGAATGTCGAGCCTCCGCCGGGGGTGTCGGTCACTGTTATCGAGCCTTCGTGCAGACCGACGTATTCGCTCACGAGGTTCAAGCCTATTCCTGTGCCGGTCTCGCCATCGCTTCCCTTGGAGTTGCGGCTCTGGTAATAGCGTTGGAATATAAGTTCTTTCTCGTCGTCATCAATGCCGCATCCATTGTCGGCTACCGATATCAGGAGCTTGGCGCCGTCGACATTTATGCTGAGGTTTATTCTCCCTCCTCTCGGGGTGAACTTTATGGCGTTTGAGAGGAGGTTGGACACTATCTTGTTGAGTTTGTCCTCGTCATACTCCATGTCAAGACGCTGCACTGAGGAGTCGAAACTCAAGGTTATCTCCTTGTGTTCGGCTTGTGCCACAAATGAGTCGAGAATGTTTCTGATGAAGTTTATGACGTCGCCTGTGATTCCGGTGTATTTGAGTGAGTCCTCTTCGTTCTTGCGGAAATCGAGCAGTTGGTTGACGAGGGTGAGCAGCCTTTTGGCATTGCCGTGCACTATTTGCAAGCGGTCTTTGATCGCATGGTCGGTCGATTCTTTGAGCAGCGATTCCACCGGCGAGATGATGAGTGTGAGAGGTGTGCGGAGCTCATGGCTCACGTTGGTGAAGAATTTGTCTTTCATGCGGGCGAGCTCTTCCTGCTTTTTTGCGTACTCGGCTTTTTTCACCTCCTGTATCCGGCGGTTTTCAGCTCGTTTCATCGCTCTGTACAGTAGCCATGCCGCCAATGCTATCAGTGCGATATAGATGATCCATGCCCATATTGTCGACCAGAAAGGCGGAGTGACGGTTATCTCGATGCTTCGTTCGAGCGAGCTTTCCACGCCGTCGTTGTTCACGGCTTTCACGTGGAGAGTGTATGTGCCCGGCGACAGATTGGTGAATGTGGCATGGTGTACGCCGTGAAGGCATTCTATCCAGTCCTCGTCGATTCCGTCGAGCTTGTAGTAATAGGATGTGGAGCCGGGCTGTACGTAATTATTGGCTGCAAATCCGATCGTGAAGCTGTTCTGGCGGTGGTTGAGCGTTATTTTATCGGAATGGTTGATGGATTTTTCCAAAATCACACGTCCGTCATACTTTTGCCCGGTTTTGATTTCGGTGTTGCCGAGATATAGCGAGGTGAAAAGTATGTCGGGGCTTATCATGTTGTATCGGATATTTGCCGGGGATACATAGCTTAGCCCGTAGGGCCCTCCGATAACAATGTCGCCATTTTTCATTTTGGCGAGCGAACGCTGGTTGTAGGCGGCATTCTGGAGCCCGTCGGAGGATGTGTATATGTGGTTGCGAAACAGATATCCTTCGCCATCGGGGTTTTTAGCCACGTTGACGGCGGTGACGGCACCGTCGATCGCCACCCATATCTTTCCGTTGTTATCCTCGATCAGTCCGAGCACATAGCTCACTGATGAGTGGCGTGACAGCGGAATTTCGTAGATAGTCCCTTTGGCGGGATCATAGACGTTCAGCTCTCTGTCGTTGGCTATCCATAGGAGTCCTCGGCTGTCGTACAGCACTTGGCTCACATAGTAATTTTCACCGTCGCGGCGGCTGTTGTTGAATCTTGTGATTTCTCCGGTGGCGGGATCGTGGACGAAGAGCCCTACGGTGGTGCCGATGTAGGTTTTGCCGTTGTCACCGTGGCAGAGTGATATTATGAAGTCGGTTTCGAGTCCGCTGTCGCCGAGGGTGAATGTCTTTATCTCGTGTGTTGCCGGATTCATGAGCTGCAACCCTTTTCCGAGTGTCCCCACCCATATTGTGTTGTCGGGGTTTTCAAGTATCGCCCATACATTTTCCGATGCTATGCCTTGGTCTTTCCCATAGTGGGAGAATTTGCCGTTTTTGAATTTTTTCAGTCCTCCGTTGTAGGTTCCTATCCATATCCCTCCGTCGGCTGAAGGTGTGAGGGCGGTGATTGGTGCAGGCTTGGTTCCGTCGGCGGCATCGGGGTAGGATGTGATTTTTCCGGTCGACCGGTCGAGGAGCTTCAGCCCGTCGCTGTCGGTTCCTATCCAGCAGGTGTTGCCGTCGCCGGGTGCGGCGCAATTCACATCCTCCAGCGGCACGAGTCCAAATTTGAACTCGCTCTCGTTGTATGCCGATACACCTTTTTTCTGTGTTCCGATCCACACGTTTCCGTCATCGTCGGCTGTGATCGTGGTTATTGAGTTGTTGCCGAGTCCGTCGGGGTCGGCTGGATTAGTCACTATGCGTTCCATGTTTCCGGCGCGGTCGATGACGATGATGCCGTCATTGTCAAGTCCGAGCCAAAGGTTTCCTGAGCGGTCCTGTGCAACGGCTCGGACTATCGGCGCGTTTTTCCCGGATTTGAGCGGCGCGTCGTCCCATGAGTTGGTGTGGGTGTTGTACACCCATAGTCCCTTGTCGCCGTATATCCATATTCTGCCGTTGTTGTCGGCTGTCATTTTCAGCTCCACTGGCTGATTGCCGGTTTCGGTGTTTATGCGGTTGTCGGAGTTTACTATCTCGCTGTTCTGGTTCACGAAATACAGCATTCCATAGCTGTCGAGCACGGCGGCTCCTCCTGTTCGCGGGATTCCGGCTATGTCGTTCACGGAGTGCCCGTTGTCGGCTATCCCCTCCACTTTTGTCGCTTCTCCGGTAGAGAAGCAGTATAGCCCGTCGTCGGCGACATAAAACCATATACACCCGTCGGCGATATATATTGATTGCGGGATTGTGTTTATGCCCATTCTCCGGAATGTGTCGATGGGATTGTTGTCAAACGCCTCAGTGCGCGGGTCGTATTTCACATAAGCGTCGCCGGCTTTAATCCATATATATCCTCGCGGATCCTGCTGGATGTCGTTGATGTGGTTGTATTTCATCGAGGTGGAGTCGCCGGGTATCTCTCGGAATGTTTTTATGTTGTATCCGTCGTACCGGTTCAGCCCGGTTACGGTACCTATCCATAGGAATCCGTCGCGGTCTTTGAACAGGGCATTGACCTTATTGTGCGACAATCCGTCCTCTGCCTCGATGCGGCTGAAGCGGTAGTTGGCGGCAGGCAATACGCACGACAGGTTGAGTAATATAAGTGCAGTAAACAGTTTTATGCGGGACATGATATTGTTTAGGTTTAAGCTTTGAATACAAAAATATGAATATCTTGTCATATTCGCAAATGATGGTGCATCAATTTAGCGAGGCTTTATTTTATGTTTTATAACATTTATTTGCGGCTGGTTAACATTTTAATCCTGTTAACATAACATTTAGGTCTTGGTATTTAGCAAAATATACCAAATGGGACTACTTTTAACATGGTCGATGTTGTGAATATCAGTTAAATTTGCGTATTACTGTTATGCTGCCATGGATAACATTCAACCTGACTGAATAAAGTGAACTTTAATATCTACCTAACCTAAAAACAAAAACTCAATGGGAAAGAAACTAATGGATTATTGCCGGGAGTCACGACTCCTCAGGACTGCCTTGGTGACCTTGTGCCTCTTGACTTGTGTGGGGCTTGCCAACGCTGAGCCTGTCACCGTGTCGGGTACCGTGACCTCCGCTGCCGATGGCGAGCCTTTGATCGGTGTTACCGTTCAAGTGAAAGGGACATCAGTGGGAACTACCACCGATTTTGACGGCAACTATGTCATTAAAACCGAAATGGGCGCCACTATCTCGTTCTCTTATGTAGGAATGCAGCCTCGTGAAGCGACCGTGACATCGGAAAAGCTCGATGTGGCTCTTCTTGAAAACTCGGAAATGCTTGATGAAGTAGTGGTTGTGGGCTACGGCGTTCAAAAGAAGAAGCTCGTGACCGGAGCCACCGCCCAGATCAAGGGTGACGATATCGCCAAACTTAATACCACCAGCCCTCTTCAGGCTATGCAGGGACAGCTTCCGGGTGTCAACATCGCTTCTGAATCAGGACAGCCCGGAGCAGGCATGAAGGTGACCATCCGCGGTCTCGGAACCACCGGCAACGCTTCTCCGCTTTATCTTATCGATGGCGTGCCTGGCGACATTGCCAATTTGAATCCTTCCGACATCGAGTCGGTCGACGTCCTTAAGGACGCTGCTTCCGCTGCCATTTATGGCGCGCAAGCAGCAAATGGTGTGGTATTAGTCACTACACGTTCCGGTAAGGAGGGTCGCGCCAAAGTGACTTTCGACGGATATTACGGCTGGCAGAGCGCTCCTAAGAAGATGAAGATGCTCAACGCCGCTGAATACATGACCATTCAGGATGAGTCGATGCTCAATTCAGGGTCGGCTCCTTACGATTGGGGATCATTCAAGAGCATCTGGAATTATAATGATGCAGGGCAGCCTACCGGAGTCATCGACACCGACTGGGTTGACCAGATGTTCAAGGACAATGCCATCACCCAGAGCTACACTATCGGTGTCTCAGGCGGTTCGGCAACCAACACATACGCAGTATCGCTCGGTTACATCAACCAGGAGGGTATCGTAGGTGGCAAAGATGTGTCCAACTACTCACGTTACAATTTCCGTATCAACTCCGACCACAAGCTTTTCGACGGTATCCTGACCGTTGGCGAGCAGGTGTCATTTGCTTATGTGAAGAGCACCGGTATCGGAGTGGGCAATCAGTATAACAATACACTGCGCGGTGCGTTTGACATGACTCCGCTTGCTCCGGTCTACAGCGACAACGGCAAGTTTGGTCTTCCTTACAATGATACATCCGATTCTGACTGGTACACTACCGAAGGCAACCCCTACGGAGCCATGATGACCAATACCAACAATGAGACAAAGAGCGGCAACTTCTCCGGAAATGTCTATGCTCAGGTTGAGCCGATCAAGAACCTCCGTGTGAGAACCGTGTTCGGTCTGCAGTACAACAGCTCGGAATACCGCAGCTACACTCCGCTCTATCAATTCTCACCTTACTCTCAGAATCTCACCCAGACCAAGGTGACTCAGAACATGAGCAATTACCTGTCAATGGTGTGGACCAATACAGTCAGCTATGACTGGAACATCAAGGATCACGCATTCAATGCCCTTTTGGGTATGGAGTCGTTCCGCGACCAGGGCACTTATATAGCTGCGGGCAACGCTTATCTTAAAGAGGGTTTTGACTCATGGAAATATGCATGGGTGTCAAACGGCACCGCCGCTTCATCATCTGACGGACTCAGCGCCGCCGGTCATCCCAACGATGAGACTCGCCGCGTGAGCTATTTCGGTCGACTTGGATGGAACTGGATGGAGAAGTATATGGTGAACGTGACCCTCCGTTGCGACGGATCGTCAAACTTTGCTCCCGGTCACCGCTTCGGTTGGTTCCCGTCGGTTTCAGCCGGATGGAACATCTCAAGCGAGTCGTTCATGGAATCAACCCGCGGATGGCTTGACTTCCTGAAAATTCGTGGAAGCTGGGGACGTGTTGGAAATCAGAATATTAAGCCCTATCAATTCCTCGCTCCGATCAAAAGTTCCAATGTTCATTATTTCTTCGGACAATATCTTGGCGCAAATGGCGTTTATAATACCGGATACGACACCGTACTCGGCTCAAATTGGGGAGCATACCCCAGCCGACTCGGTAACCAGGCTCTTTCTTGGGAGACTTCCGAGCAGACCGACTTCGGTTTTGACGCACGCTTGTTCAACAGCCGTCTTGGGGTCAACTTCGATTTCTATACCAAGAATACTAAGGACTGGCTCGTAGTGGCTCCGGTGCTTGCGACAGCCGGTACCGACGCTCCCTTTATCAATGGTGGTAATGTGAAGAACACAGGTGTCGAGTTTAACTTGACGTGGAACGATGTGATAGGCAAAGATTTCTCCTACAGCGTAGGCGTGAACGGTGCTTTCAACCACAACAAGGTAGGCTCAATCCCCACTGAAGACGGAATCATCCACGGTAACACCAACGAGTTGTATGACAATTCACTCGAATTCTACCGTGCTGAAAACGGCAAGCCGATCGGCTACTTCTGGGGCTACAAGACAGCAGGTATCTTCCAGAACCAGGAGCAGATTGACAACTGGATCGCAGCAGGCAATGGCGTGCTTCAGGAATCAGTAGCTCCCGGCGACGTGATTTTCGTTGACGTGGATCACAACGGCGTTATCGATGCCGACGATAAAGTGAACCTCGGAAACGGTATGCCCAAGTTCACCTACGGTTTCAACATCAATCTGTATTGGAAAAATTTTGACCTCGGAATCGTCGCTACCGGCGTTACAGGCAACAAGCTGGTGCAGAGCTACCGTAATCAGGGCAACCAGAAGGCGAACTACACAACCCGTATCCTCGACCGCTGGACAGGGGAAGGAACTTCCAACAAGATTCCCCGTGTGACGAACTCCAACATCAACTGGCAGTTCAGCGATCTTTATCTTCAAGATGGTGATTATCTGCGCATAAGCAATGTCACAATCGGTTACGACTTCGCTCCGCTCATGAACCAGAAATGGTGCAGCCAATGCCGTCTTTATTTCCAGGCTCAGAACTTGTTGACATTCACCAAGTATGACGGAATGGATCCTGAAATCGGCTACGGTACATCAGACTGGGTGTCGGGTGTTGACCTCGGATACTATCCGCGCCCGCGCACATTCCTCTTTGGCGTGAACCTCGCATTTTAATGAGTGACCTCCCTTGACATTTAAAACGATAAAAAACTTTGAATATACAATGAATAGATTCAAAACAACCATATTGACTGTTTCGGCAGTGGCAGCCGCGCTCACACTCGGTTCCTGTGCCGACAGCTTCCTTGATGTCTCATCCAAGACCGAATCGACCACGGGCAATTTCTATAAGACCGAGGGCGACGCATGGCGCGCGCTTATCGGATGCTACGACGGATGGCGCCAGGTGTCATCGTCGCTTGGAGGCACAAGTTTCTATCTTATCTCAACCGTGCTCAGCGACGAATGCTACGGAGGTACCGGTAGTGGTGACGGACGCTCATTCCAGGCTATCGACCAGTTTGACCAGAGCCAGTCGCCTTCCGACCTTCAGATTCTTTCCGATAACTGGAAAATATATTATGCCGGTGTCTACCGCTGCAACGAGATGCTTCGTCACACTTACGACTGGACCACTCCGGCAAACGAAGGTCTTTACATGGGTGAGGCACGCGCGCTTCGCGCCATCATGTACTTCGACATGGTGCGCACATGGGGCAATATTCCGTTGTTCACCGAGCCCGGTGAGGACAACCGCGCTCAAGCTGACCCGGCTGAGGTGTATGCGCTCATTGTTGACGACCTGAAGTATGCCGCCGCCAATATTCCGGCTAACGCTAACCTCGGCACCGACAATTTCGGACGCATCACAAAGTATGCCGCCGAGGCGTTGCTTGCCCGCGTTTATCTGTTCTATACAGGATATTACGGAAAGGAACCCGGATTCACCAACGCTGCCGGAGAGACTACCGGAACCTGCACTCAAGCCGAGGCTCTTGCCGCTGTCGAGGATGTGATCTCAAGCGGAAACTACAGCCTTGTGTCCAACTTCAAAAATCTGTGGCCTGCCGCGTCGCTGATTCCTGTGCCCGACGAACTGGGTTGGGATCCCTCGTCGACCTACGCCGGAGATGCCAATTCGGAAGTGATACTTGCGCAAAACTTCACACCTACTCAGGACTATGACGGAAACAATGACTCCAACCGCTGGTTGGTGATGATGGGTATGCGTTCGCTGAACGATGAATCCAAGGGTTACGGCAAAGGCTGGGGCGCTTGTCCTGCCACATCGGCTTATCTTGATAAGTACCTGCGCGGTGACTCTCGCTATACTGCATCGGTGATCGACCTCGAGCAGGAGGGTGTGACCAAACTTGAAGGATGGCAGGCATCGGTCAATGACTGGCGTGAATATACCGGATACACTGTTAAAAAATATTCGCCGATGGTATTTGGCAACGGAATGCCGGCTACCAATCCCACCGGTACCGCCGGATTCCAAGAGTGTAACGCTCAACCGTGGGTGATCATGCGTCTTGCCGACGTGCTACTCATGGCAGCCGAACTCGGCTCATCGCAGGGCGCAAGCTACCTGAACCAGGTGCGTTCGCGTTCCGGTCTCGGTGCGATAGCTCTTACCAAGCAGAACATCCTTGACGAACGTGCCCGCGAACTTGCGTTTGAGGGTATCCGTTACTGGGACTTGCTGCGCCAGGGCGTAGATGTGATGGCTGATGCAGTCGTAGCTTCGGGTGGCGCTGTGCATAATGGCGGCACTCAGGGTGTTGTCAGCTACAACAAGGCGAAGATCGTGAAGACAAAGGGTCTGTGTCAGATTCCTTTGGATCAGATAACTTTATCAAATGGCGTTCTAAAGCAGAACGAAGGCTGGGACTAATGGAAACACACTAATTATACTAACTGAAGACCAATGAAGCTTAATTATTTTTATTCATTTCTTGCAGCCGCGAGCCTTATGGCTGTCACGACGGCTTGCTCCGATGATGACTACACTTTGGGATCAACATCAGTGACTCCCGAACAGCTCGTTCAAGGACAGGCTTTTGAAGTAAAGCCCGATGCTGAACGCCCCAATGTCATCCACCTTACTTCAAAGATGAAGGGAATGACCGCTCTGTGGACCACTCCTCAGGGTCGTTCCCAGAGCTCCGATTACACTATCGACCTTCCGTTTGCCGGTGATTATGAGGTGACTTTCGGCGTTATGACGCAAGGGGGTCCCGTATATGGCAATCCTTATACATTCAATGTGCCTGAGAATGACTTCTCCATGCTCTCTGATGCCATCTGGACCAATCTTGCCGGCGGTGTCGATGAGGACGGCAACAACACTCCCAAGAGGTGGGTGCCGATGGACAAGAGCTACGGCGTGGGCTACGGCTCGGCTCCGGTGATGTATCTCGACCCTGATCATGTGAACAATGACGGAATAGAAAATAAGGATCTTATGCTCGGTTCGGCAAACTGGACTCCCAACTGGGATCCGGGCTTCCAGAGCTGGCTTATAGCTGCCGATGATCCCTACATGGAATCCTACATGGAGTTTGGACTTGATGCAGTGAAGGGTTGCACACTTACCCAGATGCGCAAGAGCGGTTCAGGCGAAGAGACTGTAGTGGGAACATTCACCCTCAACAACTCTGATCCCAAGCGTCCCACCCTCACTTTCAACGGCGGCACCTACGCGATGCACAACGCAGGAATGGATGGAGTTTGCGCCAACTACACTCAGGATATCAAGATTATTGAATGCACTCCCTATGTGCTTCAGCTTGCCACGATGCGTACCAACTCGGAAGGTCCGTGGTGGCTCGTGTGGAACTTTGTTGCCGCCGATGTTCAGGATGGCACTGTTACCATTCCTCTTGGTCCGGAATTGGTTGAGGAGGCAAAACCGGAATTCCCGGTTTATGAGGATTATTATAAAAATGACATTCTTGAGTCGCTGCTGTTCACTGTTGCCGGCAATGATGTGACATACGAGGCATCCACAGTGACCTATCACCTTGATGCGGATATGCCTTACGATATCTTGCAATGGGACGGTACCGGAGCCAACAAGTGGGTAGCACAGGAACTTTATGGAACTGTCGATCTGCCTGAATATAGCGGTGTGGATGACTGGACGTTGACTCTCACCCGTTCAGGACTCAAGGCAAACATCGTCAATACTACCTATCAGGGCTACAACGGTGATGAATTCAGAACCTCATTCTCGGCAGCCGGCGGCAAGGTGCATTTCATTGATGAGGTGACTCTGCTTGAAAGCGGCAATGCCAAGATAGCCGGTAAGGATTTCGTGGTGTTCAAATGTAATACTGACGACGGTCTTGTACTCGGTGCTCCTTACGGAACCGACCAGAACGGTGTGGTAAACCGCTACATCGTGCTCAATCTCAAGCCCGAGCCTGTGGGCGGAGCTGCGACCGGTCCGACTGTTATTCCTGTTGACGCTTCCAAGGTGACCGCGATATTTGGTGACGGAAATGCCGACCGTCTGCGCATCCAGTTGTGGAATTCTTGGGTGGGCGGTTCTGACTGGCCTATCGACATCAATGCGATCAAGCTGAAAAAGAAGCAGACATTGACCATACAGTATAAGATAAACAGCGGTATCACCTGGAATGCAGGCGCCGCTCCCAAGACTGTCATTATCGAGAATAAGATAGGCGATACCTGGGAGGATGCTTGTTATGATCTGCCTCATGCGGTGGCGTTTGACACAACACCGGGTGCAGTACAGACCGTGAAACTGACCAATACTACTGACGGAGCCGTGACATTTGTTCAGGACTGCGCTCTATGTATCGGTATACAGAACAAGGGTCTTGCCACTGTCGATACAAACGGTGACAATCCGGCTGTCGATCTTGAGATTATTTCAATCACTATTGAATAAACCAATAAAAAGGAAAAAGAATAATGAAATCCAAGATATTTCTTTATCTGTCGCTGTTGGCGGGGTTTGCCTTCACGGCTTGTAACGACGATGACGATTTCAACGTCAACACTACCCCCATTGTCGACGAAAATTCGGTAGTGACAGGCTCAGCCGATGTCACCGCCACCACCGCCACTCTACATGGTACTGTTGCCGGGCTTGAAAATTCATCGCCCTCATCCTATGTGGTTGGTTTCAACTACGGTGTGGAACAGGACGAAATCACTCAGACGATAAATGGCGCCTTCACTGAAGGCACCACTATCGCGGCTGAGGTGACCGGACTCACTGAGGGTACGACAATCTATTACCAAGCGTTTGTGAAACTTCAAGGGAAGCTCACTTTCACCGGCGAGGTTAAGAGTTTCGTGACCACCAGCGCTGTCGTAACTACCAAAGAGGCTGCTGAGATAGGCACATTTGGAGCTACTCTCGGCGCTTCAGTCAGCGGAGCTCCAGCCGATGCCAAGTTCGGTGTGATTCTATCCGGCTCCAATGACCCGGAGATTCTCCGTGAAGGTGTAATGATTCCTGCCGATGGCGGAGCCGACTTCACAGTCGCAGCCAAGGGGCTTGCGTCGGGCACTCAGTATTATTACGCCGGTTACGCCGACCTCGGTTCCGGTATCGTCTATGGCGACATCAAGCCGTTTGCCACTCCGGTCTATGACTTTGACGTGGACAATGACCTCGTTGACCTTGGTCTGTCAGTAAGATGGGCGAGATTCAATGTCGGCGCTGAAACAGAGACAGAGCTTGGCGGACGTTTTGGCTTCGGTGATCCCACCGGAACATTGACCACCACCATTCTCAAGAACTATGCCTCTGCCGACATCTATAAGTCGGATCTCGATGTGGCAAGCCTTTCTTATGGAGGCAAGCTCACTCTTCCCACCGCTGAGCAGTTCAAAGAACTTTTCAGCAAGTGTACTAAAGAGTGGACGACTGTAGACGGTGTTGCAGGATGCAAGCTCACCGGTCCTAACGGTAACTCGATATTCCTGCCTGCCGCAGGTAGCCGTACAGTGAATGACATCACCGGTGCCGGCGTCGAGGGTCTCTATGCTACAGGTTCTATCTTGGGCGAAGGCTCAAAATTTGCCGTTGCCTACAATTTCTCGGCTTCTACCAACGGACGCATCAATGCGCCTCTTTATCAAGCATTGTCTGCACGTGCTGTATCTACTGCAATCAATGTGCCTCTTGACAAGACCAAGCTTTACAAAACTTGGGAAATCGACTATAACAATGGCAAGTCAATCCGCTTTGCCGGTCCGGTGCACTTCTATGGAGTTGACGACAGTTGGCGCTCTATCACCAACAAGGAGCCGATATTGGGCAATAGTTGGGCATGGGAGGCTGACGCATCAAATGAATGGGCGTTTGGCGACTGTACAGGCGAGCTTACCCTGCGTGAAGACGGAACTGTGACCGTGAAGACTCAGGATGGCACTGAAACCAGTGGCACATACACCATCGATGAGGAGAACAAGACTATCACCTCGACCATCGATCTGCTCTATCCGTCGGCAATGTCGGGATATGCCGATTATAAGACTGCCGTTAAGATTCTTCAACTTGATGACGAGAAGTTCTCGCTCGGATTCTTCCGTGATTCCGATCCCGCCACTGTCAGCGTCAACATGATACCTCAGGCTAAAAAATATGGTCTCTCTGTGCTTCTTAACTGTGTTGACAGCAGTTGGAACGGACAATGGGATGCTGAAATGGACGTGATTCTCCCTGATGCTCTTCAAAGAAAGCATACCGCTGTCTACAACGGCGCTTCATCGGATGTTATGGTATTTACGCTCGACATCGTTGGACTTGGCGCTAAATATCCTGACGCGCTTGTGACCGTGACTGAGATACGTTGCGACGGTAATCCCATCCCGTTTGACGGAAGCAAGTTCCGCTACGGCGATATTGAAAACAATGGTAAGTTCCGCGTTGAGCTGTTCAATGTATTCGGAAAGGCATCGGCAGGCGGCGTGGTTGTTGAATCACCGTTCAGCAACGGAACCAATATGGGCAGCGAACCTGCGGTTAATTTCACTCAGAAGCTTGAGATTGACTATATGATCATGCTCAACAATCATTTCTCGACAGGATTCGTGGCAGTGCAGAACGACTGGTCGGTAAGCACATGGGGCGATGAGTATAAGACCGGATTTGATGTAGTGATCAATGACGGTAAGTATGAAGCATCGCCGGCATCGCTGTCACTTTCTGCTGCCGCCGCTTACACCAATCCGATTATGATGTTCCTTGAAACCAAGGATTTCTATCAACTCTTCCCGGGTGCCAAGATGAAACTCACCGAGATCAAGACTGATGGAACCGCTCTCACCGGCTGGAATGCCGATAAGGTTGTGAATACATCGGCTGACGGTGAAGGCATCCACCATCGTCTTGAACTCTTCAACTGCTGGGGAGAAACTGCCAATAATTGTGCATTTGGCGTGAAGGACGGCGATGTGATGCATGAGCTCGGGTTCTCTAATTCAGTTGATCTTTCATGGACTGTCGAAAGCCTGTTTGCAACACCTCAATTCTAACCATTTAAAATATAGACAATGATAAAGTATAAATCAATATTATTTTCGGCAGTCGCCCTCTGCTCAGGCTTTTTGATGACTGCCTGCGATGATGACGACACCAAGATTGAGAATGTCGTTACAGCGCCGCTGACCGAGCTTATCGTGCCTACCGACGGTCAGGATATAAGCTTCGATGTCAATGCCAGTGTGCGGCCTACAGTGTCGGCAGATGCTGACTGGATCGTCATAAACGAGGTCATAGCCAAGGGTGATGGCACCTACACGGTTAATGGCGAGATTGCGGCAAATAAGGATAAAGACGGCAATCTGCTTGAGCCCCGTACAGCCACAATAGCCATCAGTGCGTTCAACGCCGCAAGTTTCATATATGTGAGTCAGGATGGTAAAGTCGACTATAATCTGAATTACGGAAGCCTCGGTATGGTAAGTTCCGCTCAGGAGCTTGCCGTAAAGATGGGTACCGGTGTCAATATCGGTAACACATTGGAGTGTGCTAATGTCGATGACAAAGGCGTGGTGTCGGGAGTCGGTGAGAATCTTTGGGGCAATCCCAACATCAATCAGGCATACATAGCCGGAATCAAGAAAGCCGGATTCAGCTCGGTGCGCATTCCATGTTCATGGGTGGTGCATTATGCTACGGTGAAGGATGTGATGGGTAATGACAGCGTAACCACAACAATTGATCCAGAATGGATTGCCCGTGTGAAGGAGGTTGTCAGCTATTGCATCGATAATGATCTTTATGTGGTGCTCAATGATCACTACGACGGTAATTGGATTGAGGGCTCTATGGGCGACGGTTATCACTCGTCAAAGGGTGAGCAGTTGAAAGATGTGTGGACTCAGATAGCCAATGAGTTCAACGATTTCGATGAGCATCTTCTCTTCGCCGGTCTTAATGAGCCTGCGGTGAGTGAAGGTCAGAGCCATGCTTTCGCCGCTCTCACACGCTATGAGCAGGACTTCATCGACGCTGTGCGTGCTACCGGCGGTAATAACGCTACCCGCACGCTTATCGTCCAGGGTCCGTCGACCAACATCGACCTCGCTTGCTCAGATGACTATGTTCTTCCTGTCGATAACGTAGCTGACCGCCTTATGGCTGAGGTTCATTTCTATGATCCTTATCAGTTCTGTCTGATGGATCAGGATGCTGACTGGGGTAAGATCTGGTACTATTACGGCTCGGCAAACCATGTTACCGGAGCTGAGAGCATCCGCAACAACGGTTCGTTTGGCGACGAGCAGTACATCGCCGATCAGTTCAAGAAGTTGAGCGACAAGTTCACTTCTAAAGGTGTGCCCGTAATCCTCGGCGAGTATGGAGCGCAGAACAAGACTGCGGCTCTTGACCAGGCTAAGCAGGTGGCGTCACGCGCTTACTGGCATGAGATTGTCAACAAGGAGGCTGTTGCCAACGGTTGTGTGCCCTTCCTTTGGGAATGTGGCGAATCGGGCGAAGGCGAAGCGTTCAGTATGTGTGACTTCAACCGTGCTACCGGTGCCGTGAAGAATCCACAAGTTGTGGAGGCTATTCTGCGCGGATATAATGCCGGACTGCAAGTGAAATAATCTCATAGAAATAAATAATTGTCATTCAGGGAACCGCATCTCATAAAGGTGCGGTTCCTTTTTGTATTTTTATGAATTTATGCTTAAATTTGCAAAATCAGTTAATCCGTATTACAATTAATCATGGTAAATAGATTTATTCTTAACGAAGTATCTTACTTTGGTCCCGGCGCTCGCAAAGAGTTGCCTTCAGTGGTTCAACGATTGGGCAAGAACAAGGCTCTTGTGGTCACCGATGCCGGTTTGGTAAAATTCGGTGTTGCCAAGATGGTCACCGACGTGCTCGATGAGGCAAATATCCCATACGCCGTGTTCAGCGATGTGAAGCCTAATCCCACCGTGTCGAATGTGCTCGCCGGTATCGAGGCATATAAGAATGCCGGAGCCGATTTCATCATCGCCATCGGAGGCGGTTCATCGATCGACACTGCCAAAGCTGTAGGTATCGTTATCAATAATCCTGAGTTTGGCGATATCGTGTCGCTTGAAGGTTGCGCTCCCACCAAGCACAAGAGCGTGCCTATGATCGCTCTTCCCACCACAGCCGGAACTGCTGCCGAAACTACCATCAACTATGTGATCATCGACGAGAAGAATCAGAAGAAGATGGTGTGTGTGGATCCCAACGACATTCCTGCCGTGGCTATCATCGATGCCGAGCTGATGTATTCTCTTCCGGCAAGCCTGACAGCCGCTACCGGTATGGATGCGTTGACTCATGCTATTGAAGGTTATATCACTAAGGCTGCATGGTCATTGTCAGATATGTTTGAGATCGAGGCTATCCGCATGATAAGCCGCTATCTCCCGACTGCCGTTGCCGAGCCGTCAAATGTGGAAGCCCGCGACGGAATGGCTGTGGCTCAATACGTAGCCGGCATGGCGTTCTCAAATGTGGGTCTCGGTCTTGTTCACGGTATGGCTCACCCGATGGGTTCGCTCTTCGATGTGCCTCACGGAGTGGCAAACGCTCTTCTTCTCCCGACTATCATGGAGTGGAATATGCCGGCTTGCCTTGACAAGTATCCCAAGATTGCCGAGGCTATGGGTGTCAACATTGAGGGCATGAGCAAGGAGGAAGCATCACAGGCTGCTTGCGATGCAGTGAAGGCTCTTTCCATCAAGGTGGGCATTCCTCAGCATTTGAGCGAGATCGGAATCTCTGAGAAGGATATTCCCGCGCTTTCCGCACAGGCTATTGCCGATGTCTGCACTCCGGGCAATCCGCGCGATGTGACCCTCGCCGACATCGAAGCTCTCTACAAGAAAGTATTGTAAGATATTTATAATATCAGGCTGCGGGTCTGTCCGGACTTGCCGGGCAGACCTGCATTTTTTTGTTCTTATAGCACCCTCTATACATATACCTAACTAAATAATTTACTATTAACTAAAATTTTTAACTTATGAAAAAGTATCTTGCCGAGATGTTCGGAACCATGTTCCTCGTGCTTCTCGCGTGTGGTAGCGCCGTTTTGGCTGGTCCCTCTATCGGTGTTCTCGGAATCGGACTCTGTTTTGGTCTTGTCCTTGTGTGTCTCTGCTATTGTATCGGCAATATTTCAGGTTGCCATGTCAATCCGGCGGTGTCGTTTGCCATGTTGCTTTCATGCAAAATGTCGTTCAAGGACTTTGCGGGCTATGTAGTGGCACAGCTCATCGGCGCGGCTTTAGGTGGCGCGTTGCTTTTTTGGTTCTGGAACATAGGCGGCACTGAATTCGCATTCGGCGGCACAACTCCGCAAAGCGATAATTTCCTCGCCACCAACGTGTGTCAGCCGGGCGTGGGACAGGGCATGGCTTTGTTGAGCGAAATTCTGCTCACCATGTTCTTTGTGCTCATCATCCTCGGCGCCACCGATGAAAAGAGAGGTTTCGGCAACTTTGCCGGTCTCGCCATCGGTCTTGCCTTGGGACTTGTGAACATCGTAGGTATTCCTGTCGACAATTGCTCGGTGAACCCCGCCCGCAGCTTCGGTCCGGCTCTTTTCTCGCCTAACGCATGGGGCGATTTCTGGGTGATGGTGGTAGGTCCTCTCGCCGGTGCCGCACTCGCAGTGGTCATTTGGTCGCTCGTGGCACGCTGCAACTGCCGCAAGGACGCAGAATAATCCCCCTTTCCACGATACACAAATAAGCCGGGGCATCCACCCCGGCTTATTTTGTGCCCACGCAAAATGGTGCTGAGTATTTGCGGAATAAAGCAAATGTCTTAACTTTGTATGAATTTAACAACCTCAGAATCATAGACTCCTTAAATGCTGTTTAACTCGTTACAGTTTCTCGTGTTTTTTCCGGCAGTAGTGCTGCTTTATTGGATTTTGCCTGACAGATGGCGCAATCCGATGTTGCTTGTGGCGAGTTATTATTTCTATATGAGCTGGGAGCCGGTCTATGCGTTGCTGATACTTATATCGTCGGTCACCACGTGGGGCTGCGGAATGCTGATGTTCCGTGACCATGACCGACGAAAGTTGTGGCTCGTGCTGTGTTTTGTGCTGAATCTTGGCATCCTGTTCACCTATAAATATCTTGGTTTTGCCGCTCAGTCGCTTCATGATGCTATGGCGGCAGCCGGGATTGCGATGCACGTTCCTGAGTTCACATTGCTGTTGCCTGTGGGAATATCATTTTACACGTTTCAAGCGGTGGGATACACAATCGATGTGTATAGGGGTGATCTGAAGCCTGAGCGGAGTTTGCTCACCTACTGTCTTTTCGTGGCTTTTTTCCCTCAACTTGTTGCCGGACCTATCGAGCGTGCCAAAAATCTGTTGCCGCAGTTTCATGATGTGCATCGGTTTAACGGATACAATTTGCTTGAGGGAATAAAGATGATGGTGTGGGGATTTTTCATGAAACTCTGCATAGCCGAGAGTGTGGCTCCTTACGTGAACGCGGTCTATAATAACATAGAGATGCACAACGGGGTGAGTATATGGCTTGCGACATTCTTCTTCACGTTCCAGATATTCTGCGATTTCGGGGGTTATTCACTTATTGCGATCGGCACGGCGCGCTGTGTGGGGTTCACGTTGATGCAGAATTTCCGGCAGCCTTATCTTGCCCGTGATGTAAAGGATTTTTGGCGTCGCTGGCACATCAGTCTTTCATCGTGGTTTTCTGATTATGTCTATATTCCTCTCGGGGGTAGCCGATGCTCTACCACCCGTCACCAACGTAATCTTTTCGTGACATTTCTGGTGAGCGGACTATGGCATGGCGCAAACTGGACTTTTGTGGCGTGGGGCGCTTATCATGGAGCGTTGCAGGTGGCTCTTTCGCTGAAGCGTAAATTCATTCCGTGGAAATTTCCTTTGCAACGTGTAGGCGTGGTCATAGGCGTTATTGTGACATTTGTGTTGTCCATGTTTGGCTGGGTGTTGTTCCGTGCCAATTCACTGGCTGATGCCAAGATCGCTTTCAGCCGTATGCTTCATCCGCATGGAATGCTTTTTAATGGCGACGGGAAGCCCGATATAGCGCTTCCGCTGCTTCTTATCATGCTGCTGATGCTTCATGAGCTGCGTAACGAATGCGGCACGAGGCGAATGGCATTTACGAGTCATCCTAATGTATATGTCAGCGCGTGGTGGACTGCTGTGCTGATTGTTATAATCCTGCTTTGCGCGAAATTCCAAGGCGGTCAGTTTATATACTTCCAATTTTAATCGGCTATGAATATCAAGAAGTGTTTGATGTGGTTCGGGATTGTCATTTTTGTGATTTTCATTCTCGACATTCTGTTTGGCAAGATGTTCAAAGCCTATATGGACCGCTACCGTCTTGCCGGAGACTATGAGATGGTGGATCATCTTCTGAAATCTGCCGATGAGGAAATCGTGGTTCTTGGGAGTTCGGTAGCTCTTAACGGCATAAACACCAAGACGCTGGAAGACAGTCTTGGCGTGACGGCATTTAATGGTGGCGCCAATGGTCAGATGTTTCCTTACTATCTCACCATGTTGAAGGCTGTTTTGGAGCAGAAGCCTCCTCGCAAGGTTGTGTTAGGCATGATCCCGAGCAATCTCAGCGATACCGGCATAGGCGGACGATATAATTTTCTCGCGCCTTACTATGGAGCGGGAATCGGGGATATTGACAGCCGTTTGCATGGCGGTGACGAGCTGGAGCGCGTTTTCCTGCAATCCAATTTTTATCGCCTGAACAGAATATGGTTCAGAATCCTGCTATATAATTTTGTGACTGCCGGTATTCAGGGAGAGAACGGATTCATCGCGAAACCGGTGCCTCCGGAATACCCTGTGCGGCTTAAATGGGAGGAGGATGAGGTGATGTCAGAGGAGCGGCGTGCCGAGTTTGAGGAGTTTGTTAATCTGTGCCGTGACAATGGGGTGGAGTTGACCGTGGTTTTTGCGCCGCGATGCGTGGATCGCAGTATCGGGACGCACACGGTTATAGAACAGGTGAGAGAATTGAGTGGAAAATACGGATTTCGGTTTTATGATGACACTTTTTTGCCTCCGTTTGATGAGGTTGACTCGCTTTTCTATGATGACCGTCATGTCAATATCAATGGTTCAGTAATATACACCGATAGTATTATAAATAGATTGAAATGAAATATTTGCACGAGATTTTGGTGGCATTTGCCGCGTTGTTTCTGCTATCTTCGTGTTCTGATGACGTTAAAGACGCGAGACTCGATTTTGTTGGTGATTCCATCGTGGCGAGATGGGATTTGGCAGAGTATTTCCCTTCGCGGCTTGTGTATAATTATGGCAAGTCGGGAGCCGGCATAGAATATCTTGAATCGTTAGCCGGGAGATTTGCAGGGCGTAATGTCGTGGTCATGATTGGCACCAACAATAACTATCTGTTTGTAGAGTCGGACCGTGAAGATTATGCCCGGAGGTATGTCGATGCAATAAATGCCCTTGATGCCAATCGTGTCTACCTTTATTCGGTGTTGCCGCGTGATTTCACATCTGACCGAGAGGATGTCAATGACGATATTGCGGAATTTAACGCGGTAGTGAAGCGTATGGTGGAATCCATGCCCGCGATTGTGTACATGGATGTATATGACGATTTTTTACATGATGGCAAGATTGATTTCCAACTTTACAGTGATAAGCTGCATCTTAGCCCTTATGGCTACGAAATATTGACCAAAACTTTACTACATGAATTATGAATAAATATCAGCGCTTTCTTTTTGCTGCGGTGTTCGCATTGTGTTCGTTAGCAGCATTCGCTCAGTTTGGAGTAGGTGTGCGAGATAATCGCTTCATCTATGGCGATTTCACATTCCTGAAACATTGGGAGGTGTCGCTTGAACAGAGCGTGTTTTCTGAAAAGCCCGCCTATCAGTATCTGAGAGCTTATGCCGGATATAAGGGTGAGTGGAAGAATATGGCTTATAAGGGACAAGCTTATTTCGGTGCGGCTTATAATGGTTCCTATAACTCCTATGGAGCAAAAATAGGGGTAGATTATCGTGTGGTTCCTCGTTTTTATGTCAAGGCGATCTTTAATCCGCACCATGATTCGGGCTACGGATATGAGACTTGCTTTCTTGCTGGATGCGGGGTGGTGTTGACCGACAATATAGATGTCATTGCCGCTTATACGACCATTCCGGAATACAGGATGTCGGAGAAACGCTTGCGTGGCGGTTTTGACTTTCACGTAGGGAAGCTGAGTGTGACTCCTGAAGCGTCGATAGCCGTGAGCGGATCCTCACGGGCAAAAACACTCCGCACCGTCATCGGGTTTCGCTATGATTTCTGAGGAAATGGGTGTTTGGCGGGAGGATATTTGCAATTTTGGAGATAATTGGCTAAATTTGCGTGAAATAAATTAAAATTATCACATCTATCATGAAAAAATTATTAGCATTGCTGATGCTCGCGGTTGTTGCTGTAGGTGCTCAAGCTGTCGAGATTCCCAATCAGAAAGAGACTCTTAACACGCTCATCAAGGTGAATGATTATTATCTGAAGAAACATCCCGATCCATACGAGGGTATTCCTTATTATTCACGTAAGAAAGTGTATGAGGCAAATATCTGGACACGTGGCATATATTTCGAAGGCTTGATGGCTCTTCACTCGATTTATCCCGCCAACCGTTATTATGATTACGCTTATCAGTGGGGCGAGACTCACAAGTGGGGTATGCGTCGCGATGATACTACCACCCGTAATGCTGACAATTATTGCTGCGCTCAGACTTATATCGATCTCTATAACCTGACTCCGGAGCCTAAGATGCTCACCAAGACCAAGGGCACGATGAATATGCTCATCAACACTCCTCAGGTGAATGACTGGACTTGGATTGACGCTATCCAGATGGGTATGCCTGTGCTTGCTAAGATGAGCAAGCTAACCGGCGATCCCCGCTACAATGAAAAGGCTTGGGAGATGTATAGCTGGACCCGCGATTCACTTGCAGGCGGTCTCTTCAACGAGAAAGAGGGTCTGTGGTGGCGCGACAAGGACTTCGTGCCTCCCTATAAAGAGCCCAACGGCAAGAACTGCTACTGGTCACGCGGTAATGGATGGGTTGTTGCAGCGTTGGTGCGTGTGCTCGACGAGATTCCTGCCGATGCTCCTCATCGCAAGGACTACGTGAGAGATCTCGAAGCTATGTGCGACGCTCTCGTTAAATGTCAGCGTGAAGATGGTTTCTGGAACGTGAGCCTTCATGACGGCAGCAACTTCGGTGGAAAGGAACTCACCGGAACCGCTTTGTTCGTTTATGGAATGGCATGGGGCATCAACAACGGCGTGCTTGAACGCGGTAAATATCTTCCGGTAGTAGTGAAAGCATGGAATGCCATGGTGAAAGACGCTGTGCATCCTAACGGTTATCTGGGCTATGTTCAGGGAACAGGCAAGGAGCCGAAAGATGGTCAGCCGGTAGCTTACGATTCAGTTCCTGACTTTGACGATTTCGGTACAGGTTGCTTCCTTCTCGCCGGAACCGAGGTTTACAAACTTAAATAATCCGATCGCCCTGCAAAGGGGTGATGAAAAAAAAGCTTCGGAGTCTCTATTGGGGCTCCGAAGTTTTATATATATGGGTATTGTTTTTGAATCATTGTCAGGGATTTTGGCACCGGGATGGTGTGATTGTTGGGAACTTTGATTATATTTGCAGTTCACTCAATCCTATGTTATGCTTGTAAAAACTTACGGAGCCGCCGTTCAAGGCATAGATGCTATCGTTGTCACCATCGAGGTGTCGGTGGAGATTGGTGCCACGTTTAATCTCGTGGGGCTTGCCGATGTCGCGGTCAAGGAGAGCTATCAGCGTGTGCGCGCGGCGATGAGGCAGTCGGGTTACGAATTTCCGCGTCGTGCCGTGCTTGTGAATATGTCGCCCGCCGATGTTCGCAAAGAGGGCGCAGCCTACGATCTGCCTATAAGCGTGGCGATTCTTGCCGCTGCCGAAGTGATGCCGGCGGGAAATCTTGACCGATATATGATAATGGGGGAGTTATCGCTCGATGGAAGCGTGTTGCCTATACGCGGCGTCCTGCCTATGGCTATCAAGGCTCGAGAGCTTGGCTATCGCGGCATAATCGTTCCGGCGGCTAATGCCCGTGAGGCTGCCGTGGTCAATAATCTGGATGTGTATGGGGTTGAGACATTGACGCAGGCTGTGGGTTTTATCAACGGCACTGAGCCGATAGCGCCTACGGTGGTCAACACGAGGGAGGAGTTTTGCCGGGCGGTGTCTTGCTTTGACTTCGACTTTTCGGAGGTGAAGGGTCAGGAAAATGTGAAACGCGCGTTTGAGGTGGCGTGTGCCGGCGGGCATAATATATTGCTTGTGGGCGCGCCGGGTTCGGGGAAATCAATGATGGCAAAACGGCTGCCGTCGATATTGCCTCCATTGACGCTTCAGGAGGCTCTTGAGACCACAAAGATACATTCCGTTGCCGGAAAATTGCGCAAGGGCTCGATGCTGATGACCACCCGTCCTTTCCGGTCGCCTCACCACACCATCTCGCCGGTGGCTCTCGTGGGTGGCGGGAGCAATCCCATGCCGGGGGAGATTTCACTGGCACACAACGGGGTGCTTTTCCTTGACGAATTCCCTGAATTTCCGCGCGCCGTTCTGGAGGTCATGCGTCAGCCGCTGGAGGATAGGGTCATAAGTGTGTCGAGAGCAAAATATTCAATCGACTATCCTGCCGGGTTCATGCTTGTGGCATCGATGAATCCATGCCCTTGCGGTTATTATAACCATCCGACGAAGCTATGCACGTGTATGCCGGGGCAGGTGAGCCGCTATCTGAGCCGCATCTCCGGTCCGCTCATGGACCGCATCGACCTTCAGGTAGAGATTATGCCTGTGCCGTTTGAAGAATTGTCGGCGATGGGCGGTGGCGAGCGTAGCGACGCCATCAGGGAGCGGGTGGTGAAAGCACGTGCGGTGCAGACGTTGCGTTTCAACGCCGAGCGCCATGTGCATTGCAACGCCCAGATGAATTCGCGTCTGCTTGCTGAATATGCCGCGCTTGACAATGAGTGCATGGAGCAGCTTCGATATGCCATGAAACGCTTTGACATGAGCGCCCGCGCCTATGACCGCATCTTGAAAGTGGCTCGCACAGTCGCTGATCTGGACTATGGCTGCCGCCACGACATGAGCCTTGACAAGGCTGTCGGCGCGCCCATTCTCCCTCACCATCTAAAAGAGGCGATCTCCTACCGTAACCTTGATCGCTCCTCCTGGGGCGCCACCTCCGTGCCATTTTGATTGAAAAATCTTCCGCCAGACATATAATAAACCTGCGTAAGGATGGTTAATATGTGAAATTTCAGTATCTTTGCTATGGGCGACGCTATTGATTGCCCATAACCATAGACTGATTATCATGCAAAGACCGATACTTGCTGTTTCCGCATTTCTTGCTGGTGTGGTGTGTTGTGCCGCCGATTCGTTCACGAGCCAAAATGTGATGAATACGGCTGATAAAGTGGCGAATTATTTTATTTCAAATTATCCCGATGTGGGTGCCGACAGCTATGTGGGCGGAAAGAAACGCAACAGCAAGATATGGACACGAGGAGTGTTCTATGAGGGGCTTCTGAATATGTATCGTGAGAGTCCTCGGGAAGACTGGCTGAAATATGCTGTTGACTGGGGCGAATTCCATCAGTGGATAAGCAGCACCGACAATGAAGCCCGCAGCCACAATGCCGACTATCAATGTTGCGGTCAGTCATATCTTGAGATGTATCTCATGGACCGCACGCAGACCAAGAGGATGGAGCATATAAAGATGCGCATTGACCAGATGATGGCGACAGGCAGAGTGAATTACTGGACTTGGGTGGATGCCATACAGATGAGTATGCCGGCGATAGCCCAACTTGGCGGGATAACAGGCGACAAAGGATATTGGGAGTATATGTACGAAATGTATGAATACACCCGCAACAAGCAGGGAGGTGAAAAGAAAAGCGGAGGTAAGCCTCTATTCAACACTTCGACCGGATTGTGGTATCGCGACTATCAGTTTGACCCGCCTTACAAAGATAAGGTTGAGACAGACAAGGACTGTTATTGGAGCCGTGGCAACGGTTGGGTCTATATGGCGTTGGCGCGTGTGATGCAGTTCACACCTGCCGATGAGGCTCACCGCAGTGCTTATGAGGCGGATTTCAAACTCATGAGCGAAGGTCTGCTCAAATGTCAGCGGCAGGACGGCTCGTGGAATGTGAGCCTTGCGGCTCCCACTAATTTTGGGCTGAAGGGCAGCGAAGGTCCTGAGATGACCGGCACGTCGCTGTTTGTGGGCGGCATGGCATATGGAGTACGCACGGGGCTTCTTGACAAAGATATCTATATGCCGGCGATAACCAAGGGATGGGAGTCGATGCTCGATGCCGTGCATCCTGATACCGGATTTGTGGGTTATCTTCAAGGCTCAGGCTCCAAGCCTGAAGATGGGGGAGTGATCACCTACAACTCAGTTCCGGATTTTGAGGATTTCGGCTACGGCTGCTGGCTGTGGGGCGCCGCCGAGCTTCACGCATTGCTCAAGCAGCTTGAAAGCGGCACCGGCGGAATCGTCGATGTGAACTCTGACGGCGTTAATGATGTTAAATATTATGATCTCATGGGGCGTAGTGTGGAGCATCCTGTCAAGGGCTCCATATATGTGAGTGAGGGTAAGTGCATAGTTTATTGATTCCTCTTGTGCGGGGCATCACATTGTTTTAAATTAGAATCAACTATCAATTATGAGCGATCAACTTAAAATTTACTGCAAGAATATCGAGGAGTATATTCCTTTCGTGGGTGGCATGACATTGTCGGATATTTACGAGACGCTTGCCGACCGCATTCCGTTTAAGCCTATATGCGCGCAGGTCAATAATAAGACCGAGGATATGCAGTTTCCACTCTTCTCGCCCAAGCTGGTGCAGTTCATGCCTGCCGACTCGCCTTCGGGCAATCGCGTTTATGTGAGGTCGCTCTGTATGATGCTTTATTGTGCCGTCAATCATCTTTATCCCGGTGTGCGTCTTGTCATAGAGCATTCGGTGTCGCGTGGCTACTATTGCCGTCTTCACGGAGATATCCATGTTGATGGCGAGGTGGTGAACCGCCTTAAGGAATATATGCGTGAGTTGGTCGCGAGGGATCTGCGGTTTGAACGCAAGGAGCGTCTCACTAGCGATGTCATAAAGATATTTGAGAAGCAGGGGCTTCATGATAAAGTGAAGCTGTTGAAGACCACACATGAGCTTTACACGGTCTATTATCGTCTTGACGGACTATGTGACAGCTATTACGGCAATCTTGCACCGTCGACCGGAATGCTGAGCGTGTTTGACCTTGTGCTTTATAAATCGGGATTCCTGCTCATGGGGCGTGACAGCCTTAACCCTGAGCTTGCCGCTACGCCGATAACTCAGGAAAAGCTGTATCAGGCTTTCACTGATTATCTTGAGTTCAACAAAGTCATAGGAGTGGACAATGTGGGCGATCTCAACGAAAAGGTGATGAGCAAGGACACCGCCATGCTTATTAATGTAGCCGAGGCGTTGCATGATAAAAAGATAGGGCGCATCTCTGATGAAATCTCACGACGTTATGCCGAGGGAGGGGCAAGGGTTGTACTTATAGCCGGTCCTTCATCTTCGGGAAAGACCACATTCACCAAGCGTCTTGCCATACAGTTGATGACCAATCTGCTGGAGCCGCGCATGATCTCCCTTGACGATTATTTTGTGAACCGGGAAAACACGCCACGCGAGGCTGACGGCGACTATGACTTTGAATCGCTTTATGCTCTTGACCTCGAGCAGTTCAACAAGGATCTGAACGCCCTTATCGCCGGGGAAGAGATTAATCTTCCCACCTACGATTTTGAACTTGGCAAGCGTGTGTACAAAGGGAGGAAATTGAAACTTAATTCCAACTCGGTTCTTCTCATCGAGGGTATCCACGGGCTTAATCCGGAGCTTACCTCACACATCGAGGACAAGATGAAATATCTTGTTTATGTGTCGGCGTTGACCACGCTCTCGATTGATGACCATAACTGGGTTCCGACAACCGACAACCGCCTGTTGAGGCGCATGATCCGTGACTATAAGTATCGCGGAGTGTCGGCAGTCGATACCATAAAACGCTGGCCGAGTGTGAGACGCGGTGAGGAACGCTGGATTTTCCCCTATCAGGAAAATGCCGACGCGCTGTTCAACTCGTCGTTGATTTTCGAGCTTGGTGTGATGAAGGATTTCGCTGAGGACATCCTGCGGGGAGTGCCCCACGATGTGCCTGAGTTTGCGGAAGCCGACAGGTTACGCCGTCTCTTGCAATACTTCATCCCCATCACCGACCGCCTTATTCCCCACACCTCCTTGCTGCGTGAATTCCTCGGCGGCTCCTCGTTCAGGTATTGATATATGGTAATAAATGTAGATTTGTATGGGTAAATTACCGCGAAAATATTTGTTATTTCGCAATCGGTGTTGTATATTTGCATTGTAACTATATAACATCAGGAATTATCTCAATATGGAATCACAGCCTACATCCACGATACTCGACAGAATACGTCTTTTAATGCAGCGTGACCGACTGACTCAGGCGCAGTTTGCCCGTCGCCTCGGCATCGATCCGTCCAATGTGTCAAAGTATCTGACCGGGCGTCTTCCGGTGAGCGACTCGTTGATCAACCGCATCATTGTCGATTTCAATGTGTCGAAGGATTGGCTTCGTGAGGGAAAGGGTGTTCCCTACGAAAAAACTATTCATGCCAAGGCTGTTTCTGCCTCGGGTGTCTGTTCCGATTTTGACTGCGATGGCATTCCGGTGTTTGACATAGATGTTGCCGCCGGGTGCACTGAGATGTCGATGGCTTTCACTCGTGAAAATATGATCGGCAAGCTCAATTTCCCTCACCTCAATCCTGAATGGGTGGTGGTAAGAGCTAAGGGCGACTCGATGGTGCCGGTGATCAACAATGGCGGCTATGTGGCATTTCTGCCGGTGAGCGACAAGGAGAATATCCTGTGGGGGCAGATTTACGTGGTCGTGATGGAAAACCGCCGTGTGGTCAAGTATGTGCGCCGCCATGAGAATCCCAATAAGATAATTCTCAAGAGCGCCAATCCGGCATACGATGACATTGATATTCCGCTCAATGAGGTCTATGCGCTGTATGTGGTGGAACGAATAATAAACATCCAGGACTGTTTCTGATGGGAATGAAGAGCGCTCTGTCCGTGCTGATGGCATTGGTTTCAGCAACGTGGGCTTATGCCGACGTGGTGGAGCCATGTGCTTTTATAGGCTCGGACATTGAGTCCTATAATATTCCCCAGGGTACGGTTTCGGTTGGAGAGGGAGCCTTTGCCGGAAGCTCATTGAAGGAGATTGTAATCCCCGAGGGGGTTGTCAGCATAGACGACTACGCTTTTTCCGGATGCCGCTCATTGGCTTCGGTCTCATTGCCGTCATCGCTTCGCGTCATTGGAACCGGAGCTTTTGCCGGATGTGAGTCGCTTGAAGATATAAGTGTGCCCGATGCGGTGGAGATGATAGGGGATAATGCCTTCCGAGGCTCCGGGCTGATGAGTTTTGTGCCCGGATCGGAATCCAAATTACGCTCCATAGGGGCGATCTCATTTTACGGATGCGGCAATCTTGCCACGGTTATTTTGCCGTCGAGCCTGCGTTATGTGGGATACGCTGCGTTTATGAAGTGTCACCGTCTTTCGACTATAATTCTTCCGGGATACTTGCGGGAGTTGCCCGACTTGCTTTTTGCCGGCGACTCTCTGATAGCTGAAATCAGCATTCCCGGATCTTTGCTCAAAGTGGGCGATGCGGCGATGGACGGATGCTCCGGGTTGCGACGCATTGATGCCGTTACTCTGGATCGTGTGCCGGAATCGGGCGCTGATGTGTGGCACGGTGTTCCCGCTGCTGGGGTGAATCTCTATGTGTCGGAATCTGCCGGTCAGGCATTCCGCGCTGACCCTCAGTGGGGCAGTTTTAATGTTATCTCAGGCACGACCGGTGTTGGGGATGTCATGGCTGATGGCGGTTCATCGTGCGGGCTTTCGGTTGTGGTTTCCGGATCGGCATTTGAGATAAGAGCTTCAGAAAATATAAAATTACTAAGAATATATACGATCGATGGGCGGTTGCTGCTCTCTGCGAGCATCGACAAGGCTGAAGCATCGGTGTCGCTCCCTTCCGGAAATGCGGGGGTGCCGCTGTTTGTCTCGGCATTGCTTGAAAACGGTCAATCGGTCACAACTAAAGTATTATTAAACTGATGGGAAAAAACAAGCTTAAAAAGTTTGGAGAGATGGAGCGGATGGAGTGCGTGTTTCAATATCCGTTCAAGATTCTTCAGGAATCGGGGTTTCCGATGAAAGGATTGTGGGGTCGCGAATATTTCCACAATGATAATCCGATTGTGCTTGAGCTGGGATGCGGCAAAGGCGAGTACACGGTGGGGCTTGCCGAAAAATTCCCCGATAAGAACTTCATTGGCATTGACATAAAAGGCGCGCGTATGTGGACCGGAGCGCGTGAGGTGGAGGAGCGTTCCATACCCAACGCCGCTTTCCTCCGCACCAACATTGAGCTGTTGCCTTATTTCTTCGCTCCCGGCGAGGTGAGCGAGATATGGATCACTTTCCCTGACCCGCAGATGAAGAAAGTGAACAAAAGGCTCACCGGCACCCGCTTCATGGAGCTTTACCGCCGTGTGCTGAAGCCAGGAGGCATCATCCACCTGAAGAGCGACAGCCCTTTCCTGTACACTTATACCAAGATAATGGCCGAGCATAATCATCTGCCTGTTGTCACCGATACCGATGACTTGTATCACAATTATCCGGGGCTTGATGATATATTGAACATACGCACTTTCTATGAGCAGCAGTGGCTTGACCGTGGGCTGACCATAAAATACATCTCATGGCGTCTTGACCATGACACGCCGCTTTCCGAGCCTCAGGTTGAGATTGAGCCTGACACCTACCGCAGTTTTTCGCGCGGCGAGTTGCAGTGTCCCCATCTCTGCGCCCCCAAAGTGCGTTATCTTAACAGTGAATCAAACTAACAAAAATATTATATCAATGGAAACTTTATATCCAAAACTTATCATGGACGCTCTTGCCAACGTGCGTTATCCCGGCAATGGCAAGAACATCGTGGAGCTTGGCATGGTTGAGGACGACATCCGCATCGACGGCAACAAGGTGAGCTTCTCGCTCATTTTCGACCGCCCCACCGATCCGTTTGTCAAGTCGCTCGTCAAAGCTGCCGAGACAGCGATCAACACCTACATCTCTCCTGAGGTGGAGGTAAAGGGGAATGTTGCCGTTAAATTCCGCAATGCCAATCCTGCTCCGGCAAAGGAGAATCCGCTTCCCGGTGTTAGGAACATCATCGGCGTGTCATCAGGCAAAGGTGGTGTGGGAAAATCCACAGTGGCAAGCAATCTTGCCGTGGCGTTGGCGCGTCAAGGTTATAAAGTGGGATTGCTTGACGCGGATATTTTCGGTCCGTCAGTTCCGAAGATGTTTGGCGTGGAGGATGCTCCCATCTATATGGAAAATGTGGACGGACGCGACATGATCGTTCCGGTTGAGAAATATGGCGTGAAACTGTTGTCGATCGGTTTTCTCGTCGATCGCAATTCTCCTGTGCTGTGGCGTGGAGCAATGGCGTCACGGGCGTTGAATCAGCTCATAACTGAGGCTAACTGGGGCGAGCTCGACTATTTCCTCATTGATATGCCTCCCGGCACGAGCGACATCCACCTCACACTCGTGCAGACCCTCGGCGTGACCGGTGTGGTGATTGTGAGCACTCCGCAGGAGGTGGCGCTTGCCGATGCACGCAAGGGTGTCGCAATGTTTACCGATGAGAAAGTGAATGTACCTGTGCTCGGCATCGTCGAGAATATGGCGTGGTTCACTCCTGCCGCACATCCCGATGAAAGATACTATCTGTTTGGCAAAGACGGCGCTGTGCGTCTCGCTCAGGAACTTGGCGTGAAAGTGCTTGCCCAGATTCCTATCGTTGGAACTATCTGTGAAGGCGGAGATGCCGGAGCGCCCATCGCATTGCAGGATTCCATAACCGGTGAGGCGTTTGGCGAACTTGCTCGCAGCGTGGTCGACGCGATAGACGAGCGCAACAGCTCGCTGCCACCCACATCCAAAGTCGAGACCCACGGATAACCACCATCCATAGAATGTATATCGAGGCTGTGCTTTTTTGGCACAGCCTCGATTGTGTATCGGATATTATTCCTGTCCGGCAAAATGTGGAATAACTATATATATAGTTCACGCATATAGGAATTGCATCAACTATTCTGAAAGATGATTTATTGCCTTAATTATTCTCTTGATTTTACCGACCACCAATGGTTTTAATCATAATCAGGAGTGTGCGGTTTAATCCACAGGCTGCATTTTAAACAGAATTAATGCGTAATCATCGTCCTCGTTTTCGGGAGTTTGTCGTGTGATGAAATTGTCTTCACACGTTCCGAGAGCGCCGATGATGCAGCGTTTGAAATTTTCGTTGGAATAGTCGCCAAATGATAATGTCGCGACTTCATTGGTTTTCCTGTCTATGAAGAGATGAGTCAGAGGGTGTGTCTGTAGACTCATGTATATATACGATGGCGTGAAATATATGTTGGTTATATCCAATACAATATCGTTTTTCTCGATATGGGAAATTTTAGATTCCTCATTACTCTCATTTCTTCTTAATTTTTTAGAGATGAGATTTTCAATCTGCTCATTGTTAGGGAGTCTTGATGATTTCACTGTCAACACTTGTTTCAAGCTGTCGCCATCAAGTGAATAAATGGCATCGGAGAAACGATTGTAATATATCAAGTCATTTCCTGATCTGTAGAAACGAAATGGATTGAGCCGAGTCAATTGATCCTCACCATTATGGTCATATTTCATTATTGCCTTTAGCTCAGGATCTTCTTTGCCGAATTTGCCTAACTTAATATGATTGCCGCTCTGTACTATGCATCTTTCGGCAAAAAGGTTCTCTTTATTGGCTACTCCTAAATCGAGAATGAGATTTTTAGTCGGGATTGAGAACTTGAAGTCAAAATTATCCACATCATAAGCATTGACTTTCCGTCCATGGCTGTCAAGAACATAGAGAAGCCCCTCATCGGTAACATCAAATGTCTGTATAGCAACATATTCACCGGGACCGGGACCGATGGCGGCAAGTTTGTTCTTTAAAGTGCCGTCTTTATCAAATTGCCATATCAGATTCTGACGTCGGTCATGAACATAAAACCGATTATCCATGTATATGATTTTGCCGATAGACCCGATTACATCCTCGCCCTCCAGTTTCAAGGGAATTCTTTTTACAAATTCATATCTTACCTTTTTTGTCGGTTCGTCTACTGAAATTGTCGTTGTGCCGGCAAATGAAGATCGGTCGCTCTTAGAGGAGCATGATGCCATTAACAGCATCGTGATGATTACTATAAATATATTTTTCATGCGGTTAGTGATAATTCAAAGTTGTTGCTCGCCATCTCCCTATATGCGTGTGTAATGGTTTAATTAGCAAATGTAAGGAATTGTTGTTGTACAATGCAAATATTTTAGTTCGGAAAAAGTACGGAATTTTATTTCCGTACTTTTTTGCTCTTTTTCCGCATCGACAGCGATTTATATTTGAAACTATTAAGTATGTGATAATCAGGTAAGATTATTTATATTTAATTAATATTTTCCTGACGGTTATTGAAATTAGCTATGACAGCATGAATGCCGTAGGGTTCGCCACCTGTGGCGACCTCATGCCGGCAATCTCACAAGCATTTTCCGTAAGTGCATAGTGTCTTAGGTCGCCACAGGTGGCGAACCCTACAAGCCATTGCCGCACACTTTTCTTCTCCGAATGAGATTGTCGTAAAGAGGGCAGAGGGGAGCCGGAATGGTATTAATGTTAAATAAAACGGTATTTTTGGTCATGTGGCTGTAGGGTATTTTTCATAAATTTGCATGAGAAATCGAATAAGTGCATTATGACATATATCAAATTATTACTTTCATCACTGGCGGTGGTTGCAACCTGTGCATCTGCCGAGAATCTTACCGATGGTGTCGATCTGCCTGAAGCTGTTGTGACTGCTCCGGCGAAAATCCACAATGTCGAATTGTTGCCGTTGAACGTGAATGTGATTGACTCTACTGTGATTGAGCGAAGTGCTGAGTCTTCACTGTTGCCCATACTTGTCAACCAGGTTCCGGGACTCTTTGTGACTGAGCGCGGATTTGCAGGCTATGGAGTTTCGGGTGGTAGCGCCGGTGCCGTGAATATTCGCGGCGTGGGGCAGGGCAATAAAGTGCTTTTCATGATCGACGGGCAGCCGCAGTGGGCAGGTGTGTTCGGGCATTCGCTGCCTGACACCTATGTGGCTAACGGCGTGGAACGTGTTGAGGTAGTCAAGGGACCATCTTCGCTGCTCTACGGTTCAAATGCCATGGGCGGATCGATCAACATAATCACTTCCCGTGCCAAGACCGATGGTGTGTCGGGCAGGGCGCGTGCCATGTTCGGTTCCTTCACTACTGAAAAATTTGCGGTAGCCACAAATGTGAGAAAAGGACGTTTCGGAGCTTCGGTTTCGGGTCAGCTCGACAGGAGCAACGGCAACCGAAAGGGTAGTGAATTCTGGCTCGCCAACGAGTTTATCCAATTGCAATATTCCGCATCAGACAACTGGGAGACGGGCGCCAATGTAACCATGTCGCAGACCAAGGCTCACAATCCGGGCACTCTGCAAAGCCCGCTTGAGAATATGTGGACCAGTCTGCAACGCGGAACAGCATCGGTCTATGCCAAAAATCATTACGGCAAGGTCAACGGTGGTGTGCAAGGCTACATAAACTGGGGACGCAACAAGGTGGACGATGGCAATGCTCCGGATGCCGCTCCTAAGGACTATCTGTTCAACTCCACCGACTACAATATGGGCTTCACCATCTATGAAACCCTTAATCTCTGGAAAGGAAGCGACATTTCGCTCGGTGTGGATTTCGTGCATTGGGGCGGTCATAACTGGAACACCTCGAAAGCCGATCCGTCGCAACGCAGCAGCGAGTTCCGCGAGCATGAGAATGAGGTGGCGGGCTACGTGATGGCGCAGCAGGGATTTTTCGGCGACATATTGTCAGTCAACGCAGGTGTGAGGCTTCAACACAGCTCACAGTATGGCAACGAATGGGTGCCGCAAGCCGGATTTATCGTGAAGCCGCTGCAGGGTTCTTCCGTTAAATTCTCGTTTGGAAAAGGGTTCCGTGCTCCCAACCTCCGCGAGTTGTATCTTTATGCCCCGGCAAATCCCGATCTTAAGCCGGAGTATCTTTACAATTACGAAGTGTCATTGCGGCAATCGCTGCTTGGCGGCAGGCTCAACATGGGGCTTGCTCTGTACTATATCGACGGCAAGAACATGATTCAGACGCAGCGCATCGACGGGCGTCCCAAAAACATGAATACTGGCGAATTCACCAACAAAGGTTTTGAAATCGATGCTGCATACGCCATCGACTCGCGATGGAGCGCCGGCATGAACTACAGTTATCTGCACACTGACCGTCCTTTGCTCTCGGCTCCCAAAAACAAGCTCAATGCCGAGGTCAACTTCCGCCCCGGCGACTTCCATTTCACATTGGAGTCCAACACCATCTGGAGCCTTATCACAAGCGAGGAGCCGTTGAAGAAGCAGGATTACTCGCTGCTCAACCTTCGGGCTGCCTATACGATGACTTCGCGTGTCCCCGTGACCTACTCGATTAAGGTTGACAATATCTTCAACAAGCATTACGACATCATCTACGGATGCCCCATGCCTGGCGTGACATTCATGGGCGGCGTGGAGATAAAGTTCTGATTTCCCGTATGTGCGGTATGCCTCTGATATTAGCGATATTTAAGGAGTGTATGCCGCTTTTTAACGCTAAATATTTTATAGCGTGGCGGTTTATTTGTAACTTTGCAAGTTGAACAGAAAAACCTTTGGCGTAAATGCAATTTTATCTCCTTAAATTCTTTCTTTGCTATGTAGTCACGGTGGCGATATTCGTTATCGAAAAGGTGCTGTTCATGCTGGCTTATCCTGACATATACGCCGGCGTTGCCTTTTCCGACCGTCTTTCTGTCATCACACACGGGCTGCCGATGGATTTCAGTGTCGCGGGCTACCTCACGGTTGTTCCCGCATTGCTTGTCATCGCACGGGTGTGGAGTTCAGGCAGAGTCCTAAGATGTATTGAGACAGGCTATTATGTCCTGATTTCCTTGCTGCTGTCGGTTATATTTGTCCTCGACACCGGGCTTTACGGCTACTGGGGATTTAAACTTGACGCTACCCCGTTGTTCTACTTTTTCTCCTCGCCTTCGGCGGTGGTGGGCGGCATGACCTGGTGGCAGTCGCTTGGCGGACTGCTTCTGTGGATTGCCGTTGCGGCTGTGATTTACCTGATTTATCGTGTCGCTGTGTTGAAATTGAACCTTCCTCGTATTTGGGCGAAGCGTAGTAGGATTACAGCCACGGCAGTTATGTCGGTGCTTGCGCTTCTGCTCTTCATCCCCATAAGGGGCGGCGTGACCGTTTCGACCATGAATCTCAGCACCGCCTATTTCAGCCAGAATCAGCGGTTGAACCACGCGGCGATAAATCCGGCATTCAGCTTGCTCTATTCAGCTACTCATCAGAGCGGAAAGAATGAGAACCTTGAATTTTTTGATGCGGCAAAACTTGCCGCGCTCAAGCCGTCGGTGCTTCACACGGAATCGTCGGTAGGGTTTGACACCCTCCGTCTGTCGTCACCCCGCCCCGACATCTATATCGTGATACTTGAGAGTTTTTCCTCTCATCTGTTGCCCTATCAGTCGGGTGAGCCTATCGCGTTGTCGCTCGACTCGATTGCCCGCACCGGATTGACGTTCACCAATTTCTACGCCAACAATTTCCGCACCGACCGTGCTCTCCCCTCGGTGCTCAACGGCTATCCGGGCATTCCTCCGGTGAGTGTCATGAAGTATGTCGACAAAATCGAATCGTTGCCATCGCTTCCTAAGTCGTTGAAAGATGCCGGTTATGACCTGACCTATTATTACGGCGGCGATGTGAATTTCACCAATATGCTCGCGTTTCTTGTGAGCGGAGGCTTTGAGAAAATCATCTGCGACAAGGATTTCCCTGTGTCGCAGCGTCTTGGCAAGTGGGGAGCGCATGACGATGTGCTTTTCGACCGCGTGGCGGCTGACTTTGACCTTCGTTCCGGCGACAAGCCTGTGCTGAAGGTCATTCAGACATCAAGCAGCCATGAGCCCTTCAAGGTGCCGTATCAGAAACTCGAGAATCCCGCTGCCAATGCGTTTGCCTACACTGACAGCATTGTGGGCGCTTTCATGGAAAAGCTGAAAGCTACGCCGCGATGGGACAATACTCTTGTGGTGCTTGTGCCCGACCATTACGGCGCTTATCCCAAGCCCCTCGATTCGATGAAGGATCGCCATCATGTGCCGCTCATTTTCACCGGCGGCGTTTTGAAGCAGTCGGGCAAGAATCCTGTGGCATCATCTCAGGCTGATATTGCGGCTACGTTGCTCGGAATGCTCGGCATAGACCATAGCCGGTTCACGTTCAGCAAAGACCTGTTTGATGCCGAGGCTCCAAAATTTGCCTATTTTCTGGAACCTGAACTTGCCGGTATAGTTGACGAAAACGGCTATGCCGCGATAAATGTGATCTCGGGAGAAGTGGTCGAGTCTTCCGGCGCCGATCCTTCGCTCGACCGTCTTAAAGCTTATTTACAGCTGCTCAATCAAGATTTTACTAACCGATAATCGATACTGATATTTATGATAGAGTTTCTTAATAACATAGACACACAAGTGTTTCTCTTCTTCAATGGCATTCATTTCGCATATCTTGACAAGCTGATGCCGCTCATCTCAGCCAAGTTTACTTGGGTGCCGATGTATGCCACCATCCTGTTTGTGCTATTCAAGGGCTATTCTTGGAAGCAGGGTCTCGCCTTGCTGCTCGGCATAGTTCTCGCCATCACGCTTGCCGACCAGATATGCGCCACGTTCATCCGTCCCGTTGTGGAGCGTATGCGTCCGGCTAATCCCGACAATCCGTTGTCGCCGTTTGTGCATATAGTCAACGGCTACCGTGGAGGCAGATACGGATTCCCGTCGTGCCATGCCGCCAACTCTTTCGCTCTCGCGGCAATCATCTCGCTGATAGTACGCTACCGCCGTTGCACCCTGTTCATCTTCGGATGGGCGGCGCTCAATTCCTATTCGCGCATATATCTCGGAGTCCATTATCCGGGCGATCTCATCTGCGGCGCGATCATCGGCATGGCTTGCGGCGCTTTCTGCTACTATGTCACCTGCTATTTTGCCGGCATCCGTCGTCGTGCCAAGGACTACACCCCCATGTCGGTCATCTACGCCACTGAAGCCGGACCGGTGCTTGCTCCCGTGCTTGGCTTGAAAATTGTGAATATACGCATTTCCGATGTGTTCACAGCTACCGGCTATGCAATCATCTTTACCCTCGCCACTGTGGCTCTCTTCCTTTAGTGCGGATAAAGGCATATAAATTTCATAAAAAGCGGCAGAGAATAGCTCTTTGCCGCTTATTTTTTGTATTTTTGTCTTTTAAATTGTTAGAATGAGGTATTATGGCTAATAATGAAGCGCCTTCCGCCGCACCTGAGAAATGGACTGAGATAACCTTGCTTCCTGAGTGGGAGGAAGAGTTCTATCTTGTATACACGGCAAAGAAACATGGAAAATGGGTCATGCTTAAGACGCTGAAACCCGAGTATGCCGATAAACCGGAATTTAAGGATTTAATAGAGAAGGAGTTTGACGTGCGTTACAATCTCGCCCATCCCCACATTGTCATGATCAATGACTTTGAGGATGTGCCGGGACTCGGAAGATGCATAATCACTGATGACGTGTATGGGGATTCGCTCGACAAGCTGATTAAGGAAAACAAGGTGACTCCCGAGATTATCGAGAAACTTCGGCACAATCTCATCGATGCCATCGACTATATACAGACCAACCATATAGTCCATCACCCGATACGCCCCGAGCGCATAATCTTCACTGAAAATATCGGGAATCTGAAGCTCATCGATGTAGGCTTCGATCAGCTTAACCACATGAAGCCCGCTGATGTTTCGGAGGATATATATAATTACGGATGTGTGCTTTCTGCGGCGTTGGACGCTGTGGAATCGCCCGACCCGGCTCTGAGGAAGATAGCCCGTAAATGCACCGATCCCGACCCGAAAAAACGCTATCATGACGTTCAGGATCTCCACCTTGCGCTGGAAGGTCGCAAATCATCCCATCTGTTGCTATTGCTCATTGCTTTCCTCGCCATAATGGCGCTTGTGCTTGGATGGCTCACTTTTAATAAAATCTCTTGACCTGTATATGGCTGTTGAAATCATAGAAATAAAGCAAAATAAAAAGGAACTTGGCAAGTATGTCAAGTTCGGTATAGATCTATACGATGGCAATCCTTACTATGTGCCGCCGTTGATATTCGACGAGATCAACACTCTCATCCCCGAGAAAAATCCGGCTTTTGAGGTGTGTGAGGCTAAATGCTGGCTTGCCATGCGCGACGGAAAGCCTGTGGGCAGAATCACCGCCATCATCAACAATGTAGTCAATGAGCGCTCAGGCAAGAAGGACTTGCGTTTCGGCTTCACCGATTTTATCGATGATGCCGAGGTGGTCGACGCCCTGTTTGCCACGGCGATGCGTTGGGGCAAGGAGCGTGGAATGGAGTATATCGTGGGACCTATGGGATTTACCGATATGGATCACGAAGGTATGCTCACCGACGGATATGAGGAGGCGGGCACCATGGCTACCATCTACAATTATCCCTACTATGTGAAGCATATTGAGCGCATGGGATTTGAAAAGGATGCCAATTGGGTTGAGTACCGGATAAAGGTGCCCGACACTATTCCCGACCAGCTTGCCCGCGTGGGTGCCATCGTCGAGAAAAAACTGAAATTGTGCGTGATAAAATATAAGAGCGGCAAGAAAATCAAGAATGACTATGGCGTGGCGTTGTTTGAGCTTATCAATGAGGCTTACGACCAGCTTTATGGATATTCGCCGCTTACGAAAAAGCAGATCAATTATTACATCGACCAGTATCTGCCCATTCTTAAACTGGAGAATGTGTGTGTGATTGTCGACGAAAACGACCGCTTGGTGGGAGTGGGAATCTCCATTCCGTCAATGACAAAGGCATTGCAGAAATCACGCGGACGCATTTTCCCCTTCGGGTGGTATCATCTTCTCAAGGGAATGTATGGCAAAAATGACACGGTCGATCTTCTGCTTGTGGCGGTGCGTCCCGAGCTTCAGGGTAAGGGTGTTAACGCTCTGCTCTTCACCGACTTGATACCTATATTCGCCAAAAACGGTTACAAGTGGGCAGAGACCAATCTTGAGCTTGCCGACAATGAAAGTGTGCAGCAGCAGTGGAAATTCTTTGAACGAAGACTGCATCGTAAGCGTTCTGTATTCCGTAAGCTGATTCCTGAAAATATTTAAGAAATGGCGATAACCCCATTCATACGACCTTTTTTTCTGCACCGTGCCAAAGTGGCTCATGAAAAAGCCATGAAAGCCGAAATGACTCAACGCCGTGAGCTGGCGTGGATGATGGACCGTGCCCGTCACACTCTGATCGGTGAGAAATACGGATTTGCCGGCATTGACTCCTACGAGGAGTTCCGCCGCCGTGTGCCTCTTGCCGAGTATTCCGACATACGCGAGTTGGTGATGAGGATGGTTAATGGCGAGAAAGATATCCTGTGGAAAGGTGTGACACGTAATTTCGCCCAGTCCTCGGGCACTTCCGACGGCAAGAGCAAGTATGTGCCGATTACCTCCGATTCCTTCCGCAAGAACCATTATCCCGGTGGAGCCGATGTTGTGGCGTTCTATCTTTCCGCCTATCCCGACAGCCGCATTTTCGACGGCAAGAGCTTCATCCTCGGAGGAAGTTTCGCCAATGAGCTGTCGTTGCCGAAAGGGGTTGCGGTGGGGGACCTCTCTGCTAATCTCATTCAGAATATAAATCCGCTCGTGAATCTTGTGAGGGTGCCTTCCAAGGAGATAGCCCTCATGACCGACTGGAAGCTTAAACTTCCGGCACTTGTGAAGGCGTCCATGCGCGAGAATATAACCAATATATCGGGTGTCCCTTCCTGGTTCCTGACTGTGCTGAAAGAGGTCGTTGCACAGGCGGGAGTGGACAACATCCACGACTTGTGGCAGAACCTTGAGGTGTTTTTCCATGGCGGCATAGCCTTTGAGCCTTACCGTGAGCAGTACCGCCACATCACCGATGCGCGGCGTATGCGTTACGTGGAGACCTATAATGCCTCTGAAGGATTCTTTGCCGTGCAGGATTCTCCCGACGACCACGGTATGTTGCTCCTGCTTGATATAGGGGTGTTCTATGAGTTCATTCCCGTTGAGGAGGCTCTCAGCGACTCACCCCATGCCGTTCCGGTGTGGGAGGTGGAGCCGGGAAGAACCTATGCGCTCGTGGTCACCGCTTGCAACGGATTGTGGCGTTTTAAGATAGGCGACACTGTCGAGGTGACATCGGTCGACCCGGTGAAGATCATAATCTCCGGTCGCACCAAGCATTATATCAACGCTTTCGGCGAGGAGCTGATGGTCCACAATGCCGATGAGGCGATTGCCGACACCTGCAAGGAGCTCGGGTGTGAGATAGCCAACTATACGGCGGCGCCGGTATATGCCGGCGACCGTTCGCGAGGCAGACACGAGTGGCTTATAGAATTTGCCGTGGAGCCTGAGGATATGGAAAAATTTGCCGATACTTTGGACCGCTGCCTTTGCCGGGTGAATTCCGATTATCAGGCGAAACGCGCCAATGGCATTTTTCTTGACCCTCTTTCGGTGGTCGAGGCGCGAAAAGGTCTATTTGACGACTGGCTCGCTTCCACCGGAAAGCTCGGAGGGCAGCGTAAGGTGCCGCGTCTGAGCAACGACCGCCGTTTCATCGACTCCATGCTTGCAATGAACGATACTGATAAATAAACTGAAAATAATTAACCTGAAAATATAATATCGATATGAAATTAAGGACATTCTTCAGCATTGTTGCTGCGTGTGTGGCGCTCGGATTGTCGGCACAGGCTAAATACGTGTTCTATTTTATCGGCGATGGCATGGGCATGGGTCATGTCAATGCTGCCGAGTATTATAATCGCCTTGTGCTGGGTAATGACAAGCCGCTGCTCATGACCACATTTCCGGTGTCGTCATTCGCCCTCACTTATTCGGCTTCTTCCAAAATCACCGACTCAGCCGCTGCCGGAACCGCCCTCTCGACAGGAAACAAGACTAAGAACGGCATGATAGCCATGACTCCCGACACTGTGGAAGTGGTGTCGATAGCCCGCAAACTAAAAGATGAGGGCTGGGGTGTGGGAATACTTACTTCAAATGCTCCCGATGATGCCACTCCGGCATCGTTCTATGCTCATGTGCCTAACCGTAAAATGTTTGCCGACATCGATAAGGCTGCCGCCGCTTCGGGCTATGATTTTCTCGGTGGAGCGTCATTGCGCGGTCTCAAGGACAAGAATGGCAATGACACCGGGGTCATGGATGAGATAAAGAAAGCCGGTGTTAAGGTGGTATATGGCACCGAGGCTTACGACGGTGCCACCTCAGGACCGCTGTGGGTGCTCAGCCACGACGGTGTGTGGGGCAATAACAATGACATCGGTTTTATTGTCGATTCAATCAATGGCGCCATGAAGCTCGATGAGCTTACAAGGGTGGCTGTCGATCATGTGAGCAAAAATTCGCCCGACAAGTTTTTCATAATGGTTGAGAACGGACTCATTGACCACGGCGCTCATGCCAATGACGCCGGAGCGGTGGTGACCGAGGTGTTTGCCTTGCAGGATGCTCTTAAAGTGGCATACGATTTCTATCTTCAGCATCCCGATGAGACACTGATTGTGGTGACCGCCGACCATGATACCGGTGGCATAGCCATATCCGACGGACATCGCGACATGAGCATGATAGGCACGCAGGGCATCTCCAAGGATCATTTTGCCGACTATTGGCGCGACCGCATGAAGGAGGGCAAGGTTCCCGACTGGGATGAGATGAAGGGTATGCTCACCGACAAGCTCGGATTCTGGAACACGGTTCCCGTGAATGAGAAGCAGACCGCTGAACTCAAATCTCGTTTCGACGATGTGTTTGTCAAGCTCAAGGGTAGCGATGAAAAAGGACTCTACAACACCTACAATAACTTTATTTCGGAAGTGTTCAAGGTCTACAATCATTGGCTCGGCATCAGCTTCATCAGCGGCAGTCACACGGCTAATCCCGTGCCTGTGTTTGCCATCGGTGTTGGTGCCGAGAAATTCAACGGCATGAAGAATAATATCGAGCTTCCCGGAATAATATACGATATAACACGCAAATAAATTTTCTTTTCGCAAGGATTGCACTATCTTTGTGATATTGTAAATGGAAGATTTGTAATACATACAGAAATGAGAACCAAGTATAATAGAATATTGCTTAAACTCAGCGGTGAATCGCTGATGGGCAACCAGGGCTATGGCATCGACACAGTGAGACTCAATCAATATGCCGAGCAGATCAAGGAGATTGCCGACTCAGGTGTGCAGATCGCCATCGTGATTGGCGGCGGCAACATATTCCGCGGACTGTCGGGAGCATCTAAGGGTTTCGACCGCGTGAAAGGCGACCAGATGGGTATGCTCGCCACTGTCATCAACTCGCTCGCGTTGAGCTCGGCGTTGGAAGCTCACGGACAGAAGGCTGTGGTGCTTACGGCTATAAATATGTTCCCCATCGGTGAGCACTACAGCAAGTGGCGTGCTATCGAAGCGATGGAAAAGGGTGCTGTGGCAATCCTCTCAGGAGGCACCGGCAATCCGTTTTTCACTACCGATACCGGCTCTGCTCTGCGTGGCGTAGAGGTGGAAGCTGATGTTATGCTCAAGGGTACCCGTGTGGACGGCATTTACACCGCCGACCCTGAAAAGGATCCCACAGCCACCAAGTTCTCTGAAATCACCTACGATGAGGTCTACACTCGCGGACTGAAGGTGATGGATCTCACCGCCACGGCATTGTGCAAGGAGAATCATCTCCCCATAATCGTGTTTGACATGGATACTCCGGGAAATCTGAAGAAAGTGCTTTCCGGCGAGCCTATCGGAACTCTTGTATATTAATAATCAAAACAAAATACTAAACATGACTGACGTAAAGACTTATCTTGATCCCGCCGAAGAGAAAATGGAGATGGCGGTAGCTTATCTTGACGAAGCCCTTGCCCACATCCGTGCCGGTAAAGCCAATCCGAAAATTCTCGATGGAATCCGTGTGGAATATTACGGTAGCGCAGTTCCCGTAGGCAACGTGGCTAACATCAGCGTGCCTGATGCCCGTACCATCACCATCACTCCTTGGGAGAAATCTATGTTCAAGGAGATTGAGAAAGCGATCATCAATTCCGAACTCGGAATCACTCCTGAGAACAATGGCGAAATCATCCGCATCTCTATTCCCCCGTTGACCGAAGAGCGCCGTAAGATGCTCGTTAAGCAGTCTAAAGCTGAGGCTGAAACTGCCAAAGTATCGGTGCGCAACGCTCGCCGCGATGCTATCGACGGACTTAAAAAAGCCATCAAGCAGGGTATGCCTGAGGATGTGGAGAAAGATGCCGAAGCAACAGCTCAGAAGCTCCACGACAAATACTTGAAGAAGATCGACGATCTCTTTGCCGCAAAAGAAAAAGAGATTCTCACAGTATAATCCCCTCACAGGATCCCGAAAAACGCGTTGCCCCGGCAGCGCGTTTTTTGTACACCTTAAACACATATTAAAAGCATTAAGAGCAAAACCCAAATCAGCGGTCAGTATGACCGCAATAGGTCCCGATATACATCGTCATCTCGTTTTTTTGCCCTCTTAGGCACATATTAATATTGCGAGCAAAAACCAAATCGGTCTGTAGGACCGCAAGAGTTTAGCCCAGTATGTAGCGTCAGCGGAATGCTGGGTAAAGAGCCGGGTAATCCGGGTTGTATGTTTATGCCGAGTTGAGAGTCGATTCCGTATTGTTTGTGTTGTATAAGAAGCGGTCAGTATGACCGCAATAGCTTAGCCCGGTATGTAGCGCCAGCGGAATGCTGGGTATGGAATACCGGGTATAGAATGCCGGGTAATCCGGGTTGTATGTTTATGCCGAGTTGTGAGTCGATTCCGTATTGTTTGTGTTGTATAAGAAGCGGTCAGTATGACCGCAATAGCTTAGCCCGGTATGTAGCGCCAGCGGAATGCTGGGTTAATGGATTTGAAATTGAATTAAGCTCTGTAAGAGCGAACCATTGTATCGTTCCTCCGGAACTCTATATATTTGGGGTGTTATCTGTGACCCGGCATTGCGCTGACGCTCCATGCCGGGCTAAGCCCTCACGGTCCTACAGACCGCATCCCACGAGCCCGTTGAACAAAAAAAATCACCCGGTGGGATAAAAAGTGGGTAAATCCCCTGCAACCATGCATTATCTTTGCCCGAACAAACACAACGGTATCAATCTGCGGGAGAGACATCCCGTCACGGTTCCGCCATAATCACGGCAACACGCCCGAAGGACGCTGACATCAGCCGGCTACAGTCAGCCCCGAGAGCCACGCCGCGAATGCACGGATTCGTTGGAGTACTCCGACAGGCGCCTCGCCCGCAGAACCCGACCGACAACGATAGCGGAAGCAGATGGAGTCGCCCGAAGTTACACTTCGCTAAGTTTCAGAAATGATCTGGAAGACTGCTTGAAATTGGCTCAGTGCACAGGCCGCCAACACGAAGCCGCCATCGTTGCCGGGCTCGGGGATCCCGTCATATCCTCCATTCAATCCGCGTTGATTGTCTTGGCGGTTTCTGCATCAACAGTCAGTTGATGGCGAAGCTCGTCGAGGGAGTCGAAGCGGTGTTCTTTGCGTAGAAATTTTATGAATTCCAGTTCCACGGTCTCGCCATAAATTGATCCGTGGAATCCTATTATGTGTGCCTCGATGCTTTTCGGCGCCGTAGGGGAGTCCACCGTTGGACGATGACCTATATTCACCATTGCAGGATAAACTGAGCTGTCTGATAGATGCGCTCTTACGGCATATACCCCGTTTGCCGGCACAAGCCGCCGGGGACTTGATGGCAGAATATTGGCGGTGGGGAATCCGATGGTGCGTCCCAGCTCTTTCCCATGCACCACTGTGCCCGACAGACGGTAGCGATAGCCGAGCATCACATTGGCAAGAGCTATATCGCCGTTAAGGAGTAATTTGCGTATCACCGACGAACTTATTTTATCCCCTGAGCCGTCGCGGTATTCCCCTGCGTGGAATATCTTTACTCCGGCACGTTCCCCCAATGCGTCATACTCGGCTTCCTCCGTGGGATGATCATGCCCGAAGTGATTGTTGAATCCGAGCACCAAAGCCCTGACATTGTAGTCGTCACGCAGCATTTTCAAGAAATCAAAAGCCGACATACGCCGCAACTCGTCATCAAACGGGAGCATAATAATCCCCTCTATCGATGTCGCGGCAAGGTGGTGGCACCGTTCATCGGGGGTGGTGAGCATTGAAGGCGCTTCCTTGGGATGGATGAGGTCGCGGGGATGGTTGGCAAATGTCACCACTACCGGCGACAGATTGAGCCGGTTGCCGTGGGTGATGAGCGTGTCGATGAGGTGGCGGTGCCCTGTGTGGACCCCGTCAAACATTCCTATCGCCGCTATACGCGGCACTCTGATATCGCCTCGTTCTATTGTAGATGTCATTGTCGGTGCAAAGATACGAATAAGTCGAGAGCAAACGAAAATTTATTTTCAGTTTGCCGAGCGGAAGTATCTTCGGCAAAGCCAAAGTACGAATAAGTCGAGAGCAAACGAAAATTTATTTTCAGTTTGCCGAGCGGAAGTATCTTCGGCACGGTCTGCAGGACCGTGAGAGCTTAGCCCGGCATGTAGCGTCAGCGGAATGCCGGGTAAATGGATCCTAAATTTAATTAAGCTCTGTAAGAGCGATACAATTGTATCGTTCCTACGGAACTCAAAATGGGGTTGGTATCACGATACCCAGCATTCCGCTGGCGCTACATACTGGGAGCTGACATATTGCGGTCCTACAGACCGATTTGGTTGTTGCTCGCAATATTAATATGCGCCTAATAGGGCAAAAAAACGAGATGACGATGTATACCGGGACCTCTTGCGGTCATACTGACCGCTTCTTATGCAACACAAACAATACGGAATCGACTCACAACTCGGTATAAACATACAACCCGGATTACCCGACACCCCTTCTGCCTAAATCACACGCAAAAGAGCGTCACCCGATTCAATCGGGCAACGCTCTTCGCAATATCAGTTGCTGAGATTATTTTATCACTGTCGACGGGCGTATGTCTATATCGGTATCGCGTTCGGCTTTGATGAAATTGCCGTCGGCGTCGAAATATACGTCCATGTCGTACTGTCCACGCTGCTCCACGTCAAAGATGTAGAAAGAGTCGCTTGCACGCTCGTAGTAATCGATGTCGTCAATCGCCCACTCTCCGTATTCCGATCCGTAGAATGCCGTCATGATGTCGGCGGGAACATTGGTGTAGGGTGCCTCGTAGTCGATCTCGGTCATTACCCATTGTCCCTCTTTGGAGAACCACACCTCATATTCGTCGCCCATCTTGTCGAATTCTGCCACGCGATAGTTATTGTGGCGTGTCTCCCACTCGGCATCTACGTTGGGATATAACTTATTCAGCTCGTTGATGAAATCGGTAGTGGGGGTAAAGTCGTGGTCATCGTCATCGCTACAGGATGTGAGATAGACCGCGGCGCTTGACGATAAAAGAAGTGCTGCGAGTAACTTGGTGGATTTCAGAAAGTTCATGTGCAAAGTTTTTTTAGTTTTCATAATTCAGCAGTTATAACAATATATTTCAGAGGATAGTTCTGACGTTATTTTGTTTTAACATTATGATAATCTTTGCGTTAAATCTTATTTAATCCCTTATGCGAACAGGGGCGTCGACAGGTAGCGTTCGCCGGTGTCAGGGAGAATGACCACAATTGTTTTGCCGGCGTTCTCTTCAAGCTCTGCGAGCGAGATGGCAGCATAAAGGGCAGCCCCCGAGGATATTCCGGCGAGCAATCCCTCTTCTTTTGCCAACAGGCGCGCTCCTTGGAATGCTTCATCGTTGCTCACGGTGACTACGCTGTCGACAATCTCCTTGTTGTAGTTGCGGGGCACGAATCCGGCTCCGATGCCCTGTATCTTGTGGGGGCCCGGTTTGCCGCCCGACAGCACAGGCGAGTCGGCGGGCTCTACCGCTACCACCTTTATTGCTGGATTATGCCGTTTCAGAGCCTCTCCGGTTCCCGAAACGGTTCCTCCGGTTCCGACACCTGCGACAAGAATGTTGACCGTCCCTTCCGTGTCGCGCCATATCTCTTCAGCGGTGGTTTTGACATGGGCTTCGGGGTTGGAGGGATTGTTGAACTGTTGGAGAATCACAGCTCCGGGTGTTGAGTCGCGAAGCTCCTCAGCGCGTTTTATGGTACCGCTCATCCCTTCGCTTCCCGGAGTGAGGATAAGTTCGGCTCCGTAGGCTTTGAGCAGATTACGGCGTTCCTGACTCATTGTTTCGGGCATTGTGAGGATTACTTTGTAGCCTTTCAGCGAACCCACCCATGCAAGCCCTATGCCGGTGTTGCCGCTTGTGGGCTCGATGATGACTGCGCCGGGCTTGAGCATGCCGTTTTTTTCAGCATCCTCGATCATGGAGAGTGCCGCACGGTCTTTGACACTTCCGCCGGGATTGAATGATTCGATTTTCACAAGCAGACGGGCTTTCAGGTCTTTTGCACGTTCGATGTTTACTGCTTCGAGCAGCGGTGTATTGCCGATCAGCTCGATGAGTGAGGTGTAAATTTGTGCCATTTTAGTGTGTTGTTTATATGTTGGAAAACAGTGACGGACGCTCTACCGCCTGGTGTTCCATGGTAAAACGTCCGTCAAAATGTTAAAGTTTGCGTTATCCGCCGCTATTCTGGATTAATATCCGGTATAGGAGTGGGGAGTGATTTTTTTCAGTTCCTCCTTCACTGCATCAGTCACGTTGAGTGTGTCGATGAATGCGGCGATGCTCTCGGCAGTCACTGTGGTGTTGACACGTGTCAGTTCCTTGAGAGTTTCGTAGGGCTTCGGATACCCTTCGCGGCGCAGGATTGTCTGGATTGCCTCGGCTACCACGTTCCACATATTGTCGAGGTCGCGGTTGATAGCCTCTTCGTTGAGAAGGAGCTTGTTGAGCCCTTTCAGCGTTGAGCTGAACGCGATGAGGATGTGGGCGAGGGGCACACCGATGTTACGCAGCACTGTCGAGTCGGTCAAGTCGCGCTGAAGGCGTGACACCGGCAGCTTGGTTGCGAGATGGTCGAGCAGAGCGTTGGCGATGCCGAGGTTGCCTTCCGAGTTCTCGAAGTCGATGGGATTCACCTTGTGAGGCATTGCCGATGAACCTACCTCGCCGGCTTTGATCTTCTGCTTGAAATATTCCATCGAGATATATTGCCAGAAGTCTTTGTCAAGGTCGAGGATGATGGTATTGATGCGGCGCAATGCGTCAAACAGTGCGGCAAGGTTGTCGTAGTTTGAAATCTGTGTAGTGTACTCCTCACGCTCGATGCCGAGCTTCTCCATGAGGAATTTTTTACCAAACGCGCGCCAGTCGATGTTGGGGTAAGCGATGAGGTGGGCGTTGAAATTACCTGTGGCGCCGCCGAATTTTCCGCTTATCGGTGTTGCGTCGAGCAATCTGATCTGTTGGCGCAGACGATAGGTGAACACGCGGATCTCTTTGCCGAGACGGGTGGGCGATGCGGGCTGTCCGTGGGTCTTTGCGAGCATGGGCAGCTCCTGCCATTCATCGGCACGATGTTCAAGATGTTCCACGAGCTCCATCAGAGCAGGGCGGTAAACTTCATCAAGCGCCTCCTTGATCGACAAGGGCACTGCCGTGTTGTTGATGTCCTGCGATGTGAGTCCGAAATGGATGAATTCCTTGTATTGAGAGAGTCCCAGACGGTCAAACTGCTCTTTGATGAAATATTCGACAGCTTTTACGTCGTGGTTTGTGACTGACTCGATCTCTTTGATCTTCATCGCGTCGTCAGTCGTGAAATCCTGATATATCTTGCGCAATTCAGGGAATACGGTATGGTTCACCCCTGAGAGCTGGGGCAGGGATATCTCGCACAGAGATATGAAATATTCCACTTCGACTCTCACGCGATAGCGTATGAGCGCGTACTCTGAAAAATAATTGTCAAGACTTGCGCACTTGTTGCGGTAACGTCCGTCAACAGGAGAAATGGCGGTGAGTTGGGTCAGTTGCATATTGCTGATATGAGTTGATGAAATGAATGTAGACCACAAAATTACGCAATAAATGTGAGAGAAGTGTGATTTTTTTTGCAAAAAGTTTGGACATTTCAAAAAATACCCTTAACTTTGCATCGCTTTTACGAAGAACACGGGCGTTTAGCTCAGCTGGTTCAGAGCATCTGCCTTACAAGCAGAGGGTCGGGGGTTCGAATCCCTCAACGCCCACCAAAATACAGATTCCTGTTCTTCGTGAAGCAACCGACTTTCGGGCGTTTAGCTCAGCTGGTTCAGAGCATCTGCCTTACAAGCAGAGGGTCGGGGGTTCGAATCCCTCAACGCCCACTCAAGAAGCTTTCCATCACGGAAAGCTTTTTTTATGCCCGTCAGAAATGTGCGGCAACCCCGCAATCCCCTCCCTAAAGGTCAGTATATTCCCATAAAAGCAGTCAAGCAGGATTGCGGTGAACGCATCCTGCCTGACCTTCCAATACAATCTTTCTAACCTAACCTAACCTTTTATATCGTTTATATCGTTTCGTGTATTGCTTAATTGTATCCTTTGTTCTGCACGTATAGCCCGGGCACGTAGTAAAGCTGATTATAGGGAATGGGATAGAACTCATTCTTTCCGGGGGTATAATGAGCGTCCTGATAATATTGTCCGTACCTTACGCCATCATAGCTTGCATCTTTTTCTTTTTCAAAGTAGGCGTTAAGGACTGTCGATGCGATGCCCCAGCGGCGCAGGTCGAAGTAGCGGCTGCTCTCCATCGCCATTTCAAGGCGGCGTTCCCAACGCAGACGTGTGCGCGCTTTATCCTTGTCGCTGAAGTCGGATGCTGAATAGAGGGCTATCTCGCAATAATCCTTGGCATATTTTATATGCTTGTCGATGGAATTGGCGGCACGGTTGCGGATGTCGTTGATGATGCTTCTTGCCTCTTCAAGTTCTCCGAGCTCAATCAGAGCCTCGGCGCGCATGAGCATCACGTCGGTATAGCGGAACACGTAGTCGTTCATTGCGAAAGCCTGCCATGAGCCTTCAAAGGTTTCGCCCTTGCTCGGCTGCGGCACCTCCTTCAGTGATGTATAGAAGCCGTAGGTGTTGGGGGTGCGTGAGTTCAGGGTGGTCATCTCATATTTTTTGTCTGACTCATATTTGTAGGGGAAAGTAGGCATACCTACTGTGTGGAACAGGCGCGGATCCCATTTCTGCGCGGATGTAGCGCCGTTGACGGGGTAATCGTCGGTTGTGTCGTAGTCGTCAAATAATGGAAGCCCGTTGCGGGTCTTGTAGGCATTCACGAGATCCTGTGAAGGCTTGTGGAAGTCCCATCCGCATGACCACATTCCCCAGCAGCCGTTGAGTGTGTTTGACCAGTTGGCACGACCGAAACGCGTGTTGTCCTCAGTGTATTGTGATGTCTGCACGGCAAACACCGATTCGGAGCTGTTCTTGTATTCAGGGAGGAATATGTCGCCGAAATCAGCGAGGTAATCATATCGGGAATCCTTTACCACTTTGGTGTATTCGACAACCTTCTTCATGTAGTCCTCATTGATGAACTCCACACCATCGGTAGCTTCATATCCGTCGCCCCATGCAAGGGTGAGGTAGCACTTGGCGAGATATGCCGCCGCTGCGACTTTATTGGCGCGGCCTCCACCGTCCGTCACCTCTTCGGGCAGGGCATTATAGGCGAGCTCAAATTCGTGGATCACTTTTCCGAACAGTTCCTCGTAGGAATATTCATTGTTGGGAGTCTGTTCCTGAGTGCTGTTTTTGAACACCTCTTCATCGACCCATGGAATCTGACGGAACATGGTGAGGAGCTTGAAGTAGCTGTGACCGCGCAGGAAGTGCACTTCGCCCACGCGTTGAGCCGCGGTCTCTTCGCCGAGGACTTTCTCGCCCGACTGTTCAAGGGCAACCAAAGCCCTGTTGCAACGCGAGATGTTGCAGTAAAGACGATACCACAGCTCGTCAAGCTCACCCGGAGTGGAGGTCAGCGTTGACCATATCTCCATGGGGTGATATCCGGTGTCGGTCGTTCCACCGCCACCTTTCAGGCAGTCGTCGGAACTAAGGTCGCCATAAGGCCATAGATTGAACGGATAGGAATACCAGCAGTCGCCAAGCGACGCGTAGGCTGCGTTCACCATTTTTTCGGGCTGAGAATAGGCGAGGTCGCCATCGACAACTCCTGTGGGTGGCACGTCGATAAAATCGTCACACGCCGCCATGCCCAGTGTAAATACGGAAAGAAGAAATATCTTGATCGATTTCATGATTTTTAATTTTTAGGGTTAGAAGTCAACTTGCACACCGAATGAAACCGATGTGGGGATCGGGTATGCCCAATTAGGATTCTCCGGATCGGTGCAGGTGAGGCTGCTGCTTTTTATTGTGAGCAGGTTCTGCCCTGAAACGTAAACGCGGGCTTTGCTCATGCGGAGCTTGGAGAGTGCTTTCGACGGCAGGTTGTAGCCCACCTGAAGAGTGCGGAGCTTGGCGTAGGAACCGTTTTCGACGAAATATGATGATGTGCGTCCTTCGTCACCCTTGTTGTTGGTGGTGAGCATCGGGATGGTTGAGGAAGAGTTCACATCGGGCAACCACGCGTCGAGCACACGCACGCCTTTATTGCTGCCGGCATCGGTCACGCTCCAGAAGTCATTCTGGAATTTCTGATTGTTATATACGTCTTGTCCGAGGATGCCTTGCCAGAACATTTGGAAGTCGAAGTTTTTGTAGGTCAATTCCAGATTGAAACCGAAAGAGAGGTCGGGCACGGGATTGAAGATCCAAGTCTGGTCGTCGGGAGTGATTCTGCCGTCCTTGTTGATGTCGGCATACTTCATGCCTCCCACGCGGGCATTGTCCTGACCGGAAGCATTCACCTCTTCCTGGGATTGGAACAACCCGTCAAACACATATCCCACGATTGATCCATAGGGGCGTTTTGCCTGGACGAGATTCTCGGTAGTGGTGTGGGCGTATGAACCGGTGGTTGTAGCCGGAAGATATGTGACTTTGTTGCGGAAGAAGTCGAGATTGAGCGATGCCCGGTATCCGAGACCGCAGGCGAGCTCATCGCGCCATCCTACCTGAAATTCCATACCCCAGTTGCGCAGCGAGGGACCGTTGAGCCATGAGGCGCCGCCTTCGCCCATCGAGCCGAGATAAGCCGGAGTTATGAGCATATCCTTGACATCCTTGATGTAGGCATCGACTGATCCGGTGAGGCGGTTCTTGAACATACCGAAGTCCACGCCGGCATTGTACTGAATGGTGGTCTCCCATTTCAGGTTGGGGTTGGCAGTCTGGCTTGCGTAGTAGCCCGAGGGGAATATTCCGCTCTGCTGGAGCAGGAGGTCATAGGCTGTCGAGGTCACGCGGTCGCTGCCGTAGTCGGCTACATAGAGAGCGTAGCGAGCAGTGTTGGAGATCGCCTGATTACCGGTTTTACCCCATGACAGGCGCAATTTCAGGTCGTCAAGCCAATTCTTTTTTATGTTCTCTGAGATGCGGTATCCGAGCGTGGCGGCAGGGAATGTACCGTAGCGGTTGTTGCTGCCGAATCGCGAAGAGCCGTCATGGCGTATGGTGAAAGAGGCGAGCAGGGTGTTCTTCCAGTTATAGTCAATCTTGCCGAAGAATGACACGAGAGCGTATGCCGACTTGTTGCCGGTGGCGCGTTCGATGCCCGATGATGCGTCGGGATACATATAGTCGGGTGTCTCTATATCGTAATTCTCATTGTAGCCTGAGAAGTCGATACGGCTCTGGCGGAACATCTCCATACCGGCGAGAACGGTGAAGGCATGGTCATTTTTGAGCGTGAAATTATAGTTGGCGGTGTTGGTCCACGTCCATTTTGAATCGTTAGCCTGAGAGAGCGTGGTGGAGTTGGTGTCGTTGTTTACGATATCGCTGTTGAAAGTGTAATTGTAGGAATGGATGAATGCAGCATCGTAATCAAGACCGAAGTTGGACCGCAGCACAAGTCCTTTCAGCGGCTTTATGTCGATATAGGCATTGCCAAACAGTCGCCATACCTTGAGAGCGTTGTCGCGGTTGAACGCGAGCTCGCGCAATGGGTTCTGACGGTCAGCCATGCTGCCGACGGGTCCGCCGTAAGTAGTACCGTCGATTTCAAATACAGGCACTGACGACGGCATTTTCAGGGCATTCTCCAGCGGCTGCATATCAACCTGGTCAGTATAGGTGAGTGTGAAGTTTTCTCCCACCGACACCACCGGCGATATGTTGAATGACGAGTTGATGCGCGCCGATATGTTTTCAAAGTTGGTGTATTTAAGAATACCGTCGTTTTTGCGGTAACCGAGCGAGAACAGCACCGTGCTCTTGTCGGTAGCGGTCGATACTGACGCGTCATAGCTCTGTGAAAATCCGGTGCGTGAGATTTCGTCAAGCCAGTCGGTGTCGGACATCAGCATCGTCTTTTTTGAATTTATGAATCCGTCATATTGTCCGTTGACGGTATAATTTCTGTATTCACCCGTGGCTATGTCATATACCGAAATGGGGTAGCCTGTAGGAGCGTTTAGGTTCAGTCCGTAGCTTGAAGCGTAGGCTACCGGATCGATTCCGTCATTGAGCGCCGCCTGAGCCATCGCAGTGGCATATTCGGGGGTATTGAGGAGTTTCATTTTGGACTGTGAGGAATAGAACTGGGCTGTGAGATTAGCCGAGAAGCTCACGTTGACTTTTTTATCAGCTCCCGATGCTTTTCCTTTCTTGGTGGTGATGATGATCACACCGTTGGCTGCGCGAGAACCGTATATTGAAGCGGATGCGGCGTCTTTAAGCACCTGCATGCTTTCAATATCGTTCATGTTTAGGGAATTGAGGGTGGCTGTAGTTGGCACCCCGTCGATTACGAACAGCGGATCCTGAGATGCGTTGAACGATCCGATACCGCGAATACGCACAGAACCTGTTCCGCTTGGCGATCCATTTGCCGTTACGGTCATTCCCGGCACCTTTCCCTGCAATGCCCTCATGGGGTCGGTGTCGGCTGATGTTTCAAATGTTTTTGTCGACACGACAGACACTGAACCGGTGAGGTCGGCTTTCTTCATGGTCTGGTAACCAACCACCACCACTTCGTCAAGCAGTTCGGAGTCTTCGTCGAGGGATACCTCCATTTCGGGCTCTGCCTTGACAGTTTTTGACTTATATCCCACATAGGATATGATGAGGTTGGAGCCGTCAGGAACCGTTATTACGAAATTCCCATCGAAGTCGGTGGCTACGCCGGCTCCTCCTTTTACATCGGAAATAACGCTTGCCCCGATCAACGGCTCGCCGTCGGAGGCTGAAATAACGGTCCCATGCACAGTGAGATTCTGCGCTTGCGTAGTGATCGCTATCAGAAATAGCATCAACGCGCTGAGGATTGCTTTTTTCATGTTATTTAATTATTGGTTCTAAATTCTTCTGTCATTATCCGGCAACGTCTCGGAGAGCTGTTGCTGTGACAAAGTTATTAAAGTCCAATAGGCATAAATAGCACTGATGTTGCATCGACGATTAAATTTTGGGCGATGCTCAAAATTTCATATATAATGCTTAAATTTTCATAGTTGAAGGGTGTTAAACACCCTCTTAATCCTTGAATCCGAGCCTCGATCTCATCTCGGTCGGGGATTCGTCAAACATTTCCCGGAATACTCTTGTGAAGTAAGCCGGAGCTGAGAATCCTACCTCATAGGCGATCTCGCTGATTGATTTATCGGTCGTCGCCAGCATCTCGCGAGCTTTCGTCAATCGCATTTTACGTAATAGTTCTACGGGCGAATAGTTGGTAAGCGCTTTTATTTTCCGATAGAATTGAGAGCGTCCGAGCCCTAATTTTGCCGCGAGTGTGTCGATGTTGAGATCGGGATCACCCATTTCCTTATTGACAAGAGTTGTAAACCGAGAGTAGAAGTCATTGTCAATATCGGATAGCTGTGGCGCGGTTTTTCCTTCCGCCACATCCTTCCGGTCGTTCTTGATTCCACTCTCAGGCGTCCATAGCGCCTTGATGCGTTTCCGGTTCTCGATGAGGTTGCCGCATCTCATGCGCAGCATGGCGCTGTTGAACGGCTTCGACAGATATCCGTCGGCTCCGCTCTCATAGCCTTGTATGCGCTGTTCGTCCATGCTGCAGGCGGTGAGCATAAGTACCGGAATGTGGGATGTGGTGATTTCGTTCTTTATGCGCCGGCAACACTCCAGTCCGTCCATGACGGGCATCATGACATCGCAAATGATGAGGTCGGGCACATATTTGGATGCGATTCTTATGCCCTCTTTGCCATTCTGCGCTTCGATTATGCGGTATTCGGGTGAAAGCAGTTCCCGTATCATTTTCCTTATGTCGGGGTTGTCGTCAATCACCAGCATCAACGGCTTTTCTACATCGGTGTTGTTGAGGTCGAGCTCCACGTCGCCGAGTTCGAGATTGACATCCTGATTGGTTATGATGCGTGGTACGGCTGTGGTGTCGGCAGCGTTGTTGACGTGGCGTATGGGGAGCTTCACGGTGAATTTGCTCCCTTTCCCAAGGACGCTCTCGACATCGATGGATCCGTCGTGCAGTTCGACAAAAGCCTTGGCGAGTGACAGCCCGATTCCTGAACCGTTGGGGTGTACTTTGTCGACCTGATAGAAGCGGTCAAATATGTTTCCAAGATCCTCGACGGCTATTCCTTGTCCGGTGTCCTCGACCGAGAATATGAGCCGGGACTCATCGCAGGAGCAAACGAAATGTATTTTTCCGTTGTCGGCGGTGTACTTGAATGCGTTGGACATGAGGTTGAAGAACACACGCTCGATTTTCTCGGTGTCAATAGCCAGTGTGGTCTCATGATCGATTGAAATGTCGATGGTGAGCTTGATTTCCCGCTTGCGTGCTATTTCCGTAAACGATTCGGTCCAGTCATTGATGAGGTCGGCAATGTGCACTTCGGTCAGGTTCACTTGCAGCTTGCCGTTTTCATATTTCCTGAAGTCGAGAATCTGATTTATCAACCTCTTGAGTATCTTCACATTCTTGTTGGCTATCTTCATCAGCGCATGGTGCTGTGGTGTGAGATAGTCGGCGGCGGCGAGCTGTTCCACCGGTTCGGCGATCAGAGTCAACGGAGTGCGCAGATCGTGGGATACGTTGGTGAAAAACACGAGTTTGGATTGTGTCGCTGCTTCAAGCTGTTCGTTGAGAGTTTTTTCGGTGTCGCGTTGCTGTGCAAGGAGTTTGTTTTGCTCCACGAGAATCTTCTGGTGTCTCTTGTGGAGCCAGAAAGCCCTCAGGACGGTGAACAGGAACCCGAACAGCAAAACCACAATGGCTATTGCGGCGTAGAAGAGAGTGGTCTGGGCTGAATGTTTGCTCCAGTAATCGTCGACCTGCGATTTGAGCAGTTTTATTTTTGCGGTTTCCTCTTTCAGTGATTCGTTTTGCAGCAGCAGTATGTCGGCGTTGGACTTGTCGACGGCTGAGGATGCGGGCAGGCATACTTCCTTTTTGTAGGGCTTTCCTTCAAGTATAGCCAATGCCGTGCGAATCAATTGATAGCCCTCGGTAGGGTATAGGAATGTGGCATCGATATCCCCGTCGGCAACCGCCTTTATCCCGATTTCCGGCGCTGCGTCAATGCCGATCACCTTCACCGGAATGCCACGTTTTTTTGCTGTTTCCGATGCGGCTATCGCCATGCGGTCGTTGTGGGCGTATATCAGGTCTATGTCAGGATATATGCTGAGGAGCGAGTCGGCTACTTTTGCCGCGTCCTCATAGTTCCAGTTGCCATGACTTGATCCGGCTATAGTCATGCCGACGCGCGCAGCCTCGTCGTGGAATCCGTTGTGGCGTTCAATCGCCGGAGTTGAGCCCGCTAATCCGCAGATCTCAATTATTTTCCCATTTTCACCCACAAGATTGGCGGCATATTGTGCGGCAGACTTGCCGATGCCGTAATTGTCGACCCCCTGCAGCGCGGTGTATGTGTCGCCGTTGATGTTGCGGTCGAAAACAATGACCGGAATCCCCGATTCGTAGACCTGTTTAATCACGGGGGTTATTGCATCGGCTTCATTGGGTGCGGCTATTATTATGTCGAAACCGTTGTCGACGAAGTAGCGAATGTCGGCTATCTGCTTTTCATTGCTGTCGTCGGCAGAGCGTATTTCCACTTCAGCTTCCGGATGGAACATAATCTCACGATTTATCTCATCGTTCATTTTCCGCCGCCAGTCATCCTGGCTGCATTGTGAAATCCCGATGCGATATTGTTTCTCCTCGCGGCACCCCGCCAAGGGAATCAGCAAGAGAATTGCCGACAGACATGATATGATCCTGTTCATCATTGGTTATAGACTCTTTAGGTTCAAGTGTCGCAAAGATAATTATAATCTTATGAATAACAGAGCATTTGATATGAAAAATTGAGCAATGCAACATTTGTGCTACTGAATGCCCAATTTTTAATAGTGACTCTTTTTGTAAAGTCGTAGATTTGCGATATAAATCACAACCGAAAACAAAATACCATAAATCAAGATGAAATCAATACTCAAAATCGCTATGACTATTGCCGCCATCCCTTTTTCCTGCTTAACGGGAATCGAGGCTGCCGCTTCGGATGGAGTAAAAGTGGAACATCTCGGCACCAATAATACACTTGTGAGGGTGGAGGGGGATGGAAAGTATCTTCTTCTTCCGGTTCAGGAGGCATACGACGATGCTACTGTTAATGTGGTGGTCGACGGAAAGCTTGACCGGACGATATACGTGCGTCTTGCCAAATCAAAGGTTGACTATTCGATGCCACTGGACTTGTCGCCATATAAAGGCCATGATGTGGTTTTGAACATCATTACCTCGCAGAACCGCTCGACAGTGAGAGAGGCTAAGGAGGATGCCTGCTGGAATAATTTCCGGCTTGCTGACTCCATCACTGTGGACTATACGGAGAAATACCGTCCGGCATTCCACCACACTCCCGAGTACGGGTGGATGAACGACCCCAACGGGATGTTTTACAAGGATGGCAAGTGGCATCTGTATTATCAGTGGAATCCATACGGCTCAAAATGGCAGAACATGACGTGGGGGCATTCTTCCTCCGATGACCTCGTCAACTGGGAGCATCACGGCACCGCGATAGAGCCCAACGGCTTGGGTTCTGTGTTCAGCGGAAGTTCAGCCATTGACAAGGAGAACAGCGCGGGGTATGGCAAGGATGCAGTCATCGCCATGTACACATCGGCAGGAGCAAGCCAGGTGCAAAGTCTCGCATACAGCCATGACAACGGGGTTACGTTCACAATCTATCCCGGAAATCCGGTGATCACGCTTGAAAGCGAAGCCCGTGACCCTAATATGTTCTGGAATCCCGACACGAAGCAATGGACGCTTATTCTGGCTCATGCGCTTGATCATGAAATGCTGATATTCACGTCGCCCGACATGAAGGAGTGGACGCTTCAGAGCAGTTTCGGCAAGGGGCTTGGCGCTCAAGACGGAGTGTGGGAGTGTCCTGACCTTTTTGAATTGCCGGTCGAGGGTACCGATCAGAAGAAGTGGGTGTTGCTATGCAATATAAACCCCGGCGGTCCGTTTGGCGGCAGCGGAATCCAATATTTCACAGGTGACTTTGACGGCAAGAGTTTCCATGCCGACACTGACGGGGAGGGTAAAGTTCCGACAAAATGGCTTGACCATGGCAAGGACAATTACGCGCTCGTGAGCTGGAGCGATGCTCCCGATAATCGCCGCACTGCAATCGGCTGGATGAGCAACTGGCAATATGCCGCCGAGGTGCCGACAAAGCAATTCCGATCGGCTAATACGCTTCCACGTGAAATCAGTTTGTTCACAGCCGCTGACGGCAACATTTATGCTGCGTCAACTCCATCGCCTGAACTTACCGCGCTTCGCGGTAAAATGACCGCCAACACAAAGTCGGTCAGCGTGAACAAAAAGGGGAAAACAATCCTCCTTCCGGCGGAGAATGACGGAATTTGTGAAATAATAATGGATGTGGAGCCCGGCAAGGCTGATTCCGTGTCATTGACTTTCTGCAATGACAAAGGAGAAAAGACGGTTTTGACATATTGCCCGTCGGAAGAGACATTGTCATTTGACCGCCGGGAGAGTGGCATAGTCGATTTCAGCCAGGACTTTCCGGCAGTCACCACAGCCCCGACATTCAACGGCGGCGAAACTCTGCCTCTGCGCATCTACGTGGACCGTGCAAGCATGGAAGTATTTGCCAACGGCGGCAGAAGCTCAATGACCAATCTCGTGTTTCCCACAAGCCCATATAACAAGATTGTGGTAAATGCCGAGGGTGGCAATGCCAAAATAAAGAATCTGAAAATTTACTCTATAAACGCTAAAAATTAAATAACCGATGGAAAATACTTATAACCTCGTTAATGACAGGAAGGGGCAAATCATGCAGATGATTCCGGTGATGCTCTGCTTCTTCGCAATGGGCTTCGTGGATCTTGTGGGCACGGCTTCCAATTATGTTCAGAAGGATCTGGGGCTGACCGATTCGCAGGCAAATCTTTTCCCGTCGCTCGTGTTCTTCTGGTTTCTGATATTCTCAGTGCCCACCGGGATGCTGATGAATAAAATAGGCAGAAAGAAAACAGTTCTGATAAGCCTTGTCATCACTGCCGTGTCACTTATCATTCCTGTGACGGGCGACAGTTATGCGGTGATGTTGATAGCATTCTCTCTTCTCGGCATCGGCAACGCTATAATGCAGACCTCGCTCAATCCACTTGTGACAAACCTCATAAGCGGAGATAAGCTGGCATCCACGCTGACTTTCGGTCAATTTGTGAAGGCGATTGCGTCATTTCTCGCTCCGATTCTCGCGGCGTGGGGAGCCACGACTTATTTCCCGACTTTCGGTCTTGGATGGCGTGCTCTGTTTGCTATCTATGCCGTGGTGAGTTTTCTGTCGATTTCGCTGCTTGCAGCAACCCCGATACAGGAGGAGCGTCCCGACAAGGCATCGGGAATAGGGGAGTGCATAAAGTTGTTGGGCAGACCGTTCATTCTGCTCTGCTTCCTCGGAATCATGTGCCATGTGGGAATCGATGTGGGGACTAACACCACCGCTCCGAAAATCATCATGGAGCGTCTCGGGCTTCCGCTTGAAGAGGCAGGATTCGCTACAGGCATATATTTCATCTTCCGCACTGCCGGGTGCTTCTTAGGGGCGTTTATCCTCCGCTCGATGTCGCCGAAATTGTTCTTTGGCATCAGTGTGCTGATGATGCTTGTGGCAATGGTGATGCTCTTTGTGTGCAGTTCCTTGACCCCTATCTATATCGGTATCGCTCTTATCGGTTTTGGCAATTCCAATGTGTTTTCCGTGATTTTCTCTCAGGCTCTTGTATATGCTCCAAATGAGAAAAACGAGGTTTCGGGACTGATGATCATGGGACTGTTCGGAGGCACGATTTTCCCGCTTGCGATGGGTTATGCCGCTGACGCGGTGGGACAGATTGGCGCCATCGCAGTGATGACCATAGGGGTGGTTTATTTGTTATACTATACATTAAGAATTAAAAACATTAAATAAAATCATATCATGAAAGGAATCGTAGTAGGCATGGGAGAAGCCCTGTGGGATGTTCTTCCGGAAGGAAAGAAGATAGGTGGCGCGCCGGCAAATTTCGCGTATCATGTGTCGCAATTCGGATTGCCGAGTTGTGTGGTGAGCGCGGTTGGCGATGATGCTCTCGGACATGAGATTATTGAAAACTTCACATCGAAGGGTCTTACTCACCAGATAGAGACAGTGCCTTATCCCACCGGAACCGTTCAGGTGGAAATAGATCAGGCGGGTATTCCCCAATATGAGATCAAGGAAAATGTGGCATGGGACAATATTCCATATACAGTGAAACTTGAGGCACTTGCCGAGAGGACCAAGGCGGTGTGTTTCGGCTCGCTCGCGCAGCGGAATGTGGTGTCGAGAAACACCATCAACCGCTTTCTTGACGCGATTCCGGCAGAGAATGACCCACTGGTGGTGTTTGACGTAAATCTTCGCCAAGGTTTCTACAACAAGGAGATTTTGTGCAACTCGATGAAGCGTTGCAACATTCTGAAGATAAATGATGAGGAACTCGTGACGGTGAGCCGAATGTTTGGCTATCCCGGAATCGATCTTCAGGACAAATGCTGGATTCTTCTCGGGAAATATAATCTTAAGATGCTGATACTCACTTGCGGCATTAACGGCAGCTATGTTTTCACTCCGGGCAATGTGTCGTTTCAGCCGACACCCAAGGTTGAAGTCGCCGATACGGTTGGAGCCGGAGATTCTTTCACGGCGGCATTTATTGCCAGTGTCTTAAAGGGTAAATCGGTTGCCGAGGCTCACTCACGCGCCGTTCAGACATCGGCTTATGTATGCACGAAGATGGGCGCGATGCCTATACTTCCTGCCGAGCTTACGGATTGATAAATGGATTATCAGTGTCCGGCAAAATCAAGATAAGGGTTTAGGCAATAAACCTGAATCAAGTGAACTAAGTGCCGTCAGGCGCGGGGCTGTTCCTATTCCCGACTTTGCTTCGCTACAGTCGTGGATAGGGACAGCTGTATTTGTCAAAATTATTTTGCCGTTTCACGGCAGCAAGTCCCTGTTCTGAGAATGGATAGGGGATATTCAATATTTTATTGATGGAATGACTTGCAAAAGGCTGCATGGGATGAGTGGAATTTTTTCGGTTATGATTTATTTTGTGGTCGGCAGAGTCAATTCCTCATTGGTTTAAGCAGATAAAAACAGCTCGTACTGATGTAATTGCGGATGTATGGAATTTTTGAGATGTAATCAGGTATTTTCCGTGGAGTTAATCCGTATTTAGTTTCATAATGGGGATTTATGAGATAGAGACTTCTATCGGCGATATTCCATTGGAATATAATCTTTTCAAATCTCTCGATGGTGATGCTTGTGCTGCGTATGGACAACAATTCTTTGATTGTTTCAGCTGATTCTCCTGCACGGTTGAGGATATGCTTGTATATTTTATGTGGGAGAAGGTGGATGAATGGGGTTCTTGAAAGCAATCTGTTCCGGCTTATTTGTTGATGACCCCCAAATGGCATCTGCCAGGCAGGAAAGGCTATGAATAATACTCCATCATCTTTGATAAATGAACGGGCAGTGTCGAGTAGAGCCTGTTTGTCGGCAATATGTTCGATTACATCATGGCATATAATTATGTCGAACCGGCGATTATATTCTGTTATGTTGAAAATATTGTCGCAAATGAATGTTCCGTGAAGATTTTCTTGTGTGAAAAACCGTTTTGCTTCCTTTATGCGGGTCTCAGAAATATCTACACCTGAAGTGTAGCATCCGAGTCGGGCAAACGGCAACAGATTGCCACCTTCGCCACAACCGATTTCAAGAACGGATATATCTTCGTTGATATCATGACACTGCATGATATATGGTATAAAGTATTTCTCACTTGTTTTGGCAAGTTCTTTGAA
>JAMPGZ010000030.1 GCA_023663655.1 Lachnospiraceae bacterium
AGGAGGTTGACGCAACCCAGGGTGAAATGAAGATAGTGCTCAGCAGCGACGCCTCGGCTCTTGAAGAGGTGGTGGTAGTCGGTTACGGCGGCACACGCGCACGCCGCGACCTGACCGGTTCAGTCGGGTCAGTGTCAGGTGCCAAACTTGAAGTTGTCCCCGTGTCATCAGCTGCGGTGGCACTTCAGGGTAAGGTCGCCGGTGTGCAGGTTACAACAGTCGACGGTCAGCCCGGTGCCGATGTCAACATCCGCATCCGTGGTACGGCTTCTATTTCAGTAGGTGAAGGTTCTGACTCCAATCCGTTGTTTATCGTTGATGGTTTCCAACAGGACAACATCAACGACATTCCCCCGAGCGACATCCAGTCAATCGACATCCTCAAGGATGCGTCATTGACCGCTATCTATGGAGCCAAGGGTGGTAACGGTGTTGTTGTCGTGACTACCAAATCGGCAAAGGAGGGCAAGACTACCGTGTCGTTCAACGGATCATTGACATGGAGCCACATCACAAAACAGCTTGATCTTATGGACAGCTACAATTTTGTGGACTACCAGTATGACCGACTCGTTGGTACTTCAACACGTTCCACCGAAGCAAAGAAATTCCGTTTCAACTTTGGACACCCCTACGACCTTTCCATGTATGAGTATATGCCTACTCACGACTGGCAGGACGAGGTTATGGGCAACACTCCGATGAGCTACTCGGCAAACGTATCAATCGGCGGTGGAACAGAGAACACCCGTTACAACATCTCGATCACTCAGAGCGAGGACAAGGGTATCATTCTTAACACCGGCGTGCGCCGCACCAACATCAACACCAAGTTAAACACCAAGCTCGGCAAGAACCTTACATTGACTTTCAATCCCAAGATGTCTTATCGCCGCGACCTTGGTGAGGGTGGTGACCACGTAGGTACAGGTGGTATCATTGACGTGCTCAAGTATCGTCCCACCAACGGTCTCCGTGAATTTGCCAATTGGCAGGAAGGCGTGTTTGACGCTGACGCAGAAAAAGAATTTGAATATACCAATCCTGTAAGCGACATCAAGCGCAACCAGTACAAGAAGCACTCTTACACCATCACTAATCAGGCTTCATTGGAGTGGAAACCTTTCGCGGGTCTCACACTGCGTACTGAAGGAGCTTACAGCGTAGCTTTCTCGCAGCTCGACAAGTTTTATGCTGTAGGTACTGCCGAGGCTACCGATAACCGCAACCTTCCGGTGGCTTCAATTGAAAAAGTTCAGACTGATAAATATATATGGACAACCACAGCCAACTATGACTGGACACTCCGTGAGAAGAACAATTTCTACTTCCTCCTCGGTTATGAAATCCAGCACTCTCAGTCATCAAAGAATGTAATGGAGAATCGCTATTTCCCCCACGACATCACTGCCGACAAAGCACTTTCAATGATGGGCATGGGTGAAAATGCAGAAGCGACCTCTTCTAAAGGCACTCCCAACAATCTTCAGTCATATTTCGGTCAGGTCAACTATAACTACGACCACAAGTACCTCGTCTCACTCACAGCACGTGCCGATGGTACTTCATTCTACTCAAGCGACAAGCGTTGGGGATTCTTCCCGTCAGTATCAGCCGGTTGGGTTGTATCTAACGAGAATTTCATGAAAGATTCAGCTCCTGTGATCAACAACTTGAAAATCCGTGCCGCTATCGGTAAGGCAGGTAAGAACTTGACCAAAGCAGATATGTGGAACATTGTTTACGGAATGTCATCATCAGGCGGTCCCGGTTTCGGCGAATCTACCGTGAACGGCGACCTCTACTACAGCGTGAGCGACTATCTTCCCAACCCGAAGATCAAATGGGAAACAACCCTCACCCGCAACGTGGCAGTGGACCTCTCAATGTTTGACAACCGCTTGTCAATCACCCCTGAGTTATATTGGAACACCACCAGCGACCTTCTCCACCGCGTTTCAATGTTGACCAATACCGGTTATCGCTACCAGTGGCAGAACATAGGTCAAATCACCAACAAGGGTGTCGAATTGACCATCAACGGCGAAATCCTTCGCGGTAAAGACTATAACTTGAGTGCGACCTTCACTCTCGGAGCCAACAAAATGAAAGTTGATAAACTCAACGGCACCGAAAACGAAATGGGCAACACCGCACCCAAATACATCAGCGACGCTTACAATATGTACCGTCTCCGCGTGGGCAGCCAGGTGGGTCTCATCTACGGATTTGTTTACGACGGTCTATACAGCCCTGATGAATTCTACTTCAATCCGCGTAACAGCAACGCAGCTGAACCGCGTGACGGCAGCGATGAACTCCACATGCCTCTCGAAGGACGTGATAAAACTGTCATCATGAGCTCTGACGTGATGGGCGGATCTTACTCAGGCGACGCCACTCTTCCCGGCAAACCCAAGTTCAAGGATCTAAACGGAGACGGACAAATCACTTCTGCCGACCAGAAAGTAATCGGTAACACTACTCCCAAACTTCAGGGTGGTTTCACCGTAAACGCTCAGTGGAAGAACTTTGACCTTACCGCCAACTTCACTTACTTCCTCGACTTCGACATCTACAATGCAACAGCACAGGCACTCTCAACCTGCGGCAAGAGCAACACTGTATGGCATAACGTACTTGCCGAATTCGCTCAGGACCGTTGGCGTTACACCTACCGCAACAACTCAGAGAACCTCTACAAAAACAACTACAATGTCAGCCCCGAGCAATATGTCGAGTATAACGCAGGCGCTAAACGCTGGAACCCGGGTGACTTCGTAAGCAATGTTCCTCTCGATTACTTTGTTGAGGATGGTTCATTCCTTCGCTGTACCGACATTACCATCGGCTACACCTTCCCGCAGAAGTGGACCAAGAAAGTGTGCATGAGCCGTCTCCGTCTCTATGGTTCTGTAAGCAACCTGTTCACTATCACCAACTACTCAGGTTTCGACCCCGAGGTTGACATCATGAGCGGTCTTACACCTTCATTCGACTACAACAAGTACCCGCGTTCTCGCGGCTATGTAGTGGGTGTTAACGTAACATTCTAATCTTTAAATCACAAAATTACAATGAAACTACGCAATATATTATTAGCTGGTGTCGCTGTAACAGGGTTGATGACAACATCTTGTAACGACTACTTGGATGTAGATTCACCGTCAATGTTTGAATATGACTACGTGTATTCAACCACTTATGACATGAATCTTGCACTCAACGGAGTTTATGCCAAGTTGATGTCACCCTATTCGAGCCTGTTGGTCAATAACCTTATTCTCAACAGCGACATTGATTTCGCTACATTCACCAGCGATACTTATGGCACCGGCAACTCAAAACGATTTGACTCTACAGCCGAAAGTGCAGATGCCAACAACCTGTGGCGCCAGTGCTATAACGGAATTGAGTACTGCAATATGTTTATAGCCGGCGTCGAAAGCAGCTCCATTTTTGATGAAGAGGATGCCGATATCATGCAGATGCTCGGAGAAGCATACTGTATCCGTGCCATTCTATATCATGAGCTGGTGTGGTACTTCGGCGACATACCTTACAGCCGTGTCCCCGCTACCAAAGCTGACGATGTGAGATTCCCCGTGGTTGACCGTCACACTATTCTCGACGACATGATAGCCGATGTTGAAGCAATAGCCCCCAAGATGAAAGCTACCGCCGAAATATCAGAAGGTGTCGAACGTATCGGTCGTGAACTTGCTTACGGTCTTCTCGCACGTATGTCATTGACTGCAGGCGGCTACACTCTTGAAGCTGACAAGAACGATAAAACATCTGTCGGCATAATGAAACGTCCCGACAATTATCTTGATTATTACAAGAAAGCCGAAAAGTATGCCGGTGAAGTTATCGCAATGAACAGCCATTCTCTTACAAAATCATTTATTGATGTATTTGTAGACGAGTGCAACAATGTTATCAACAACAGCGACGACCCCATCTTCGAAATTCCTTTCGCAAAAGACAACTCGGGCAACATCGGCTATATCCACGGTCCTAAGTTCAACACCAACGACTCACAGACCAACTACTCATGGGGTGGTACATCAAGCTCTGTACGTCTACACGGTCTTGCTCCGTATCTCTTCGATCCAGATGACATCCGTCAGAAATATCTTTTCGGAATATGGAACTATGCTTATGACGGCAAACCTTCATTCGAGAGCGACTCCTATACCCTCTACAACAACAAATGGTCTAAATTATGGGCTAAGCAGGGTCTTGGCAACACTTCAGCAGGTAGCACCGGTATCAACTTCCCGTATATGCGCTACACCGATATATTGCTGATGTTTGCCGAAGCGTCAAATGAAGTACACAACGGTCCTACTCCTGAGGCTGTCGCAGCTTTAAAGCAAGTGCGTGAACGCGCATTCCGCCACACCGGAAACACCGCTGACAAAGTTGATGCTTACATCGCAAACGCAAGCACTAAAGATGCATTCCTCGATATCGTGCTCGATGAACGTAAATTTGAATTTGCCGGTGAAAACCTGCGTTGGCGTGACCTCGTCCGCAACAATATTTACGGTCGTGAATTGTATTACACTTTCTTACGTCACTGCCTCATCGCCGACCAAAAGATCGGTCAGGGTGACAGCTATGCCGACAAGCTGACTGAACATGACGGTCTAAGCGAAGGCTTCTACTCTGACCAAATCATGCTTTACCCCTACTACAGAACACTTGAGAATGTAGGTACAGTAGAAACCATGAGATTGGATGGTGTGGATTCTGACGTTGCCGTTGATCCTATCAAGGTATCAGCATTCCCCAACACACAGCTTCAATATGTGGATGTCTACAAAATCTGGTCGAAATACACTGCCGATGAAGCAAAGAAAGCTAAACGCGTAAAAGCAAATGGAGCAACCGAGAACCTGTATAACCTCACCATCGAAAATGAGATGTACAACAAGCATCGCTCAGGCGACGGTTATATCTCAGCAGAGGTTTGCTACTCTCTTCTCGGCTATGTGTACCGCGACCGCAACACTGAAGTTGAATACATTTCCAACGGACATCGCACCGGCGTGATCAACAGTGACTTCACGGCAATCACCGATGTGCCCGCCGAATTCCCTCCTGTGCGCTATATCCTGCCTTACCCTGCAGCTGCTATCCGCGACGGAGCCGGCGTTTATGTTAACTACTACGGTTATTAATAATCTTAATTTAACCTTAACAGAAAAATGAAAAAATTCTTATATAGTTTATTAGCCCTGACTGCCGTGACTCTCGTATCATGCGAGGACGACACTTACAATGTCAAGGCGGATGACCCGGATATGATCGAAGGACGAGAGCACATGGCTCTCTTCCTTCACGACAACAACACCGGAACAAGTGACTACTTGAAGTCATCACACGTAGACGAAGAGATTGCCAACAAGATATGGCTTTCCTGGACTGAAATTCCGGGAAGTGCAGGATATCAAATCCGTATCTGCAACTCTCAGAGCGTGCTGGGACATCCCGAACGCTGGATGGAGGACACCTATCTGTATCTTGACACAATCGTAGATTCCAATGTGACAGAACTCGTGCGTGAACATCTTGAATATAGCCAGGTTTATTATTTCTCAATCAGAACACTGTCGGAAAAGGCTCGCCAAGCCGATGGCTCAATCGACCTTGACAGCCCCTATCACTCCAAGTGGTTCGGACACGGCAGCACATCTGACTGGGCAAACTATTTCGGCTTGACCACCAATGACCGCTATGACGTGCCTGATGTGCTCAGCTTCTCTGATAAGACCGAGACTACCATGCGCGTGACTTTTGACAATAATGTCGCCACCGCAGGTTACGGCGAGCCCACTCTTTGGACCGAGCATTTCGAGATGGAGGACGGAAAATTTGTTTTCGACCAGATTCATGTCATGATCTCAACATCCAATCCCACCGCTACTTTTGAGGATCCCAATTTCACCTACGATCCAAATATCAAGCGTTATGTTCATGTCCTGACTGATGAGGAAAAAGAAAACGGCTACATCGATCTCATCGGTCTTACCAAGAACTCAGCATACGTGGTCAATGTCTACAACAGCAATCAGCCCATATACGTTGACGCTGTCTACAACACTATCTCACCGCGTACAACCGGAGAACCCGGACAGCCTATCCTTCTCGACTGGAAAGAAGAATATCTTGCCGCCGACACAATTCCCGAAGCTCGCGAATTCAGATGCGTGCGTATTGACACTATTCTCGACAACTTTATGCGTGACACCGAGCTCGCTGAAGGCACAATCTTCGAACTTGAAGGAGGAAAAACCTACTACTTGTTCAACAGCCTTCAGATTTCGAAAGGCTTCACTTTGCGCACTCGTAAAGAGGATGCCGACAACGGTCTCCGCGCTAAAGTCTACATGAAGGGTATCGACCGTGAAGAGACCAATTCCTCTTCTTTCGGATGTAACTTCGTATTTGGCAAGAGAAAAGAAACCGGTGAAGCTGACGCTCCTATTTTCGTTGATGACGTGATCATTCAAGATATCGACTTCGATGTTCCATTAGCACGTAACTACAATGACCAAGAAGCAGGTTATGGCGACAATACCGGTAACTACATCGCAAATATGTATTCCGACGGTCTTGCAGTGACATTCAACTCATTCCAGATCAGAAACTGTACGTTCCAGGGATTTATCCGCGGCTTTATCCGCGTGCAGGGATCGAAGCGTAAGACCTTTGAAAAACTTCTCATCGAGAACTGCGTGCTTTGGAACTGCGGAAACTATGGCAACAAGGGAACCGGTTATGCCCTCGTAGCTTCCGACGGCAAGCCCGTATCAGGAATCTCCAACGTGTTCAAGAACTGTATTGTACGCAACAACACCCTTCTTGACAGCCCAAGCGGCGCATTCCTCTATGAAAAAGAAAATCGTCCATGGCCGTCAAGCGTGAAATGGAATGTTGAGTTCTCCAACAACACCATCATCAACTACAATACCATCACGGCTACAAGTATGTTTGATATGCGCTATATTCCTACCGGTTCAACATTCAAGATCACCAACAACCTCTTCATGATGGCAAAGGATCTCGATGATGAACGCGCCATGAACTTCAAGGGCTCTCAGTTCAACGATATCAACGGTGAACCTGCCGAAGTATTCTTTGAAGTGCATGACAACTATAGCTGCAACTGGGATCCCAACAAGCAGGAAGATGACCAGGTGTTCACTGCATCTCCATTCTCTACCACTTCCAACTCCATCGGCAAGTTCAAAGAGAAATCATTCAACGGAGGTCCTGCCGGTTCAGCCATGCATCCTGATAACGACCTTGTGGTAAGAGTTGGTTCTTATGCTCTTCTGCCTTCAGAATTGATGAGCAAGGTTAATCCTCCTCACCACCAGTCAAAGGACATGGAAGCCAACCGCAACAGACACCGTCGCGAAGTGCTTGACCTTTACTACAATACCGATGCCAAAGTTACCGGTCATGAAATATATCAAAAGAATATCGGTGACTTCCGTTGGAAGATGGCTCCGCGCGAAGAGTGGACTAAGGCTTCAGGTATGCCCGCCGCATTCCATGCTATAGGCCACGGTGCTTACTAACAGCATTAAGAGCTTATTAATCTGAAACATAAGGGGCTGCGCCGATAAGGCACAGCCCCTTTCACACAAAAAGTTGATATGAAGAATTTACTTATTACCATAATCTCCATTGCAGCTGTAATGATCAGTTGCACAGAAAGCAAGACAAAACTCCCGGGCAACCTGTATCCCGCTGAATACACCGCCATAGAAGGAATGCCATACGGCATCCAGCTCAACAGCCACGCCACTTGGGAACGCACTGACTCCTACCCCGACTACAGCTGTTTGAATTTCAAATATCCGGAATATGGCGCTGATGGCTTTCTTACAGCAGTGACTCTTGATTCCGCTCGGCTATTAAACACCATGAACCGTTACTTCGCCATCATGGAAATGCGAGCCGACACCATCTGCGACATTATTGAGAACGATTCGCCCGCCGGAATCCATAGCTGGATTTTCGTACACCCTGCCGGCAAAGAGCAACTTCAATGGATGGCTACCGACAGTGCCACAATGTATGTTACAGGACGCGTAAAGCTTCAGGCTGCCGCCGACACCACCATTGACATCACCCCCGCCATCGAAAATATCCGTGCCGATATCACGCACCTCATCAATAATCTTAAGCCGGACAACGCCAAATGAAGATAAAGCCGAAACAAGGCTCACATATACGCTGACCGCTATACGTCTTACCCAAGCCACGTAATAGCGGTCAGCGTTTTCTATCTTTCAATCTAATTCACATAATCGGTTTTGCGGGGTGAAGATATTTTCGTAACTTAGCCATCCGAAAAATACCGAATCACAATGCACCCTTTCATTCACCTTCACGTACACTCCCAGTTCTCAGTGCTCGACGGACAGGCTGCCGTGCCCGCTCTTGTCGACAAGGCTATCGCCGACGGTATGCCGGGCATAGCCTTGACCGACCATGGCAATATGTTTGGCATAAAAGAACTGTATAACTATGTCAATAAAAAGAATGGCAAAATAAAAGACGCCGTTAAAGAAGCCGAAAAAGCGCTCAAGGAAGCAGAAGAGGCGGGAGACACAGCCACTGCCGAAGAAAAACGCACTGAAATAGAAAAGCTCAACAAAAAGTTTTTCAAGCCCATATTCGGCTGCGAAATGTATGTGGCGCAGAAATCACTGCATGAACACGTCGACAAGAAAGACACCGGACGCCACCTCATCGTGCTTGCCAAGAACGAAAAAGGCTATCACAACCTCATCAAGATAGTGTCACAGGCATGGACAGAAGGATTCTATTCCCATCCGCGTACCGATAAAGCCGCGCTCGCTTCCCACAGCGAGGGATTGATCGTGTGTTCGGCGTGTCTCGGCGGCGAGATACCACGCCTTATTCAAGCCGGAGAGATTGAAGAAGCGGAGCGACAGGTGCAATGGTTCAAAAGCGTGTTTGGCGAAGACTACTACATTGAACTTCAACGCCACCCGACCAACAAACCGGGCGCCAACCGCACAGTGTATGAGGTGCAGCAGCAAGTGAACCCCGAGCTGATAAGAATAGCACGGAAATATGACATCAAGCTCATCGCCGCCAACGACGTGCATTTCGTGAATGAAAATGACGCCGAGGCGCATGACCGACTTATATGCGTGAGCACCAACAAATTCCTCACCGATGAAAAGCGTATGCGCTACACCAAGCAGGAATGGATGAAGACACAGGCAGAGATGAACGAACTGTTTGCCGACATTCCTGAAGCGCTTACAAATACAATCGAGATTCTGGACAAGGTCGTGCCCTACTCCATCGACCATAAGCCTATTCTGCCCAACTTCCCTCTGCCCGACGGATTTACCGACAATGACGAATATCTACGTTACCTCACCTATGAGGGGGCGAAGCGACGCTGGGGCGAGAACCTTGATGATGTGCATCGCGAGCGTCTCGACTTCGAGCTCGACACTATCAAAAACATGGGATTTCCCGGCTACTTCCTCATCGTGCAGGATTTCATCCGCGCAGGACGCCAGCTTGGCGTGTCGGTGGGACCGGGACGTGGATCGGCAGCGGGCTCAGCAGTAGCCTACTGCCTCGACATCACACAGATCGACCCCATAAAATACGACCTGCTTTTCGAGCGTTTCCTTAATCCTGACCGTATCTCTCTCCCTGATATCGATATCGACTTCGATGATGACGGACGTGCCGAAGTGCTCCGCTATGTGACCGAGAAATATGGTGCCGAGAAAGTAGCGCGCATCATAACCTACGGAACAATGGCGGCAAAGTCGGCGATAAAGGACGTAGCGCGCATCGAGCAGCTACCACTATCCGAGAGCAACCGACTGACCAAGCTCATTCCGAAACACATGCCGGAGGTCAACGGCAAAGAGCTGAAACCCACGTTAAAGAACTGCTACGAACACGTCGATGAATTCAAGACCGAGCTCAAAAGCCCCAATCATCTCGTGGTCGAAACCCTGAAATATGCCAAAGAGCTTGAAGGGAATGTGCGCAACACCGGTGTACACGCGTGTGGCGTGATCATCGGCAGGGATGACATCACCGACTGGGTGCCTGTGAGCACCGCCACCGACAAGGACGGCACAAAACTGCTCGTGACCCAGTACGAAGGATGCGTGATCGAGGACACCGGACTTATAAAAATGGACTTCCTTGGTCTTAAAACGCTTTCAATCATAAAAGAAGCACTCGCCAACATCAAGCAGACCCGAGGAATTGATGTGGATATCGACAACATCCCCATCGACGACAAGAAAACCTATGAGCTTTACTGTGCAGGAAAAACCACCGGAACATTCCAGTTTGAGTCGGCGGGTATGCAGAAATACCTGCGCGAACTTCAGCCGTCAGTGTTTGAGGACCTCATCGCCATGAACGCCCTCTACCGCCCGGGACCTATGGACTACATACCCGACTTCATCGCTCGTAAACACGGAAAGTCGCCCATCGTCTATGACATTCCCATCATGGAGCAATATCTTAAGGACACCTACGGGGTGACCGTCTACCAGGAGCAAGTGATGCTTTTGTCGCGTCTTCTCGCCAACTTCACCCGTGGCGAGAGCGACACCCTGCGTAAAGCGATGGGTAAGAAGCTCATCGACAAGATGAACGCTTTGAAAGCCAAATTCCTTGAAGGAGGACAGAAAAACGGTCATGATCCGAAAGTGCTTGAAAAAATATGGGCTGACTGGGAAAAATTTGCATCCTACGCCTTCAACAAGAGCCACGCCACCTGCTACTCTTGGGTAGCGTTCCAAACCGCTTACCTCAAAGCCAACTACCCTGCCGAATACATGGCGGCGGTATTGAGCCGAAATCTCGCCGACATCACCAAGCTCACCACCTTCATGGACGAGTGCAAGGCGATGCACATCAATGTAAAGGGTCCTGATGTCAACGAGTCATTCGCAGCATTTGGTGTGAACAAAGAGGGAGAAATACGTCTGGGAATGGCGGCGATCAAGGGAATCGGCGTGAACGTGGTCAATGAAATAATCCGGGCACGAAACAACGGCGGTCCGTTTAAAGACATCTATGATTTCGTGGAACGCGTGGACCGAAGCGCCATCAACCGCCGCGTGGTGGAAAACCTCGCGCTTGCCGGAGCATTTGACTGCTTCACCGATTTCAAACGCGAAGATTACTTCAGCACCAACATGAAAGACGAGACATTCGCCGAGTTGCTCGTGCGTTACGGTCAAAACTACCAGAACGACAAGAGTAAGAATGAAAACTCGCTATTCGGCGGCTTCGATGACGACCTAACAACTGCCGGACGACCACAGGTGAAACCGGCATTGCCGTGGGTTAATATGGTGAAACTCGAAAAAGAGCGCGACCTCATAGGAATGTACCTGTCAGGACACCCTCTCGACCCATACTACATCGAACTCAACTACGGCTGCTCAATGACCCTTAAAGACTTTGCCGAGGAACCGCCAGTAGAAGGAAAAGAGATAACCTTGGGCGGCAGAGTGACTGACTTCACTAAGAAAATGGGAAAATCAGGATATTTCGGAATCCTTAAAATCGAGGACTACACCGGAAGCTCCGAATTCATGCTATTCGGAAAAGATTTCATCAATTTCAGCCCGTTTGGCATTCCCGACACTTCAATCATAATAAGAGGACGATATGCAAGAAGATTTGCCAACAGCGATCTGCGTTTCCAGATCAACAGCATATCACTGCTTGAGGAAGTGAAAGGCAAGCTCGTGAACGGAATAACCCTGTCACTGAACACCGAACACATAAATGAAGCATTCCACTCGCTTATCAAGTCATTTATAGCCGCTGAGGAAGATGGTGCACCGGTTGACCTTAACTTTCATATCCATGATTCGGAGATGAACCGATCGGTCAATCTGTCGTCCAACAAAAAGATACCCGTGTCGCGCAAGCTGCTCAATTCCCTCAACGAAATGGACATTGATTTCGAGCTAAGCAGAGTTTAGCCAAATTAATTTTGCATCAAATAATATCTTTACTAAATTTGCCACCGAATAACAAATCTTAAATATAACAGTAATGGCTATACAATTTACAGATCAAAACGTAAGCGAGATTATCGAATCAGGCAAACCGGTGCTCATCGATTGCTGGGCAACCTGGTGCGGACCATGTGTGAGAATGAGCCCCATCATCGATGAAGTTGCCGAAGAACTTGGCGACAAGGCTGCTATCGGCAAATACAACATTGACGAGCAGAACGACCTCACAGCTCAATACCGCATCATGTCAATCCCCACAATCCTCATCTTCAAGGATGGAAAATTGGTGGAACGCCTCGCCGGCTCACAACCTAAAGCCACTCTTCTCGAAAAGATGAACGCCCTCATCTAAAATAGCAGTAACCCATAAAAAAAGAGGTCGAGCATTCGACCTCTTTTTTTATGGGTTGAGCCAATTAGTTTTATTAGTCTAATCGGACTAATTATCACTTCACTATAAGAAGATAATAGTTCTTCTTACCCTTCTGGACAAGGATATATTTGTCATTAAGAAGATCAGCGGCAGTGGCAACACTGTTGATATCGGTTACTTTTGCTTTGTTGATTGACAGACCGTTCTGCTGAGCGAGTTTGCGCAGCTCTCCCTTGCTTGGGAAAATCTTAGCCTTGTCAGTGAGCAACACTGCCCAATTCACCTCACCGTTAAGGTCGGCACGATCAATCTCATGCTTCTCAACACCCTCAAACACGTCAAGCAATGTCTGCTCATCAAGTGTGCGAAGTTTATCAGCAGCCTTGTTGCTGAACAGGATTTCCGATGCTTCAACAGCTGCCTCATAATCCTCAAGCGAGTGCACCATCACAGTCACCTCCTTGGCGAGTCGTTTCTGCAACGGACGCAATCCCGGATCCTTGGCTTGTTCAGCCTCAAGCTCGGCTATCTCTTCCTGAGTGAGCGATGTGAAAATCTTGATATAGCGTGCAGCATCCTCGTCCGACACATTCAACCAGAACTGGTAGAACTTATAAGGTGATGTGTAGCGGCGGTCAAGCCACACATTTCCGCTCTCGGTTTTTCCGAATTTTGTACCGTCGGCTTTAGTAATCAACGGACAGGTCAAGGCGTATGCCTCATTTTCGTTGCCGAGAGTACGGCGTATAAGCTCTGTACCGGTAGTCATATTTCCCCATTGATCGCTACCTCCCATCTGCAATTTGCAACCCTTTGTCTCATAAAGATGGAGGAAGTCATAGCCTTGCAATAGCTGATAGGAGAATTCAGTAAACGAAAGACCGTCACGAGCCTCTCCGTTAAGACGCTTTTTAACGGAATCCTTAGCCATCATGTAGTTGACAGTGATGTGCTTGCCCACGGTACGTGCGAAATCAAGGAATGAAAAATCTTTCATCCAGTCATAGTTGTTGACAAGAACGGCACGGTTGGGAGCGTCAGACTCGAAATCGAGGAACTTTGACAATTGCTTCTTAATCGCTTCCTGATTGTGACGCAAAGTCGCCTCATCAAGAAGGTTACGCTCTGCCGACTTACCTGAAGGGTCTCCGATCATACCGGTAGCGCCACCCACAAGTGCGATAGGCTTGTGGCCGCAACGCTGGAAATGGCGCAGAATCATCACGCCGCATAAGTGTCCGATGTGAAGAGAATCGGCTGTCGGGTCAATACCCAAGTATCCCGCCACACTCTCTTTGGCAAGCACCTCTTCTGTGCCGGGCATCATTGAATGGAGCATTCCGCGCCATTTCAGTTCTTCTACGAAATTCATCTAAATATCTGTTTTTTTGAATATATTCTGCCACAAATTTACTCATTTCCTCCGACAAAGTTCCTCAATAGGCAAGAAAAACTTAAATTTGCGCCATGGAAGAGCCATTAATCTATCTGAACAGCGATTGTCTGCGCTACATCGGCGTTTCAATCAACAATCCCCGTCACATAAAAATACCGGAAGGGGTGACAGTTGTCATCGGTCCCAACGGAAGCGGAAAATCAACGCTGGGACGCATCATAGAAAAAGGATGGAACATAGCCACCAACAGCATATCGTCGCCTCGCGGAAAACTCAACATAAAGCTCATCGAGTTCAACGACATCCACTCCCTGACAGGAGCCAAAGCCGAATACTATCAACAGCGCCATGAAGCGACGATGAACGACGAAGTTCCCACAGTCAGGGAAGTATTCGCCGAAAAAATCGAATCCGACGAGTGGAAAATTTTCTGCTCACGTCTGCGTCTTGAAGGGATTGAAGACAAGCGTCTCAACTTCCTGTCAAGCGGAGAGCTGCGCAAACTGCTCATTATAAATATTCTCCTCGACACTCCCGATCTCCTTATACTCGATAACCCCTACATAGGGCTCGATGCCGCATCGCGACAGCTGCTTGACGATATGATCGATGCCATTTCATCGCGTGGGATATCAGTGCTGATGCTTCTATGCAATCCCGGTGAGATTCCCGATTTTGTGACTACAGTCATCCCCATGCGCGACCTCACCATCGAAGAGCCGATAAAGCGCGAAGGAGAGATGGAGCAACTACGCACATCATTAATGTCGCTCATGGACTTCGCCGTGGATCTCGATGCCATACCCCTGCCTTGGGAGAAACCGATAGAGCATGAAGTCACGCTGAAAATGAACAAGTGCTGTGTGAAATACGGCGACAAGCAGATAATTAAAGACGAGTCATGGACCATCATGAACGGTGAACGATGGGCGCTCGCCGGACCCAACGGCTGCGGAAAATCAGTGCTGCTGAGCCTCGTCAGTGCCGACAATCCACAGGCTTACGCCAACGACATCACCATCTTTGACCGCCGCCGCGGCTCAGGAGAGTCGATATGGGACATCAAAAAGCACATAGGATATGTGTCGCCTGAAATGCACCTGTATTTCAAATTCAACGGTACCGTGACCGAGGTCATAGCCCAAGGACTGCGCGACACCGTGGGAAACTATGGCAAGGTGTCGGCATTCGCTCGTGAACGTGCCTTGGCATGGATAAAGCTCTTTCACCTCGAGGAGCTTGCCGAACGCCGCTACAATACCCTGTCAGCCGGAGAGCAACGGTTGGTGTTGATAGCCCGCACACTTATCAAGCATCCGGCGCTCCTCATCATGGACGAACCACTGCACGGACTCGATGCCGCCCGCAAACGCAGCGTCCGTGCCGTGGTCAATAAGCTCGTGAACCGCGACAAGCCATCATTGATCTATGTCACCCATTTCCTGCCTGAAGTGCCCGAATGTATAACCAGGACAAAGACCCTGCAAAAGTTAAAAAATGTATAACATTTTATAGATTCACCTCTTTGCCGTAACTTTGATAAAATACTTTAAATTATCTAAATGACACGTTTCAACTTTCTTCTGGCATTCTCATTATTGCTCATTGCCTCATGCAAAACAGCGGCAACGAAAGAGAGTGCTGAAAGTGAGCAAAAATTCAATAACACTGTCGAGTTCAACAGCGACAGCGCCTACAACCATATAGCCACGCAAGTGGCATTCGGTCCCCGCGTTCCGGGCAGCGAGGCTCATTCAGCCTGTGCCGACTATATAATATCACGTCTCAACAGTGCCGACAGCATAATCGTGCAAAAATGCTCGGCAAAAAATTTCCGTGGCGAGTCATTGCCATTGACCAATATCATGGGGCGGTTTAACCTCGGCGCGGCACGACGCATTCTCCTCGTGGCTCATTGGGACACACGCCCGTGGGCAGACAATGACAACGACAAAAACAACCATGCCACTCCTATCGACGGCGCCAACGATGGCGGCAGCGGTGTGGGTGTGCTGCTCGAACTTGCCCGGCTATTTGGCGAAAAGATGCCCGCCGTGGGAGTAGATATGCTCTTTGTCGACGGCGAAGATTCCGGCGACTCAAGCAGCATGATAGAAAACAACGACGACACATGGTGTCTCGGCACCCAATATTGGGTAAATCACACTCCATATTCCCCCGACAATCTCCCTGCCTACGGAATATTGCTCGACATGGTGGGGGGTCGCAACGCACGCTTTTACCGCGAATATGCCTCAGAGCTTAATGCTTCGGCTATAAACTCAAAAGTGTGGGCGATGGCAAACGCCTCAGGCTACGGCGACCGATTCATCAACACCGTGCGCGGTGCGGTCAATGACGACCACATACACATCAACAAAGCCGGAATACCCACCATCGACATAATCGAGTGCAGCAACAGCTCAACCGGGTCATTCCCCCCTACGTGGCACACTCTGCAAGACAACGTGGATAACATTGACACCGCTACCCTCAAAGCTGTGGGACAAACGGTGGCAAACACTATATATCTGGAAAAAAACTAAACGAATCATGACTATCAACGAACAACAGGACGCTATCATCGACGAATTTGCCGATATTGACGATTGGATGGACCGCTATGCCTACATCATCGACATGGGAAACGCTCTTGAACCCATGCCCGAAAAATATAAAACGCCCCAAAACCTCATTGAAGGATGCCAGAGCCGTGCTTGGCTCAACGCCGAGCTCGACAGCGACGGGAAAGTGCAATTCCGTGCCGACAGCGACGCAATCATCGTGAAAGGCATCATCAGTATGCTCGTGAATGTTTTGTCGGGACACACTCCTCAGGAAATACTTGACACCAACCTATATTTCATCGACAAAATAGGTCTTGCCGAACACCTTTCGCCCACTCGCAGCAACGGTCTCGCAGCTATGGTGAAGCAGATGCGTCTCTACGCTATCGCTTTCAAGGAACTTGAAGATGCAAAGAAAAAGTAATATTAATAATTAATCCTCATCATTATCATGTTTAATCAACCTAAGGGTCTGATACCCGCCGCCCTCAGCAACATGGGCGAACGCTTTGGATTTTACGTCATGATGGCAATCCTGACGTTATTCCTCATGTCAAAATTCGACCTTGACGGAAGTCAAGCCGGAGCTCTCTACTCAGTATTCTACTGTGCCATCTACATCCTTGCGCTTGTGGGTGGTGTGATTGCCGACAAAACTAAGAACTACAAGGGCACCATCATCGCCGGTTTGCTCGTGATGTCGTTAGGCTATGCCCTTCTCGCCATCCCCGCGCTCATAACCACTGAGTGAATCGCTCTCGGAGCTCTCCTCGTGATAGCATTCGGTAACGGTCTGTTCAAGGGTAACCTCCAGGCTGTGGTAGGTCAGCTTTACGACGATCCGAAATGGAGCCACAAACGCGACTCCGGCTTCCAGATTTTCTATATGTTCATCAACATCGGCGGTTGCATCGCTCCGTTTGTTGCCGTATGGGTGCGCAACACATTTGTAAAGATGCAGGGCTATGCTTACAATGCCGACCTCCCCGGACTCTGCAACGCCCTCCTTGCCGACCGTGAAGTGAACACCGACCTCTTCCTCGAATATGCCAACCAGGTATCACAGACCGAGGTCAACCTCTCTACCCTGCGCGAGTTTGCCCAGAACTATCTTGAGGCATTCAACACCGGATTCCACTACGCATTCTCAGTGGCAATCGTTGCGATGCTCATCTCGCTCGTCATCTTCCTCTGCTTCAAGAAGCAGCTTCCCACCCCTGGAGCCAAGAAAGCTGCGGCTGCCGGTGAAAAATCAGCTGCCGAAAAGGAGGAAATCCGTCAATCGGCTAAAGAAATCAAGCAGCGCATAATGGCTCTTATGGCAGTGTTTGGCGTGGTTATCTTCTTCTGGTTCTCATTCCATCAGAATGGTTTGACACTCACCATGTTTGCCAAAGACTACACCCTCCTTGCACTTGGCAATATGCAGCTTTCAGCCGAGATATTCCAGTCCATCAACCCGTTTGTTGTGGTATTCCTCACCCCTATCATCATGTGGATCTTCTCAGCTCTCGCCCGTCGCGGCAAAGAGCCTTCTACACCGCGTAAGATAGCCATCGGTATGGGAATCGCCGCAATCGCCTACGTTGTGATGTGTGTCGCTTCAATCGGCTTGCCTTCTCAGGCTTCGCTTGCCGGTGAACCGGTGCCAACCGCTGACCGCGTCACCCCGTGGATTCTGTTCTCGGTTTATTTCATCCTCACTGTTGCCGAGCTGTTCATCTCCCCGCTCGGTCTGTCATTCGTGTCCAAGGTGGCTCCCGCTCATCTTCAGGGCTTGATGCAGGGATGCTGGCTTGGCGCTACCGCCGTGGGCAACGCCTGTCTGTTCCTCGGAGCAGTAATGTATCAGAGCATCTCCCTCTCGGCTACATGGAGCGTGTTTGCAATCGTATGCTTCATCTCGATGGCAGTTATGCTTTGTATGGTAAAATGGCTTGAAAGAGTCGCTAAATAAAAGGTTGTTTAATAATATCCTGAACCGTGTTTAAGAACCAACCTTCAGCACTATATGTCTTATCGCTCGCCAATATGGGTGAGCGATTTGGCTATTATACGATGCTTGCCATCTTCCTGCTTTTCCTTCAGGCTAAGTTCGGATTCGATGCCGCAGTGTCGGGACAGATCTACGCCATATTCCTCGCCGTGGTCTATTTCACCCCGCTAATCGGCGGATGGGTGGCTGACCGGTGGAGCTTCTCAAAATGCGTGGTGACAGGCATCTTCATCATGTTTGCCGGATACCTCGTCATGGCGATACCCACCGAGATACGCTCCACGTCGTCGCTCGTCATCCTGTGCCTCGCGCTGGCTATGATAGCCTGTGGCACGGGACTCTTCAAAGGCAACCTTCAGGTGATGATAGGCGACCTGTGCCCGGTAGAATGCACCCAAAACGCACTCTGCAAAGAGTGCCCCTGAACACCATAAGACAAGATCACCATGACAGCCGTGAAACGGCAATGCAATAATAGCTCCGCCACGAGGCGAAGCCGAGGCGCGGAGAAAGAGTCACAAACCAAACGGGCGTCGAAGACGTCCATCAACCACCGAGCCCGCGGGAAGCCCCAAAATGTCTGAAAGACATTGCCTACGGTTAGCCGCAGTACAGGGAGCCACAGGCGACCTGTGCCCGGTAGGATCCACCCTAAAAACGCACTCTGCAAAGAGTGCCCCTAAAGCCCACAAGACAAGATCACCATGACTGCCGTGAAACGGCAATGCAACAATAGCTCCGCCATGTAGCATTCCTACAGACTGTATTGATACACAAATTCCGGATGCGATTGGCATACGCCCACCACATCCGGATTATCATAACGGTCATACCGGACGCATTATCTGCCCACCATCACCTTGACAGTTTTGCCGCCGACACGCACCGCATATATGCCTGGCGCGAGATTGTCGGCACGTCCGGAACCGCGATACACCAATTGCCCGTTCATCGAGTAAACCTCCATCTCGTCGCAACCATAGGCTACCACAGCACCGTCAATCACCTTAACCTCAACACCATCACCAGCAACTGTATCAACACCGGCATACTCCAGTTCCTCGATGTTCCAAAAATCCCTCCAAGGATCCACCTTCTCATATAACCTCATATAACCCTTGGGCACATACAGCACAGCATACCTAACCACTTCTTCAGGAAAATTCGGGCTACACTTTAGCGGCTCAGACCAATGGCAATAAACCGATTTCAAGCCGCTACAACCTTTGAACGCACTCTCGCCAATAGTAGTAACCGAATTCGGAATCGCCACGCTCGTCAAACCGCTACAACCTCCGAACGCACTCTCGCCAATAGTAGTAACCGAATTTGGAATCGCCACGCTCGTCAAACCGCTACAACCTCCGAACGCAGCTTCCTCAATCTCTATAACAGAATTTGGTATTTCAATGTTAGTCAAGCCGCCACATTCATAAAACGCAAACTTACCAATGGAGATCACTGAGTTTCCAATCGTTACGCTCTTTAAACCACGACATTTACAGAATGCCAACCAGCCAATCGTGGTAACCGAGTTAGGTATCGTCACACTCGTCAAACCGCTACAACCTTCGAACGCATAATTGCCAATTGAGGTAACTGAATTCCCAATCATCACGCTCGTCAAACCGCTACAGCCTTCGAACGCATAATTGCCAATTGAGGTAACTGAATTCCCAATCATCACGCTCGTCAAACCGCTACAGCCTTCGAACGCATGACCGCCAATCGTGGTAACTGAGTTAGGCATGACTATCTCCCCTTTTTTTCCCAGAGGACATAATACTACCGAAATTTTGCCTTTTGTGTAAAGAATGCCATCCTCTGATGTAAAATTCGGATTCTTTGCATCCACATTGATTTCTGTCAAACTACTACACCACATTAACGCATCGTATCCAATCTTGGAAACTGAATTTCCAATCGTAATGTTTGTCAAGCCGTCACAGCCTCTGAACGCATAATTGCCAATCGTGGTAACTGAGTTAGGAATCGTCACGCTTGTCAAACCACCACAGTTTTCGAACGCATAATCGCCAATTGAGGTAACTGAATTCCCAATTGTCACGCTCGTCAAACCATCACATTCATAAAACGCTCGCTCGCCAATCGTAGTAACCGAATTCGGAATAGTTACACTTGTCAACCCGCGACAATAAGAGAATGCACGCTCGCCAATCGTGGTAACCGAATTTCCAATCGTCACACTTGTCAAGCCAATGCAACCTTCGAACGCATAATTGCCAACCGAGGTAACTGAGTTAGGAATCGTCACGCTCGTCAAGCCACCACAACTATTAAACGCAGCATCGCCAATCGTAGTAATAGAGTTAGGAATCGTCACGCTCGTCAAACTGCTATAACCAGAGAACGCATTGGAATCAATTGAGGTAACAGTATATGTGATTGATTCATATAATATTTCCTTGGGAATCTCCAAGTCTCTTTCTATATATTCATATGGTCTATATACCGCTACGGTCCGGTCTCCTCCAGACAAGATACGATAGTAGAGTCCATCCACACATAAGTCGTAGGCATTTGCCGAAAGTGATGCAAAACACATCAAAATGACAGTTACAATTACGTTATATTTGCTTTGTTGTTTCATAAATTCGTTTTTAAGTTTTAAAATTTTTATTTTAATGTGAGTCCGAGCTATTGTGACAGCGTTCCTTTTCGGGAAAATTTTTCATCTATCTACCGAAACTTTACGCTGTCATTTAAATTGTATTTCAGTTATTTTCTGTACAATTCACCCATCTGTGCAATTCGATTTGCAATTTTCGCCCTTACCGACTCGGGGGCTACAACCTCCACCCTCGGTCCGTGAGAAAGGATCTCCATTATGAAATCGTAAGTCGGCGCCACTCTCATTGCAAGTGTCACGAAGTCGCCATCCTCCTCGATGATGTGTTGCGACGAGTGCAGCGGCAGACTTTTAAAATAGTTAGCCTGTTCCCGCTCCACTTTCAGCACTATATCCTCAGCATGAACTCCATTCTCTACAATGATTCCGTAACTATCGGCAAAGATTTGGTCAATGCTCAGCTTCGACGGCTTGACATTTCTCCCGCAGGCGACATCCACGATTCGGTCAAGAGAGTAGGAATAATGCTTGCCGTCGGGCTTTTCCGCAATCAGATACCATCGCTGGCGAAATAGCTTTATACCAACCGGCTTCACCGTGATTTCCTCCTCCATTGCCAAATCATAGTTGTGTCGATAACTGAGCCTGAGTTCCCGTTTATCGGTCAGAGCCTTGATAATAGTCAGCAGGGACTCATTGCCTCCATAGATTTTTTCCAAGTGAACATACCGCTCCAGATCAGCCGACGACATGAGATTTTTGAGCATGATGGCACTGCTCATCATCTCGTGAAGCCGTGTTTCCGACTCCATTCCATCCGATTTTATCGAATACTCATTGGTAGCTCGGTCACAAACTATCTCCACGTCAAAAAACTCCTCGACAGCCCGGCGATGATTCTCGAAAGTCTTGTGAGGCAACGGCAATCCGTCGCCCAGCGAGGAGCGTTGCCACAATCGATCTATCTCTTCGAAGGTCGCACCTCCCGAGCTCAACAGAGTCTCATACAGCCACATATAGCGGCGTAACACGTATGCCTGGCTACGGCGTTCACTCATAATCAATTGTTATTATACCCGAATTCGCGGGTCATGAATTTACGTTTATACAGATTCTCTCGTTCTATCGCATACTCCTCAGTAACACCGAGATACATAATCTCAAGTATGCACCATTGGAAGTGTTGAGCATATTCAGGATCATCCGCGATTAACTTTTCAAGATCTTTGTTTCCGCCATGACCGCCGGTGGTAAAATAGCATTTCCATCTGCCCCATATTCCCTCCGGTCCATAGGTGCTCCCAACATACTGCTTCCCGGTCTTGGTATCCTGAATAAGATAAATGCCGTTCACGGATTGAAGCGGATTTTTCCAGCTCTCGGCTTCTTTTGAGAAGATCGCTTTAAGCTCGTTGTAAGGCAACAACACATCCTCATAGCTCTTAAACTGAGGCACTCCATCGGCATCTTCAAATCCCTCGTCAATGCGAGTCACCGGCTTGAGCTGCTTCCGGAAATCCTGATGCCATGCTACTGTGGCTTTACCCCACTCGATAGTCACCCTATCGGCAAGAAAACGGAAATCATCCACCTCCTGAAGGTTGAGCAGACAACAGCGGCTGTCATAGGGCGACGGCACGATTTCGCCTACTTTATACACCGCAACAAAGCGTGCCTTGGTATTCTGTGTCCCCACACAAACCACGATATAATCGGTTTTGTCAAAGGTTCCCTTCAGTTGCTCATTCTGATACCTCATAAACATATCCTTGTCATAGCGGTACAGATCAAGCAATGTGGTTCGATAGGTTTTACCCTCAATGGGGAGGTCTTTTCGCGAATCGGCATGGCGGACAATCTTAATCGACTTGCTCGCGTCGAAATCGGCGTTTCTTCCTGCCAACAGCTCCTGGAGCGTTGCAATTACATTTTTTTCTTTTTCCATAATCATTTATTTTTGATGCAAAATTAACCATAGCTTTCGCCATAACAAGACGAAAGCTATCTTTTTATCATGTTATCAGTTAAAAAAATCAGTCACTATCTTAGGATTCCTTAACATATTTATGTAGAGATTCACTCCAACTGCAATTATTAGTATTACAAATAAATTCACTACAAACATAGCCGTGCCCAATAAATCAGGTTCTTGTCTGATATCCAAATCCTTATCAAATTCCAAAGGCGAGGAGAGCGACAAAACGATGAAAGAAGCCAATCCCCCTCCCATTATGCAGTTCACCATCCATATCCACACTATTCTATGTAACTTTTTAGCCTGAACATACGTTGCATAGAGCAGATATCCTTCCCCGGCAACCAACAATAAAACCATCATAATCAGATGACCTTTTATAGGATTAAGGGGCTCCCTGCTCTTTCTTTTTTCATGATTCTTATCATTTTTGGCATAATACTCATATTTCTGCCGAAAAGCCTTAATATCATAATCGTAATACAATCCAAACGCTTCCATCAGATCCTCATCAACCTCTGTATGATTCCAATCTGTGTATGTCTCATCTTCAGGATCAAAAATTTCATTTAAATCTGTCACAATTCGGTCTTCATGCTGTTCCTCTTTAGAGCAGGATGCTAATGATATCACCAGCACCAGTATCCCCAAAATTTTCAAAAATTTTTTCATGGCGAATTTTATTAGAGTTCTCCGGCGGCAGACTGTCAGAGATGTTAAACATAATATGATTCTATACAAAAAAAGCGGACTGCCCATCCTGCTCTCTTGTAGGTATCGCCAAACACCTGAATACACGCACGGATAGGCAGCCCACATTATATGAGCTGTCCCCGTGCCCCGGATATTCTTTGTTCAATTTGGCGATTTCACAAGAGACAAGGCACTTTTTTCTCTAATTTTAAACATGTTGCCGCTCTCGGCAACGCAAATATACTCAAATTTCCGTAAATCCAAGATATATCCGCAGTGTATCGCAAAAACTTTACCGCAAAATTACCCACTCAAATCGCCATAATGCAGCGATAGCACCCACTTTATCAAAAAATTTTCATCAGCATCCGGTAAAATCACATTAAAGTTTGGGCAATAAACCTGCATAGTGCCGTCAGGCACGGAAAAAGGACATGACTGCCGTGAAACGGCAATGCAATAATAGCTCCGCCACGAGGCGAAGCCGAGGCGCGGAGAAAGGGGCACAAACCAAACGGGCGTCGAAGATGTCCGCCAATCACCGAGCCAAGCCCCCGGAAAGCCACAAAATGTCTGAAAGACAATGCCTGTACCCGGTAGGATACCCCAAAAAACGCACTCTGCAATGAGATACCTTTTTTACTTCAATTATTTTATGGTATCAAAAATAATACCTATATTTGCATCCATAAAATCAATCCCTATGCCTGAAATATTCAATCTCTACGGTTACAGTTTTTTTCTTTTGGAGCAAAGAACACGATCCGATCCACGTACACGTAGAGGGTGCTGACGGATATGCCACATTTGATTGGGACAATGGCTCTGAAACATTCATTGAACGCGAATGTTATAACATTAAGGCTGGAGATCTCCGCAAAATCAAAAGAGCTATTGCCGACCGTAAGCAGGATATTTTTGACAAATGGAACGAATATTTTAATAAGTAATGCGATATGAAGATTACCCGAATATGGTTTGACACCGACTACATCTACGGAGTGGATGAGAGCGGAAAAGAATACCGCCAATCCTTACTCTGGTATCCGAACCTAAGGAATGCCGGGTTGGAAGAACGCATGAACTACAAGTTTGGATTTCGCGGTATTCATTGGAGAGAACTTGACGAAGACATCAGCTTTGAAAGTTTTGCGGACGAAAACGCAGAACCGACGGCACTGCAGCGTTTCTTCCTCACACATAAAGAGATTAAAATTTCTGAATTTGCAAAAATGATTGGCATCGACGCATCATTGCTACGCAATTACATAAATGGATTTAAAAAGCCATCCAAAGACCGCGAGCAAATAATTCTGAACGGCATCCACACTCTTGCAAAAGACTACGCTACTGCATCATTTTAACCGACTATTCTCTAAACAAACCGCAGACGCACCACTACTCGGTTCGTCTGCGGTTTCGTAATACGACGACTCGTCCCCAGTAGCCAATATCATCTCCCAACCACACGCACATTTAACATATCTATTTTTCTAATTTCAATCTTTTTTACCATATTTGCACTTGAATTCACCACTAAGGCTGTAAAGACAGCCTCGCTGGATTCAACTTTTCGTTGAATTGATGGAATAATCCATCAAAGGTGTTATTGAAATTCTATCTTCAATTCTCAAACTTGGCGGTTTGCAACACTTTCGAAGATGAATTGACAATGGCACCTGCATCGGTAGCTATACCCACTCCCGAGAGGGAGAAATGTATATGCTTAATCGGTGTGGGGCTGTCGTCTTTTATTCGAAAGTGTAGGTACGCCAAGACCTGAGAATTGAATGAAGGACAAGATACAATCCTCACACCTTTATTTTTTTAATTTAACCGTTTTCAGGGGATTGGGAACAAACAGATACTGCAATGGAAACAATAAATTTTTGTCTAATAAAAAGTTCCTGTCGAAATGCCTTCTTAGAAAAAGTCATCACCTCTTATTTCAATCATAGTTAAATTTTTAATTTTAAATTTATGAAAAAGATTCCCCTACTAATTTCTATTTTAAGTTGCATTATCATCTATAGTTGCTCTTCGAAACCGGAAAAACTATTCAGAGTGCAGGAAGACGGTTTATTTGGGTTTATTGACAGTATTGGAAACATCAAAATCAAACCCCAATATAAGTATGTCGGTAATTTTTCCGAGGATGGTTACGCTCTCATTATTACTGATGTAAAAATATTAAACAGACATATAAATCTGACCTATGGATTTATCGACACCAAAAATAATTTAGTTGTAGATACAATAAATAAATTGATTATCGATAGCGATTATTGCCCTCGATTGTGGCATGAAAATGATTATGAAGATTTTTTTTGGCATTTTATACATAAAGACATAGGATTCAATGAGTTCTACTTTGAAAATATTAGATTATCTGAAAATAAATATCCATATATGAATGAATCAACAAAAAAATTTGGATACAAAAATATTAAAGGAGATACCATCATTCCGGCTAAATTTCTTTCCGCCAATCCATTCTATAAAGGAGTAGCTATTGTATCGGAATATCCTGATAGTTCCGGCAATACAAACGATATTTCTTTAATTAATCAAAAAGGCGATTATATAAAAGAAAGAGGATGGAGCTATGTTCATGACTTCACCAAAAAAGATTTGACATGGAGTCTTGAATTTGATATAGATATCGACGCAGATGGAAAAATGTCAGACAATGGAGGAATATGGACTCTAATAGATTTAAATGGAAATATCATAATTGGTCCAATAAGCCCATTTAAAATAGCAACAAGATCATATACTGGCTATGCTTTTAATGGTTATCCAGAAAATAATGACTTATATCTTTATAGTTTTCCTAAACTTTATGGGGTACATCTCGGCTATTCTTACATAAACAAAGATGGCAAATATGCTACTGATTATAATAATGATAACTCCATAACTTTCTTTGGAGATGAAAACACTAAAGGTGAAGTTTTCGGAGATGCAACTAATTTTTCTGAAGGTTTTGCGGGCGTAAAAGGTCACATTGGTGATGAAGCATTTTGGACTTTCATGAATCCTGATTTCGAAATAGTTACAGAGGAAAAATATGATTCAGTAAAAACATTTCATGAAAATATGGCTGTCGTTAAACAACATGGAGAGTGGGGTGTAATAAACACGGATTTTGAAATAATAATTCCCTTTAAATTTTCAGAAATATCTAATTTTCAGAATGGTCTTGCCTATGCAAAAATTTCTGGCACAAAATATGACCGAGAAGGTTATATAAATTCCACAGGAGAATTCATTTGGGAAACAAAACGCAAAAAATGGAAATCGAAACACAGTACACATAATAATTAATCAGTAATATTTACAATCAAAATATATGACAGCATTATGTCTATTATACTTTGTAGTAAGATCTCGGTTGCAACCTTGTGGGGCATCCTCATCGTGATATGCTGCATCTCAGCGATCTTCATATTCTCAATAATGAAGAAACTCGAAGCAGTCACCTCCAACACTCCCGCCTACCTCGAAACCGTCGAAGATGAAGCCATCTAACCCTCTGCATTAATCGAAAAAAATCTCAGCCAAGTACCGTTTGATTTTGGCTGAGATTTTTTGCCCAGCACTCATCCTCAACTTTCAGAATACACTGCCTGATCGCCTGTAAGGCGGTGCTTATGCTTAACCGTGGTACGGCGAGACTATGCGAGCCGTGCCCGGTAGGATGCACACATAAAATGCACTCTGCAAAGAGTGCCCCTAAAGATCTTAGGTCAACGAGCCGCCCACCATCGAGCTACCTCGGTAACGCGATTATTTCCACTCAGCGTAAAGGTTGCTGATGAGCGACGCGCTTGCGCCGGTGGAGCCGGTGTGCTGGATGCCAAGCGCCGAATAATCGTTCGGCTCAACCGGTGCCGACAGAGCCACGCTTTCCATCACTCCGGCACGCGACTCAACGGGGGCGGTGGTGCTCACCGTTGCGGTAAACACTCCGTCCTTTATCGCAAGATTGATATTGCACTCAGTGCGGTAACAACTCGACGCGACAGCATCGCTTATGGGCGTCACCACGCCATTGTCATAACGCACAAGCGAGAACACCACGGCACGGTCATAATCGGGCGTGCGCTCTATGCGCAACGCATAGCCCGACAATGCCGACGGGTCAAACTTGATATACACATCCATATACTGCCCCGTAGCGCTGCCAAAACCCTGACCCGCAGGTTTGCACGGCTCAACAGTCATCGACACCGACATATCGCGGCATTTGTCACGGTAAGGCTCATAGAACATCCTCGCACCTTTGGTCATCTGCACAATGCCTATACCCTTTGCACCGTCAGTACCGGAGCCATAATACCATCCACGCTCGGGCTGAGCCGTCCAGTCATGTTCAGCAGTGTCGAGAGGCTTATAAGCGTCAAATGTCCAAATTCCCTTACCCAACTTAGGTTGATAGTGTACCGGCAGATCGGAAAAGTCAGTGGCGAGACTGCGCTGAGTCTTCTCAGCACCGCGAAGATGCCCACCTCCTATCATCTCTCCAAATTCCACCACAACCCTTTCTCCCGGCTTGGTGTCATCACCCTTCGGAGTGACAATGGCAAAGACGCGACACCCTTTGTCGGCATAAACCGGATGATACACAGCCGCCTTTGAAGCACGTCCATGCTTCACCCTGATTGTGTCGCCATCGGCATCACAGCGATACCATGCGATGAAACTGTCATCATAATTTATCGGAGCCAAAGAATAGTCAACCTTCAGCCCCCTCTCTCTTTTATCATATTTTATGCTCGGCTCCATGACAAATCGAGGAGCCTCAAACAGATACGGAGCAACCGTGACCGACACTTTTCCCTGCCAACCGAAATCATGAGTCATAGCCACCTCTCCCGTAATCTTCTTAGGGATGACATTGCCGCTCACGCATGACATCGATCCATCGTTCCGGGCATAAAGCTTCACGCAGTCAGGAAATGCCCATTTAGTCCCACCCTGAAAAACAGAGCCGTCACAACTATAATCACCCCACAAGCGATAGACGGGCGACAACTCAATTCGGTCACCCGATGCTTCCATCGCCAACCCCTTCGCTCCGAAATCAGCCATCACGGGAATACCCAGCAGTTTACGCCCGGTCAACACTTGCAATCTCTCTATCTCAGGACGCACGCCAAGCGGATCCCATCCATCGTCACCGGCAAGAAGATTGGGAGTATTGTACACCACCCGCCCCTCATGAACCACCTTATAGGCATCAAGCAACGGTTTACCTGTTAGGTCAACACTCAACTGCGGACGCTCGGCATCTATGAAATAACTTTTCCCGTCGACAGTCACTCCACTCTGGTAGCAGGTGTGATGCGACGCATCACGTGTCCACTGCAATGCAAGTCTTGACCTTCCCTGTCGGTCCACGCGGTGAAAGCGTGTGTCAATCATCGTCACCATACCGGGAACTTTGGTGATATACTGCGACGTGGAGTTCCGGAGGTCTATGTCACAATTCAGGAACACTGCCCCGGTCTTTGCCGTACCGTAAAACGGCTTGGTGCTGAACCAAGTGAAACGGCAGTCGAGATACACCGCCGATCCGGCAAGGGCATCATCGGTGCACTCCATATAGCAATCCTTGAAAAGCGACCGCCTCGCACCCACAAACGGGCACATATTAAGACGGCTTATAAAACGGCAATTCCGTGCAAACAATCGGTCAGTGCCACCGCATATACCGATCTGAGCCTGCACAATGGCATCACGCCGCTTAGCTCTGTTCAATTCCGGGCGAAGAGGATATTCAAGATCCACATTGCAATAATTGCCGAAAGTCATGTTCTCCAATTCAAGCGAAGCCCCGATGAAATGCATCATCGTAAAATTGCCCAACGCCCCCTGAGTCTGCCCTCGGTTCACGGCAAACACCACATTCGCCGGATCGGCAGCAAGACCTATTATTTTAAGCGTGTCACACTTCACCTCCACTCCATACGGAACGCCATTGCTGTTGGAAGCATCACGCCTTATCACTGGATCGTCAGGATCATCAAGCCAATACACCCATGGGGCAACAAGCAGTGTGACCTCCTCACCCGATGCATTCTGCACAGACCGAAGCGCCTCTTTTACGTCATTGAACACGAATGGCGACGACGCATCTTCAAGCGAGCCGTCAAGATAAAGCACCGACCGGCTCAGGGCGTAACGGTTACCGTCGAAAATCACGGTGGAATCACCGCGCAACTCCACCAGTTTCGTTAAGTCCGCCGCACCAACCTCTGCATGAGCCAATTGCCATCCGCAAAGGAGCACGCACAATATGAACTGCAATATTATTTTTCCCATGGCACTGAATATTATTGTGAATATTACCACAAAAATAGCAGTTTGTTTTCACAAAAATGCCAAAAAGCGTATCTTTGTATCAATTTAATAACCAATGCGAAAAACGAATCATGAAATTACGCAACTTCATTCTCGGTGCAATCGCGTTATTGTCAATAACGACACTGAATGCACAAGCCCAAACTGATTTTTCAGGCTATTACAAAAATCTACCTCTTAAACTCCAGCCGGTCACCGCACCTGCAATCCCCGCTTACACAGTAAAGATTTCGGATTTTGGCGGTGTTAACGACGGTGTCACAAAAAACACTGAAGCTTTTACAAAAGCTATGACACACCTCGCCCAAAAAGGGGGCGGACATCTCGTGGTGCCCGAAGGAATATGGTACACCGGACCTATTCAGTTCGAAAGCAACGTGGACCTCCACCTTGAACGCGGAGCACTCATCCTGTTCTCGGAAGATCTTGCCGACTACCCTGTGCAGTCATCCAATTGGGAAGGACTAAGCACTCACCGCGCGATGTCGCCGCTTTCGGCACGTGACAAAGAGAACATCATGATTTCAGGTTTCGGAACCATCAACGGCAACGGACAATGCTGGCGTCCGGTCAAGAAGGGCAAAATGACCGATGCCCAATGGAAATCGCTGTTGAAGGATGGAGCGGTAAATCAAAGAGGCGATATATGGTTCCCCAACGAACGCATCCGCGAAGTCTACGAGGACAAAAATCTTCAGGCACAAGCCCATGGTGGCGACAAAGCCAAAATCGAGTATGTGCATGACTTCCTGCGCCCTGTATTGTTGTCATTCATCAACTGCAAGAACGTGATGTTGAAAGATGCCACTTTTGAAAACTCACCCGCTTGGAATCTGCATCCTTTCCTTTGCGAAAACCTCATCATCGACAATGTGACAGTGCGCAATCCCTGGTATGCTCAGAACGGCGACGGTATCGACATCGAGTCCTGCAACAATGTGCTTGTTGTCAACAGCTCCTTTGACGTGGGCGACGACGCAATCTGCATCAAGTCAGGAAAAGACAAGGATGGTCGCGACCGTGGCATACCCTGCCGCAACGTGCTCATCGATGGCTGTACAGTGTACCATGGACACGGCGGATTTGTGATCGGTTCTGAAATGTCGGGTGGAGCAAAAGATATCGTTGTGAAAAACTGCCTATTCATCGGCACCGATGTAGGTCTACGCTTCAAGTCAACACGCGGACGTGGCGGAGTCGTTGAAAACATTTATATCGATGACGTGAAGATGAGCGACATAGCAGGCGATGCACTTATTTTCGACCTCTATTACGGAGGAAAAGGCAATGCCACTGCAGTGCCTGTGACCGAAGAGACCCCGTCGTTCAAAGACATATATATGAACAACATCACCTGCCGCAGCGCCAAGCGCGCAGCTTTCTTCAACGGACTTCCCGAAATGCCGATGAAGAATGTGCAGATCAAGAATTCACGTTTCCGTGCCGACACCGGCATCACCCTCAATCATGTGGACGGACTGCTGCTTGACAACGTCACAATTGACGCTCTCAACGGAGAACCGTTGACAAAACAGAACGGCGTGACCAATCTTGTCATCAAATAAAGGATTATTTCATACCTGCGATAGAGAGACCGTGCGTGACCAGTTCACGCCGGTCTCTCGTTGTTTTAACATGATTTGTGGGGATTTTGCAGGTTTTATATGCGTAAGCCTATCTCTTTTATTACACAAATGTGGATTTTTTCGTAATTTTGCGCATAAATAAAAAACAATTATGCGCCTTTCATAAGCGCTTATAACCATAACTCATAATTAAACAGTTGAATATATCAGCATTTTTCGGCAAACGCAATCAGCCGTCATTGACAGTTTCCATAATCCCTTTTTCGTTTCTTATAGCCAGCCTGCTCACTGTCATAATCGTAAGCGGCGCTGACGGAGTTTTCTCACTCGGTCCGTGGATTCTGCTCTCGGCATCGGCAATAGCTCTATCACTCGCCACCGCAGGGCGAATAGCCTCACGCCGTTACCTCGGTTTGGGACTACGCCGAAGCGCCATACAGATATTGCCGGCAATACCGATACTGATATGCATCGCGATCGTGGCTACCACATGGATGTTGTCGGGAGTAGTGCCCACACTCATCGCCTACGGGCTTCACTTCCTGTCGCCCAAACTATTCCTGTTCATAGCCTGCATGGTATGCTCGGTCATTTCGGTGATGACCGGAAGCTCATGGACCACGATAGCCACCATCGGAGTAGCTTTCATAGGTATCGGGCGCATTCTCGGCTACAGCGATCCCTGGATTGCCGGAGCCATCATCTCAGGAGCCTATTTCGGCGACAAGGTTTCCCCGCTCAGCGACACCACAGTAGTAGCTTCATCGACAGCCGGAGTGGATCTTTTCGACCACATCCGCTACCTCATGTTCACAACCGTTCCCGCCATGACGATAGCCTTGCTGGTCTACATTGCCGTAGGGTTCCTCACGCCTCTTCACTCCTCACCGGAATCCGCGCCGCTGCTCAACGCCCTACACTCCACGTTCAGCATATCGCCTTACACCCTTCTCATTCCGCTTGTGACACTGATCATGATCGCCTTGCGCATCCACACTTTCATCGTCCTGCTCACCGCAGGATTCCTTGGAGCGGTCGGAGTTTTCGTGTTCCAGCCTCAAATAAGAATGAGCGTGGCGGAGCTCGCATCCTCAGTGTGGAGCGGCGCCGACATGGCGACGGGCAACAATGCCCTTGACGAGCTTGTGGCAACAGGCGGCGTGCTGGGAATGCTCCCCACTGTGTTTCTCGTGCTCAGCGCCATGGTATTCGGCTCGGTGATGATAGGCACAGGAATGCTCACAAAGCTCACCGACTCCTTCACCCGCCGCTTGCGTAAACGCACGAGCATCGTCGGAGCTACAGTAGCAAGCGGCATCACCATGAACTGCGCCACCGGCGACCAATACCTGTCTTTGATCATAACCGGAAATATGTATCGCTCGCTTTACCGTCGCAACGGACTTGAACCGCGATTGCTGAGCCGCTCCATGGAGGACTCTATTTCCGTGACCTCGGTGCTGGTTCCCTGGAATTCATGCGGTCTCACTCAGTCAATGGTGCTTGGCGTGAGCACGCTCGCCTATTTCCCTTGCTGCATATTCAATCTTCTCACCCCGTTGATGAGCATCATCATGGCAAGAGTGGGATTCAAAATTCGCCAGTCTATCCCTGCGGCAGCAAGCGCCTGAACACCCTACTTTGCCAGAAAATCCTGGAGCTGCGGAAGGAGCGACGTGCATATATCACGCCCTATCGAGTAGACGCGCTTCATCTTATCCGGATTCATTTCCACCCTGCCTATAGGCAGCGGAGCAGGAGGAGCAATGACAAACGCATCGCCCGCCGCCACACGGTCATGCACGAAATCGAGCTGGGCGTTGTACATCTCATGCCGACGTGCCATCGCGTCCACAATTGCCGGATAACGCCGCATGAAGGTCGAGAACACCCACCTTTTCGCCGGCGTCTTCCTGTAGTCGAGCGGCTGCGTGAGCACAACCACATTGCGCCCGAAGCCGCAATTCATGAAATATTCAAGAGGAATTGAATCACTTATTCCGCCATCGAGCAGAATGTGTCCATCGGCAACTTTCACCGGACGTGTCACAATAGGCATCGATGCCGACGCACGAAGCCATTCCAGCGAATCATAATCCACCTTATCCATCAGGTAATACACCGGCTTGCCGGTCAACACATCAGTACACACCACATGGAATTCAATAGGATTAGACTCGAAAGCTGCACAATCGAAAATATCAAGTTCAAGAGGAAGGGTGTGATAGGCAAACTCAGCACCCACAAGATCGCCGGTAGAGAGTAGCGAGCGCACACCCATGTAACGCGGATCCTTGCAGAAACGAAGATTGTAGCGCAACACACGTCCCGGCTGACGTGACTTAAAATTGCATCCGAAACTTGATCCAGCCGACACACCAACGAGTCCGTCGAAATCGATGCCGTTCTCCATCATCACGTCAATAACTCCGGCAGTGAACAGCCCTCTCATGGCTCCGCCTTCAAGCACAAGTCCGGTTTTCATACTCTTTTTTCGTCACACAAGATTAAAGTCTATACAAAAAAAAATCCGCAAGCATTGAAATTCAATAACTTGCGGATTTTAAAGTGTCCGAGATGAGATTCGAACTCACACAGCCGAACGGCCACTACCCCCTCAAAGTAGCGTGTCTACCAATTCCACCACCCGGACATTCATTCAAATCATTTGAGCGAAAAACGGGACTCGAACCCGCGACCCCAACCTTGGCAAGGTTGTGCTC
>JAMPGZ010000031.1 GCA_023663655.1 Lachnospiraceae bacterium
AATATATGGAGTTCCGGAGGAACGATACAATGGTTCGCTCTTACAGAGCTTGATTTTAATTATCGACCAATTTACCCAGCATTTCGCTAACGCTACATACTGGGCTAAGCTCTTGCGGTCATACTGACCGCCTCTATTACAACACGAACAATGCGGAATAAACTCATAACCCAGTATCAACATAAAACCCGGATTGACTCGGCATTCTTTACCCGGCATTCCGCTGACGCTACATACCGGGCTGGGCTCTTGCGGTCATACTGACCGCCTCTCATACAACACGAACAATGCGGAATAAACTCATAACCCAGTATCAACATAAAACCCGGATTACACGGCATTCTTTACCCGGCATTCCGCTGGCGCTACATACTGGGACATCTTGCGGTCATACTGACCGATTTTGTCTTGGGTATTTTTATTGGTTGAAATTGGTGGACGTCTTCGACGCCCGTTTGTTTGTGCCCCTTTCTCCGCGCCTCGGCTTCGCCTCGTGGCGGAGCTACGATTGCATTGCCGTTGCACGGCATTTATGGTAGTTTTTTTGTCTGTATTCAGATGATGAATCTGAAAGATTCATTATCTGGTTATTTCCTGATTGCAAATCGCCGAATGTATATATAGATGATTCTTTCAGAAACAATTTGTAAACCAACGCTTTCCGTGGGTCTCGCTATGCTCGGCCCACGGCTACCCAAAGATGAATCCTTGCGGATTCGCACACTCGCTATTCTCGGCGTACGGCTACCCAAAGATGAACCCTTGCGGATTCGTATGGGCGAGACTATATAGCTTCTGCGAAGCTAATAGTCAGGCAGAGATAAGCAGCCACACACGAGTGAAGCGAGTGTGGAGTTGACTGCAATCGCGGGGGGGCGCTTCTGCAATTGGGTAATGAAAAAGCCGGCAGCGATTGCTGTCGGCTTTGTGCGCACGAAGGGACTCGAACCCCCACGTCGTTAGACACTAGATCCTAAGTCTAGCGCGGCTACCAATTACGCCACGTGCGCAAGATTTAGTGCTGCAAAGTTACAAACTTTGATTTAAATGAGCAAAAATATGGAGCAAAATTTCCCGAAAAATTCATCAGGAAATTTTGCTCCGTATGTAACTTATTCTACAGTAACTGATTTGGCAAGATTGCGTGGCATATCTACATCGCATCCTTTCATTACGGCGATGTGGTAGGCGAGCAATTGCAGAGGAATCGATACGATAATCGGGGAGATGCACTCGGGCACTTTGGGAATCTCCAAAGTGTGGTCGGCGATTGCCGGGATGGTCGTGTCGCCTTCGGTAACGATGGCTATAACTGAACCTCCGCGAGCTTTCACTTGCTGGATGTTGGAGATGATTTTCTCGTGGAGCTCATCGGTTGGGGCGATGAACACTGACGGCATCTCGCGGTCGATAAGCGCGATCGGTCCATGTTTCATCTCGGCTGCGGGATAGCCTTCGGCGTGGATGTAGCTTATCTCTTTCAGTTTCAATGCTCCTTCGAGCGCGCTCGGATAGTTGTAGCCTCGACCCATATAAAGGAAGTTGTGGGCGTAGGTGAATATTGAAGAGAGGCGTTCAATCTGAGGATTCAGTTTGAGTGTCTGCTTTATCAATTCGGGCAGTTCAATTATTGAATTAGCCACTTCAGCCACTTTCTCGGCTGAGATTGTGCCTCGTAGTTTTCCTATCGCAAGGGCGAGCATCGCAAGCACGGTCACCTGTCCTGTGAATGCCTTGGTTGATGCCACGCCTATCTCAGGACCTACATGGATATAGGTTCCGGAATCGCTTTCGCGGGCTATGGACGAGCTGATCACGTTGCACACTCCATAAACAAACGCTCCTTTTTCCTTGGCGAGTTTTATTGCAGCGAGAGTGTCGGCGGTTTCTCCCGATTGGGAAATTGCCATCACGATGTCGCGAGGAGTGATTACCGGATTGCTGTAACGGAATTCGCTGGCATATTCCACCTGAGCGGGGATGCGGGCTATCGTCTCAAACATTCGCGCGCCTATGAGTCCGGCGTGCCATGAGGTGCCACACGCCACAATAATGATGCGGTCGGCGTTGATGAAACGGTCGGGGTGATCGATGATGCCCGACAGTTTTACCTCCGAAGCGTTGTTGACAATGCGGCCCCTGATGCAGTCCATGATAGAGTTGGGCTGCTCAAAGATCTCCTTGAGCATGAAGTGGGGATAGCCGCCTTTTTCCAGTTGTGACACTGACAGGCGGAGTGTCTGGATGTCGATAGTCGAGTCCTGATTGTCATTTGTGATGACACGCAGCGGCTCGTCGCGGGTGATTATCGCAATTTCATCATCTCGGAGGTACACTACCCGGTTGGTGTAGTCGATGATGGGTGTAGCATCGGATGCGATGAATGTTTCCCCATCGCCGATTCCGATTACAAGCGGCGAGCTTTTGCGGGCTGCAATGATCGTGTCGGGATCGTCGGAGTCGATCACCGCGATAGCGTATGCGCCTATCACCTGGTTGAGAGCCTCACGCACTGCGTCGATGAGCGAGCATTGGTTGGTCGACTGGATATATTCAATCAACTGCACCACCACTTCAGTGTCGGTTTGGCTGCGGAATTCGCATCCATGTTCTTCCAATGCCTGTTTGAGCACGCTGTAATTCTCGATAGTTCCGTTATGGACTATCGCGATTTTACCGCTCGGGCTGAATTGAGGGTGTGCGTTTATGTCGTTTGGCTCTCCGTGGGTTGCCCATCGTGTGTGAGCGATACCCACTGAGCCTGTGGTATCTTTTGATACACAGAATGCTTCAAGGTCATTTACTTTTCCCTTGGTTTTGTAGACGTGCAATTCGTCTTTATCATTAATCAGCGCCACTCCCGCGCTGTCATATCCTCGGTACTCTAATCTATGTAATCCCTTTATAAGGATCGGGTAAGCTTGTTGTGAGCCAATGTATCCTACTATTCCACACATAAGATAAAAAGGTTAAATGATAAAAATGGGGATGATTATGGTTTAGCCTCCCAGTAAGGAATGTCGACCAGCTTGATGTTGAACTTCAAGTTGCTGTAAGGGTTGATTATGCCTGACGATGACGCTCCGTAGGCTGATTGGTAAGGGATGACCACCTCGACGGAATCACCTATGTGCATCTGCTGCAGGACTGCGGTCCATCCGGCTATGACACCGTTGACTTGGGTACGGAATATCGAGTCTCCGTAGGTGGTGTTGTTGTAGCTGGAGTCAAATGGCTCGTCGTTGTAAAGTCTGCCTATATACTTCACGTCGACAGTCGACGTGTAGTAGGGCTGCCGATTGTTCTTGGTCTCTTCACGATCATTGAACCAATGCACAAGGATGTAATTGCCCTTGTCGTAATTGGGGGTGAGCTTTTCGTAGAAGAGCTCGCCGTCCACAGTCAGGTTTTCTTGTTCTTTAAGCCACTCGTTGTTTATCTCGCGCCAATCAGCATATTTCTCCCATGTCTCCTCTTCGCTTTTGCAGGAGATGATGGAGATGCAGGCAATAACGGCTAATACGAAAAATGGGAATTTCTTCATCTAAACTTATAGATTAAAATTGTACTACCGGAGCTGTTTCGGCACCGGCAACAGCTTTGAACTGGGGTTTAGGGGAGAATCCGAACCATCCCGCATATATCATAGTGGGGAATTTTTTGATGGAGGTGTTGTAATCCTTCACCGATTCGGTGTAACGTCCACGAGCAGTGGCGATACGGTTTTCCGTGCCCTCAAGTTGTACTTGCAGGTCTTTGAAATTCTCGTTGGCTTTCAAGTCAGGATATGCTTCGGTGACTGCAAGAAGAGATTTCAAGGCTCCGGTCAGCTCATTCTGAGCGTTTTGGAATTTTTCCAAAGTCTCTTCATTCAGGTTGTCGGCATCAATGGTCACAGAAGTGGCTTTTGCGCGGGCTTCGGTCACTTTGGTGAATGTGCCTTCTTCGTGGGCTGCGTATCCTTTTACGGTAGATACAAGGTTGGGGATGAGGTCGGAACGACGTTGATACTGGTTTTCCACCTCAGCCCAGCTCTGATCCACGCTCTGCTGTTTTTCTACAAGAGAGTTATAGTTGCATGATGTCAATGAGGATAGCCCCATGACAGCGACTGCGGCAATTAATAGTTTGCGTAATTTCATAAATAGTAAAATATGTGTTTATCCAAGTTTGCGGAGTAGTGAGTTGATGCTTACCGTGTCATGGATAAGCTTGTGAAGGTCGGCGATAGCCACTCGCTTCTGCTCCATAGAGTCGCGTTCGCGAAGGGTGACTGTGTTGTCTTCAAGTGTCTGATGGTCAACGGTCACGCAGAACGGTGTTCCGATGGCATCCTGACGGCGGTAGCGCTTTCCGATAGAATCCTTCTCCTCGTAGTGGGTGGGGAAGTCAAACTTCAGGTCGTTGACAATCTCACGAGCCTTTTCGGGAAGACCGTCCTTGCGCACAAGCGGCATAACGGCGCATTTCACCGGGGCGAGAGCGGCAGGCAAGTGGAGCACCACGCGGGTGTCGCCACCTTCAAGCGCTTGCTCTTCGTAGCTTGAGCAAAGAACCGACAGGAACATACGGTCGACGCCGATTGAGGTCTCGATCACATACGGAGTGTAGCTTTCGTTGAGCTCCGGATCGAAGTATTGTATTTTCTTGCCTGAGAATTTTTCGTGTTGCGACAAGTCGAAATTGGTGCGTGAGTGGATACCCTCCACTTCTTTGAATCCAAACGGCATCTCAAATTCGATATCGGTAGCCGCGTTGGCATAGTGGGCGAGCTTTTCGTGATCGTGGTAACGGTATTTTTTGTCACCGAGTCCGAGTGCTTTGTGCCATTTCAAACGGGTTTCTTTCCACTTGCTGAACCATTCGAGTTCCTGACCGGGACGCACGAAGAACTGCATTTCCATCTGCTCGAATTCACGCATACGGAATATGAACTGACGTGCCACGATTTCGTTACGGAATGCCTTTCCGATCTGTGCGATACCGAATGGAATGCGCATACGTCCTGTCTTCTGCACGTTGAGGTAGTTCACAAATATACCCTGTGCGGTTTCGGGACGCAGGTAGACGGTCATTGCGCCGTCGGCGGTAGAACCCATTTCGGTGCGGAACATGAGGTTGAACTGACGCACTTCTGTCCAGTTCTTTGTGCCTGAGATGGGATCCACGATCTCCTCGTCGATTATTATCTGGCGGAGTTCGTCGAGGTTGTTGTCGTTCATCGCTTTGGCGAAGCGTTCGTGAAGAGCGTCGCGTTTGGCTTTGTGTTCGCAAACTCGCGGATTGGTTTCGCGGAAGAGAGCTTCGTCAAAAGACTCACCGAAGCGTTTGCGGGCTTTTTCAACCTCTTTTTCAATCTTATCGTCGATTTTTGCTATAGCGTCTTCGATCAGCACATCGGCACGATAGCGTTTCTTTGAATCTTTATTGTCAATCAACGGGTCGTTGAATGCGTCCACGTGGCCTGAAGCTTTCCAGATGGTAGGGTGCATGAATATCGCGGAGTCAATGCCCACGATGTTTTCATGAAGGAGAGTCATTGCGTCCCACCAGTAACGCTTTATGTTGTTCTTGAGCTCGACTCCGTTTTGTCCGTAATCATAAACAGCCGATAAACCGTCGTAAATTTCACTTGACGGGAACACGAAGCCATACTCTTTGGCATGAGATACTATTTTCTTGAATTGATCTTCTTGTTGTGCCATATTGATGTTGATCTATCTAAAATGGATTATTTAAAGTCCACAAAGATACATAAAAAAGATTATTTGAACAAAATTTCAGCCCTTTCCCCTTCATTGAGCGTGAATTCTATGAATTTCGAGGGTTTGAATTCATTGCCGTTGAGCACCGCCGATTTGGCTCCGGAAGGGGTGAGTAGCCGTATTTGACGGGATGGACCGCCGGTCAAAATTACTTTTTCCACACGTCCATCGTGCCATGTCATTTCTTCTATGGTCGCCCCGCCGCGCACTTTGAATCCGTGCAATGAGCCTGAGCCAAGAGCGTCGGGGAGCGCCGGAAGCAGGTTGATGAATCCTTCATGACTCTGCACGAGCATTTCTCCGATGCCTGCGGCCCCTCCCCAGTTGCCATCCATCTGAAATGGCGGGTGGGAGCAGAACAGATTGGGGAATGTCCCGGGTCCATGATGCGGCTTTTCGGCAGTGTATGCCGGGGTCAGAAGGGATTTGAACAGCGAGTATGCGCGGTTTCCGTCGCCGAGACGCGCCCAGAAATTTATTTTCCATGCACGGCTCCATCCGGTGCCTGCATCTCCGCGTGTGTCGAGTGTCTTTCTTGCAGCCTCGGCAAGCTGTGGTGTCATTGTGGGAGAAATCTCATTTCCGGGATGCAGTGCATATAGGTGGCTCACGTGGCGGTGTCGCGGGTCAACCTCCTTGTATTCTTCGAGCCATTCCATGATTCTTCCGTCGCTGCCTATCTGTATGGGTGGGAGCAACTTCAAGTCTTCTGAAAGTGAATCGGCAAGCTCTCTGTCGACCCCCAATGTGGTTGCCGCCTCGATGGTGTTGGAGAATAATTCCCGGATGATCTGTGAGTCCATAGCGGGTCCCATGCACACACTCGTCTCAACGGAATCCTTTCCGAAGAAGAACGTGTTTTCCGGCGATGATGACGGCGCGGTGACAAGATAGCCGTGCCGTGGCTCCTTTATCATAGTGGAATGGAAAAATTGTGACGCGCCTTTCAGGATTGGATATATTTCTGAAAGATATTGCTTGTCAAGGCTGTAGAGATAGTGTTCCCATAAGTGGGCGCACAGCCATGCTCCTCCGGTGTTTGTGGCTCCCCATGACGGGTGCTCCCCCGGTTCGGTGAATTGCCACGGATTGGTCATCATGTGCATCACCCATCCCTGAGCATCGTTGCCGTAAAATACTTTCGCGGTGTGCTCTCCGCTTTCGACCGAGCGTTTCACCAGGTCGATGAGGGGGCGGTGGAGCTCATGCAGGTTGCCAGGCTCTACTTGCCAGTGGTTCATCTGCACGTTTATGTTAGTGTGATAATCGCCGTTCCACGGAGTCCACACTTCATTCGCCCATAACCCTTGCAGGTTGGGAGGGAGTGCTCCCGGCAGAGTGCTGCATATCAGCAGATACCTGCCATAGTTGTAATACAAAGCGGCGAGCGACGGATCATCCTTGTAGCGGAATTCCTCGATGCGCCTGTTGGTGGGGAGCCGGGATATGTCGCTCTCTTCAAATTTTACTGTGGCACGGTCAAACAGAGCTTTGTGGTTCTCTTGCCCCTCTTTTTGTATTTGAGCTATTTTGCCGGATGAAATGGCGCTGTTCACATCATATTCCGCTTTAGTCATGTAGGTTGCCCCATAGAGGTAGCTCGTGGCGGCTCCGATCACTATCCATGCTTCGTCGGCTCCGGTCACGGTGAGGGTTGAGTCGGTGGATGAGGTTGTGGCATCGCTTCCTGATGCGGTTATCCCGGCGACTGCGGCATATTTCACTCCGTCATGTCCGTCAATCCCGCTTTCGAGGGTTCCGCTGATCATGATGCGGTCTTTGCCCGCCCCGGCGACTGTGGCGCGTTCCGGACGCGAAAGAGAGGCTGTGAAGGAGATGGCTCCCGGTGATGAGGCTGAGATGTGATACAGCATTACCTCCTTTCCTCGGGGCACGCTGCACTCTTGGCGGTAGGTGATGTCGCCTATTTTGTATTCCGTGTATGCCGTGGCGTCACGCAAGTCAAGATACCTGATGTAATCGGTCGGTTCAGAGGATGGCGACTGATATTTGAAATCGATGTTGAGGTCGGCGAGTGTCTGATAGGCTCCGTATGTCTTGCCTGATGTGGGAATGTCGGGCACGAAAGTTTTGTACATCAATTGCTGTGCCGAGTCGTTTTTCCCCTCGACAAGCAGTCGTCTTATTTCAGGCAGGCTTGTGGCTGCTTCGGGATTGTCGTAGTTGGCTTTTGCTCCGCTCCACATACTGATCTCGTTGAGCACGATTTTCTCATGCGTCGGATTGCCGTAGGGCATCATTCCCATCCGTCCGTTTCCGGTGGGGAGGGTTTCTTCCCACAGTGATGCGGGAGCTTCATACCATAGATTGTAATCCGGCGACATTGTGCCGGCGGCACTCAGCGACATGGCAATGCCGAGGCACGAAATGGAGGATAGAGTGGTGATATGTTTCATGTCGATAGGTTTGGGATAGGATTTTATTTTACTGATGGTTTGGATAATTCTATTACTTCAAGGTCTTTCATGGTACCGTTGTCGATAGTGAGTTTTATGAGGGTGCGTTGTTGTTGCCAGCCTTGGGTTCCTGCCGCACCGGGATTTATGTGCAGCGTGTCGAGTTCCCGGTCAAACATGACCTTCAGTATGTGGCTGTGTCCGTCGACAAATAGCTTTATGCCATTGTTCTTTAACATTGGTTTTATGCCGGGGTAATATTTTCCGGGATATCCGCCGATGTGGGTGAGCAGCACTCTTACTCCTTCTATTTCAAAAATTTCTATTTCACGGCATTTCCTTCTCACGGTTCCGTGATCGATGTTTCCGGCAACGGCTCTCACCACCGGTGCGAGCTCTTCAAGTTTCTGCAATATCGAGATGTCGCCAATGTCTCCGGCGTGCCATATCTCATCGCACCCGTCAAAGTGGAGCGCGTATCTTTCATCCCAGCAGCTGTGGGTGTCCGATAATATTCCTATTCGTTTCATTGCTTGATAATTCGGGCATATTGGATTAATGCGGTATTAGTCTCGCTGTTCATGTTGTCGAGCGAATACCGCAGGGAAAGATGGTTGGTGCCTTTGCGTAGTTTCACATGAATCATGTTGCTGAACGCAGGGGTGTCCCACTTGCCGGCTCCCTGCTGAGGCATGACGATGGCTCCGGCTTCGGCTCCGTCGATGTATAGAAGGCGTAAAGCACACTTGTCGCCGTTTTCCATTTCTCCGTTGCCGTTGCAATATCTCACATCAAGGAGATAGTCGCCGTCATTCTCGACGTTCACGTTGAAATGCAGCGCGGTGTTGTAGCGTGTGGTTGTCTCTACGAATTTTCCGGCAAGTTTATGGTCGGCAATAAGGGCAGTGCCGGTCGCGCTCATTCTGGATGCCGGAATTATAATTGTGTTTTCGGGACATACATATTCATGCGGTTTGCAAGAGAATCCTGTTATCCCCGATTCGGTCACCGGAACGATATCCATCAGTGAATATCCGCCTTGGGGCGTGAATGATACCGAGTCAGATTTTACGGTTTCGATGAGATTGCTGTTCAAGTATGTCATATATTTGACATTGCCGCTGTCGTTTAAGATGTGTCCACGGCAAGGCTCTGTCCAGTTTATGCAGGGTGTTGGCGGCATAAATTCGCATTCTTGGTTCTCGATTTTCGATTCTTTTGCCGGGCGGTTGTCCATTGTGATTTCAACCGTCACATCGCCTTTCAGGGTATCGGGCAGGAAATAATCTGTCTGAGGCACTGTGTTTACGCTGAATGTCTTTATGCTTTCTCCTGTTCCGTAAATCTTCACGGTGAGAGTTGCTTCTTTATATTTTAAACCGGATAATCTCTTTTCTCCCGGGAGCGAACTTGGCACGATGGGATTGAAAGATATACCGTCGGTGTTGAAATCCATACCCATTATCACACGCAGCACCATCGCGGCAATACCCGGACTATTCCATACCCGAGATTCCGGATATCGGGCGGCTCTGCTCGACGAATCATTTAACACGCCTTTCGACGCTGCATAAAAAGCTGCCGTACGCAGGGTTGTGCCCATGCCTTTCTCCACAGCTTTCATGTTGCGTGCTTTTGCGGAGGCTATATTCCAGAACGCTCCGGTGATGGTGGTTGCGTTTACATCGGGCGAAGATGTTGAATCATTTATGAGTGGATATATGGTCGTGATTCCCCACGGAGTTGATGGAGTGCGGCTTATTATCGATTTAGCCATTTCCGGATTGGCGATGTCGAATATTATGGCAAGTGCCTGTGCGAAGTTGTCGTTGGCTGTCGACAGTATCGGAAAAAAGCCTCCGTAGAGATATTGTCCGTAGACACCGGCATTGGGGATCCACAGGCTTGTGTTGAGGGAGTTGGAGATCTCTTGGTCCACACCCACCCACATGGGGCTGAAATCTCGGTCGGGTAGCTCTGCGAGCATCATGTCGCGCACCTTGAATGCGTGGGCGAACATTACGTTTGTTCCGAGGCTCATTGATTCATATATGTCTGTCGCGTCCATCCATGCCGGGTAGTGTGACATGGCATTTCCCGGTGTTGTCACGGCTCCGCGCATCAGTTTGTGGGTGTCATCCCATGCGGCTCTCATGTCGTTGTCAAGGGTGTTCTCGATTGCCTGTAGAGCTTGAGTGAGAATGCTCTTGTCGCCGGTGGTTTTATATATCTCCCATATCGCCATAGCCCATGCGATTCTGTCGGTTGCCACCGGCCATGAGCCGCCTATTCCTGAAGGTTGTATTATTTCCGGACCGGCATGAGTGTCTTTTATTTGTTTTTTCAGCAGCCGCAACGCCTTGTCGGGGGCAAGAGCCGCCAATGACAGATAGGTGGAATAGCAGATGTTGTCGCTGTGGATGGAATCGTATATTTCCTTTATGGCAAGAGAAAATAACCGGTCGATTATAGGCTGGTCGGAATGGTATTCCGGAAGAAGGGCAGTGCGTGAAGATTCTTCTGTTGTTTCTTGCGGCAAGGGCATGGCGATTATGCTTAGTCCGTCCTGTTCCACGCGGTCAGTATAGACGGTGAATTCGTCGGAAGAATAGATTGCGCCGATGTGTGAGGAGCCTTCTTTGGTGCATGACATCAAAGCGAATATAGCTATAATAGGGCACAAGAAGACTGATTTCATCACTGAGGTTAGCTGTTAACAGGTTACGAATATAATACTTTTCAGAGTAAAAACAGGAAAAAATTACTGAGAAATTGTTAATTTTGTAATCTTTAAATCGGATTGACTGCGTGAACCCTATTGCCGGGCACGGTGTTAATTCAATGTTAAAACAAGCACTTATATTCTCGGTTATGGCTGAATCCAATTTCATAGACTACGTAAAAATATTGTGCCGTTCAGGAAAGGGCGGTGCCGGTTCGCGTCACTTCTATCGTGCAAAATATATCCCAAAAGGAGGTCCTGACGGTGGCGACGGTGGTCGTGGCGGTCACATCATTCTGAAAGGTAATAAGAATATGTGGACGTTGTTGCCGCTTAAATTCCAACGTCATGTGTTTGCCGGTGACGGACAGAGCGGATCGGGCAACCGTAGTTTTGGAAAGGATGGAGAGGACCGCATCATAGAAGTGCCGTGTGGCACAGTGGTGTTTGACTCTGAAACCGGAGAATATTTATGCGAGGTGACGCAGGACGGCGAGGAGGTGAAGCTCCTCCGTGGCGGCCGTGGCGGTCTCGGCAACTGGCATTTCAAAAGTGCCACCAACCGCACTCCTCGTTATGCCCAGCCGGGTGAGCCCGCTATCGAAAAGTCGGTGATTCTTGAATTGAAACTTCTTGCCGATGTCGGTCTGGTAGGTTTCCCTAATGCGGGTAAGTCTACGTTGCTGTCCTCGATATCGGCGGCACGTCCCAAGATTGCCGACTATCCGTTCACGACTATGGAGCCGCAGCTCGGCATTGTCAGCTACCGTGACAACCGCTCGTTTGTCATGGCTGATATTCCCGGTATTATTGAGGGGGCAAGTGAAGGCAAAGGACTCGGACTTCGCTTCCTTCGCCATATAGAGCGAAATGCCGTTCTTCTGTTCATGGTGCCGGCCGATGCCGTCGACATAAGGAAAGAGTATGAGATACTTCTCAATGAGCTGACTAAGTTCAATCCTGAGTTGGTCGACAAGCAGCGTGTGCTTGCTATCAGCAAGAGCGATATGCTCGATGACGAACTTATTGCCGAGATAGAGAAGGATCTTCCTGAGGATGTGCCTCACGTGTTTATCTCAGCCGTGTCAGGATTCGGAATACAGGAATTAAAAGACCTGCTCTGGAAAGCTATCAATGATGAAGCTAACCGTGCCGAGCCGATGACCATAACTCACCGTCGCCTTGACGGTCACCACCGTGTGCGTGAGGAGGATGAGTTCATATTTGAGAATCCGGCAATGCCTGAGCCTACCGAAGAGGAACTTGCCGATGACGGTGATTGGGATGAGGATTGGGACGATGCTGACTGGGAATATCTCGGAGATGACCCCAAGGTGGATTGAGCCGATAGATCTTGACCCTGAGGTAAGGGCATACGTGACCGGTCGTGGTGAGGCGCATGAGTCGCCTTACAGCGGATTCAATCCGTGTCACTACACCGGCGATGATGAGGCTCATGTCGCTGAATCACGCAAGGATCTCGCCGATTACCTCGGAATTGCGGAAAATCAGATTGTTTTGCCCAGACAGACACATTCGACAGAGTGCCGGGTGATTACCGAAGTGCCTGTCGACGCATCGGTGCTTGAGGGGGTGGATGCTCTTGTCACGCGGGTGCCGGGTGTTGCGATTGGAGTGTCGACTGCCGATTGTGTGCCGGTGCTTCTTGTTGATCCTGATGCAAAAATTATAGGTGCCGCTCATGCCGGATGGCGTGGTGCGATTGGCGGTGTGATTGAAAATTGCGTCAGCCGTATGATTGAGCTTGGAGCAAACCCCGCAGTGATAAAAGCGGCGATAGGTCCCTGTATTTGTGCTGATTGTTTTGAGGTAGGCGAGGAGGTTGCCTGCCGTTTTCCGGAATCATGTGTGGTGAGAGGTGGAGCGAAACCCCATGTCGACCTTCCGCTTTATGTCAAGCAGACGCTGATGAAATGCGGGCTTGCTGAGGATGCTGTGGCGATGCCGCAATCATGCACCCGTTGCCACCCCGACCGTTATTTCTCGGCAAGGGCGACGGGCGTGAATTCCGGTCGTAACTTCACCTTTATAATCCTGAAATAGCAGTTTATATCGGCATTACCTTGCGGGAGAACACTTTCTTTTGGACGATGAAATATGCGGTCATCACTGCGGCTCCGGTGAACACCCATGAGATAGGGTAGATATACAGCAGATGGGCGAAGCTGAACGCCTTGGTCGCTGCCATGTAAACCCATCCGAGCCTAAGCACGCAAGTTCCGAATATGGTGATAAGCGTAGGAGTCATAGAGTAGCCAAGACCTCGCATACAGGCTCCGCTCACTTCGTAGGTCGCTGCGATCCATTGGAAAAGCAGCACGCACTGGAGGCGTATTATGGCGTAATGCAGCACCTCTGGGTCGGAAGTGAATACACTCAGACAGAAATCTTTTTGCCATACAATAAGAACATTCATGGCACCGGTGCCCACGATTGCGGCTGCAAGGCATAGCCAGAAGACGCGTTTGCATCGGTCATATTGTCCGGCTCCGTAGTTCTGGCTCAGGAAAGCGACTGCCGCCTGGCAGAACGCGCTCACGATGTAGTAGCAGTAGACCTCGTAGGATAGAGCCGCTGCCGATCCGGCTACGGCATAGGAGCCGAATTTGTTGATGGAGCTTTGGATGAAAATGTTGGCAAGCGAGAACACCATGCCCTGAATTCCCGCCGGTACGCCTATCTGGAGTATCTTTTTCAGCTCATTGCGGTTTATCGTAGTATCTTTAATGTTGAGGCGATAAGGCTCGGGCTCGCGTGTGAGCCAATAGACCATGAGCGCCGCATTCACCACGTTGGAGAGCACGGTGGCGAGCGCCACCCCGTCGACATCCATGTCAAAGAACATCACGAATACAAGATCGAGTATGATGTTAAGCACACTCGCTATGGCAAGGCTGTAGAACGGTCGCTTCGTGTCGCCCATGCTTCGCATTATAGCTGAAGCGAAGTTGTAGATCATCATGAACGGCATCCCGAAGAAATATACCTTTAGATATACGGTGGCGAGGTCAATGACATCCTCGGGCACACTCATCAGCTCCAGAATAGGCTTGGCAAACAGTTCGCCTATTAAGAGGAGTATTATGCCGCTTGCCACCGCCACGAATGAGACAGTCGAGACAGCACGTTTGATTCCTGCTGTATTGTGTTGTCCTATATAGTTGGCTATAACGATGTTGGCTCCGATTGATATTCCCAAAAATAGGCTTACCATGATGCTTATCAAGGAGCCGTTGCTGCCCACTGCTGCCATTGCCTGGCTTGAAGCAAACCGCCCTACGATGCTTACATCCACAGCATTAAATGACTGTTGCAGTATGCCGCTTGCCAGCAACGGCATGGCGAAAACGATAATTTTCCGGAACAGTGCTCCGTGAAGCATATCTATTCCGGACGATTTTTTAATTTTACTGTCCATCGTTATTATTGTACCATTGAACCCTATTGGCTATCTTTGCCAATTCAGGCGCAAAGTTCGGCATTTTATTCTGAAAAAGCTACAAAAAGATAGCCACTTATGCAACTATTTGCTGTCGATCTTCGACTAACGGAGTGTTCAAACATTGAGATGATAGGAATTGATTTTACTCAGATTCATTAAAAAATGATTCAAAACGAAGATAAAGAACGGGAATTTTCAGAAATGATCACCACCTATGGTCAAGTGATAGCCAAGGTGTGCTATTTTTATGCCGAGGATATGGACGACTTCAATGATCTGCGTCAGGAATCATTGATTAATCTGTGGAGAGGATTTGATTCCTTCAGGGGGTCATCCCAACGGTCGACATGGATCTACCGTGTGTGCCTTAACAGCTGCGTGTCATTTTTCCGAAAGAACAGGCGAAAGCGGGACTCTGTGTCTATAGATAAGCTCCCCGAACTTATAGCTCCCGATGAGGACCGTGCCGAGCTGATGAGAGAGATGTATGCATTGATCAACCGTCTTTCCAAATCGGAAAAAGCTCTTGTCCTTCTATGGCTGGATCAATGCAGCTACGATGAGATTGCCGATGTGATGGGCTTGCCGCGCAACACGGTGGCATCAAGATTGAGGAGAATAAAAGAAAAATTGGTTAAATACTCTAATGAATAAGGGCTATGAATACTGAGGATATTGAAAACAAATGGAGCAGACTTGATCTGAACTTAAATAAATTGGATGATAAAAACCAAAAGACTATGGATGCCTTGAAATTGAATAAGCTTAAATCGGCACAGCAACGTCTCGCCGACACATACCGCCGCTTCAGCCTCGTCGCTCTTTTATTGGCGCCTACGCTGCTTTTGGGGCAGCTTCGTTTCCTTGATTGGAAGCTTTTGCTGGGCTTTGCCGTGTACTTTTTAGTTGCGTCATGCATGGACTTTTATCTTTACCGGGGCATAAAAGGGATGGATCTGAACGAGATGGGCGTGGATGAAGTAGCTGAAAAAGCACGTCATTATAAGAAGGTGCATCATTGCTGCCAGATTGTGTTGATTTCCATGTGTGTCCCGCTGCTTGCCGGGATGTTCATGTCGCAAACCGAAGAATATTTCCGTTGGGGTATGCTGTGCGGTCTGGTGATAGGGTTGGCTATCGGATTGTCGCTCTACGTAAAAATGATGAAGAATTATAAGGAGTTGATTTAGCTCTTAAAGTGAACTGAGCGAGGGACTATGTTGCGGAATTGGCGTAAAATAAGTATTTTTGCGCCATGTTCGCAAAGAAGGACGATGACATATTGAAAATAGATGTTGACGCGGTGCTTAAAAGCCGTGTTCCCGATTATTACCGCTTTATACCCAAGGGGCTTGTGCGTTGGCTCGAACGCACTATATGCCAGGATGGTCTCAACGGGCTGCTTGAACGTAACCGAGGAAAGAGTGGCGCCGCATTCTGCCATGCCGTGCTCAAAGATCTTGGCGTGACCTACGATGTGAGCGGCGAGGGGTTTCTACCAAAGAATAAGCGTGTCATTATAGTGTCCAATCATCCGCTTGGCGCATTGGACGGTATCGCCATGATCGACTGGGTGGCAAAGGTGTATGGCAAGAATGTGAAATTTGTTGTCAACGATTTGCTGATGAATGTGAAGCCGTTGCGCGACGTGTTTCTTCCAGTCAACAAGCATGGTCGCCAAAAGAGGGAGGACTCCTCGGCTATTGATGACTATATGGCTGGCGATGACCCTATTATCATATTCCCCGCAGGGTTGGTGTCACGTAAGCAGTCGGGTGGAATTGAGGATCTGCGATGGCAGAAAATGTTCATAAATAAAGCCGTTGAATATAAGCGCGATATAATTCCGGTGTTTTTTGACGCAAAGAATTCATCCTTTTTTTATAACTTTGCGAAAATGCGTACGCTTGCCGGCTTGAAATTCAATATAGAGATGATTTATCTTCCGCGAGAGATATTCCGAAGCTGCGGCTCCAAGTTTCATATAAGGGTTGGCGCTCCTTTGAGCTACACCATATTTGAAGGTGGATCCAAAGCGCTTGAAGAGGCGAAGCGGGTGAAGCATATTGTTTATAATTTAAAGAAAAGTTGAATAGCAAGAGTCCGATTATGGAACAGCCAATCATAGAACCGGTACCTACCGATATATTGAAAAGTGAACTGACTCACGATAAACTTTTGAGGGAAACCAATAAGGGAGGAAACCTGATATATATAATCGATGCCCATACATCGCCCAATGTGATGCGTGAGATCGGTCGATTGCGTGAGATAGCGTTCCGCAATGCCGGCGGTGGCACCGGCAAGGAGTGTGACATCGATGAGTTTGACTTGATGGATCCTCCGTGCAGGCAGTTGATAGTGTGGGATCCGGAAGCGGAGATGATTCTCGGCGGATACCGTTTCATAATAGGCGAGGATGTGGTAATACAGCCTGATGGTTCTCCACGCATAGCCACTGGACACATGTTTAAGTTTTCCGACCGCTTCCTCACGGAATTCATGCCCAACACTCTTGAGCTGGGACGCTCGTTTGTGAGACTCGAATATCAATCTTCGAAAGCGGGTGCGAAAGCGCTGTATGCCCTTGATAATTTGTGGGACGGTTTAGGTGCTCTGACAGTGGTGTATCCGCAGGTCAAGTATCTGTTTGGAAAAGTTACGATGTATCCGAGCTATATACGCGAGTGCCGCAACATGATACTGTATTTCTTGAACAAGCATTTTCCCGATCCTGACCATTTGGTGTATCCTATAGTGCCGCTGCCCACCGGTATTGACGAGCAGGAGATGAGCCGCATATTTGTAGGTGATTCTTTTAAGGAGGATTACAAGATATTGAATAAGGCTATCCGTGACCACGGCATCAATATTCCGCCGCTGGTTAACGCTTATATGAGTCTGTCGCCATCGATGAAGATGTTTGGCACTGCTATCAATTATGAATTCGGCGATGTTGAGGAGACCGGCATTTTCTTTGCTATTTCCGATATATTTGAGGAGAAGAAGGACCGCCACATCGGCACTTATCATGCCGTTAATCAGAATATATGCTGAGGGCTTTTATTATAAGCGCCATTCTGCTTGTCGCGAGTGCGTCGGGATTGCAGGCGGAGCTGCCTGTCAACGTGGAAGGCTCCATTAGCGCTAATGCCGGTTCGGGGCAGTTTGCCCCTTATTACTTTATGTCAAATAATTTCGGCGTTTTCACTCAGCCCTATTCTGTTCTTGCCAGAGTGTCGGCAACCAAGACTGTTGATTTTAAGCAGCGTTTCAGCTTTGGCTTCGGTGTGGATGTGATAGGAGGATATTTCTCGTCGAGAAAATATGAGCGTTATTCAGTCGGAGAAGGGGGCATGGTGATGATTGCCCGTCGTCCGTCGGCAGCGAGAATCCAGCAGCTTTACGGCGAGGTGAAATATCGCTCGTTGTTCCTTATGGCAGGCGTGAAAGAGGTTGGGTCGGCAATGCTCAATGACCGTCTTTCAAGCGGCGACCTTACATGGAGTGCTAACAGCCGTCCTATGCCGGGCATAAGAGCCGGATTTCACGGATTTGAGGACATTCCGTTTACAAATGGCTGGGTTCAGGTCAACGGCGAACTCTTTTACGGCAGACCTGCTGACAATCATTGGCTTGAAGACCACTATAACTATGAGAATTATTATGTGACCACCGGAAGGTGGATTAATTATAAACGCATATATTTCCGCACCAATCCGCAACAGCCGTTTCATGTGACTGTAGGTATGCAGGCGGCAGCGCAATTCGGCGGCACGCAGCACAATTATAACGATGGAGTGCTGGTCGATGAATCAAAGGCATCGTTGGATTTTATGGATTTCGTGGATATGCTCATCCCGCGGCAGGGCGACGATTTCTGGACCGGCAACCATCTCGGCAGTTGGGACCTGAAGGCTACAGTGAGGCTCAAAGATGGCTCAACGCTGATGGCATATTTGCAGTCGCCGTGGGAGGACGGCTCAGGTATCGGGAAAATGAACGGTTTCGACGGGCTGTGGGGAGTGGAATACCGCCGTCCCGGACGCGGCATAGTTACAGGAGCCGTAGTGGAGTATCTTGATTTCACCAATCAGTCCGGTCCGCTTCATTGGGATCCGGATGATTTTCCCGGCACCACCATAACCGACTGGGCTACCGGTGCCGATGATTACTATAACCATTACTTTTATAACGGATATGCCTGTTACGGACTCTCGCAAGGGTCTCCGTTCATGACCTCGCCCATCTACAACCGAGATGGCTATATGCGATTTGTTGACAACAAAGTGCGTGGATTTCATGTGGCAGTCGAGGGGGCGGTGACACGAGATGTCGATTACCGGGCAATGTTCTCCTACCGCGAGGCATGGGGTTCCGGTTATATTCCGCGGGTCGATAAGGTTCATGACTTCTCGGCTATGGTTGAGGCATCGTGGCTTGTGCCGACAATAAAGGGGCTTTCAATGAAAGGCTCGGCGGCGATTGACCGTGGAAATATATTCGGGAATAATTTCGGAGTTTCACTAACATTGTCTTATAAAGGAGAACTGACACTATGGAAACGATAAAACCTGTCATATTGCTGCTTGTAGCCGGGATATCAGCCGTGTTGATCGGATGTACGCACAATGATGGCGATATAGGTCATTATTTCGGAACATGGAAACTTGAAGAGATCTCAGTCGACGGGATTGAGGATGCCGGATATGGAAAAGATATATTCTGGCAATTCCAGTCTACGGTGTTCTGTATGCGGAGAGTATATGAAAACCACAGTCAGGAAAACCGCTGGGGCACATGGTATCAGGACTCCGGCTCGCTATATGTGGATTTCAGCCACAGAGAGGATGGAGAGGATGATTCGGGAAAGTATTCACCCTTTTCAGGGACGCGTCTGGAGGCGGGATTGAACCGGCTTGAGATAATGCATCTTTCCAAGAGGAGCATGATGCTTGAATTTGTGGATGAAACAGGTGCGGTGTGCCGCTATAAGCTGAAAAAATGGAAATGAGGGGGAGCACTCCCGTTTTGGACTCTTTTTAACTTGGATTACTACGGATAATTGTTTATTTTTGTAGTAAATATAACTTGTTAAATGGAGGATTCGTTAAAATTATCGATTGAGCAGAAATTACAGCAACGTCTTTCTCCGCTTCAGGTCAGGTTTGGTAAAATGCTTGAAATGAATGGACCGGAAGTGGAGGATGAGGTGCAACGGGCTCTTGATGACAATCCGGCTCTTGAGGCGGTGGATTCCTCTTTGGAGCAGCAGGATGAACCCTTTAGCGAGACAGCGGCGCAGATTCAGGATGCCGATTACCGGAATGAGGAGGAAATGCCTTTCTATCAGCCGGGAAATAACCGTGGAAGCGGCTCGGCTAATCCTATCGAGGTGATGACAGCCGATACTTCCGCCTCTATTTACGACCTCCTTTCCGAGCAGCTTGCCGGATACGATTTGTCGGACCGTCAGAAGCTGATAGCACGTTATATCATCGGGAATCTTGACGATAACGGTTACCTTACCCGGAGTGCGGCATCGATGGGATATGACATAGAGGAGCACACGGGAGAATATGTGAGTGTCGACGAGGTGAGAACTGTGATAGATATCATACGCTCGCTGGAGCCTGCAGGAATCGCTGCCGTTGATCTTCGTGACTGCCTGTTGTTGCAGCTTCATCGGAAAAAAAAGACAGTTGCCGTGCTGACAGCGATAGAGATAATAACCCACTATTTTGACTATTTTTCACGAAAGCATTACGACAGGCTTGCTGCAGCTCTCGGCATAACCGATGTCGAGCTGAAGGATGCGATGGCAATGATAACTTCGTTGAACCCAAAACCGGCTGCTGCTTTGATAGGGGATGTCGCTGACGATCGCACACGTCACATTGTCCCTGATTTTACGGTAGAAGTTGAGGAGGGGATGATCACGCTTACACTTGTCAACAATATTCCTGAATTGCAGATTGAAAGTAGTTTCAGTGAAGCTGACTCCGGCGTGGATAAAGACAATGCCGCCGAGCTGTTCATTAAGCAGAAGCGTGATGAGGCGACTGAATTTATCAAGGTGCTCAGGATGCGGCAGGAGACTCTTTACAATGTGATGAGAGCGATAGTAGGAATCCAGCACGATTTTTTTGCGAACGGTGATGACGAGACTCTTATTCATCCGATGATATTGAAGGATATAGCGAAAGTCACCGGTTATGATCTGTCGGTCATCTCTCGGGCAACTGCCGGGAAGTATGTCGCCACATCCTACGGGATATATCCGCTGAAACATTTTTTCAACGAGCGCCCCAAGGATGATGATGATGCTTCGACCCACGAGATAGTGGGGGTGCTTAAAGAGATAATCGCATCAGAGGACAAGCGTAAACCGCTGAGTGATGAGGCTCTTACCGCACACATAGCCGGTCGTGGATATGATATAGCCCGCCGAACCGTGGCTAAATATCGGGAGAAACTCGGTATTCCGGTGGCGAGATTGAGGAGAGAAATATAAACAATTGAATTTACACGCCGTTTTAATATAGATATGAATAAAGCTGCCCATATATTTTCGTGGATCTTGAGTCCGATTTTAGTGCCTACCTATGGGGTGATTCTCTCGTTGTGGGTTACGGTGCTTGCCGTGCTTCCTCTCGGAGTGAGATGGAATGTTGTGCTTATGACGGCGCTGATCACCGCATTTCTGCCGGCATTGGCTATCTACTTGCTCTACAAGTTCAAGGTGATAAGCGATCCCGGGTTGAACAACCGTGGAGAGCGCTATGTGCCTTATGGTATAACGTGTGTGTGCTATCTATTGGCGGCATGGTATTTGGCACGCATCCATGCCCCTCACTGGATGTGGATGTTTATGGTGAGTGCTTCTGCCGCCACTTTGGTGTGTGTCACAGTCAATATATGGTGGAAGATCAGTGCCCACATGGCGGCTCTCGGCGGCATGGTGGGACTGATGTTCAGAATAATGTACGACGGGCTCGGCATAGTGCCTATGTGGGGTGTCGTGACTTGCGGAATTTTACTCCTTGGAATTTTAGGAACTTCACGACTGCTGCTTGAACGTCACACCTTCTGGCAGGTCATTGCCGGAACCGCAGTGGGATTTGCGGCAGTATGTTTGCTTACATAATATTATAAATTCAATAATACGAAATGAAACCAATCGTCAGCATTATCATGGGCAGCACTTCCGATATGCCCGTCATGGGCAAGGCAGCCCAGCTTCTTGATGATTTCGAGATCCCGTTTGAGATAAACGCTCTTTCGGCTCACCGCACACCTTCGCAGGTGGAGGAGTTTGCCAAAGGAGCATCGGCTCGTGGACTCAAGGTGATAATCGCAGCCGCCGGAATGGCAGCCGCGTTGCCGGGCGTGATTGCCGCCAATACTACTCTTCCGGTGATCGGTGTGCCCATTGCCTCTACGCTTCAAGGTGTGGACGCGCTGTTGTCAATTGTGCAGATGCCTCCGGGCATACCTGTCGCGACAGTAGGAATCAACGGTGGTATGAACGCGGCTATGCTTGCGGTGGAGATGCTCGCGTTGAGCGATGAGAAAGTGGCTGGAAAGCTCGCCGACTATAAGTCTTCGCTTGCAGGAAAGATCGTGAAGGCTAATGCCGAGCTTGCCGAGATAAAATATAAGTTTAAAACTAATTAGAAAGAGTGGACGTAATGTCTGTGTTTGATTATGCTCGCCGTGCTTCAAGGGCGGTGAATGTCGGAGGTGTGCCGTTGGGAGGCGATAATCCCATTCGCCTCCAGTCGATGACCAATACGTCGACTCTCGACACTGCCGCCTCGGTGGAGCAGACTATCCGCATCGCTGATGCCGGAGCCGATTATGTGAGGCTCACGGCACAGGGTGTGCGCGAAGCCGAGAATATAGGCTTGATAAGGCAGGAGCTGCGACGCCGTGGTGTCACGGTGCCGCTTGTGGCTGATATCCATTTCAACCCTAAAGCGGCATTTGCCGCTGCCGAGGTGACCGACAAGGTGCGCATAAATCCCGGAAATTTTGTTGATCCGGGGCGCACGTTCAAGAAACTTGAATACACCGATGAGGAGTATGCCGCCGAGTTGAATAGGATTGAAGAGGCCTTTGCTCCATTCCTCCAACTCTGCAAGGATCATGGAACATCGATACGCATAGGGGTGAATCACGGTTCGCTCAGCGACCGTATTATGAGCCGGTATGGTGATACTCCTGCCGGAATGGTGGAGAGCGCCATGGAGTTCCTGCGCGTAGCCGTGAAACATGGATTTTTCGATATCGTCATATCTATCAAGGCGAGCAATGTGACTGTGATGGTGGAGACTGTGCGTCGTCTTGTGGCGGCGATGGAATCGGAAAATATGGATTTTCCGTTGCATCTCGGTGTCACTGAGGCTGGCGATGGCGAGGACGGCAGGATCAAGAGTGCCGTGGGAATAGGAGCCTTGTTGTCGCAGGGTATTGGCGATACCATCAGGGTGTCACTTAGCGAAGACCCGGAAAATGAGATTCCGGTGGCGAAAGCTTTGGTGGAATATATATCACGTCGTGCCGGAGCTCCGTCTATTCCGGGTGAATATTATCCGGGATTTGATCCGGTGAGCCCTCAGGCTCGCAAGTCAGTCAAGGTGGGAGCCATAGGAGGCGGTCAGCTTCCGGTGGTAATCGCTCCCGGAGAAATGACGCTCTCCGACTATATTGAGGTTGATGCCATGCAGCCGGTTGAGGATGTAATGAAGCAGCTTGATGAAAATCCCAGAAAGGTGATTGTGGTTACCACATCTCATGAAAATCGTTCCGGAGCGATCATGGCTATGATTCATGCGTTGACTGCCGCCGGAGTGGATAATCCGGTGATACCGTGCATTGATTATGGCGATGCCGATTTTGATGCTGTGGCTTTGATGGCTGCCGTTGATTTCGGAGCGATACTTCTCAACGGTTTCCGTGACGGTATATGGATAAAAGCATCGGGGTTGACCGGCGAAGAGTTGTCGCGGCTGAGCCTTGGCATTCTTCAGGCGGCTCGATTGAGAATCAGCAAAACTGAATATATCGCTTGCCCAGGTTGCGGACGCACGCTCTTTGACTTGCAATCCACCCTTAAAGCAGTCAAAGAGGCTACCTCTCATCTTAAAGGGCTTAAAATAGGCGTGATGGGGTGTATAGTCAATGGACCGGGCGAGATGGCTGACGCTGACTACGGCTATGTAGGTGCGGCGGCAGGAAATATCAGTCTGTATAAAGGCAAGGTGTGTGTGGAGAAGAACATTCCTCAGGCTGAGGCAATTCCGCATCTTGTGAAACTGATAAAGGATTCAGGCGACTGGCAGGAACCGTAGAGCAGGTTAAAAATTCTGCTACATATATAACAGGACCGGACAGGCTATTTAGCCGCGACGGTCCTGTTTTTCCATATTGCCCATATAACTCCGGCAGAAGCGGCGAGGCTTATGATGCAGATTATGATGCTTCCTGCGGTGTTGCCGTCTCCAAGATGGTTGAGGTCAGTTCCGCAGTTGAGATTGCGGTTTACGAGCCAAAAATTGAGCACTACAAGCGAGTTGTTGAGAGCATGGGCAAACATTGAGAGGCGCAGTGAGCCGCTCCACACTACAAGGTAGCCGAAATATGCACCCATCAGCAGCCGAGGGAAGAAGCCGAAGAATTGCAGGTGGACGGCGCTGAAGATGAATGCCGCCGACCATATAGCGAGATGTTTGTTGCCGAATTTTGATAGCAACAGCCGTTGCAGTCCTCCACGGAAGAAAAGTTCCTCGGCGATGCCGGTCAATACTCCCACAATCAGGATGGCAGCTATGAGATCCCACACAGTGCTTCCTCCCATGATCTGCTGAACCATAGCTTGTGCGGCGTTCTCGCTGTCGCGAAGCATGCTCTCAAGTCCCGACCATGACGCGGGAAGGTGGATTGACTCATTCCAGGCGACAAGGCGGTTCATAGCAGGAATCGATATTATTGCAGTAAGTGTCGTCAAGCCCGTGAGCCGTAGTGTCGGCACAGTGTCGATACCTATGTATTTCCACGGGTGAGAACTCACGATGAGCATGGTAAGAACTACCGGCAGAATGAATACTGCGAGATCCTGCACCAGAATCATCCAGCGTAATGAAGCTGTGGAGTCCGAGCCTATGGCACCCATGACGAGCGATCCGGCGACAGTGAGCAGCACCCACCAGCATACGAGCAGAAACAATCCTTTGCCCGCGCTGACTCTGAGGTTGGGATCAAGCATGGTCAATTAAATTTTTTGCGATGGAATGTGAAGCCGCGACCTAGATATTTCTCTCTCACGGTAGGATTCTCGGCAAGTTCTTCCGAAGTACCTTGGAATAGGATTTTTCCTTCGAAAAGCAGATATGCGCGGTCGGTGATAGAGAGTGTTTCAGGGGCGTTGTGGTCGGTGATGAGGATGCCGATGTTCTTTTCTTTAAGTCGGTACACCACCTCTTGAATATCCTCCACGGCTATAGGGTCGACTCCGGCAAACGGTTCATCGAGCATGATGAACTTGGGGTTGATGGCAAGGCATCGGGCTATCTCGGTGCGTCGACGCTCTCCTCCCGACAGGCGGTCGCCAAGGTTTTTCCTCACTTTGTGTAGGTTGAACTCGGAGATAAGGCTTTCGAGCTTCTCTTTTTGATATTCGCGTGAGGTGTTGGTCATCTCAAGCACGGCGCGGATATTGTCTTCCACGCTTAGCTTGCGGAACACCGAGGCTTCCTGTGCAAGGTAGCCGATTCCGTTTTGGGCTCGTTTATATACGGGATATTTCGTGATATTCAAGTCGTTGAGGAATATTTCACCCTCATTGGGCGTGATAAGCCCCACGGTCATGTAGAAAGTGGTGGTTTTTCCGGCTCCGTTAGGTCCTAACAAACCCACTATCTCTCCTTGCTTCACATTGATTGACACATGGTTGACAACGGTGCGTTTGCCATATTTCTTCACGAGATTTTCCGTGCGCAGCACCATGCTCTCATCCATGTGAGCTTCATTTTCAGCAGTCATTGCCGCTGATGGTTCCGGAGTCAAGTTATCTTCGGTATGTTCCATTTTACAATTGTTTCGCTTTTCGCAGACGTGCTTCTATGTAGTCGGTCAACAGGTTTATAGCTACAATGTTATTGCCCCCTTGCGGCACTATCAGGTCGGCAAATCGCTTGGATGGCTCGATATACTGCTGGTGCATGGGCTTCAGTATCGACTCGTAACGGTCGATCACCATCTGTGCGGTTCTTCCGCGTTCGATTATGTCGCGTGAGATGACTCTGATAAGTCGGTCGTCGGCATCTGCATCTACAAAAACCTTAACGTCCATGATGTTGCGCATCTCGGGCTGTGTCAGCACGAGAATACCCTCGACAATCACCACGTCACGTGGCTCCACGAGCACGGTTTCTTTCTGGCGTGTGCAGGTCAGATAGCTGTAGGTGGGCATCTCGATGCTTCGTCCCTCTTTCAGCTCCTCAAGGTGCTTGCGCAGCAATGTCCATTCGATAGCTGCAGGCTCGTCGAAGTTAATATTGCACCGCTCCTCGACCGGAACGTGGCTTGAATCTTTATAGTAGGAATCCTGGGGCAGGATTGCCACTTCTCCGGCAGGGAGGCTGTTGATAATCTTGTTTACAACAGTGGTTTTTCCTGATCCGGTTCCTCCGGCAATACCGATAATTAACATATAGCAGTCAATGTTTATTTCGCTTAAGAGTTACTTATAACACACAAAGTAAGTAAAAAAAGATTTTACTACAAAGAAAAATCCTTAACTTTGCGTCATAAAGAATGCTATATGATCATACAATCGTCTTTGACTACTTTCGGGCGTTATTGCCTGTTTATGAAACGGGTGTTCTCCATGCCATTGAAATGGGGAGTATTCGGGCGGAAATTTTTGATGGAGATCGGTAAGCTTGGCATTGACTCAATACCGCTGACGATTGTGATATCCGTGTTCATCGGTGCGGTGATATGCATCCAGATGCAGCTCAATATGACATCGCCGATGATGCCTGCTTATTCTACCGGACTTGCTACCCGCGATATCCTGCTGCTGGAATTCAGCTCGGCGGTGCTGTGTCTGATATTATCGGGAAAAGTCGGCTCCAATATTGCGTCGGAGATAGGAACAATGCGTGTCACCGAGCAGATTGACGCGCTTGAGATAATGGGTATAAACTCGGCTCAGTTCCTGGTGTTGCCCAAGATTCTCGCCTTCATGTTCTTCATTCCGGTGCTTGTGGTGTTTTCTATCGCAACCGGTCTTTTGGGCGGATGGTTTATTGCCGCTTTCACCGATATGATTCCGGTGTCGAGGTATATCTACGGTATTCAGACCATGTTTGTCGAGTGGTATGTGTGGTACACCATAATCAAGGCGTTGGTGTTTTCGGTCATAATCACTTCAGTTGCCTCTTTCTTCGGCTATTATGTGAAAGGCGGCGCGCTTGAAGTGGGCAAGGCTTCCACCGATGCCGTGGTAGCGAGTTCCATCCTTATCCTGTTGTTTGACGTGATTCTCACAAAACTGTTGATGCAATGATCGAGGTTAAAGATATTGAGAAATCCTTTGACGGAGTAAAGGTGCTCAAAGGGGTGAGCGCGGTGTTTGAAACCGGCAAGACCAATCTTATAATAGGTCAGAGCGGTTCAGGAAAAACAGTGTTGATGAAGTCGCTTGTGGGACTCGTGCATCCTGAAAAGGGCGAGATACTTTACGATGGCAGAAACTTGATGGAGATGGACCGCAATCAGGTTCAGGAGCTGCGCACCGAGATAGGAATGCTTTTTCAGGGATCGGCGTTGTTTGACTCTGAGACAGTGCTCGGCAATGTGGAGTTTCCGTTGATGATGTACACCAACATGAGTGTCGCGGAGCGTCGCGAACGAGCTCAGTTCTGTCTTGAACGAGTGGGGCTGAAAGGTGCCGATGAAAAATATCCCAGCGAGATATCGGGAGGTATGCAGAAACGTGTGGCTATCGCCCGTGCAATAGCGCTCAACCCTAAATATCTGTTTTGCGATGAGCCCAATTCGGGTCTTGACCCAAAGACATCGATCCTTATCGACGAGCTTCTGAGCGATATCACTCACGAGTATAAGATGACAACGGTCATCAACACTCATGATATGAACTCGGTGCTCGGAATCGGTGAAAATATCGTCTTTATCAACAAGGGCTACCGTGAATGGGTGGGAAACAAGGAACTGATTTACGAGACTACCAATGAAGCGTTGTCCAATTTCGTATTTGCCACCGACCTCTTTCAGAAAGTGAAAGAATACGTGCTGCACAACGGGCATCGTTGATTTTTCATGGTCAAATAAAAGATAGATGGGACGCAATTGCGTCCCATCTATCTTGATGTATCTTATTCAGATGAAGGAGTGAATTTTTCACGAGCGAGCACTTGCAGATCCTCGGTGGTGTCGCATTCATCCACAATCTCAACTCCGAGCATGGTTTCAATGACATCCTCCATTGTGACGATGCCGCGCATACATCCATATTCATCGGTTATGACCGAGATGTGCTCTTTGTGTTCAAGCATCTTTTGCCATATATCCGACACCTTGTCGGTCTCCTTGAAGTATAGTATTGGACGCAGAATCTCGTTCACGATAGAGGAGAACTGGTCTTGTGACAGTTTTTCAAGTACGGTCATTCTTCTTACATATCCAATTATGAACTCTCGTTGATCGTCATAAACGGGGATGCGTGAATACGGCATGAGGCTCTTGTCGTCGTAGAATTCTTTAAGTGTCATGTCCTTCGGGACTGATGAGACTACCACAAACGGGGTCATGATCTCCTTGGCGCTCACGTTGACAAGCTTAAGGAAATTTTGGATGGTTTTATTTTCCGATATGTTGAATACACCCTCGTTGGCTCCCACATTGACCATGGCGGCGACCTCTTCGCGGCTCACAGTTAGAGGCTGTATTTTAGGAGAGAAGCACTTTGTGAGCAGTTCCGAGAGCCACACCAGCGGATAGGTTATGACAATAAGCACTTTTATGGTTTTTGCTGATGGCATCGCCAGCGCCCTCCAGTAGGAAGCGCCGATTGTCTTGGGGATTATTTCAGAGAGGACGAGAATAAGGAGTGTAAGTATCGCCGAGATTATGCCGAAATAGGCTTCGCCAAACACTTTCACGGATTCCGAGCCTACACCGGCGGCGCCGATTGTGTGTGCCACGGTATTTAGCGTGAGGATCGCCGCTACGGGGCGGTCTACATTGGTTTTGTATTTCATCATCAACGGGGCGGTTTTATTCCCCTTTTCCTCCATCATTGATATGAAGGACACCGGAGTGGATAGAAGCACGGCTTCAAGCACTGAACACATAAAGGAGATTGCGAGAGCTCCGAAAAGATATAATAATATTATTGTCATAAATTAGGGTATAGGTGAAAACTGCCGACTGTGGCGATGCGAGTATATTTCGCTTTCGTCTTGTCGGTTGATTGAATAGGGGAGAGATGGATGGGCAGAGTGTGCTATTCGATGATTGTGAGGAATTTAATCCATAGATGTGCTGTCAATACATTTGAAAGCGGATTCCGGCAAGGCTGCGACCGGTTTATGATGTGCTGCGTCGCGGTGAAGGTTTTGCTTTTGCTTTCTGTGACTTTGAAGCTGACAGTCTCTTGTGTGGAGGTTTCGACGCATTCTATCTCAGCTTCCTGTTCAAATTCAGATATTTCTGAACAGTCACCATGTATCGGGACAAGAAGCAGTGCGGCTAATAAGCATAATATGAATTCAATGTGTCGAGCCATTTTTGCAAATATAGTTAAAATTCATATAAAAACAGTGGGCTTTCTACATTATCCAACAAATTATTATAGCCTATTGTTTCCCTGTCTCTTAAGTGGCTCACGGGCACAATATTGAAACAGTCGGTTAATTGAATAGTTAAAAGAGAAAAATTTGTTCGCGGTGTCAGAATTATTTGCTAATTTTGCATCCTGAATCGGATATTGCATCCGGGTGGAGAAATTTGGCTGCTTGCAACCACTGAAAAAAATGCTAAAACCGCGTTTGGTTTTCCTGTTTTTTTCGCTCCGTCCGTGATAGAATTGCGGTTCGGAGATTTTTATTTTAGGACAATTAAAAAACACAGGGTTTATGAAAAATTATCTTTTTACATCCGAGTCAGTTTCTGAAGGACATCCTGATAAAGTGGCTGACCAGATTTCTGATGCCGTTCTTGATGAATTTCTTGCCTATGATCCATCATCGAAGGTGGCTTGCGAAACTCTTGTGACCACAGGTCAGGTGGTGATTGCCGGAGAAGTTAAGAGTAACGCTTACGTTGACCTCATGGAGGTGACCCGTGGAGTGATCAATAGAATAGGCTATAACCGCAGCGAGTTGATGTTTGACGGCAATGCTTGCGGTGTTTTCTCCGCTCTGCATGAACAGAGCGCCGATATAAACCGTGGTGTTGAACGCGAAAATGCCGAGGAGCAGGGTGCCGGCGACCAGGGTATGATGTTTGGTTATGCTTGCGACGAGACTCCCAATTATATGCCGCTTGCGATTGATCTTAGCCATCTTCTGCTCAGAGAGCTTTCTGAGGTGCGTCGTGAAGGCAAGGTGATGACCTACTTGCGTCCTGATGCCAAGAGCCAGGTGACAATTGAATATACTCCGCAAGGTGAGCCTGTGCGTGTGCACACCATCGTTATTTCCACTCAGCACGACGATTTCATTTCGCCTGAGGAAGCCGGTTCGGTGGAAGAGGCTGACCGCAGGATGCTTGCCAAGATTAAGCAGGATGTGGAGGAGATTTTGCTTCCGAGAGTTAAGGCGAAGTTGTCGGATGGTGTAAAGGCTATGTTTGACGAAAATCTTATACTTCATGTCAACCCCACCGGCAAATTTGTGATCGGAGGCCCTCATGGCGACACCGGTCTCACCGGTCGCAAGATTGTAGTCGACACTTACGGTGGTAAGGGTGCTCACGGCGGTGGCGCGTTCTCAGGCAAGGATCCGTCGAAAGTTGACCGCTCGGCGGCATACGCTGCTCGTCATATAGCCAAGAATCTCGTGGCTGCCGGAGTGGCTCGTGAAGCTCTTGTGCAGGTGGCTTACGCTATCGGTGTGGCTGAGCCTGTGAGCCTGTATGTGAACACTCGCGGCTCGGCGAAGGTGAACATGAGCGACGGGGAGATTTCTGAACGCGTGAAAAAGCTGTTTGATATGCGTCCCTACGCTATCGAGAAGCGTTTGAAGCTGCGTGCCCCCATCTATCAGGAGACAGCCGCTTACGGTCATGTGGGACGCGAGCCGATGACTGTGACAAAAGTGTTCAATTCCAAGTATGAGGGCAAGAAAGAGATTGAAGTCGAACTCTTCACTTGGGAAAAACTCGATATGGTCGACGCGATAAAGAAAGAATTTGCATAAATCACGTGATTAAGATAAAAGGGGGGGGATGATGTGCCATCGACGCATCATCCCCCTTTCTTGTAGTGTCGCCACCTGTGGCGGCCATTTTTTTGACTCCACCCCAAGTGACTGTCGTGTTGATATGTCGCCATGAATGGACGACCCTACTGTGTATTCGTGTTGTTAGATTTCCGACAACTCCAGCCAACGCATCTCTTTCTCGTCAAGCAGGCTCTTCACCTCTTCATATCGGGCCGATTTAGCCACGATATCATCGACTTCTCCGCTGTTGAAAGCAGCTTCCAGCTCCTCCTTTTCAGCGGTGAGCTTTTCGATTTCATCCATGAGGCTGTCAAATTCACGCTGTTCTTTAAACGATAATTTGCGTTTGCGGTTCACCTCTTTTTCAGCGGTTGATGTTGATGATGCTTTTGTATCGGTAGCTGTGGACTGCTGGGCTTGCAAAGCCGCCCATTCACGGTAATCGCTGTATCCTCCCGGGAAATCTTTTATTTTGCCGTCGCCTTCAAATACAAACAGATGGTCGACTATGCTGTCGAGGAAGAAGCGGTCATGGCTTATGACGATAAGGCAACCGTTGAATGACCGCAGATAGTCCTCAAGTATTCCGAGGGTCACAATATCGAGGTCGTTGGTGGGCTCGTCGAGAATCAGGAAGTTGGGCGAGCGCATCAGTACCGTGGCGAGATGCAGGCGTGCCCTTTCGCCGCCGCTCAGTGTGTGGATATACTTTTGCTGGTCGGCAGGGGAGAAGAGGAAGTGCGACAGGAACTGCATCGGCGAGTAGCGCACGTCGCCGTTCACCACAATGTCATCGGCGAGCTCAGTCACAGCGTCGATCACTTTCTTATTTTCGTCAAACGCGATCCCCTCCTGGCTGTAGTAGCCGAATTTCACGGTCTCTCCCACATTCCACTCGCCGGAGTCGGGAGCGATGAGTCCTTGCAGCATTTTGATGAATGTGGACTTTCCCACTCCGTTGTGTCCTATGATACCGAGTTTCTCGTATCGGGCAAATGTGTAGGTGAAGTCATCGAGAATCACTGTATCGCCGAAACGCTTGTTCACCCCGACAGCTTCAAATATCTTCGACCCTATGTAGGATGACTTCACGTTGAGGCTTATGTTATCTTCCTGAAGATTCACCTGCGACCGTTTTTTCAGGTCATAGAATGCGTCTATACGGTATTTTGCTTTTCCGGCACGGGCTTGCGGCTGCCGGCGCATCCATTCCTGCTCTTTACGCAGGGTGTTTTTTACTTTGGCAAGTTCCGATGACATGGCATCGATGCGCTCCTGACGGCGGCGCAGATAGTAGTCATAGTTGCCGGCGTAGGTGAATATCTGCTGACGGTCGATCTCGATTATCTTGTTGGTCACACGGTCGAGGAAATAGCGGTCGTGGGTCACCATCAGCAGTGTGACGCGTGATTTTTTCAGATAGCCCTCGATCCATTCTATTGACTCAATGTCGAGGTGGTTGGTAGGCTCGTCTAGAATAATAAGCTCAGGATTGCCGAGTATCACTTTGGCAAGAGCCACACGCTTGCGTTGTCCCCCCGATAGGGTAGATATCAATGCCTGTGCGTCGGTTATGCCGAGCTGCGACAATTGCCTCACGGCACGGTCGGCATAGTCGGTGTCATGCTCGGTAGTGGCGGTGTGCCCCTCCATCATATACTCCATAATGGTTCCTGCCGAACCGAAATCGGGATTTTGGTCAAGGATGCCCGTGCGAAGACCGTTGCGGAACACTATGTTGCCTGAATCTGGGCTCTCTTTGCCGGCGATGATATTAAGCAGAGTGGACTTCCCGGTGCCATTTTTAGCGATTACACCGATTTTATCACCCTCATACACGCCAAAAGTCACATCGGAAAACAGGATTCTGTCACCGTAGCTTTTGGTAAGATTGTCAACTTGTAGAAAACTCGTAGCCATACTGCAAAGTTAACACTTTTCCAGCCAAAGCCCGATGTTAACGCCAAAAATAATCACACACCCCACGCCACCCACATACCCACCCCACGAAGCGATAGCCGAGGCGCAGAGAAAGCCCCACCACGAAAGGGCGTCGAAAAGAAAGCCGTGAAGCGGCAAAATAATTTAAGCTCCGCCACGAGGCGAAGCCGAGGCGCGGTGAAAGCCACACCCCAAAACGGGCGTCGAAGACGTCCACCAACCAAATATCCCCCAACCACCTCTTCAAAAAACGAATCCGAAGGTCATCGGCTTACCACAAGCGAATCCGTAAGGATTCATCCATTGGTATTTCCCGGTATGTAGCGCCAGCGAAATGCCGGGTAAAGAATACCGAGTCAATCCGGGTTGTATGTTGATACCGTGTTGTGAGTCGATTCCGTATTGTGAGTCGATTCCGTATTGTTTGTGTTGTAATAGAGGCGGTCAGTATGACCGCGAGATTTCCCGGTATGTAGCGCCAGCGAAATGCCGGGTAAAGAATACCGAGTCAATCCGGGTTGTATGTTGATACCGTGTTGTGAGTCGATTCCGTATTGTTTGTGTTGTAATAGAGGCGGTCAGTATGACCGCAAGAGCTTAGCCCAGTATGTAGCGTTAGCGAAATGCTGGGTAAATTGGTCGATAATTAAAATTAAGCTCTGTAAGAGCGAACCATTGTATCGTTCCTACGGAACTCAAAAAACTGTGTGCTCACGATTACCCGGCATTTCGCTGGCGCTACATGTCGGGCTAAGCTCTCACGGTCCTGCAGACCGCATCCCACAATCCCGTCAAAAAAATCACCCAAGTGGGACAAAAAGTGGGTAAATCCCCTCAATCCATACACTACCTTTGTGACAAAACAAATTATCACGAGAATGAAAACCCG
>JAMPGZ010000032.1 GCA_023663655.1 Lachnospiraceae bacterium
TTCAGTTGTTCCTGTGTGTAACCGAGATTGCGGCATATTCCGAGATGCGAGCGCAGCTGCCCTTCGAGGTTCATTCCGGCGAGTGCCCCGACTGTGGCAAGCTCACGGTAACGGTGGCTGAGGTTGTCACGGGCAAATATGTCACCGAAAAGGTGCGAGCGCAGATATTCATCTATCACGGGACAGAACTCATAGACCTTGCCGGTGACGGGACGCCCGACAAGCGCTGTCCGCACTTCCTCTCCGAGTGCCGACATATCCGTTCCGGCTGGGACAAGACTTGCCTTGTTTCCGGGTTCATCATGTTTGCCGGCGGCAGCACGCTGTTCAGTCTTTGCCATAAAGCGGTTGAGAGCATTGAGCGAGCGGGGGAAGCCGCAGTAGGCGTACATCTGCACAAGGATTTCCTTAATCTCATTCACGCTCAGACCGGCATCAAGACCGGAGTCAAATGCTCCGTCAAGTTTTTCCATGTCGCCGCGGGCTGTGAAGGCAGCTATCAACGCTACGGATTTCTCCTTGCTGTCAAGAGCCTGTGCGGACGCCATTGATGATACAGTCATACAGATAAGAGCTATTAAAATTGATATTGTCTTTTTCATCGCGGGACTCTTTATTTTACTACGATTTTACGGGTGGCTACTCCTGATGTGCGCCCTGACTGCATCTGCATCACATACACACCCTGTGGCAGGGAGATGTTCTCATTTCCGCTGACACTGCTGTTGTAAGCAAGAGCACCGTTCATGGATGCGATGCGAAGATGTGCAGGAGAATGACTGTCGGCTACATTGACTGAGAGGCTGCCCATGCTGATATCAAGGGAAAACATATTTTCATCATCTGTTGATATTTCAGCTATGCCTGACTGACCGGGCATAAGCCCCATGCGTCGTAGCCAGCTCTCTACCTGATTGGCACGGTTGGGCACGTCGATGCCTTCATCATCGTCCTGCGGTTCGCGGATATTATCGGGATCAATATCTTCGGGCAGAGTGGCGGGAACATGGATTGAGTTTGGTGTGCATTTGAAAAGTTTCTGCATTCCCTCATTGAGATATGTGGTGGCTCCGTAGGTCATGAACGGGACAATGACCTTGTCGCTCAGATCGTATGCGTCGAGGAACGTACATACAACCATTGCAGGCTGGTGCCACCATAGGGGCGAGCCCACGAAAATGGTGTCATATTGAGCTATCATTTCCTCGGAGGGAAGATTTGCCACTGCCGGACGCAGGTCATTGTATGCCTCGTTCTGGATAAGCTGGCTGTCATCGTATGGGTTGGCCGCATACGGACGCGAGGGTTCGATGCTGTAGATGTCAGCGCCTGTAAGTTCGGCTATTCTTTCAGCCACGGCTCTTGTGTTGCCGGTGGCGGAGAAATAGGCTACCAAAGTCTTTGTACTGCCCGAGGGATAGAGCGGAGCGTATTCAGCCTCGTATGAGGGTTCATCGGAACTGCACGATGCCATAAGTGGCATAATTGGCATCGTGATGACCAAAAAAGCTAATAAAGTTTTTAATCGGTTCATATATGTTTGTTTTTAGAATTTGTTTCCGATGCAAAGATAGAACCACAATATGAGTCAGCGGTAACTCATATTACTGATTGAATATCCAAAATTACGGATTCTAACATCCACATATCAAGGCGATAACACATATTACGGATTGCCTAACCATTATTGCGGATTAATGATTAACGGTGTGGTTTGAACCGAATAAAATAAGTAAATTTGCCGTCACAAATGAATATTATTGCATGGACAAGATAATAAAGCTGGAGAACGTACAGGATTATAACCACATTCTCGGAGCAGAAACCCTTCATCCGCTTGTGAGCGTGACGGACATGTCGCAATTAAAGGCGATACCCCATTGTTGCAAGGAATTCGGGTTCTATTGCGTGTTCTTCAAGGAACTCGATTGCGGCACAATATTATATGGACGCAGCAAATATGACTATCAGGAAGGCACGATGCTGTTCATCTCTCCCGGACAAATAGCGGGAGTTGATGATGGCGGAGAAACGCCCGATCCCAAAGGATGGATACTGATGTTCCACCCCGACCTGCTATATGGCACACCGCTTGCCCGTCGCATGAAAGATTACTCGTTCTTCTCATATTCAAGCGACGAGGCGCTCCACATGTCGGAACGTGAGAAACAGATAATTCTGAACTGCTTCCGTGAGATACGCGAGGAACTGGAGCACCCGGTTGACAAACATACCAAACAGATAGTGGCATCGAATATCGAAACGATGCTCAACCACTGTGTCCGATTCTATGAGCGTCAGTTCGTTACCCGCGAAATAACTAACCATACCATCATAGACCGCTTTCAGGAATTATTGCAGGAATATTTCAATTCCGAATTGCCGAAAACCAACGGACTGCCCACGGTGCAGTATTGTGCCGATAAAGTATGCCTTTCGCCAAATTATTTCGGCGACCTGATAAAAAAGGAAACAGGCAAGACAGCCTCGGAGCACATCCAGCTTGCAGTGATGTCTAAAGTCAAGGAACAGTTGACCGAAACCGACAAGACCATCAGCGAGATAGCCTACGATCTCGGCTTCAACTATCCACATCATCTAAGCCGCACATTCAAAAAAATAGTCGGAATCACACCTGGTGAATTCCGACTAAAAGCAGTGTAATCGACGATGGCGCAACATCTCATAGCGAGAACGCCATCGTTTTTATCCTTCTGTATGGAAGCTGGTGAAAGAGGTACGCTCCTGCTTCGGAAATCCCGATTCTTTCTTTGCCGCATCAAAAGCTTTCAACATGAATGCCATATTACGACCGAGATTACGCATTGTCTGGAGTCCTTCAAGATCATCCTCGACATCACCGGCTGTAAAGCCATGCACTTCATTCCAATAAGTGCTCGACACTATCGGCATCGCACTTATAGTGAAATACTTATTAATCTCATCAAATGCCGAGGTCGATCCGGCACGTCTCGATGACACCACAGCCGCCCCGACTTTCATAGTTTTGTCGATTGTGCCCGAAGTGCTGTAGAACAATCGGTCGAGGAAAGATAACGCCTGACCATTGCAACCGGCATAGTAAACAGGACTACCGACTATAAGCCCATCGGCTTCCGCAAATTTGGGTGCAGTTTCATTCACAATGTCGTTGAACACACATCGTCCATGCTCCCTGCAGTAATTGCAGCCTATGCAGCCTCTCACGTCTTTATTCCCGATATTGACACGCTCGACTTCGATGCCGTTATCAACCAATGTTTGCTCTACTTCACGCAATCCTCTGTCGGTACACCCATTAAGATGGGGACTTCCGTTGACAACCAATACTTTCATTTAATAATCGTTTTTATTTTTGATTTGTAACGCTAATATGAATATTAAAGTTTTAGCCTGATCAATGTTTATGAAATATCTTGAAATCAACAATGATAATCACCAATGTCAATAATTCCGACGCAGGAATTGCAAACCACATTCCTGAAACTCCGAGCAAATGAGGCAGATACAGAAACATCGGGACGATAAACACTATCCCTCGCAATAGAGTGAATATCGTGGCACGGAAGGCTTTTTCAAGACTCTGGTAATAGCCGATAAACGCGATATTGAGAGCGAAAAAGACACCACAGAGGGCAAACTTCGGCAAACCGGAACAGGCAATGTAGAATGCTTCGGAGTCTGATGACAGAAACATCGACACCACCCCTTTGGCACCCAATGCCACTCCGGAAGAGACCAAGACACCACAAATAAGTGCCGCCCACAATTCTGTTTTAAGTGATTTTCCAACTCTCGCCATGTTGCCGGCTCCATAGTTAAAGCTGATGATCGGCTGTGCCGATTGCGCCACGGCATTGCTGATTGAAAATATCACAGGGAAAAGATAGCAGGCTATACTGAACGCAGCCACACCATTTTCCCCGAGCGAAGATATAAACACATAATTGCCGGTCAACATCATCACCGACATCGCAATCTCAGTAAGGCAAGCCGCGAATCCAATCTTAGCCATATACATCGTGTTGCGCAGCGTAAGCAATAGACTTGTCACAGAAATTTTCAACCTATAAAACCTCAATAAGGCTGAATATCGAAAGAAATATATCAACACCATGACTCCACCCAAGGCACAACTCACCGACGTGGCGACTGCAGCCCCTTTCACGCCCATATCCATAGGAAATACGAGATAATAATCAAGCCCTATATTGAACACGGCAGCCACGACATTGCACATCATCGCATACTTGGGTGAACCGTCAAGACGGATAAGCATCATACCCACACACTCGATCATGAGAAAGACCATACCTGGAATGAGCCATACAATATAATCGACAGCCAAGGGGAGCAAAACTGAACTGCTGCCCAATACGGTTACCGTTTCAGCCGGAAAAAGCAGGCACGGCAGCGAAATAAGCAACGTGAGGATGATGCCGACTAAAAAGGCTTGAGTCATTATGATTCGGGCAGCTTTTATCTCCTCATTAGCCAACCTTATGCTGGCAATAACCGACGACCCGATACCAAACATGAGCCCTATGCCAGTAACCACCATAAAAAGCGGAGCCACAATATTGACTGCGGCAATACCATTGGCGCCAACTCCTTGACCGACAAATATTCCATCGATGATTGTCAGCACAGCATTGAAAACCATTCCTATGAGCGTCGGGAAAAATAATGCCCGAAACAATTTTGGAATATTATCATTTCCAAAGTCAAGACTGTCACAGTCGAGATTCCTGTCTTTCTTCATTGTATAATAAATAAAACTCTAACAAAAAAAATCGGATAAGATGAATGGTTTTACCCAGTCATCTTATCCGGCATTATCTTTTCTGCCCTCCGATGAGGATTACAAAACTCTTCAGTCTTAAATCGGCTGCAAAAATAAGAAAAAAACGGGAATCTTTATATAAATTTGCGCATGATTCCGAAAAATATATTGACAATATCTTCCCGAGACGAGTTCCGCAAATGGCTCATGGAGAACCATGAAATCGCCGCTGAATGCTGGGTAGAAGCCAAACGAGGCAAAAAAACTGCCGACGGCTCCCTATGGTATATCGATGCCGTGGAGGAAGCGCTATGCTTCGGATGGATTGATTCGACTGTGAAAAAAATCGATGGCGTGACATTGCAACGGTTCGGAAAACGGGTAAAAGGGAGCCAATGGACCGAACTGAACAAAGAAAGATGCCGCCGGCTGGAAGCTATGGGGCTGATGACCGACAGCGGACGAAAAGTATGTCCCGACCTGTCGGCTGAATTTGAGATTCATCAGGAAATCATAAACGCATTCAAGAAAAACGCCGTCGCATGGACCCGGTTCAAGTCATTCCATCCTCTGTACCAACGTGTGAGAATCGACAATATACAGCGACACAAAACCGATTCCGAATTATTCCGATCCAGATTGCAAAAACTCATCGACTCAAGTGAGAACGGAGAGATGATCGGAGCATGGAACGATTATGGCAGGCTGCTCGACTATTAGAGGTGTTTAATCATGGCAAAGGTGCAACGCTTCAAGAAAACGTCTCACTGTGGCTTCATCGCCGGTATATTTTCCATGATCCTCACTAAGTTTGCACGTCTCGCAATAGAATGGCCACGACTCGGTAATCTTCACAGCAAGCAGCTTGATGACTATATTCATCGGCTTAACTCCGGGAAAGTCATTGGTGAAATGGGTGCCTATACCGAATGACGGCAGACATTTCCCGGCTGCATATTCCTGTATTTTTATAGCTTCATCGACATCCAGTCCGTTGCTGAACACAATCTGCTTAGTGGACGGATCGATATTAAGCGACCGATATTTATCGACTATCATGTCGAGCTCCTTATAATTGTCTCCGCTGTCCACCCTCAGTCCCTTGAACATATTGGCATAGTCCTCCGAGAAATTAAGGCTGAATATGCGCCATCCGTAAGTATCATAAAGGAATGTGCCCAATGCCCCACGGTAGGTCTTAGCCCACACCTTCATCGCAAGATAATTAGCCATCTGCGGACCATACATTCCGGCGATAGCGCTTATCAGCTCGTGAGCCATCGTGCCTATCGGCTTCAAGTCGTATTTCATGGCGAAATACACATTGCTCGTGCCAACAAATCTTCCCCGCCCCGGATGCTCCTCCTGACACTTTTTCATCGCGGCTACCACGGTGTCCTGCGCGGCAAACGAAGCACGACGCCTTGTGCCAAAATCACTGAACGCACAGCCGGCATCGATGAGACGTCGCGCTTTATCGTAGGAACGATCATAGTACGCTGCATAGTCGAGCGACGAGTCGGTGCCGGTCATCATGTAATAAAGTTCGGAGATAATCGCGAGCACCTTGACTTCGAGCATGATGGTGTCGCTCCATGATCCTTCAAACTCAACATTCAGATGCCCCTGAGGATCCTGCGACACCGTCACCCAACGACTATCGTAGCGGAACCCTTTCAGGAAACTGTAGAACCATGCCGGGATATAATAGCACCGGCGTTTCATGAAATCAATCTCCTCATCGGTTATCGTCACATCCTCAAGCATAGCTATCTGCCGACGAAGCTCATCGGCAAATCCCGGAGGATAGACCGTTCCGGCACGGTCTATGAATTTATATTTCACCTGAGTGCGAGGATAATTTTCAATCACGGCACAACACATTGTGAACTTGTACAGATCGTCATCTGTAAAATGGGTAATTATCTGTCGCATGATATTCCGAATTTAGAGATTATTTCATTAAGTCGTTTTCCGTCGTCGAGCGAAGGGGAAAATCGCGTCAGCACATTAAACCTCCCACTTCCCAACAGATCCATTCCATCAAGAAGCGAATCGGAGACACATACATCTCCCGCAATGCCGCATATATCAATACTGCCGATGCCTTCCGCGTCAACTATTGCGGCTATATCTCCCGATGCAATTTCATTTTTAAATATTGAATACTCCTCCTTGCATCGGCTCTCGCCTTTGTGCAGGAAAGTAATCTTGCCTTTGAATTCACATAGCGCATCCATGACCGCCGGATACACCGCCGCACCCACCGAATCATGGATGCAATGTGGCACCCAGTCACCACCTTGACTCTTGAAGGAGCAATGATTCATAGGATGGCGGTCGGCTGTGACCACAATATGAGAATAAGCATCACCGCAATCTTTTATGTAGCAAGCCAGGGCATCCATGGCGACATCAGCGCCGGGCACCGGCAATGATCCGCTAATAAAATCAATCTGCGGATCAACAATCATCAGCATTTTATTTTTTTCTTTCATATATCGAACACGGTGATAAGTCCTTATCTTCTATAACAGCGTCACAATAAATTAGTTCTGAAACTGAGGTGACGGAGAAGACGAAGCCGTCATTTCAAAAAATCAAGCCGCATAGGCGAAAATGTGTCGATAAGCACACCCTCTTCAAGGCACACACATCCGTGAGGCACATCGGGAGCCACATAATAACCGTCGCCGGCTGCTATCACCCTCTTTTCATCGCCGATAGTCAACTCAAACTTTCCGCTCACCACGTAGGTAACCTGACTGTGGAAATGCGTATGGATGGTGCCTATGCCCCCTTTTTCAAATTTGACTTTAACCATCATTATCTGACCGTCATAGCCCATTATCTGACGGGTAACGCCCTCGCCTGCAGGTTCCCATGTCATTTCCTTTTCAATCTGAAAAACGTCACTCTTTGTCTTCATACTATTTTAATTTTGCACATTATATGGATTATATGGCGAAATTACAAAACACTCTCCGAATTATCAAATTTTCTCCCCCATCCGGGATCAAACAACCACCTCATCCCAAAATAAATTCAAAAGGTTTAATCAGCCCATTACGTTTTTACATTTATTTATAATATTAACCGTCACAAAGTTAAAACAGCGTTAATTTGATCCATAAGGCTAAACCTCAATCCATTTATCTGGTCATAGAAACAGATAAAAATTTTAAACGTAACCAATAAAATCACAACAGATGAAAAAGAAAATCTTAGGCTTAGCCCTCGTTTCGATGTCATTATTCACATTCTCTACAATGGCTCAGAGCAACAATCAGAATCAAGCTCCGACGAAACAGGAAAACGTAAAAGCAAACCGTCCCCAACGCCCCGGAGCATTTGACGGACTCGACTTGACCGACACTCAGAAAGAACAGCTAAAGCAACTGAACAAAAAGTGCTACGAAGCCGGCAAAGAGCGTGCTAAGGCTCAAAAAGAGATTCGCCGCAAAAATGATTCTATCCGCGTGGCTGAACGCCGTGAGGCTCAAAAGGAATATCTTGCTGAAGTAAAGTCCATACTCGGCCAGGATAAATATGTAGCATTTCTTGAAAATATGTACATCAACGGAACGATGAAAAACCGTCCGCATAAGATGGCTATCGCAAAAAACAAAAAGGATAATGCCAAAAACAAACGTGACGGAAAGCTAAACAAAAAACAACAGGCAAAACCCGATGGAAAGCGTGACGGCAAACGCCCTCAAAGACCCGACGGAAAACCTACACGCCAGGCAGCTACAGCCAACTCATAAGAACCCTCGTCAAGAGCTTGCTTGACGAACAAGCATATAAATCTTGATTTTCCATAACAACACCAGCGAGCCTCCTTTGGATCCATCCATCGGGAGGCTCACTTTTTATGCCGGCACGATACAACCACACAAAAATCAAGGCAATGACACTGTCACGCTAAAGTGTGTTAAAAATAGTGTGCGGATTATGGTAACTTCAAATGTAAAATGTAATTTCGCATCATATACAAGATGTTAACAAAATTACATCTTATAGCAACGACAAAATCACGTTTCTAAACTACCAATCATCGAAATGAACCTACGTTTGTCTATTCTGTTCTTGATTTTGGTTGTGTCATGCGGCTCAATTAAGGCAAATGATATATATCATCATTCATTAAGCGTCGACTTCCGACCGCAATGGGTGATTCCCACAAATAATTTCATCAAAGAAAGCAACATCAACTCAGCAATCGGCGGCGACCTTAAATATTCTTTCAGCTTCTCACCCAACTCATTTTACGGCAGAAACTATCCTGCGGCAAGACAGGGAGCCGGAATCGGCTACACAAATATCGCGAAAGGAAAGAAATTGGGGAATCCGCTTAATTTCTATCTGTTTCAAAATGTGCCTGTAGCCAAGCTCACACAACGGCTGTCGTTGATTTATGAATGGAACTTCGGAATCTCGCTTAACTGGAATCCATACCACCCCGATAAAAACCCTGACAACGGAGCAATCGGCTCAAAGGCAAATGCCTACATAAATCTAGGGCTGCTGTTGCGGTACCGCCTTAACCGCAATGTCGACATAACAGCCGGAATTGACGGTACCCATTACTCCAACGGCAATACTACGATCCCCAATGCCGGAGCTAACTTCGCCGGTATAAGACTCGGAGTGTCATACACGTTTGATTCCCGGGCTGAAATTCCGCTGCCTGTCGACAAAACCAAATTTGAACGAGGCATGGGCTATGACCTCACCGTGTATGGAGCGGCTCGCCGCAGGGCATTTTACAGCGATTCATCACATGAATATCTTTATGCCCGAGGATTATTTGGCGTACTGGGCTTGAATTTCGCCCCGATGTATGGATTCAGCCGATATTTCAGGGCGGGTGTGTCACTTGACACGCAATATGATGAAAGTGCCAACATACTCAATCACCGCGTCGAAGGTACACCCGATGACGACATGAAATTCTATCGCCCTCCATTCAAGGAGCAGATCGCCGTGGGACTGTCATTACGTGCCGAGCTTGTGATGCCTGTCTTTTCAATCAACGTAGGAATAGGCAGAAATATAATATGCGACGGCAAGGACACCGACATTTTTTACCAGACACTTACATTAAAAGCATACTTGTGGCGAAATGCCTTCCTAAATATTGGTTATCAACTGAATGACTTTCACGAACCGAATAATCTTATGCTCGGATTCGGCTACAGTTTCGGCATGAAAAGATAATAAAATTCAAGTATCAGCAACTTTTTCACGACTCATGGCATCTAACAAGAAAAAGCAATGGAAAATAAAGATATAATGATTCATCTCAGAGACATAAACAAGACTTACCCCGGAGCTGTCCCCTTGCACGTCCTTAAAGGGATAAATCTCGACATAGCGCGCGGAGAGCTTGTTTCGATAATGGGAGCGTCGGGGTCAGGCAAGTCCACCCTGCTCAACATTCTCGGAATCCTCGACAATTATGACACCGGGGAATATATACTCGACGGTACTCAGATAAAGAATCTAAGCGAGAACCGTGCTGCCGAGCTACGCAATAAACTGATCGGATTCGTATTTCAATCATTCAACCTGATAAACTACAAAGACGCTGTTGAAAATGTGGCTCTGCCGTTGTTCTATCAGGGAATCTCCCGAAAAAAACGCAATAAGCTCGCGTTGGAACAGCTCGAAAAAATGGGACTTAAAGAATGGGCGCATCACTTGCCAAGCGAACTTTCAGGCGGACAGAAGCAGCGTGTAGCGATAGCCCGCGCACTCATCACCAATCCGGCGATAATACTTGCCGACGAGCCTACAGGAGCCCTCGACAGCAAGACATCTGTAGAAGTGATGAAAGTGTTTCGCCAGCTCAATAATGAGGGCATGACGATAGTGATTGTGACCCACGATCCCAATGTAGGCGCCCAGACCAACCGAATAATCCGCATAGCCGACGGAATCATCGGCACCGATGGTAAAGAAATCTCAAGCAATAAGTCATGATCGATCTTTCCAAAGAAATATGGCAGACGCTTAAGACCAACAAGCTCCGCACCCTGCTCACAGGAATGTCGGTGGCGTGGGGCATATTCATGCTCATCATGCTTCTCGGCATGGCTAAAGGCGTGATAAACTCATTTTCTTCGAGCGATTTTGCCAAGAGTGCCAATGTGATTCAGCTATGGCCGGGAAAAGCCGCAAAAGCATACCACGGACTGAAAGAGGGACGTCGTGTCAACTTAAAGGAACATAACCTTGCCGACATCGAACGCGACAACCATGCCCATGTATCAGAAGCGGCACCCGAACTATCGTCGGCATCAGTGAAAATCTCCACTACCAAGGATTACATCACTAAAAACTATTCAGGTGTGTATCCGGAAGCAAAGGAGCAGAAAAAGATGATTCACGGACGGTTCATCAATGAAAATGACCTTGACAAGCAACGCAAGGTAATGGTACTCAGCTTGAAAACAGCCGCATTGCTTTTTGACAAGCCCGATGAAGCTATAGGAAAAACCGTCAATATGAGCGGACTGTCATTTACCATAGTAGGGATATACGAACACCGTTGGCAAGATAGAATATACATCCCTTACACCACGGCTAAAGCATTGAATGCTTATTCCGACAAGCTCAGCACCATCAGGGTCACCACCAAGCCATTGTCGACCGCTGAAGAAGCCAACAATCTGGAAAATGACATACGCGCCACATTAGGCAAAGTCAACAGCCATGCCGCCGATGACGACAGCGCCGTGTGGGTGTGGAACCGATTTGCCAACTACCTCTCCCATCAGGAAGGCATGAAAATCCTCAACATTGTCATGTGGGTCATAGGAATGCTGACTTTGATAACTGGAATAGTCGGCGTAAGCAATATCATGTTCGTGTCAGTGCGTGAACGCACCCATGAGATAGGCATACGCCGAGCCATCGGAGCAAAACCACGCAGCATCCTCTCGCAAGTGATAGTGGAAAGCGTGGCATTGACCACAATATTCGGCTACATCGGTATAATCATGGGAACCATAGGCACAACGATACTCGACAATATGTTTGGAAGCACCGATTTCATAAAAAATCCGACCGTCGACATATCGATTGCACTGGAAGTTACTGCCGTATTGATCATAGCCGGCGCTCTTGCCGGACTTTTCCCGGCGATGAGAGCATTGAAAATCAAGCCGGTGGAAGCATTGAGAACTGAATAAGAAAAGACAATGAAAAATCCGATTTTTGATATTGACAGTTGGAAAGAGATTGCTGCAACCCTGAGCCGCAACAAGACCCGCACATTCCTTACCGCATTCGGCATCTTCTGGGGTACGGCGATGCTCTCGATGCTGTGGGGAGGAGCTCAAGGACTTCAGGACATATTACGCCGCAACTTTGCCGGGCTGTCGACCAATATGGCTCTCGTGTTCAGCGGCAAAACGAGTATGCCCTACAAAGGCTACGCCAAAGGGATGCGATGGTCACTGACACAGACCGATGTCGATAATCTCAGGACGCGTATCACGGAGATTGACGCGATGTCGGGAGTATCCAGCCGTTCTACCACGGCAGTATATGGCAAGCACTCGAAAGCCACACAAGTTCAAGGAGTGGAGGAGCAATTTCCTCGCATCTTCGCCCCTGTCATATACGAAGGCAGGTTTATCAATGATTCCGACGAACGCAACATGAAAAAAGTGTGCGTGATAGGGAAAGCCATTGCCGACGAAATATTCGGAAGCGAGTCGCCGATAGGAAAATTCATAGCTCTCGACAATATATATTACCGCATTGTCGGAGTCGCCGGACAATTGTCGGAGGTGCAGATCAACGGTAAAATCGATGAGATGTTCACGATTCCGCTATCGACATTAAGGCAAGCCTACAACACCGGGCAAAATATTGATCAGATCATGGTCACTGTCAAGACCGGACACCGTCCCGGCGAGCTGAAGCAACGAGTGCAACGCATCATAAGATCCAACCACCCCATCCATCCCGATGACAAGCAAGCAATTGAGTTCTGGGATGTGTCGGAAGAATTTGAGACGGTCGATAATATGTTTATGGGCGTTGACATACTCGTGTTGTTTGTGGGCTTCAGCTCTCTGCTCGCAGGAATCATCGGCGTGGGCAATATAATGTGGATCATAGTCAAGGAACGCACTCAGGAGATAGGCGTGCGGCGCGCGCTCGGAGCAAAGCCACGCGACATCATCGTGCAGATTCTGTCGGAAAGTGTAGTCCTTACCACCATAGCGGGAATAGCCGGAATATGTCTGGCGGTGATTATTCTGTCAGCTGTAGCTACGGGCACAACCGTCAACGGCGATGTGCCACGGTTCCAGCTCTCATTCCCTCATGCCATGATCATTCTGGTCACATTCCTCACTCTTGGAACTGCGGCAGGAATCATCCCGGCGGTGAAAGCCATGCGTATAAAACCGATTGAAGCGCTTAACGATAAATAAAAATAAACTAAAAATCATATCATTACTACGATGAAAAAAGTATTCAGAGTCATCATTTGGTCAATTGTAGCGATTTTATTCATTGGAACATTCGTTTACCTGTTCTACAATTCAAGGACTAAAGAAACGGTCTATGAAACAGTAAGCCCGGAAATAAAATCAATTGAACGCAACAGTGTGCTCACAGGCACAATCGAGCCGCGCGACGAGATCGAGATAAAGCCTCAGATTTCCGGAATCATCTCGGAAATAAATGTCGAGCCTGGCGATCAGGTGAAAGAGGGCGACATAATCGCGAAAATCAAAGTCATCCCCGAGGAATCGCAACTGTCATCGGCTCAAAACCGCGTTGAGGTTGCCGACATTTCAAGATTGCAGGCTAAAAACGAATACGAGCGCACCAAGTCGCTGTATGAGAAAAAATTCGTGAGCCGCGAGGAATTCGAGCAGTCACAAGTGGCTTTCAAGAAAGCGGAAGCCGAGTATGCGGCGGCTGTCGACGCGCTGTCGATCGTGCGCGACGGAATCTCAAGCATCAACGCCCAGCAGAGCAACACCCTTGTCAGAGCGACCATAACAGGACTTATCCTTGAAGTTCCCGTAAAGGTAGGATCGTCGGTGATTCAGGCAAACACCATGAACGACGGAACCACTGTGGCTAAAATCGCCGATATGTCCAATCTTATCTTCAAAGGCAAAGTTGACGAAACCGAAGTGGGACTTCTCCGCACAGGAATGGACACTGAAATTTCAATCGGCGCGCTTCCTGAAGTGAAGCCGGGCGCCGTGATCGAATACATCGCGCCAAAGAGCACCGAGGACAACGGATCAAACACATTCGAGATGAAAGCCGCCCTTGATGTGCCCGAAGGAGTACAGTTGCGTGCCGGCTACAGTGCCAATGCCTCCATTTGCCTTGAAAAAGCCGACAGTGTCCTGTCATTGCCGGAGGGCGTGATCGAATGGGTAGGCGACAGCACATTTGTCTACGTGCTCACTGCCGAGGAACCGGCACAGAAGTGGGAGAAAAGAGCTGTGGAAACCGGACTCTCGGACGGCGTGAACATACAGATCAAGTCGGGAGTGAAAGCCGACGAAAAAGTGAGAGGCAACGAAAAGAACAACTAAACCACCACATCAACCACGATTATGAAACATATATTACTGTCGGCAATGGCGGCGTGTTCGTTATTTGCCAATGCAGAAACATGGTCGCTTGAAAAATGTATCGATCACGCTATCGAGAACAATATAACGGTGAAGCTGCGACGTGCCGACCTCAACTCATCCGAGCTTGAAGTGACCGAAGCCAAGTCACGGTATCTGCCTACTTTGTCGGCTAATGTGGGACAATCCTGGAACTTGGGACGAGGACTTACTGCCGAAAACACTTACGCCGACCGCAACACGTCAAATCTGCAATGGGGAGCATCGCTCAATCTGCCGCTCTTCTCCGGTATGTCGACCACCCGCCGTGTCAATCTCGCCAAGGCTAACCTTTCTACTGTCATGGAGCAATATGAAGCCGCCAAGGAAGACATAACCCTCAACGTGATCGGAGCATATCTTCAGGTTCTTTATTGCAAGGAGCTTAATGAGGTGGCGCTTTATCAAGTCGATCTCTCAAAGCATGAGCTGGCAAGCCGCAGCGCACTGCTTGAAGCAGGAAAAATACCTGAGATTGATATGCTCGAAGCCCGTTCACAACTCGCTCAGGATGAGATGAACCTGTCGCAGACTAAAAATGACGTGGCACTCGCATTGGTCGACCTGTCTCAACTTCTTGAACTCGGCGACATCGCCGGTTTCGACATCGAGCCGATTGAGGAAAATGAGTTGAACATCCTGTCACCCGACGAAGTCTACTCTGCGGCTCTTCAACGCAACCATTCACTGATAGCAGCACGCAACAACATAACCGCTGCCGACCGCAACATCTCGCTCGCCAAAAGCGGCTACCTCCCCACCCTGTCGTTCAACGCCGGAATAGGTAGCAGCTACTACCGCATTTCCGATACTAAAAATGAATCGTTCGGACGCCAGATGAAAAACAACTACAGCACCTATTTCGGACTCTCGTTGAACATTCCAATTTTTGACGCACTGTCGACCCGCAACTCCATACGCCGTGCAAAAGTGCAGAAAGTAACAGCGATGCTCAATTACGACGATGCGCGCCAACGTGTGTTCAAGGCAATCCAACAGGCATATTACCAAGCCGATGGTGCCAAAAACAAGCTGAAAGCAAGCGAGGTAGCCGATGAAACGGCAAATGCCGCATTCAAGGCAATGCAGGAAAAATACAATCTCGGCAGAGCAACCCCCACGGAATATGAACAGTCGAAAGCAAAAGCGCTGAAAGCGACCGCCGACCGCATCCAAGCCCGCTACGAGCTCATCCTGCGCACACGCATCCTCGCCTTCTACGCCAAGCAATAACCAGAAATAAAAAACTCACAAAAGTGTAAAGCCTGCGAAATTGGGGCTTTACACTTTTTTTGTTTTAAAAATTTTCTTTATATTTGCATCAACTCGTCAGCCAAGAGAGGCAAGGCGGGTTTATCATAAGAAAGACGTATACCAAAGCGTAATCTTCGGGACTCAGAACTTCGCAACTTCAAAAGACCTGTCAGAAGAGAAGCAACGTAGACGTTCACGGGAGATGATTCATCTTCTCGGATATTGACGTATGTAAATCATACGCCATATCCGATGCTATAATCATCCATGGCGTGGGCTGACTGGGTTGCTTATCCTGACAGGTGGGCAATGCGAAGGCCCTGAGACCGGGATAAGTATAAGTACAGACTCCCACGTCTTTTCAATATGTACAATTCCTTAATCAGGGGAGACTATAAAGGAAAATCTATGCCATATTCTTGCAAATGAAACGACTACTCCTGATTTTAGCAATGCATCTTTGCTTCTCGATTCACTCATCGGCTCAAAGTGATTTAATTATTCTCAGAAACGGAAGAGAGACCACTGCCAACATCATCCAAGTTAATGACCGAGAAATTATCTATGCCGAGTCAAATAAAAAGAACTCTGCAGAATTCACTATTCCAAACACTGAGGTGTATATGCTTCGGTTTGCAAAACGAGGCAATGTGTATATCACCAACGATGGCAAACGCGTGACCGGAGAAAACCGGATTTTGCCAAAAGATGCAGATGTAATATACCTCGTAGAAGGTCAAGAGATTCCGGCATACGATTTACGAATAATGGAAGACCGCATAACTTATCTCGCCAAAAAGAATAAAAATAAAAATGTAGTGCCTATAGCAGAAGTTTTGCCTCGTTCAGCTGTGTTCATGGTGAAATACACCGATGGCACTACCGATGTGCTTACTGATATCACTCTAAAAAAAGAACTTCCTCAACCGGTAAAAGAAGAGAGCACAGCACAACCGACAGAAGAGGATGAAGAGCTTGAAGTGGTGTTTCACAGCGTAAAGAAAGGAGAAACACTATCCTCAATCGCAAGCCGATATAATGTCGCCATTAATGACATCATAAAATGGAATGACCTTCCATCCACAACTAAGCCGACAGCAAAATTAAGGGCTGATATGCAACTCATGATTTACGTGGCTCCCATCGGCAAAAACGAACTGCCATGATAAAGATAAAAACACTGCCGCTGCTACTGCTCTTCATCGCTATGTTAATCACAGGATGCGGCAACAGAGACACAAGCACAGCTCTTTTGGAATTAGTTGCCGAAAGAGATTCCCTACGCTCAGAAAACAGTTCCCAACGCAAAAGACTTGATACTTTAAACGACATGATTTTTACAATAAATAGTGCATTGGATTCCATCTCCATGCAGGAAAACATCCTATTTATTGATCCGGAGTCAGAAACACAAGTGTCACGAGATGATGTCATTCGCAACCTGACCCGCTATGAACAAGTATTGAAACATCAACAAGCCCGCATCAACCAACTACGGCAAAGTATCCAACCCGATAGTGCGAATGGAAGCCTTGACGGAATGCTGGGCGTGATGCAACAACAACTTGATGCAAAAGACCGGCAAATATCAATCTTAAAATCAGAACTTGCAAAAAAGGATGTCGATATCACCCGACTCCGTAAGCTTATCGCATCTCAACGCAATGAAATCGAGGAACAAACACAAACCATAGCACAGCTTGACCGAACAACTAAAGTGCAAGTGGAAGCTCTCGCACGCCAAGATGAATATATTAATTCAGCTTACGTCATAGTTGGAACAAAAAAAGACCTTGAACGTAAGGGAATAATCAAGAAAAAACGTCTGATACCCGAATCAGCACTCGACAAAAGCAAATTTGCAAAGATTGACATACGCAAATACCGTGAAGTAACCTTCTATGCGAAAAAACCTAAAATTCTGACCGATATGCCTCAACGCACCTACTCTCTCACTACCGACGGCAACGGAAACTTCACACTCCGCATAACCTCTCCCGATGACTTCTGGAAAGTCTCAAATTATCTCGTGATACAAACCGATTAATCCACAAAACCGTTAAATTCATCAATCATGAAAAAATCAATTTCATTTCTTCGCCCCATTGTTACGGCAATCCTGCTCATTGTCACTACCACCTCATTTGCCCAAAGCTCCATGTTAAAGCACATTGTCGCTCGCGGCGAAACTCTTGAAGACATAGCAACCCGCTACCAGACAACTACACAAATCATAATTCAGAATAATCCGCAAGCATCACAGTTTATATATGTAGGCATGGAACTTCAGATTCCTACACCACAATCGACCACTGTAACGACCACACAACAAGCTCAAACTCCCAGCCAAGCCACACAACAAAATAATGGCGTCCAAGCATCCGAAACAGAACCCATCCAATCTAACCAAGGCAACATTCTTCTTTCAACTAAAAGAATAGATGAGCCTCAAAAAAACTACTCCCAATATCCTACCAGCCGATGGGGTGTCAATTTGCACGGTTATTTTGATGCCGATATTGTAAAATATGGATCAAATATAAGCTTCGAAGGACTTTGTAAAGGAGATTCAAGCCCATTTGGGGTAGACTTTTCTGCCGGATGGAACATTATGTGGAATCCAAAGTTTGATATGTCATCATGTGTTTTTGGCTTAGGTCCGTTTTGGTCAACAAAGTTGAGTGAATCAGTTGATCTATATATTCCTATAAAACTTATGTGTGTCATGACGTTGGATGACAACGACAAGTGGCATTATGTATGGGGCTGCCGCATTAATCCTCTCATCTGTATGCAGTCATTCACCTGCGGCATCTTCGCAGATATTGCAAAGGATGCAGCATTCGGTCTTTCATTCGGTTTTTTGTTTGCTCAATGAAATTTCAAATAAACAGAAATTGCGAGCAGCTCAAAAGTATACTCATCCAATATTTTAACCAATCATTTTTTATATTACAATGAATCAAAAATCAGTCATTTTCACTTTATTCATGATGTTATTGTGCACCATACCATTGCAAGCACAATACAACATTGAAATCGGATCTTATGAATTCCTATCATTAGATCCACCGGCAGGATATGTCAGAAACGCATACTGGTCATGTGACGAAGGGCTCACTCTTACAGACAAATCTGAGGTTGGGGCAGTTGTCAAAGTAACTCACTGGTTCTCAGGAGCTGCCTATGTAAATTGTTCTTATACTTACGAATATCTTGGCACTTATGATCACAATTATCATGCCGGAAGCGCAACAAAAACTTATAGAATCACCTGCAAAGGTGGAACTGCATCAATAAGCGAGGCAAATCTTGAACTTAATCCGGGAGAAAGTTATTCGCTCAGTTCCTCCCGATCTAAAAGTTACGGCACCCCCACATGGGAATCCACCAACACCGATGTCGCCACAGTAGATAAAAACGGAAAAGTCAAAGCCATCAGCACAGGGGTTGCCACAATAAAATATGACCCAATAACCGCCGCACCGTGTTTTTGCGAAGTAAGAGTTAGAAAAATAGATGCCAAAACCATCAAATTAGAACCTGATCCACTGAGCGTAGTAATAGGAAAAACAAAAAGCCTTAAACCGGTTTACACTCCTTCGGGAGCCTCTGCTACATTGACATGGAGTTCTGAAAATGAAAATATTGCCACTGTATCTTCTTCAGGAATAATCAAGGGCATCTCCCAAGGCAAAACAACAATCACGGCTACTACTGAAAAAGGCATCTCGGCAAAAGCATCAATCGAGGTAGTCGGGGCACCTACCGCAGTAAGTCTGCCTTCCAATATTAAAATATCGGCAGGATACTATTATTCTCTCATACCATCATTAACTCCGTCTAATTCCGAGGCAAAATACTATTGGAAATCATCTGACACATCCATCGCCACGGTATCCTCTGCGGGTAAAGTATATGGCAAAAAGAACGGAGTAGTGACAATAATCGTGACTACCGACAACAATCTATCCGCCTCAACGACAATACAGATTGTTGACGCACCGGCAGGAGTTGAGAAAAACAACACTGATTACAGAATAAAAACAATCACCAATCTCGTGAAGAAAATCGAACTTAAAAATAATGACAATGAAAAGAAATAAAAAATCATATCTTGCAACTCTGATTATTGCTGCTTTAATGTGCGGTTCCTATTCTTGTTCATCCGATAATGATGATATGCCTCCAAGCGACAAAACCACATCGACAGATGAAATATCAGAAACACTCAATAATGTGAGCACCGACTGGGGAGCATCAAAGAAAGCAATCGAAAAATACATGAAAGGTTACCGCGAAGAAGAAAACAATGACACTACCGTGCTGCAATTCAGTGCTAAAAAATCGCCAATAACAATTGTCTACCAATTCGCCGGTGATTATTTATGCTCGGCAGCAATCAAAGCTAAGAAGGGTGATGCGGAAATAGATGTAATGGAAACTCTCAAAGACTTCATCTATGTCGGCGAATCAAGCGGTTGTGACGTTTACACAAATGAATTAAAAAATGTATTTGCCGCAGCATACTCTAAAACTGAAAATGACGAAATTTATCAAATCATAGGGTTCACTCCTCTTTTGTCAACCATTGAAAAAGTTGATGGAAAAGAAACTGTCAACTTAGGATTAAGTGTCAAATGGGCATATTGCAACATCGGCGCTACAAAGCCGGAAGAATACGGCAACTACTACGCTTGGGGCGAAACATCAGCTGACAAAAAAAGCTATACCTGGGACACTTACGCCCACTGCGACGGCTCCCTGAACACCTGTAAAATGATAGGAGACAGCATCTGTGGAACATCCTATGACGCAGCAACAGTAAATTGGGGCAGTAAATGGCAAACACCAACCAGAAAACAACTTGACGAATTGCGTAGAGAATGCGACTGGGTTCAAGGTACAATCGGTGGCATAAACGGATATTACGTCTTTGGAAAAACCGGAAACTACATTTTCTTACCGGCAGGAGGTTGGAAAAGTAATGTATCAAATACCATAAACAATGCCGGTTACTATATGTCATCCACACGCTACAATAATGGCTATGCCTACTGCCTGAAATTTTCATCATCTTCGCGAACTATCGCAGACCAGTACCGATATGTAGGAATGAATGTAAGAGGCGTAACCGCTCGATAACGGCATATAGATTCACGCAAAGGGGGGATGCTGTCGCTAATTTTAGCTACGGCATCGCCTTTGCGTTATTGACCTAATCAGTGGGAGGAGATGTAGGAGCGGAGCACGTCGCAGCCGGTTATACGGCGGTCATCCACTTTGGTGTAAAGCTTTGCCAATTCAGCATAAGCACGAAGACGAGCCGGTGAAAAGCGGTCCCAGTTCCATCGGTTACGGTAATCATACATTTCGTAGAACGACCCGTCGGATGAAGTTTGTATCGATGCGATGCCATAATATATGCGAGCCTTTACATCATTGGGAGCTTTCATGCGGCTCACCTCCTCCAGAACGCTTGCCGAACGATCGGACAATGCGTCAACCAAGTGTCCCACGCTCCACATATTATTAGAGATAGCCCACAAGTCGCCTTGCGCTGACGCTTGAAACAAAGCAGCAGCATACTCATAGCCGAGTTGCGGCTTCTGACCGGATGGAGCATTGTCATATAAAGTCTTCAAGTTGCGGAGACGGCGGCAATAATCAGCACGATAATTGACAGTGCCAATCAGCTTGACAGAATCTTCCGAAACATAATTTGTCGCACTGCGGGCGAATGGCTTTGTCTCATTGTCATAACGAGCCTGCAAATAGGCATAAAATCCCTGGCGCCCCATCCAATACACATCCACACGGTCAAAATAAGCTATCGCCTCATCATAATCGCCAAGTGACAATGCCACTCGTCCCAATGCATCATAGATGGGATTGGGATTAATTTCGGCACTCGAAAATATCGATTTGTCGAGCTGCGACAAGCCGCTTCGGTCATCAAGCATACGTGCCAGTGCCTTAAGACCTTTTGTCTGAAGAGTGTAGGTATAGCGTTGCTGCGGCTCAAATGCCCAGTAATCCTGACCGGAATTCATGGCTCTCACACCATCCATCAAGACCAAGACTCGATAATAAAGCGAGGTGTCGCGGTACTGCAACTCGGCATACGGCACAACGAAATTGGCAAGAAAAGCGTAGTCGGCTATATCCGACGGGCGATATGATTCCGGAGAATTATTGTAATAAGAGGCGAGCGTCGATTGAGAACGGGCTTTCACATAAAGGGTGTTGTACTCCTTCGCCAATAATGCCGACTGAATTGAATCGCCCTCATTATAATTCGAAAAATCAATCCAAAATGATATGCGGCGGCGATTACTGTCCATTTCAGGAGTACCCTTAAGCCGTGCAGCTGCAGCAATCTCCTTCTTAGCCATGTCACCGGAATTCACCAGATTGAACGCAAACGCCTTAGCTGTAGCCCACACCTGAGGATACTCCACATGAGGATTCTCAAGGGCAACCTCAGCCATTGAGATTATAGCATTGCAAGCTCCGGCGAGATTGCCCTCGGCAGAATATGCCCCGTTGCGGTAAGGATTTCCCGGAAACGGGAAATTATACTCCTCGGCTTGATTGAGCTTAAGCAACCACAGATAGTTCATGTAATCCTGCAGCACATAATACACCGCCTCGGAATTAGGATTCTCGTCAAACAATTTCAGCAAGTTAGATGCTCCCACAAGACGCGACAAGCACCAGTTCAAGCTGTTGGCATCTCCGTTTTTAGCGAAAATGGATATTGCATCCACATATTTCCCGGTGTGGTAATAGGCACCGCCGAGATAGCCGAGCAGTCGCTCTTTAAGACCATGATTCTTTATCACGCCCTGATACTTATTCCAAAGCCCAATCACATTGTCATAACGATGCATCGCAGCATTGGCTCGGACAAGCAGGAACACGTAGCGTTCAAACATGGGATTACTTTGCGAAGGAACCCTTATCCCTGCCACCACCTCGGCAAGCTTGTCACTTGATTGACTGTCATAGTCCCACGAGTTCTCGCGGCTTGCCTCCAAAGCCTCACTGAAACGAAGGCTCTGCTTCAGGAAATTCAATGCCGCAGTGTCACCTTTTGCCACAAGATAGCGATAGAAGCTGTTTTTATCCTTCCCTGAACTTATTTCCGCATAAGTGGCTTGCGACAGGAATGATGAAACCTCACCACGCCCCACTTCACCGCCTGCGTAATCATACCAGTAATCCACTGTCTCCTCATTCAGCTCCTCTGTCTTGGACTGCAGAGCCGGAGTATTCACAAACTGGAATGCCGGATAACGCGACACACTGCGTGAAGGTTCCCAACCACATCCTCGGGCGTCATCTGCCGACAACGCCACTATACCAATCACCGACACTGCCGTCAGTAAGTTTTTCCAAAAATTCAGGTTCATATTGCAATATGGATTTTTCGTCAAGATGATACAGCACTATATTTCTCACCGCATCGGGTCTTGCCGATTTTATTTCCGAAAACACATTAGCAAGCGTTGCCGGCGACACAAACTCATGCCTCACGACATCACCCGGATATATTCTGCCTCCCAAGCCGTCACGGCTGCCTGCCATGGTAAGGGGTCCATACTTGATGCAGCGATAGCGCCCGTCATTCTCAGGCACGAACATTGCCGTGTCAGTTACTTCGAGCGATCGGGATATAGCCTTGAACTCTCCTCCTGAAAACACCACGTCCCAGCTATATATGGGCAATGCCGTGGAGAGGGGCAACCTGTATGATCGCAGCATCCTTATATAAGGCTTCACGCTGTTACAATCAAGAATGGAATTGGTCGTTGAAAAGTCGGTTATATTACCGGTATTATACACCATCAGCACCCCACGATCAACCGGTGGAGGATCCTGAGCAAGCTGATGCAACCTGATGGTGGTCGAGAGGACACCTCCACGCGAATGCATTATATCGGCAGCATTTTCAAGAACGCCATAATACTTCTTCCGGTTGGATAGCGTCCAGTCAAAGTCTATCTGAACCTCATCAGGAAGAGGATAACCGTTTTGAGTGAGCATTTTGTCACATCGGCTTATTATACGCGATGCAAGCGAGTCGACCGGAGCGGAACCGTTTAAAGCTCCCGGCTCTATGAATATGACCGGAATGACACGCACACTGTCAGGAATCGTGTCACGGAAGCTCAATGTCGATGTCGGCATCAACTCGCCATCTATGTCACGCACATCAAAAAGATGCAGATACACTACGTCTATACCATTGTCGGCTATAAACCTCCTCTCCTCTTCACTCAACTTAAGAGTGGTGCGCCAATAATACACGGCACGTCCATCGGTGTATCCGGAACCGCTTGAACATCCGGTTGACAAAAACATGGCGCAGATTAACAGCACCGACATGATATAACGATTAAACCTGTGAGCAATGAGTGTGAGCATCGTCATGACATATAAACTGCTATGCACGGCATTTAGCCGTAAGATACCCGGAAAAACGATTGGCGGGCGGAACCAACAACCGAGCCACTGCCACCACCGCCGCAAACACAATCACAAACAGCACCGGAACCGGAAGCACCGACGGCAACCCGAAGTAAACCGCGAGATTTATCATCGGATAGTGGCAAAGATATATGCCATAGGACAGATTGTCGCTGTGAGCAAGCTTTGCCCCCCAATCACCGACTATCGAGAGCCACACTACCCCGACGGCAAGAAGAGCAAATCGCAGCACATGTTTATCGCCAAGAAGCGTGGCATTTGCTATGAAAAGCACGACCACCGTGAAAAATATCTCCCACTTATGGCGATAGAAAAACGGCAGATTTAGATAGATCAAGACTCCGAGATAAAACACATAGAACTGACCTAAAAACTGCCGCACGAGAATTTCATACATCTTATTGCCGGTTATGTCGAGCATCGACAGCATACACTGCGTATAAAGAACCGACAGGAAAATCACGCCCGCGAGAATCATGTTGCGATGTGCCGGAAAGCGTCTCATCAACTTGTCCATAAGCGGATAAGTGACCGTCAGCAGAATTTCAACTTTCATCGTCCACAATGCGCCGTTGACCGATGCCGACACCATTTCGCCACCTTCAAACACTCCCGGCAACGTAGGCTCCATAAAGTTGAGCGTGAACGTGTTGGCTAAAATATATTTCCAGAATTGCACGTCGGTGAAATAATCAAGCACGCCAAGGGAGCTGACACCTGACAATGCTAAAGCAAAAGCGAAAACCACAAACCAGTAAAGCGGCATAAGCCTTATCATACGCTTGACTAAAAAACCTTTGACCGACCGACTTTTTTCAAATGAACGATAGATCAGAAAACCGCTCAAGGCGAAAAATGCGGGTTGCACTCCTCCGCGTATAGTCCCCGGAAGATCGGAACCTGTGAGATAGAAAAAATGATTGGAATAGACCAATGTGCTGAGAACGTATCTCACCACATCCATATTATAATATCTCACCGATGCCGCCGACATCACTTTTCAAACATTCGTGCCATCGAGCGCTTGTCCTCACGCTCCTTGATGGACTGACGCTTGTCATATTCTTTCTTGCCTCGACCTATCCCGATCACTATTTTGGCAAGTCCGCGGTCATTTATGAACAATCGCATCGGCACGATAGTGAAACCCGATTCCTTGCCGTTTTTCTCAAGTTTGGCAATCTCCTTCTTATTAAGGAGCAGCTTGCGGTCACGGCGTTCGGCATGATTATTGTAAGTGCCGTAGAAATATTCGGCGATATACATGTTCTTAATCCACACCTCGCCATTGGTCACATAGCAGAAAGTGTCGACAAGGCTCGCCTTGCCTTGCCGTATAGACTTTATCTCTGTACCGGTCAAGACTATGCCGGCGGTAAAAGTCTCGGAGATGGCGTAGTCAAATGTGGCTCGCCTGTTTTTTATATTGATATCTTTTTGAGTCATAGCATTGAATTTGCATTATAATGTGCCCGATGGCAGCACCTTGGTAAGCAGCGGACCGAATATATAAAGCGGAACCATGATCGAGGCGACACTCAATATCAGAAACATCACCTTTTTATTATCCATTATCGAAAGATAAGGTATTCCAAACCAAATGATGAATATGTCAAAGAACGGCAGAAACTGAAATATGGAAATCTCAACCGGCAGACAATTATTGATCATCTGGAAAAGTCCGAGCAACGAAAGATTATAAATGATAAACGTGTGGCAACGCTTTTCATCAGCCTCTCCCATCGTCAGTTTCGAGATAAAGAATGAAAACAGAAACGATGCGAGGAAATAAGTGATGAAATATTGCAGAAAAGTAATGACCGCATTTTGCAGAAGATAGGCAAGTCCCAGTTCGGAAGTATAAAAATATTGAACGAATACCGTACACGCAACAATGCCTATGAAGGGATAAAAACCTTCAGCACAAAGCTTACGCGGCTCAATATCCTCATCGGCAATAGCATCCCACCCCTTTGCAGGAGCGATGATTAGCTGCAACAGACATATTAAAAACTTCAACATAATTATTATGCGAATGAACTAAATTATCTTTTTTAGGACAACAAAGTTAGCAATATATCTGCAAAAATCGTACCTTTGTCCTCGTGAAATTTTAAATCATTATATAAACTTATCATGTTAAAAACTATTTTAGCAATTTCCGGAAAGCCGGGGTTATATAAATTGGTGCGTCAAGGCAAAAATATGCTCATCGTAGAATCACTTGCCGACAAAAAGCGTGTGCCTGCATACGCTCATGACAAAGTAATCTCATTGGGCGACATAGCCATGTACACTGTTGAGGATGATATCCCATTGGGCGACGTGCTTGAATCTCTTAAAGCAAAGACCGAAGGAAAGCCCGTCGACATCAAGGCATTCAAGGACGACAGCGAAGTACGTGCTTTCTTCAAGGAAGTTCTTCCCGAGTTTGACGAAGACCGCGTGTACACCGCCGACATCAAAAAACTCTTCACTTGGTACAATCAGCTTCTTGCCGCAGGTATCACCGATTTCAAGGATGCCGAGGAAGAAAACACCGAGGAAGCTGCCGAAGAAAAATAAGCATCGACATCAAATAACAAACCAATGGTGTGTCAAAAATCATTTGACACACCATTAGTTTTTATACCCCCTAACCATCGCAATCCACCCATGACAAATCGCCTGAACGGCAAACCTACACGCTTACCGTTGGTGCAACCCACGCATACTAATCGCCTGAAAGGCAAACTCTAAACGCTTGCCGATGGTGCGATCCTAACACGCAAATCGCCTGAAAGGCAATGCGTAAGCATTGCCTTTCAGGCTCCCCGAACCCACATCATACGCCATCAATGCCGTGAAACGGCTATGCAATCGTAGCTCCGCCACGAGGCGTAGCCGAGGCGCGGAGAAAGCCAAGAACACACAACGGGCATCGAAGATGTCCACCAACCCCACCACATAAAAAAAGCGAACGCCATGGCGCTCGCTTTTTCAAATACGTTTAATTGACTGAAAACAAATGTTATTTGTGGCTTCCTGTTTGCTCTACCTTTCCATCAACAATCACGGTGAAGAAATCAGTTGCAGGCTCCGTTCCGGTATTATTAATTTCACGCCACAGACCGCCGCCAAACTTTGCTGAATCCCATTTCGTTCCGTTTATTTTCACGGTACCTGTATTGGTGTCCAAATAATTTTCAGTATGGATTTCAAAGAGTGCTTTGTCTTTGGCATCACCGGTGACATTCACTGTGCAATTATTAAGAGTGACGTTACGATTTGGAATTACTATATCATCCTTATCGCCCCACATAAGGAATGCGCGACCATAAAGAGAATTGACAGTACAATCATTGAAAGTAGCGTTGGCAGTATAAATCACACGTACCGGATATATATCTTTACCTGTGTTCACAGAAGTGAATTCACAATTGTTATATGTCACGCTCTCTTTACCCCATGTCCATATTCCACCGTCAAATTTAACATTGCTAAATTTGCCATTAAGGTAGTTTGAGAATCCTTCATAGTCAGGGTCTTGAGTCTTAACAGTCATATCCTCAAAAGTGATATTACTTTTCGGGAAGCTGTAATTGTCAATCTTCATTATGGTTTTATCGATCCCGGCGCCACGCACGGTAAAGTTTACTCCATCACCTGAAAGAGTCATCGCAAGATGTGAAGTATCAGTGAATTTTTCATAGGTGCCTTCTGCGACGGTGATAACTGAACCGTCACCGGCATGACGAAGCGCATCTTCGAGTTCCTCTGTAGTCGTTGGGTTCATGTTCATAACAAAGATATTATTGCTATGATAATGTCCAGCGGTCACTGTTGGATCTACATTATCTTTCCATCCGTAGACATCTCCATAATGCTTCAGCACTTTGCTATTGTCTTTATACGCATTGTCATAACTTTGGATCAATGTATTGCTGATAGCATTGCAATCGTTGATAACAATAGCGATATTTGCTGTGGCAGCTGCATATCCCATAATGCCACCGAGGTCGCGATAAGCCTGTATGGTATTGTTTCTTACATCGCATTTGGTCAACGTCATCTTTGAGCAAGCATAACCGATAATACCACCGGCTTTGTCTCCGTTGTCATATTCTCCATTTGCTTGAAGATTCGGAATTGAGGTAATGGTCGAGTTATACACTCTACAATTTTCAATCGCATAACCTTCGGTTGGATAAGGCTTACCGTCACCGTATGTTGAAGCATTGTTATTATGAGAATATGCCACGATACCTCCGGCATAATGAGTCGATGTGATTGTAGCATTCTCAACAGTCACATTTTTCACAACACCGCGCAACGCGCCAAAAAGACCGGCTACAGCATAATTTCCTTCTGCATCACAACGGAAATTGCTGATTTTATGATTCTTTCCGTCAAATGTGCCCTCAAACCAATTCATGTCATTAGTATCAGGACTTGTAGCATTAGTTCCGATAGGCTTCCATTCCATGCCACCAAGGTCAATGTCATTATCAAGCACTATAGTTTTGCCTTTCCATGCCGTAGGATTTTCAGCAATGAACATAAGCTGCTGCGGAGTGCTCACATGGCTTATTCCACTATCATCCACTGCCGGCTCATCTGGTGTAATCGGTTGATTAATATCTCCTCCGAAGTTGGGATCTTTCACGATCTGGAATTCGCCGGGAACGGTGAGCAGGGCGCCGTATACGTTGGTGCGGTAGTTAGCTTGAACCGGTAGATTTGCCACTTTCACAGGCTCGGAATCTTTCACATCATTAGATGGAATGAGCATCGCTTCAATGAGCGAGCTCTGAGCAGCCGGAACAAGCACATAATTCATACTCAGATATTTGTGAGTGTTGATGGGGAATGTCTCCTTTGTCGCGTCAGGACGTGCCATCGCCGGAAATGTCACATCGGTAAGAGTTGATTCGTCAACTTCGCCGGTGAGAATGTCAAAAGCGGTGTACACACCTTTTATCTCAACACGCGATTTCAGTTTCGCAGCATCCGCACCATAAGCTCCATCGGCGGTCACAAAATCATTGTCGAGGTCGTTGGTTCCCCAGTTCACCTGGGCGAGCGGACGGGTCAATTTCACAGGTTCGTTTACCGGACCGGTCACCTTGGCAATCTCCTTCACGGCATAGAATGCGTCATAATCGGTGGCATTGTAGTCAGCCATCTTCGTGTAGTCAACATTGACAGCCTTGTTTTTGGCGTCAAATGTGTAGACCCCGTGGTCGTCCTTGTGGGCGAAGAATGCGATCTTGTAACCCTTGCCGTTGACAAGCTGGAGGCTCACGGTCGTCTCGTGACTGTCGGCGGCAAATGTCGCAGCACCCTGCGAGACCAAGGCATCGTTGGAAGCGTCATACACAGCATAGACAAGGTCGGTGGCGGTGTAGCCGTCGGCGAAAGCACGGGAGCCGTAGCCGTTTGCGGGCATTGACACTGTAAAGTTCACATTGCCACCACCATCAGGTGCCTGCATGGTGGCATTGTCGTCCGAACAGCTTGTAATAAGCAAAGCTCCCGAAGCAAGAAACAGAATTGATTTTTTCATAATCGGTTAATTATAATTAATATTTATGTTTATTTTATAATGGCTAATCGCCGCAATCAATAGATGGCTGATTATGGCAATCAATGAATAGCTAATCACCTGAAAGGCAATGCTTACGTATAGCCGGAGCGGATGCATCCCGTATGATCAACACCAATCGCAATTGCCTGAAAGGCAACCTCTATGGGTAGCCGGGGGCCGGAGCCGTAGGCGTAGACCCCCGGAGAGATGCGATAAGGTTATCGAATCTGAAAGATTCTTCCCATATAGATGATCCTCTGCAAGCAGAGCGGCTAAATCAGATGATTCTTTCAGAAACATCTTGATTGCTATTTCCTTTCCGGGCGTCTGCGCCTTCGGCTCCGGCGCCCGGTTAATCATAAGCCCCGCCTTTCAGGCTATCCGAACCCATGCCATACGTAATGAATGCCGTGCAACGGCTATGCTATATTAGCCTTTCAATCTCGCCATAGCTACTATCACTATTTCAACTCAAACAAATAGGTCACCTCTTGTGATGATCCATCGGGAAGAGCTACGGTTTCAGTCTCGTTAATATCGGCAACGGTCACTCCGGATGCCGGAACATAGTTGTTAAGAGCCTTAAACTTGCCACCTTTCAACGTCAAAGTTGATGTTGACTTGCAATATAAGGTAGTGCCTTTAGCCCAAAACTTACCTCCGTTGATGGTCGCAGATGAACCACTTTCTGTGTTATCAGGATCCACAGCAAACGCATAGTAAGAATTGGTACAGATGTATGTGCCGCCATTTATTGTGGCACGAGCCTTTTTATTATTATAAGAAGAAGTACCAACTCTCGCACATCCGAAATTACCAATGAAGGTACCATCGTTCACTGTGAGCTCTCCTTCACCATAGAAATTCAAGGCATACTGCCCGCTTTTGCTGTTTACAAATGTTCCACCATTGATGGTGAGCGTTCCGGTATTACCATTGGCGAAGTTGGTTGCCACTGCTGCACCGGATGGAGACTCAAAATATCCGCCGTTGATGACCATGTCACCACTTTCATTGCGCACAGGCGAATAATTAAGATTTGTATTTGTAGTCTTGAATGTGCCACCCTCAATGGTCATAGATCCGCCATCGTTTATGATTACAAATGCAGAACCGCTCACTGTGCCGTTACCCTTTATAGTCATCTCTGACTTGTTGCGAAGCTGATTGCTGCCGAAATCAATCGTAGCGTCAGCAGGAAGACTCACGGTGACAGGCTTTACAATTTCAACATTGCCGGGAACGGTGAGCTGAGTGCCTGCGGCTACAGTGATGATACCACCCTGGTCCAATGCGGCAGAAAATTCCTGAATGTTAGTCACCGCATCTATTCCGCGAATGATAGTCACATCGGTCTCGGTGTTACCGCCTCCGTCGACAACTGCTTTGTAATCTCCACTATCAGGATAAGTGTAACCTGCTATTCCGCCAAGTGAGGTCAAGTCCTTTACTCCATCATAATCAGCCTTATGCTCAAATGATTGGATTATTGTGGCATTGACTATTGAATTATCCTTATAAATCTTGTCAGTTGCACTTGTTTTGTAAGCACCATGAATATAACCGAAAAGTCCGCCGAGATCGCGGTATCCTTCAATCTTGACATTGGATGCCGAGTTGCCGCTTAACGTGAAGCTGCCTTCACACACATATCCGGCAATAGCACCAGCCTTGTCAGCGTTATCATATTTGTCGCCCACTTTTTCAAAATCAAGAGCAATATCTACATTTTCAGCTTTGCAATCGGTTATATTTCCGTAAACTGCACCAACCACTCCACCTGATTGGCGGTAAGAACGAATAGTTGCATTCTTTACAGTCACATTGGAGATATCCGCTGTTGAAGACCCGACAAGCACACCTGCCGGCTTACCGCTTCCGATAGCAGCCCTTGTATTAATCACTGCACCGTCAATAGTCACATTCTTCAACACATCATCACCTTGCCAAGCACTACCAAAAAGTCCGGCATTGACCGATTCTTTCCCGGTCAAATCCACCTTAAGATTGGCAATAGTGTGATTGCCACCGTCAAAGGTACCCTTGAATGTTTTATCATTTGATAAGCCTATCGGAGTCCAGTTACGGTTACCGAGGTCAAGATCATTTTCAAGCACCACGGTTTTTCCTTGAAGAGAGTTGCCGTTGTTCACAAGCTGGGCTATACCGGCAAGTTCTGCCGAAGAAGTGATGTGATAAACACCGTCAACCTCCACCGGAGTCTTGATATTACCTTGCCATATTTCCTGATTGTGGTCGGGATTTCCAAATGCGGGACTCTTCGTTACAGTGATGTTGGCTGTGCTTGTGAGAAGCGAACCGTAGATATTGGTGCGGTAATTACGCTCAACAGGCAAATTCGGTACATTCACCTCATGAATTGGAGTAGAACTGCTTCCGGATGATGTATGCACCTCAAGTTTAGCATCAATCAAGCTTGTACCCTCTTCCGATACAAGCAGATACATCATATTTAAATAATCATATCCTTCAGCACCGGGAAATGTACCATAGCTTTCTGCAATAGGTTTAGTTTGCTTAGTAGCCTTCACCTCAACCTCTTCTAATCCCTTACCCGTAAGCAAATCCAATTTTGAATAAGCTTTGCCCACAAACCGAGTATAAATATTTCCAGCATCAATAACAGGAGAATTCAGGTCATTTGTACCCCAGTTCACCTGAGCCATAGGACGTGTCAATGTCACAGTCCTGTCAATAGCTCCTTTAACCTCAAAACGCTCTACTTTATAGAAACAGTCCATGTCATTCTTAATTTCTTTTGTAGTAGCCATTGAGGCATAATCAATTGTAACGCATTTTTCATCAGCATTAAAGCTGTAAACGCTGTTGTAATTTTTATATGCAAAGAATGCGATGTCGTATGTGTGTCCATTTGCCAGTTGTAGTGACACCGTAGTAGATAAACTGCCTGAGAAACCGGCATCACCCGACATCACTTTTTCGCCATCTTCATCATACACGGCATATTTCAATGAATTTGCCGACAAACCGTCGCCAAACACACGCGACCCTATTCCCCCGTCGGGAATATTGATCGTGAAGGAGACATTGCCGCCGTCGGGGGTTGACGGTGCGAAATTGCTGTCATCCGCACAAGATGCCAATAGCAGCACTGATGCCAGTGGCAAGGATAATAGTTTTTTGTTCATAAAGGTTAATTAATGATTTGTTTTGAATTGTTCTATGTTAAAGGTCCTGATAATAGGAGGTAGAGGTTAAGGGGGCTGAGCCGGAGGGTGCCGTCTCTTACTTTATTTCGATGTTGAATTCGCCGT
>JAMPGZ010000033.1 GCA_023663655.1 Lachnospiraceae bacterium
CTCGAGACCTCCGGGTTATGAATCCGACGCTCTAACCAACTGAGCTATCCCGCCATTTCCGTTTTGCGAGTGCAAAGTTAGAACATTATTTTTAATTTTGCAACACTTGGCGTAAATTTTTATCATTTTTATTTGAAAAAATTCTCTAACACATGGTTGCTATCAATGAATTTTGCTAATTTTGCATTCACAAAATTGTTATCACACTACAAGATATGAACGAATTAGCCAAGACTTACAATCCTTCGGATGTTGAAGACAAGTGGTATAGCTATTGGATGGAGCATGATTTATTTAAATCCGTTCCTGATCAGCGCGAGCCTTACACTATTGTAATACCTCCGCCAAACGTCACCGGAATCCTCCACATGGGCCACATGCTCAATAACACTATCCAGGATATCCTCATACGCCGTGCCCGCACCGAAGGCAAGAATGCCCTTTGGGTTCCCGGCACTGACCATGCGGCTATCGCCACCGAGGCGAAAGTCGTGGCAAAACTTGCTACTGAAGGTATAAAGAAAAGCGATCTTTCACGCGAAGAATTCCTTAAGCATGCATGGGAATGGAAAGAGAAATATGGCGGAACCATCCTGGAGCAGCTTAAAAAGCTCGGAGCTTCATGCGACTGGAGCCGCACAGCGTTTACCATGGACGACATCCGCTCAAAAAGCGTGATAAAAGTGTTCTGTGAGCTATACAGGAAAGGTCTCATATATCGTGGCAAACGCATGGTGAACTGGGACCCGAAAGCCTGCACTGCGTTAAGCGACATAGAGGTTATCTATAAGGAGGAACATAGCAAGCTATATTACCTTCGCTACAAAATAGTGGGTGAAGAAGGTTATGCTATCGTAGCCACCACGCGTCCTGAAACAATCATGGGCGATACGGCAATGTGCATCAACCCCAACGACCCGAAGAACCAGCACCTGAAAGGCAAAAAAGTCATCGTGCCGCTGGTGAACCGTGAGATTCCCGTAATTGAAGATGATTATGTGGATATTGAATTCGGAACAGGCTGCCTTAAGGTTACTCCGGCCCATGACATGAACGACAATATGCTTGGCGCTAAGCACAATCTTGAGACCATCGACATATTCAACGACAACGGCACAATCAGCGAAGCTGCCGGAATGTATGTCGGAATGGACCGCTTCGATGTGCGCAAGCAGATCGCGATCGACCTCCAGGAAGCCGGACTCATAGAAAAGATCGAGGACTACGAAAATAAAGTGGGTTATTCGGAACGAAACATCGACACTGCAACAGAACCGCGCTTGTCCGACCAATGGTTCTTGAAGATGGAAGATATATCCCGTCCGGCACATAAAGCCGTGATGGATGATTTCATCAAGTTTGTGCCTGAGAAGTTCAAGAACACCTACAATACATGGATGACCGAGATTAAGGACTGGTGTATCTCACGTCAGCTATGGTGGGGACATCGAATTCCGGCATATTATCTTGCCGACGGTTCATACGTCGTTGCCGAAACTCCGGAAAAAGCTCTTGAAGAAGCGATGAGCCTAACCGGCAATTCTGCTCTTACACTTGCCGATCTCCATCAGGACGAAGATTGCCTTGACACATGGTTCTCTTCTTGGTTATGGCCCATATCATTGTTCAACGGCATCCTTGACCCGAATAATGAGGAGTTGAAATACTACTACCCCACCACCACTCTTGTTACCGGTCCTGATATCATATTCTTCTGGGTAGCACGAATGATTATTGCAGGATATGAATTTGTCGGAGATATGCCATTCAAGAATGTCTACTTCACCGGTATCGTTCGCGACAAGATAGGGCGTAAGATGTCTAAGCAATTCGGTAACTCTCCCGACCCTCTTGATCTTATCGCCACTTATGGAGCCGACGGAGTGCGTATGGGTATGATGCTTGCAGCTCCTGCAGGAAACGACGTGCTTTATGATGACAAGCTATGCGAGCAGGGACGCAATTTCTGCAACAAGATATGGAACGCATTCCGCCTTGTCAAGGGATGGGATATTGCCGACAGCGAACAGCCCGAGTCATCTCGTCTTGCAATAGAATGGTTTGAGGCAAAGCTCGCCAGCACACTTGATGAAGTGAAAGATCTGTTTGGCAAATTCCGATTGTCGGAGGCATTGATGGCTGTCTATCGTCTGTTCTGGGATGAATTTTCATCATGGTATCTCGAAATGATAAAGCCGGCATACGGTGAAGCTATTGACCGCAAGTCATACGATGCCACTCTCCGTTTCTTCGACATATTGCTTCGTGTGCTGCATCCTTTCATGCCATTTATCACTGAAGAATTGTGGCAGCACCTTCAGGAACGCAAAGAGGGAGAATCAATCATGTATGCTGTATTGCCCGATATGCCAACTCCGTCAGAAGCAATAATTTCGGCTATGCAGAATGCCAAGGAGGTAATCGTGGGCGTGAGAAGCGTGAGAGCTGAAAAGAATATATCGCCCAAGGATACCCTTGAATTGAATGTGCTCGGTGACTGGGATGCCACTCTCGACACTGTGATAAAGAAACTTGCCAATCTGTCGGCAATCAATCCGAACATGGCAAAGGATCCTGCTGCTGCGATATTCATGATCGGCACCAAGGAATTCAATGTGCCTGTCACATCATCAATTGATGTCGAGGCTGAACTTGCAAAGCTCAATAAGGACTTGCTCTACTATCAGGATTTCTTGGATAAAGTAAAGAAAAAACTCTCCAACGAGCGATTCGTGAACAATGCTCCGGAAGCTGTGGTTGCTGTGGAACGCAACAAACAGCGTGATGCTGAATCAAAGATTTCGACCATAAAAGCGAGCATCGAAGCCCTTCAAGGAAAATAATATTTAAGATTACATCTCTATCATTCAGCGAGAAACGCATTAATATGTTTTTAAACATAAGTGCGTTTCTCGCTTTTTTCAATAAAATTTCATAATTTGCGTTTGGATAAAAACTTTTTAGATAATTAAAACTCTCTAATAACATGAAGGTTTACCAAACTAATGAAATCAAGAACATAGCCTTGCTTGGAAGCAAAGGCTCGGGAAAAACCACACTTGCGGAGTCAATGCTCTTTGAGTGTGGAGTTATAAAACGTCGCGGCACTGTCGAGGCAGGCAATACCGTCAGCGACTATTTTCCGGTGGAGAAAGAGTATGGCTACTCTGTATTCTCTACCATTTTTTATGCCGAGTTCGGAGGGAAGAAGCTGAATGTGATCGACTGCCCCGGAAGTGATGACTTCGTGGGAAATGCCATCACAGCTCTTAATGTCACCGATACGGGAGTGATACTTATCGACGCTCAATATGGCGTGGAGGTCGGCACTCAGAACATATTCCGCACTACCGCTTCTTTAAAGAAGCCCGTAATCTTTGCTCTAAATCAACTTGACGGAGAGAAAGCCGATTACGAACACGTGATTGAGCAGATGAGAGAAATATTCGGTCCAAAAATCACTCCCATACAATATCCTCTAAGTGTAGGTCCAGGTTTCAACGCCATGATCGACGTGCTTCTCATGAAGAAATATTCATGGGGTCCTGACGGTGGAGTGCCCACTATCGAAGAGATTCCGGAGGAAGAAATGGATCGTGCAAAAGAACTGCATCAGGCTCTCGTTGAAGCTGCCGCTGAAAACGATGAGACATTGATGGAAAAATTCTTTGATCAGGGTCACCTCACCGAGGATGAAATGCGAGAAGGTATCCGCAAGGGTCTTGTTGACCGCTCGATTCTTCCGGTGTTCTGCGTGAGCGCGCTCAAAGACATGGGTGTGCGCCGCATGATGGAATTCCTTGGCAATGTGGTGCCGTTTGTTGAAGATATGCCGGCTCCTGTTGACACCGAAGGTGAAGAAATCAAGCCTGACAGCAACGGTCCGTTATCTTTATTCATGTTCAAGACCACAGTTGAGCCGCACATCGGAGAAGTCAGCTATTTCAAGGTGATGAGCGGAACTCTTACCCCGGGCGTGGATCTTACAAATGTAGACCGAGGCAGCAAAGAGCGCATCGCACAGATATTCTGCGTGTGTGGACAAATCAAGACTCAGGTCGACAAACTATGTGCAGGTGACATAGGAGCTACTGTTAAACTAAAAGATGCCCGCACCGGAAACACTCTCGATGAAAAGGGTTGCGAATATCGATTCGATTTCATCAAATATCCGGCACCGAAATATCAACGTGCCATCCGACCGGTCACTGAAAGTGATGCTGAAAAGCTAAGCGAAATCTTGACTCGTATGCACGAAGAGGATCCCACTTGGGAAATTCAGCAATCAAAGGAGTTGAAGCAGACAATTCTGTCAGGACAAGGAGAATTCCATCTGCGCACATTGAAATGGCGTGTAGAGAATAACGATAAACTCCCCATCGTATTTGAAGAGCCCAAGATCCCCTATCGCGAGACAATCACTAAAGCAGCACGTGCTGACTACCGCCATAAAAAGCAGTCGGGCGGCGCAGGACAATTCGGCGAAGTACATCTCATAATCGAGCCGTATTACGAAGGAATGCCGGCTCCTGACACATACAAATTCGGCAATCAGGAGTTCAAGATGAACGTGCGCGACACTCAGGAGATCCCATTGGAATGGGGAGGAAAGCTCGTGGTGCACAATTGTATCGTAGGCGGTGCTATCGACGCTCGCTTTATTCCGGCAATTGTAAAAGGCTTGATGGATCGCATGGAACAGGGTCCTCTCACCGGATCCTACGCAAGAGACGTGCGTGTATGCATCTATGACGGAAAAATGCATCCAGTAGACTCTAATGAAATATCATTCCGTCTTGCCGGTCGTCATGCATTCAGCGAAGCATTCCGCAATTCCAATCCGAAAATCCTGGAACCCGTATATGATGTAGACGTTATGGTTCCTGCCGATGTGATGGGTGACGTGATGAGCGACCTGCAAGGACGCAGAGCCATCATCATGGGAATGTCAAGCGAAAACGGATTTGAAAAGATTTCCGCACGTGTTCCGTTGAAGGAGATGTCAAGCTACTCCACAGCTTTAAGCTCTATAACCGGAGGACGATCATCATTCACAATGAAGTTCTCTTCCTACGAACTTGTTCCATCGGATGTTCAGGAAAAGCTACTCAAAGCTTATGCCGAAGCAAATTCAGAAGATTAATATTTTCACTTCCATACCTAACAGAACAGGTCCTGCCGAGAGGCAAGACCTGTTCTACTTTATTATAATGCTGATTCTGCCGATGTTATTACAACAATCCGTTTCCGGCTTTAATTATATCAACCATTATCGGTCTTAGCCCGCCGACAAAACATTCAACGGCGATAACCATAAGAATCAGTCCCATCAAACGCATCATCACGTTATTGCCGGTCTCCCCAAGGATTCCTACGAGCTTGGTTGATGCTCTCAATATAAGATAAGTCACAAGATAAATCACTGCGATACTTAATATAAGAGTAAGTTTCATCTGCCATGTGTTGGCATCTTCCATAAGCATAATGCCGTTGGCTATCGCACCGGGGCCGCAAAGCATGGGTATTGACAGCGGGGTTATCGAAATATCATTGGCATATACCTTCACCTCTTCATCTTTAAGTTTGGTATTGGAATATCTGGCATGGAGCATATCATAACCGATTTTCAGGATTATGACGCCCGCAGCTATTCGGAATCCGTTTGCCGATATGCCAAATAACGAGAAGAGGATTTGTCCACACACTGTGAATCCGATCAATATTATAAAGGATATCACAGTAGCTCGTTTCACTATCTGATTACGTTGGTCATAGTCCATCCCTTTTGTCATGGAGAGCAATACCGGCATAGTCCCAAGCGGATTGGTGAGGGTGAAAAACGAGGTTAAGCATATAAATGCGAAAGGAAGTAAATTATCCATATACACCATGTTTAAGGTTGCGGCAAAATTAATACTATTTTTTTTCTCCATTATAACCTCGCGATGATTTTTTGTGAAAAAAATCATCATCTACCTCTTGTAATACTTCTTCAGGTGCTGTTACAGCCCCATAAGTTCCAGGATAGGTCCGGTCAAAATAGATGTAAGCACTCCGTTTATTATCAATCCGAGAGTGGCATAGGCACCGTATTTGTCGCCATATTCAGCGACACGGGTGGTGCCGATCACATGAGCCGCCGTTCCCATACTTATACATTGCGCTATAGGACTGTTGATATGACCGTAGGACAATACTTTCAGTCCAAGCACCGCGCCAATCAATCCGACACACACGACTATCGCCGCTGTGAGGGAAGGAATTCCGTCCAACTTAGACACGATTTCGATTGCGATAGGAGTTGTCACTGATTTAGGGGCAAGAGAGATTATCACCTCTCGGCTGGCACCAAGTCCTTTTGCGATCATAACGACCGAAACAATTCCGGTGAGGCATCCGGCGAGTTGTGACAAGACTATAGGCAGAAGTTGCCTTCGGATAGCTTTAAACTGCGAATATAGCGGCACTCCAAGCGCCACAATAGCTGGCTTGAGCCAAAATTCAATCATCCTGCCGCCGCTATAATATGTTTCATAAGTTATGCCTGTCAATTTCAAAAAAGCGATCAAAACCGCTATTGTTATCAGCACCGGATTGAGTACCACCCATCCGGAAAGAGCCTGAAGTTTCTTCGCGCCCCAATAAACCACAAAGGTGAGTGCGATGAGAAATATGTTACTTTCTAAATATTCCATGACGACGGAAAAATTGATGTACCTGCCCTGTCACTACCAGCACAAGGGCTATGCTTATTATTGTTGCCACTGTGATAGGCAGCCATTCGGCAGCTATCAGATCAAAGTAAAGCATCAAGGCTACTCCCGGCGGCACAAAGAAGAATCCCATATTTGACACCAGAAATTTACTTATGCCCTTAACCGAATCGACCTTAATGACTTTCATCTGCAACAAAGCCGTCAGCAACAGCATTCCGAGGATGCTTCCGGGAATCGAAATGGATAATATCCATGACAGAAATTCACCTACGGCAAGACATCCGAAAATGATGGAACATTGCTTAACCATAAACAAGCTATCTTAATAAATTGGCGGCAAAATTACAAAAAAAATTCTATCATGAGTAAAAGAATCGCCACATTAAAATAATATTAAACACCATCAAAGCCGTATAAAATCAGAAAATAAAAATTGAGAATGGATTAATCGGCAAAAATGATTGATAGCATTAGGTTTATTCACATAAAAGTGTTAACTTTGCACCGCTTTTTAGCATCCCGTGTGATGGGAAATTAAGAGCATTGTTATTAATCACTTAATTTTGAGTAACACAATTAAATTTTTTCAACAAATGAAAACCTATCAATTAAGCGCCGAACCTCGTACTAACCTCGGCAAGAAGGCAGCAAAAGCCCTCCGTGAAGAAAACCTGATCCCCGTAGTTCTTAACGGTGGCGAACCTGTAGCACTTCCTTTCACCGGCACTCTTAAACCGGGTGAAAAGCTCGTTGAGATCGCTAACAACCGTGGCATCATCACAACTGACTTGGTTGTTAAGGCTGAGGATGTACGCAAGCTTCTCTATACCCCCGACATCTTCGCTATCGAACTTACTGTGAATGGCGAAAAGAAGAACGCTGTGCTTCGTGAAATTCAGTTCCACCCGGTAAAAGACACAGTGCTTCACATCGATCTTCTCGAAGTAAACGACAAGAAGCCCGTGGTTATGGAAGTTCCTGTTCAGCTTGAAGGACACGCCGAAGGTGTTAAAGCCGGTGGTAAGTTGTCTCTTTCGATGAAGAAAATCAAAGTTAAAGCTCTCTACACTGCTATTCCCGAGCGTGTTGTCATCAACATCGACCACCTTGGTCTTGGCAAGACTCTTCAGATTGGCGACCTCCACTTCGATGGTCTTGAACTGATGAATGCTAAGAACGCTGTAGTTTGCGCCGTTCAGCTTACCCGTGCCGCTCGTGGTGCTGCTGCTAAGGCTTAATAAACAGATAGCTTGATGAAATACTTGATTGTCGGTTTGGGCAACATCGGTTCAGAATACGATGGAACCCGCCACAACATAGGATTTAGAGTATTGGATGCTTTCGCTGAAGCATCCAATACTGCTTTTATGACTGAACGATATGGCGACATAGCCCACATGAGGTTGAAAAACAAGCAACTGACGCTGCTTAAGCCATCGACCTACATGAACCTTAGCGGAAATGCCGTGAGATATTGGGCTCAAAAGGAGGGAATCCCTGTGGACCACATTTTAGTCATAGTCGATGACATAGCCCTCCCCTTTGGAGCGATACGTCTCAAGCCATCAGGAAGCGACGCCGGGCACAATGGCTTGAAAAATATAGCTCAGATGTTAGGGACGCAGGCGTATCCAAGATTGAGATTCGGTATTGGCAATGACTATCCGCGAGGAGGACAGATTGACTATGTGCTCGGGCATTTCTCGCTTGACCAACGTCAGCAATTGCCGGCTCGAGTAGAAGTGGCTTGCGATGCGATAAAGGCATTTTGTCTGTCAGGCATGGATTTCGCCATGTGCAACTTCAATAATAAATAGATATATGGCAAAAAGTGAAGTTAGGATCGATAAATGGCTTTGGGCTGTCAGGATATTTAAAACAAGAACCATTGCTACTGAGGCTTGTAAAAAAGGCAGGGTAATGATGGGTGATACTCCTGTGAAGCCGTCACGCACGATAAAGGTCGATGATGTGATTAAAGTAAGGAAGCCGCCGGTCACATATTCGTTTAGAGTAAAAGCTTTGACTGAAAATAGGCTCGGAGCAAAACTTGTTCCTGATTACATGGAGAATATAACTCCGAAGTCAGAACTCGATCTGCTCGAAATAGTAAAAATCTCCGGATTCATCGACAGAAGAAAGGGGCTTGGACGCCCTACCAAGCGAGAAGGACGAGAGCTTAACCGCTTCAAGGAAGATTCTTTTGATGATGGATGGGATTTTGATTTTGACTTCGATGAAGAGGATGATGACGAGTAGTCTCTCCAATATCTTCACATCAACCCTATAATAAAGAACAGGGACACGCGTTTTATACGAGTGCCCCTGTTTTATTAATCGCCTGTATGGTTAGAATAACTTGGCGGGATATGTGCCGTCGGCGTGCAGTTCGGCAAACTTATCGACCACACCTTGACGGTCGGCGGCGTATGTCACTCCAAACCATTTGGAATCGGTGTCAAGCACTTTTACAGTAGCTTCTCCCGAATTGATCAGCGTGTCAATTACAAGAGGAATAAAGAACTCAGCCTTTGGTGTATTGAGGTCTTTATCGAGGAATTTCACGAATTCACGCTCGCTGTAATCGAAATAGTCGGGAGTAAATCCCCACAGGTTCATCGACACCGGAGTTTTGGGGTCAAGGTGCTGTATCTCCCCTTTCTCGTCGGTGAAGAATATATCGTGGTTGGTATCGTATGCTATGGCTGTGCGCTCAACGACCGATGTAAGGTATCCGTCTTTAGTCGAGCATACTCCGCGTGCTACAGATCCATTTTCGGTCATCGTATTGCCTACGCGGAATCCCACCATGCAGTAATCACCCTTACGGTCACGAGGACGCATCAGCTCTTCCGCCATCACGCGGAATGCGTCACGACCGTAAAAATCATCGGCATTTATCACGGCAAAAGGCTCTTTGATTGCATCCTTTCCCATCATTACCGCATGATTAGTGCCCCAGGGCTTAGTGCGGTCGGCAGGGCAAGTATATCCTTCAGGTAACGCATCTACTGCCTGAAAAACTACCTCTACAGGCACATGACCTTCATATTTTGATACGATTTTTTCTCTGAATTCAGTTTCAAAATCTTTTCTTATCACAAACACAATCTTGCCGAATCCCGATTTCACGGCATCGTAGATTGAATAGTCCATGATAGTCTCTCCATTGGGTCCGAGCGAGTCAAGCTGCTTAAGACCTCCATAACGGCTGCCCATTCCGGCAGCAAGAACAAATAATGTCGGTTTCATTACTATAATTATTTCGTTTTAAAACGGAAAACAATCGTTTGCTCATACAATTCTCCGGGTCCAAGCAATTGGCATGGGAATGATTTATGGTTGGGCGCGTCAGGGAATCCCTGGCATTCTATCGCCACTCCATCATAATCCTGATAGTCTTTGCCTGATTTACTTTTGGGCGATCCGGCAAGCCAGTTGCCTGTATAGACCTGCACACCCGGCTGAGTAGTGAACACCTCAAGCACACGACTACTTTCATCCGAGCTCAGTTCCGCCACGGGGTTAAGTGTATGCTTGCGCCAGTTATTAATCACCCAGCAATGGTCATAACCTTTGCCTATCTTCAACGGCTCGAAATCATCATTAATATCCTTCCCTATTTCTTTGGCATTCACAAAATCCATAGGAGTGTCTTTGACCGGAGCGATCTCTCCTGTAGGAATCTGAGTCTTATCAGTCGGCAGATAAGATGATGCATTCAGCTTCAGTTTATGCTTAAGGATGTTTCCGTTGCCCTCGCCATTAAGATTGAAATAAGCATGATTAGTGAGATTTATGACAGTCTTTGCGTCACATTCAGCACTGTAATCAATCGTAAGCTCGTTCTGCTCATTCCATGAATAGATGACTGTCACGTCAAGATTACCGGGATAGCCCTCTTCGCCGTCGGCAGAATGATATGTAAACTTCACGTGGCTGCCCTTTGCTTCCGATTCCCATAAGCGGTTCATAAAGCCGGTGGGACCTCCATGAAGAGCGTTAGGACCATTATTGGTGGCAAGTGTGTATTCTTTGCCGCCTATTTTGAAGTGTCCGAGAGCTATGCGATTGGCATATCGTCCGGGGGTTTTTCCTGCACACGGTCCGTCGTTCATATAATCAGCGACGTTGGCATAGCCAAGAATCACGTCGTCCATCTTTCCGTTACGGTCAGGCACGACCACGCTTACTATTCCAGCTCCAAGACTTGATAAAGTCACGGATGCTCCACTCTTATTCTTCAACGTATAAAGAGTGATATCGCCAACAGGCGATTTCACTCTATTCATTTTTATATCCATCAGATTTAAATATTAATCTATTTTTCGGGCTCCGTCGGAAATTACAACGTCATAAACCTGAGGTTCATGTCCATATTTTTCCGCGAATTTTGCTTTAGCAGTTTCGATGAACTTATCATAAAGATCATCCTTAACCAGATTTATGGTGCAACCGCCAAAACCTCCGCCCATGATGCGTGATCCTGTCACGCCACATTCTTTTGCGATATCATTTAGGTAATCAAGTTCAACGCAGCTCACCTCATAGAGCTTAGACATTCCTTCGTGGGTCTTGTACATACGGTCGCCTACTGTGTCATAGTCGCCACGCTGCAATGCGTCGCACACGTCAAGCACACGCTGTTTCTCCTCGATCACATACTTGGCACGGTTGTAATCCTCTTCGCTAATCTGATCTTTGATTTTATCAAGATCCTCCATCGATGCATCGCGTAATGTTTCCACGCCAATCACTGAAGCTACGTGCTCACATGACGCACGACGTTTGTTATAGGGAGAGTCCACGAGCTCATGTTTCACCTTGGAGTCAAGAAGCACAAGGCGGTATCCCTGTGGGTTGAACGGATAATATTCATGCTCAAGCGAGCGGCAGTCAAGACGCATGAGATTGCCGGCTTTGCCGAATACGGATGCGAATTGATCCATAATACCGCAATTCACTCCGCAATAATTATGCTCGGTTGACTGACCTATCAGCGCGAGTTCAAACTTATCAATCTTATTCTCGTTGAACATATCATTAAGCGCAAAAGCAAAACAGCTTTCCAAAGCGGCAGATGAGGACAATCCGGCTCCAAGAGGAACATTTCCTGCAAATACGGCATCAAAACCTTTTACGTTGCCACCTCGCTTTATTATTTCACGGCACACGCCGAAAATGTAACGTGCCCATTGCTGTGAAGGTGCATCCTCCTCGTTCAACCCGAATTCAGCATAATCGTCAATATCAACCGAATATACTCTGACCTTGTCGGAGCCATTGGGTTTTATCTCTGCCATTATAACCTTGTCGATAGCTCCGGGGAATACGAATCCTCCGTTGTAGTCAGTATGCTCTCCAATGAGGTTTATGCGTCCGGCTGATGCATACATCTGACCTTCGCTACCGAAATGACGGGTGAATTTATCCCGGATTGTTCCTTTCATATCCATGTCAAAATAGTGTTTTAAAATATTGAATTTAAAGTTTGTTTCTTACTGCAAATATAACATTAAATTCACGAAAACAATCTCTTTTTTGTCCCAAAATGAATGCTCCGGCATCATTATGGATAAATTTTATAAAAATCGCTCCAAAAGCTGAAATGCTTATGGAGCGATTTTTATTGAAGAGTTATTTTTCAGACGCTATCGCGATCCTAACCCACTTTAGGTTCAACCTCGGGAGCGATCAACTTATATCCTTTTCCATGGATATTGATGATTTCAATCGAGGGATCATCCTTAAGGTGTTTACGGAGTTTGGTGATATACACGTCCATAGAACGTGCGTTAAAGTAATTATCGTCAATCCATATCGTCTTAAGGGCGAAGTTTCGTTCAAGAATCTCGTTGACATGAGCGCAAAGAAGGCTCAACAGTTCTGATTCTTTAGTGGTGAGTTTTGTCACTTTGTCGCCGATCATAAGTGTCTGCTTCTGGGTGTCGAATGTGAAGTTGCCAATCTTATACATTGTCACTTCTTTACCTTTCTTGCCCTTCACGCGGCGCAGGATCGCTTCAATACGGAACACAAGCTCCTCCATTGAGAACGGTTTGGTGATATAATCATCAGCTCCAATCTTGAAGCCTTCGAGGATATCCTCTTTCAATGATTTGGCGGTAAGGAATATGATAGGCACCTCCGAATTTACGGTGCGAATCTCCTGAGCCATTGAAAAACCATCTTTCTTAGGCATCATCACATCCAGAACGCACAAATCGTACTTCCCTTTAAGAAAAGCTTTGTATCCGGCATCGCCGTCAGGATATAAGTCGGCGTTGAACCCTTTTGCCTGAAGATATTCTCGCAGCAACATGCCAAGATTCTCATCATCTTCGCATAGTAATATACGCAGTCTTTCTTCCATAATAGTTTAATTTTTAGTAAGTGGTAATATAATTATAAATGTTGTTCCTATTCCAAATTCGCTTTCTACCCTTATGTCGCCTTTAAGTTCCTTTATCATCTTGTTGACGTATGCCAACCCGAGTCCGAAACCTTTCACATCATGGCGGTTGCCGGTCGAAACGCGATAGAATTTTTCAAATATTTTTTTCATGTCTTCTTTGCGGAGTCCTATGCCGTTGTCGGAAATCCTTATCTCAAGACGCTCGCCGGATATGTCCTGCGTGCTGACCTTCAGCATAAGCGGCTCATCCTCCTTCCTGTACTTAACGGCATTGTCAAGAAGATTGAATATAACATTGGTGAAGTGCATTTCATCCACTTCGACTGTAGAATCGGTCGCTTCAAGGCTGCTGATTATTTGCCCGCCGTAGCGCTCTACTTTGAGCTTGAATGTAGATACGATGTTGGCGATAGCCTTGTTGGCATCTACATCCTGCAAGCGCAGAGTGGCTTTCTGACGGTCAAACATCGACATCTGCAACACTTTTTCCACCTGGAAGCGCAACCGCTTGGTCTCGTCATTTATCACTGTGGATATGTGTTGCATCATTGCCGGCGATTTCCTTACGCTGTCATCGTTGAGCATCTGTGCGGCAAGTGATATTGACGATATGGGTGTCTTGAACTCATGCGTCATGTTGTTGATGAAGTCGTTCTTCATCTCGGTGAGTCTCTTTTGCCTGAATGCCACTATAATAGTGTAGAGAAACACGATCAGCAATATGAATGTAAAGATGAAGGACGGTATCATGAACTTGATCGACGACATGATATAATCCTTCTTTGTGGGGAAATAAACCTTTATTGAATTGGAGCGGCTCGCAGGATCATTCGGGAAAAGCACCTGAACAAATGAGCTGTTGGAATTCACATTGGCGGCATCATATCCTGCCGACTTATAGACAATTCCTCCTCCACGGTTGACTACCGCATATTCAAATGGCAGGTTTAATCCGTTGTTGTCAAATTCAGTGCGTAGATATCCATCCACTACAGCCGAATCGGCTCTTTCCCTTATCGGTCGGTTGCTTGATTGACTCAATATATTGAATATAACCTCATTAAGCAATCCTCGTTGATATAGATACTGACCGCGTATGGTCTCTTGCATGGTGCGGAACCGGTCAGACGGGATGTTGCCGTTCAATTTAGGCAAGGACTTGAAATCTCCCTGGATGGTTAGATTTGCCTCCAAACCGTCGGGAGTAGTGAAAGAATAATTAAAACTGCCTATTCCGTTGTGTTTGTTTTTATCAATCTGACTATACAAAGACTGCTCTATGGCGAGGGCGTCTTCTTCAAGGAAGTGGCGGGTCTCGTCCTGCTCAAGGGCAGTCGACACGCTGTAAAGGCTTCGCCGTACACCTTCGGCAAATTGATCGTCACGCATCCTGACCATGTTTTTCATATACATAATCTGAATGTACAACAAGCCGCTGAAAGTCAGAGCCATTATAATCGTCAAAAACCAAATAGTCGCTTTTTTCATTTCGTTAAACGCCTTTCACTTGGGTGAAGTTTTTTTATTATTATATAATGTTAACAAATAGCACCGACAATTGTTTGTTTGACTTCAAGAATTATCGCCCTATTATTTAACGATTAGATGCAAAATTAACAAAATAATGTGAAAAACCAAAGATTACGATAAAATCTCACCTTAATTATGCCGACAAAATGATAAATAGACATTCAACAGATGGATCAAAATCGGAAAATTACTGAAAATGTATCTAATTTAAAGTACTTTGCGAATGGTATCCGCTGATTTTCACAACGGCAGTTTGCGGCATTAATTAATGCCAATAATTGTTGAATAATTGAAAAATGTGGCGGTTTTCATGATCTTTTTCCATCGTTCAATTGTTATAAGCCCGAATTACTAATTACGACATAAATGACAGAAGTGAGGTCAAAATTTCGGCAAATCACTTTTTTTATGTACTTTTGCTGAAATTTTTTTCTTGAAATGAAGAATATTTTATTGCGCAGCATTTCTGGTGCAATCTATGTAGGACTGATAGTTGGCGGCATCCTTGCCGGCAAATGGTCATTTTTAGCTTTATGCGCCCTCTTCGCAGGACTGGGCATAATGGAATTGCACCATCTCCATTCTAACAAGGGTTGTGACAAGACGCAAACAGTGATTGACACTATCGGAGGAATCATTCTGGTTGCCGGCACATGGCAGTCGATATTCTTCGGCATTCATTATATATTGGCGGCATATCTCCTGTATATTATGGCACGGATAGTGTATCAATTATACCGCACTGGCGACACGCCAATGAGAGATTTGGCATACTCGATGCTTTCGCAGATGTATGTAGCTCTGCCATTGGCGATGATCATGTTCATCTATGCCTACTCACCGGCTATTGTTTTGTCAATGTTTATTTTCATTTGGCTTAATGATACCGGAGCTTTTGTGGTGGGAAGCCTATTGGGAAAACATCGTCTATTTCCCCGCCTTTCTCCCAAAAAGTCTTGGGAAGGTTTTTGGGGAGGATTGGCGATATGTGTTATCGCGGCTATAATAATCGAGTCGTTATTGCCCGATTTCTTCACCGGAATGAATATGATTCAGGCGATAGTATTTTCATTGATAGCTGTGGTTTTCTCAACATGGGGTGATTTGACCGAATCAATGTTCAAGCGCAATTTCGACATGAAGGATTCCGGACACTTAATCCCCGGACATGGAGGAATCCTTGACCGCATTGACTCACTCCTGCTGGTTATTCCGGCTACTCTTTGCTATATAATTTTAATAGGATAATTAAATAAACAATAATAATTACAAATGAGCGATCAACGATACAACTTACGCGGAGTTTCCGCATCAAAAGAAGATGTGCATAACGCCATTAAGAATGTTGACAAAGGTATATTTCCTAAAGCTTTCTGTAAAATAATTCCCGACTATCTTGGTGGAGACCCGGAATATTGCAACATCATGCATGCCGACGGTGCCGGAACCAAGTCATCTCTTGCTTATATGTATTGGAAAGAGACCGGGGATCTTTCCGTATGGAAAGGAATCGCACAAGACGCGCTTATCATGAATATTGATGACTTGCTATGCGTGGGTGCAACCGACAACATTCTCGTAAGTTCTACCATCGGGCGCAACAAAATGCTTATAAGCGGCGATGTGATCGCGGCTATAATCAATGGCACTGAAGAGCTTCTTGCCGAACTGCGTGAGATGGGCGTGACTATCTACAGCACCGGAGGCGAAACCGCCGATGTGGGCGACCTTGTACGCACTATAATCGTTGACAGCACTGTCACTTGCCGCATGAAACGCAGCGATGTGATCGACAACGCTAATATAAAAGGCGGTGATGTGATTGTGGGACTCGCAAGTTATGGAACTGCGACTTATGAAAAAGAGTATAACGGAGGAATGGGCTCCAATGGCTTGACTTCGGCACGTCATGATGTATTCGACCATTCGCTTGCTGAGAAATATCCTGAAAGCTATGATTCGGCAGTGCCGGAAGAGCTCGTGTACTCAGGATCGATGAAATTGCTTGACAATGTTGACGGCACTCCGCTGAATGCCGGAAAATTGGTATTGTCGCCTACTCGCACTTACGCTCCTGTGATAAAAAAATTGCTTGACGAGATGCGTTCCGACATTCATGGTATGGTACACTGCTCGGGTGGCGCCCAGACCAAAGTCATGCACTTCGTGACCAACAAGCACGTTGTGAAAGATAATCTTTTCCCTGTGCCCCCGTTGTTTGACATGATACAGCGTGAATCGGGAACTGACTGGAAAGAGATGTATAAGGTGTTCAACATGGGACACCGCATGGAGATATATCTGTCGTCCGACAAGGCGGAAAAAGTAATTGCAATTTCCGAGTCTATGGGAATTCCTGCACGTATCGTTGGACGTGTTGAAGATGCAGAGTCCAACAAACTTACGATTATTTCTGAAAAAGGGGTGTTTGAATATTAATCACACTCTATAAAATAAGACCTAACATACATATACATATAATGAATAAATTTAGATGGTCCGCACTCCTTTTTGCAATGGCGATTGCATTGACAATCGTATGCTGCAAAGGGAGAAGCGGTTCATCATCGGCAAGCAGCGGTCAATTTCCCGACACTTTGCGTGTGGGCACTCTTTATAGCCCTACATCCTACTTCATTTATCGTGAAGAGAAAATGGGATATGATTATGAATTGATCAATAATTTCTGCGAGTCCAAGGGAATGGCGATGGATCTGGTTGTAGCACCCAATCTGTCGACATTGCTTGCCATGGTGAAAAACGGCGAAATAGATGTAGCCGCTTATGAAATTCCTCTTACTGCCGAATACAAGGATAAGATAATACCTTGTGGCCCGGAGAATATATCTCATCAGGTGTTGGTGCAGCCGAAATCAGTAGATTCACTGATTACGGATGTGACTCAGCTTGTAGGTAAAGAGATATATGTGGAAAAGGATTCAAAGTATCAGCATCGTCTTGCCAATCTTAATGATGAGCTTGGAGGAGGAATCACAATCCACACAGTCGATGTCGACACTCTTATCACAGAGGACATGATTGAAATGGTAAGCTCAGGAAAAATTCCGTTGACTGTCATTGATTCTGATGTGGCACAGATAAACAAGACTTATTACAATGCATTGGATATCAGTCTTGAGATAAGCTTTCCACAGAGAGCCTCTTGGGGCGTGAGCCCTAAAATGTCATGGCTTGCCGATTCTATCGACAGTTGGATTGCCGGAAATGCGCCTAAAGATGAGCAGGAGAATCTGATGAAACGCTATTTTGAATTGAGCAAAGGTGGTTATAATTATCAGATTGATCTATCGAAAGGCTCGATGTCGAAATATGATAATCTGTTTAAGAAATACGCTAAAGAGATTGATTGGGACTGGCGTCTTCTTGCATCGCAGTCATTTGCGGAAAGCAATTTTAATCCCAATGCTCGTTCATGGGCAGGAGCTCGTGGATTGATGCAGATTATGCCACGCACAGCCAAGGGATATGGACTGTCGGCTAAAGCGATGAGCAATCCGGAAGCAAGTATAAAAACATCGGTAAAGATATTGAAAGATCTGGATAAATGGCTGACTAAATATGTGAGCGATCCCGAAGAACGAAAGAAATTTGTCCTTGCTGCCTATAATGTGGGCATAGCCCATGTTTACGATGGTATTGCGTTGGCAAAAAAATACGGCAAAGATCCCACGAAATGGAAAGATAATGTGGAGCAGATGATTTTATTGAAGTCTGATGCTAAGTATTATAATGATCCGGTCGTTAAATTCGGTTATGCCCGAGGCAAGGAACCGGTGGGATATGTGAAAAAGATTCTAAATGTATATGATCAGGCAAGGAAGCAAATTCCTGCATAATATTAACCTAACCCCCATTTTATTAAGTATGAGAAAGAAATATTTAAGCGTGGCAATTGTTTTGGCTCTATGCGGTTCAATGCTCACCACTTCATGTATCGGAAATTTTGCGTTGACCAACAAACTCCTTGCTTGGAACAAGACCATAAGTAATAAATTCGTAAACGAACTTGTGTTCTTTGCATTCTGGATTATTCCGGTCTACGAGGTGTCGGCGCTTGCTGATGTCATCGTGTTCAACAGCATTGAGTTCTGGAGCGGCAACAATCCTATTGCTTGTGGAACTAAGGTGATTGAAGGACAGGACGGAAAGTATCTCGTGAAATGCGACAAGAACGGATACACGATCACAAGCGAGAACGACAACAGTGTTGTGCGTCTTGACTTTGACAGCAACGATGCTTCATGGAGCGTGAAAGTCAATGATGGCGACAGCTACAAGCTCATGACATTTGTTGATGATACCCACGTTGAAATGCTCACTCCTGATGGAAGTATGCAGATGGTGGAATTGTCACAGGATGGAGTTTACGCCTATCAGCAGATGGCGGTAGCAAATGCATTTATGGCAGCTCGCTGATGATGAATCACAAAATAAAAACATTGATAATGGCAACCTTGGTGTTGCCATTATCTGCTTATAGCGATGAGCTGCCCAAACTTGCGAAACCGGTGGATATCCCTATTTTGTTGAGCGGAAATTTCGGGGAGTTGCGAAGCAACCATTTTCATTCAGGGATCGACATAAAAACTCAGGGACGCACCGGGCTGCCGATATATGCGGTCGAAGATGGCTATGTGTCACGTGTTACGGTTTCTCCATGGGGATTCGGAAGAGCTATATACATCACCCATCCCTCATTGGGGATCACTACTGTCTACGGGCATCTGCTCTCTTTTGCACCGAAGATTGATGGTCCGGTTCGGGATGAGCAGTATAAAAGGGAAACATTCTCTATCGATCTTGAATTTTCACCCGGTGAGATTCCGGTGGAAAGAGGCGAGAAGATAGCTCTGAGTGGCAATTCCGGTTCCTCCGGAGGTCCGCATCTCCACATGGATGTGCGTGACACGGCAACAGGCGAAACCATCGACCCTCTCCCCTATTATAGAGATCACATAAAGGATGCGGTAGCCCCTGAAATAAGATCGATCGCATTATACCGGGATAAAGGGTTTGGAACGGTTCTTAACGCTCCCGACACGCGTTTGCCGGCAAAATTCTCACAGCCTTTTGTGGCATGGGGAAAAGTGATTCCGGCAATAAAGGCGTATGATAAGATGTCGAATACGACAAACATATACGGTGTGAAAAAGCTCACACTGAATGTTGACGGAAAAACGGTATATTCTCGTATTGTCGACCGATATGATTTTAAGGACACAAGAGCCATCAATACTTTGGTAGATTATTCAGGCGTGGTGAAAAACAACTCATGGATGATGTGGACCAAGGTTCCGAAATCAAATCCGTTATCGAAAATGATTATCGCAGACAATGATGGAACTATTGACATAAACGAGGAGAGGAACTATAAATGTGAATGGGTGTTGACCGATGAACATGGCAACACTTCACGTGTTCCATTTACAATAACCGGTAAGGAAATGCCGATTGCTGAAAATGAATATGCCGGCGACTTATTGTTTTATGACGGGAAAAACACCATCGCTAAAGATGGAATTAGCGTGACTTTCCCTCCGTTCACATTCTATGATAATGTCGATTTCGTTTTGTCTCAAAATCCTTCACAAGAATATCTGTCGCCCGTCTATAACATAGGTTCTGCTTCAGTTCCGGTGTCGGGTGAATACACTGTGGATGTCAATGTGGGCGACTATTATACGGGCGATCCGGAAAAACTTGTATTTGTAAGGATAAACGGGAAGAGAAAAAGCCGTGTTGATGCCAAGTATGAAGAGGGCATTCTCAAGGCGACGCCGTCGGCATTAGGAAAATTTGCAATAACGCTTGACACCATTTCTCCCACTATTACACCGGAAATGCCTGCAAAATGGGGAATAAAAGGCAAAATCAGCATGATTATCCGTGATAATCTGAGTGGAATAAAAGCATATCATGGTAAAATCGACGGTAAATTCGCATTGTTTGAACTTGACGGTAAAACCGGAAGATTGAGCTTTGTAATGGATCCTGACCGTTTTGCAAAAGGAACGCTGCATGAACTTGAAGTCACCGTTACAGATAATTGCGGGAACTCAACTGTCTATAAAAAATCATTCAAATGGTGAGAATGAACAAATAATTACGATATTTCGCATAATTTAGACCAAGAATTTTGGCAACACATTTGGTATTGAATTTTCAAACCGTTATCTTTGCGATACACGAAATATAATTCAACCAAAACATATAATACCATTATGGAGAATGAAGAATTGATGAAAGTAGTCACCGAAAAAGCCAACCTTTGGCTCGGAAATGGCTACGATGAAGAGACAAAAGCCGAAGTAAAACGCATGCTTGAAGCTGAAGATAAGTCAGAGTTGATCGACTCTTTCTATCGTGATCTTGAATTTGGAACAGGCGGTCTGCGCGGAGTTATGGGCGCAGGATCCAATCGCATGAACAAATATACTGTTGGCGCGGCTACACAAGGTCTTGCCAATTATCTGAAAGTAGCTTTCAAAGAACTTCCTGAGATTTCAGTAGTAGTAGGTCATGACGTACGAAACAACAGCCGTTTCTTTGCTGAAACAGTAGCTGATATATTCTCGGCAAATGGAATCAAGGTTTATCTGTTTGACAGCTTCCGTCCTACCCCGGAATTGTCTTATGCCATCCGTTTGCTTGGTTGCCAGAGCGGTGTGAATATCACTGCTTCGCATAACCCGAAAGAATATAACGGATATAAAGCTTATTGGGCTGACGGCGCTCAGATCATCTCTCCCCACGATGTCAACATCATTGACTATGTAAACAAGATCAGTGGCGTTGATGAAATTAAATTTGAGGGCGATAAATCAAAAATCCAGATTATCGGAAGAGATGTGGATGAGAAGTTCCTTGCTGAGATCAAAGGTTTGCAATTAAGCCCCGAGGCAGTAAAACAATATCACGATCTTAAGATAGTCTATACTCCTATTCATGGAACAGGCGTTCACTTGATTCCGGAATCATTACGTAATTATGGATTCACCAACATAATCAATGTGCCTGAGCAGGATGTGACAAGCGGAGACTTCCCCACTGTGGCTTCTCCTAACCCCGAAGTTCCTTCAGCTATGGCTATGGCTATCGCAAAGGCTAAAGAGGTCAATGCCGATCTTATCCTTGCATCTGACCCCGATGCCGACCGTATAGGATGTGTGCTTCGCGATGATAACGGTGAATATGTGCTGATCAACGGTAATCAGATTGTAATGATTCTGTTGAACTATATCATGACACGCAATAAGGAGCTTGGCAAGATCACCGGTAAGGAATATATCGTAAAGACTATCGTAACAACAGAAACCATCAAATCTATTGCTGATCAGAATGGATTCAAGATGTATGACTGCTACACCGGATTCAAATGGATTGCAGCTGTTATACGTGAAAATGAAGGCATAGGACGCTATCTTGGCGGTGGTGAAGAGAGCTACGGATTCCTTGCTGAGGAATTCTGCCGCGATAAGGATGCCGTATCGGCTATTTCTTTGATGGCTGAAGCTCTTGCCTGGGCAAAGACCAAGAACATGAACTTCTTGCAGATGCTTCAGGATATCTATATCAAGTATGGTTACTCTCACGAAGCCGGAGTTTCGTTGGTTAGAAAAGGAAAGTCAGGTGCGGAAGAGATTATCGCTATAATGAAGGAATTCCGTGCCAATCCTCCCAAGCAGCTCGGTGGAAGCGATGTATTGCTCGTGAAAGACTACATCGATCTTAACTGCAAGAACCTCAAGACTGGCGAAGTGACAAAGATGGACTTCCCTACCACAAGCAACGTGCTTCAATATTTCACTGAGGATGGAACAAAAGTTTCCGTGCGTCCTTCAGGAACTGAACCTAAGATTAAATTCTATATCGAGGTTAAGGGCGTAATGAAGACCAATGCTGACTATCAGAAAGCCAATGACGAGGCTAATGCCAAAATCGAGGCAATCAAGAAAGATCTTGGAATCGACTAATTGACAGCATTTGTAATGCATATTGATGAAGAGTCGGAATAAAATTCCGATTCTTCATCTTTTTAAATCAAGATATGGAAGTTATATACGAAGACAATCATCTGCTGGTTGTGAATAAAGCTCCCGGTGAGATAGTGCAGGGCGACAAGACCGGCGATCGTCCATTGGTGGATGAACTTAAGGAATGGTTGAAAGTGAAATATAATAAACCGGGAAATGTGTTTTGTGGTGTGGTTCATCGACTTGACCGTCCTGTTGGCGGACTGGTGGTTTTCGCAAAGACCTCTAAAGCATTGACTCGATTGAATGAAATGTTCCGAAATGGCGAGGTGAAAAAGACATATTGGGCAATCACCAGGAATATGCCTCCCAAGCAGGAAGATATGCTTACTCATTACATAACTTCGGTGGAGCGGAATAACAAGTCGTATGCTTCTGTAACAGAGAAAAAAGGTTCACAGAAAGCGATGCTTTCATACCGTCACATTGCATCGTCCGATCGTTATCATCTGCTGGAGGTTAACCTGATGACCGGAAGAAAACACCAGATAAGAGTACAGCTTTCAAGTATAGGGTGCCCTATCAAAGGAGATCTCAAATATGGTGATAAACGGAGCAACCCCGATGGAAGCATATCACTAATGGCTCACAGAATACAATTCACCCATCCTGTGAGCGGAAAGATGATTGATGTTACCGCACCGCTGCCCGATGACAATCTATGGCAAGCTCTCGCATCGGAATGCAACATATAATAATGCAGAAAGTCATGAATCCGTTAGCGGTTCATGACTTTTGTGTATAAGGAAAGTGACACTTTCCTTCAATCTATCAATTAAAATCACAGTATCAGGGAGAAGTTTATTCTGTCCCTAAGCAAAATGGCTTTAGCCTAAAAATCAAATTTTTCAAGAGTCAATGTGCCCAATTCCTGAAGCTGGGGAACCAATTTGCGGAAATGTTCTGACTCTTCATGCTTTTTCAAAGACTTTTCATCTTTCCATGTTTCACAGATCATTACGACATCATCACGGCTTATGCTGGTGAAAGCATCGTAAGCAATACACCCTTCGTCTCTTAAAGAAGACTCTACCAGACGCATCGCAACGTCAAGAATTTCAGCCTTTTTTGAACTCTCTTCTATTAATATGAATACATTAAGTCGAACCATAGTTTTTTTTTAATTTAATCTGTCTCTATAACATTTTATCACCATTAAGGTTCATCTCTTGAATTGAAAACCGCTGCATCGTTAACTGTCATTAACTATATTTGGCTCTCCTATAGAGATGTTAATGCATTTTTTATTCTGATTACTATTTTTCTATGCATATAGTTTTCTTATTTCGGCATAAAATCTTAAATTTGCATATGTCTCTTATGACAAAGAATATAAGACAAAACCAAAATACAATTAAACACTTTTAACATTAAACATCTACAAAAGCCAATGAAACGAGTTTATACGTTTGGCGACGGAAAAGCCGAAGGCAATGCCGGAATGAGAAATCTTCTCGGCGGCAAAGGTGCCAATCTTGCAGAAATGAACCTGTTGGGCATGCCTGTTCCTCCGGGATTCACAATTACCACAGAAGTATGTAATGAATATACCTTGAAAGGACGTGATGCAGTAGTCAAATTGATCCAAAAAGAGGTTGAGGAAGCTATTGCTCATGTTGAGAAACTTACCGGAAAGCAATTTGACAACCCTTCTAATCCCCTTCTTGTGTCGGTACGTTCAGGAGCTCGTGCGTCAATGCCGGGTATGATGGACACTGTGCTTAATCTTGGAATGAACGACGCAACAGTCGCCGCTCTTGCTGAGAAAAGCGGCAATCCCCGTTTCGCATGGGACAGCTACCGCCGTTTTGTTCAAATGTATGGCGATGTTGTGCTTGGAATGAAACCGAAAAGCAAGGCTGACATTGATCCGTTTGAAGAGATAATGGAGAAGATGAAAGAGGCTAAGGGCGTGAAACTCGACACTGAGCTTGATGTTGATGACCTGAAGACTCTTGTAAAGCAATTCAAGGCTGCTGTTAAAGAATTTACCGGAAAAGATTTCCCCGACAGTGCCTGGGAACAGCTCTGGGGTGGTATCTGCGCCGTGTTTGACAGCTGGATGAATGAACGTGCCATTCTTTATCGCCGCATGAACCAGATACCCGAAGAATGGGGAACTGCTGTCAACGTACAGGCTATGGTATACGGAAACATGGGCGACAATTCGGCTACAGGTGTGGCATTCAGCCGCGACGCTGCTACCGGAGAAAACCTCTTCAATGGTGAGTATCTTATCAATGCTCAAGGTGAAGACGTAGTTGCGGGTATCCGCACTCCGCAGCAAATCACTGTCGAGGGCTCTAAGCGTTGGGCTGCTTTGCAGGGAATTTCTGAAGAAGTCCGTGCTGAGAAATATCCTTCACTTGAGGAGTCGATGCCTGTATGTGCCGCTGAGCTTATCGCTATCGCAAATCGTCTTGAAGACTACTACAAGGATATGCAGGACATGGAGTTCACAATCCAGGATGGCAAACTTTGGATGCTCCAGACTCGTAACGGAAAACGCACCGGTGCTGCTATGGTCAAAATCGCAATGGACTTGCTTCGTGCCGGTGAGATCGACGAAAAGACTGCCCTATTGCGTATGGAGCCGCAGAAACTCGACGAGCTTCTCCATCCTGTCTTTGACAAAGCCGGACTTAAGCGTGCAAGCGTGATGGCAAAGGGTCTTCCCGCATCTCCGGGTGCTGCTGCCGGACAAATTGTGTTCTCAGCAGAAGAAGCTGAAAACTGGGCTGAAAAGAAGAAAAAAGTAATATTGGTACGTATTGAGACTTCACCCGAAGACCTTCGTGGTATGGCTGTAGCTCAGGGTATCCTTACCATGCGTGGCGGTATGACATCTCATGCGGCTGTTGTTGCTCGCGGTATGGGTAAATGCTGCGTTTCAGGTGCGGGAGAAATCAAGATCGATTATAAGGCTAAGACCGTTGAAATGAGCGGTAAGACCTATAAAGAAGGTGATTGGATTTCGCTCAACGGTTCTACCGGTGAAGTTTATGATGGTCAGGTGCCGACTACCGAACCGGAACTTGGAGGAGACTTTGGTGCTATCATGAACCTTGCCGCGAAGTTTACAAAGACACTTGTTCGCACTAATGCCGATACTCCACGCGATGCAAAACAAGCCCGTCATTTCGGTGCTCAAGGAATCGGATTGTGCCGCACCGAGCACATGTTCTTTGAAGGAGACCGCATCAAGGCTGTTCGTGAAATGATCCTATCGAGCGATGTAGAAGGACGCCGCCGTGCCCTTGCAAAGCTTCTCCCCATGCAGCGTTCTGACTTTGAAGGCATATTTGAAGCTATGGACGGCTTTGGAGTGACTATCCGCTTGCTCGATCCCCCATTGCACGAATTTGTACCTCACCAGACTGCAACTCAGAAAGAACTTGCATCAGAAATGGGACTCACCCTTGAGGAAGTAAAAGCTAAGGTTGACAGCCTTGAGGAATTCAACCCCATGCTCGGACACCGTGGTTGCCGTCTTGGTATCACCTATCCGGAAATCACTGAAATGCAGACACGCGCTATCATTGAGGCAGCCCTTAACATGAAAGCCCGCGGAATTTCTGTTCACCCTGAAATCATGATTCCTCTCGTAGGAACACTCAAAGAGATTCAGAACCAAGCAGATGTAATCAACATCACCGCTGCTAAAGTATTTGAAGAACGCGGAGAATCAGTACCCTACAAAGTAGGTACAATGATTGAGGTACCTCGTGCCGCTCTCACCGCCGATCAAATCGCAACCGTAGCTGACTTCTTCTCATTCGGAACCAATGACTTGACCCAGATGACATTCGGTTATTCACGTGATGACGCTCCCAAATTCCTCAAATTCTACAAGGAACACGGCATCATCAAGACCGATCCGTTTGAAGTACTCGACCAGGAAGGTGTAGGTCAACTCGTACGTATGGGTGTAGAAAAAGGACGTGCCACCAAGCCCGAACTCAAAGTGGGTATCTGCGGCGAACACGGCGGTGAACCCTCTTCAGTTAAGTTCTGCGCCAAACTTGGCATGAACTACGTGAGCTGTTCACCCTATCGTGTGCCCATCGCCCGTGTAGCTGCGGCGCAGGCAGCCATCGAGGAATAAGCGGTTAACGCTCTATATCATTAAGATAGGCGGTAACGCTCCGATTAAAAGGAGGTTACCGCCTATCATATTCTTGGGACGATTCGTTCACTTAGCATCACCTTGTATAGCCAAATGCACAAAAAGTGTACAAATATTGATACAGTTTTTAGGTGGCGGTGTACAGCGGTGTACACCGCCTGTGTACAGTTGTAATTATCAGTAGCCACAAGCTGGCTTTTGATCGAAGAAAATTAACAAACTAAAAGAAATAACCGCAATTTATGACTATAAAACACACGAAATATTGCATAAGTTGCTGTCAATGCGAGAAAAATTCAGAAGATGTTGTTAGTAACATTTCGTGGGCACATTTGTTATAACTATATACCATTAAAATAATGATGATTATGACACGAAAAGAATTGGCGGATAATATTGCCATTACAATACGAGAATATATTGGAAACCACTATACGGGCACCCCGGAATTGAAGCTGAAGATAACACCGGAGCCTTTATTTGTGGCTATTGTGACAGAAGATGAAATGCTTGCCGATATTGAGGAAGTAAACGAATGGATTGAGGATGCTTCAGCTGCTGAGAGAGCTGAATCGGAAGAACACACTGATTATCAGGTTTCTCGCAATCCCGATTTTTATCCGATAAAGAATCTTATTGAAATCACATCCGGTGGTATTGTTGAGCTTGACAAAGCCGCGATTTCTAAAATAGCGGAAAAATATTGTGCCGACTGATGAATCTGCACTTTCAGCCGACACAATGATCAATCTATAATAATGAGATGATAAACGAGTTTGCGGAATCAATTACCGATACGTCAAGTGAGGAGAGATAGATGCGTGTAGTCGATTCTGAGTCGTGCCCCATGCCCTCGCTTATCACACTTAACGGCACGCCTTTAGATCGTGCGATTGATGCCCAACTGTGGCGTGCATAATATAATGTGAGCGGAATTTTCAAGGATGCAAGTTCGGCTACGATTTTCAGATTGAAATTGATTCTGTATCCGCATCTGCGATAAGCATTGAGTTCATTGACGGCTGGATTAGTAATAATAGGCAGTAGATAGCGAGTGGAATTGACCGGATATTTATTGACGATTCCTTGCATCTCGTCAGTCCATTTGATAGTTAGCGGCTGTCCTGTCTTTCGACGGCGATAATAGATATAGCCCTGTGATAGGTCGGTCTTACGAAGAAATGCCATGTCGACAAAACTCATTCCTCTCAGATAGAAACTCATCAGAAACATATCTCTCGCATAGTCCAATGAAGATCGCACAGGAAGATCAAGGGATTTTATGGTTCTTATCGAGTCAAGAGAGAGTGCTCTTTTCATTGTCTTTTCAACGCCGGTATAAACGTGCTTGAATGGATTCTTGCGTTCAAGAATTCCGTCATCTACCGCACGATTATATATCGCCCGGAATATACGCATATAGAATGATGTGGTATTGGGCACAAGTCCTTTATCCCTAAGAAATGCTTCATAATCCTCCACGACTTCAGGAGATATACAATCAAGCATTATGTCGCTCGTATTTATGCGGCTGGATTCTCCGAAAAATTTCCTCAAGCTATTGAGGGTTGCCTGATATGTCTCGGCGGTTCTGATTCGATTTCTATGTTTAAGTGTCGTGATAAGCGATTCAACATAGTTGAATAAAGAATATGATCTTGAATAGTTGTCATATTCTTCCACTACGTCATCGGCTGTATAAGGTCGTGGACTCTCATCTAATTTTTTTATGATTCGGTTCAGCCGTTCAATATCTTGACGTATTCCGATAAATAAATCGGAATTCTGGTTTTTCCATTCTTCGGGAAAAATTCTGTACTTGGATAGTATTTGCCTGACTTTCCGGTTGTGGATAATCTGATAGTAAACTGCTCCTTTTTTACCTGCATCGATTGATGGTCGGAATTTGATTTTAATTGATGTCATGAATATTGTATTATAAGTGAAATGAACAATCGATTATAATCCAAAATTTTGGAGTCAGATCAAAATAATGCATATTCTTTATCATAGCCCAACTTAACATCGTGCTAATGGTTTTCAGTTGATAAGGTTGGTGAATCAGGCGAACTGAGCGTATAATATGTATAGAAAAAATACGGAATCCCCGCCGGCAACGATAGCAGCTTCGTGTTGGTGGCTTGCGCGCTTAGCCAATTTCAAGCAGTCTTTCAGGTCATCTCCTGAAACTTAGCGAAGTGTACTTCGGGCGA
>JAMPGZ010000034.1 GCA_023663655.1 Lachnospiraceae bacterium
AGGAGGTTGACGCAACCCAGGGTGAAATGAAGATAGTGCTCAGCAGCGACGCCTCAGCTCTTGAAGAGGTAGTAGTCGTTGGTTATGGCGGCACACGCGCACGCCGAGACTTGACCGGTTCAGTCGGGTCAGTTTCAGGTGCCAAATTGAGTGTTGTCCCCGTTACATCAGCAGCGGTGGCACTTCAGGGTAAGGTCGCCGGTGTGCAGGTATCATCGGTCGACGGTCAGCCGGGTGCCGATATCAATATCCGCATCCGTGGTACGGCTTCCGTATCATCTGGCGGTGACTCCAACCCGTTGTTCATCGTCGACGGTTTCCAGCAGGAAAACATCAACGATATTCCCCCGAGCGACATCCAGTCAATCGACATCCTCAAGGATGCGTCGTTGACCGCTATCTATGGAGCCAAGGGTGGTAACGGTGTTGTTGTGGTGACTACCAAGAGCGCCAAAGAGGGCAGAACCACCGTTTCATTCAACGGATCATTGACCTGGAGCCACTTGTCAAAGAAACTTGACTTGATGGATGCCTACGATTTCGTAGACTATCAGTATGAGCGTGCTGTAGCGAAGGGTAACTCAGGATCAAGCAGCGACCTTCGTATGTTCCGCGCCAACTTCGGTAACCCTCAGGATATCGACCTTTATATGCGCGCTCCCAACCATGATTGGCAGGACGAAGTGATGGGTGGCACTCCTATGAGCTATTCATCCAACGTGTCAATCGGTGGTGGTACAGAGAATGTGCGTTTCAACGTGTCGATCACCCAGAGTGAGGATAAGGGTATCATCCTTAACACAGGTGTGCGCCGCACCAACATCAACACTAAGTTGAATGCCAAGCTCGGCAAGAACCTTACCTTCACTTTCAACCCCAAGATGTCTTATCGCCGCGACCTTGGTCAAGGTGGTGAGCACGTAGGTACCGGCGGTATCATCGACATCCTCAAGTATCGTCCCACCAACGGTCTCCGCGAGTTCGCATTCTGGGATCCCGCAACCGTTGACCCCAAAGAGGAGGCTGACTTCGCTTACACCAACCCTGTTGGCGACATCAAGCGCAACTCTTACAAGAAGCATAATTATGAGTTCACCAATCAGGCTTCACTTGAATGGAAACCCATCAGCGGCTTGACTCTTCGCACTGAAGGCGCGTACGCTCTTTCGTTCAAAGATGAAAATGCTTTCTATGCTGTAGGTACCGCCGAGGCTAAGAAGTATGAGAACAACCCGGTTGCCTCTATCAAGAAGACTGAGACCACCCGTTATATCTGGACCAACACCGCTTCTTATGACTGGACTTTGAAGGATCTCCACAATTTCTACTTCTTGTTAGGTCAGGAAATTCAGAACAAGGAGAGCAAGAACACCTACATGGAAGGCCGTAACTTCCCTGATGACATCACTGCCGACAAGGCTCTTAACATGATGGGTATGGCTAAGAAGTACTCTGTGACTTCAAGCAAGGGCACTCCTAACCGCATGGCTTCATTCTTCGGTCAGATCAACTATAACTACGACCACAAGTACCTTATCTCGTTCACAGCACGTACTGACGGTACTTCATTCTACGCTCCCAGCTACCAGTGGGGATTCTTCCCGTCGGTATCTGCCGGTTGGGTTATCTCTAACGAAGGTTTCATGAAGGATGCCGCTCCCGTCATCTCCAACTTGAAGCTCCGCGCCGCTATCGGTAAGGCAGGTAAGAACTTGACCACAGCTGATATGTGGGATTACGCTTACGATCTCAACTCAACCGGAGGTCCTACTTTCGGTCCTGAATCAGACGACACCGAAGGTGACAACTGGTATGGCATGAGCGGCTATCTTCCCAACCCGAAGATCAAATGGGAAACAACCCTCACCCGCAACGTGGCAGTTGACCTCGCTATGTTTGACCATCGTTTGACCATCACTCCCGAGTTCTACTGGAATACCACCAGCGACCTTCTTCACAAGTCACAGGTGTTGACCAACTCAGGTTATGCTCAGCAGTGGCGTAACATCGGTCAGATCACCAACAAAGGTTTCGAGTTGACCGTTGATTACGACATCCTTCGTGGCAAGGACTATGTGTTGAGCGCCAACCTCACTCTCGGACGTAACAAAATGACCGTCGATAAGCTCAACGGTACTGACACCGAGCTTTGGGAAAAGGGAGGCAGAAACAAGAGTAACTACGATGCTTACTGCTTGAAGGTAGGCAGCCAGATGGGTCTTCTCTACGGTTGGGTTTATGACGGCATCTATAGCTTCGATGAATTCACTACCGACGTTAACAACAGCTACAATCAGGTGCCCATTCCATTGGAGTTTGATGAAAACGGCAAGCGTGTGAGCGGTACCGTAATCAACAATATCCTCGGCGACTCTAATAACGGTTCTTCAACTCTTCCCGGAAAGGTTAAGCTGAAAGATATCGACGGCGACGGTTACATCACTGAAAACGACCGCGTGGTTATCGGTAACACCACTCCTAAACTTCAGGGTGGTTTCGGAATCAGCGGACAGTGGAAGAACCTTGACTTCACCGCCAACTTCACTTACTTCCTTGACTTCGACGTTTACAATGCTACCGCATACGCATTGTCTTCTTCTGACAAGGATTTCAAAGCCGGCACCCTCAACAATGTCCTTGGACGTTTCAGCGGCGATCGTTGGCGTTACACCAAGCGCAACGAGCCCGACAGCTACTTCAAGAACAACTATATCGACGGTTCAATCGACATCTATAAGGAAATCAATGCCAATGCGCAGATGTGGAACCCCGGCGACCTCGTGACTACAATCACTATGGACTATTTCGTAGAGGATGGTTCATTCCTCCGTTGCAACGACATCACCGTAGGTTACACTTTCCCCGAAAAGTGGACAAAGAAAGCCGGTATGTCTAAGTTCCGTCTCTATGGTTCAGTGTCCAACCCCTTCATCATCACCAACTATTCCGGTTATGATCCTGAGGTTGACGTGATGAGCGGTCTTACTCCTTCTTGGGACTACAACCGTTACCCGCGTTCACGCGGCTATGTTGTCGGCGTTAACGTAACATTCTAAACCTTAAATGAATAACAGAAAATGAAACTACGTAATATATTATTAGCCGGAGTGCTTGCGGTGGGATTCGCATCATGCGACGACTACCTTGACGTCGAGTCACCGTCCCGCTTTGACTTCGACTACGTGTTCAGTTCTAAAGACGATGCTAAATTAGCACTCAACGGGCTTTACGCTAAAATGCTCGATGGCAACCTGTGGGGCGACAAATTGCTTAGCAAATTCACCCCCAACAGTGACCTTGAATTCGCAAGTTCAAATAAAGAATTGGCTAACGGCAATGAGTATCGCCGATTTGATATGGACCGCGAACATGGTGACGCCAACCTTTGGAAGGCTTGCTACTCAGGCATAGAGGCTTGCAATATCTTTATTGACAAGATCCGTAATTCAGAGTATTATGCTGAAGATGATGCCGAGTTCCTTCAGATGCTTGGTGAGGCTGTGGTGATCCGCACCATGTTCTACCATGAACTTACATGGTACTACGGAGATGTTCCCTTCTCTCTTGAGCCTGCTTATAATAGAAGCGGCAAGGATCAGGAACTCTTCCCGGTGGTTGACCGTCACGAAATCCTTGACACTCTTATTCAGGATATCATCAAGGTTGCTCCCGACATGAAATTTGCTGAGGAGAATGGCGGTTCTGACCGTGCTTCCAAGGAGTTTGCCTGGGCGCAGATCGCACGTCTTTCCATGACTTGCGGCGGTTACTCGCTCGAACCCGACGAAGCCAATCCTACCAGCTATGGTAAGATGGAGCGTCTCACCAACTATACCGACTATTATAAAATCGCGGCTGAATATTGCGATTCTGTAATCACTTCAGGCAAGCACTCTTTGACAAAGAGCTATATTCAGGTATTTGCCGATGAGTGCAAGGGGTCGGTAGCTGCTACTAACGATGACCCGATTTTCGAGATACCTTTCACCAAAGGAAACTCAGGTAATATCGGTTATATCCAGGGCTATAAGATTGATGCTCCTGACGATGCCACCACATCATCTGTGACCACCTACGGTAAGGATGATTCAGGCGCGAGACTCCATCCGCTCGCTCGCTTCCTCTTTGACTCTGAGGATGCTCGCCGCGACTATATCTTCGCGATGTGGAAATACTCTAATAAAGGTGTGCCTGCATTCGAACCTAACGCTTATACCACCTACAATGGCAAGTGGTGCAAGCTATGGGGTCCGGCACGCGGAAAAGATTCAGAGGGCAATACCGGTATCAACTACCCCTATATGCGCTATGCTGATGTTCTCTTGATGTATGCCGAGGCTATCAACGAGCTCGAGGGTGGTGTTGCAGGTCCTAACGGAGATAAGGCTAAAGCTGCCTTGACTGCAGTGCGTGAACGCGCATTCAAGAATTCGGCAAATAAAGCTGACAAAGTAGATACTTATGTAGCTAATGCCGCTTCTACTCAGGATGCTTTCCTTAAGGCTGTGCTTGATGAGCGCTTCTTTGAATTCGCAGGTGAGAATATGCGTTGGAGAGACCTTGTACGTAACAATATCTACGGCAAGACCATATTCTATACTTTCCTTCGTATGCTTGCAGTGGCTGAGGTGACCGGTGCGGCTAACGGCTTTAACGACGCTTCGGCTGTAGCATCGCTTTATGACACCAACGGCGCTACCGATGAAAAGTGGGATAATGTTCCTCCGTTGGTATATACCGAGCTTGACGTGTATACCAATCTTAACGTGGACTGGTTCCCAAACACTGAGGTGGATATGCTTCACATCTTCAATCTCTATGACAGAAACCGTCCTTCTGATGTTAAGAAGTACAAGGCTGAGACTATGTATGAGAAATGGGTGACCGGCGACGGATATCCTTCAAACGAAGTTCTCTACTCAATGTTCGGCTATGTTCATGCTGATGAGTATGGTAATGTATCGATTGTTGAGAACGGCTCTCCAAGAGCGGTTAATAACGTCCCCTCTGCTTTCCCTGTGGTACGTTATCTGATGCCTTATCCTCAGTCTCAGATTCAGGATGCTGCCGGCGCCTATGTAAATCATTACGGTTATTAATTTAACAACTCGATAATAGACAATCATGAATAAGAAATTTTTATATGGTTTGGTTGCCTTGACCTCAGTGTCGTTATGCTCTTGTGAAGATGACGATCCGAAAGGTTTCGATGACTCAAGCATTGACCGAGAATTTATGACCATGTTCCGTGTTAATAGCAATACGAACCGTGGTGATGACGATATATACGGTTGTCAAACCGTAGCCGGTCCTAACAATACATTTAACTCCATCTATCTTGCGTGGTATGGTGTTACAGGAGCTGCCGCTTATCAGATTCAGATGGGCGACGCTACCTGCTGGGCTGAAAGATGGGAAGAGCCCGAGCACGTGCTTCTTGACACAATCGTTGGTCCTGAAGTGCTCAACCTCACCCTTGACTATCTCCAGTATGACTACAACTATAAGTTTGCTATCCGCACGCTGTCGGTAAAAGGACAGAATCCCGACGGATCGTTTGACTTGACTTCAAAGTATCACTCTAAGTGGTATGGTCATGGCGACCAGCGTCACAACACCGATTATCTCGGAATACCCACCAATCCTCGTTATGAGGTGCCTGAAGTGCTTCAGATTTCTGACCGTACCGACAACTCTTTCCGTGTGAACTTCGATTTCGGATTCCCCTCCGGATCAAGCGAGACATTTGAGCAGTTTGAACGCGATGAAAACGGTAACTTCGTAGCGCAGATTCTTTCAGTGACCCCTTCTTCCACCAACCCTGATGCTCAGATTGACGAGCAGTGGAAGTGGTATCGCCTGACTACTACCGATCTTGCCAATGGTTATGTTGACATTACCGGTCTGTCAAAGAACTCTTCTTATGTGGTTGACATCATCAATGAAAATGTGCCTCATGCAGTAGACCGTGGATATAACATGGTTGCTCCGCGTACCACAGGTGATGTAGGCGATCCTATTTTCATTGAATGCATCTATGATAATGACACTATCCCTGCCGCTCACGAATATAAGTGCGCCCGCATCGATACCATTATCACCAACTTTAACAAGAGTTCTGAACTGGCTGAAGGAACAATCTTTGAGCTTGAAGGTGGTAAAAACTACTATATCGAGACTAACACCGATGTTCAGAAAGGTTTCGTGTTGCGTACACGTCCTAAGGATGTTGACAAAGGTCTTCGCGCAACAGTGTTCCTTGGTGGTATTCACATGAATTCCGCTAATACTGACGTGCAGACTTGCAACTGGAACTTCGGTAAGGTGGCTTCGGCAGGTGAAAGCTCTGCTCCTATCATGATGGGTGACATCGTGTTTGAGAACATCGATTTCCGCAGCCCGTTGGCTAAGCGTTTTGATGTTGCTTCTAACAAAACCGGTTCAGGTAACTATTTCGGTAACTGTAATGCCAACTCTGTTCCATTGACAATGAACAGCCTCCAGTTGAAGAACTGCTCATTCCAGGATATTTCCCGTGGATTTACCCGTGTGCAGGGTTCTACCCGTAAGACCATCGACAAGATTCTCATCGAGAACTGTGTGATGTGGAACTGCGGATTCTATGACAACGGTGGTGGCGGTTACAACTGGATCCATGGTAATGAGTCAGCCAACGTGCGCTCAAATCCGTTCCGTAACGTGATTTTCCGTGGCAACACATTTGTTGACTCACCCAAGGGCGCTCTTGTGCATGACAAGGACAAGGCTAATAACTGGCCGAGCTCTGTTCAATGGTGTTTCACTATTGAGAACAATACTTTCCTCAATTTCAACACCCGCAAGAACAGTAACAACCTCATCAAGCTTCGCTACGTGCCCGGCGCTACAGAGTTCCACATCCACAACAACCTGTTCATCCAGGCTAAGGATGCTGATGATAACCGTGCGATGCACCTTGCATTGGTCGACGTGCGTACCATCAACTCTGATCCTCTGTCGGAAATCACTATCGATGTCAACGGCAACTACGGTTGTACTTGGGATACTGCCAACCAGAAGGATGACGGAACCCCGACCACAGCCAAGTTCTCTGACACCAAGAACTCATTCGGACGCTATACTGTAGAAAACGGTTTCATCCCCGGTGTTACTTCCGGTTCTCAGCTGAAGGTACTTTGCGGTTCTACTCCGTTGCTCCCCACCGAGTTGATGCGTGCCCCCAATCCTCCGCATCATGATCCGGATCCTAAGATGCACCAGCGTGAATCTCTTGACGGTCTCTTCTACAACCACACTGAGAAGGTGACCAACCACGAGATCTACAAGCTCGGCATCGGCGACACCCGCTGGCGTGACGCTTCTGACATGAAGTCATTCTGGATGCTCAAATCCAAGGAATAATCCCTCGCTATTAAATAGAAAGGCGCTCCCACCACGGGGCGCCTTTTTTTCGGAATTGGATAGCTAAGCCTCGATGAAATATAACCGTTTCCGGAGGAAACATCTGTGGTTAGTTTATTGCGATTGGATAGCTAAGCTTCGATGAAATATAACCGTTTCCGGAGGAAACATCTGTGGTTAGCCGGGGGCCGAGCGATAGCGAGACCTCCGGGAATAGGATTATTTTTTATTTTGATTCTGAAAGAATCGTCATGTAATATAGATGAATAAAACTAATAGGAATAATGTGGTATTGGTGATTGTTGTGTGTGAAGTTTTGTGGGGTGGGTATTATTTTGTAATTTAGCTATCTGAAAACTTAACTGCTATGAATAGATTTTTATTGGGAGCTGTTGCCGGAGCGTTTGTGCTCGCATCGTGCTCCGGAAAGAGTGAATATGTTGCTGAATATGCTCCGATGGATAGCGTGCCATTCAATATAGAGACCAATGTTGAAGCCAATTCTTATTTGGTGCATAATTATCCTAACGTGGTGATGTTTCGCGTGGAATATCCGCAATATGATGCCGTTGTCAAGTATGGCATGGTGCATTCCGCCGATAGCGCCCGATTGATGAAGGCTTATGTGGGGCAATTGAACCGCATGGGAGACCGTGTATTTTATTCCTATTATCAGCAAGACACTGTCAGTGGTCCCGGAGTGAGTGGCTGGATTTTTACATCGCTTCCTGATAAAACTCCGTTGCAGATGATTGTGACCGACAGCGCCACTATGATGCTGCACGGTAAGCTTGAATTCACCGTGCCGCAGACTGACACAGCGGGCGTGATAAAGCCTGCCGTGGAGGCTATAACAGCCGATATGGAGCACATGGTGCGTAATTTGAAATTGAAAGTTGAGAATTGAGAGTTGAGAATTATATGGCTGGCGAAATAAAGAAATGGAAGACGCTGTCAAGCGAATATTTGATTAAGCGTCCGTGGCTCACGGCACGACGCGATGTGGTGGAGCTGCCTTCTGGTGAGGTCAATGATGAGTTCTATATACTCGAATACCCCACATGGATAAATGTGATAGCCATCACTGAGGATGGCAAGTTTGTGATGGTAGAGCAATATCGTCACGGGCTCGATGAAGTGGGCATCGAATTGTGTGCCGGAGTGGTTGAGGAGGGCGAGGATCCCATGGATGGCGCCCGGCGCGAACTCGCCGAGGAGACCGGGTACACCGGTGGAGAATGGGAATTGACCTCAGTGTTGTCGGCAAATCCGAGCACAACCACCAACCTCACCTACTGCTATATAGCCCGCGGAGTGAAGCTCACCGGCACTCAGCATCTTGACCGCACCGAGGACATAAGAGTCAGGCTCATGAGCCGCGACGAGCTCTACGCATTGCTCGTGAACGACGGCATGAAGCAAGCCCTCATGGCTGCCCCGCTCTGGAAATACTTCTGCCAAAGCAAGTAACCGCAACTTAGCCCAATAATATTGATTCAAATAGAGCTACGGCACATCATTATATCGTATGCCGTGAAACGGCAATGCAATCGTAGCCCCGCCACGAGGCGATAGCCGAGGTGCGGGGTAAATGATGATCTGGATCGGGCATCGTAGATGTCCTATAATTTGTTGGGAACATAACGCGTGAGTCCGGCTTTTGTAATAAGGCGGCTATACTCATTTTCATACGTAGAAGAGGCATGGTGGGCTTTTTGATTTTTTATGTATTCATAAACTGCATTTTTGTGGGCGTTTGAAATGCTAAAGGCACCATACTCTTTTTCCCATCCGCAAAACAGAGGGAATAGACCGGATGATTTTGTCCAGATAGATGATTTTGATTTTATCACTCTCACAAGATGTGACAGCGCTACGTTTTGGTGTAGATGCAATAAAATATGGATGTGGTCATGTGTCCCGTTTATGATTATAGGCTTGCAATTTTCTGACTTGATTTCAGATGCTATAACGGCATATAAATTGGATTCATAGTCGGAATTCAACACAGGTTGACGTAGATAAGTGGAAAATACAATATGATATAGCGATGATACGTAGCTCATAAGGATTGATTATTGATTGTATTAAAGATAATCAATCCCGAGGTTATCTCCAAATAAATTATTAAAGGACATCTTCGATGCCCACTCGTCCTTTCCAATTACCCCGCACCTCGGCTATCGCCTCGTGGCGGGGCTACGATTGCATTGCCGTTTTACGGCATAGATTAAATTTCTTATCTGATGATGTGGTGGATGCACATATACTGCGGGTATGTAAGTAAATTAGTCTTATTGGACTAATTTCCATCTTAGCTCAATGGCAAAGTTTTCCGAAATAATTTTTACATCATTGATTTTAAGGTATTTAAAGATTTAACTATGCTTAAAAGTTTTCCGAAATGATAAATTGTTGATAACTTGTTGACGGAAAAAGTTGCAAATTATGGTAATGATGAGTAGCTTTGCACAAAACAATAAAACACAAAACCGACAATAAACCTCAACAATCAATTCACCCCGATGATACAAGTTGTAGTAAAGCGTGATGGCCGTGTCGTAGGCTATAACGATGAGAAAATCAAGGCGGCTATCCGCAAAGCCATGCTCCAGACCGAAATGGGCGAGGATGAGTCATTAATCCTAAAAATCACCGACCGCATCTCAATGTCGGGCGCCGAGCGCATGACTGTCGAGGAGATTCAGGACCGTGTGGAGGTTGAATTGATGAAGAGCCCCCGCAAGGAGGTGGCTAAACGCTATATCGCATACCGCGACCAACGCAATATCGCACGCAAGGCGAAGACACGCGATATGTTCCTTGAAATAATCGAGGCAAAGAACAACGACATCACCCGCGAAAACGCCAATATGAACACTGACTCGCCGGCGGGAATGATGATGAAGTTTGCCAGCGAGACCACCAAGCCGTTTGTCGATGACTATCTGCTTTCGGCTGAGGCTCGCGACGCTGTGCGCAACGGCTACCTCCATATTCACGACAAGGACTATTATCCCACCAAGAGCCTTACCTGCGTTCAGCATCCGCTCGACAATATCCTTGAACATGGTTTCACTGCCGGTCATGGCGAATCGCGTCCTGCAAAACGCATCGAAACTGCAAGCATCATAGGGTGTATCTCCCTTGAAACCGCCCAGAACGAGATGCATGGCGGTCAGGCTATACCGGCGTTTGATTTCTATCTTGCTCCATACGTGCGCAGCTCGTTCATAGAAGAGGTGAAGCAGGTGGAGTCATTTGACGGAAACGACTACTCGCATCTGTACAATGCCGACATATATGACTATATCAAACGTCCGCTCGACGGGTTGAAAGGGGAGGAGCGAGTGCTCCAGCACTCAATCAACAAGACCGTTGACCGCGTTCATCAGGCGATGGAGGCATTCATCCACAACATGAACACCATTCATTCGCGTGGTGGTAACCAGGTGGTATTCAGTTCCATCAACTACGGTACCGACACCTCGGCTGAGGGGCGCTGCATCATCCGTGAATTGCTCAATTCCACCTACGAGGGTGTGGGCAACGGCGCTACGGCAATATTCCCCATCCAGATATGGAAGTCGAAGAGCGGTGTGAGCTACAAGCCTGAGGATCGCAACTATGACCTGTACAAACTTGCTTGTAAGGTGACCGCACGCCGTTTCTTCCCGAATTTCGTGAACCTCGACGCCACATTCAATCAGCACGAGAAGTGGGATGCCAACGATCCGCAGCGTTACCGCTATGAGGTGGCGACAATGGGATGCCGCACACGCGTGTTTGAAAACCGTTTTGGCGAAAAGACCTCCATCGGTCGAGGCAATCTCAGCTTCTCAACTATCAACATTGTGCGCATCGCTATCGAGTGCATGAACATCATCGACAAGGAGGAGCGCATACGCCGCTTCTTCGAAAAACTTGATGACGTGCTTGATATAACTGCACGCCAGCTATGTGACCGCTTTAATTTCCAAAAGACGGCTCTTGCCAAGCAATTCCCGCTGCTCATGTCGCGCCTGTGGGTGGGCAGTGATAAGCTCAAGAGCGGCGACACCATCGAATCGGTGATCAACCAGGGCACCCTTGGCATCGGCTTCATCGGTCTTGCTGAGTGTCTTGTGGCTCTTACCGGCAAGCATCACGGCGAGGATGAAGCATCGCAGGCGCTCGGATTGCGTATCGTGAAGCACATGAGAAGCCGCGTGAATGACTATTCTGAAAAATATCAGCATAATTTCTCGGTGCTCGCTACGCCTGCTGAGGGGCTTTCAGGCAAATTCACAAAAGCCGATCGTAAGACTTTCGGCGAAATTCCCGGTGTCACCGACAAGATTTATTACACCAACTCCAATCATGTGCCGGTCTACTATAAGTGTTCGCCGCGCCACAAGGCTAAGATCGAAGCTCCTTACCATGAGCTTACAGGCGGCGGTCACATCTTCTACGTGGAGATTGACGGTGACGCGACACACAATCCTGACGCCATCAGCGACATCGTGGACATGATTCACAAGTATAACATCGGTTACGGCTCTGTCAACCACAATCGCAACCGTTGCATGGATTGCGGTCATGAGGATGCTCAGGAGAATCTGGAAATATGTCCGAAGTGTGGCAGCCGCGCCATCGACAAGCTGCAGCGCATCACCGGTTATCTGGTGGGAACCACCGACCGCTGGAACAACGCCAAGCTCGCCGAGCTCAACGACCGTGTGGTGCATAAATAATCGAAAAAAAGAACTATGAAATTGAGAGTTCTTGATATAGTGGGCGGAACTTCGGTCGATGGACCGGGGCTCCGCACTTCTATTTATTTCGCAGGTTGCAGCCATCATTGTCCCGGCTGTCACAATCCTCAGTCGTGGGATGCTGCCGGCGGAGTGGAGATGAGCATCGACGAGATAATGGCGGTCATAGATGAGAATGATTTTAATGTGACTTTTTCCGGCGGTGATCCGTTGCTGCAAGCCGAAGGGGTGGGGGAACTTGCCCGCAGGCTCAAGGCTGACGGCAGAACGGTGTGGTGCTACACCGGCTACACCTATGAAGAGGTGGCGGCAGAACCTCGTTTTGCCAATCTGCTGGAAAATATCGACGTGCTTGTCGACGGCAGGTTTGTCGAAGCGTTGCGCGACGTGACATTGCGTTTCCGAGGGTCGTCCAATCAGCGTCTTGTTAATGTCGCTGCGTCAGTCCCCGGTGCCGTTGTGGAGTGGGAATAATGTCGGAAATGCTGTTTAATCGGCGATTTTGCCGATCAATTCAAATGGCATGGCGCTTTCAATGATCACATTGTAGAACTCGCCTATGGTGAGCTTGCGGTCTTTTTTCACAAGCACTTCCGGATCGACTTCAGGTGAATCATATTCGGTGCGTCCCACGTAATAGTCTTCATCCTCGCGGTCGATAATCACGCTCAGACGTTTGCCTATTTTCGCTTCATTGTGTTCGAGGGATATTTCTTCTTGAATAGCCATCAACTCATCAAGCCGTGCTTGTTTCACCTCCTGAGGTATGTCGTCGGCGAAATTTTTTGCGGCGTAAGTGTCATCCTCCTCACAATAGGCAAAGGCTCCCATGCGTTCAAAGCGCTGCTCTTTCACAAATTCCTTCAGCTCTTCAAACTCCTTTTCGCCCTCTCCCGGAAATCCGGTCATGAGAGTGGTGCGGATATGTATTCCCGGAACACGCTGCCTTATTTCGTTGAGAAGTTGGCGTGTGCCTTTTGAGTCTATGTGACGGCGCATATTGGCGAGCACGTTGTCGCTGATGTGCTGCAGGGCTATGTCAAGATATTTGCACACATTGTCGTGCTTAGCCATCACGTCGAGAATATCCATGGGGAATTGAGCCGGATAGGCGTAGTGGAGCCGTATGCGTTTCACTCCGTCGATGTCAGCCATGCGGTCGATAAGCTCGGCGAGGTGCGAGCTGCCGTCAAGGTCATATCCGTAGCTTGACAAGTCCTGGGCGATGATGTTGAATTCTTTGGTGCCTCCGGCGGCAAGACGTTCCACTTCCGACAGAATTTCATCGACAGGACGCGAATGGAATCGACCGGTTATGAGTGGAATTGCACAGAATGCGCAGAAGCGGTTGCACCCCTCGGCAATCTTTATGTAGGCATGGTGGCGTGGAGTAGTGATACGGCGATCATATTTTGCAATGCCGGGATTCTTTGCCGAGAGCGATTTCACGAGATTGTGCCAGTCAAATTTTCCATACCATGCATCGACCTCGGGCATCTCTGCTTTAAGTTCGTTGAGGTAGCGTTGCGACAGGCATCCCATGACATAAAGCTCCTTCACGGCGCCTGCTTCCTTATTGGCTATCTGCTGAAGGATCTCATTGATTGATTCCTCTTTTGCATCGCCGATGAAGCCGCAGGTGTTGACCACTACTATGTCGCCGCGCAATTTCTCCGGCTCATGGCAAGCGTCAAATCCTGCATCCTCAAACATCCCCATAAGCCGCTCGCTGTCGACAAGATTCTTCGAGCATCCGAGCGTTATCACGTCCACTTTCCTGCGAGCCATCAGATTTCAGAACCGAAGAGTGATTTTACGAATTCGTTTTTGTGGAATACCTGAAGATCTTCGATGCCCTCTCCGAGACCAATGTATTTCACCGGGATTTTGAATTGGTCGCTTATGCCGATCACCACGCCGCCCTTTGCAGTGCCGTCAAGTTTGGTTATGGCAAGACCGTTGACGTTGGTTGCAGCCACAAATTGCTTGGCTTGTTCAAATGCGTTTTGTCCGGTTGATCCGTCGAGCACCAGCAGCACTTCATGAGGAGCGTCGGGCACCACTTTCTGCATCACGTTCTTTATCTTGGTGAGCTCGTCCATGAGCCCTTTCTTGTTGTGAAGTCGTCCTGCTGTATCGATAATGGCGACATCCACGTCATTGGCTTTTGCCGATTGCAGCGTGTCAAATGCCACTGAAGCCGGGTCAGCTCCGAGTTTTTGCTTGATGACGGGTACTCCCGCGCGTTCTCCCCACACGTCAAGCTGTTCGACAGCGGCGGCACGGAAAGTGTCGGCTGCTCCGAGCATCACTTTATTGCCGGCAGCCTTGAATTGATGGGCGAGCTTTCCGATAGTGGTTGTTTTACCGACACCATTCACACCCACTACCATTATCACATGGGGCTTGTGGGTAGGAGGCACGGTAAAGTCTTCCTGTGCCGACTCGTTGTTGTTTTCGGCAAGCAGTTCGGTGATCTCTTCGCAGAGGAGCTGATTGAGCTCAGATGAGTTGACATACTTGTCGCGAGCCACTCGCTTTTCGATGCGTTCAATAATCTTCAATGTGGTTTCGACACCAACGTCGGATGTTATGAAAACCTCCTCCAGATTGTCGAGTATTTCATCGTCGATTTTTGATTTTCCGGCTACCGCGCGGGCGATTTTGGAGAACACACCTTGTTTCGTGCGTTCAAGACCCTTGTCAAGTGTCTCTTTTTTTTCTTTGGAAAAGAAGCTGAATATTCCCATCAGTACTAATTAGTTTGGCTGCAAAGTTACTAAATACTCTTTAAACTTGCAATTTAGAACTCGCATTTTCAATTTATCATGGCGTTGCCCTTACAGAAAAAATCGTTATCTTTACAGAATAATTCAACTCAATCTCTTGGAAGCGGATGTCAATTGAAAGCACTACATACGCCGAGGTGATACTGCCTTTGCCTCTTTACAGCACATTCACCTACCGCATTCCGGCAGCGATGTCGGGAAAGATAGCTGTGGGTCATCGTGTGGTGGTTCCATTTGGCAAGAAGAAGTTTTACACGGCTATTGTCGTCGCTGTCACGCCTGTGGCACCTCAGGGCTTTGATGTAAAGGAAATATATTCGCTCCTTGATGAAAAGCCCATATTGAAACATCCTCAGCTCAAGTTGTGGGAATGGATGTCGCAATACTATCTTTGTTCGCTCGGCGACGTATATAAGGCGGCTGTACCCGCAGGTCTTAAAGTCGAGAGTGAGACATTTGTCGAGATTAACAGTGATTATGAGGAGGATCCCGACGACCGCCTGTCGGAGCGGGAGGCTATAATTGCTCAGACGCTTGACCACAACGGGCGCATGACACCTGCCGAGATAAGCCGCAAGACCGGAATGCAGAATGTGGAGTCGCTTGTGGCGAGGATGCTTGAAAAGGGTGTGGTGATGATCCATGAGAAGCTCGTGGAGCGTTACCGGGTGAAGAAGGAGACTTGTGTGAGGCTCGCAGTGGACCGTAATGACAGCGAAGCGATGCACAAGGCGTTTGACACCGTGAGAACCTCCAAGAAGCAGGAGAAGCTGCTTGTGGCGATGATCGACATGATCAATAAGAACACAGGACGCGGCATCCCCTGCGAAGTCACGAAAGCGCAGTTGCTTGAAAGCACCGGGCTTACTCCCGCCATCCTCTCGGCGGTGGTGGCGAAGGGGATTCTTGAAACATATACTCGCGAGATTAGCAGGTTCAAATATCTCGGACCGGCGATAGGGGAGCTGCCTGTGCTTACCACGCCGCAGAACGAGGCGTTGCGTGCCATTCACAATGGTTTTCTGGAGAAAGATATAGTGCTGCTTCACGGCGTAACGTCGAGCGGCAAAACTGAAATATATATACATCTCATCGACTTCATCCTTAAAAAGGGGGAGCAGGCGCTCTATCTTGTGCCTGAGATCGCGCTCACCACACAGCTCACGCGGCGATTGCAGAAGGTGTTTGGCGAAAAGGTGGTGATATATCACTCAAAGTTTTCCGACAATGAGCGTGTGGATATATGGAAGCGTGTGCTCAACGACCCGTCGCCTTGCGTGGTGATAGGGGCGCGCAGCTCGCTTTTCCTTCCATTCTCCAATCTTGGGATAGTGATAGTCGATGAGGAGCATGAGTCGAGCTACAAGCAGTTTGACCCCGCTCCCCGCTACAACGCGCGTGATTGCGCCACCGTGCTTGCTTCGATGCACGGGGCGAAGACTCTGCTGGGTAGCGCCACGCCGGCGATAGAGACATATTATAAGGCTACATCGGGTCGTTATGGGCTCGTCACGTTGTCGGAACGATATGAGGGCGTGAAACTGCCGGAAATAATGGTGGTCGACATGAATGATGAGCGCAAGCGCAACCGCCTGTCGGGTCCGCTCTCCTTCCCGTTGGCTCAATTGTCGCGTGAACGTCTTGAAAAGAAGGAGCAGCTTATATTTTTCCATAACCGTCGCGGTTTCGCTCCTGTGGTGCTGTGCCGTCAATGCGGATTTGTGCCCAAGTGTCAGAATTGCGACGTGTCGCTCACTTATCACCGCCGAGCCGGAGAGATGGTGTGCCATTATTGCGGCGCCACCTACCGTCTGCCCACGATATGCCCTGCCTGCAAAGAGCCTTCGATCGAGGTGCATGGCTATGGCACGGAACGCATCGAGGATATCATTGAAGCCACTTTCAAGGAGGCGAAGACTCTGCGCATGGATCTTGACACCACACGCAACAAGGACAGCTATGAGAACATCATAACCGATTTTTCCAAGGGGAAGGCCGATATTCTTGTGGGCACGCAGATGGTGACAAAGGGTCTTGACTTTGACCGAGTGAGTCTTGTGGGTGTTCTTAACGCCGACACGTTGATTAATTTCCCTGATTTCCGCTCGGCTGAGAGAGCATTCAATATGCTTGAACAGGTCGCCGGAAGGGCGGGACGGCGCAGCGAAAGGGGGATGGTGGTGGTGCAGACCACCCAACCGTCGCATCCGGTGATAGGCTATCTGCAGGCTCACAATTACATAGGCTTCTACAATCATGAGCTTGAGGAGCGCCGCCGGTTCAACTATCCTCCGTTCACCCGCGTTATCAACATCTACCTGAAACATCGCGAGGAGGAGCCGCTGATAAGGGTGTCGGCACTCTACGCCGAGCATTTACGAGGGCTGTTGGGCAACCGTGTTTTTGGTCCCGACGAGCCTCATGTGTCGCGCATCCAGTCGCTCTACATACGCAAGATAATGCTAAAAGTGGAGGTTGGTGCGTCGATGGCTAAGGTGAAGTCGCTTCTGCGGCAGGTCTATGAGACGTTTATGGAATATAAAGAATTCCGTTCGCTCATGGTGTATTATGACGTGGATCCGGGCTGATGAAAAAACATTAAAAGGAAATAATTGTTCTGAATTATGAATATAACAAAACTCGTTGCCGGCGTGGCTCTATCGGCTCTTTTCGCCGGCTGTAATCAAAAAATCGACACTCCGGCTATGGATGTAACTGAATTTGACACCGCAGCAGTGCTGCAATGTATTGAAACCCGCACAAGTGTGCGTCAATATCAACCTGACAGGGCTATCCCTCAGGATACCGTGGAGCTGCTGCTCCGTGCCGCCATGGCATCGCCTACAGCAGTCAATAAACAGCCGTGGGCGTTTATCGTGCTTGACCGCCGTGAAGCTATTGATTCGCTTGTGTCGGCGCTTCCATACGCGAAAATGCTGTCTCATGCTCCGCTTGCCATAGTAACCTGCGGCGACATGAACAAGGCGATAGAGGGCGACGGACGCGACTTTTGGATTCAGGATGTATCGGCAGCTACGGAAAATCTTCTTCTTGCCGCCCATGCTCTCGGACTTGGAGCTGTGTGGACCGGCGTATATCCTCTTCAGGATCGTGTGGAGGGTGTGCAGCACGCTTTAGGATTGCCCGGCAATATCATTCCTCTTGCCGTGGTTCCGGTGGGATATCCGGCAGGAGAGCAGACTCCTAAAGACAAGTGGAATCCTGAGAATGTGCATTACAATAAGTGGTGATCACTGATCGAACACGCCAAGCCCTTGGCGTACTATGACCGGCGAAGAACTGTCGGTCACATCTACAACGGTGGAGGGGGTTCCGGCTCCCTCGCCGCCATCAATCACGATTTCAGCGATATCTTCATAGTGGGCTGCGATTGACTCGGCAAATCTTGCGTCGGCAGTTTCATCGCCCGGTATTTCAACCGAAGTGGTGAGCAATGGCGATTCAAGTCGTCGGGCGATTTCGCGTGCGATATTGTTGTCGGGGATTCTCACGCCCACCTCTTTTCTGCCCTTGAACACTTTGGGCAATGCCGGCGAAGTGGGCAAGATGAATGTAAACGGTCCGGGAAGATATTCCTTCAGTATTTTAAACGCTTTATTGTCGATGCGGGCATACTCGGCAGCTTGTGATATGTCGGAACAGATGATTGAAAGCGTGCTTCGGCGCGGATCCACGTTTTTCAAACGGCATATTTTCTCTACGGCGTGACCGTTGGATGCGTCACACCCTATCGCATATAGCGAGTCGGTGGGGTAGATGACTGTTCCGCCATCTTTAAGAGCTTTTGTTACGAGCTCAAGATAGTTCTCGTTGAGGCTCGTGGGATACATTTTCAGGATTGTCATAATCAGAACGGTTTGCGGTATTTATCGGGGTTGGTGTCTTCGAGGATGCTCAGATAGGAATTGTAGCGTGATTGTGCTATCAGATTCTCTTCAAGGGCAGCGAGCACGGCACAGCCCGGTTCATGGGTGTGGGTGCAGTTATTGTAGCGGCATTCGTGGGATTTCTCGAATATCTCCGGGAAGAAATGCGCTATTTCGTTCTTTTCAAAGTCGATTGTGCCGAATCCTTTCACTCCCGGGGTGTCGATGATCCATCCGCCATCGGGAAGTGGGAACATTTCGGAGAATGTGGTTGTGTGCATTCCGGTGTCGTGGTTATCGGATATCTCAGCCGTTTTAAGTTTCAGTCCCGGCAGCAGGGCGTTGATCAATGTGGATTTTCCCACGCCTGAATTTCCTGAAAACAGAGATACTTTGCCCGAAAGTTTGCCGCGTAATTCTTCGATTCCGATGCCTTGGGTGGCTGAAACTTCCATCACATCATAGCCTATCGACGAGTATAAATAGCTCACGGCATCGCAGTATTCCTTGTCTTCTTCCGAATCAAGCAGATCCACTTTGTTTATAACTATTGTGACCGGCACGCGATATGCTTCGGCAGTGGCTAAAAAACGGTCTATGAATGTGGTTGAAGTGACGGGGTGGAACAGTGTCACCACCAGAAATGCGCGATCGACATTGGCGGCGATAATATGTGATTCCTTGGAGAGGTTGCTGGCGCGGCGGATGATATAATTCTCACGCGGTTCGATAGCCGTGATAAAGGCGTTTCCGTCGGGATTAACGCTGATTTCCACACGGTCGCCTACGGCAACAGGATTGGTGGTGCGTATTCCTTTGAGCCGGAAATTGCCCTTAACCTTGCAATTTATATCCTTGTCGGTTTCGGTGTGGACCACATACCAGCTTCCTGTATTTTTTATGACGATGCCCTTCATAATCGCAAATCAGTAGTTCTATTGTTATAAACACAAAAGTAAGCATTTATTTCGGTTTTGCGAGCGCGATGGGTGATTTTTCCACAGCGGAGCAATAGTGTGATTGTGGCGTTCACCAATTATTCTTGCATAGATAGGTATGTGCTAAATCAGAATCCGCAAGGATTCATCAATCGGTAGCTGTGGGCCGAGGCGAAGCCGAGACCCACAGAAGATGATTGTTTATTAAGATGTTTCTGAAAGAATCATCCTAATATTAATCGGGAAAATACGGCTCATCGGAACTTACGCCATTTTCAATCAACCATGCCCGATATTCATCGATGAATGATCTTTTCCTATGATGCTCCTTATTGCCCTTTTATATAATTGACGATATTGTCTACATCATTTTTGGAATATGAAAAACACCCGGAACCATTCTGCCAACCGTCCCATTTTGCCAATATTGAATTTTGTTTAATCGCCAGGCTCGACTCTCGCTTTACGTGTTTGACAAAATCTGAAACCGCAATCGTTGGCAGAATAGACACACAGATATGAACGTGGTCGGGCATTCCGCCTATTCGGAAAACCGTTGCTCCATATTTTTTCATTATTGAAAACAGCAGCGCATATACCCGTCGCTCATTGGCAAGATCAATTGTAGGTTCGCGTCGTTTTGTAGCAAACACAATGTGGTAATTAAGTCGTATAAAGCTCATAGAATTGATTTTAGATAAAGATAAGAATTTTTATCGGGATTGAAGAATCTATTAAGATGATTCTTTCAGAATCATAAATTATATTGCATTATTCCGTGGGTCTCGCTTCGCTCGGCCCACGGCTACCGATTGATGTTTCCTTACGGAAACGCGTGGGAGGTGTGGGTATAAACAGAGACAGCGCCATGGGAGCCATGACGCTGTCGGAGATGCGGGGCGAAAGCCCCTTATGAGAGTGGATTAACGGTTGAGGACCTTGGTGGTCTTAACTGAACCGTCAGAGTAGTAAGTGCGAACGATGTTGATGCCTTCGATCATTTCGGGCATTAGCATACCGCTGATGTTGTAGATTTCGGTGCGTACAACTTCAACTTCTGCTACTTCAACATCCTCGATGCCTGATGTGGGATCGTACTTCTGAGAAACCTCACCGTTGTTGAGGATGTAGATGTCGCCTACGTTAAGACCTTCCTTGGCATTTGCCACACGTACGTAGTAGTCGCCGGCTTCATTGACTGAAAGACGGGTTTTCTTGATGTAGCGTTTAGCTGTGGCAACTTTGAGATCATCAAGTTTAGTCCAAGTCTTACCATCGGTAGAAATCTGAAGTTCTGCGTTTCTTGTACCTCCTGAACCGTTGCCAAGATATACAACTACGTCAAATGGAGCTTTGAATGCTTTAGTTGATTCGATAGCGGCAGTATTGGGATCTCCGCTGACAACGCCTTTGAAAGAAAGGAAGCCTTTGGTTGACAAGCCGCCGATGAGGTCTTCAGCAGTGTCGGCATAACGACCTGCCAATGTGTTGCCGTCAACACCGTCACCCACACCGTCGAGGGCTGCTCCGTTTTCCAAAACGATTACTTGACCTGCCGATACAAAACGCCAGTCAGTTTCAGTACCATCGTTGGCAAGTTGTTCTTTTACTGCTTCAGCACTGGGCTTGTAAACAGGAACCTGTATAGGATTATTGTCAGCGTCTACGCCATCTTCGTAATGGTCAACTTCATCAGAGTAGTGGCTCCATGCTTTGTTGCCCCAATAATAGAATGCGCATTTTTGACCTTCGGGAAGCCATGCTGCTTCAGAAGCTGAGAAGTGTGACACGGTATCCATGCGGATAGTGTTTGCGTTCAAGCTCTTGATTGCTACATAGTCATAAGCAATGTTGGAGTTCACGCAGTTTTCAGCGGTAGCCATTGCATAAATAAGGGTAGGCTCCTGTGAAAGAGTGATGGGACCTTCATACTTCTGAGCCATTGTAGGATCAGTGAATTCGCGGTAGCTGTAGAAGATTTCGGCAGTTGCCTCAGCACACTGAATTTCAACTGTGGTTGAAGTTTCATCCTGGGTCATGCTGAAGGTGGGAGCGGCAACTTGGCTCATGATCACAGCGTCGAGAGTAGCGACAGAGCTGGGAAGATAGCCGTCGAGAGTAGCGAAAGCCTTGACTGTGGCGGCATCGTGGAGCACGAGCGGCTCAGTGTAGACGGTGCTTGCCTCGGTGGGTTCGGTACCATCGGTAGTGTAATAAATCACAGCACCGGCTGCGGCAGTGATGGTAACAGTAGTTTCCATGTCGGCGTTTGCCTGGGCGATTTTCGGAGTAGTTGTGGCGATTACACCTTTCTTGGTCTTTGCTACAGAAACAGTGAGGTCGGCAAGCAGGGTTCCGATTACGCCGGGTTCAGGCATACATTCAGCTGTGTAGGGCAGGTTTATGTAAGCGTTGCGATTGGCATTGTGGCGGTGAATAGCTACCTTGCCGTCGATGGTTGCGATAGTATCGTCCTTAGCGAAATAGTCACCGAGTTCAATAGAAGAAATAGTGCCAGCCAATGTGATGGGGTCGCCATTTGCGATTGTTAGGAATGTCTCATCGTCAGCGAAAGCAGGGACTACAGTCACACCGGTAGCTTCAGTAGCAACAGCCTTTCCAAGTCCCCATGCTTCATAAAGAGCAGCACTGAGGTTGACCATTGGCTGATAAGCTATGGCACTCTTAAGAACCGGTACCATCTTGGCATCGGCAGTAACATTGTAGGATACGATTACTGCATCAAATTTCTGGAGTGAATCCAATGTAACCTCGTCGTTTGCTCCGATGAGTGTAGCGTCAAGACGAGAAGCATCAATAGTCTGGTAAGCCATATCTTCCGCTTCATTAGCGGTTATGTATCCGACTTTCTTTGCGACTTCTACGCCGCCCTCAACGTCGCAAGGAGTGAAAGAGAAACTTGCTAATTGCCATTTTGTTCCGGCGCAATAGAAGTGATAAGAGTAACCTTCAGGGATTTCATATACCAATTCTCCTTTTGCTGGAATTTCTGGATGTTCGCTCGCTCCGCTTTCAATTGTTTCTTCGCCATATTTACAGTTCATAGTTCTTGAGGCGTCATCATTTATGAGCATATTGATGCTCTTGTTGCCTGCGACTTTAGCGTAAGGAACAATCACTAATCTACCACTTGTTGCAGGAGTGAACTGGACTCCCATGCCGTTTGCACCGTCATTGTTATAGGCTTTGTTTTTATCGAATAGCCAAGTGCCATTGCCTTCGCTGGTGCCACCCTTACCGCTGTTGTTAAGGAATTCGGCAGTGATTAAAAGCTCCTCGTTAGAGTTTTTGAGTTCGACAATAAAGTTAGGAGCACCATCGGCTGCTTTCCATGTTACTGTTTCCTCAACCGGATCAGTCGCATCCTGTGCACTGGCTCCTACAGCCATAATCAAGGCTGCTACAAGAGTTAAAAATTTCTTCATGCAAAAGAATTTAAAGTTAATAATTAGTTTAAATATCGTCCAAAGATACGAATTTTTTTTGCTTATGTGACAAATATTTAACTATTTTAGCGGAAAAAGGTCGGTTTATTGGTGAATGGCTTATATTTGTCGGCGAATGGATGGTGCTATGGCGAGCCACGGGCATCGAGTCCTCCAGTCAATGCCGTATTGCCGATATGTCATAACAGTCTCGCTACATCCTGGGCTTGTGCAAAATAGAGACTGCCACCTCGAGATGGTGTTGCAGAATCACCCAAAAGTAGGGACGCACGGTTCGTGCGTCAGAGTATTGGCTTGATATTTAATTTGTTATGGTGGACGCTCGAACCGAACGTCCCTACAATTACGGATAAAATTCTATTTTGCAACACCCTTATAGATCCGTGCCTGGCGGCACTTTAAAAAAAATACGGAATCCCCGCCGGCAACGATAGCAGCTTCGTGTTGGTGGCCTGTGCA
>JAMPGZ010000035.1 GCA_023663655.1 Lachnospiraceae bacterium
CGAAGATGCCAAGCCTATGCAGCCCCGTCAGGGAGGCAGAGGCCAGCGCAGATAAGCATTGTGACACACTGAAATATGACGGCAAGAGTATAAAAGGCTCCTTGCCGTCATCTATTTATATAATAAGTAGATACAGTGTGCATAGTCGAGCAAATACACAACTTTTTTTGTCTTTTCTCTGTTATAGATAAGTTGATTTTCCTGAATATTGGAATGTTTGAGTTTAGCTATATCTATAAAGTTGATACCTGCACATAGATACGAAAATGTAAAAATATCAATGGCAAGACATTCCATGGGACTATTGCCTTGATATTCCATTACTTTGCGAATATCATATTTAGTCAACGCTCGTTTAGCAGTCTTTCTACTGAGTTTAGATACCTTATAGGCATGAAAAGGATAGCACTCGCTTTTAATCGCTTGTTCAACAGTGCAAGGTTAAAAACGGCTCTTAGGAGTCGTAGTCGAGTGCTTATCGTGCTTATTGTTAGATTCTGCTCTTTGCCCAATGCTTCATATCTTTTGAGCCAAGCGACATCAATATCTGAAAACGGAATGTCAAGATGCTTGTTGAACTTTATAAAAGAGTTGTAGGAGATTTCGTACATTCCGGCGTATCTGATGCGATTCTCCTTTTTCAGATTGTCAATGTAGGTCAAGTAGTAATCTCCGACGGTTTTTTTTGAGTTATCTGTGGGCTTTGACGATTCTATCAGGGTTGACGCTGTGTAATCTCTCCCTGCGATTTGCTTGTCTAAGGCGATTCGCTGAATCTCGTTTACTTTCTCGTTTATGAGAATGATTATTCTCTCACGATTGGGGCATCTGTCATTTGGACGGTTATTCTTGAAGTCCCAATGCTCTGCACTTACAGATATTCCAAGACTCTGATATTTACGTTTGTTGTCTTTACAGACACACAGCATCAGAGGATGTTCGCCATTGCTGGGCGTTTTCGATTTATAGCACAGCACCTTAACTGTTCCTGTCATTTGGTTTACGGTTTACATCTCGGTTTACAGAGGATGCGAAACTGTGCTGTATTTTGAAGTATCTGATATATAAAAAAGCAGTCAGATTTTAGTCTAACTGCTTGATTTTCGGAGTTTTATCTGTGATCCGCCTGGGGCTCGAACCCAGGACCCCAACATTAAAAGTGTTGTGCTCTACCAGCTGAGCTAGCGAATCATCCTCTCTTAAAAGTGATGCAAAGGTAGACACTTTTTCTGTATTGTGCAAATTTTTTTTGAACTATTTTTTGAAATTTTCTTAACTTTGTATGTGGATAGTCATGTAAATGGCTAAGTATTAAGGTGAAACTAATTATTAAAAATTTTTATATGAAATATCAGTATTTGCCGCAGGGCACTTGTTCTCGAGTCATTGATATTGAAGTGGAGAATGGAATTGTTAAGGATGTGAAGTTTCAAGGTGGTTGTCATGGAAATCTTCAGGGCATTTCAGCCTTGGTCAATGGCATGGCTGTGGAGGATGTGATTTCGCGCCTTGAAGGTATAAAGTGCGGACATAAACTCACGTCGTGTCCTGACCAGCTTGCCCGGGCTTTGAAGGAACTTCTTTAGCGAGAATCTTTCATCGGCTCGCGTTGTTTAATAATGTGCTTATGGCTGTTGAAGCATATCAGAGATTCGACGTGTGCATTGTCGCGTCTTAACGAAGTTGTAGCGTTGGGTTTATAAGGTATATTGTTGTAGTCGCGCGCGTGATGGCAGTATAAAGCCAGCGATAGAAATCCATGCCCATTGACTCCGGTGGTATGTAGCCCAGGTCGATAAACACATTTTTCCATTGACCGCCCTGTGCCTTGTGGCAGGTCATGGCGTAGGCATATTTCACTTGCAGGGCGTTGAAATATGGATCGCGCATGGTTTGTTCGACACGAGCATTCATTGGTTGCGTCGGATCGGTTCCGTTGATTACGATCTGCTCATATAGGTTGATCATCCGCTCTCGCGGAAGAGTGGCATCGTCGCTTGTTAAGGTTTCGAGCATTATTTTGCAGTCGATGGATATATCGCGATCCACGAGCTTCAGACGCACATCGGCAAATCGCAATCCATATTTTTTTTCCGTTCCATAGACTTTTTCTATCTCTACGGTATCGCCATTGGCTATAAAATCGATCCCTTTTGTCTCTTTGGTCCAGAAATAATTGTTTTTAGCCACGAGCAGGAGGTCATCCTTGTTAAGCTCCTCTTCTGAGCAGATGATGCGTGAGCGTATTTCGAGATTGAATTTGGTGGCACGCATATTGGAGCGTGTTATTAGGACGGTTTGACGCATATCGTTGTCGGTGTATGCTGATGATAGGGCGTCCTCAAGCTCTTCGCCTGATATTGCTTCCATGTCGGCAAACGGACTCACGGTGAGTGTTGGTTCCGGCAATTCCGGAAGTTTCATGGCTCGCCGCAGCCGTGTGGCATTGTAGAGGATTCCGGAGTCGGATGCTTGGCGCACGGTAGCAGTAAGCACAGCTTTGCTCACACGCAATCCGATGCTTTTGAGTTCTTTTACGCTCATTGCTGGACTCTCCGTGCAACCTACCGGAGGGAGCTGTGCGGTGTCGCCGATGAGTATCATGCGGCAGTTAACTCCGGAATATACATAATGAATGAGATCTTCAAGCAGATTTCCCGATTCTGATTCTCCGCCTATCATGGATGCTTCATCGACGATGAACACGGTGTTGTGGCTTCGGTTTGCAGCTACTGACATACTCCTTGGTGAATTCATGCCGTTGCCGCTCACCGAATATATGCGGCGGTGTATTGTATAGGCAGGATGAGATGCAAATCCGCTCAATACTTTGGCAGCTCTGCCTGTAGGAGCAAGCAGCACTGTGCCTATGCCTACGGAGTTCAGTGCTTTCACCAGTGCGGAGCACAGTGATGTTTTTCCTGTTCCGGCATATCCGTTGAGTAGAAATACGGTGTCGGAAGGTGTGTGTTTCGAGCAGAATCTCGACAATGCGGCTATGACCTCCACTTGCTGGGAAGTAGGGGTGTAGGGCAGATTTTGTGTCACAATGTCGGCAAATTCTACTACGTCCATATATTGTTTATGTGTAAAACAGCAGGATGCGCAAGCATAGGCATCCTGCTGTTTTAAATTCCGGGATTTATTTTTTCAGGCTCCATTCAAAGCCGTCCTTGGTGTCCTTGACATCAAACCCTATTTCCGACATTTTATTGCGGATAAGGTCGCTCGTGGTCCAGTCTTTTTCGGCTTTTGCCTTCGCTCTCATTTCGAGCAGTAGGTCGACGGCATCCTCAAATGGTTTCAAAGAAGTCTCGCCATTACTGTCGGCAAGAATCTCGGTCCTTATTCCAAGAATGTCATTCAGGAATATGCGGAACACATCTTTAAGCTCGGCAATGTCTTCGGCAGTGGCTGTTGCTTTACCATCTTTGACCTGGTTTATCATGCGGCAAGCGTCAAACAAGTAAGCTATGACAATAGATGTGTTCAAGTCGTCATCAAGGGCTTCATAACACTTCTTGCGTATGCCGCTGACATCGATTGTTGAGGTCTCCGACGGCTTGATCTCATTCAGCCTGTTCACACCCTCGATCATGCGGTTGAGTGCTTTTTCCGAAGCCTGAAGAGCTTCGTTGGAGAAGTCGAGTGTGCTGCGGTATTGAGCTTGAAGAATGAAGAAGCGTATGGTCATCGGCGAGTAAGCCTGTTGTAGCTTCGGGTGGGTTCCGTTGAAAAATTCATCGAGAGTGATGAAGTTGCCGTAGGATTTTCCCATCTTTTTACCCTCGATGGTGATCATGTTGTTGTGCATCCAGTAGTGCACAGTCTCTTCACCGTTGTGGGCTACTGACTGGGCTATCTCACACTCGTGGTGGGGGAACATAAGGTCCATTCCGCCACCGTGTATATCAAACTTCGTGCCGAGATATTTCTCGCCCATGGTTGAGCATTCGAGATGCCATCCGGGAAATCCTTCGCTCCATGGCGACGGCCAGTGCATGATGTGCTCCGGAGCGGCTTTTTTCCATAGGGCGAAGTCGGCGGGATTATGCTTTTCCTGCTGCCCGTCGAGTTCGCGTGTAGTCGACAGCAACTCGTCGATATTGCGTCCCGAGAGCTTTCCATAGTGGAAATCCTTATTGTATTTGGGCACGTCGAAATACACCGATCCCTCGCTCTCGTAGGCATATCCGCTTTCAAGGATTTTTTTCACATACTCGATCTGTTCGATTATGTGTCCTGACGCGTGAGGTTCGATTGACGGCGGCAGCACATTGAGCCTTTCCATTGATTTATGGTAGCTGTTGAGGTAGTGTTGCACCACTTCCATGGGCTCGAGCTGTTCAAGGCGAGCTTTCTTGGCAATCTTGTCTTCGCCGTCATCTGCATCATGTTCGAGGTGTCCCACGTCGGTGATGTTGCGCACATAACGCACTTTGTAGCCCAGATGCATGAGATAGCGGTAGAGAATGTCAAATGTGATTGCCGGGCGGGCGTGTCCCAGGTGTCCGTCACCATAGACCGTCGGACCGCACACATACATTCCCACTCTTCCTTCATGAATCGGCACAAACCGTTCTTTCAACCGGGTAAGGGAGTTGTAGATAGTGAGATTGTTTTCAATCATTTTCTTGGATTGTTATGCTTTGAACGGATTGTTGATTTCGCCTCCGTTGCCTCCGCGTGGAGTCTTGCGCTCGATCACGCCGAATGTATTTTCGTAACGCTCGATGTTTTCACGCAGCGCAAACAAGAGCTGTTTGGCATTTTCGGGAGACATGATAATGCGGCTTTGCACCTTAGCCTGAGGCATATTTGGCATCATGGCGATGAAATCCATGAAGAACTCTGTGGGTGAGTGTACGATCATGGCAAGGTTGGCATAATTTCCGTGAGCCACTTCGGGAGTAAGCTCGATTTTTATTTCCTGTTTCTTGTTATTTTCCATAATGGTTATTGTTTTTTGAATGAATAAATATCTTTGTTTAAGTTAGAGTCATTGATGTGGATGTCGATGCCTGTGCAAGTGGTACGATTCCATATTTTTGAGATGTCATACGAGGCATAGGTTTCAAACATATAATTGTCGGGTGCTCCGAAAGTGTCGTGGCACATATACAGTTGTGGCACAGCATCGTCGATAGTGGCAGAGTCGACCGTGAGGTTGAATAGCCGAGCAGTCTCCGTATATATAACGCGCAAATGGAGATTTATGTATTTCCCCGAGCGCCAAATTGAGTTTAAATACACCGGAGTTGCATTCCAGGCGATAGTGTCGACAGCCGCCACCCTTGCCGTGTCGCAGTTGATAGGGGAGAGTGCTGCGATTTCAATGTTTTCAGTAGAGCTTCCGTTGCCCGACAATGCGTAATATCGTAGAAGTACACGCTTGCCTATAAGCTCATCCTTCACTGCCATTCCGGGAGCGGTGAAGGTTACGGCAGGTGAGTCGTCGTAGCGGATGAATTCAAATTCAGCTCCTTGCGGAGTGTTTTGGGTTGCGGTCACAATGTCGCTGAACAGTGCCCGGTGATTATATTCCTCTTCTGAGCATGAACCTGCCGATATTGCGAGCAGCACAAGTAATGCTATTGCTGTTATATTTAGTGTTTTCATAGCCGGTTGTTTATGATATCGGTTATTTTTCCGTCCTTCATGTGGACTATTCTGTCACAATCGGCGGCAAGTGATTCGTCATGAGTGACGATTACAAATGTATGTCCCATGTCGCGCCGCAGATCAAAGAAAAGTTGGTGCAGCTCACGTCGGTTGTGTGAGTCGAGACTTCCCGACGGTTCGTCGGCGAGTATGACTTTGGGCGAGTTAATGAGCGCCCTTGCCACTGCCGCACGTTGGCGTTCTCCGCCTGACAGTTGCGACGGACGATGCTCTTTCCTGTCACTCAAATGCAGGTACTCGATCAGTTCCTCAGCTCTTGTGAAAGCCTTGGCTCGTGATTCGCCGCCTATCAGAGCCGGAAGAGCTACATTTTCCAAAAGTGAAAATTCCGGTAGCAACTGATGAAACTGGAAAATAAACCCGATGTTGGCGTTACGGAACTTTGCCAGTTTCGCGCCTTTCATCTTGAGCACATTTTCACCGTCATATATGACTTCTCCGGAGTCGGGAAGGTCAAGAGTCCCTATGATCTGTAACAGGGTTGTTTTGCCTGCGCCGCTTGGACCGACAATTGATATGATCTCTTTATTGCGGATCTCTAAATCGACCTCCGATAGCACTTTTAGTGAATCGTAGCTTTTGTTTATGTTATGAATCTGGATCATTTTTCAGCGATGTGGTTAAGTGCGTATGCGGCGAGCATTATGCCAAACATGGATGGAAGCCATGCCACTGTTCCGAATGATGATGTCTTGAATGCTATCTCGTCGGTCATTATAAGCGAATTGCGTCGCGGCTGTTCTGATGAGAACACTGTCTTTATTCCTGATGAGATGCCGGCTTTGCGCAGGCGTTTTCTCACTTCTCTTGCCAGGCCGTCATGGAATGTTTCTGATATGTCGGCATATTTTATTTTGGTGGGGTCGGTTCTTCCTCCCGCACCCATTGACGATATGACTTTTATCTTGTTGCGGTAGCAATATTCCAAAAGTGCTACTTTCGGTGAAATAGAGTCTATGGCATCGATCACAAAATCGGGCTTTTCGGTCATGATAGTCTCAATGTCGCCGACTCCGATGAATGTTTTGATTGCGGTGACGCGGCAATCCGGATTGATGTCGGCTATGCGATTTTTCATGACTTCTACTTTGGGAATTCCGATGGTGGAAACGAGTGCCGGCAACTGGCGGTTGAGATTGCTCTCGGCTACATCGTCACCATCGATTATTGTAATGTGCCCTACGCCGGTTCTTGCCACCATCTCAACAGCGTAGGCGCCGACGCCTCCCACGCCTACAATCATGACATGGGCGTTTCCGAGGGATTTCATTGCGTCTTCCCCAAGAAGAAGCGTCGTGCGCTGATTGTAGGCGTTGAGTGTCATTTTAGCAGGTTATGTTTATTTGATTTTCTTTGAGATTTCAGCCGGAACAGCATCCTTGTTTACCATGATATCAAGGGTCTTGGCAAGGAAATAGGGTTCGGAAACGTAGATGTATCCGTCATACACCTGATTGGTGTCCCATGAGTTCTGCACCTTATAATATTTGTTGCCCTTCTGGTCTACAGCCTTGCCCACGATAACCATTCCGTGATCGTCGGTGGTTTCCTTGCGGTCAAACATATCTTGGCGCATTTCCTGAGTGACGGTTATCTCTTCTACCGGTCCATCGATGTCATATCGCTTGTCGGCACGGTCTTTGTCACTGAGTTTCACCCATCGTGAAAGTTCGGTTCCGGTGAGGTCTTTCTCGCCCTTTTCTACCGGAATCACAGCATAACCCTTGCGCCACTTGAAGCCGCCTTCGCTGACGTCGGCGCCCCATGCTACGGGATAGCCGTTGTCGATGGCGTTGTCTACCACAGCTTTCATTTCCTCCATAGGCACATTGTACATATAGCCCCACAGCCAGTTGTCAGCTACTTCCAGCGGAAATGCTTTGTAGAACGGGTGGTGTGTGTAGGATGTGAAGGAGATGTAATCAGACGGGTTGAGGTTGAGCGACTCGGCAAAAGATTTGGGAGTGTAGGTCTTTCCTTCGTATGTGAAGCTTTCGGGCAGCGGTCCGAAATATGCATCAAGAATTCCGTTGAATCCGGCTTCCCAAGCAGTTGACAGTCTCTTTCCGCCTTGTGCTTTTAGCACGGCATCAAGATAGGCTTTCAGAACGGCTGAAAGCTCGCCGTGAACGTGCTTCTCCTCGCCGTAATTAAGCCCTTGATAAACCTCTTCGGGCACTATGCCGTAAGTTTCGATCACGTATGGTACGTCATGAGCCGCTCCGCCTTGCGCGAAATTGATCTGACCATCCATGCGGATATATTTGCGGGCTTTGTCGAGATAACAATAGCGCACTACAAACATTTCGCTCAGATCCACCGGCTTTCCTCCGCGTTTGATCATATCCTCTTCCAGGAATGAATTGGTTGAGAAGCACCAGCAGGTTCCGGAGCTGTTCTGATCGCGTACCGGAGTTGTCTTTACCGTTTTCACATCAGTGAATTTGAATCCCGTGCTGTCGGGATTCACCACTTTGTCGTCGGCATTTGCTCCGAAGGCAATCGACGATGCAAGAAGCGCGCTTAATAGATATTTCATAATTTTTTAAGGTTAAAAGTTATTTCTTAGACACAAAATTAAGCAATAATTAATTAATATGCCAATAAAAGAACAAACTTTGGATCGTGTAATCGTGTTTTATTATCGTAACATTTAAAGAGATTGAATTATGGATATAAATAGTGATCTTGCCGCGAAGGTTTCACAGGCTGCGGCACAAGTGAGTGTGGATGCTGCAAAAGTCAGTGCTCAGGAAGCTGCTCAGGCTGCAAAAGAAAAAGCTGCCGAGCAGGTGGAAAATATTAAAGCTGAATCATCAGAAGTAAAGGAGGAGGCTGGCAACGCCATTGATAATATTAAAGCGCAGGCTGCCGAAACTTTGTCAAATCTGAAAGATAAAGCTGCCGACATCCTTGCCGGAGCACAAGACAACGGTGGCTCAATAGTCGATAAATTGAAAGACAAGGCATCGGACCTGCTCGATTCAGGTGCTGACATGATGCATAACCTTGCCGACAAATTGGACAAATAGGGATGCGATAAATAGCAACCGCATAAAAAACAGGGAGCTTCGAGTAAATCGGAGCTCCCTGCTCATAAAGATAAAGGCTAAATATCAACCACAAAATGGTTAGTTGTGCGTTTTTATACTAATTCGTCGATTATATTGACGAAATCCGTTATGTAGGCGGCAAATATCAATAAACTTTAAATTATGTGACTTCGCAAAGATAACTAAAAGGGACAAATTACCCCCCCCATTTAGTTAAATAAAGTTAAAATATAGTCTATTTGTCACATTTACTCTCGTTGATTCGTGGGTATAAAAAATCTTAGACGTAAGCAGGCGGAGACGGGTGCATTTTGACATCTTAAAATTAACAAGAATTATTGAACACCCTCTAAAATAAATTTACTACCTTTGCACTTTAAAAATCTAAAAAGAGATTTAGCAGTGGAGACAAGGTACATATTCGTCACAGGTGGCGTTGTATCATCCCTTGGAAAAGGGATAATTTCATCGTCGCTTGCTTGCTTGCTCAAAGCCCGAGGATACAAGGTGACAATACAGAAGTTTGACCCGTATATCAACATTGATCCGGGCACGCTTAACCCTTATGAACATGGAGAGTGCTACGTGACTGCCGACGGGCAGGAAACCGATCTGGATTTGGGGCATTACGAGCGTTTTACCAACACCCGAATGACTCGTGCCAACAATATCACCACCGGTCGCATATATCAAAATGTGATTGAAAAAGAACGTCGTGGTGATTATCTTGGAAAAACAGTGCAGATCGTACCTCACATCACTGATGAGATAAAGAGAAATGTGAAGTTGCTCGGCTCGACCGGAGATTTTGACTTCGTGATTACTGAAATTGGTGGAACAGTGGGCGATATTGAGTCACTGCCGTTCATTGAGGCTGTGAGACAGTTGAGATGGGAGCTTGGACAAAATGCTCTTTGCATACATCTTACCTACGTTCCTTATATCCGTGCGGCAAAAGAGCTTAAAACAAAGCCTACCCAGCACTCTGTAAAACAGCTTCAGGAAGTGGGCATTCAGCCCGATATTCTTGTGTTGCGCACCGAGCACGACATCCCGGCAGATATGCGCAAGAAAATCGCGCAGTTCTGCAATGTATCGCCCGAAGCTGTGATACAATCCCCCGATGTGCCCACGATATATGAGGTGCCTGTCAAGATGCACCAACAGCATCTTGATGAGATTGTATTGCGTAAGACCGGAACGGATTTCTCAGGAGAACCAAATATGAAGCCGTGGTTTGAATTCCTTGATAAGATTGCCGGTGCTGAAGAGAGTGTGACAATAGGACTTGTCGGGAAATATGTGGAATTGCAGGATGCTTATAAGTCTATTAATGAGTCGCTTTTCCAAGCAGCCACATATAATCACCGCAAGCTTGATCTTGTTTACATTCATTCGGAGAAACTCACAGAGGATAATGTGGACGAAAAGCTCTCCGGTCTTGACGGCGTGATAATAGCTCCCGGATTCGGGCAGCGAGGCATCGAGGGTAAGTTTGTGGCTCTTAAATGGTGTCGCGAGCAAGATATCCCTACGTTCGGAATATGTCTCGGTATGCAGTGCATGGTCATTGAATTTGCCCGCAATGTGCTCGGATTGCCGCTTGCCAATTCAACCGAGATGGATCATCTCACTCCCGATAATGTGATTGATCTCATGGATGAGCAGAAATCAATCACAAACATGGGTGGTACCATGCGTCTTGGCGAATATGACTGCCGTCTTGAACCGGGGTCGCGGGCAGCCGAGGCATACGGCAAGACTGAGGTGAGGGAACGCCATCGTCACCGCTTTGAGTTCAACAATGATTATCGTGAGCGGTTTGAAGAAGCCGGAATGAAATGTGTGGGCGAAAATCCAAAGACGCACCTTGTGGAAGTGGTTGAGATTCCTGACCATCGTTGGTTCATCGGCACTCAATACCATCCTGAATATTCATCGACGGTGCTTGATCCAAGCCCTTTATTCCTCAATTTCATAAAAGCCGCGATTGACTACAAAACAGAAAAAACTAATAATAATGGATAAGAATACGATGCTTGGATTGCTCCTGATGGGAGCAGTCATTCTCGGATTCATGTGGCTGAATCAGCCGGAACCGAATCCCGACAGTAAAATGCCTCAAGAAGAGTTGACTGAGCAGCAGGCGCAAGGGCTTGAAGCCGAGTCGCTATCAATGTCAAATGACACTCTCAGCCAGGCTGAGATGACAATGCTTGCTGCGGCAGTTAAGGAGTATGGACACGCTGATGCCAATGGCAACGTGACATTGGAAAATTCAAATGTGAGCCTTGTTTCCGACGGTTTATCAGTGACAGGTACCGTTAAAGTGGATTCTTCATCGGTAAACATACAGCAACTCACTCGTCAGGGACTTAGTTCTTTGCCGGCATCGGTTGTGAATCGTGCGGTAGCTGAAGTAAAGGCGACATTGCGTGACCTTTCGCAATATCGTGGATTTGCCAAATATCTGCGTGGCGAAGAGAAGACCGTGAAACTTGAGAATGATCTCATTTCTCTTGACCTTTCTTCAAAGGGTGCTATGATCTCACGCGCCGAACTGAAGAATTACAAGAGCTACAAGGGTGGAAATGTTACTGTGTTTGATAACGATGACGACGCGTATTCATTCATTCTCACTTCTGTGGACCGTGAGTTCAATACCCGCGACTTCTATTTCACTCCGGTGCAGGAGAGCGACACTACGGTGTTGATGTCATTGAATCTTGGTTCGGGAACTGAATTCGGAATCCGTTACACCCTTGCTCCTGAAAGCTATGTGGTGAAGATGGATATCGTGCAGAATGGAATGCAGTCTATCATTCCGTCGAGTGTGGTGTCGATGGACTTCCTCTGGAATCAGAAGATGATACGTCAGGAAGAGGGTCGTATGTTTGAGGAGCGTAATTCAGCGATCTATTATAAGTATTCGGGCGGCGATGTTGAAAACTTGAGCGAGACCTCCAATGATGATGAGGAAGTGAATGAACGCATCAAGTGGATCGGTTATAAAAATCAGTTCTTCTCGACGGTGTTCATCGCTAAAAATTCTTTCACCACCGCTGAAATGACCTCCAAGGTGCTTTCCAAAAGTGCCCCGGGCTATCTGAAGGATATGGCTACAGTTGCCACCGTTGACTATAATGCTCAGAGCGGCAATCCTGCCTCTTTCGACCTTTACATCGGTCCTAATTTGTATCCTCTTCTTTCCGATTTGCAAAAGAACATTCAACCGGGAGAAAATCTTGAAATGACAAGATTGATTCCGCTCGGATGGACTCTTTTCCGCTGGATCAACACTTGGATTATCATACCGGTGTTTGACATTCTCGGAAACTGGTTCACAAACTATGGAATCATAATCCTTATCCTCACTCTCTTCATCAAGTTGATAATATTCCCCTTCACTTATAAGAGCTATATGTCGCAGGCTAAGATGCGATTGCTTGCTCCGGAAATCAAGGAGATAAACGACAAGTACCCCGGAAATGAAAATGCCATGACACGCCAGCAGAAGACCATGGAGCTTTATTCGCGTGCCGGTGCCAACCCCATGGCTGGTTGCTTGCCTATGCTGCTTCAAATGCCGGTGTTGATTGCGATGTTCACATTCTTCCCGTCATGTATCGAGCTTCGTGGTGAGCCGTTCCTGTGGGTGAAAGACCTCTCGGCTCCTGATGCGATTCTTTCATGGACCGGCAATATTCCGTTGGTGACTGAATATTTCGGCAATCATCTGTCGTTATTCTGTCTATTGATGACTGTGACCAACATCCTTTACACCAAGATCACTATGGCTAACCAGCCGGGCGGAAACACCATGCCGGGCATGAAGTGGATGATGTATCTGATGCCAATAATGTTCCTTGTGTTCTTCAACAACTATGCAGCGGGATTGTCCTACTACTATTTCTTGTCACTTCTCATCACAATCATTCAGACCTACATCTTCCGTCATGTGGTTGACGAAGAGAAGATGCGTGCCAAGATGCGTGAAGCGGCAAAGAACCCGAAGAAAAAGTCAGGCTTCATGGCTCGTCTTGAAGAGGCTCAGCGTCAGCAGCAGGCTATGCTCCGCGAGCAGCAGAAGAAACAGAAAGGTGGTCGTCGTTAATATATTTGTGCAATGAATAATTTCACATTTTGGTCGCCTACTAAGTTCGTTTTCGGAAAGGAAACAGAAACTCGTACCGGAGAACTCGTAAAAGAGTTTTCCGGTAAAAAAGTCCTTATAGTATATGGCGGAGGCTCGGTGGTGAGAAGCGGATTGCTCGAAAGGGTTAAGAAATCTCTCGAAGAGCAAGGCGTGAGCCATATTGAGCTTTCGGGCATTAAGCCTAACCCAACTGATGACCGTGTTTATGAAGGTATTGAACTTGCCCGTAATGAAGGCATTGACTTTATTCTTGCCGTGGGTGGCGGTTCGGTTATCGACACAGCTAAAGGCATAGCTTGCGGTGTGCTTTACGACGGTGACTTCTGGGACTTCTATTGCGGCAAAAAAATAGTGGAGAAAGCCCTTCCGGTGGGTGTGGTTCTTACTATTCCGGCTGCCGGCAGCGAGGGTTCCGGAAATTCGGTAATCACAAAAATCGACGGATTAGTGAAACTCAGTCTTCGCACCGAGTCGGCATTGCGTCCTAAATTTGCTGTGATGAATCCCGAGCTTACATTTACACTGCCACCTTATCAGACGGCTTGCGGTATAGTTGACATGATGGCTCATATTATTGAACGCTATTTCTCTACCACGCCTGAGTGTGAGATCACCGACCGTGTGTCGGAAGGTGTGCTTAAAGCTATCATGGTGGAGGCTCCAAAGGTTATGGAATCACCGTGTGATTATGACGCACGTGCCAATATAATGTGGAGCGGTACACTTGCCCACAATGGCGTGTGTGGCACCGGCAGAGTGGAGGATTGGGCTTCGCACTTTATCGAGCATGAATTGAGCGCTCTTTATGATGTGGCTCATGGTGCGGGGTTGGCTGTGACCGTACCGGCATGGATGACCTACGTTGCCGCAATCAATCCCTCCAAGGGGGCTCAGTTCGCGGAAAGAGTGCTTGGCATCGAGCGTTGCGCCGGTGATAGCGATCATGACATGGCTCTCAAGGGCATCGCTTGCCTGAAAGATTTCTTCCGCAGCATAGGAATGCCTGTCACTATGGAGGAGCTTGGAATCAAGGATGCCGACATTGACGCGCTTGTGAAGAATCTGCACCTGCACAAAGGTGAACTTATCGGCGGCTACGTGAAGCTGTCGGCTGCCGACACTAAAAAGATTTATCAGCTTATGGCTTGATGATATATTGACGCTTCGCCGTGGCTATGCCGCCGATACGCTCTTTGTAGGCGCTAAGCCCGGTGTTAAGCTCATCGAAATCTCCTGCCGGACCTGCATCCAAGAATGCGAGTCCGGCATTTTTGTAATAATCTATGATGCCGGTTGTCAATATCGACATGGGATGCTGGCGGCTCAATGCTGAAATATCACCCCAGTATATCACTTGCGCCACCGTGTTGGAGACGCGGTATACGAGAGCCGCTGCGGCATCAGTGCCATCCTTTTCTACAATAAACAGGTCGGAGGGTACGGTTTTAATTGTATTGACCACATCGTCACGAGTCATGGCGAGGTAATATCCCTTTTCGCTACGGTTTCGGCTTATGACATTGTAGACTCTGTCGACATTGACGGTGTCGCGTGGCGACAGACGGGAGAAGGTGAAGCCCGATGCGAGTGCTATGCGTAGGTTACGCTTTTGGTCGGGGGAAAGCATGTCATTGATGTTAGCTGCCGAACTTAAATTGAAATGATAATTAAGTATCGAGCGGCATTCAGCACCGATAGTTTCCATGGCAAATGACGTTTTAGCCACATTGTCCTCATCATAAAATGGCGACGGTAGGGTCACAATAATGCTTTTTGATGCTGCAAATTGATTTCGCAGTTCTTTTACGGCTTCGATGTAGGTGGTTGCCGGTTGATGCCTGAGAGCGGTGAATCCTCCGAATGGTGCCGAGAACGGGCTACGCAATGTGGAATCTTTTTCTCCCAGTATGAGTCCCAGCCGAGCCTTGCTGTCGCTGAATACCAGAAAATGCAACCGGTCGCATTTGTGGCGGTTTAGAAGGTTGAAGTCAACAGTGTCATATACTGTCTTTCCCGGGAAGATGTTCCGGTAATCGTGGGCTGAAACTTCATCGATGGTCATGTTCAGATGGCATTAAGTGACAGAATTTCCTGAAGGATGGCGACTGCCTCCTCGACTGTGGGCACATCGGATATGGCGAAGCTGCGACGTCCGTTTTTCTCTCTTATGCGGCATCGGCGAGGATTGCTTTGAAGGTAATTGAGTAATCGTCCGAACATGGGCGACTGATAATATGCCTTGTTGCTGTCATCGACAAAATACAGGTACATATTGGACTGCTTGAGTCCTATTTTCTCTATGCCGAGTCGGCGGGCAAGATAGCGAAGACGCGGGATGCGGAGCAGTTCAAGGGTGACGGCTGGAATTTTTCCGAAGCGGTCCTCAAGATGCATTTTGAATTTTTGCAAGTCAAGTTCACGCTCTATTCCGTCGAGCTCTTTGTATAAGCTGATGCGCTCGCTTTCCTGAGGCACATAGTCGGGCGGCAACAGCAGTTCCATGTCGCTCTCCACGGCGCAATCGGCTACAAATTCCTCCTCGTTCAGTTCTGAATCGGAATCGGGAGAGGAGAGTGTGTCGGCAAATTCTTCAGTTTTAAGTTCTATTACAGCTTCCTTAAGGATGCGTTGATAAGTTTCGTATCCGAGGTCGGCAATGAATCCCGATTGCTCGGCTCCGAGCAGATTTCCGGCACCGCGTATGTCAAGGTCCTGCATGGCTATGTGGATGCCGCTGCCAAGCTCGCTGAAACTCTCGATGGCTTGAAGTCGGCGACGTGCCACGGGTGTGAGCGGTGAGCCTGCCGGGACCAGCAGGTAGCAGAACGCTTTGCGTGAGCTTCTGCCCACGCGTCCTCTCAACTGATGCAGTTCGCTAAGTCCGAAGTTTTGGGCGTTGTTCACCACAATGGTGTTGACATTCGGCATATCGATTCCCGACTCGATGATGGTAGTGGCGAGAAGCACGTCATAGTCATGATTGGAAAAGTCGAGGATCGCCTTCTCCAGTTTCTCAGGCGGCATCTGTCCGTGAGCCACGATAGTCCTTGCATCGGGTACGAGGCGGTGAATCATATTTTCGAGGTCATACAATCCTTCGATGCGTGGATTGATGATGAATATCTGTCCGTTGCGCGACATTTCAAAGTTGACCGCCTCGGTGATGATGTCGTCGTTGAGCGATGTCACTTGTGTCACGATAGGGTAGCGGTTTGCCGGCGGGGTGGTGATTGCCGAGAGATCGCGGGCGCCCATGAGCGAGAACTGGAGTGTGCGGGGTATTGGTGTCGCCGACATTGTGAGTGTGTCGACATTCACTTTGAGCTGTTTCAGCTTCTCTTTCACTGCAACTCCGAATTTTTGCTCTTCATCGACTATAAGAAGTCCGAGGTCTTTGAACTTCACATCTTTGCCTATGAGCTTGTGTGTACCTATCAAGATGTCTATTTTCCCTTCGGCAAGCTCGGCGAGAATGTTTTTCACCTCTTTTGCCGTGCGTGCTCTTGACAGATAGTCGATTTTTACCGGAAACTCTTTAAGACGGTTGGAGAAAGTGTTGAAATGTTGATATGCAAGCACGGTTGTAGGCACGAGCACTGCCGTCTGCTTGCCGTCGGTAGCCGCTTTGAACGCGGCACGTATGGCAATCTCGGTCTTTCCAAATCCCACATCTCCGCATATCAATCGGTCCATGGGACGCTGTGATTCCATGTCGGCTTTCACTGCCTGTGTCGCCGTGAGCTGATCGGGAGTGTCTTCGTAGATGAATGATGCTTCAAGTTCTTGCTGTAGATAGCTGTCGGGGGAGTAGGCATATCCTTTCTCGTCCTTTCTTGCCGCATATAGCTTTATCAAGTCGCGGGCTATGTCCTTTAGCTTTGACTTGGTTTTCTCTTTCAGTTTTCCCCAGTTGCCCGATCCGAGACGGTTGATGCGCGGCTCCACACCCTCTTTGCCACGGTATTTGGCAAGTTTGTGAAGGGAATGAACGCTCACTAAAAGGATATCGTCGTTGGAGTAGATGAGCTTTATCATCTCTTGGTTTCTTCCATTCACTTCTGTGCGGATGAGTCCGCCGAAGCGTCCTACTCCATGGTCGATGTGCACCACATAGTCGCCGGGCTCGATCTGCCCAAGCTCTTTAAGCGACAATGCCAGTTTTCCTGAGCGGGCACGGTCGCTTTTCAGATTGTATTTGTGGAATCGGTCAAAGATTTGATGGTCGGTGAACACGCATATTTTCGCCGTGTTGTCGGCAAAACCTTCATGCACTGTCGATATCACCGGTGTGAACGGAATTTTATCGCCACGGTCAGAGAATATGGCTCGTATGCGTTCGATCTGCTTCTCTGAGTCGCTTAGTATGCAGATGGTGTAACCGTCGGAAATGTATTTGGAAAACGTGCTGCTGATCAAGTCGAAATTCTTGTGGAATATTCCTTGAGGTGTGCAGTCAAATCCGATTGATCTCCCTACGGTGGTTCCTTTCTCCGATGCGGCGGTGAAGCGTATTTGACGGCACTTTTCAAGACGCATGGCGAAATTGTCAGGGTCTACCACGTTTGACATCGCGTTGGTGTCGTAATCCTCCGTCATCACGGCATTGGCGCTCATGGTGTCGGCAGCCACGCTTTTCACTCGGTCGGTGGTATATGCTGCGTCGCGCACCCACACCGGCATCTCTTCGGGCACATAGTCAAGAAACGACGCTGCGCCTTCCGGGGTGACATCGGCAGTGATGGATATGCTGTCAAACTTTTTTTCCGACAACTGTGTCTCAATGTTGAACTGACGTATGCTCTCTATTTCATCGCTGAAGAAATCGATGCGGAACGGCTGGTCGTTGCTGTAGCCGAATATGTCGATTATTGAACCTCGCACCGCGAAATGCCCGGGGTCATAAACGTAGTCCACCTCTTTGAATCCGTTGGTGCGGAGCCATTTCTCCGTTTCAACCAAATCCACGGTTTCTCCAACTGAAAATTTCAGGGTGTGCTTGTCGATGGAATCGCGTGACGCTACTTTTTCGGCGAGCGCTTCTGGATAGGTCACCACATATTTAAGTGCCTGATCATTCATCCAGCGGTTGAGCACCTCGGTACGCATGATCTGTGACGGTGGATCGACCTGTCCGTATTTGATGGCGCGTCGGTAGCCCGATGGCAGCATTAGTACGGCATTTTCTCCCAATATCCTTGAGAGGTCATGATAGAGGTAGCCAGCATCGTCGAGAGAGTCGCCGATGACAAGCGCGGGCTTGTCGGTTCCGGCGACAGCAGCCATAAGCATAGGTGCCGATGAGCCGGAGAGTCCATAGAAAGTGACACGCTTCACTGCGGCATCATCAAGCAGGGCTTTAACCGCACGTCGGCGTGTCTTGTTGAATACGGTTTCGCAAAGTTGCTCTATATCCATTATTTCTTAGCCAATTTCGTGCCCGGAGCCGAGAGAAGAGCTTTGTATCGGTTTATGTCGTTAAGTATCACAGCGGCTGAATCAAGTGTCTCGTCGCGTTTAAGCGCTTCGATCACCTGTCCCTGTTGGTAATAATATCGTTTGATGATCTCGCCGGCAAGAATCTCCTCGATGGCACGACGGTTATTGTCGAGGTCATGGTCGAGATTGTGTTTCAGCATTCCTTCAAGCACCTTGAACTGAGCTTTGATTGAATCGTTCATGTAGCCTTCGTTTTCCGCTGTCTTTTTCAGGGCGGCAAGCATCTGTTCGCACACTTTATCGTAGTTGAATTTCTGCGGATCTATGTAAGCCTTGAAGTCGTCAAAGATTGAATCGGTGAGCACAAATTGGTCGGCAGGAGCGATGGTGGGATTCTGTGCCGCGAATTTGGTGGCATAGTCAAATGCCCAGTGGTCGACGATAATATTGTAAGTAAGGCGGTTTATTTCCGGATATTCCACCTTTATATCGGGAGTGATGCCTCCGCCGTCGCGCACCTCTCTGCCATGAAGAGTCTTGAACACATTTGTCAACGAGTCGGGAATACGTGCCACAGAGCCGTCGGGGTTACGGTGGCTGTAGTCGATCGCCTGGATGAGTCGTCCGCTGGGGATATAATATTTTGCGATAGTCACTTTCAGAATGCCGTCGTAGGGGAGAGGGCGGGTGGTCTGCACAAGCCCTTTTCCGAATGAGCGGCTTCCCACTATCACTGCACGGTCAAGATCCTGCAACGCTCCGGCGGTGATTTCGCTTGCTGATGCGGTGTTACCGTCAGTGAGGATTACAAGTGGAATTTCAGTGTCGACAGGTGAAGTGGTGGTCTTGTAGATTTTTTCATTCATCACGCCCTTTCCGCGAGTGCGAAGAACCTCGGTGTTTTTAGGAACGAATAGACCCACTATCTTGACAGCTTCTTCCAAAAGACCGCCGGTGTTGCCACGAAGATCGAGGATTATTGACTTGACTTGTGGATTCTTTTTCAGCTCAATGAGGGCTTTGCGTACCTCGGCTCCTGACTTGTCGGTGAATGATGAAAGATCGATATAGCCGATGTTGTCTTTTACCACGCCATAATAAGGAATGGTGGGAATCTGGATTTTCTCACGCACGATATTAACCGTTATTATTGAGTCGGCGGTATAAGGGCGTTTCACTTGCACTTTCAATGGAGTTCCCGCTTGTCCTGTGAGCTTGTTTTTCACTTGATCGCTGTGCCAGGATGTGACGGTATCATTGTCAACCATCATGATGAGGTCGCCGGCTTTCAATCCTGCTTTCTGCGACGGGCTCCCAAGATAGGGTTCGGAAATGAAAACACCCTTGCCCGGTTTTTCCATTATTATGGCTCCTATGCCGGCATATTCGCCTGAAGTCATGAGAGCGATGTCATCCTGATTGGATGAAGAATAATATTCGGTATATGGGTCTATGTCGTTCAACATGGCGGAAATCGCGGTGTTGATCGATTTTTCTGCACTGATTGAATCGACATAGTTGGTTTGCAATTCTTTATAGAGAGCGTTGAAAATGTCGAGGTTACGTGTTATTTCACCCTTGTTGCTGCGGGTTGCGGCTATGCCTGATATGGTCGCTGCGGCAAGCAGAGCGAGCACGAAATATTTACCGTTCAAAAAATTATGTTTATTCTTCATCCTGGTTATGAAATTAAGTTGCTAAGTTACTACAATTATTATAACAAACAAGTCTTAATTTTGTCAAAAATAATTAACATATTTCTTTGTCGGCTGCTATTGTATTCGTGTGGCGAACGCGATTTATCCCTCCCTATGACTGGATGTGACATTACAGTCTGTTTCTTTCGCTTGTGCCGGCTCCTTTGCCTTTATATTTGCTCATAGTATTATTGAAAGAGTATCGGATAATCAGACGTAGAGCCTGTGTATCGCTGTAATTCCATTTGTCAAGTGTCATCTGTGTGCCGTATGTTGTCATGGAGTTTCGTGCAGACTTGAAAATATCGGTAGCCTGAAATTGGAAAAACCAGTTCTTCATGCTTTTTGACACACCGAGATTTATCTGCCATGATGGTTTGAGTGTGACAACATCCATATCGCCACTGGTGCGTCCGGAAATATCTCCGTTCACATTGAATCCTTTTCCCAATGATACGTTGTTGAAAAAGTTGAAAAACAATATCGGTGTATTCAGTTTCTTTATGCCATCTGTGGTTTTCATTGAAAATTTTTGCCCTGATAAATTCAAACGAAATCGAGGAGACCATCTTGAAATTCTTGGAGACAACGAAATAACTATATCATATTTTGAAAGATGATTGAAGTTGTCATAAGTCATAATATTTTGGGGAGCATCAGGATGATATGGACGGATTACGCTGATAATCGCATCTTTATCGTATGTGTAAGTTGCACTGAAGAATATCCATTTGTATATTCCTGCAAGTGAAACATTGTGAATCTGTTCCGACGTGAGCAATGGATTTCCGCTTTCGTAAGTAAAACGGTCATCATACTGAATACTGCTGCTCAACTGGCTATACAGCGGGCGTTTGGTTTTTGCCTCGTATGACAGTGTGAATTTTGCTTTTCCTATTGGAAATGTGAAATCCACATTGGGGAAGAGCCTACCGTATTTTCGGCTTTGTTCCTTGATGAGTGTTCCGTTCTGATAGTAGTCTGATGTCGTATGCTCATACCTCAATCCTGCGTAAAGTTCTACTTTTTTGATTGGGATATTCACGGCAACAAAACCTGCTCCAGTGGTTTCTTTTATTCTGTCATTGGCATCAGGCAGATTATCACCCTCATTGATGAATAAATCTTTACGGTCTGTAGCCGTCACTTCATATCCAAACTCAAGTGTGTTGCCCTTGAACGAATATTCAGCGACACCCTTAGACGCAAACATTGAACTTATTATGCGGTTGTCGCTCCCGATAAAATTTTCATCTCCGAGCAAACTGTTTTCCACTATCGACTGCCGATTACTGTTCCTACGGGCATAATAATCGTTATTGATTGAAATGTTGAACGCATTGAATTTGCCTTGATAATATAGGTTTATCAAATGAACCGGAACAGAGTTTCTTCTCCAATTCGTTTCATATATGATCTTATCTTCCTCAACATTATTTTTTGCCACTGTCTCATTTGTAAGCCACTTTGATTTTGAATCAGGCGTTGCGGTGTATTCGTATTTCACACCTATATAATGACGGTTATTTATCTGCCAGTTGGCTCCTATGTTTGTGAGATATGTGTTGGACTTTGGATAAATCAGAATATCAGAATCTAAGAGATAGTGATATAAGGATGAATTGATTGTAGTTCGGTTGCGCTGTTCCTGATAACGTCGGGCAAAATCATAATTGAACGTGCCGAATATATCGAGACCGCCGGTCCTGTAATTTAGAAACAGATTGTCGGACTGAGAAAAATAATGTGCTTGCCGTCCGGTTGCAGATACAGATCCACTCAATCCGTCACCTTGTTTCTTTATGGTTTTGACGAGAATGACGGCTTTTGTCTCAGCCCCATACTTCGCGCCGGGATTAAAGACGACCTCCACATTCTGGATTTCTTTTGAAGAAAGACGGTCAAGTTCAGATTTGTCAACGAGCTTGCGTCCGTTGATAAAAATCTGCGGAGTGCCACGTCCCAAAACTTCAAGATTTCCTTCATTTGAGATAACTCCGGGAAGTTGGGAAATTACATCAGCACATGTGCCGAGTTCGCTTAGGGATGTGCCTTTGATGTCAGTTATCAATCCGCCTTTGCTTAGACGTTGCATATTTCGTGTTGCCGTAACCTCAATATCTCCAAGTTCAACTGAGTATGTTGAATCATTCTCAGCGATACTGTCGGTGGTCTGGACCTGCGCCTGAATAAGAATTGCTGACGCAAGCATTAGTGTAAAAATCAGATGTTTCATACCTTTTGTTGTTTTTGATGCAAAGGTATGATGTCAGACTCCGGAGAGCAAAGAAACGCCGTTTCACAATCGTTTCACCTTTTTAATCGCATTTCATAAAGGTTGCTTGTGTTGATGCAACATTCAATAGATTAGTAATTTACATCAGAGTTCGAGCATATCAAGGATTTCAGCAGGGAGCTTCGCTCTCAGACGTGATTTTCGTGTCCTTATTGCCGTTTCGGTTGCTCCAAGACAAGCGGCTATGGTCGCATTAGACTCCCTGAGACAAGACATGATGCAGGTGACTATGTCCTCCAAATTTAGTTTTACACCGGTCATTTTCAAATCGACAATGAAATCCGCGAAACAGCCTATCAGTGTTTTCTGTATCGTCTCGCGTTCCTTGACCGATGGGTAATTACCCGTGTTCCTATATTGCATTGTCATACGGTCAAAGTCAGCCTGCAACTTAGACTCACGGAATTGCTCGATACATATTTCCATTCTGCTGCATATCAAATCAAAAGATTTGTCCGTCTCCTCATCGTTTGCTTCGGCGACAATCTGTTCAATTTTTACGCTGTCGAGACGCTGTTTCAGTTTCAGAAACTTTCGTTTTGATTGCCATACATATATGCCGAATAATATTGTTATGATTAGAAATATTCCTAATCCGACATTAATCAGCAGTTGTCTGTGTGCTTTAGACTGAAGCAACTGTATCTGAAGCTGATTGCTGTAATCCCTTCGTTCCTCTGATATTTTCCTTTGGATGGCAGTGATCTCACTTAT
>JAMPGZ010000036.1 GCA_023663655.1 Lachnospiraceae bacterium
CAGCAGCCGAGACTTTAGTTTTTGCCATTATTGAGTTTTATCGGACAGCAATAATACTTAATAAAAGTTAAAATAGGGGGGGTAGTTAATGATTATTAAAATATTTTGTCGTACATTTGCACAATGCTTGTTAAATCCACTTGTGAAAACATTGGGATTTTGACATTTTTAGTTATTAATTTACACATTTCAATCAAAAAGTATGAGAAAGTTGTTAGCCTTGTGTATAGCGGTATTCGCTATACTTTGTGCTCAAGCTCAAAATCAGAGTAGAGTCGTTACCGGTCAGGTAGTCTCTGCCGCCGATGGAGAGCCGCTCGTAGGAGCTACAGTAGTGCCTTTTGGAGAAGGTAACGGCACAGCGACCGACGCTGACGGTAAGTTCAGCCTTTCAGTATCCAACAAACTTAGAGAGATTCAGGTATCCTACGTAGGTATGGTCACTCAGCGTGTTGAAATCCTTCCGCGATTCATGACCATCGCCCTTGAAAGTTCCGATCAGCAGCTTGAAGAAGTGATGGTAGTCGCTTACGGTACTGCAAAGAAATCATCTTTCACCGGTGCCGCATCCACTATTTCCTCTTCAACTATTGAGAAATTGCAGGTGTCCAATGTCAGCAAGGCTCTTGAAGGCGCCGCTCCCGGTGTGCAGGTAGCGATGCAGTCAGGACAGCCCGGTACAAGCGCCACCATCCGTATCCGTGGTATCGGTTCAATCAACTCAAGCTCCGACCCTCTTTACGTGGTTGACGGTATGCCTTACGATGGCAACATTTCGGCTATCAACTCTGCCGATATTGAATCTATCAGCGTGTTGAAGGATGCTGCTTCAACTGCTCTTTACGGTTCACGTGCTGCAAACGGTGTGATCGTGATCACCACCAAGAAGGGTGCCGCTCAAAAGAACCGCGTGACTCTTGAAGCACGTGTCGGTGTGAACACCCGCGGTATTCCCGAATATGACATCATGACCAGCCCGGGTCAGTACATGACCACATGGTGGGGTATGCTTAAGAACAAACTTGGAACTCCCGAGCAGGCAACTTCTGAACTCTTTTCAACCCTTGGCTACAATCCTTTCGATTGCGACAACGACAAGATTGTGGATGTGAACGGAAACTTGACCGATGCCCGTCTTCTTTGGAATGACAATTGGGCTGACGAAGCAATCAAGAATGGTCTTCGCCAGGAATACAACCTCACTGTTCAGGGTGGTAACGACCGAGGTTCTCACTTCCTTTCTTTAGGATACTTGAACGACGAGGGTATCATCAAGAACTCTGACTTCACCCGTTTCTCTTTGCGTGCAAGCGGCGACTATGACGTGAACCGCTATCTTTCAATCAATGGTAACATCGCATATTCTCGCGGTGAGCAGAATCAGTTGAACATCTCTTCATTGAGCAACTACACCAACACATTCATGTTCACTCAGTATATCGCGCCTATCTATCCTGTATATGGTTACAACCGCCTTGGCGAGCGTCAGTACAACGAGGACGGATCTCCTATATATGACTTCGGTGACGGTACTTTCGGAACACGTGCCTACGGATCCAACCAGAATGTTGTGGCAAGTGACAAGGCTAACCAGAACCGTTACATCAACGACAACCTCAGCAGCCGTTTCGGCGTGAACCTCAACATCTGGGATGGCTTGAAGTTTGCTGTCAACATGGGTTATGACGTGACCAACACCATGCGCGACACATTCCAGACTCCTTCATTCGGCGACGCGCAGCAGTCAGGCGGTCGTGCCTATAAGTATCGTTATCGCAACGAAACCTACACTGTCAACGAGTTGCTTACCTACAACAAGACTTTCAATAAGAAGCACAGCGTGGATGTTCTTGTCGGTCATGAGAACTACAAGATGAAATACAATTATCTGCGCAATGCCAAGACCAATTTCTATGATCCCACTGTCCCCGAATTTGACAATGCCATCACCATGGAGGACATGAGCTCATTCACCGAAGATTATGCCGTTGAATCTTGGTTCGGCCGCGTGAACTACGGTTACGATGAAAAATATTATGTGTCAGCTTCAGTGCGTGGCGACGGTTCTTCTCGTTTCGCAGAAGGCAACAAATGGGGTACATTCTGGTCACTCGGTGCTTCATGGCGTTTCTCTAAGGAAGAGTTCATGAAGGGCATCAACTGGCTTGACAATGCTTCACTCCGCTTAAGCTACGGTAGCGTGGGTAACGACGACGTGTACTATCCCAATACTGAGAGCAGCAACTACTATCCTGCAAAGACCCAGTTCCAGGTTTTGAACTCTGACGGCAGCTTCGCTATTTCAAGATTCTATCAGGGCAACAAGGATCTCACTTGGGAGACATCCTATAACTTCAACGTAGGCTTGAGCGCTCTCATGTTCAACAATCTTTTGAATGTTGACGTGGAATATTTCCACAAGCGCACTAAAGATATGCTCTACAATGTGCCGCAGCCTCCATCCTCAGGTGTAAGCTACATCTCTGAAAATGCTCTCACCATGATCAACCGTGGTGTTGAATTTACCTTGACAGTGAATCTCCCCATGCCCCGCGACTTCAATTGGAGCTGGACATTCACCGGTACTCACTACAAGAACAAAGTTACCGACATTCCTGCCGAAAAGCGTGCCGACGGTATCACACATCATGCATATTACAACATCCGCGAAGGTCGCAGCGTGTGGGACTTCTACTACTACAAGTATGCAGGTCTTGACGAAAACGGACACTCTACCTGGTACAAGGACGTGAAAGATGAGGATGGCAATGTGACCGGACGCGAGACTACTACCGACTATTCTACAGCTACCAAGTACTACATCGGCACTGCTCTTCCCGACTTCCAGGGTGGTATCACTACCAACTTCGGCTGGAAAGGCATAGACTTCTCTATCGCCATGAACTACCAGCTCGGCGGTAAGATTTATGACTCGATGTATGCTAACCTCATGCACGGTGGAAGCAATGCCGGTACTAACTGGCACAAGGACATCCTCAAGGCATGGACTCCAGACAACACCAACACCGATGTGCCTATCCTCGACGGCGACCAGAATGCCAACACATTCTCTGACCGCTTCCTTATCGGCGCCGATTTCTTCAACATCCGCAACATCACCCTCGGCTATACTTTCCCCAACGACTGGATGAGAAAGGCTTCAATCGAGAAAGCACGTGTATATGTTGCTGCCGACAATGTGGCTTTGTGGTCAAAGCGTAAAGGTATGGACCCCCGTCAGTATATCTACGGTCAGGCAGAGGCTAACTACTCAGCGATCCGCACAGTGTCATTCGGTCTTTCTTTAACTTTCTAAACAAAAGATTCTCATGAAATCCAATAACATATTATTCAAAGGTATTGTCATGAGCACGGCTCTCTTTGCCGCATCATGCTCTGACAGCTATCTAAATACAGAGCCATCTCAGTTCCTGGATGAAGACGCTGTATCTGAAGCTCTCCAGGATCCGACCAAGGTGCAGGCTCTTATCACCGGAGCTTACATGAACTTCTACAACGGTGGTGACTACCACACCCGTCATGACGATTTCGGCTATCCCGCAATCGTTATCACTACCGACCTCCTTTGCGAGGATGTGGCTTATCACCGCGACCAGCACTTCTTCTGCTATGACTATCAGATGGACAACCGTCTCGGCAACTATGCCCGCACTGTGTCAATGTGGCGTCAGCTCTACCAGGTGATCGATAATACCAACGACATCATCGAGATGTTGAAGCCCACCGAGAGCCGTCCCGCTCCCGAAGGTGCATTGAAATCAATGCTCGGACAGGCTTACGGTCTTCGCGCTTACTGCTATTTCTGGCTTGTCAACCTGTGGCAGCAGCCGTTGAGCGTTGGTGCCAACCAGCTCGGTGTGCCTTTGAAGACTGAGGATGTATATCGTGCTGAACGCGTTCCCGTAGGCGAGATATATGACCAGATCGTTTCCGACCTCGAAAATGGCTACGGCTATCTTAAGGGTTCAGGCTTGAGCAACAAGGGCAACCTTTCTGAATACTCAGTTGCTGCAATCTATGCCAACGTGCTTATGTTCAAAGGCGATTATGCCAACGCTGCAAAATATGCCGAAGAGGCTATAAAGGGTGGTGCGCTCAACTCAAAAGCCGAGATGCTCAGCGGATTCAATTCACTTGATATGCCTGAGGTGATCTGGGGATACTCAGTAAATGGCGAAACCACCGGTTACTACGCTTCGTTCTTCTCTCACATGGACTCTTACTTCATCGGTTACGGTGGTCAGGTAGGTTTCCGCAAGCTTGTCGCTTCACAGCTCTATGACAAGATTGACGACAATGACGTGCGTAAGAAATGGTTCGGCTACAACGATGATTACAATCTTCTCGGCGTGGGCTATGGATATGAAGAAGGCTACGGATTCCTCAACTACATCGCCAACAAGTTCCGCGATAAATACATGACATCTGACGGTGCCGATGATCCGTTCACTTCCGACATCATCTACTTCCGTACAGCCGAAATGTATTACCTTGCTGCCGAAGCATATTATCTCAACGACGAACCGGCTAAGGCTCAGAACAAGCTCAACGAAATCATGGCGACCCGTATCGACGGATACAACTGCAGCTTGTCAGGACAGGCGCTCTACGATGAGATCTGCTTGCAGAAGCGCATCGATATGTGGGGCGAAGGATGCCGCTATCTCGACGCAAAACGCCGTGATGAAAACATCACCCGCAGCGCCAGCGTCAACTATGCAGCCGACCTCCGTTTCTACAACGCTATCGACTACTCAGCTCGCGATTACCGCATGATCTACCGCATTCCTACCGTGGAAATGCAGAACAACCCGGAAATCCCCGCTGACGACGACAATAAGTAATGGCTGCCACGTGTATAGCAGCCACGGCGGATTAGTTCCGTCATAAACACATACACAACTTTTTTATAGTAGCAGAGTCATGCCCGATGTGAATCAGGCATGACTCATCTTTTTTATTGGAACTTAATCGAACTGTATTTTTAAGATGGCTTTAGGATCTTGTATAAAATGAATGTGTTATTGTGACAGAAATAATTATAGCTATACATTTTTAAGAATAATCTTATCAAAAGTATAATTCCAATCCATAATATCAATTGGTTCCATATTATCCGGCAATAAGTAATCATCATTTATAGGATATGCTTCAAGTATATCCTCGTCTGAAATTGTTAAGTTATTACGAATCCGTTTAAAAAATTTTACTTCAGAATATACAATCTTATTATCAGCCTCAATCATATCAATTGCCAGTCTGATAATCAGGAGCTGTTCTTTCTTATCTAATTCTGATTTTCGGATGGCATCAAGGTATTCTTTGATAAATTTGAGTCCATCATCATTTAGCTCAGAGATTAAATCATTGATAGCAGATTCGGCCTCAATACCATCAAATATTTCATTTTTAGCAATGAGTGATCTAATTAAATCGACTTCTTCAGGAGCGATTTCTCCGTCGCAAGCACTACAACATAGAAGTGTCTTTAGATACAGTATTTTCTTATCCATTTATTTATTACATTAGAATCCCACACGTGGACGGGTTTTCTCTATTTCTCTTCCTTCCATCTGGGCTTTGATTTTATTATACTTTTCTATATCGCTACTACTGAGAGACGATTTAGTATGCCTAATCGTTTCTTCCAATATCGTCATCGTTATTTTACTTTTTGCCATCAATGCTTTTCGTGAAGCATCGTTTATAATTAGCGTTAAGTCAGAGAATACATAATTCTCTGTAAGTCTCGCTAACCTATCATAATCAAGACCAAAGTCGTATGGACGCTTCTTCAGAAGCATTTCAAACATTGCCTTACGTGCATCAAAGTCTGGTGGTGCAACATAGAATTTTTTGTCAAGACGACCGGAACGAAGAATAGCCGGATCCATCAAGTGAGGATAATTAGTAGCACCAATTACGAAAACGCCCTTCTCTCCAAGTCTATCCATATTGGCAAGAAGCTCATTTACCGCACTTATGTGCATTTGATGGATATCTCCTCTATCTCGATTAGGCGTGAGTTCATTCATCTCGTCCAAGAAAATTATAGTTGGAGCATTTTCCTCTGCTTCTTTAAACATTGCAGCTATATTTTCTTGTGTCGCATTCACATAACGGCTTTGCAAGTCACTTGGTTTCTTAACCATGAAGTTGAAACCGACTTCCGCTGCAAGTTGTTTAGCAAAGAAAGTTTTGCCACATCCAGGAGGCCCATAAAGCAACATCCCATTAGGGATAGTAACACCATAGCGTTCATATTCCTCCCTTTGGTTGATGGCATCAATAACCTCAACTTTCACCATATCTTTGAGTTCTTGCATACCGGCTATAGCAGAAAATCCTTCTCCATCTGCTGTCTTAGTTTTTGAAACAGCTTTCGACTTCCCATCGCCTTCCATTCTGACTTGTCGAGTAAGATCGGGATTCTCTACCTTTTCAGAACCTTCGAGAGCAGCAATAAAATCATCAGCACTTTGGAATCGGTCTTGAACATTCGGAAGTAGTGCTTTCTTTATCGTATTGATGAGTTGTTCATCAAGTTCAAATATATCAACATCCGGAAGATCGAGAGGACGTTCTCTGTGTCTGCATAATTTGTCAATTTTTTCTTCATTTGTGCATCTCCCAAGATCGAAGAACCATGGAAGTCTCTCATAAACGAGAAGATAAAGACAGACCCCAACTGCATAGAGGTCACTTTGAACACATGATACCCCGGCAAATCTTTCCGGAGCAAGATAAAACACATTTAAGTCTTCGAGACTTTGCTTACTATTAGGCTGGTCTAGGTAGCGAGAATATCCAAAATCTATCAGCTTGACATCCTTCAAATCATCAGTTTTGAGATTAAGTATAATATTTTGAATCGTAACTTCATTATGAATAATCGGTTTAGGCAAAGAATGTAAGTATTTCAATGCAGAGAGAATTGCGATGCAAATTTGCTTGATTTCATAAATATTATATTCCCTGCCGTGCTCTATAGATTCAGCCAAAGTCTCGTTACTAACAAACTCTGTGACCAAATAAAAGTACTTCTGTCCCCCGATTATGAGGGCTCCTGCATCAACAAAACTGCATAGATTATTATGATGCAATGATTTTGTTACTTCGACTTCTATTATATTACCTGCATCGTCAGTTTGCCAATGCTTGAGATTAGGCGTGTTGATGAGTTTCAAGAACCGTTTTGTTCCATGAAGATCCTTCACTCTGTAAGTCTCAGCATAAGTTCCTTTCTTAATGGAAGAAATTACAGTATAATTACCTATTTTATCTTGTCGTTTGAACAGCATAATTTCAATTATAACACATAAGAGCAAACATCATTGCTAAGCCTGAAGTACCAACGGACAGTAGAAACAGCAGCATACCGAAGCAGCCTCCATTTGAAGAATTGTCATCATGGTTCTTGAGTTGTTGTAAACTTTGAGGCAAGTCCAATTTTGCAAATTCCTCTTTAACATAACTTCTTACAGTGGGAGCAAGTGCTACATTTTTTTGACCATCAATGGTCAGTGCTGCGTCTGCCATATCAGGACTCAGATTGTACCATGCACTAATTGCTTTCGTTGTTATTGAAATTGCGTTTTCTATTGGAGCATAGTATTGGTCTCCTTCATTTTTTGATACTATATTTTGATATTCAACGAGTAATTTAGATAATTCCTCTGCTTTATCAATTAAGTGAAATGCATATTTATAATAAGACAGGTCTCCAATTAGAGGTTGATTGATTAGCTTTTCAAGACGTTTCTCTTCTCGATATTCTCGGATTTCACCAAGAATTCCACCTTTGAATTGGATTTTTGCTTGACTAAGATGACTAATACGGTCATAGCTGGAAAGAGCTTCAGCCTCACTTGTCAGCATATTGCATATTTTGGCAACTTTTGATAAAATATCCTCTTTTGTGTCCATTATTATTTGTGTTCTATAATTATTCGTGCAGCAATGTATACTAAAGATAAAACAGGAGTTATGAGAGCCCGCTACCGTGTTTTCTTCTCTCTTCTTCAGGTAGAAGCTGAAGAAGAGCTACGGCAATAGGCTGAAGTTTTTCTCTTGTTGGTTGATTATTTATTTCCGACAAGCCTTTATTGATAAGAGTACGGGCACGATTTCTGTCTTTCCAATGTATGAAATCAAAATTTCTATTCAAGTCCTCAATAAGACCGCGACACTGATAAACCATCGTAAGTTGAAAAAACAGATGGTGAGCCACATCCTTTAATTCATGAGCTATCTTAACATCTTGCTTGCGGATAACTTCATCTATCTGTACTCGCAATGTATTCACAGCTTGATTTGTCTTGTTATCTCCGAGATCCGCATTCGCCTTTTCCAGTCGTTCAAACTCTTCACGAAGCTCAGCTTCAATACGCCCCCATTCAGTGCTCTCCTCTAAATCTTCGATAGCACGGAGCACCTCTTTGAGATGTTGCATCACCATCTTTGGATCGGAATCGGAACTATTTGCGTACTCATTCTCTACTAAATCAAGTTTCTGCTCTAAACCAGACACATCATGACCTTCATCACGTAGATTATAAATGGATTGTTTCGCTTCTGGAAGATATTCCTCGACAAAATCTTTAGCTTTTCCAAGGCTCTGTTCCTTACGCGTATCAATAATTTTTGTTACAGAAATGTCCTGATCCGGAAAGTATACTTCAACTGTCATTTGCTCATTGTTGTCAACTTTGACTGTCACATCTACATTGGCATTTTTAGGAATGGTAACATCAACATCATCACCGTTAATCTCTATTTCTCCAACCAGTTCAAAAAAGATTGCTGATTTTCCCTCGCTATTGTTGTCTGATTGATAAATTGGAATACGGAGCACATCTGTGTCTACGCCGGCTCTAACTTGTCCATTAGTATGTAGCCCATTTCTTACCCCCGTTGCCGGCACTGTTTTATTTCTTTCAAGTCCGGCTACACGAGTAATGATGTCTCGATTTTTATTTTCATTGTATATAGCAATTGAAATATCGTATGGCAAAGTAGCTTTACCAACTTTCGAACCCTGGATTATTGTAATCTCTTTAGGGAAACAATTCAACCTATCCCCTTTATTATTAAAACATTCTACTCGGAAAGAATTAGATTTACCTTCTACAAGATGTAGCTCTACTACATTGCCATTCTTGTCTATCTCAATATTACCACTATCCCATGTTTCATCTGATCTGACAAATTGAACCATCACGCAATCAGCTCCTGATTTCAATGATACAGGCACCCATAAGTCAGTATCAACTGTCATTGACTCAAATTTGATGTCAAGAATGATTTCTTCAGTCTTAAGTTCCTCCTCAGTTATCTCATTATCAATAGTGGACGCATAAAGAGCCGCACCCTCAGCGACAGCCGTCATTGGGTTAATGCTTGTATCGACATTCGGAGTGATTTGCTCCTTTAACATTTGACGTATCTGTGGAGAATGTGTTGGTCCGCCGACAAGAATCAATTTCCCAAGTTGATTTATGGAAAGATTATTCCTTTTTAAAAGGTCCTTACAAATGTCAACTGCTTTTTGAAACAGCGGACGCATGACATTATAGGTATCCTCTCGGGATATTGTTAAATCGATCTCAATTTCTTCTCCATCCTCATCTTCTCCCAAGTCTCCGGGATCAATGTAAAGGTTATATGTATCATTAAACGAAAGTGCATTTTTTATCTCCTCTGCATAAGTTTTCATTGCATCACGTATAATCTCCTTATCAACCGAATTTGCAAGACGCCTATCAATTGAATAGTTCTGCTTTAGGTACGGAACAAGAATTTCGTCAACTATGGCATAGTCGAGATTTTTGCCGCCAAGATAGTTGTCACCTTCTGTATCGAACACTTGAATTATGCCATCTTCTACTTTAATTAGAGCTGCATCAAATGTGCCACCTCCAAAGTCAAACACAAGCCAATAACCATTCTTTTGTGCTGCTGTTAATCCATACGCCATTGCGGCAGCAATAGGCTCCTGAAGTAAATCAATATGTGTGAAACCGGCAAGTTTTGCAGCTTCTATTGTCGCAGTCTTTTGATTTACTGTAAATTTGGCTGGAACCGTTATAACTACGGATTTAAACTCTTCATCCGTTATGAAAGTTTTTAAATTTCTAAGAATAGCAGCCGAAAATTCTTCCGAAGAGAATTCCACTCCACCTTTATTTGAGCATACATACCTTTTGTCTGTTCCCATTGTACGCTTGAATTCAATGTATGTATTCGATGCTTCAGCTTTCATTTTCTTCATTGCCCTGCGTTTATCGCTCTTCATAGTGTTGTATGCCTTTTTGCCCACATATTCACCCCCGTTTTTCTGATAATAAACACATGATGGCATAGTGTCATCTGTCACTTCTATCTTTTTTATTACCGGCTTTCCGGCTTCCATTCTTGCTATTGCGGAATTTGTTGTACCGAGATCGATACCGTAATTTACTTTTAGTTGTGCCATATATAGTTATATGTTTTGAGTTACTGTTATTGTGGCTTTTTGAATCAATTCTCCATTATAATGGACTTGTGGTTTTGATACGGATGTTATGGTCCTTGTGCCTTCTGGCAATTCTTCATCTATGACAAAATCCGCATTGACTCGCATACCCTCATTGTATGGCTGTCCGATATAAGTGGCAATCTCGTATCCATTAGCCTTAAAATTGTCCTTTATTCGTTCAATAGCCTTGACCAATGGTTTATATCCTTTAACAGATGGATCCATTCTTGAGAGATTTTTTTCAATACGTGTGATTTCATCGGCAAGCTTCAATGCTAACGTATGGTCTAAAGCCGGAGCCACCTTTGAGACTGATTGCTTGATCTGTTTTTCCTTTTGTATCTGGTTGTCCAGTAATTCCACAAGCTTTGTGTCAAGTTTAACTGACTCTTCCTCGAGTTTGTTTTGAACATCTCTGATGGTGCTGATTGCATCCTTACTGTTAGTAATATTGCGATGTAGAATTATGTAAACAACAATGGCGATAATTAGTAATAGAACAATCGCCCAAATGCCCCAAACCGTTAGCTTGTGGATTTTGTTTTTTGAGTATGTCTCAACGACTTGAATCCGTTCTGTTGCAGCAGCGTGATTAGCGTTAGCCAGCTCAGTATTTGATGTAACTTCAGACATCAGTGCATTGTAGATTGAATCACTCTTTGTTTCCATGGTATGTAACTGTGTGTTAAGAGACTCAACTAATGACTGAAGATTGGAAACATCTCTTTTGAGTGATTTGTTCTCTCCAATCAGATTTTCAAACTGGAGTGTTAAAATTTCAACCTTCTCATTTACTCTCTGCAATTCCGAATTGCTGATTTCTGCTTGGCAGGTCATTCCAATCAGAAGCAAGAGCGATAGTATAACTTTATTCATAGTGTGATATATTTTTCCAAAGCAGAGCAAAAGCATCTAAAACTTTGCGTATAACAGCGTTTATCGTTTTGTGATGTTTAAGTTTCTCTACCCAATTCGGAGAATGAGCATAATAATATTTGATAAAGTGCTGACCCCAATCTCGCTTAGCTAAGAATGAGTCACGGAAATCACGGAGAACCATTACCTGCGGGTGATTATAATCTCCATATGCCATAGTCGCAATATAACAACCTCCAGATGGATTTAGCCGCGAATTTAAGCTATTAAGGATAGAATTATTATTGTTAAAGTAAGTGCGACATTGAGTTGTCATGTCAAGTTCCGAAATTCTGGACATGAGAGAGACTGCGGATGAAACATTTAATTTTAGCGATGATTTATCTGAAGATAACACCGCCGTTGTCTGCAAATTATTAATCTTTAATACCACATCATTTATTGCTGCAAATGCAACAGATGAACTCATTCTGAGATATATTTCAGAATAACCTCCAAGTTTAAGCTTTATAGATTGTAAATGTGGATTACATGCTTTTATAAATGATTCGATAGCTGTAAAAGAATGTCCATGCCAGATGTTAAAACATTTCAGCTGGTGTGAAATTTCAGATATTTCTTTCCGAACCTCATATTCAGGTCCAATTTTTTGAAGCACCTTGATATTCTCTCTACATCGATCTTTTACAAGTTGCCCGATAGCAATAGAGAGTGCGTAGCTTTGCAAAGTCAGGGCTTTTTGCGGTGCATTGTTATCGTCAGATTCATTGAAATAATTAATTCCGCACTGGAGAATTGTTTGAGCAAGTTTATCTGCGATTATCTGATATTGCACATCAGATGAACCAAGCCAGCTCATTAATTGGAGCAGAGGACTTTTGGTTGAATTCATTAACTTTATACCTGCTGCATAGTTGGCTGCGGCTCCTTTTACATTTTTGGCTTCATTAATCGCTGTAGTTATTTCATCAATAAGAGGCTTTACCATGCTTGCGCCAAAAGCCTTTTGCCAACATGAAGACGTTCCTGGAACTTTTGCAAGTTTGATAAATTTAATAGAGCTATCGTCTTTAAGCAGATCGACAAACAATTCCGTTAATTGTTCCGATGACAACTTGATAGTATCGTTAACAGTAGAACATAATTCTGATGAATAATCTTGAAAAAGTGTATCTGCATTCAAAGCTAATGCTATATTATTGTGCTCTATTATTGCACAAACCATCAGATTGAGCAAGGATGATACCGACTTCTTTTTGCACCATATCTCTTTAGCTTTGTCAATATTGCCATTGAACAAATGATTGAAGGCTATGTCATCAAAAGGAGTCGCCTTCATAAACCAAAACACCGTATGTTTCAATTGGTCAATCGGTAATTCTACTGCAGATTGTGCATCTGCCACTTTATCGTCAGTCCTTTCTAATGGAGGGAAGTATTGAGGCAAATCTAATGGAAATGAAATTTCTTTTCCGACCTTGAGATATGCTCTAATCTTGTTAAGATTAGAAAGCACATCCTTCTTAGATGAATTGGAATAAACACCTAAGACCCGATAAGGATTATGGCTAACACGCTTTAGCATCTTAAACGATGTCCTATAGATCCCCAACCGGACAATTATGATTGGTTTATAAAGAAAAAGCGCAGGATCCGTACTGTTACTCGTCCTGCAAACCTTAGGCATCTGGCATAGCCGTCACATCGTAGAACGAGTAACGCAGAGCCTACGCCGTATGATATAGATGCTCCCAAGACGGACTTCTATACAAAAGACAATCCACCTAGGGATATTTAAATCATACCCGAGACATCTACCGTTACTTCATCCTTGACGATGCTTTTGAAACTGCCAGATTTCAAGGTTTGCCAAGAATCAAGCGCAAGTAAACGCTTTCATTATGTAATGACCCTCCACGTTCCGACTCAATCAGAGTCTCACGGCGTAGGGTCGTCCCCAAAATTAATAATTATTTTTCAATGGCACAATATTATGGTTTATTTAAATTAAATTCTTGCATTTTTCTAAGAAAATTCCAGGCGGGTGGGCTGGAGGGTGAGCAGGTCGATTTGCAGGAGGTGTCCGGTGCCGGTGTTGATGCCGGTGAGGAGCTTTATCACTTCGGCGGCTTGCATGGAGGCGACAACTCCGGGGAGCGGTCCGAGCACTCCTCCTGCAGAGCATGGCGTGAAGCCGCTCTCGCAAGGGGCATCGGGGAAGAGATCGCGATAGGTGGTGGCGCAGTATGGCGGAAACGTCATCACTTGTCCAACGAACTCACGCACTCCGCCCGTCACGCACGGCTTGCCAAGGCTGTGTGCCGTGTCGGTCACAAGATATTTGGTCGATGGATTGTCGGAACCCTCAACCACCACGTCATATCCGGCAAGAAGCCCTGTGGCATTCTCCCGTGTGAGCATCCGGTTATAAGCCTCGACCGTGATGCCGGAATTAATCTCCCGCAGGCGCCGTGCAAGCACTTCGACTTTGTGCTGCCCTAAATCGCTTTCGGTGTAGGAAAGCTGACGTTGCAGATTGGAGAGCCCCACGGTGTCGAAGTCGATGATGCCGATTCTGCCTATGCCTGACGCGGCGAGATACATGGCGCAGATGCTGCCCAACGCTCCGGCGCCCACGATAAGCACCGAACCGTCAAGCAGTCTGCGTTGTCCCTCTGTCCCTATTTCGTCAAGCATGATGGTGCGTGAATAACGCACCATCTGTTCTTTGTCGAGTTCCATAGTGGTCTCAATCAAATATGCTGTCCCAATCCTTCCACACCACGTCGTAGCCTTGTGAACGGATGTCGGCGGCTACCATTTCCGGCTCTCGATCGTCGGTTATGGCAAACTGCTCCAGAGCGTCAGGAGCCGAGGCATAACCTCCCGGCTCGGTGCGGCTGCCTGCGCTCATCGAGGTCACCCCGAGCTGCATCATGTTATGACGGAAGCGGTCGCTCTCGCGGGTCGAGTAGGATATGTCGACATCGTGGTCAAACAAGCGGAAGGCAATCGTGAGTTGTGCGAGCTGACGGTCGCTCAACACCACGTTGGGCTGGAAACCGCTTTCCGACGGACACATCCTTGGAAAATTGATGCTGTAGCGTGTGCGCCAATATCGGCGTTGCAGATACCGCAGATGCCGCGCCATCATCACCACATCGGTGCGCCAATCGGGCTGAAGACCGAGCAGCACGCCCATCCCTATCTTGTGGACTCCGGCACGCCCCATACGGTCGTAGCCGTTCAGTCGCCACTCGTAGATGGATTTCATGCCGCGTGGATGATAAAGCCGGTAGGCTTCCTTGTTGTAGGTTTCCTGAAAGCACACCACTCCGTTGAGCCCCCTGTGGGTGAGGCGTTCATACTGCTCCTCACGCATGGGCTGCACCTCGATTGTCAGATTGTGGAAGTAGGGGCGGCACACATCGAGCACATTCTCGAAATACTCTGTTCCGCACACCGCCGGATACTCGCCGCTCACGATCAGCAGATTCTCAAACGGTCCCAGTTCCTTTATCGCCTCGCACTCGGCTTTTATTTGCTCCATGGTGAGGATGGTGCGCTCCATGGGATTGTCATGGTTGAAGCCGCAGTACACACACTTGTTGGTACACGCATTGGACACATACATCGGTATGTACATCGATATTGTTTTCCCAAACCGTTCCTGAGTGTAGCGGTGGCTCAATTGCGCCATCTCCTCGATGTAAGGAGCTGCGGCATCCGAGATCAAGGCTATGAAGTCGTCTACGTCGAGCTGCTTGATGTTGCGCCGAGCTTTGCCGAGCACGCGTCGCACATCGCTGTCAGTCACGCTCTCGATGGCTTTTCCTGTCGCTTCCCAGTCATATCTCTCAATCTCACGGGCAAATCCGTCGCCCATTACGGTTTCATTTATCGGTCGCATCGATCAGTTATATTTTGTGATATACGCATTGCGCAGAAATTGGGACCGCACATCGTGCAGAACCGGTCGTCGGCATCAGGAGCGTTTCTTCGCGACTCCATATATATGCTGCGGGCTTTTTCCGGGTCAAGGGAAAGATTGAACTGATCCTTCCAGCGGAATTCATAACGAGCCTTCGACAGAGCGTCGTCACGCACCTGAGCTCCGGGAAATCCCTTGCACAAGTCGGCTGCATGGGCGGCTATCTTGTAGGTTATAACCCCTTCGCGCACATCTTCAAGCGTGGGGAGCGAGAGGTGTTCCTTGGGGGTTACGTAGCACAGCATCGCGGTGCCGAGAGCGCCTATGTTTGCCGCGCCTATCGCCGAAGTTATGTGGTCATATCCCGGAGCGATGTCGGTGGTGAGCGGTCCGAGGGTGTAGAAGGGCGCTTCGTGGCAGCTTGAGATCTCACGCTCCATATTCTCCTTGATCTTGTTCATGGGCACATGTCCCGGACCCTCGATCATGACCTGCACATCATGGCTCCACGCCCGTTGGGCAAGCTCGCCGAGTATGTCGAGTTCAAGGAACTGTGCGTGGTCATTGGCATCATGGATCGAGCCGGGGCGCATACCGTCGCCAAGCGAAATCGCCACATCGTAGCGGGCAAGAATCTCACATATCTCATCGAAATGCTCATAGAGGAAACTTTCCGAGTCGTGCATCACACACCATTGTGTCATGATCGAGCCGCCGCGCGACACGCAACCGGTCAATCGCTCCTCGATCAGCCGTGCGTGTTCCTTGCGCACTCCGGCATGGATGGTGAAGTAGTCAACCCCCTGCTCACACTGCTCTATCAAGGTGTCGCGGTATATCTCCCAAGTGAGTTTACCCACGTCGCCGTGCACTTTTTCAAGAGCCTGATAAATGGGCACAGTTCCCACCGGCACCGGACAATTGCGTATGATCCACTCGCGGGTTTCATGGATATTGTCGCCGGTGCTTAGATCCATGAGCGTGTCGCCGCCCCAATAGCAGCTCCACACTGCCTTTGCCACTTCCTCTTCTATGCCCGAGGAGAGTGCCGAATTGCCGATATTGGTGTTGAGTTTCACTGAAAAGGCGCGTCCTATCACCATCGGCTCCGCTTCGGGGTGGTTGATGTTGGCGGCGATCACGGCACGTCCTGCCGCAACTTCGTCGCGCACAAACTCGGGGGTGATATAGCTCTTGATGCCAAGTTCGGCATTATCCATATTCTCGCGTATCGCCACATATTCCATCTCCGGTGTTATGATGCCCTTGCGGGCATAGTGCATCTGGGTCACACGATGCCCCTCTTTCGCCACTCTCGGACGATGTGCCACCGGAAACCGTATCGCGTCGAGCGAGCGGTCGGCAAGGCGTTCCCTGCCATACGAGCTCGTTATGCCGTCAAGCATCACCGTATCGTCGCGGCGCTCAATCCACTCTGTGCGTGTTCGTGGCAACCCTCGGTTTATGTCATGAGTGTATGAATTGTCAGTATATGGACCGCTTGTGTCATAGACCGTTACAGCCCGATTGGCGCGTTCAATCCTGGCACCGTTTTCAATCGTGACGGTGGGATACTGGTTGATGCGGCGCATAGCCACCCTCAGCTCGGGAAACAATACCCCATGCTTATATATTTTCTCTGAATTAGGATAAGAGGAAACGTCGATATTTGATATTTTCATATTCGTAATATGTTAATCATTGAGGAATGAAGTCAGCGGACTCGTGGCATTTGCATGGGATGACACAGCTCCGGGACCGGCAAGAAACGCTTTTCTTCCGGCAATCACGGCAAGACGGAACGCGTCAGCCATCGCTGCCGGGTCATCGGCTACGGCGATCGCCGTATTGACAAGCACCGCATCGGCGCCCATTTCCATCGCGGCAGCGGCATGGGAGGGAACACCGAGGCCGGCGTCAACCACTACCGGCACACGGCTCTGCTCGATTATTATCTCCAGGAAGTCGACGGTGCGCAAACCCTTGTTGGTGCCTATAGGCGCGCCAAGCGGCATCACGGCGGCGGCTCCGGCTTCTTCAAGCAGTTTGCACAGCACCGGGTCAGCTTGAATGTAGGGAAGCACTACAAACCCCTCTTTGGCAAGCTCTTCGGTGGCTTTAAGTGTCTCTATCGGGTCGGGCATTAGATACTTGGGGTCGGGATGTATCTCAAGTTTTATGAATTCGGTTCCGAATATCTCGCGGCTCATCTGTGCGGCAAGCACAGCCTCGCGAGCGTCACGCACTCCCGATGTGTTTGGGAGCAGCTGCACGTGCTCGCGGTTGATGTGGGTGAGCATATCATCCGTTGCCTCGTTCATCATGTTCACTCTCTTCATCGCCACGGTAATCATCTGTGATTGAGAGGCTATTACCGCCTCCAGCATCGCATCGGGCGATGAAAATTTACCGGTTCCTACAAACAGCCGCGAAGTGAACTCACGACCGCCTATTACTAATTTGTCTGTCATTGTTTATTTTGTGTTTAATGATTTCATAAAATCGCGTGTCGCCTCCACCGGATTTTCAGCACGGGAGATAGCTCCGCTTACGGCTATCCCGTTTATCCCGGTGCTCATCAGCTCAGGCACATCGCCGAGTGTGATGCCCCCTATAGCCACTACCGGAATGTCGATGCCTCGGTTTCGGGCATCGCTGAGAATACGTTGATATCCATCAAGACCGAGCGTGGCGGCAAGTCTTTTCTTGGTGGTTGTGAACCGGAAAGGTCCCATGCCCATATAGTCAATCAAGCACTTGTCAACCGAAAGAATATCCTCAAGGGAATTGACCGTGACACCGATTATTTTGTCGGTGCCAAGAATGCGTCTTGCCTCTTCCGGCGGCATATCCTCCTTGCCTATATGCACTCCGTCGGCGCCCGATTCCGCTACGAGATGCACCCGGTCGTCAAGCACCACGGTAGTGCCATGTTTACGGGCAAACGGTATTATGCGTCTTGCGGCATCAAGCACTTCGGCATCATCGGCATCCTTCATGCGTATCTGCACCCATCGGCATCCGCCTTCAATCGCGGCAAGCGCCTGACGGGTTGTTTCGTCGGCATCAATGCCGTCAGTTATGAATTGCAATTTCTCCATCGCTCTATCTCTTCTATGATATTTTCTATGTCTGTCAGGGGATTCCATAGATAGCCGAGCATGGCGGCTCCGCTGAATCCGCGTTCTTTCAGTTCTGGAAACCGTGGGGGTGTAACTCCGCCGAGAGCCACAACATCTCTTGCCGCAACTGCCTTACGCTCATTGTGAAAGGTGCGGCCCTTATAGCCGGCTTTCGACAGCGAGTCAAACACCGGAGAAAGAGTGACATAGTCCAATTCTGCATCCGCTTCAAGCGCTTCAGCCGCACTGTGGCATGACCGGCTCAACACCGGAGCCGACACTCCTGACGGATATCGGCTGTTGAAATGGAAGCCCACGTCGGGATATTTCTCGAGCAATTCCGGCGCATCGTGAAGCGACAGCTGTTTGTGCAGTTCGCGGGGAATGGCTTCAAGCACGTTCGCTATGATGTCGGCAGAACAGTAAGGCTTCCTGATGTGCATCCTGTCGATTGCTCCGGAACATAGCAGGCGAGTTATGCGTTCAGCCTCCTTGTCGACGACGAAGTCGGCAAGCGTGATCCCGATTATTTTAAAATCAGCCTCCATAAGCGGCACGAATCACTACTACGTCATCACCGTCGTTCAGTGTGGTTGAGCCCCAATCGGGTTTACGTACAATTTTCCCATTGACGGCAACCGCCACGCCGGCAGCATCTTTTCCTGCAACGTCTGCCACAGTCACCCCTTCATTCACAGTCCGGAGTTCATTATTTACCTTTATTTCCATTGTATAGGATTCTTAATTATGTTATATAGATGATTCACAGCCCCGTGACCATGTCCAATGGCGTAATCGGCACCCTCCTTGATCGCGGCAGTGATAAATGATTTCGCCCTCTCTACCGACTCGTCGACCGTCAATCCGCAAGCCAGTCCGCAAGCTATTGCCGATGAGAGGGTGCAGCCGGTGCCATGAGTGTTGGGCGTATCGATATGTTCCCCCTCAAATACCCATGTTTTCCCTGATTTGCTGTCAAAGAGTAAATCGCCCTGCGGAGGAAGATGCCCCCCTTTCACAAGCACTGCGGTTATGCCATATTCCACGGCTATTCTCCGTGCCGCTCTTCCGGCATCGTTGATGCTTGCTATTTTCAATCCTGAGAGTCCTTCTGCCTCAGGGATATTCGGGGTCAGAAGAGTCACTTTGGGCAATAATTCTCGGCACATCGTGTCGACCATGCCGCTTGCCGCCAGTTTATCGCCTGATGTTGCAGCCATCACCGGGTCAAGGACAATATTTTTCAACGCATATTTTTCAATCACAGAAGCCACCGTCATCACCGCTTGCCCATCGGGGAGCATACCGATCTTCACGGCATCTGGCGTAATGTCGTCCAATGCAGCAAGCAGTTGATTATTAAGAAAATCGGAAGCATTGAGAATCGACCGCACCCCCGTCGTGTTTTGAGCGGTCAGTGCGGTTATCGCCGCCATCGCATAGCAACCCATTGCCGTGCAAGTCTTTATGTCGGCTTGTATTCCGGCGCCACCCGAAGGATCGGAACCGGCTATTGAAAGAACTGTTGGATAATGTTTCATTCCTCGTGTCGCTAAAAAATAAGGATAGCAACAGAGGCACGACCGGGAACCGGACAATATGCAAAAACTCATTTTCCTACGGCAGCATTATCTGCATCAGGTATAAGGGTATAATCTCAGCCTCACCACGCTTGCGGTTCAGCACCCCTGTTGGTTTCCGCCGCAAAGATAAATCATTCCATCGACAAATGCAACATTAATTTCATCCTGACATCTAATGCCGCCGTACCGCGGTAATCATACGCATTGTCTTCCGGATATTTTGTGCCCGATTTTGTCATGCCGGTGACATGGGTTGTCACGATGTTGCAGAATATATTTTTAGCCGTAATTGTAGGGATACTCGGTTCGAGCGTCCACCATAATTAGTTGAATATCAGACATTGTATTCGGACGCACGAGCCGTGCAATGCCTACATTTTAGAGGTTCTGTCGCACCCCGATTGGATGAATCCTGCGGATTCCACCCCAAATCGCCATAATCCCCAAACTGCAAATCACCCTAATCAATGGGTGGATGAATTGGCGTGGGGTAATTGCCTGGAAGGCAAACTCTCTGGTGTAGCCGGGGGCCGGAGCCGTAGGCGTAGACCCCCGGAGAGATGGCACAATCAAACACGAATCTGAAAGATTCTTCTAAGATTGATGTAGATGATTCTTTCAGAAACATCTTAACAATAAACCTATTCCTAGGGTCTCGCTTCGCTCGGCCCTAGGCTACCGATTGGATGAATCCTACGGATTCGTTTATGCATGGATTCAATAATCTGTATACACTAATCATGCCGTGAAACGGCACTACAATCCACACTAAACCATGAATACCGTGCAACGGCGATATAATAAAAGCTCCGCCACGAGGCGATAGCCGAGGTGCGGAGAAAGAGGCACAAACCAACGGGCGTCGAAGACGTCCGCCAACCGACTTGGTGAATTAAAAAAATAATCACATGGGGATAAAAAGTGGGTAAATCCCTCTCAAACCCTTACTATCTTTGCCAAACATAACGGCATCAATCTGCGGGAGAGGCATCCCGTCACGGTTCCGCCACAA
>JAMPGZ010000037.1 GCA_023663655.1 Lachnospiraceae bacterium
CATAAGGGGCTTCCGCCCCGCATCTCGACAGCGCCATGGCTCCCATGGCGCTGTCCTTTGTTTTTATAGCACCCAATAATGTTGTAGCTCCTCCGGTGCGAGCCTGCAAGGCTCACCTTACGCGTAGCCGGGTACAATGAGCCGTAGGCGAATTGTGCCCGGTAGGGTCGTGTTTTGATTCATCTCTGCAAAGAGATGCCTTGTGTCTATAGGGTCACTCTTTGCAGAGTGCCATAAATGCGTAACATCCACCTGGCACGTCTCGCATGGGCTCGCCGTACCGCGGCTACACATAAGCCCCGCCTTGTCAGGCTAAAATGGCGGCGTTGTTTGCCGGAGGGGGGATGGAGAATGGAGAATGGAGAATGGAGAATGGAGAATTGAGAATTGAGAATTGAGAATTGCGGGTAGGTAAGCACCGGAGGTGTGCCGTCATCCTCAACCCCACATGAGCAACGCGAGTGTGGGGTTAGCAGAAGAAGACATAATTGAGCTTCGGAGATGCGATATATTAATGGAGCCTGCAAGGCTCACCTTACGCTTAGCCGAGGTACTACAAAAAACAGATTGAGCCGCGCCAATCGGCGCGACCCAATCCTCTATTTGTACCTATTGTGTGTTTATCCTTTATTCGGCAAGATCCACGGCATAATACACCTTTCTGCCGGTGGGATAGATGCCGGTGATGAACATCACCTTGTCAGAATCATTGCTCTTCATGATGGCATTGTAGATCTGCTCCACGTCATCCTGCGACTTCACACGTGCATTGTTGATGTCAAGAATGATAAACCCTTCTTTAATGCCGGCACGCTTGAACTTACCATCCTTAAGTCCGGTCACCTGAAGCCCTGCTCCGAGACGGAACTCCTTAAGCTGCTCGGTGGAAAGCGGCTTGAATGCGCATCCAAGAGCCGAGAAGTCATCAGCTTTGGTCATCTTAGTGTCGCCCTGGCTGTTGCGTAGCGTCACATTGACACTCTTTGTCTTATTGTCGCGCACATACTTGACCGAAATCTTGTCGCCCGGACGATATTTGTTGATAGCCTCCTGCATCTGGGCGGTGCCGTGGATAGCCGCGTCGCCTATGCCCACAATCACGTCGCCTGGTTGCAATCCTGCCTCCATCGCCGCGCTGCGCTCAACAACCTCACGCACATATATACCGTCGTTGACTGCGGTGATACCCTTCTCCTTGGCGAGCTGCGGAGTAAGCTCCTCAAACGACACTCCGAGGATGGCGCGCTGTACGGCTCCATACTGCTTGATGTCGGTGATGATCTTGGTAACGATCGATGTGGGGATGGCAAACGAGTAGCCTGCATAGTTGCCGGTCTCGGAATAAATAGCGGTATTGATGCCCACAAGCTCACCGTTGATATTCACAAGAGCGCCGCCCGAGTTGCCCGGATTTACGGCAGCGTCGGTCTGGATGTAACTTTCGATGCCCAACGCGCGACCATGAGTAGCCGACGAGATGCTGCGCGCCTTGGCGCTCACAATGCCGGTAGTGACCGTGGAAGTGAAGCCAAAGGGGTTGCCCACTGCAAGCACCCACTCGCCCACCTTCAGCGCGTCGCTGTCGCCGATAGGAATGACCGGAAGATTCTCTGCCTCGATCTTCAGGAGTGCCACGTCGGTTGCCGGGTCAGTGCCGATAACCTTGGCATTGAATGTGCGGTTGTCATTAAGCGTGATCTCAAGGCGGTCGGCGTTGGCGATCACATGATTGTTGGTCACTATATAGCCATCCTTGCTGATGATAACACCCGAACCGAGACCTATCTGCTGCTCGGCTTTCTCCTTAGGCTGCTGTTGCTGCGGGCGTGAGCCTCTGCCATTGGGCGAGCCGAAGAAGAAGTCAAACAGAGGATCATTGAACGGAGTCTGCTGCTGGTTGCCATATCCGTTATATCCTCTTGCCGAGGCATAGCTCTTGATGCTGACAACACCGTTGATGGTGTTCTCGGCGGCGTGGGTGAAATCGGTGGGAGGTGTCACTCCCTGGGCTACGGTATATAAGGAGCCCCCCGCAGGAGCCTCCGCACTGTAAGCGGAAGTCGATACCGAATATTTATTCTCCAGTTTATCGACAGCTACAACTGTAATTGCGGAACTTGCTATAGCAACACCACAAGCCATTAATGCGATTTTACTGTAAATGTTCATAGTCTGTTTATTGTTAATTTTAAGAATTTACACTGTTAAATTTTAACCTTTCCCTCTTATGACGCAAAAATAATGCAATAATTTAATCGGATAATAAAAAAATCGACCGCTTAAATCTATTTAATAGATTGGTGCCTCCAATTAACTGAATTTGACCTTATAAAGCTAAAATAATGTAAAAACTGACATTCTGTCACCCTCCCCATTAGCCCCATTAGTCCAATCAGTCCCATTAGCCCCATTAAAAAAAACAATAAGAAAAGCCCGCCTGAAAAGGCGGGCTTTAATGAAATATCTATCGTGAATCTGATTAAATCAGATATTGCGATGAAATCGACTGATTCTCATGCACTCGGCGGATAGTGTCGGCAAACAGTTTTGCCACCGACAGGATCGTGCACTTCTTGCAGCTTCCGGTGTAAGGGATGCTGTTGGTGAAAATAATCTCCTCCATCATGCTGTCGTCAACACGCTGGCTCGCGGGATCGCTCATGATGGCATGAGTGGCAAGGGCGCGCACGCTCTTGGCTCCTTCCGACATCATCAGGTCGGCTGCCTTGGTGATAGTTCCTGCGGTGTCAACCATGTCGTCGATAAGTATCACATTCTTATCCTTGACATCTCCGATCACTGTCATCGAAGCTACCACATTGGCTTTAGCGCGCTGCTTGTGGCACAATACCAAAGGCACGTCAAAGTATTTGGCATAGTTATTGGCTCGCTTGGCGCCGCCCACGTCGGGGGTAGCGATAACCATGTCCTCAAGTTTGAGCGACTTGATGTAAGGAATGAACACTGACGATGCATACAAGTGATCGACCGGAACATTGAAGAAGCCCTGAATCTGATCGGCATGGAGATCCATACAGATTACGCGGTCAACACCGGCTGCGCTCAAAAGATCGGCTACAAGCTTGGATGCGATCGACACACGAGGCTTGTCCTTACGGTCCTGACGAGCCCAGCCGAAGTAGGGCATCACGGCGATGATGGAGGCTGCGGATGCACGCTTGGCAGCGTCGATCATCAACAACAGTTCCATCAGGTTGTCACTGTTGGGGAACGTGGATTGAACCAAAAAGACTTCGCAACCGCGAATAGATTCTTCAAACGACACTTCAAACTCGCCGTCGGCAAAACGCTGAATGTTCATCTTGCCCAGAGGCACACCGAGTTCCGCACAAATCTCCTGAGCCATGTATTCCGACTTGGTTCCGGCAAAAACCTTAAATGGAGGTAACATTATTACAACGAAATTTTATATTGATTGGATTTTTTTGCAAAATTACTCTTTTTTGGCGTTACTATCCCTATCTGCCGCCTCTTTTTTTACCGTTGTCGAGCACATTCTTGTGCTTTATCTTCCACACGACAGCATCATTCGGACCGATTTCAGTGCAGAAAGGTGCGTCGGGCGACAGGGTTTTACGCATCATGTCGCGGCTAAGAAGCTCTGTCGCAACACAATCACCCTGAGGAATGCTCAACACGTCGAAAGCATGGCTCGGAATGTTGACTCGGAGGTCGCATGATTCCGATGAAAAGTTGACAGCGATGACAAGCGTCTCATTGTCGCAGGAACGGAGCCACACATACTGACGGTGGGGGTTAAGAGTGGGATTCTCGTAGTTCACATACATAAGGTCGAAGAAGCGTCCGCGCGAGATAGCCTTCTCCGTGTTGCACATACGCATGATGGTGGCATACTTGTTGCGAAGCCACTTTTCCGAGCCGGTGAGACGCGACTCGTCACACTTGCCCTCGTTGAGCCAACGGCGCAAAGTGGGGATGCTCCAGTAGTCAAATATGGTGGTCCTGCCATCGGCGCCGCTGAATCCTTCGGCATCGACAGCACACTCCCCGAGCTCCTGACCGGCATAGACCATGAACGGTCCCGTGCCGATAAACGCGCTCACCACAAGCGACGGTATCACAAGCGACGGATCGCCGGCATAGAACTTGGAGCCGAAACGCTGCTCGTCATGGTTCTCAAGGAAGTTAAGCATATTTCCGCCTATGCCGTCGACTGTCTGCCAGCAATGGGTGAGCTGAGCCGCCGACACATTGCAGCACTGGATGCCACGGAGAGTGTCGTAGAGATTCACCTTGTCATACAGATAGTCAAATCCGGCATGGATGAACTGGCGGTAGAGTGCCACGTCATATATCTCGGCGATAAACACCACCCGGGGGAAGCGCTCCTTGATATTGGCGATAGCCCATGTCCAGAACTCGACAGGAACCATGTGAGCCATGTCGCAGCGGAAACCGTCGATACCCTTCGCCGCCCAGTAGCGGAGGATGTCGAGCATCTGGAACCACGTGTGCGGAATAGGGTAGAAGTGACGGGAACCGTCGCCGAAATCTATTCCATAATTAAGTTTTACGGTCTCATACCAGTCATTGACCGACGGGAAAGCCGTGAAGCAGTCGTTGCCCGAAGCGCGGGCAGGAAACTCAACATAGGCATTCTTCCCCTCGCCGAGCGGAATGGAGGGTGAGAACAACTGGTGAGGTATATAGTAAAAGTTATTGTCCTTCTCGAAAAAGCGGTTGCGGTTGTCGTCAACGCCAAAGTCCTTCACTCCTGCCGGATGGGCATCGGAGATGTATTGACGCGACACATGATTGGGCACAAAGTCGATGATCACCTTCATTCCCGAGTCATGGGTGCGAGCCACAAGCGACTCAAACTCCCCGATGCGGTCATTGACCTTGACAGCTATGTCGGGATCCACATCATAGTAATCCTTGATAGCGTAAGGCGAACCCGCCTTGCCCTTGACCACAGCAGGATTGTCGCGGTGTATGCCGTAGGAGCTGTAGTCAGTCTGATGGGAGTGTTCGATTATTCCTGTGTACCACACATGGGTTACGCCAAGGTTCCTGATACTCCTCAGCACCTTGGTGGTGATGTCGTTCATTTTTCCCGAGCCATTCTGGGCGATAGTCCCGTTGGGCACGCAATTTTCATTATAATTGGCAAAGAGTCTCGGTAATAACTGATAGATTACTGGTTTTTCCTGTTCCATACTTTTTATAGTTTCAGCTTCTCCTTGGCTTCGAGAAGCACACTTTTCGCACTTTTATATCCGCTTTTAAATATACGCTCCTTCTCTTTGAGATTGAATACTCTCAGATCAGCGATAGAATCGGTAGAAATAACTACGTCACAAAGAGCCAAGTCGGCTTGCGAGTTGGCGCGCGCCATCAAGTGATAGGTGCGCGTGGCGACATCGATCAACGATCCCGTGTAATTCTTGCTGCGTATGATGGGACTCACGTTCATCCCTATCAATATATCGCACTCGTCCCTGATAGCCCATGCCGGCATGTTGTGGAGCACGCCGCCGTCCACATAGTCCACTCCGTCGATAGTCACGGGATTGAACACGATGGGCATCGCGCACGACGCGCACACTCTGTCGGCTATCTCACCCTCTCGCCATTGAACCGGCTCGCTTGCGGCGATGTCCGTGGCACATATCACAGTGGGAATCTTACAATCCTCGATACGCTCCGCAAGAAGGTTGTCGGTCAAGAACTTACGGAATCCATCCATGTTCAGGAACCCCTCGCGAGGCAAACACACTTTACAGAAATCAGTGAACTTGTGGTAATAGAACTGCTTCATTATGTTGAGCGGCGCCATTCCGGAACCATACAATGAAGCCACTACCGAACCGGCGCTTACCCCTGCTAAGATGTCAGGCTTGATGCCAAGCTCCTCCATTGCGTAAAGGGCGCCGAGATGCGCGAAGCCGCGCACACCACCCCCGCTTAGAGCAAGTCCCAGTCTGTATTTTCGTTTTCTACCCAAAATAGAGTTTTTATAAATGATAATTACAAATTTACCACTTTTTATCCATTATCATGTCGTTATGCTATGAAAAATTCAAATTTTATTTGGAAATCCGGAAATATTGCGTACCTTCGCAGTGTATTACTATACTAATACACCAATACACTAATACAGTAATACACTGATACAGCAACATCACAATAATATATAACAGATATGCTAAATGTAGACAACATCACATTTTCCTACAAGCGCAGAGGCGCTCCGGTGCTCGACCATTTTTCGTTGAGCCTTGAAGCAGGAGCCGTCTATGGTCTTCTTGGAAAAAACGGAGCCGGAAAGTCGACTCTGCTCTATCTCATCGCCGGATTGCTCACTCCCGCATCGGGGTCGGTCACTTTCGAGGGAGAGAATACACGGAAAAGACTCCCCTCCACCCTTGGCGAGATATTCATCGTGCCCGAGGAGTTCTCGTTTCCTAAAATCAGCCTGAAGCAGTACGTGAAGGCGACCTCGGGATTCTACCCCAACTTCTCGGAAGAGGATCTGAACCGCCACCTCGCCACCTTTGACCTCAATCCCGACCTGAACCTTGGCGAGCTGTCGATGGGGCAAAAGAAGAAAGCGATGATGTGCTTCGCGCTCGCCTGCAACACCAAGCTGCTGCTCATGGACGAGCCGACCAACGGACTCGACATTCCGGGGAAGAGCGCGTTCCGCCGTTTCATCGCGCAGAACATGAATGACGAGCGCACCATCATCATCTCCACCCACCAGACTCGCGATATAGACCGCCTGATAGACCACGTGGTGATAATGGAGAGGAGTGAGATAATCCTCAACGAGCCGATGATGTCGATCTCATCACGCCTCAAGTTCATGACCACCACCAATCCCGACCTTATCGCGAAGGCTCTCTACAAGCAACCCTCCATCGAGGGGACCGGCGTGGTGCTGCTCAACGATGATGATGACGAAACCGAAGTCAACCTCGAATCACTTTTCGAGCTTGCCATCACCGACGGCTCCTCACTCCGCAATTTATTCACCTCTAAAACAGCGAATTTAAAATGAAACGAAGCGATTCATTCAGCATTTCTCGGTTAGGGATGCTGTTCAAGCAAGACTATATCGAAAACTACCGCCAGCTTTTCCTCTCGTCGGGCTTCATAGCACTGTTGCTCTCGGTGATCTACATTTTAATTTGCTCAAACAGTAGATATTATGCCGACGACAGCGCATTCAATCTAAATATGAAGCATTATTCAATCGGCTGGTTGTTGGCGGTGTTCATCATCAGCGGCATGATTGCCGGATCAAGCATGTTCTCCTCAATGAGAAGATCGGCTGGCAGGCTCTCCTCGCTTATGGTGCCGGCATCGCAGTTTGAAAAATTCATCGAGCGTTGGATTGTGGCGGTGCCCGGCTACATCATCGTGTTCGCGATTGCGGCATTTGTCGCCGATCTCATCCGCATAGGCTTCTGTGAGTGGATTTTAGAGCGCAGCACCACTGCGATAACTTTGAACGATATCTTCGACGGCATCTATCCGCTGCCCAAGAAAATCGCCACGGCTCTGCTCCTGTTCATGTTCGCGCAGTCGTTCTTCGTTCTCGGAAGCATCGTGTGGCAGAAGCTCGCCGTGGTGAAGACATTCTGGGTTCTTGTGGCGATCGGCGCATTTTACGCCGCCGTTGCTGGATGGATCATGTACACGTTCCAGAATCCGGAGCTCACCTACCGCAGCGCAGGATCTATGTTTGACAACGACGCCTTGATCTACACCGGCATTGCGGTCGCTACACTTTTCAACTATGGGACAGCATATATGCGGTTCCGTGAATCAGAAATCATAAACCGTTGGTAGCCTATGACATTCAATGACAACAACCGCCCCATATATCTTCAGATAGCCGACAAGATATGTGACGATATAATGCTCGGCACTCTCCGCGAGGAACAACGCATCCCGTCGGTCAGAGATTATGCCGCCATGATGGAGGTGAGCATCAACACGTCTATGAGAAGCATCAGCTACCTTGAAACATCAGGCATATTGCAGAATCGGCGCGGCATAGGATTCTTTGTCGCCTCCGGTGCCGAAGAGACCATAAAAAAGATGCGGCGCGAGACCTTTCTGAAAGAGGAATGTGAATATTTTTTCCGCAAACTGATGACAATGGGGTTCACTCCACTTCAACTCAGGGCTATGTACACTCAATATTTAACTGACAACTCAAAATGAAATATTCAACTTATATGATGATGGCTGCCTTTGCAGCAGGGTTGGTCATCGTGATCACAATCGCCGTTACGGCGCTCGCTTCAGGGGAAGCGTGGAAAGACACCTCGCTGCTTATTAAGGGTAAACAGGTGACGGTCACCTTGCCGAGTTTCAGCCATGCCGACATTACCGTCTATAAAACCGGCGGCAAATATGCGCTCTCAGGGTTCCGAGGCATTGAAATGGTGGAGAGCGACTCAATATCAGCCCCCGTCATGACCATGCGTGAGGGATTGAAGGCTATAACACAAGCCAAGGTGACTGGCGATACATTGGTGCTCAACGTGGATCCCGCAATGTTGGGCGACACCACTTCCCGCATTTTAATGAATCTGGAGGTAGAGAATATACATCCTATCACGATAACTGTGCCACGGGGTATGCTGAAATCGGTCGACAACCGTTCGGAGGCGTTGTATATGACAGGCTTCGCCGCGCCTCGTCTTGACGCATCGATGGGCAGTGGCAGAATGGTGATGAACCGATGCGATATTGACTCGCTCGTGAGCGACAGCCGTCACATCAATGAGCTGAAGCTCACCGAATCGACGGTAAAGGTGGTGGAGATGACCGACGCGCCTAAAAATCTGTCGGTCAATTGCACCGACATGACAAGCAGCGTGGGCAAGCTCAAGGTCAAGGCGAGAAATAAATGTACGCTCGGATTGAAGAAAGCCAATGTGGGTGAGCTTGAATGGATACCCGCCGACTCATCTGCCGAACTCGACCTTCATGTGGTGAGACCGATAGTAATGACTTCGACCGCCGAATAACTAATAACAAGCGTTGCCGCAATCGGAACAAACCCGGGGGGAGCCGATTGCGGCAAATTTTTGTATGGGTAAAGTGGTTAATTTGAAAATTAATTCTTAACTTTGTATTATAAATGTCATGCGGCAGTAGCTCAGTTGGTAGAGCATCAGCTTCCCAAGCTGAGGGTCGCGAGTTCGAGCCTCGTTTGCCGCTCCAGCAATGATCAGGCAGTTAGTGAAAGTTAGCTGTCTGATTTTTGTTATTTGACATAAGGGCACTCTTTACAGAGTGCAGTCTGTAGTTAGAGTATCCGGGCACGTCTCGCTAAGGCTCGCCGTACCCGGTTATTCATAAGGGCTGCCTTTCAGGCGCTTGGGCTGTGGATTGCCGTGTATATGGGCATTCGGGCACGTCTCGCTATGCTCGCCGTACCCGGTTATTCGTAAGGGCTGCCTTTCAGGCGCTCGGGCTGCGGATTGCCGTGTATATGGGCATCCGGGCACGTCTCGCTAAGGCTCGCCGTACCCGGTTATTCATAAGGGCTGCCTTTCAGGCGCTTGGGCTGTGGATTGCCGTGTATATGGGCATTCGGGCACGTCTCGCTAAGGTTCGCCGTACCCGGTTATTCGTAAGGGCTGCCTTTCAGGTGCTTGGGCTGCGGATTGCCGTGTATAGGGGCATCCGGGCACGTCTCGCTAAGGCTCGCCGTACCCGGTTATTCGTAAGGGCTGCCTTTCAGGCGCTTGGGCTGCGGATTGCCGTGGGTAGGGGCATCCGGTCAGGTCTTGATGTCGTCGGAATTCGTAGTGGAGGATGGCGCGGAATTGAGAGGCGAATGCAAGCACCGGAGGTGTGTAATTGTGTTTAATCTCGCATGAGCAACGCGAGTGTGAGAATTGAGGGTAAAAATAGTTTAGGAGTGGATAGGTTGTATTTTAAATTGTTTTGGACGTTTTTTAAAATCGGAGCATTTACGTTTGGCGGCGGCTGGGCTATGATTTCGATTATAGAGCGTGAGATCGTGGAGAAAAACGGATGGATAGGCAAGGAGGAGTTTCTTGATCTTCTTGCCGTGTCTCAGTCGCTTCCGGGAGTATTTGCGGTTAATATATCGGTAGCCATCGGTGATAAGCTGCGAGGCATGAAGGGCTGCGTGGTCGCCGCATTGGGCACTATTCTGCCGTCGTTTCTGATAATACTGGCGATTGCCATGTTTCTGACTCCTGAGGTGATCAAGAATGATCCTGTGATATCAAAAATATTCATGGGAATACGTCCTTGTGTGGTGGCATTGATTCTCGCTCCGGTCATGACATCGGCACGTGCCGCTAAAATAAATCTTAAGACTGTGTGGATTCCGGTGATTGTAGCCGCGTTGATATGTGTGGGCTGGAATCCTATAGTGTTTATAATTCTTGGCGGATTGGGAGGATATCTTTATCTGCGACGTGCCGAGAAATTGATCGGTAAAGGAAAGGAGGAGGCTGAGAAATGAGCGTTTATCTGAAACTTATATGGGCGTATCTTAAAATCGGTCTGTTCGGCTTTGGCGGAGGATATGCCATGCTCGCGCTTATCGAACGCGAAGTGGTGAATCCCGGCTGGATCACCGAGCAGATGTTCACCGACATTGTCGCCATCTCCCAGATGACACCGGGACCTATCGGCATCAACAGCGCCACCTATATCGGTTATGTTGTGACGGGCGGCGTGTGGGGGTCTGTTGTCGCCACGATAACTGTGATGCTCCCGTCGTTTCTGCTCGTGGTCTATGCGAGCCATTTTATAAAGCGGCACAAGGAATCGACGATAATAAAAGGGATTTTCACGGGGCTGCGTCCGGTGGTGATCGGTCTTATCGCATCGGCGGCGTTGCTCATGATGAATAAACAGAACTTCCCCGATTATGATATCAGCATCGCGATATGCGCGGTGTCGTTCTGCCTGAATTATTTTACCAGGATTCATCCTATCTATATCATTTGTCTTGCCGGTATCACCGGTCTAATAGTTTACTGACATGACTTATCAAGAAGCGCTTGATTTTCTATATGTCCAGTTGCCGGTTTTTCAGCGTGTAGGCGCTGAGGCTTACAAGCCGGGATTGGGAACCTCGATCGCCCTTGCCGAAGCATTTGGCAATCCGCATCATTCGTTTAAGAGCATTCATGTGGGTGGCACCAATGGCAAGGGGTCGACCTCACACACTCTTGCCGCCATTCTCGCCCGTGCCGGATATAAGGTGGGGCTTTACACATCGCCGCATCTGGTGGATTTCCGTGAGCGTATACGCGTGAACGGAGAGATGATACCCCGAGAGGCAGTGGTGGACTTTGTGGAGCGTTATCTTGCGATGAAGCTCGATGTCAGCCCGTCGTTTTTCGAGCTTACGATGATGATGGCGTTTGAGCATTTCAAGCGCAGCAATGTGGATGTTGCTGTAGTAGAGGTGGGACTTGGCGGCAGACTTGACAGCACCAATATCATCACGCCTGAGCTTGCCGTAATAACCAATATATCATTTGACCATCAGCAATTCCTGGGTGACACGCTTGAAAAGATAGCATCGGAAAAGGCAGGGATAATAAAACCGGGGATTCCGGTGGTGATAGGTGAGTCGGCAGGGGAGGTGCGCCGGGTGTTTGCGGAAAAGGCTTCATCCGAGGGTGCCCCGATTTTCTATGCCGATGATGTGCCGGGATATTCTTCGACAGTCTCATCGGAAGCCGGAATCAGCTATCATGACACACCTTATGGGGAGATAACCGGAGAGCTTGCAGGAGAGTGTCAGAAAAAGAATACCGCCACGATACTTAATGCCCTCGATAGGCTTCAGGAACTGGGCTGGCGCATCACTCCTCAGGCGGTGAGCGAGGGTTTTGCCCATGTGTGCTCTCTTACCGGCTTGATGGGGCGGTGGATGAAAACGGGCGAGTCGCCTCTTGTGGTGTGTGACACCGGTCACAATTCCGGCGGCTGGGAGTATCTGTCGTCGCAGATAGCTTCGTGTCCCGGCACGAAGCATATCGTGATAGGCTTTGTCAATGATAAGGCGATAGACAAGATTTTAGGCATGATGCCAAAGGAGAACGCACGCTATTACTTCACACGCGCTTCGGTGGCACGCGCGCTTCCTGCCGACGCTCTTGCCGCCGAAGCGGCGAAAGCGGGACTGTCGGGCAGCGTTTATGACCGCGTGGAGGATGCCGTTGCTGCCGCCACAAGAGCTGCAGCCGCGACCGACACCGTGTTTATAGGTGGCAGCACATTTGTGGTAGCCGACTATCTCGCCTCGCGTTGACAGTGGTGTCAGGCTACACCAAGCAGTTCGATTTCAAATATGAGCGTTGAGCCTCCGGGTATTCCCGGCTGGCTTCTCTTTCCGTAGGCTTTATCGGCAGGGATGTAGACTTCCCACTTGTCGCCAACGTGCATCTGCTGCAGCGCTATGATCCATCCGGGAATAAGCTCTCTCAGGCGGAATGCGGGAGCGACGCCGCCACGGCTGCTGTCAAATGTCTTACCATTGATGGTCTTTCCGGTGTAGTGGACGCTCACCACGCTGCCTCGGTTGGGCGACGGAGAGTTTTTGCTCCCTGCCTTCAAGACTTTATAGTAAATGCCGCCATCGAGGGGATTCACACCGGATTCCTTGGCTTTCTCTTCAAGCCATGCTTTATTTTTGTCGACGTATTCCTGTTTAGCCATAATTAAAGTGGATGTTTCGGCACAAAATTACGAAAAATTTCCGTGAGTTCTTTCAACCGTTGGGTAATCGGGGATTTATGCTTAACTTTGCCGAAAATTAAACATCCCCTAAGAAAAAGAAAGTTTTATGGCACAGAAACCGTCGATTCCTAAAGGTACGCGCGACTTTTCGCCAATAGAGATGGCGCGTCGCAACTATATATTTGACACTATCCGCGAGGTGTTTCGCCTCTATGGCTTCCGTCAGATCGAGACTCCGGCAATGGAGACACTGTCGACACTGATGGGAAAATATGGCGAAGAGGGTGATAAATTGCTGTTCAAAATCCTCAATTCAGGCGATTATCTTCACGGAGTGAATCCTGAGCTTCTTGAAAAGGGTGAGGCATCGGGCAAGCTCACATCGGCATTGTCGGAAAAGGGTTTGCGTTATGACCTCACTGTTCCTTTCGCCCGCTATGTGGTGATGCACCGCAATGATGTGCAGTTCCCGTTCAAACGCTTCCAGATACAACCGGTGTGGCGCGCCGACCGTCCGCAAAAGGGACGCTACCGCGAGTTCTACCAGTGTGACGCCGATGTGGTGGGATCAGATTCATTGATGAACGAGGTGGAGCTGCTTCAGTTGATAGACGAGGTGTTCAGCCGTCTTAAAATCAATATCACGATAAAGCTGAACAACCGCAAGGTGCTTGCCGGAATCGCGGAGATGATAGGCGAACCTGACAAGATGACCGACATAACCGTGGCGATCGACAAGATTGATAAAATAGGTCTTGACAATGTGAAGGCTGAGCTTAGGGAGCGCGGACTGACGGAAAGCGCCATCGACGCGTTGACACCGGTGTTGTCGATCGACGGCACTATCGACGAGCGTCTTGACAAGCTCGCTTCCGTGCTGAGCGCTTCGGAGATAGGAATGAAGGGCGTGGAGGAGCTTAAAACCATCGTGGATGCCACCAAAGAGTTAGGTCTGAGAGCCGAGCTTGACCTTGATGTGTCGCTTGCGCGCGGACTGAATTATTATACCGGCGCCATCATTGAGGTGAAGGCTCGTGACGTGCAGATAGGTTCCATCACCGGCGGCGGACGTTATGACAACCTCACCGGCGTGTTTGGAATGCCGGGAGTGTCGGGCGTGGGCATCTCATTTGGCGCCGACCGCATCTATGATGTGCTCAACACACTCGACCTCTATCCTGCCGACGCAGCCCACGGAACAAAGGTGATATTCCTGAATCTGGGCGAGAAGGAGGCTGCCGCTTCAATCAAGGCAGTCAAGAGACTGAGAGAACTTGGCATCGCTGCTGAAATTTATCCCGATGCTGCCAAAATGAAGAAGCAGATGGGATATGCCGACGCATTGAAAATACCTTACGTGGCGATTATAGGCGACTCAGAGCTTGCCGAGAACAAGGTGACGGTGAAGAATATGACATCGGGTGAGCAAGTGACTGTAGGAATCGACGAGCTCAATGCCGATATGCTCAAATAGTTTCAGCTACAGGGAGCCTGTGGTCATATTATGCCGAGTCCGGCAAAGAACACAAGGGCTATCCCGATAGGGGCTATATAGCGAAGGCTGAACACAATAAGATTTAAAACCCATGGTAAAAGCGCTCCTGCTCCCTGCAGTTGCGCTTTTACTATTTTTTTGTCTATGACCCAGCCGACGAATATCGATATGAGCATTCCTCCGAGGGGTAACAGGATGTTGCTTGAAACATAGTCGAAGAGATCGAAGATAGTGAGTCCGCATATTGTGAAATCGGATAGCGTGCCGAACGACAGCGCGCAGAGTGTGCCGAAGAGGATGGCGATGCCGGTGTTGAGCAATGTCGCCGCCCGTCGCGTCATGCCGAGCTGCTCGGTGAAGAACGCTATGGCAATCTCGCTCATCGATATTGTGGATGTGAGCGATGCGAGGAACAGCAGGAAGAAGAACAGCGTGGACCAGCCGATGCCGAAAGGCATCTGATAGAAGATGGAGGGGAGTACCTCAAACACGAGCTTGGGTCCGGCTGCGGGTTCGGCGTTGAATGAGAACACGGCAGGAAAGATGATGATGCCGGCAAGAATAGCCACGAGGGTGTCGAGCAGAGCCGTGGTGGTGGCGCTCTTCACCAACGGGGTCTTGTCGGAGAAATAGCTTGCGTAGGTGAGCATTGTGCCGAGCCCGAGCGACAGAGAGAAGAACGCTTGTCCGAGGGCGCCGAGCAACACGCTTGAATCGACTTTGGAGAAGTCTGGGAGGAAAAGGAATTCCAGTCCTTGAGCGGCACCCGGCAGCGTGAGCGAGTTTATGCAGAATAGGATCAGAATCACAAAAAGCACGGGCATGAGTATGTTGGACACCTTCTCAATCCCTTTCTGTACGCCGCGAAGCAGGATGCAGCCGTTGACGATAAGGAAGATTATGCTCCACATAGGCGAGCGCCACCCAGTAGCGAATGTGTCGAACACCTGATGACGGTCAACGGATGATGTGTCGGAGAAGCAGGCGCCTATCGACTGGAAGAAATATTCCAGCGTCCATCCGGCTACCACTGAATAGAATGAAAGTATCATCAGCGAGGCAAGGATGCCGATATATCCCACCCACGCCCATTGAGGACGCGAGTGGAGCTTTCGGTAGGCTCCGAATATGTTGCTGCGTGTGCCGCGTCCCATGATGAACTCGGCGCAGATCACCGGAATGCCAAGCATGATTATAAACAAGATGTAGATGAGCAGGAATGCTCCGCCTCCATGCACTCCCGCCTCGTAGGGGAAGCGCCATATATTACCAAGACCTACAGCCGAGCCGACTGTGGTGGCGATCACACCAAGGCGTGTGGTGAATTGAGCCCGGTTTTTGTGTTCCATGATTTTACGGTCAGAAGAAGTTAGCGAGCAGAATGATTGCGATAAGTATCGGCGCCATGTATCGCACTATTGCCCTGATGGGGCGATAGAACCGGCTTTCGACATTACCGTGGTTAGTCAGCTCATTGTAAAAATAATCTTTTGGGGAGAACCATCCCAGGTATACGCATATTCCTATCGCTACAACAGGAAGCATGAAATTGGTGGCTACGGTGTCGAGGAAGTCAAATATGTTGAGACCGGCTATCTTTATCCACGAGAGTGAACTTTGCGACAGCGAGCATACCGAGCTTAGCAGGAAGAGAGGCAGTATGACTGTGCAGCAGGCGGCAACACGCTTGAGCTTGAACCGGTCCTGCAGGAATGCGATAGAGACCTCGGCAAGCGAGATTGTGGAGGTGAGCGCCGCAACCATGAGCAGGAGGAAGAACAGTATCGACCACAGGCGTGTGGCTTCCATCTGGGCGAACACCTCAGGGAGTGTGACAAACACGAGTGTGGCTCCCTCGAGGTTGTGAGATGCGAGTCCGAATGACTCCACAGCCGGGAAGATGATGAATCCCATCATCACAGCCACAAGAAGGTCGAGCAGCGACACGGTGACGGCGGTGCGGGTGAGTTTTGTGTCCTTAGGGAAATAGCTTGAGTAGGTGATGAGGATGCCCATGCCGAGCGACAGAGAGAAGAACGCCTGTCCGAGCGCGTTGACAATCACCCCGGGAGTGATCTTGCTGAAATCGGGTTTCAGGAAGAATTCCAGACCCTCGGTTGCCTTGGGGAACGTGAGGGCGACACCGGCAAATATGAGCAGGAGAATGAACAACAACGGCATGAGTATGTTGGACATTTTTTCGATGCCTTTTCTCACACCCATGAGCAGGATGGCAAGATTGAGAGCGATCATGATGTAGGTCATGATGAGCGGTCGTGTGCTTGTCAGGATGTACTCGTGCATTTTGGCGGAGAACTGAGTGTCGAGATTCTCAATGGCGCTGATTGCCGACACCCCTTCTATCGGGGTGTAAAGGTCGCCTGTGATAGATTGCCACATATACTCGAATGTCCATCCTGCGACCACCATGTAGAATGACAGGATGAGGTAGGAGGCGAGGATCGCTATTCCTCCCACTATCCACCACGGGGTGCGTGGGGCGAGCTTGCGGAACACTCCAACTGCATCGCTGCGACACCCTCTGCCGAGAGTGAATTCGGCAAGCATCACAGGAATTCCGAGCAGGAACACGCAGCATATATAGAGCAAGAGGAAGGCGGCTCCGCCGTTAGCCTGCGCCTCGGCAGGAAAACGCCACACGTTTCCTAAGCCGACAGCCGATCCCACGGTTGCCGCAATGAGTCCTATTTTACTTCCAAACTGGGCTTTTTGTGCCATAATAGTGATTTGCTTTGTTTTTTGTCGGCGCAAAATTAGTGAAAATCTTTCAGATTGACGGCTTTTCTGTGCGGCAAAATTCAAAATATTATATTTTGATAGCTATTATGTGAAAAAATCATATTTTTGCCGGCTGTTCATAATTAATTATGTGGTGATTGGTGTTAATTCCAAACATACTCTTAAATTTGCACCCGAAAATACAGAGTATTGATATACAAATAAATATATTATGAGAAAATTATTGTCGGCCATGCCTGTGGGACTTGCGTCGTTTGTGGTGCTGGTGGCTGTGCTGTATCTTACGTTGTATCCTAATCCGTTGCCTGAGAATGATATCCCATTGTTTCCGGGAGCTGATAAGGTGGTTCATGCCTTGATGATGTTCGGGTTGTCGGGGTGTGTGGCTTACGATTATATGCGTTCGCGATATGGAAAAGACAAAATGACACCGCCGAAAGGGATGTTGTTGTGCCTGTTGGCGTTGACAACCCTTTTCGGCGGTGTGATAGAGCTTCTTCAATCCTGGATGGATGTGGGGAGAAGCGAGGATATTCTTGATTTTGTAGCTGATGCAGCCGGAGCCATTGTGGCTTTCGTTGTGGAGCTTTTATTCTGGAGCCGGCTGCGTCGATGGCTTACTGAGCGTTGAACGATTCGGGGTGCTCCATGGCTCGCTTCACGATGTTGTTGAGAGTGTCGCCGTGGAGGTTGCGGTCGATGATTGTTCCATCGGGACCGATGAGCATGATGTGAGGTATGCCTGAAATTCCGTAGATGTCGGTCGGCACGTTTTGCGCGTTGATGATCTGCTGCCAGGGTAAACCGAGCTGCTCTATTGCCTCTTTAGTGTCCTCGGGCTTGTCCCACACGGCTATTCCGAGCACGTCAAGACCTTTTGAATGGTACTTGTCGTAGAGTTCTTTCAACTGCGGCATTGCGCGGCGGCATGGACCGCACCAGCTTGCCCAAAAATCGACAATGGTGAATTTGCCCTTGCCTACATACTGGCTGAATGAAACTGTGCTGTCGCCTTCGATGGTGAAATCTTTGAACTTGGTGCCGGGGGCTGTTGCCTTAAGGTTGTTGTTCATCTCCTGAAGTTTCTGGATGCGGGTGTATTCGAGGTATTCAGGATGCACTTTGATGATGCTGTCAAGCTCCTCGGGGGTGAGGTCGTAGGCGAGATTGGTGAATGCGAAGAATCCGATGGGGTTTCCTGCCTGAGTGGTGATTGCGGTCTGGGTCAGTTCCTGGTAGGCGTCGTAGATCACCTGGCGTGCTGAATCGGTTTCAGCCTTTCCGAACGCAACCGACAAGGAGTCGCCTGCGGTCATATATTCATCAAATTCTTGGTTGAGCTTTGTTCCGGAAGCGACTCCCATAGAGTCGATGGTGATGTCTCCGGCTTCGAGGATGAAAGTCGAGGCACGGCGGCTGCCCACGATGAGGCGTGCGGGGAGTGCTGTTGTCACGGTGCCGTCCATCACGATTGATTCGCCTTCGACGAGGACACTGTCGATTTTGTCTCCTGAATCGTAGTTGACGATGTATGCCATCTTTCCAGCATCGTCGGCTTTAGCGGGTGCTGTTACGGTGTATTTGCCTCCCTCTGATTGGTTTGCGCATGATACTGCCAATGCTCCCAAAGCAATGGCAATGATACTTGAATGTTTCATTTAAAAAGTTTAATTTATTGTATTATTGGAGTTTGTTGGCTTTAGCCATTTCAATCAGCAGAACGTCGGGGACGATGAATATCTCCAGTCTCCGGTTGGCTCTGCGGTTGTCCATGGTGTTGTTAGGGTATAGCGGGTCGCTTGCTCCGAGGGCGTATGGCACCAGTGTGGCATGATTGTCATTGCTACCGTGGAGAAGATATTCGCTCACGCTGTTGACGCGTGCTTCGCTGAGGGCATCGGTATATTTTTCCGAACCGGTGTTGTCGGTGTGACACACTATGACCAGTTTGTACATTCCCGGTTGATGCAAGAGATTGGCATAAGTATTTAGGAGGGAATGTGAGTTTTTTCCGAGTATAGTGTCATTGGGCGCAAACAGAAGATCGGTGGCTATTGTGGTGACCACTATCTCCCCGTTTCTCATGGTCTCTACGCGCTCCCGCTTGTGGGCTGCTATTTTTTTTGCGAGACCGTTCATGTGGGCTACTATCTGGTCGTGATATTTTTCAGGGATCTCGGGCGTAGCCAGATTTTCATCAAGTGAGAGTTCCAGCGGGTCGGGGGTGTCAGAGTTTTTTTGTGATTTTGTTTTTTTCTCGACTTTCTCGGTCGCCGGCGTTCCCATGATTTTCTCCTTTATGGAAGAGAATATGTTTTGCCCGCTCGCAGGCAAAGCAAATGCTGCAAGCAGAATGAGGCAGATGGGTTTTAATTTCGTCATCAGCATCGGCAGGCGGTTATGCGTCTTCAAGACCGATGGATTTCTCATACTCAAGTTCACCTTCGACGATGAAGTGTACATCGTTGGTGTCGACCACGGCGAGCTTATCCTTTTTCAGCATCTTGTTCACGTAGTCAAGGATTTTGGGCAATTCCGGATCGGTGTCATCGGCATATCCGTCGGCAGATATTTCAAGCATGCCGTTCTGCTCATAATAATCCCATATCATGTCGACGATGTTAAGTATTTCGTCGTCGGAATAAAGTGTGCGGATATTTTCCGGCATATAGTTGCGGATGAATTTTACAGCTTCATCTTCGTCAAATTGCAGTTCTTTGTCATCAGCCATGGCTTGGATGTTTTATGTTCAACTTCGCTAAGTTAAGGAATCTATGCTACATAGTCAAATATTGCTATTCAAATTTTATAAATTTTAGCTCAATTTTTCAAATTGCAACATAGAGAGGTTTGATTATGGTGCATGGTGAAAAGCGGTTATATAGCAATGCTCTTGCCGGTGTGAACCGCAAGAGTACAATTATGAGCCGTATGGTTTGGTGTGACTGTCGGGAGCCCTTGGAGCGTATGGGGAATGAATGCGTATCCCCGAAACCGGTAGTGACGGCAGCTTCG
>JAMPGZ010000038.1 GCA_023663655.1 Lachnospiraceae bacterium
GATATATCTGCCTCGCTTTCGATGCCGCATATCAGGGCGCAAGCGAGGGTATGCCCCGCCAGAAGGATATACCGTCGAACCGCATCGAGGATATCCACCGTGCCGCTGACATTCTGGCACAATATCCCGGCGTTGATACCGACCGTATGGGCATATTAGGAATATGTGGCGGTGGCGGCTACACTCTCGCCGCCGCACAGACCGACAAGCGTTTCAAAGCAGTGGCGACACTCAGCATGTTCAACTCCGGACTTGTTCGCCGCAACGGATTCCTCGACACCCAGATAAACACCGTTCAGGAACGTCTTGCCGATGCCTGCGTCGCCCGTCAACGCGAAGCCGTGACAGGCACTCCCGAATATATAGGCGACATGAGCGGCATGACTCCTGAACAGGCGGCAAAACTGCCCTTCGACCTCTACCGCGATGGTTATGACTACTATATCGTCAACTATGCTCATCCCAACTCCACTTTCCGCTACACGAAGAGCAGCCTTGTTGACCTGATGGGCTTCGACCCATCAGAAGGCATGTACCTTATAAATCAGCCTTTGTTGATGATTGCGGGCAGCGTCGCCGATACGTTCTATATGACCGAGCATTGCTTCAGCAACGCCACAGGCACACAGGACAAGGAGATGTTCCTCGTGCCGGGAGCCACACATATAAGAACCTACTATGTGCCCGAATATGTACAGCTGGTTGTGGGAAAACTGACCGAGTTCTTTTCACAGCACTTATGATGCTTGTGGTCAGATTGCTAAAATCAGTAAATTTGGTTATGAGTGCCGTATTTATGGTTTGTACTTTAACATTGCCATATATTAATTTTGCATCATCCAAAATAAGATTTTCATGAATAAAGAAGTGATGATACTGACCGGAGCCGGTCAGATAGGCATGGCGATAGCCCGTCGGATGGGCTACGGTATGAAGATTGTCATTGGCGACCGTAGCATCGACAATGCAAAGGCGATATGCACGATAATGAATAATGCCGGATTTGACACCGCGCCGTTTGAAATGGACTTGTCGAGCCGTGAGTCAATACTGTCGTTAATCGCTCAGGCTCAGAGATATGGCGAGATTTCAATGCTTGTCAATGCTGCCGGTGTATCGCCAAGTCAGGCACCGATAAAAACGATACTTCATGTTGACCTTTACGGTACAGCGGTGCTTCTTGAAGAAGTTGGCAAGGTAATAAAACCGGGAGGAACAGGTGTGACTATCTCCAGCCAGAGCGGACACCGTATGCCCGCCTTGACACCGGAACAGGATCGACAGCTTGCCACAACACCGACCGATGAATTGCTTTCGCTCGATATGCTCCAACCGGAAAACATTACGGATACACTCCAAGCCTACCAGATGGCGAAACGCTGCAATGTGAAGCGCGTGATGGCAGAGGCTGTGAAATGGGGAGAACGCGGGGCACGCATCAACTCCATCTCTCCCGGCATAATTGTCACTCCGCTTGCTATCGACGAGTTCAACGGTCCCCGTGGCGACTTCTATAAAAATATGTTTGCCAAGTGTCCCGCAGGACGACCCGGAACTGCTGATGAAGTGGCGAATGTGGCGGAACTTCTGATGCGTCCGCAGGGAGCGTTCATTACCGGTGCCGACTTCCTGATTGACGGAGGTGCCACAGCATCATATTTTTACGGACCTCTTAACCCCGACTCAAAATGAAAAGACCATATATAGTGTGCCACATGGTGGCATCAATCGACGGACGCATCGACTGTGCGATGGTAGACAAAATCAGCGGCGACGAATATTATGAAACCCTTGAGAAACTTGACTGCCCGACCTTGCTTGAGGGCAGAGTCACAATGGAACACTACAATGCGGCGAAAGAACCGTTCATTGCCGGTGACGATACTCCATTTGGTATGACTTCGGTCTATAAGGCGTTGGATTCCGATGCATATATGGTGGCTGTTGATACGTGCGGTAGGCTAAGATGGAACTCCTCAGAAATAGATGGGGTTCCTCTTATCTGCATCGTCAGTGAGCAAGTCACTCGGGAATATCTTAAAATGCTCAAAAAAGAGGGGATATCATATATATGTATCGGCAATAATTCGATAGATTTGCCGGCTGCCATGGAAATACTTAGCTCTGAGTTTGGAGTGGAGCGTATGGCTGTACTCGGAGGCGGGCACATCAACGGTGGTTTCCTTGCTGCGGGACTTATTGATGAGGTGAGTTTGTTGCTCGCTCCGGGCATTGACGGAAGAAAAGGGCAAACCGCTCTTTTTGACGGCATTCCCGATATGGATCGAATGCCGGTGAAATTGTCGCTGGTAAGTGTGGCGCCTATAGAGAATGATACATTATGGATAAGATACAAAACCGATTACGAATGAGAAAAATAATCAGCATGGTTGCCATGATTATTGTTTCTGCCATGTCAATGATGTCATGTGCGGGCAATAACTCCAAATCGGCTGCCGAACCAAAAACAACGAGTGAAAAAAGTATGGAAACTACATTATCAGGCAAGAAAATACTTGTGGTGTTTTTCTCCCATACCGGCGAAAACTACGGTGTGGGTAATATCGCAGAGGGCAATACTCATATCATTGCAAAAATCATAGCCGAATCCACCGGCGGTACTATTTTTGAGATTGTGCCGGAAAAAGAATATCCTCACGATTCATATAATGCAGTGGTGGAGATTGCCAAGCAAGAGAAGGTACAGAAAGCTCGTCCTACAATAAAAGGCGATGTAAAGGTGGAGGACTATGACGTTATTTTCATAGGTTATCCCAACTGGTGGGGGGATATGCCCATGCCGGTATATACTTTCTTGGAAAAACATGATTGGACAGGCAAGACCGTCGTGCCGTTCTGTACCCACGAGGGAAGCGGACTTTCAGACACTGAAAGATATATCGCTGATGTCTGTAAAGGTGCATTTGTTGCCAAAGGGCTTGCGGTGCGTGGCGAAACTGCACAGAACAATCGTGAACAAGCCCGTAAATCAGTGACCTCATGGCTGAAAATTCTAAATTAGTAGCATAAAATCAAATAGGATAAACGCCATGTTAGTAAAAGCCCTGTGTCGTGTGAACAAAAATGGCGGCACAGGGCTTTTATTGATATGGATAGAAACACGATATATTCCCGTTTTCATGAATGGGTGATGCGGCAACCTGATGCAGTTGCTGTCATAACAGATAGTGAGAGCATCACATATACGGAATTAGATTGCCGTGTAAATGCCATTGTCGGTAAAATAGGCGATGCAAAGCATGAGTTTATCGGCGTGGTAATGAGTCACGGCATAGATATGATGGCGGTAATTCTTGCGGTTTTGAAATCAGGGGCGGCTTATATTCCTGCCGAGCCATCGCTTCCTGCCGACAGAATCAGGTATATGATGGGAAAAGCGGGTGTGACTCTCGTGATAACAGATGAATTTTGCCAAGGATTGAATGGGAATTGTCCCGCTTTTCCCGATTGTTCGCGTCCTGACGGGTTTGCTTATGTACTTTATACATCCGGAACCACCGGGCATCCTAAGGGGGTTAAGGTTGAGAATCACAGCGTGGTGAATTATGCCGAGGCTTTTGAAGCGGAGTTTCATACTGAGCCGGGCGATGTGATGTTGCAATACTCGGTCTGCTCATTTGACATATTTGTAGAGGAAGTGTTCACGACGCTTCTTAACGGTGCCACGCTTGCCATTCCTCCATCGGAGGTGGTGAATGGAAGTATTGATGCATTGATGGATTTTGTCGAAAGACATAAGGTTACGCAGATAAGCGGTTTCCCTTATCTGCTTGCTGAGATGAATAAGCTTGCTGCTTTGCCTGAATCGTTGCGCTTGCTTATCAGTGGAGGGGATGTGATTCGTGCATCATATATTGACAGGATGACAGGCAAGGATGTGATGATTTACAACACTTATGGACCATCGGAAACTACGGTATGCGCCACATATTTCCGTTGTGATAATACCGATCCGCTTGATGATGGCACATATTCTATCGGTAAGGCGGTGAAAGGTGTTAGTGTCAAAATAATGGATAATGCCGGCAACGAAGTGCCTGCGGGTGTGACAGGAGAAATATGTATATTCGGCGAAGGGGTCTCAGCCGGTTATCTCGGCAATCCACCTGAGCAAAAGAATTTCGTAAGGCTTGCTGATGGAAGCCGGATGTATCGCAGTGGAGACATGGGGTATGTTCTGCCTGACGGGAATATAGCTTTTCTGCACCGGCGCGATGAGCAGGTGATGATACTTGGCAAGCGTGTTGAGCCTGAGGAGGTGGAGAATGTGCTTAACTCATCGCCCGATGTTGAGAGGGGAATAGTCAGGGCGTTTAATGATGATGCCGGACTTGCTTATCTTGTGGCTTATTTTGTTCCTTCCAAGAAAGAGTATTCTTTGCATGAGATCAAGGAATGGCTGCGGGAAGAACTTACGGATTTCATGATTCCGGAATTTTTTGTGGCTGTCAAGGAGATTCCGGTCAACAAACGTGGCAAGGTCGATATGTCGGCTCTGCCTATTGTCTTGAAGGAGGCTGCCGATGATTGAATTACGCAGACTTACTGATATTGACCGTCTTATGAAATGGCGCAGGGAGGTTCTGGAAAACGTGTTCGGGTCGGAGCCTGATGTGGCGTTGCTTGCTGCCAACCGGCGGTTTTATGCCGAGCACGTGCCCGACGGCACACATTTTGCTGTCATTGCCTGTCGAAATGGCGAAGAAGCCGGTTGCGGCGCAGTGTGCTTTTATGATGAGCTGCCGTCGCCTGATAATCATTCAGGCAGATGCGCTTATATTATGAATGTGTATGTGCGTCCGGCATTTCGACACGAGGGTGTGGCTACGTCGATTCTTCGGCACCTTATACAGGAAGCCCGTGCCGGGAATTGTGGGAAAATATACCTTGAAACTACCGATATGGGCAGAAGCGTGTATAACGAAGTCGGGTTTATGGACATGAAAGATATGATGAAATATGAAGATTGAGAGGTTTACATCGGGAGGGTTGAATTGTACATGTTGTAGGCATACAGTGACCGACAGAATCGCTTACTTATTGTATCCGATGAGCATATCGGACGATTGGATAGATGCTGCCGCATCAAAATATGGCACGACAATAGTGGTCATCACGGGAATGGATTGGGATAATGATTTGACCCCATGGGAAGCTCCCGGTGAGCCGAAAGGGTCGCCCGACTTCAAAGGGTTTGCCGATGACTTTTTCAATACGCTTACGAAAACTGTTGTTCCATTTGTTGAAAATAGAATCGGATGCAGTCAATCGCCTGAAAGGACTTTAATCGGAGTGTCATTGTCAGGGCTGTTCTCGCTGTGGCAGTGGGCACGCAGCGATTTTTTCCACAACATAGCTTCTCTTTCAGGTTCATTCTGGTATAAGGGATTTGTGGAGTGGGTGAGAGCACAGTCTTTTTCAGGAAAGACAGGGAGGTGCTTCATGTTGTTGGGCGATGCCGAGCCGCATTCAAGGAACAAGACATTTGCTACAGTGGGAAAATGTACCGAAGAGATTATAAGCTATCTCCGCAGACAGGGTGTTGACATCACGTATCGCACGGTCAGAGGGAATCATTATCAATATCCCATGGAACGTCTTGAAATGGCAATGTCAAACATATACTTGCGAGAATAAATAAGACAGAATCACAGACTGCATTTCGGGCAGATTCCTTTAATCATGTAATTGATGGAATGCGGGCTGAAACCGTTGGGAATGTCAATCACCGGTTCCGATATAGGGTGTTATCAGGGCATTCTTCATAGGTATAACCTTGGACTTATATATTAGAAATCTTCTCAAAAATGGAATATGGACGTATACCTGTTCCCAAAAACAATCTGGTGGGGTCATATCCGAGGAAATGCACATATTTCTTAATCAGTTCGAAATTGGTTTTGGCATAATACAAGTCAACCTCTCCGTTTAGATTAAAACAGATAGCTTCGTGATGGGCAATCCTATTTCTGAATGACTTGATTTGTTGAAGCTCATTAAAAATCGGGCGTTGTGCCAATCCAGGTGTTCTGTTCGGAAATATCTGCAAAAGAGTGTTTCCTCCTCCACGATAAGGTAATCTATTGAAAAGATAAGTCCAAAAACCAAATGTCACGGAGGACACAAGGCGGTCGTTGGAATATCTGCCATGCCGTCTTAATTCAGTGGCAGTCCTCTGTATCTCGTAACGCTGCGGGGCAGTAGAAAGCATATATCTGTCAGCACATTGATTGATAATCCAATCGTTGTCAACGAAATGGGCTTGATAATGGAGATTTATTGCATTGCGAAGCACTACCTCAAAGACGTTGAGGATGCCGTAAAACTTTTGACAAAGTTTCACGTTATGTCTATAGAGAGCCAAGGCTTTGGCTTTATTGCCTCCGCATGCTGCAAGATAGCGGTTAAGTCGAGCAGGCGAAAAATCTTTTTCATAGTCTTCGTAATTCATTTGCGAAATTTAACTTGTTCGGATTTGTAAAATTACGAAAAAACTCTTAACTTTACAACGGAATCCCCCGAGTGTCCCTGTTGAAAGACAAACCTCGGGGTTTAGTTTTGAATCCCGGTAGCTCCCTGATATTGTCAAGCTATTGGGTTTTGTTGTTTATCTGGCTTAAAAATCCCGCTGCATTCAAGGAAGACGTTTGCTACGGTAGGGAAATGTACCGAAGAGATTGCAAGCTATCTCCGACGACACGTATCGCACGGTCATAGGAAATCATTATCAATATCCCCTGGAACGTCTTGAAATAGCAATGTCAAACGTATACTTGCGAGAATAAATAAGACCGAGTCATAGACTGCATTTCGGGCAGGTTCCTTTAATCATGTAATTTATGGAATGCGGGCTGAAACCGTCGGGAATGTCAATCACCGGCACACTGACAGTCTTGAAACAATATGTTTCCTTGCATTTCTCACAGTAGAAGTGTACGTGTTGGTCAGATATGCTATGATGCTTTCCACTGCGACATAATTCATATTTAAGAGAACGGCTCCCATCTTCGATGACATGAACCACATCTTTTTCAGCAAATAGTTCGAGCACTCGGAAAATACTTGCCTTGTCCATTGAAAATTCCAATGAAATTTCCAGATCGGCAAGACTTACGGGATGTGATACTTTTGTCAGTTCCTTCAGCACGAGAATACGGTTGGCGGTCGGTTTTACTCCCTTGTCATTCAATATTTCCTCTATGTCGATTTTTGCCATGCTTGTAATGTTTTTGCAAAGATACTGCTTAATGATTAAAAAATAAAATAGCCATGAATGCAATTGCGTCCATGGCTATTTGTGATGCATTGAGATCGGGCTATTTTTCTTTAGCGATAATTAGTGCCGAGCGTGGCTCCACGATGGTTTTGCCTCCTTTCATCTGTCCCATGCCGTCGGCTTTAATTTGTCCGTCGCGAGCTATTACGAGCCAGTTTCCTGACGGAATTTTCACCTCCTGCACCTTGTCGGCACCATTGAATATAACCTTTATTTCTTTCCATGAATCGCCGTTAGCGTGATCCTTTAGTGAATATGAAATAAGATTGTCGGACTTTACCTTGTCAAATACAAGATGCTTGGCGACATCTTCGGTAGTGGTCATTCGGAATGCCGGGTGGGATTTGCGTAGTTTTATCAGCTCGCGATAGTAATTGTATATGTCGGCGTTTTCGTGCTTGAGATTCCAGTCGATAGCATTGATGGAATCGGGCGACTTATAAGAGTTGTGTACACCTTTTTTGTTGCGGAAAATCTCTTCTCCGGCAAACATGAATGGTGTGCCTTGTGAGGTGAACACGATTGTCTGTGCGAGTTTATCGGCTCTCTGACGTTCCGCCTCGGTTGCATCGGGCATTGATTTGGCAAGTTTGTCGGTGAGCATAAGATCATCATGGCATGACACATAGTTTATGACTTGAGTCGGAGCAAGCGCATAAGGCTTTTTCGAGTTGTTGCCAAGCTCATAGTTTACCTGTGGGTGTGCAGTGGCACCTACGATACCGATTTTTACGGTTTCTTCAAGTCCCGGTTTTCCTGTGGCAAATCCACGATCGGAAGCATCGGAATAGTGCCCTTTCACAGCGTCGCGCAAGTCATCGCTGAATACTGCGATCTCAGGCATTGCGGAAACATTGTCTTTAAGGGCGCGTTGTTCTACCGGCAGTGGAGAGTCGCCTGCGGTCCATCCTTCACCATAAACGAATATATCGGGATTTATCTTTTTTAATTCACGTGCCACTTGGTTCATTGTGGTTGTGTCGTGGATTGCCATCAGGTCAAAGCGGAAGCCGTCGATGTGGTATTCGTCAGCCCAGTATTTGACGGAGTTTACGATGAAATCACGCATCTGCTGACGTTCTGATGCTGTTTCGTTGCCGCAGCCGGAAGCGTCGCTGTAGGATCCGTCGTCGCGGTGGCGGTAATAGTATCCCGGAGCTGTAAGCGAGAAGTTGGAGTCGTCGTTAAGAGCGGTGTGGTTATAGACCACGTCCATTACTACGCCTATGCCCGCGTTGTGTAAAGCCTGAACCATTTCTTTCATCTCGCGGATTCTTGTTTCCGGATTGGCGGGATTGGTCGAGTAGGATCCGTCGGGAGTATTATAGTTGACGGGATCATATCCCCAGTTGTATTGATTGCTTGGGAGCTGACTCTCATCCACGCTGTTGAAATCGTAGGATGGAAGGATGTGGACGTGTGTTATGCCAAGCTCTTTCAGGTGATCAATGCCTGTTTTGTCACCAAGGGTGTTTTTGGTGCCCTCTTCAGTCATGGCGATGAATTTTCCTTTATTGACTATTCCCGAATTTGGGTGAACGGAGAAGTCGCGGTGGTGCATTTCATATATAACGGCGTCGTTGATGTGTTTTATAGACGGACCTTTGTCTTTTTCCCAACCTGCGGGGTCGGTGTTGCGGAAGTTGATTATTGCCGCACGCTCGCCATTGGTACCAAGGGCTTTAGACCATACTCCCGGAGTCTCGTTGAGCCATTTGCCGTGATATTTTATCTTGAACGTGTAGAACTTTCCGTAAAGCTGTTGTGGAACTGACACTCTCCATGTTCCGTTTTCACTTGGCAGCATCGTGAGAGTGTCAAGGGGAGCCGAATTTCGGTCGGTGGGATAGAGTATTACCTTGGCATCTTCTGCTTCAGGAGACCAAAGGGTGAAGTGTGTGCCTGAGGCGTTTACTACGAGTTCGAGATCGTTGCCATCATAGGTGGCAAATTCTTCAAATCGGGCATCGGGATTAGCGGCTGATGCACTTGAGCCGCACATTACGGCAGTAGCTAAAATCGTGCCCTTGCAGAGATTCATTAGATTTAAATTCATTAATTAGATAATTTAAGACAACTAAGTTTGATATAGATGTATATATAACAATATCGGGGCAAAAAAAAAGCGTGCTTGGCACACTTGTTGCTGAAAAAAATCGTAAAATTATTTTACGACTATTTTCTTTGACCATTCGCGGCATTTTACAATGTAGTAGCCGCAAGGCAAATCAACAACCGCCGATTCTCTCACTTCAACTGATTTTATCATCTGTCCGGTGATTGAGTAAATATAAAATTGATGAGCGTCTCCATCGGAAACTGTCAATTCTATACCTTGAGATATCGCTTTAACGGTGGGTGCTGAGGTTATAACAGTCATATCCTGCATCGTGTTGTCGGCTTGTATAATGCCGGGCAACATAATGCCTGTCGCTAACATAACAGCTATGGATATGAGTGTTCTCTTCATTGGTTATGGATGCAATAATTATTCAATCACAAATTTAATGAATTTAGTTTGGATATCCAAAATAATTCGGGAAAAATCATTAAAAAATTTGTAAATTTGCATTGCATCGATATGTTGCAGCCGGGTATATGTGCTGCATATTTTTATTTAGTTTGAATAATGAATATAGAGCAATTCAGAGAATATTGTCTTTCTTTCGCCGGAGTTACAGAAAAGACACCGTTTGGTAAATTTGCTGCAAGATTTAATTCAATTCTTGTGTTCTATGTGTGTGACCATATGTTTTGCATGGTCAATATGGACTATTTCACAGGTGTGACGGTGAAAGGGGATCCTGATTCTATCGCTGAGTTGCTTGCGACCCGTGATTCCTGCGGTAAGCCTAAAAACATGAGTGAGAAATACTGGATAGAACTCAATTTCGGTGGGGATATATCCAATGCCGAAATATTGGATATGGTGAAGAGCTCTTATGAGATTGTCAAATCCAAATACAGCCGTGTCAAAAATAGACAGTGAGATACGGGTTGTGACTCGTATGATAAAAATTTATTGCCGCCGTAAGGAAGACAATAATGAGTTGTGTCAGAGTTGTGCCGAATTGATTGAATATGCAACCTGTCGTTTGAGGAAGTGTCCTTTTGGTGATAGGAAAACAAGTTGTCGAAAATGCAAGGTGCACTGCTATAGCCCTGATATGAAGTTACGTATCAAAGCCGTGATGAGATATGCCGGTCCGCGTATGATAATTTACGCTCCTTTGGATGCAATCAGGCATCTTTTTTCGGAAATGACATTTTTTGATAGGAGATGAGTCGGTGTGATTGCTGAGTTTTGTCATTGTGTATATGTATGGTTATGCGAGGCAGCATCGCATTGCCGTTGCACAGCATTTCTTATTTTTGCTAAATTTGCGTTATGAATCAATAGAATTGTAATATAGGTTGAGATGATGGGCAAGGAGTTGAAAGATATGACGTTGGAGGAATTGTGGGAATTGTTTCCCGTGGTTTTGGAGGAATATAATCCGCAATGGAAAAATTGGGCGGAAGAAGAAATAAGGCTTCTCTCGGAGAAACTGGCTTCGTTTCTGCCTGTCGTCAGTCACATTGGTAGCACTGCGATAGTTGGTATTCAGGCAAAACCGATTGTTGATCTGCTTGTTGAGGTTTCGCCTGAATGTGATTGGAATGAGGTTAAGGATGTGTTGGAAATGAATGGATACATCTGTATGTCGGAATCTCCCTCCCGTATGAGTTTTAATAAAGGTTATACTGTGAATGGATTTGCCGAGAAGGTGTTTCACGTGCATATTTGCGTTGCCGGAAATAAAGATGAGGTGTATTTCCGCGATTATCTTATTTCACATCCTGAAATTGCCGCAGAATATGAATCGCTTAAAATGAGTCTTTTGCCTGAGTATAGGAATGATCGAGACGGATATACTGAAGCTAAATCGGAATTTGTGAAGAGAATTACTTCCAAAGCAAAAAGTCAGCATGAGTCTTTGCGTGAGCTGAAAATAGACCAAGTCTCAAGCGGAATTGAACGCTTGATGCCTTTATTGCTGATTGGCGATGAGTCGGAGGAGATGATAGGCAAGTATCTGCCTGACAGCATAGTGTTTGTAGGGATGATTGGATGCATGGAGATTGCTGTCTGCGCAGCGATGGTTGAGCCTGACGGCTGGATTGAAATAAAGAATCTTGCAGTGGCTCCTGAGATGAGACGCAGGGGGATTGGGAAGGCGATGTTGAGCCACGTTGAATCAGTTTTCAAGGGCAAGAAATTTCGTCTTGGAACCGGAGAGACACCATCTACGCTGAGGTTTTATCAATCATGCGGCTATTCAGTGTGTGGAGTTGTCCCTGATTTTTTCACGCTAAATTATGACCATCCTATAATTGAGGAGGGAGTGAGGCTTAAAGACATGATATATCTGATGAAAAACAATATGTCATGATAATGCAAGATGTAATATGGGATATGGTCTGCCCGCGTCATCATAATCATCACGGCTTATTGCTTGAAATCCACGTGCTGTGTAGAATTTAAGGGCTTCAGTGTTTTGCTCATTCACGTCGACGGTTGTAGCTCCGAGTGCTATTGCATGATTGATGAGGCTCGTGCCTAACCCCTTTCCGCGATGGCAATCATCAATGAACAACATTTCAATCTTGTCGGCGGCTATTCCGATAAAACCGCAGATAATGCCGTTGCGCTCGATGCCGTATAAATCCACTTTTGGAAAATATTCTTCCGACAGGCTGTTTTTTATCTCCAAGATAGAATGTTCGGGAAGGAAATGGTGGGTGGATCTTACTGAGCGTTCCCATATACCGATAAGTTCCGGATAGTCGGTTTCGGAGCATGATTGGATTGTGTCGGATGTCAATATTTTCCTGTAAGCAAGGCTTTCAATTCCGTCAAAGTCATATCTGTCAAACTGTACAAATCCGCATTTTTCAGCAACTCTTTGCGATCCTTTGTTTCGTAAATCAGTGGTGAGCAGTATGGAATGAAGCTCGGTCTTATTGCCGCAGTATTGCATGAATGATTTGAGGGCTTCTGTCGTAAGTCCTTTGTCCCAATGAGGATAGCCTATCCAGTAGCCAACCTCGCGTTCATTTTCAGCGGCGGGGTAATGTTCTTCTCCCATAGGTACAAGCCCTATGCAGCCGATGACTTCTCCGGTTTCCCTCAGCGTCATGGCAAATGTGTCTTTATATGGCATGAAAAACTGAGTTATTACCTCACGGCTCATTTCCACTGATGTGTGACACTGCCAAAGTGCCATCTTGCTCACTCTTTCATCGGAAGCATAACGGAAAAGGTCGTCGGCATCATCCTCACGCCAAGGGCGAAGTATCAGTCTTTCTGTTTCAATCATTGTCATAATGCGTAATGGAATCAAGTTAATCTCAAAATGCAAAATTAATCATTTAATTTCTGCTTTTAGATATTCTCCCTAATATAATCATAGATGGTGATATGCCGTAGCATTGTGTATCGACACGATTCAGCACGAACCAATTTTGCATTAGTAATGTTATTATAGATGTTAAATTAACATAATTGCAGATTTGGTTTAATAATTCGTCATATTGCTTTGCTTCATGTTTATAGAATTTATTGCTGACATATTTCGAGATAATCCTGTTATTCCAATCTTTTTGACCATAGGGTTGGGATTCTGGATAGGAGGGCTTAAAATCAAGTCATTCTCCCTTGGTCCGGTCACATCGACTCTTATAGTCGGAGTCTTAATAGGGCAGTTGGACATTCCTGTTTCTGACACATTAAAGTCAGTGGCGTTCATGCTGTTTCTTTTCGCTATAGGCTACTCGGTCGGTCCTCAGTTTTTCAGATCATTGAAAGGGGAGGGTTTGCGTCAGATAGGATTTGCGTGTTTGGAAGTCATGCTTTGTATCGCTACAGTGGTGGCTGTGAGCCTTGTCATGGGTTATAACAAAGGTCAAGCTGTGGGGCTTTTCTCCGGATCGCAGGCATTTTCTGCGGTCATAGGTGTAGGATCCAGCACTATAAAATCTCTCGGTTTGCCTGAATCCCAGCAAAATGAGATGCTTGGAATCATTCCTGCGTGCTATGCCGTGTGCTATGTGTTTGGCACAATCGGATCGGCATGGGTTATAGCAAATTTTGGACCGAGACTCCTCGGAGGGCTTACTAAAGTGAAGGAACAGACTGCTCAGCTTGAGGCAGAAATGGATAATGGCGATATTGTTGCCGAGCCCGGCACATTTGTAGCCAATCGCCCGATATCTTTCCGTGCTTATAGGGCAGAGTCGGATTATTTCAACCGCTCGCGGACTGTAGAGGAGATAGAATCACATATTAAAGAGATGGGGTTGACTCACTTTATAGAACGATTGAGGCTGAGGGGTGAGATTGAGGATCCACAGCCGGAGCTAAAAGTGAGAAAAGGTGATATAATAGTTCTGAGCGGACGCCGAGAGACGATAGTGGATGATGCCGGATGGATAGGTTCGGAGGTGACTGATCATGAGCTCTTGAATTTTTCTGCCGAGAATCTCCCTGTCACGGTGTCTAAGTCAGGAGCCGCAGGCATGACGATAGCTCAATTGCGCGGACAGGATTATATGCGAGGGGTGATGATACGCAAGATTTTGCGTGATGATATCAGCATCCCGATGAAAGCCCGCACGGAACTTCAGAAAGGCGACGTGCTTACTCTTGTGGGATTGCCACAGGATGTTGCCGGAGCGACTGCTGAAATAGGATTTTCTGACAGACCCACTGAGACGACTGATGTTGTGTTCATCGGTCTTGGCATAGCTATAGGCTGTTTTATCGGGGCGTTGTCTTTTTGTTATGGCGGAATCCCTATTTCGCTTAGCACGAGCGGTGGCGCCATTCTTGCCGGATTGATATTGGGATGGCTTAGAAACAAGCGTCCTACATTTGGGCGCATACCACGGCCGGTTGTGTGGTTTATGAACAATGTGGGGCTGAATCTATTCATCGCTGTTGTGGGGCTTGGAGCTGGACCTACGTTTATTCCTGGGTTGAAGCAGGTGGGCGTTGAATTCTTTTTAGCCGGTATAGTATGCACGTCTCTGCCATTGATTCTCGCTATGGTTATTGGCGCACGACTGTTCAAGTTCCATCCTGCTGTGGTGTTGGGTTGCGTTGCCGGTAGCCGCAATGCTGTGGCTGCGCTTGGCGCGATTCAAGACAATCTTGACAGCACAATACCGGCAATGAGCTATACGGTGACTTATGCTGTGGGAAGCGTGCTGCTTATATTTGCAGGAATGGTAATTCCACTGGTGGTATAATCCTTAAAATGACGCGATTGGGTAGGGCGGTCATCGGTCGGAGTTATTTGTGTCGGTTGTCACGGGCATGCCATCTTTTTCCCATGCGATAATGCCCCCGTCCATATCAATGACTTTATATCCTTGTGAGCTTAGATAATTTGCTGCCTCGTTGCTTCTTCTTCCGCTACGACAGTAGATGTAGACGGTTTTGGTTTTATCAATCAGACGGGCTTCCTTCTTGAATTTTTCGGAATCGAGCCAGTTGAGCAGATGGGCTCCTTGAAGATGTCCGGCAGCGAACTCATCGGGTCGGCGAACGTCGAGAAGATATGCGTTGGCGTTTTCAGTCAGTTCGGTCCTGAATTCGGTGGGAGATAACACTTCAATATTGGGATTGGCAGCTTTTACGCTGCATCCTGATATGAATAATAAGGCTATGAATGAAAATATATTAGAGAATTTCATGATGTTTATTCTAAATTTTTTCTAAGGCGGAATTAGCCGAGTTTGAATACTATGCGCTGGACTCCATCTTGCCATCGGCTGCTGGTTATTCGGAACGGTCCTATTTCTCCGGTGTGACCCACATGGGTGCCGGCACAGAGGCATTGATCATAGTTGCCGATATGAATCACTCTCAGTGTGTCGGAAGCATCCTCGGGCAGGCGGCTCATGTCGAATCGGGTCATTGCCTCAGCCTGAGAAATATATTCTTCGCTTACATTTACATCCTCGTTGATGACCATGTTGATATAATTTTCCAGGGATGTAATTTCTTCGGGGGTCAAAGCCTTGGGCAGATGATAGTCGAGTTTTGACTTTTTTCGCTCAATGTGGGCTGAGAATGCACGCCCGTGTCCATAACGCCGTGCCATCTCGCCATTGAGCAGATGTTCGGCAGTGTGCATGGGAGGATATTCCTGTTTGTTGTGTTCGTTTAGGGTGGGTGCTTCCATTTTGGGTAAGCTCTAAATTTTTAATTATTCAATTTTTTTGTTACGGTTACGTTCGATAATGTCGGCAAATGATTTAGGCAGACGGACATTGTATAAGTCGTAGGCTTCATCAAACAGAGGCGCGATTTCTTCGTCGGTAAATCCGGCGATGCCGCACCCGATGCGTGTGACATAAAATGTGTTTTGGTCCCATTCGCGGGCAAGTTCTATGAACTCGTCGACGTATGGCTTGATTGTGTCAACGCCACTCTGCATTGTGGGTATGGCATAGGACTGCCCCTGTATGCCGACGCCTTGTCCCATGACGGCACCGAATTTCTTGTAGGCTACACGTGCAGCTCCGCCACAGTGTGCCCCTTGCAGATTACTGCCAAATACAAAAATATCGTCAGGCTCCAGATGGGTTATGTTTTCAGGGGTATATTCTCTGCTCATAGTCGTGGGTGTTATTTCAATTGAGTTCTTTGTTTATATAACAAAATTGGGAATTTTTTGTCTGATATACAAGGGTGATGTCTATTTTTCTGATGATTTTGATGAGAGTTTTGCATGAATGTTAGATTCCGGGGACGATATGCATTTATGTACTCAAGCATTTAACCGCAGATAGCTTTAGGTGGGTATGATGGCAGTTTTATCATGGATATTCACTATATTTGCAGATGTATGAAATTAATGGTTTATATTTCGGTAATGATAGGAGTGGCATTTCATTTGATGGGATGCAATAAAGATGAGCATGGCAACTCAATTGTAGCCCATAGTGACTATGAACGTGTGCTGACTGCTGCCGGGCTTTCGGATACGGTGATAAATTATAAAGGCATGACGGTGTCGTTTAATTCGGAAAAGCATATTCCTAATTGGGTGGCTTGGGAACTTACCGGGGATGAGGCTGACGGGACAGAACCTCGTGCCCGTGACTTTATGGCGGATGCTTCGGTGAGAGGATGTGCCAATCCGTGGGATTATTCTTATTCAGGGTATGACCGCGGACACATGGCTCCTGCCGGTGATATGAAATGGGATGCAGAGGCTATGGAGCAGTCATTTTTCATGACTAATATATGTCCTCAGGTCAAGTCGTTGAATTCGGGAGCATGGAAGCGTCTTGAGGAAAAATGTCGTAACTGGGCTCGAATAGACAGTGCGATTGTGATAGTTGCCGGACCGGTGCTTAGTGATGAACTGACGGAAACTATTGGATCGACAGGCATAGTGGTGCCTGAGCGTTTTTTCAAAGTTATTTTGTCGCCGTATGCCAATCCGCCACGAGCCATCGGTTTCATAATGAACAATGGTTATGTGGAGGGAGGAATGCAAAAAGCAGCCGTTTCGGTAGATAGCGTGGAAAAGGTGACCGGACATGATTTCTTCTCACAGTTGCCCGATTCGATTGAGGCTATGGTTGAATCTCAGTGCCGGTTCCATTATTGGAGCACATTGAAAGCCCGTTGATATTGTCTTGTAGTGTTATGCGATATTTGTCGGTAAATATTTGTAAATTTGCCACAAAATAGGACTGATGATACATTTGACCGATGATACGATATGCGCTGTGTCGACAGCTCCCGGAGTAGGAGGGATAGCTGTGATAAGAGTCAGCGGCAAAAATGCGATTGAAATAGTGGATGAAATATGGCACGGAAAGAGTCTTTCGACTGTAGGAAGCCACACTGTGCATTTGGGAGATCTGATTGATGATAGGGGAGAGGTGCTTGACAATGCTGTGTCGACTGTTTTCCGAGCTCCTAATTCATTTACAGGCGAGGATGTGGTTGAAATTTCGGTGCATGGTTCTGTGTGGATCCAGCGAGAGCTTGTGAATCTGCTGATAAATCATGGATGTAGGCTTGCTGAACCTGGCGAATTTACCAGCAGGGCATTCTCCTCCGGAAAGTTGGATCTTGCTGAAGCTGAGGCTGTGGCTGATGTCATAGCATCGTCATCTCGCGCATCGCATCGTATTGCCGTAAGTCAGATGAAAGGAAAATTTTCGGGACATTTGACGCATCTGCGTAGTGAGTTGATGGAGCTCTCATCGCTTCTTGAGCTTGAATTGGATTTTTCAGAAGAGTATGTAGAGTTTGCGTCAAGAACCCGATTGCTTGAGATAGCCAATCGGATATATGACGTGGTTAGCTCCCTTAGCCGTTCGTTTGGCGATGGACAGGCACTGAAAGCCGGGGTGCCGGTGGCTTTAGTAGGTGTGCCCAATGCCGGAAAATCAACATTACTGAACAATTTGCTCGGAGATGAGCGTGCGATAGTAAGCGATATTCCGGGTACTACGCGCGACACGGTCGAAGAGATGTTGGAAATTGACGGTGTTAATTTCCGGATAATAGACACAGCCGGTTTAAGGGAGACATCTGACAAAGTTGAACAGTTGGGAATTGATCGTGCATTCAAACAGATTGAACAAGCGAAGATTGTGGTACTTCTCATAGACCCAAATCAAAGCGATGAAGAAATAGCAGTAATGCTTTCTGAAATCGAGGAAAAGCTGAATGAATCGGCAACTGTTATTGTTGCTAAAAATAAGAACGATGAGATGGACCGATTGCTGAACATATCAGAAAAATATTCACAGGTGTCAATCTCAGCAAAAAAGGGGAGTGGAGTGGACGACTTGAAAACACTTATGATAGAGGCTTCGGGTGTGAGGCAGTGGGAGAGTGACAAGATAGTCACCAATGCCCGTCATTATGAAGCATTGGTCAATGCTCGAAATTCAATAACTCGAGTTATCAACGGTCTCGCCAATGGCATTTCCGGCGATTTCATAGCACAGGATGTGCGTGAAACATCACATTACCTTGGCGAAATCACCGGCGAAATCACCACCGACCAAATCCTCTCAACCATCTTCTCAAAATTCTGCATCGGAAAATGACATAGTTATCAACAACTATCACAATTTAGCATAATCTATTAGTATGGCACTCTTTACGGGGTGCCATTTTTGTTGTCGCAAATCTCGATTTTAATCGTTTTTGCTCGATTTTACGCCCATTTTTGTATCTCGGTTGTATCTCACCACTCAACCGAGGCTAACTCTACTGTAAGGTCGTGGATGATTTGCACATGGTTGCACACCATTGCACGCCCTTACACACTTTTAACAGAATATTAACAGAAATAACAGCGTAAATCGAATGAGTAGCACTATTGAAATCACCAAGACATGCGAGTGGTGTCATTCTGTTTTCACCGCCCGCAAATGCACAACGCGGTATTGTTCCAAGCGTTGTGCAGAACACGCCTATAAGGATGCCAAGCGAAAGGGACATGTGGCAAAGGAGCAAGCCAAAGCGAATATCCCACAAAATTTAGATGAAAGTCCATTCATCTCACCCGGTCAATGCGCCCGATTATTGGGCGTAAGCAGACGAAGTGTTTACAATTATCTCGCGGCCAATTCTATCCCTTGTTTTCAATTCAAGGGCAAAACTCTGATAAGCCGGGAGAGCCTCAATTCTTTATTTGATGGTTCGCATCTCTATGAATTGCGTCCTGCAAAAGAGAAAGAAGCCATCACCGAGTTCTACACCACAAAGGAAGTGTTGGAGAAATTCGGTATCAGCAATTCATGGCTGTTCAAGGCAGCGAAAGAAAATAACATTCCAAAGACACTGCAACGCGGCAAAACCCTTTGGAGCAAGAAACACATTGACCGTTTCTTTGCAAGTCAAGAGCCAAAAG
>JAMPGZ010000039.1 GCA_023663655.1 Lachnospiraceae bacterium
TTTGGGCAAAGATAATGCATGGTTTATGGGGATTTACCCACTTTTTATCCCCATGTATGAAATTTTTTCAACGGGTTCGTCCCGGATGGGGCTCGTGGGATTGGGTGTGCAGCTAATAAATACGGACTCGTGCCTGTCGGCATTTAGCTCGGCGGTTGGCGGACGTCTTCGACGCCCGTTTGGTTTGTGCCTTTCTCCGCGCCTCGGCTTCGCCTCGTGGCGGAGCTATAATTGCATTGCCATTGCACGGCATCGGTATGTTGTTGGTGTCGCTCTTACAGAGCTTGGAGCTAATTTTGCCATTATTACCCGGCATTCTGCTAACGCTTCATGCCGGGCTGAGCTCTTACGGTCCTGCAGACCGGTTTTGTTGGCGGCTGTCATTTTGGTTCACGAGATTTTGCCTTCGCCGCCATCCCACACTGCTGCAATGCCGCGCTGATCGCCGGAAGCTCTGCCGAGCCCGCCTGTCCGGCGGCAGCCATCACGTTCATCATCCGCGCCATCTCCGCGCTTGCCGCCGTCGGATCCTCCAGGCTTACGCCATACTGGTTCATAGCCGTGGTCAGCACCTGAGCGGCGGCAACCCCGTCTCCTCCCATCAGCTTGCTTGTGGTCTGTATGCAGTCACCCATGCTCCGCAACGCCTCCGGATATTTACCCAGTTCCGGACTCAGCTGCGACAGCAGCAGTTTGTAACCCTCCACGGCAACACTGGCATCCGTCCCAAAAGCCTTCGCGCTCTCCCGGGCAAACTTCTCAATCTGCTTCAACCCATCACCGGTCACTCCTGCCACTGCACTCAGGTCATGCATCTGGCTGTCAAGCTTTATGCCAGAGGCACTCATTACATCTGTGGCTTGTTTTAGCCCATCAAATGCATTTTTGACCAAATCAACACCGGCAAGCACGGTTGTCAATTTCCCTAACTTGCTTTGCATTCCGTCAACTCTAGCCGAAAAGTCTCCGGTTGCACTGCTCATGCCATTGATTATGGCAGTATAATTGCCCCCTATGTTAAAAATATAGTCAAAAACGCTAGACATATCGTTTTAATTCATTATATTTGTACAATGTTATTGGTAACACATCCTCATATGAATATTTTAGCTCACATAATAGGTTATTTGTTGGTTGCCTTGTTCATACTCGGTGGTCTTGGATTGCTCATCTATATGGTGGAACTATGTAAATCAGCATTTTCCGAAAAAAGCGAAGGTCCGTTACCTTGGTGGGTATTTTGGCGTCCTTAACGCTTCTTTCCGTCTCCGAACAGCCGTGCTATAAGCTCGGCTTTATTTTTATTGCGCCAGCATTCCAGCCAGATTGCTTGTGAGTATAGTGCCGCCCAATCCTCGGCGTTTTCAACCGTTTCAATATCCACGTGAAGATTAGCCCGTATAAGGGCGCACCCCTTGGCGAATGTGTCCTCGTCGTCATCATCCGCCAGAGTGTGCGCCTCTACAAGTTTTTTAGCGAGCCCATGCAGCCGTTAAGGACTCCTCCGAGCTGCGACTGAACTGCCATGAACAGCACGGCATCCTTGCGCAGTTCTTCGCTACCGCCAAGCCAGCAGTTGTCAAACATCACTTTGCCCGCTTCCACCTCGTCAGTCTTGGCGAGCTTTGTCACCGCCTTGATCGTCGCGAAGTCAGGACGCTTGAAATAACCTATATGCGTCTCCTCGCCGTCAACTATGTCTACGCGGTAGGCTTTGCGGTGCTGGCGCCTGTCGGTGTTTAGCGGACGTCTTTGACGTTCGGTTGGTTTGTGCCCTTTCTCCGCGCCTCGGCTTCGCCTCGTGGCTTTTATTGCATTGCCGTTTCATGGCATCAGTCTGTTGTTCGTGTCGCTCTTACAGAGCTTGGAGCTAATTTCGCCATTATTACCCGGCATTCCGCTAACGCTTCATGCCGGGCTGAGCTCTTGCGGTCCTGCAGACCGGTTTTGTTGGCGGCTGGTATTTTGGATCCCGGCTATGCATAGAGTTTGCCTTTCAGACAATTAGCACATTGAGGTTGCGGTCGTTAGCTCTCGGGTATTGGTGGACGTCTTCGACGCCCGTTTCTTGGTGGTGCCTTTCTCCGCGCCTCGGCTTCGCCTCGTGGCGGAGCTATAATTGCATTGCCGTTGCACGGCATCGGTCTGTTGTTCGTGTCGCTCTTACAGAGCTTGGAGCTAATTTCGCCATTATTACCCGGCATTCCGCTGACGCTTCATGCCGGAGCTCTTGCGGTCCTGCAGACCGGTTTTGTTGGCGGCTTGGGTTTTCTATAATGCTCCATGCCGGCTGAGTTCTTGTGGTCTTATAGGCTATTTTTGTCTTGGCTGTTTTTGTTGGTCGGGTTGTTGGATGTCATTGATGCCCGTTGGGTTTGTGATGGCTTTTTCTGTTCATGGATGTTTTCTATGGTGGATGTCGCCACAGGTGGCGACACTACATTGTTTCATAGTGTTAGGTTGTTTCATGGTAGCGGTTTTATGGTTTCATTATTTCATGGTTGTGGGTTAAATGGCATTTGTGTGTCGTATTGGTTGATTTGCTTGTTGGTAATGTGGGGGGATTTGTGTATATTTGTAGGTTAAACTGAATGAAAGATGAATTTCCAGCTTGAATCGAAATATAGTCCCACAGGCGATCAGCCGCAGGCGATAGCTGAGATTGTGGACGGCCTTAATTCCGGAACCAAGGCTCAGACGCTTTTAGGAGTGACCGGGTCGGGCAAAACATTCACCATGGCTAATGTTATCGCGGAGGTGAACCGTCCGACGCTTATCCTCAGTCACAACAAGACTCTTGCCGCACAGCTTTACGGAGAGTTCAAGCAATTCTTCCCGAATAATGCCGTGGAATATTTTGTGAGCTACTACGACTATTACCAGCCGGAAGCCTATATACCATCATCGGACAAATATATCGAGAAGGACCTGATGATCAATGACGAGATTGATAAATTGCGTCTTGCCACGATTTCGGCGCTTTTGTCGGGACGGCGTGATGTGATTGTGGTGTCGTCGGTGTCTTGCCTTTATGGCGTGGGTAACCCCGAAGACTTCAATGCAAGCGTTGTGAGCATAAAAGTTGGGCAGAAAATAGCACGGAATGTGTTTCTCCGCAAACTTGTCGATGCTCTTTACAGCCGCAATGAAATGGAACTGAGCCGAGGCACATTCAGGGTCAAGGGTGATACTGTAGATATAAGGCTCGCTTATGAAGAGATAACCCTGAGGGTGATTTTCTGGGGCGATGAAATAGAGTCAATCTCCACGATTCATCCTGAGGACGGAGTGTCGCTCGGAAAGCATGACTGCTTTAACATATATCCGGCAAATGTTTTTGTGACTTCCCGCGAACGAATAGGAACCGCGATAGCAAAGATGGAGATCGACCTCGGCGAACAAGTGAATTATTTCAGGCGTGAGGCAAAGGAGCTGGAGGCTAACCGCTTATATGAACGCACCACATACGACATAGAGATGATACGCGAGATAGGGCACTGCTCAGGCATCGAAAACTATAGCCGTTACTTTGACGGCAGAGAGCCGGGTATGCGTCCGTTCTGTCTGTTGGACTATTTCCCGAAGGACTTTCTGACAATCATTGACGAGAGCCATGTCACCATTCCGCAGATAAGGGCAATGTATGGCGGCGACTTATCACGAAAGATGAATCTCGTGGAATATGGATTCCGATTGTCGGCGGCACTCGACAACCGCCCGTTGAAATTCAATGAATTTGAGACATTGACCGGACAGACGGTGTATGTCAGCGCCACGCCTGCCGATTATGAGCTTGAAAAGAGCGAGGGTGTGATCGTGGAGCAGATTATCAGACCAACAGGGCTTCTTGACCCGATCATAACCGTGCGTCCGTCATTGAATCAGATTGACGACCTGCTTGAAGAGATACAGCAGCGTGTGGAGCTTAATGAGCGTGTGCTTGTGACCACGTTGACCAAGCGAATGGCTGAGGAGCTGAATGAATATCTCCTCAAACTAAGGGTGAAAGCCGCTTATATACACAGCGATGTGGAAACGCTTGACCGAATAAAGATTCTTGATGATTTGCGTTCAGGTGTCTACGATGTGCTAATAGGCGTGAATCTGCTCAGGGAGGGTCTTGACCTGCCTGAAGTGTCGCTCGTGGCTATTCTTGACGCTGACAAGGAGGGATTTTTGAGAAGCCACCGATCGCTGACCCAAACAGTGGGACGTGCCGCACGAAATCTTAACGGAACAGTGATAATGTATGCCGACAAAATTACCGACTCGATGAAGCAGACCATCGAGGAGACCGAGCGAAGAAGGGCAATCCAACTTGCCTATAATGAAGAGCACGGCATAACGCCGCAAGCTATCGTGAAAGCCCGTCAGGCTATAATAGGGGTGGATGAAGATGAATTCGATCAGAAACCACGCAATAGCCGTGGAGCAGCTTCGCCTGCCAAAAAGCCGCGCAAGGAGAGCGTGCCTTACATTCAGGAATATACCAATACGGTCAACATCGCAGCGGATCCCGTTATCCCATATATGAATAAGGACGAACTTCAGAGAGCTATCACGCGTTTGAGAGGCGAGATGGTGGAGGCTGCCAAGCGCATGGACTTCATGGAGGCTGCCCGTATGCGCGATGAGTTGATGAAAATGGAAGAACACCTTTCGACATTAAAATGAGAAAAGAAAAAACTGAATATATAAGCCGAAACTCATGGCTCCCCACCTCGGCAAAGGAGGTTGAAGAGCTTGGCTGGGATTACATTGATGTGATATTGTTTTCGGGTGACGCATACGTTGATCACCCGTCATTTGCCGCTGCGGCCATAGGGCGGACTCTGCAAGCCCATGGCTATAGGGTGGCAATAGTGCCGCAGCCCAACTGGAGAGATGATTTGCGAGATTTCAAGAAACTCGGAAAGCCACGTTTGTTCTTCGGAGTATCGGCAGGAGCTATGGATTCGATGGTGAATCACTATACCGCCGCACGCCGCCGGCGCAGCAACGACGCTTACACTCCCGGAGGCAAATTCGGAATGCGTCCTGATTATCCCACTATTGTATATTCTGAGATTCTGAAGAAGCTCTATCCTGATGTTCCTGTCATTGCCGGAGGCATAGAAGCGTCGTTGCGTCGTGTGTCGCATTATGACTATTGGCAGGATCGCTTGCGTCCATCCATCATGCTCGATGCCCCTGTGGACATGGTTATATATGGGATGGGGGAGAAAACAGTCGTGGAGATTGCCGATGCGTTGGCTTCCGGCAGATCGATAGAGTCAATGACCGATGTGATGCAAACCGTGGTCATGCTGCCTAAAGCTGCAACGCCTAAAGCTGATTCAGACAATATCGTACTGGCATCCTACGAGGAGTGTCTTCGTGACAAGCGTAAACAATCGGGAAATTTCAAGCACGTAGAACAGCAGTCCAACCGTATGCACGGGGCTACGATATGGCAGCCTCATGGCGACAGGGTGGTGAAAATCAATCCGATGTTGCCGCCAATGACGACAGGGGAGATAGATGCCGCTTTTGACTTGCCTTACACCCGCTTGCCTCACCCGCGTTACCGAGGGAAAGAGATTCCGGCATGGGAGATGATCAAGCACTCGGTAAACCTTCATCGCGGATGTTTCGGAGGTTGCTCCTTCTGCACTATTTCAGCACATCAGGGCAAATTCATAGCCTCGCGCAGCAAGGAGTCCATATTAAAGGAGGTGAAAGCGGTGATCGCCATGCCCGATTTTAAGGGCTATATCTCAGATCTCGGCGGACCGTCGGCAAATATGTACCGCATGGGAGGGAAAGACAAGAGTGTGTGCGAGAAATGTATGCGTCCGTCATGCTTGCATCCACGCCCGTGTGCCAATCTGAATAATGACCATGGACCTCTGCTTGACATTTATCATGCGGTCGATTCATTGCCCGGAATAAAGAAGTCCTTTATAGGAAGCGGGGTCAGATATGACTTGTCAATGGCAGAGTCGGGCGACAGCCGCGTTGATGCCGTGAACCGGAGATACAATGAAGAGCTTATAAAAAATCATGTGTCGGGAAGACTGAAAGTGGCACCGGAGCATACTTGCGACAAAGTTCTTGAGATAATGCGCAAGCCATCGTTCGATATGTTCTATGACTTCAAGAAGATTTTTGACCGAGTGAACCGTCAATATGATCTCCGTCAACAGATCATACCTTATTTCATCTCCTCTCATCCCGGATGCCGGGAAATGGATATGGCGGAACTTGCCGCCGAGACCAAGACGCTCAATATGCATCTTGAACAGGTTCAAGACTTTACACCCACGCCAATGACAGTGTCGACCGAGATATATTATTCAGGCATACATCCTTATACAGGTGAAAAGGTGTATTGCGCGGTGCGTCCGGAAGAAAAGCTGGCTCAACGCAAATACTTTTTCTGGTATGACAAGACTTATCGAGACGATATTGTCAAGTCACTGCAAAAGATGCACCGTCCGGACATAATCCGCAAGTTATATCCCGCTTACAATGATCCGCGTCAGCGTAACAAAAAAGATAGAAGATAGCGATTAATCAAAATAATATACGTATATTTACAGAGCGTAAAATAATAATCATTTATGAAACACTTACTTTTTTATTCGACAGCCCTCGCGCTGTCAGTTTCAATGGCGGGATGCGGCAACAAGCAAGAAGCTGCCGTCGCTCCCACTAACGATAATGTGATTCTACATGCATGGTCATGGAGTTTTGACACAATCGCGGCAAATATGAAAAATATTGCCGATGCCGGTTTCGATTTTGTTCAGACCTCTCCGGCAAATACTTGCTTCATCGGCGAAGAGGGCGGAATGGCTCTTTTCAGCCAGCCAGGTGACTCGGTGAAAGGAAAATGGTACTATTATTACCAACCGATCGACTGGAAAATCGGCAATTATCTTCTCGGTAATCGCGACCAGTTCAAGGCGATGTGTGACAGTGCCAACAAGTATGGGGTGAAAGTCATAGTCGATGTCCTGCCCAATCACACTGCCGTTGATCACACTGCCGTCACCGCAGCGCTTGACAGCGCAGCCGGAGGTCACGACAAGCTATTCCATGCCAATGGCTTCACTGACATAGTGGATTACAATGACCGCTATCAGTGTACTACGGGAAAAATGGGAGGATTGCCTGACGTGAATACTGAAAACCCGGCATTTCAGCATTATTATATGCTGTATGTCAACGATTTGATTGCCAACGGCGCAAGAGGATTCAGATATGACACGGCTAAGCATATAGGACTGCCCTCGGATCCTGTTGATTCCGCAGCCGAACGAAATAATTTCTGGGATGTAGCTACCGGAAGGGAAGCTGTGGATGGCGTGAAATTGGCTCTTCCTGCCGACAGTCTGTTTATATACGGCGAGGTGCTTCAAGATAAAAATGTGAAAGAGCGTGAATACACTGAATATGTGGATGTGACAGCAAGTGCCTACGGACACGCGTTACGCAATGCCCTTCGAGCCGGCAACTATTATGCCGACAGTCTTGCTTCATGGCACCATACAGCCGATCCCGACCGACTGGTGACTTGGGTTGAGTCGCATGACACCTATGCCAACGAACATGAATCTGCCGACATAGAGGATGCTCGCATAAGAGAGGGGTATGTATTCCTCACAGCTCGTCAATATGGCACTCCATTGTTCTTCAGCCGTCCTGCAGGAAGCACTCGCCAAAATTACTGGGGAAACAATCGTGTAGGAGCACGAGGCAATGATGAGTTCATGAATCCTGAAGTAGTTGCAGTAAACCGTTTCCGTCATGCAATGCATGGAGAACCTGAAAAAGTATTTGTGTCGGAAAACGGCTCAGCTATCGAGGTAGCCAGAGGAAACAAAGGTGCCGCTCTTATTAATATAGGTGATAATGTGGAAAAATTGAATTTGGCAACCACTCTTAGCGACGGTAAATATGTCGATGGTGTCCACAATACCGAATTTATCGTGAAAGATGGAACAATAACAGGCGAAATGCAACCGCTTACATCTTATATATTATACAAAAAGTAACATTTTGCCAAAAATGCCGCATATCCACCCCTGAATTTATTGTTTATATAGCATAAAGTTCGGGGGTGGATTTATTTTAACTTATTTTAATAAAGTTAAAAACGGTTATTTTCGCACCGAAAATGTGACACTCTTACGGTTTGACAGAATTTGCGATTAAAAACTGTCATATTTTATGAGTTATTTTCAAAGAAGTTGTCAGTATATGTTGTATAACATATCTTTGTGGTTGATAATCTTAAAGAAAAAAGCGCTATCTTTGTATTGCAATTGATAAGCAACTATTCTCGATTGCTGAGAAAAAGGCGAGTTAATTGCTAAAGCTGATACCTTCTTAGCTAAAATTAAATTTAAATCATGTCAGACACAAAAAGAGTGATAAGAAAATAACAGAATACTTTTTCATACGTAACTTTCCAATAAAAAAGACAGAATAGATATTCAACAAGCAACAAGCGAAAAAATAAGGGAGCCGGGAGGCTGTCTTATTTTTTTTTATTATTTTTGTTTTGTGAAAATCATCGAAAAAGAAACCGTACAACGCATATTGGACACTGCCGACATCGTGGATGTCGTCAGCGATTTCGTGCATTTGAAGAGAAGGGGAGCCAACTATATGGGGCTGTGTCCGTTTCATAATGAACGTACGCCTTCTTTCTCTGTATCCAAGTCAAAAAATATATGCAAGTGCTTCAGTTGCGGAAAAGGGGGCAGCCCTGTTAACTTCATTATGCAGCTGGAGCAGCTCAGCTATAATGAGGCTCTGCGTTATCTTGCGAAAAAATATAATATCGAGATCAAGGAGCGGGAGCAGACCGACCAGGAGCGTGAGCTTGAATCGGAACGCGAGAGCATGTTTGCGGTCAATGAATATGCCATGCAGCATTTCGAGCGGAATATCCATGACACCCCCGACGGCAGAAACATCGGTCTTGCTTACTTTCTCGAACGAGGCATCAATGAAGCTTCGATCAAGAAATTTCATCTCGGATATGCTCTTGAGAAAAGCAATGACTTTTATGAGACAGCTCTGAGAAAGGGTTTCAAAGACAAGTATCTTTTGGACACCGGACTTTGCATAAAGACTGACTCGGGAAGAGTGTATGACCGTTTCAAGGGCAGGGTGATATATCCTGTATTCGCAGTATCCGGAAAAGTGGTGGCATTTGGCGGTAGAACCCTCAAAAAGGATGTCGCTAAATATGTCAATTCGCCTGAATCGCTCATATATCATAAAAGCAGCCAGCTTTACGGTATGTATCAGGCTAAATCGGCAATAGTGCGTCAGGATAAATGCATTCTTGTGGAAGGGTATATGGATGTCATATCCATGCATCAATCAGGAATCGAGAATGTGGTGGCGTCTTCAGGAACCTCTCTGACCGAAGGACAGATAAGGATGATACATCGTTTCACTGAAAATGTCACGGTCATATATGATGGCGATGCTGCCGGAATAAAAGCTTCGCTGAGAGGTATTGACATGCTTCTTGCCGAGGGTCTTGACATTAAGGTAGTGCTGCTTCCCGATGGGGATGACCCCGACTCATTCGCCCAGAAGCATACATCATCCGAACTCGAGGAGTACATAAAAGAGCATGAAGATGACTTTATCCGCTTCAAAACGGAAATATTGCTGAAAGGGGAGAATGACCCATTGGCTCGCTCCCGCATGGTCAATGACATCATACGTTCGATAGCGGTAATCCCTGATCAGGTGAAGCGCAACATTTACATAAAGGATTGCAGCCGCAGACTTGATATTGACGAGCTTGTCGTGAGCCGTCAGGTAGCCCTTCAGATAAAGACAATCGCAGAAAATGAATATGACCGCAAGCAGAAGGAGCGTGCCCGGCAGACGATAGCCGATATTGAACAGCCACAAGAACCGGAGGAAAAACCGGAACAGGAAGAGGTCGAAAGGCTTGTGATAGGGTCGGCATCAGGATCGGAGCAATATAATGTCAGGATTTTGCGTCCTTACGAATCGGCGATACTGAAGTATGTAGTGAGATATGGTATGGTTACTTTGTGTGAGGAGTATGCCGAAGATGGTACGCCGCTTCAATCGGTCAAAGTCATAGACTACATCGGCTATGAGTTGAAACGCGAGGAATTTGAGTTTGTCAATAAGGATTTGAAGCATACTTTTGACGAGGCTATGGCACTGTTGGATGACTGGGAGTCGGAACGTCAGAATATCGAAGCACGTCTCGCCGGTGAACGAAGTGATTACATATCAGCCGGAGAGGAGGAGCTGCGCAATTCAGGCTTGGAGATCGCCTCGATAGAGCGCAAGGAAAAGGAGTTGATAGCCTCTGCCGATGAAAAGTATTTCGCCGACCGAAGGAAGGCGGAAAGTATGTTTGTGGAGAAAATCCTGATCTCACATCCCGATGATGCGGTCAGAAACATCGCCATTGAGCTTGCGAGCGAAAAGCACGTTCTCAGCAAGGTGCACACCCGGTTCATGAAAGTGGAGACCGAAGAGGACCGGCTTCAGGAGCTTGTCCCGCGAGCTATATACGAGTATAAGGATGCGATATTGGGATGCCAGATCAAGGCTATCCAAAAAGAGATGGCAGCTATCGCTGCCGCAATGCCTTATGACGGAGAAAAAGTGATGGATGCGATGAAACGCCTTACCGAGTTGCATACTCTGCGAAGCGAGATAGCCAAATTCCTTGGCGAACGCATACTCTATCCTCGTAAATGATAGTCGATGGTAGCCGATTAGACGGTTTATTACGGAAAAAATTCTGTATATGCGCTAATTCGAGGGTGTTTTATTTTATAAATATCGCCTTATTTTATACCTTTGTAGTTAAAATGTGATTATATCACACTTGACAACAAAAATGATTTCTTAAACTATTAATACCAAGATCATGGCAGAAAAAAAAGAGAAGTTGTTCGACATGTTTCAAGGTTGCTCTTATGATGAATGGAGAGCTAAAGTCGAAGCCGATTTGAAGGGCGCCGATTTTAACAAGAAACTTGTATGGCGGACAAACGAAGGATTCAATGTGGAGCCGGTGTACCGCGCAGAGAACATTGCGGACTTCAAAACCTTGGATTCTCTCCCCGGAGAATATCCGTATGTGAGAGGAACACGTGATAACAATGACTGGCTTATCCGTCAGGAAATTCTTGCTGAAACAGTGGCTGATGCCAACGCAGTGGCAAAAGAAATTATCACTAAAGGTGTAACCTCTTTGGGATTCCACCTGCAATTGAAAGACGCTGCTGAAATCGCGGCTTTGCTTGATGGAATCGACGTTGCTGAATATGAGATTAACTTCAAGACCTGCCCTCGCCACGCGGTAGAGTTGGCAAAAGCTCTTGTGGACTATCTCCGCTCCAACGGATTGATGGATAAATTCAGAGGTTCAATCGACTTCAACCCCATGCGCCGCGCATTGAAGCATGGCACAGAGTTCCCCGGCGACATCAAGGCTATGGCTATTGAGCTGCTTGATGTGGTCAAGGATGTTCCCGCTTTAAGAGTGCTTGCTGTGGATTCATTCATGTTCTGCAATGCCGGAGCATACATCTTCCAGGAACTCGGTTATGCCCTTGCCTGGGGAGCTGAATGGATGACTATGCTCACTGAGGCGGGTGTCAAAGCCGATGAAGTGGCTCGTCGCATCAAGTTCAACATGGGTGTTTCTTCCAACTATTTCATGGAGCTTGCCAAGTTCCGTTCGGCACGTATGGTATGGGCTCAGATTGTAGAGCAATACAATCCCGAATCAAAGGATGCTTGCAAGATGCACGTTCATGCAGTGACTTCACGCTTTAATCAGACTATATATGATGCTCATGTGAATCTGTTGCGTTCACAGACCGAGACCATGTCGGCAGCACTCGCCGGAGTGGATTCAATCACCACTACTCCGTTTGACGTGCCCTACAAGAAGCCTGATGCATTCTCGGAACGTATCGCCCGCAACCAGCAATTCCTTCTTAAAGAAGAGAGTCATCTTGACAAGGTGATTGACCCGGCAGGAGGTTCGTATTATATCGAAACTTTGACTGTGTCACTTGCCAAGGAAGCGTGGAAACTGTTCCTCGAAGTAGAGGAGAATGGCGGATTCCTTGCATGCATAAACAACGGCACCATTCAGAAAGCTGTCAACGAGACTGCCGCTAAGCGTCATGTCGATGTTGCCCGCCGCAAGGAGATTCTTCTTGGAACCAACCAGTATCCTAACATCAACGAGACTGCCGCAGCCAAGATCGAATGCGATGACGACTCATGCGGTTGCCACCATGGTCATCATGAACACGCTGAGGATAATGCCAACGGTCTTTCTGCCAAGCGTGCTGCAAGCGATTTCGAAGCATTGCGTCTTGCTACTGAAGCAGCATCCAACCGTCCGAAAGTGTTTATGCTGACAATCGGCAATCTCGCTATGCGTCTTGCACGCGCTCAGTTCTCAACCAACTTCTTCGGATGTGCCGGATATGAGATTATCGATAACCTCGGATTTGAGACTGTTCAACAGGGTGTTGATGCTGCACTTGAAAAGGGTGCTGACATAGTTGTTCTCTGCTCAAGCGATGATGAATATGCCACTCTTGCACCTGAAGCATTCAAGTATCTTGACGGACGCGCGATGTTTGTGGTTGCCGGAGCACCGGCTTGCATGGAAGACCTTCAGAAAGAAGGCATCTCAGACTTCATCCATGTGCGTTGCAATGTCCTTGACACTCTTAAAGCATTTAATGCAAAACTTCTTAAATAATCAAATCTATGCGACCCGATTTTAAAACTATTGATATAACAAAAGATGCTTTCGGTGCTCAGCATGGTACCGTGGCTCACGGAGAAGACTGGCTCACCCCTGAGCTTATTCCCGTAAAACCTATATACACAAGAGAGGATCTTGAAGGAATGGAACACCTTGACTTCATGTCAGGTATACCTCCTTATCTGCGTGGTCCGTATAGCGCCATGTATCCTTTGCGTCCTTGGACCATCCGTCAATATGCCGGATTCTCTACTGCCGCTGAATCAAATGCATTCTATCGCCGTAACCTTGCTTCCGGACAGAAAGGTCTTTCTGTGGCATTTGACCTCGCCACACACCGCGGATATGATGCTGACCACGAGCGTGTGGTAGGTGACGTAGGTAAAGCCGGTGTGTCAATCTGCTCTATCGAGGACATGAAAGTGTTGTTTGATGGAATTCCATTGAACAAGATGTCAGTGTCAATGACCATGAATGGCGCGGTGCTTCCGGTCCTTGCATTCTATATCAATGCAGGTCTTGAGCAGGGTGCCAAACTTGAAGAGATGGCTGGTACTATCCAGAATGACATCCTCAAGGAATTCATGGTGCGTAACACCTATATTTATCCGCCGGAATTCTCAATGCGTATTATCGCCGATATCTTTGAGTACACTTCACAGAATATGCCGAAGTTTAACTCAATCTCGATTTCAGGTTACCACATGCAGGAAGCTGGAGCAACTTGCGACATTGAGCTTGCTTATACTCTTGCCGACGGTCTTGAATATCTCCGTGCCGGTGTGAATGCAGGAATGGATATTGACTCATTTGCTCCACGTTTGTCATTCTTCTGGGCTATCGGTATGAACTTCTTCATGGAGATCGCCAAGATGCGTGCCGCCCGTATGCTATGGGCTAAAATTGTAAGCCAGTTCAACCCCAAGAATCCGAAGTCACTTGCTTTGCGTACTCATAGCCAGACTTCAGGATGGTCTCTTACCGAACAGGATCCGTTTAACAACGTAGGTCGTACTTGTATCGAGGCTATGGGTGCCGCTCTTGGACACACTCAGTCGCTTCATACCAACGCTCTTGACGAGGCAATCGCACTGCCTACCGACTTCTCTGCGCGTATAGCACGAAACACTCAGATATATATTCAGGAAGAAACTTGCGTGACCAAGGCTATCGACCCATGGGGAGGCTCATACTATGTAGAGTCGCTTACCAATGAGATCGCTCACCGTGCATGGGAGCACATCCAGGAGATCGAGAAACTTGGCGGTATGGCGAAAGCTATCGAGACCGGTTTGCCTAAACTTCGTATCGAAGAGGCTTCAGCCCGCACTCAGGCTCGCATCGACTCAGGCCGTCAAACAATTGTCGGCATCAATAAGTATCGTCTTGACCATGAAGATCCTATCGATATTCTTGAAATTGACAATACTGAGGTGCGTAAAGAGCAGATTGAGCGTCTTAATGATGTGAAAGCTCATCGTGATGAAGCGGCTGTAAAGGCAGCTCTTGAAGCTATCACAGAGTGTGTGCGCACTAAAGAGGGCAATCTCCTTGATCTTGCGGTAAAGGCTGCAGGTCTTAGAGCTACCCTTGGTGAAATATCAGATGCCTGCGAGGAAGTTGTAGGCCGTTATAAAGCAGTAATCAGAACAATTTCAGGCGTGTATAGCAACGAAACAAAACAAGATCCCGACTTCATCCGTGCTCAGCAGATGTGTGAGGAATTTGCCAAACGTGAAGGTCGCCAGCCCCGTATCATGATTGCCAAGATGGGACAGGACGGTCATGACCGTGGCGCTAAGGTTGTGGCAACAGGTTATGCCGACTGCGGATTTGACGTGGATATGGGACCGTTGTTCCAGACCCCGGCAGAAGCCGCTCGTCAAGCAGTAGAAAATGACGTTCATATTCTTGGCGTGTCATCTCTTGCCGCTGGTCACAAGACCCTTATTCCTCAGGTTATTGACGAGCTTAAAAAACTTGGTCGTGAGGATATAATCGTGACTGCCGGAGGTGTGATTCCTGCTCAGGATTATGACTTCTTGTACAAAGCCGGTGTTGCTGCGATATTTGGTCCCGGCACACGCATCCCGGTATCAGCTATAAAGATGCTCGAGATACTTGGCGGAGAAGAATAATCCGATTCTCTTTCGAGTTTTAATATAAAGAAAGCGGTGTAGAAGTTCTACGCTGCTTTCTTTTTTTGTCATGCCCTTAACGGGAACATAGGTCGGGTTAGTGACGATGGTGTATTAATCCGGATTAAAAGCGAGCCAATGGTACAAAAAAAAATGTGCACATGGGATAAAAAGTGGGTAAATCCACTACACATACTCGCTATCTTTGCTCCCGACATAACGGTATCAATCTGCGGGCGGGAAAGCCCGTCACGGTTCCGCCACAATCACGGCAACACGCCCGAAGGACGCTGACAT
>JAMPGZ010000003.1 GCA_023663655.1 Lachnospiraceae bacterium
GAATTGGTCCTTTAATCAATGTGCACAGACCACCAACACGAAGCCGCCATCGTTGTCGGCGGGGATTCCGTATTTTTTTTATGGCTCTGCACCCGACAGTATCACTATCTGCCGTCGGGTTCGGAATATTTTATCTTTGAGATAGCGTGAGTATTCAATTATTTTTTGCGGCGGAATAAAAATGCTTGACAAGGTAGTGTTCAATAAATTCTATCTCTGGATCGACTGCTACAATTTTTCCATCAGATGCTATTAGGAATATTCGTCCACCTGAGTTGGGGCATCCATTTTTAGCCCATATACCGTCAATGTCATCAATGTCAACGTATGATTGCCATGGATAGCCATCTTTTTCAATTGCGTTCAGCATGAGCTTTGTGTCCCCAAATTCTCGTGCTACAGCAACGTATGACAACCCAAGAGGCACGAATTTCTGATATATCGGTATAAGAGCTTTCGATTTACTCCGACATGAGCCGCACCATGATGCCCACAGGTCGATAATTGCCGGTCGCCCGGATATCAAGTCGCTCATTGTTACCTCGCTTCCATCAACGGCATGGATTTTATAATCTGCATTATATTCGCGACTGGGACGAAAGAGTCGAGTGGCAAACCGCAGCTTGCAATCATCATAATATGGATGATAGGAAAAATCCCTGTAGTTGGCGTTGAATATCGTCTCAATGCGCTCCATTGCGTCATCAATGTTTCGGAAAGAGGATTCCATGCGTAACTGATCGCGTATTTCCATCAATCCAAGAAGAGATGGCGAGCTTTCGATTAAATAATTCCAACGTATGGTGTCTTGCTTCATCAAAAGTTCCAAAGATTTATTGTAGCTCTTTTTATAAACTTCGGTTTTTATGTTATTATCATGCTTTTGGGCAATTTGTTCTGCAATGGCTTTCAATGAATCACGTTCAGATCCTTTTGTATTCCGCATTTTCAAATAAATGGGTCTTATTTCTTTAACGTACATCTCTCCCGAACTCTCCATTTCATCCATTTTGCGATAAAGTTCCGTCAAGGATCCTCCTGATTCACGGTCTATGTAATCGGACAATTGTTTCTTCGCTGTTTGAATGGTTCCTGAACTTTTGATGCAGTCAATACCTGTGTTGTTGCCTTCAAAAAATGCTTTCACAGTGTCTCCTTCAGCATAAAAAGATTTGATTTTGAAACGTCCTGTAAGAAACTCATCATCGAAAATAATTTGCATTTCACGAGGATAATCCGATACATAGTCAAATGAGCAAGTTCCATCAACAAACTTTGCAACATCGATAGCTTTAAAACGGATGTCTGCTCCTGATTCATACAGCAAAGCTTTTTTCGTATCGGGTCTGCCTGAAATCTGAATATCAATATGAGTGCGTATTGAATCCTGTGTTTGTGCGGATGCTGTAATAGCCATCAATGCCATAGTCATGGATATGAAGCCTAAATAAGAATTGCTCATGTTAGTTGGTTAATCTTGTTGTTGATTAAGATATTTGTTTACGGTTGCTTCCTCATGTTCCAGATGGAAATTGGTTTCCAGAATTTCTCCGTTTTTACCCACAAGCACTCCAAAAGGAATTCCGGCAAAATTGAACAATGCGCTTAATCGGTTCCAGTTGTCGGTGCTTATGAAAATATGATCTCCTTTTATATCCTCGTCAGCCATCCAGCGTTCAGCTTCCTTTATGCCGCCGGTGTCTTCTGATATGTATAATGCTTTGAACGGACTGTCGGCAAGACTTTCTATAATCGGTTTCTGCCTTATCATTCCGGCTCGGCAAGGACCGCAGTACATACCCCAAAAGTCGAGATACAAAAGATTTCCTTTATATGGCTTGATAAGCTCTTCAAATACATCAGCATCTGCCGACGCGTCAAGCATTGTATAGTTGGACTGCTTTTCCGAAGGGGATTCCGACATAACGACAGCCTCGACATAATTGGTGTAAGCCTTCTGTAGCATTTTAGCCAAGGTAGGATAGGTGACATGGCACATCAGATTGCTTACATACTCAGATTTTCGGTTCAACGTCTCACGGTTAAGTGACGAATGTGTATTGAGGTTCTCAATCAGATTTTTTACACACGATAATTGAAATGCGAAACAATTGCCGATGCCGGCTTTCTTTAGATTGTTGGATATTATTTCGCATAACAGGTCATGGCTTGATTTACCTTTAAGGTCATAATTAGCAACCAATGGCGGATTTATGCCTCCTGATGCGGCTGATTGTGCTGCATCAAATAAGCAACCATACTCCCAACGGTTGGGCAACATTCGGTTTACGCACATCATTATCGGATTGTCGTAAATCAATTTGTTGTGTTGCTTCCGAGGTCCGATTAATGCAGCTATATCAATTTCGTGGTATGGCTTGTCAAGGACGGGAGTTTCCACACTGTCGGTCATTGTTAGACCTACCTGATGTTTGAACCTGTACTCCATTTCGTTTGATTCCGTAACCTCGAGAATGGTGCTGATAGCTTTTGCTGCCAAAATATCTTTTGCGAAATCGCTTATGGGGAGATTGCCTAAGAAATGTGGTAAGTCGCTTATCGTGGAGTTCAGCATATCGCATAACACCTCATTCTCTTTTATGACAGCCTCTTCGGTAGCTTCAGACTCCGGGATGTAATGCCTTAGAAATAAATTTTTGAGGTTGTAATGCGACATAAGAGTGTCGGTAAGCGCGTTGACCGCTGTTATATCCCTGTCTTTTTCACCTCGGAACCCGAAGTATGCGGCAGATTTTGTGGATGACGAATGGTCGGTTTTGGTTGTTGTCGCAATCTCGATTGTATCTCCCGGAATAAGAAAAATCTCCCTGCGGATGATTCCGGAGAGATAAACATATTGCGGATGATTTACTTTAGCATCCCCGTGAAAACTTCCGTCAGGTTGAATATTAATGACAGTTATCTGCTCTTTTCCTGTGACGCAATCTTTTGCTCTTACATTGAACGTGGTTATGCCGCTTTGTGAAGAATAATCGTGGATTTTTCCGCATATATGTGCCGAGCCATCCCAATCATAGTGGGGTACGTCTTTGTATGTCGACGCGTTGTCAAGGGTCCACTCTCCGGCAGAGCGAGAGTCGAAGAATGTTGATGCAGGGATGAAGTGAGGTGGAGCTTGGTCAACTTTCGGAGTAATGGCAAAGGAATGCAGCGTGATTCCAATTGTGAAGATTGAAAATATAAGTCTTGTCGGTTTCATGTGTATTAAATTTAGAGGGTGTTTAATAATAAATTTTAATCCGTGGGCGGTTTATCTTTGAGGGATTATTCCGTAACGATGAGGGAGTGTGCCCTTTGGCACTCGACCGAAGAGTTTAGGGATAAGCGCCAAAGAGAAACCGAGGCGACGGTATTATACTTCCATTAGATTTCATTAAAGTTTATCATTTTTATAATGAGGATGCATTAATACAGTAAAAGTTACCTCCGTCTTTCCGTCTTTCGGGCATCTTTTAAGCTTTGTTTCAGTCGTGTACATTAAGTACACTCCCTCAACTCAGCATAAAATCTGCTCCGAAATACGGAACCCACGGGTTAACATTTATTATTAAACACCCTCTAAGGCGTGCTGTTTCACCCCGGATTGTAAATGAGAGTTGAGGAGTTGTCGGGTGTTATTATGCGGCGTGTGGTCTCGATTATTTCATCGACAGTTACGCTGCGGTGCATCGTTATGAGATCCTGCAGGTCTATTCCGTTCATTTCGCATTGTGCAAGGTTTGCCGCGAGATTCACGTAGCTCATCTGAGAGAATGTCTGTGTTGCCTCGTAATTATTCTTGACTCGTTCCAGTTCATGAAAGTCAGGGGGGGACTGCACGAGCGACAACGCTTCTTCATTGAGACGGTCTATTGCATCCTGAGGGTTCACGCCGTCACGCAAGTATCCTTGAAGCAACAGTAGTCCCGGCTCCATGCTCCCTGTGATCGATGCGTCGCAGCGGTTGAACATATCGGTCCCGAGCATGAGATTGCGATAGAAGCGTGACGCATATCCTGCCGATAGCAGATCGGTGATTGTGTCGCACACTGTATATTCCCTGCTGTGGAATCCCGGCATGTGATATGCTATTACTACTGCTGTGTTTGGAACTCTGCCGCTCACTGTCATTTTGCGGGGAGAGGTTTGATTCGGTTCCTGGCTGTAGTTATGCGGAGCTATTTCCCGAGAAGGTATGGGGCTGAACCATTTTTCAGCCAATTCCTTAACTCGGTCAAGCGATATGTTGCCGGTCACGGCAAGCACGGCATTGTTTGGAGCGTAGTGGGCATGAAAGAAATCTCTGACGTCATCATTGGTGACACGCTCGATGTGGGAGAGTTCTTTTCCTATCACAGGTGTGCGATAGGGGTGTGTGGTATAAGCGAGTGCATTCAGATAGTGGGATAAGTCACCGTAGGGCTGGTTCAGGCACACTTGTTTGAATTCTTCACACACCACGTGGCGTTGCACTTCAAGAGCTTTTTCGCTGAACGCGAGTCCATTCATGCGGTCGCTCTCAAGCCAGAATGCGGTTTCCACGTTATGACCGGGGATTATGTCATAGAAATTGGTGTAATCGCAGTTGGTCCATGCGTTGTTGGTTCCGCCGGCACGTTCAAGTTCCTTGTCATAGTGCATAATGTGTTCGGATCCGCCAAACATCAAGTGCTCGAACAGATGTGCCATTCCGGTCATTTCCGGAGATTCGTCGCGGCTCCCCACATTGTATAAAATATTTAGTGCCACCATTGCGGTGGCACTATCTTCATGATGTACAACCCTAAGCCCGTTAGGCAGGGTGAAACGGTTGACTTTAATCATTTACAATCGACATCTTTATGATTTTGATATCTTCTTTGGGACGGTCGCCGGGCAGTGTCTCGGCTTTCTCGATTTTCTCCACGACATCCATTCCTTTTATCACTTCGCCAAATACGGTATATTGTCCGTCGAGGTGAGGTGTTCCACCGATGGTTTTATATGCCTCTCTTTGTTCCGGAGTTAGTTTAGCCGGATTCTTAGCGGCTTCCTGGGTTGTGATCGCAATTAGTTCCTCCTGAAGTTTCTGAAGTCCTGCCTGATCGCGGTTTTTTCTCAATGTCATGATGGAGTCCTTGTGCTGTGCGGCAAGGCTGTCGAAAATTGCTTGCTGCTGTTGCATCTTCATCTGCTTCTCCATCTGGTTGAGTTGATTGTCATTGTAGGTTTTTCCGGTGACAATGTAGAACTGAGATCCTGACGAGCGACGTTCCGGATTGATGTTGTCACCGGTGCGTGCTGCTGCAAGCGCTCCTTTCTTATGGAAATGTTTCGGATATACAAATTCTGCTTCGATGGTGTATCCGGGATCGCCCATTCCAAGCTGTTTTCCTGCCGGAGCATTTTTTGAATCGGGATCTCCTGCCTGAACCATGAATTCATTGATTACACGGTGGAACAGTGTGCCGTTGTAAAAGCCTTCTTTCACGAGTTTGACGAAATTTTCTGAATGCTTGGGGGTGTCTCCATAAAGCATCACTTGAATATCGCCCAAAGATGTTGTGATATCTACAATCACGTTGTTAGAGTCATTTTGAGTCATAACTTGATCGGTTACGGTGTTATTGTTTTCTGCTTCTGCTGTAGTCGTTGCTGTTTTGCCGCACGCGGAGCAATATAATCCCAACACGGCAGAGAGAATAAGAGTTTGTGTAAATCTCATGATTAATGAATAATTAACTGTTTAAATTCCGGTTGCATAAAGACGTTTGTATATGCGTCGGAAGTTGTCATCTTTTTCTGAATATTCAGCTGCGTGTTCCTCGTAATCTGCTCCCCACATGGTAAGCAAGTCGCCGATGTATCGACGTTCACGGTCTTTTTCTATTGCCGACGCGATAATTTTGGAGATAGGAGCACGGTATTGATCCCGGTCGATTGCAAACAGGTATCTTGCAGCGCTGACAAGGAATTGCCCAGAATGATCTACCATTATCATGTTTTCGACAACATCATCGATAATGTCATCAATTTCTGAAATATGGTTGGCGAGATATTCGTAGGTTAATAATCCGTCGGGGTCTTTGCCCAATAGCTTTTTTATTTCTTCTTTCATGACAAGAATTGTAAAGTTATGCTGCAAAGATAATAATTTTCCGATATAAATCTCTTATATTTGCACTGTATAAAGAAGCCGATATGGATAAAAATAACTTTGTAATCACTATAGGCCGCCAATTTGGCAGCGGAGGAAGAGAACTCGGAAAAATACTTGCCGATAAGCTCGGCATCCGATATTATGATAAGGAATTGCTTTGCGAGGCGGCAAAGAAAGCCGGTGTAAGCGAGGAGTTTTTTGAAAAATCCGATGAGAAATTTCCGCGTTTTTTCAGCGGGCTGCTTTCATTTACAATGGGATACAATCCATACACATTATACTCCGGATCTACCTCTATAAGTGATGATTCATTGTATAAGGCTCAGAGCGATTTTATTCGTTCTGTTGCTGAAAATGAGTCGTGTGTCATTGTGGGCAGAAGCGCCAACTATGTTCTTCGCAATCATCCTCGTTGTGTGAATGTGTTTGTTCATGCTCCTATAGAGGAATGTGTGAAGCGCATCATGAAGCGTGGCGACAAGCCTACAGAAGAGAAGGCACGAGCCATGGCTGAAAAGACCAATAAGCTGCGTGCCAACTATTATAACTTTTATACTGACAAAACTTGGGGCGATGCAAGCTCTTATGACCTCACTATCGACTCATCATTGCTGCCAATGGAAGATGTCGCTGAGGTGATAATAGAATATCTGCGTCGCCGCTTCAACATCACACATTGACCTTGTTGCTGTTGTAGACAGCTATTGCGATGAAAAGTCCGTTGACTGCCGATACTATCATCGCGATTCCGGCAACGAGTGTGAACGTGGTTTCTACCTCGCGTAAAGGCGAACATATAATTATGACGCCTGTGGCTATAACCAGCACGGGAAGAATGTAGAGCCACAGCGGCATTCTGAATGGACGGAATTCAACCGCGAGCGACCACACTTGCACTAATCCGCAGATGATTAATAATGCGGCGAGCACGTAGACGAATATCGCTACGAAAGGAGTGGGGCATAGCAGCATGATTATGCCGATGACAAGCATTCCCAGCGATGAAGGGATCGATATGCCTGTCGACCTGTTTTTGGCTGATCGGGATATTCCGCTTATCACACCTATCAATCCGGGGATGGCGCACATCGCTCCTACAAACATCACCATCCAGTTGAGCAGACTTATGTCGTTGTGCAGGCAAATCAATATTATGCCGGCTGCAAGGACGAAAATATTGGTCCAAAGGTTAGTTTTTTCGCTCATAATTGTATTATTTGTTTTTAAATAGTTAAACCGTCATTTATTATAATAAACATTCTTATGGTCTATTTGTTTTTTTGACGGATGATCTCTTTTATGACAGCATTATCAAGGTGGTAATGCGGAAAGAGAGGTCGGATTTCTGCAAATCTGATAAAAAGTATTAACTTTGCACTTTTAACCATTTCAAGAATATACAATTACTGATTGATTCATTCTTGAAAATATATAGACTAATGAATCCAACAGGTATATATTACAAGATAATATGATGAACGCATTTAGGTTTAAGCCGCTACTGAAGAGTGTGCTGTGGGGCGGTGATAAAATATTGAGCTATACAGGTCTTGAGGCGACAGAGGATGCTGCCATAGGTGAGAGTTGGATAATTTCCGGCGTCACAGGCAATGAAACGGTTGTTTCGGAAGGCGATGATGCCGGATTGACTGTTTCCGACCTTATTTTAAAATATGGAGCCAATCTTGTCGGCAATCACATATACGATAGATATGGTTCTACGTTTCCTTTGCTTGTGAAGATAATTGATGCACATGCTGATCTTTCAATACAGGTTCATCCCGATGATGCTCTTGCCAAAACACGGCATGATTCATTGGGGAAGACAGAAATGTGGTATATAATAGATGCCGAACCCGGAGCTAAAATACATTCAGGTCTTTCAAAAAAGATTGATCGAGATGAATATTATGATATTATTTCACAGGGTAAGATCATGGATGTGATTGCTGCGCATGATTCACATCCGGGCGACATATTCTATATCCCTGCCGGACGTATCCACTCAATCGGAGCGGGCAATATGCTCGTTGAGGTCCAGGAAACCAGTGATGTGACGTATAGGGTATATGACTTCGACCGCAGAGATAAGGATGGTAAATTCCGCGAACTGCACACCGACCTTGCTGCTGATGCTATTGACTATAATATATATCAAGATTATAAGAAAAGCTACGACAAGTCGGTCGGCGGAACTGTTCCGTTGATAAAGTGTCCGTATTTCAACGTGCAGCGCACAGTATTGTCAGAATCTGCATCATGCCAGCTTCCTACAGCCGAAGACTCATTCACAATTGTGTTCTGTGTGGATGGCGCAATGGAGGTGAATGGGGAAAAACTTAAGCGGGGAGAGATGGTGCTCTTTCCGGCTTGCCAACATTCGTTAGTGGCTTCAGGCAATGGAGTGCTGCTTACGATCACAGCGTAATCATGAGATAACCTTTAAACTTTCAAATAGCTCATCCTTTCGGGGTGGGCTTATTTTATTTGAGGCTTGTGGGTTGTTTGGTGAAAAACTGGATGGGGAGGTCCGCAATTAAGCCGGACCTCCCCATCGCCGTTTCAACTATTTATTTATGAGAACCTCCTTACCCGGTATCCCTACCCGATAAAGAGGACGAGGGATGTGAAAAAGCGGGTAATTTCACTGTTTTCATTATAATAACAACTGAAAACCGTTTGTGGACGAGGGTTTGGAGGCTTTTATGCTCTAAAAACGCTTAAAAAAAGTAAAGGCAATATTGATTTTATACAATAATAAGTTAATTAACTTAATTGGTTAACTTTTTGTTACGAAATAAAGCTATTTCAAGCTCTCGTCAAATTCAGCTTTGATGCGGAATATTTCATCTCTGAATTGACATCTCGAAGTGTTGCATCGTTTCAGCACATCGTCAATGCGTCGGTTGAAATAATCCAGCAGATCATTGGAAAACATATAATCGAGCGATTCTTTGAAAAATGCGAGCAGTGTGTTTTCTTGTGATTCCTTAAGCCAAAACCGGGAATTGACGGCATATTTTACGATTGCTTCTACGGTGGAGAATTTAAGTTCGGCAATCAATTTAGGCGACGGATGCAGGCTTATGAAATCCTTTATCGCTTTCTTACATACAGAAGTCCTGCCTTTGGCTCTGCCTTTTTGTGGAAAGAATTCTTTATGTATTATAGCATTGTATTTCTCAAACATTTTATTTTCGTCAGGATTCACATAATATTCCAGATACTCACGGGCTTCTTTTCGTGCATCATATAGTTCGAGCATGACTTCAATGAGCTGCTCTTTGGTCAATTCTTTGATTTGTTTCTTTAGTGTTGTCTTTGACATAGTGATGGAGAATGAACGACAAAATTACTCAAGAATAAATATAAATGCGTAACTTTGCAGGCAAAATATTTGAATTATAGAAAATATGAAGAAGATTTTAACCGGCTTGATTGGTCTTTGTATCTCAGGCTATGCAATGGGAGAAGGCTATCAAGTCAACACGTTGAGTGCAAAACAGGGAGGTATGGGACATACCGGAGTCGCACAAAAGCTTGGAGCGGAAAGTATGTATTTTAACCCTGCCGGAATGGCGTTCATGGATAAAACTCTCGACATATCGGGTAGTGTGAACGGAGTTATGGCTACTGGAAAAGCTAAAATGGACGGCAAGTGGTATGAAACTGACAATGATGTGAGCACTCCGATGATGGTTGGAGCTGCATTTTCAATTTATGATAATCTAAAAGCGGGAATAAATATCTATACCCCTTATGGAAGTAATATCAACTGGACCAACTCATGGCCCGGAGCTATATTGAACCAATCGGTCAAACTCAGCACTTTCACTATTCAGCCGAGTCTTGCCTGGAGAATCACTCCGAAGCTTTCTGTAGGAGCCGGACTTATGATTTCGTGGGGTAGTGTAGACTTGAATAAGGGTCTTGTGAACCCGGCGTCGATGGATGCCATGATTTCGGGATTAATTGCTATGGGACAACTTCCGGCAGGAACTCCGCTGTTCGGAAGCACTATGCCCGCATCCATCAATCTGACCGGTACTGCCAATGTGGCTTGCGGAATCAATGTAGGCGCTATGTATGATATTAACGAGCAGTGGACTGTCGGCGCTAACTTCCGTTCAAAAATGACAATGAAAGTCAAGGCAGGTGATGCCAAGGTTTCATACGCCAATGAGTTGGCTGCCGGAATTCTTGAGTCACAAGTGGGAATTATAAATAGCTCTAATTTCAAGGCTGAGATGCCGATGCCGGCTGTGGTTACTTTCGGCGTTTCTTATAAGCCTATGAGCAACCTGCTGCTTGCTTTTGACGCTCAGTTCACAGGATGGAAAACTTACAAGGATCTTAACATCGAATTTCTTGACGAGACTGCATCAAAGTTTGATCAAAATCTTGTGAAGGACTATAAGAATGCCTGGGCATTCCGCGTTGGAGCCCAGTACGGATTGACCAAACGGTTTGACATCCGTGCCGGATTCATTGTCGATCTTTCACCGGTTAATGACAATTACTATAATCCCGAGACTCCTGGAATGACAAAACTTGAGCCATCGGTAGGCTTTTCTTTCCGTCCTATCTCTAATCTCTCGATAGACCTCTCGGCATTGTATGTAGCCGGGCTTGGTGTTAATGACGTGAAGTGCAGCTATGCTGATTTCATCGGCGCTCAATTGCCGGGCGGCAGTGCGGAAAAGACAATCACCGCCGACTATAAGGTTCACGCTTTCGTGCCTTCAATCGGAGTGTCATACTCTTTCTAAGATTATTGAAAAATAATAAATTCAATGGCTTTAAAATATATAGGTCTGACTTCTGCACAAGTTGAGGAAAGCCGCAGGATTAATGGAATAAATATTCTTACGCCACCGAAGAAAACTCCATTATGGCGACAGTTCCTTGAGAAATTCAAAGATCCTTTGATCATGGTTCTGCTTGTGGCAGGCGCTTTATCGATAGGAATTTCAATATATGAATATTACTGTCTTGATGAATCGGGAGCTGTATTTTTTGAGCCATTGGGTATTTTTATAGCTATTTTGCTTGCTACCGGGCTCGGCTTTATCTTTGAGGTTAAGGCTGAACGTGAATTTGCCATATTGAATCAGGTTAATGATGACGAGCCGGTAGAGGTGATCAGAGATGGCGGTGCCATAAGAATCCCTAAAAAGGATGTGGTTGTCGGTGATATTGTGATTCTGTCGGCGGGAGAAGAGATTCCTGCCGACGGTCATCTTCTGGAGGCTACGTCATTAATGGTCGACGAGTCTATTCTGACAGGAGAACCGGCTTGTTCAAAGTCGACCGACCCGAGTCACTTTGATGATGATGCCACATTTCCCACTGATGCTGTAATGAAAGGCACAAAGGTCATGGAGGGACATGGTGTGTTTGAAGTTACTGCTGTGGGAGATTCCACCGAAAATGGAAAGGTCTATGAAGCGGCAAGCATCGATGATTCTATAAGGACCCCTTTAAGCATACAGCTTGATAAACTTGGCAAGCTCATTACAAAGTTGAGCTACACGGTGGGTGTGCTTATTCTTGTGGGTCGGTGCGTGATGTATTTTGTCGAGGGAACCCCCTTTGACACTATGAAATTCCTTGCCTATTTCCTGCAATCTATAATGATCGCTGTGACACTGGTTGTGGTGTCAGTGCCTGAAGGATTACCTATGGCGGTGACATTAAGCCTTGCCTATAGCATGCGTAGGATGCTTCGCACTAATAATCTGGTAAGGAAGATGCACGCGTGTGAGACTATGGGCGCGACAACGGTTATATGTACCGATAAAACAGGGACTCTCACTGAAAATCAGATGCGGCTTGCTGAGACTGATTTTTGCGGTCTTGAAAGTCAAATGCTTGCCGATAATGATCTGAGCCGAATAATACAAGAAGGTATAGCTGTTAACTCAACGGCTATGCTTGATTTGTCCAATCCTCAGCGTCCGCAAGTGCTTGGCAATCCTACCGAGGGAGCTTTGATTCTGTGGTTGAAGTCACAAGGTGTGGATTATGCGGAGCTTCGCGGTTCAGTGAACCGTATTGCTGAGATCCCATTTTCAACCGAACGTAAATATATGGCGACTGAAGTGGAGTCGGCTCTGCTTCCGGGCAAGAAAGTGGTATATGTGAAAGGGGCTCCGGAAATAGTTCTTGAGATGTGCGCCTCTATCAATGGCGGTGTGAGCAAGACTGCTGTCAATAAAAAACTCTCCGCCTATCAAAGTCAGGCAATGCGTACACTCGGCTTTGCTTATCAGATTGTTGATGAAGACAAAATGATGATCGACGGGCTGAAACTCAGTGCTGATAATCTTGTGTTCATAGGAGCGGTGGCAATATCCGATCCGGTGAGAAAAGAGGTTCCTGCGGCGATTAAGGAGTGCATAGATGCCGGAATAACGATTAAGGTTGTGACGGGTGATACACCGGCAACGGCACGGGAAATAGCACGGAATATAGGACTTTGGACTGACCGTGACAATGACCGGAACATGATAACCGGTCCGGAGTTTGCTGAACTTTCCGATGATGAATTATATGAGCGTGTCGGCGATTTAAAGATTATTGCGAGGGCGAGACCGCTTGATAAAAAAAGGCTTGTTGAGGCGCTGCAGCACAATGGAGAAGTGGTGGCAGTGACCGGCGACGGCACGAATGACGCGCCTGCTTTAAAGACCGCCCACGTGGGGCTATCGATGGGCGACGGCACTTCGGTGGCAAAGGAAGCGAGTGACATAACCATTGTTGATAATTCATTTGCAAGTATTGGTAAAGCGGTGATGTGGGGCCGCTCACTGTACAAAAATATTCAGCGGTTCATTTTATTCCAGCTTACGGTCAATGTGGTCGCAAGCCTTATTGTGCTCATCGGGGCATTTACCGGAACGGAATCGCCGCTTACGGTAACTCAGATGCTTTGGGTCAATCTCATTATGGATACTTTTGCGGCTATGGCTCTCGCGTCGTTGCCTCCATCGGCAGCGGTTATGCGAGATAAACCACGCTCCAGAAACGCGTTTATAATAACCGGGTCGATGAAGCGTAATATACTTTCTGTAGGAGCGCTTTTTACTGCGGTTCTATTGGGAGTGCTTTATGTGTTCCACCATTCTCATGTGGAGAACCTTACATACTTCTTTTCGGAAGCAGGACATTTAAGCGGCTACCATGGACTGTCGGTTTATGAGCTTAGTCTGTTCTTTACGATATTTGTGTTTCTGCAATTCTGGAATATGTTCAATGCAAGAGCGTTTGACACCGGCAGGTCGGCATTTCATCTTGCCGGCTGTTCCGAGTTTCTCTTGATTGCAGGCGCTATTTTCATCGGTCAAATTCTGATTGTTGAATTCGGAGGAAATATGCTTAATGTCACTCCGATCAATCTGATAGATTGGATCATTATAATCGGTGCCACTTCTATAGTTCTTTGGTTCGGTGAGATATTCCGTCTTTTTAAGAGCTTATGCAGATGAAACCGTCATGAGCATTGATATGCCGCATTGTCATGAGTGTTGAAATTTTGATGGGTTTTAACGGCAAGTGAATTACGAAAAAATTTGCACAAGCGTAGGGGAAATCGTATATTTGCACCAACATAAACAGTCCAACAGCGATGAACAGAAACAGTCTTGTATCCATATCCGATATAGGGAAGGATGAGATAATGCGTTTGCTACGACAGGCGAGTTATTTTGAAGCTAATCCCAATCAGCGTATTCTTCAGGGAAAGGTCGTGGCGACATTGTTTTTTGAGCCGTCGACACGCACACGGTTGAGTTTTGAAACTGCGGTAAACCGCCTCGGCGGTCGCATTATCGGATTTTCTGACGCGAGCACCACAAGCTCGTCAAAAGGGGAGACTCTGAAAGATACAATCAAGATGGTGAGCAATTACGCCGATCTGATTGTAATGAGACATTATCTTGAAGGTGCGGCGCGATATGCCACTGAGGTGACGGATGTGCCGGTGATTAATGCCGGTGATGGAGCCAATCAGCATCCTACTCAGACCATGCTCGACTTGTATTCAATATACAAAACGCAAGGCACACTTGACAATCTTACCATAACCATGGTCGGAGATTTGAAATATGGCAGAACGGTCCACTCTCTGTTGATGGCGTTGCAATATTTTAATCCCACGTTCAATTTCATCGCTTGTAAGGAGCTTGAGATGCCGCGTGAGTATATAAGATTCTGCGATGAACATGGAATCAAGTATAATGAGTATCGCGATTTCACCCCTGAAGTGATAAACAACACCGATATACTCTACATGACCCGAGTGCAGCGCGAACGCTTCACTGACATCATGGAGTATGAAAAAGTGAAGGACTTGTACAATCTAAATGTGAAGATGCTGGAAGGCTCGCGTGACAATCTCCGTGTGCTCCATCCGCTGCCTCGCGTGAATGAGATCGACCAGGATGTGGATGACAGCCCCAAGGCATACTACTTCCAACAGGCTAAGAACGGTTTATATGCCCGTCAGGCTATTATTTGCCGGGCATTAGGTATTGATGTCCCTGAAAATTGATGATATGGCACCGAATAAAAAAGAATTGGCAGTAGCCGCGTTGCAGAACGGCACAGTGATTGACCGTATTCCTGCTCAGATGCTTTTCAAGGCTGTCGAAATTTTGGGCATTGAGAAGCTTGACAAGAGTATTACCATCGGTAATAATCTTCAGTCAAAGAAACTTGGAACCAAAGGGATAATAAAGGTTGCCGATACTTTCTTTCCCGAGGATGTGATAAACAGAATCGCTCTGATTGCTCCGTCGGCAAAGATTAATATCATCAGAGATTTTGAGGTGGTGGAAAAATATTGCGTTTCGTTGCCTGATGAGATAGTGGGTATCGTGAAATGCAAGAATCCTAAATGTATCACCAATAATGAGCCGATGAAGACGCGCTTTACGGTCATCGATCATGAGGCGCGGATCATAAGGTGTAACTATTGCGGACATATTGTCAGCGCAAAAGAGGCTGACATTAAATAATAAGGTCTCGGAAGTATGTCAAAGCAGAGTTGGCGTCCCGGCACAATGGTATATCCGGTTCCTGCGGTATTGGTCACTTGCGGTGAATCGGTAGAGAATAGCAACATGATAACAGTAGCATGGACGGGGACTATATGCTCTGATCCTGCGATGTGCTATATCTCAGTGCGTCCATCGCGGCACAGTTATGAGATGATAAAGAACTCGATGGAGTTCACCATTAATCTTACTACTGTCGACATGGCTCGCGCTACTGACTGGGCGGGTGTTAAGTCAGGAAAAGACTTTGACAAATGGAAAGAGACTGGACTCACACCGATTGCCGGTGAAAAGGTCGCGTGTCCTTACATTAAGGAATCGCCATTGAGCATCGAGTGCCGGGTGAAAGAGATTATAAAACTTGGCACCCATGATATGTTTATTGCGGAAGTGATAAACATTCTTGCCGAAGAATCCTTGATCGACAGTGACACAGGCGCATTCAGGCTTGATAAGGCAGGTCTCATGGCGTATAGCCATGGCGCTTATTATGAGCTCGGAAAAGAGATAGGCAGATTCGGCTGGTCGGTAAAAAAGAAAAAATAACAACATTATAATATTTATTTGATGGAAAGAGACAAACAGATTTTTGACATCATTGAACGCGAACATCAGCGTCAAAAGCATGGAATTGAGCTTATTGCTTCGGAAAATTTTGTGAGTGACCAGGTTATGCAGGCTATGGGTTCTTGCTTGACCAACAAGTATGCCGAAGGTTATCCCGGCCACCGTTATTATGGCGGCTGTCAGGTAGTGGATGAGGCTGAATCGCTCGCTATCGAACGAGTTAAAAAACTATTTGGCGCCGAATATGCCAATGTGCAGCCTCACTCAGGCGCTCAGGCAAATATGGCTGTATTTATGGCTTGCCTTAAACCGGGCGACAAATTCCTGGGATTGAATCTTTCTCACGGAGGTCATTTATCTCACGGAAGTCCTGTGAATTTCTCAGGTCTCGTGTTCCAGGCTCTTGAATATAATGTTAAAGAGGATACCGGATTGGTTGACTATGATCAAATGGAGGAGATAGCTTTACGCGAACGTCCGAAATTGATAGTAGGTGGAGCCAGCGCTTATTCACGTGAGTGGGATTATGCCCGTATGCGTGCTATTGCCGATAAAATTGGCGCGATATTGATGATTGACATGGCTCACCCTGCCGGTCTTATTGCAGCCGGTCTGCTTGACAATCCCGTTAAATACGCCCACATCGTTACTTCAACCACTCATAAGACCTTGCGCGGACCTCGCGGTGGTATTATCCTTATGGGTAAGGATTTTGATAATCCATGGGGTAAAACCAATCCCAAGGGTGAAATACGCAAAATGTCGGCGCTTCTTGACTCGGCTGTATTCCCCGGTGTGCAGGGCGGACCGCTCGAACACGTTATTGCAGCAAAGGCTGTAGCATTTGGTGAAGCACTCGATCCTTCGTTCAAGGAGTACCAGCTTCAAGTTAAAAAGAACGCTGCCGCCATGGCAAAAGCATTGATTGAAAAGGGCTACAAGATTGTATCAGGAGGAACCGACAATCACTGCATCCTTGTTGACCTTCGCACCAAGTTCCCTGAGTTGACAGGAAAGGTTGCAGAAAAGGCGCTTGTTGACGCTGACATCACTGCAAATAAGAATATGGTTCCGTTTGATTCACGCAGTCCGTTCCAGACTTCGGGCATCCGTTTGGGCACTCCTGCTATCACTACTCGTGGAGCTAAGGAGGACATGATGGTTGAGATTGTAGAGTTGATCGATGCAGTTCTTTCTGCTCATGACAATCCTCAGGTGATTGCTGAAGTTAAGGCTAAGGTGAATGCCATGATGGAGAATTACCCGATGTTTGCTTATTAATTTTATAACTGCCGTGAAATTGTTCCTGTATCGCATATATCAGATTTTTATTATGGCGCCGATACTGTTGGTCGCCACAATATTAACCGCGTCAATAACCATTATATTGAGCATGGTAGGTATGGGGCGTTGGGCAGGATACTTTTTCCCTCATTGGTGGGCGCGCTTGTTTTGCGCGCTCACTTTTGTGAGGGTCACTGTGGTTGGCAGGGAAAATATCGATTCCGGAACATCATACGTGTTTGTCGCTAATCATCAGGGTGCATACGACATATTTTCTATCTACGGATATCTTAATCACCAGTTCCGCTGGATGATGAAGAAGGCATTGGAAAAGATTCCGTTGGTGGGATACTCTTGCAAGGTGTCGGGACATATAATGGTTGATAATTCTACGCCTGCATCGACAAGAGAGACTTTGGAGAAGGCTGAAAAGCAGTTACAAGGGGGTATGTCGCTTGTGGTTTTCCCTGAAGGAGCGCGTACATGGGATGGAAAAATGCGACCGTTCAAGCGAGGAGCCTACCGTCTTGCCGTAGAGTTCGGGCTTCCGGTAGTGCCAATAACTATCAACGGCGCATTTGATGTCATGCCTCGGTTTAAGAAAATACCGATGTATGGTCACATAACATTGACTATACATAAGCCTATCGAGGCGGTCGATGGGATCCATGACTTGCCGCTGTTAATGAATGAAAGCTTTGAGGCTATTCACTCATCTTTGGATTCAAAATACGCTTGATCGCGGCATAATCGTGCGATGCAAATTTTTTAACCTATAAAATTGCCGCTTTTCACTTTTGTATATCGGAATTTTATTATCTTCGCAGTGTGAAATCATATTTGCAAACTGATTTCATAGCAGCATTTTCTTAACGATAAAAATATACAGTTATGATATTCAATTTTCGACTTGTGTCAGATGAAGTGGATAATTTCAGACGAGAGATAAATATTGACGCTGACGCCACTTTCCTTGATCTCCGCAATGCGATTTGCGATTCAGTGGGATATGACAAGAATCAGATGTGTTCTTTTTTCTTATGTGATGAAAATTGGGAGAAAGGACATGAGATAACATTGGAGGATATGGGTTCTGACTCTGATGAAGAGATATACCTCATGGATGAGACTGTGCTCAGTGATTATCTTGATGACGGGGATCGCATGATTTTTGTGTTTGATTACATGACCGACCGTTGCTTCTTTATCGAATTGAAGAAGAGCATCCCGGGTAAAAATCTTAAAGATCCGGTGTGTGTGGCATCAATGGGTACTCCTCCTCCGCAGATTATGGATATCGATGAGTTTGAAGCTAAAAGCGCTCCTGTGGTGCGAGGCGGAGATGATGATTTCGACGAAGATTTCTATGGCAGCGACGGCTATAGCGATGATGAATTTGATGCTGCCGGATTTGATGAAATGACATTTGATGAGAATATGTAGTAATATCACATATTTGTGAAGGCAAAAGAAAAGCCGGTCAATTGACCGGCTTTTCTTTGTTTAAAGTGACAGGCTATTGGATTAGACTATTTTCAGATTATTGTCCTGCGGGTGGTAGCCTCTGATGAATTCAGCGGTCGACATACGGCGTTTCCCCGGAATCTGTAGCGACAGGATTTCGATTGAGCCTTTTCCGCAGTCTACAGTCATTTTTTCTCCGGAAAAACTCAGCTTGCCGGGAACAGGATTCTCCTTATCTTCCTCAATGATCCGGGTCTCAAATATTTTCACGCTTGCGGTTTCGCATCCGGGTATTCCTGTCATTTCAGTCCAAGCACCGGGATAGGGCGACAGTCCTCTCACAAGGTTATGGATCTTGCGTGCCGGTTGCGACCAGTCTATTTTGCAGGTCTCCTTGAATATTTTGGGTGCTCCCGGAAGTTGTTGTATCTCCGATTCATCCTGAGGCTGCGGAATGGTTTTCAATGTTCCGTTGATGATGTCCTCTATCGTCTCCACAGTGAGCTCGGCGCCTATATGCATCAGCTCATCGTGTATTGTGCCTACGTTGTCTTCCGGCTTGATAGGTATGCGTCGTTTTGCGATTATGTCGCCGGTGTCGATTTCATGTTTGAGGAAGAATGTGGTTACGCCGGTTTCGGTCTCTCCATTGATTACAGCCCAATTTATCGGGGCGGCTCCGCGATATTTCGGCAATAATGAGGCATGAAGATTGAATGTGCCCAATTCAGGCATACTCCACACTATCTCAGGGAGCATACGGAATGCGATTACAACGAAAAGATTGGCATTAAGAGATCGCAGTTCGGCGATGAAATCGGGATCTTTTAGTTTTACCGGTTGCATCAGATGCAGTCCATGGCTTTCTGCATATTGCTTGACAGGGGAGTGAAGCATCTTGTGCCCTCTGCCGGCAGGCTTGTCAGGCATAGTCACTACACCAACAATGTTATATCCGCCTTGATAAATGCGGTCGAGGCTCTCTACTGCAAATTCCGGAGTGCCGAGAAAAACTATTCTTAAATCTTCTTTTTTCATTGTCAAACGATGTATTTTGGGCAAAGGTACGATTTTTCCATTTAAATCCGTATATTTGCATCTCTATGAGATACTATTTTAATGCATTTGTCGCGGTTGTTCTGATGGCGGGGTTGTTTTCTCCGTCAATAGCTTTTGCTGAAAATAATGAGACTGTAATTGACGCAGACTCAGTCAGTATTGAGTCTTGCAGTAATGAAAAATTTGATGCCCGGCAATTGATATTGCCAGGGGCATTGGTTGCTGTGGGCACTTTCGGCGTGAGCAACGGATTGATGAAGCGTATAAACCGGAGCGTGAACAAAGAGATGCTGCATATAAGCGGCGGACATCATTTCCGTGCCGATAACTACATTCAGTATCTTCCTGCCGCCACCTATTTGGCTTTGGGCGAATTTAAAGGAATTAACACCTGCCATAATCTTCGGGACCGTGCGATAATCACCGCCACTTCTTTTGCGGTGATGTGTGCTATTGTCCAGCCGGTAAAGCATATTGTGGGCGAGCGTCGTCCTGATGAACGGGAATTTGATTCATTTCCATCGGGTCACACGGCTACGGTGTTCATGGGCGCCGAGCTTGTGAGAAGCGAGTATTCTTTAGGAGTGGGAATCGCTGCTTACGGGGTGGCGTGTGGTGTAGGTTTCTTTCGGTTGTATAACAACAGGCACTGGCTCAACGATGTAATAGCCGGAGCCGGTATAGGGATTTTGAGTGCCCGCATCGGTATATGGATGCTTCCTGTGTGGAAGCGGCTTTTCCATTTTGGAGATGACAGCCGGTTGCAGTTGGCGCTTGCACCTACGTATGATGTGGCTAATCGAGGATTGCTATTAGGGGGTGTAATGACTTTTTGAATTTTTCTAAAATTTGTAAACATTAAAAAATATGGGTTGTTATAGTAATATAATCAACTAAAATTAATGTTTATGAATCTTACGAAATTTAATTTCTTAGGCTATTCAAAGAGCTGGTGGCTCGTTCTTATAGCCGGAATCGTGATGGTGATTTGCGGGTTTGCATATTGGTTCTGGCCTGCCGCCGGATATGCAATTGCTTCACAAATTTTTGGTTGGCTTCTTGTCCTCGTTGGTATTGTGCAACTTATTGTTGCTGCCGGTCCCCGTTATCCGAAAGGCTGGGGATGGTGGATAGTAGGAGGCATGATTGATCTGTTCATCGGATTCTTGCTGGTGCGCAGTATAATGCTTTCAGAAGCTGTTTTTCCCTATTTCCTTGCGTTGATATTCCTATATTGGGGTATTACGATGATTATCAGTTCAGTAAATGGGCATAAAGGTAAATACTGGTGGCTATATCTTATTAATGGTATTCTGTTGATGTTGATTGGTTTCTTCTTCATTGAAGCCGGTTATATCCAGAACATGATGATGGTAAGTTTCCTTGTTTCACTTGCATTCATTTATTGGGGCTTCTCGATCTGTATGATTGCTTATGACATCAAGCCTTCTGCTGAAAACGGAGGATTAAATGAATAGCGCATCTAAGATATGAATTTAAAGTGTCCATGTCGGTGGTTTATATCGCGGACATGGACATTTTGTTAAATAATCTTAGATGAATTCTAAAAAAGTTCAGTTTGTTTGCTTGACTTGCCGGAATATGTTACCTTTATCATGGATTAAACCATCAGTACGGATTTGAGTCTAATGGTTAGATATCAATAATTGGTTATTAACGAATTAAAAAGGAGAGTAAAGTCTTATGATTGCAAAAAAAGTTCTGTTATTGGCGTTTATGCTGACAGGCAGTTATATCACATCGTATGCTCAATATGACGATGATATATATTACAATCCTGCCAAAGATAAGAAGACACAGGTGACTCCGGCTAAGAATTCTCAGACGAAACAATCTTATTCCGGATATTATACGGGTTCTCAGTATAATCCTAATCTCGGAGGTGCCGATTATGCTCCTGCCGATGCTTATCAGGTGGCAGGAAATTCTACGCGCAACGTGGATGAGTACAATAGGAGAGGAGCTTATTCCGCTTCTGATTCGCTGAAATCGTCGGCGAACCAAACCGATGATTTCAAATATACGAGGCGTATTGAGAAATATTATAATGAGGATATTATAGCCGATGTGAATGATCCGGCGCTTGTGGAATATTATTATTCCAATCAGCCTGATGTCACCATCAACATTGTTTCGCCCGGATATGGGTGGTATTCTCCGTGGTATTGGAATGATCCATGGTATTGGAATTCCTGGGGACCCTCCTGGTCGTGGGGTTGGGGTCCTTCCTGGTCATGGGGCTGGGGACCCTCTTGGTCGTGGGGCTGGGGCTATCCCGGTTGGGGCTGGGGTCCATCCTGGTCATGGGGTTGGGGACCCTCTTGGGGTTATCCCGGCTGGGGACCGTCATGGGGCGGTGGAGTCGCTTGGCGTCCTACTGATTATACTCCCAATGGGCGTCGTCCCGGTCAAGGTGTGCGTAACGGTTACACTGGCATAACTCATAATTCGCGTCCCGGATTGAGTAATGGTAATCGAGTAAACGGTTTGCCGCAAGGTTCTGCCGGAAATTTCCGTCCCGGTTCCTCTTCCTCTTCCTCTTCAAATGTAGGAGGTCGTCCTGCTAACAATAATTATCAGCAGGGTGGCTCCAATTACCGTCCGTCAGGCAATCAGGGCACAACCGGCAACCGTACCACCGGTAACCGTAATAACTACAATAATTCAAATAGTAACCGTAATCAAAACAACAGTTACTACAATAACTCTAACAGCAATCGTTCTTATTCGCCTTCAAGGAGCTCCGGTTCGTCGAGAGGCGGTTTCTCCGGAGGCGGTTCTTCAGGCAGCCATCGTGGAGGCAGACGCTAAATTTGGATTGTTTAATTTAGATTGATTAAAAAATGAAACTATTACATCTCGGTCTTTCCGCAGCAGCAACACTTCTGTTGCCGGCAGTGTCTCAAGCTCAAAGTGCGGTGGATTTATACAATATGTGTCGCCCTGATTTGAGAGGTACAGCGCGTTTTATGTCGATGGGCGGAGCGTTTACAGCTCTTGGCGGAGATCTTTCTTCGCTTAACCAGAATCCTGCGGGCATCGGAATATATCGCAGTAGTGAACTCGGGTTGACGTTGAATCTTGATTTTCAATCGTCGTCGGCTACAGCTCAAGGAAACAAAACTGAGGAGAATCAGACCAAGTTCTCTTTCAATAACTTCGGATATGTTGGAACAATGCCGTTAAATTCGACATGGCTTCAGTCAATATCCTGGGGTGCCACTTATTCAAGAGTATTGTCATTTGACCGCATCAACAGCGGACGTATAGGCAATCTTGGAGGTGCGTCTCTGAGCAATTATATAGCAGCCATGTCAAATGCCGGAGGATATTATCCCGATTCTCAGGCTCCCGACGGCTTGCTCTTCGGTGATAACTATAATCCCTATCTTGACGGTAAAGCCGGATGGCTCGACATCCTTGCTTTCCAAAGTTATGTCACCAATGACACATACTCTACCGACGGATCCGGCGATTTCAACGGTTTCCAGGGGTTAATGGGCGAAGGCACTACAGGCAGTGCCTGGTTCAAGACCCGCGAGAAAGGATATGTCGATGAATATTCATTCAATATCGGTGGAAACGTGAGCGATGTGGTTTATTGGGGTGTAGGAATCGGAGTGACTGACATGGACTACAAAGCGTTGACTCAATACGGTGAAAACCTCAATAATGCATATATTTCTGCAAAGCGGATTGCTCCTGACCAGAATGGCAATGATGTGTATGAGATCACTAACGGTACTGCCGATTATGCGTTGACAAGCCACTTACATTCGAGCGGCTCCGGGTTTAACTTCAAGTTTGGTGTGATTGTTAAGCCCATCAACGAACTTCGTTTAGGATTTGCAGTCCACACTCCAACCTGGTATCAGATGACCGACACTTATTGGGGAGCTATTGACTATAATTATATGCCATCCGACAACAGTGCATACGCATCGTCGCTTAATGGCAGTGTGATCACAGATGAAGGATACACCGCTTCATTCGATTATAATATGCGTTCACCTTGGCGTATGATGTTCGGTATTGCGGGAGTCATCGGTAAGCAGGGTTTGATCAGCGCCGACTATGAATATCGTGGCAATAATGTGATGCAGGCATCTGATGTGGACGGATATACGTATGAAGATGTCAAGAGCGATGTGAAGACTTATTATAAAGGAACACACATCTTCCGTCTTGGCGGAGAGCTGCGTGTCACCCCGCAATTGAGCTTGCGTGTGGGCTACAGCTACGAGACTTCTCCGGTGAAGAAACAGGCTGAGAATGACGGTGAATTTATTTGGACTTCAGGAACAAACCCGAGCTATTCATTCGATCGCCACACCCAGTATGTAACTGCCGGTCTCGGATATCGTTTCAGCTCGTTCTATGTGGATCTCGCATACGTGAACAAACAGCGTGAGACTACTTATCACGCCTTTACACCGCTGATTGAGAATGGAAGCACATTGCAAGGTTCTCCTTCTGCCAGTATAAAGGATAACAATAATCAGGTTGTGCTTTCTTTTGGCTACAAGTTTTGATATTATAAGATTATAAATGACCGGTTCGGATAGATTTCTGTTCGAACCGGTTTATGTATTAACCCAATTAGAGTAATTCGGACTATGGCAGTTGACAGGGGGATTGATCTTGATAATCCTGAATTTCAGTGTGCGTGGGAGCTTATCAAAAATACCAATCAATCAGTTTTTCTTACCGGAAAAGCCGGCACAGGTAAGTCGACGTTTCTTAAATACATTTGCCGCAATACGAAGAAGAAATATGTGGTGTTGGCGCCTACAGGTATTGCCGCTGTGAATGTCGGTGGTGTCACGCTACACTCTTTTTTCCGTCTGCCATTCAAACCGCTGTTGCCCGATGACCCGCAATTCAAGGAGAATCGTCTAAAGGAACGCTTGAAATATTCCCGCTCACAGCTAAAGCTGCTTCAGAACCTTGAACTGATTATTATTGATGAGATTTCAATGGTGAGAGCCGATATAATAGATTTCATCGATAAGGTTTTGCGTGTCTTCTCTAACAATAAAAGGGAACCTTTCGGTGGCAAACAACTTTTGCTGATAGGGGATATATTTCAGTTGGAGCCGGTGGTGACTGCCGATATGCGTGATATTCTTTCGAGATATTATCCTAACAATTACTTTTTTTCAGCTCATGCTTTTGACAATATAAAGCTCGTGTCGATCGAGCTTCGGAAAGTGTATCGCCAGAATGAGCCGAGATTTATCGAAATGCTTGATCGCATAAGGACAGGACGACCGTATAAGAATGACCTTGATCTGTTGAACTCCAAAGCCGGGCATAAGCTCGATAAAGACAAGATGACAATGACTCTTGCGACAACGCGAGCTTCAGTGGATGCCATCAATGATGAGAGGCTTGCCGAGCTTCCGTCGCCCGAAGTGGTGTGTACAGGCATAATAAGCGGCGATTTTCCTGAGAATTCATTGCCGACCCTGCTTGAACTGACATTGAAGGTGGGTGCTCAGATTGTGTTTATAAAGAATGATATGACCAAGCGATGGGTGAATGGCACAATAGGATGCATCGTGGCTATTGAAGATGAGTTTCTGCGCATAGAGGTGGAGTCGGGCGAGATTTACACCGTCGGGCAGGAAGTGTGGAGCAACATAAAATATGAATATGATGAAAAGGCGAAGAAGATCAATGAGATTGTTCTCGGAACTTTTACTCAATATCCGGTGAAACTTGCCTGGGCGTTGACAATACACAAAAGCCAGGGACTCACGTTTAATGATGTGTCGATAGATTTCGGTCACGGAGCTTTCAGCGGCGGTCAGGCATACGTCGCTTTGAGCCGGTGCCGTAGTCTGGAAGGGATGTCGCTCGTTTCCACGATAAATGAAAGAGATGTGTTTGTTAACCCGCGTATAGTGGAGTTCAGCAGTTCATTTAACAATAAGGGGCAAATTGATGAAGCAATTAGAAAAGCGAGAATCAAAAGCGTGTTTTCTAAAATCATCTCAGCTCTTGAAGACGGACGCATTTCCGATGGTTTTGATTCATACATCGAGTTAATGAATGAGATGCCTGATGTAAATAAAGCTCTCACGCCGCAGTTGTCGCGGTTTATAAAGAAAAAATTGCGTTCCGGAGAGAAATACCGTATAGAAGCTGAAGACTTGAAGCGGCGTCTCGAAGAGGATAGGCAGCGTTTCCAGCGTCTTGCCTCGGAATATGTGGCGATGGGAAATGAATGTCTGGATGAGGGTATGGATCCTACGCCTACGTTGGCTAATTACAATAAGGCTATCGACATATATCCAGATTGTGTTGATGCATGGATAGGCAAAGGGAAAACTTTTGCGGGAATAGGAGAGGCTGATGACGCATTGACGGCATTTCATGAGGCGGAAAGAATTCTTAAAAACTATCCTGACACGAATAAGAGCTATAAAGTTGCCATAGCGATGGGAAATCTATATTTCAAACATGATGATATGGTTCAGGCGCTTGATAATTATCTCCGCGCATCAGATCTGCGTGAGGAAAGTTCGGCAGTGCATTCTCATATAGCTAAGGTTTATGACCGTATAGGGGATGAGGAAAATGCTGAATATCATCGCGATCTTGCTCAAAGAAAACGCCGCAAACGCAAATGAAACTCGTCCATAATGCGTGTGCGGCGTAGAAATGTCGATGGATCCGTGATTAGCGGTCCAATACGTTTACTTTAAGTGCGTCATAGGATCTCGACGCTTTTTCGCGAGCCTCTTCGACGGTATCGGCTGTAGCAAGGATTACACCCATACGGCGATGGCCTTTCACTTCCGGCTTTCCGAATATGCGCAGTTGCACTCCCGGTTCGGCAAGCACCTTGTCAAGATTGTCAAATTCGATCTTGTCGGTATCGCCTTCGACAACAACAGCACGTGATGCCGACGGACCATAGAATCGGATAGAAGGTACCGGCAATCCGAGCAATGCTCTTGCGTGGAGTCCGAATTCGCTTAAATCTTGAGAAATCATTGTAACCATTCCGGTATCGTGGGGACGGGGAGACACTTCGCTGAATATCACGTCATCACCTTTTATGAATAATTCAACACCGAATATTCCATAACCGCCAAGTGCGTCGGTGATTTTCTTCGCGATTTCACGGGCACGCTCAAGAGCGATAGGCGACATGGGTTGAGGTTGCCATGAATAGCGGTAATCGCCATCGACCTGGATATGTCCCACCGGCTCACAATAAGTGGTTCCGGAGATGCTTCTTACTGTAAGCAGAGTGATTTCATAGTCAAAATCCACAAAGCCTTCCACGATAACTTTGCCGGCACCAGCACGTCCGCCTTCCTGAGAAATTTTCCAAGAGTTTTCAATATCGTCGGGCGTTTTTGCCACGCTCTGTCCATGACCTGATGAGCTCATTACCGGCTTGATCACACAAGGCAGTCCCACAGCATCTATTGCCGACTTGAATTCTTCATAATTTTCGGCAAAGCGGTAGGGTGAAGTGGGCAATCCGAGTTCTTCGGCGGCAAGGCGGCGTATGCCCTCGCGATTCATTGTGAGCCATGCGGCACGTGCGGTTGGGGTCACATTATATCCCTCTTTTTCCAAGGCAAGGAGTTCGGGAGTTGCTATTGCCTCAACTTCAGGAATTATATGGTCGGGGCGTTCAAGCTCGATTACTTCGCGTAATGCCTTGGGGTCAAGCATATTTATTACGTGGCTGCGGTGAGCGACCTGCATGGCGGGAGCGTTTGGGTAGCGGTCACAGGCGATAACCTCGACACCATAGCGCATTAGTTCGATGGCAACTTCTTTTCCTAATTCTCCACTTCCAAGAAGCAGCGCTTTGCGAGCTACAGGAGTCAAAACGGATCCGATTTTGTTCATAGCGGAATTTATGAATTTGGTTTATTATATTTTTTCTCTACAAAATTACCCATTTTTTTGGTATTTCTATGTAATTTTGTGTGCTAAACATCTATTTATGGCTGATACAATAACCCAATTTGACAACGCGCTTGCTTTATGCCGTGATATTTTTGTGAAGAAATTAACTGATTATGGAGCTTCCTGGCGTATAATGCGACCACAATCGGTCACCGATCAGATATTCATAAAAGCGACCCGAATACGCTCTTTGGAGACCAAGGGGGTGTCGAAAGTGGGAGAGGGAATTCTGCCTGAGTTCATTGCTATTGTCAATTATGGCATAATCGGGCTAATACAATTGCAGCTCGGTTATAGCGATACCGATGACATGGCGCCCGCAGAAGTAATCAAGCTTTATGATAAGTTGATTGCCGAAACCCGCGAATTGATGATTCGCAAAAATCATGATTACGACGAGGCTTGGCGTGGAATGAGGGTTCACTCCTATACTGACATAATCCTCCAGAAACTTATGCGCACAAAGCAGATTGAGGATAACAGCGGCATGACGATAATTTCGGAAGGGATTGACGCTAATTATCAGGATATGATCAATTATTCGGTTTTTGCCATCATAAAACTTACCGAGAGTGATGGAAACTAAGACTAAGGAGCTGACTGAAGTCGCCAAGCATGATTCATTGACCGTGGCGTTAGTGTGGATTTTCCGCATTCTTGTGGGAGGCACGTTTATCATGTCGGGTCTTACAAAAATGATAGACCTGTATGGCTCCGTGTATAAAATTGAGCAATATCTTGCCGTGTGGGACATGATGCAGCCGCGCACATTGGTGCTCGGTATGGCGATATGCCTTTCCGGAGTGGAGTTCCTTCTTGGATTTCTTTTATTGCTCGGATGCTATAAGAGATCGGCAGCTTATCTGCTTACGATGATAATGGCAGTAATGCTGTGTCTTTCTGCTTATATAATGATTGCTGATCCTGTGGATGACTGCGGTTGTTTCGGCGATTTTCTGGTGATATCAAATACTGCCACATTCTTGAAAAATATAGTGCTTGTGGCGATGCTTGTGTATTTGTGTCTCAGAAATTCACGGGTTGACGGCTTGTTTACGTCTTATTCGCAATGGCTTGTGGCTTTTTTCGCGATTCTATATCTGTGTGTGATAGGGTATTTCGGATTCAATGTGCAGCCGTTGGCTGATTTCCGCCCTTATCCGGTGGGCACGTATCTTATCCCGCCAACAGATGATGAAGAGGCTGACATTAAGTTTGTCTATGAGAAAGACGGTGTGAAGGAAACATTCTCGGTTGACAATCTTCCTGACAGCACATGGACTTTTGTGGATCGCATAGAAGAGGCTCCTGTTGCCGATAAACGGAATTTCGCGGTATTTGACGGCGATGAGGAGGTGACTGATGACGTGATTTCTGATGCAGGAGAGCAATTATTGTTACTAATCCCCGAGTTATCCAATATTGATGTTTCATCGACTTACTTGATAAATGAGATTAATCGCTATATAGCAAGTCAAGGAGGAGACATGATCGGTATAATAGGAACAGGCGCCGAGGGTATTGAGCAATGGCATGATATTTCAATGGCGTCTTACGACATATACAGTGCCGATGATACATCTATAAAGGAGGTTGCCCGTGGAAATGTGGCGATGGTTTATCTTAAGGATGGAATTATACAGTGGAAACGTACGTTGACATCAATTGACAGTGATCTTTTTGTTTCTCCTGATGATTCGGTCCTTGACCGTCTTGCTTATTCAGGACGCAGCTATTTGGGTTTGTTCACTCTCGTTTTTCTGGGACTTGAACTTGCTTTATGGATTGTGGATCGAAGCGGACGTGCTGTTAAATTGCATTTTACTCGTAAAAATCGAAAAAAATAATTAAATTTGTAGGGCTTTTAATTGTGAGGTCACATAAAAACGGAATATAAATTGTTGACTTGATTACAAAGTCTGATCATTTAATGAATTCTGAAGATAAGTACAAAATTCTAAGTATAAATATAAAGTTTTAAGTTTTTAAATAATGAGAAAGAAAATTGTTGCCGGAAACTGGAAGATGAACACCACACTCCAGGAAGGCGTGGCTCTTGCCAAAGACGTGAATGAGGCTCTTAAGGATGCAACCCCCAAGTGCGACGTGATTATCGCTGTGCCTTTCACTCACCTTGCTTCAATAAATGCAGTGATCGATCAGAACAAGCTCGGTCTTGGTGCTGAAAACTGCGCTGACCACAAGTCGGGTGCATATACCGGAGAGGTTTCTGCTTCTATGGTATCATCTACCGGAGCTACTTATGTGATCCTCGGTCACTCAGAACGCCGTCAGTATTACGGTGAGACTTCTGAAACTCTTAAAGAGAAAGTGGCTCTTGCTTTTGAAAATCAGCTTACTCCTATCTTCTGTATCGGTGAAGTTCTTGAAGAACGTGAGAACGGCACATATCATGAAGTGGTTAAGAAGCAGATTGAAGATGCTTTGTTCCATCTTTCTGCTGAGGATTTTGGCAAGATTATCCTTGCTTACGAGCCTGTATGGGCTATCGGCACAGGTAAGACTGCTACTGATGATCAGGCAGAGGATATGCACGCATATATCCGTGGCGTAATCGCTGAGAAGTATGGCAAGGAAGTTGCAGAAAACACTTCAATCCTTTACGGAGGAAGCTGCAAGCCTTCAAATGCCGCTCAACTCTTTGCAAAACCTGATGTCGACGGCGGACTCATCGGTGGCGCTTCACTCGATGCAGCTTCATTCATGGGCATCGTAAACGCGTTCAACTAATATAGCGTAATATAATTATAAATAAAAAAGGGAAAGATTCTGAGTGATCTTTCCCTTTTTTATTTCATCTGAGTTTTCGGTCAGAATTTGTTGATTGCCATTCTTATATCGGTCAGGTGGCTGAGGAGAGAGGGGAGAAGCGATAGCTTAAGCATATTGGCACCGTCGCTTTTCGCTTCAGCGGGATTCTGATGGGTCTCAATAAATAGTCCGTCGGCACCCACGGCTATTCCGGCACGTGCTACTGTCTCGATCAATTCAGGTCGACCACCGGTCACTCCTGCCATTTGATTCGGTTGCTGTAGGGAGTGAGTTACGTCAAGAATTACGGGGGCTCCGAACTGTTTCATAGTCGGTATTCCACGATAGTCCACAATGAGGTCTTGGTATCCGAATGTGGTGCCACGTTCGGTGATTGCCACTTGTGGATTTCCTGCGTCTATCACTTTCTGCACCGCGTGTTTCATCGCTTCCGGGGAAAGGAATTGACCTTTCTTTATGTTGACCATTTTCCCTGTTTTAGCAGCAGCTACGAGCAGATCGGTCTGGCGGCACAGGAATGCCGGAATCTGCAATATATCCACGTATTCAGCCGCTATTGTAGCCTCTTCTTCGGTGTGGATATCGGTCACTACCGGTATATTGAATGTGTCATGGACCTTTTTGAGTATTTTAAGAGCCTTCTCATCTCCGATACCGGTGAATGAATCGATTCTTGAACGATTGGCTTTTCGATATGACCCTTTGAACACGTAGGGGATATTGAGCTTGGATGTCACCTCGCAAGCAAATTCTGCAATCTCAAGCGCCATCTGTTCCCCCTCGATCACGCATGGACCGGCAAGAAGGAAAAAGTTATTGGTGGCTGATGATTTTAAATAGTTGAGCATATATCTTTAAGAATGTAGTTGATTCAAAATGTGTATGGTGTCACAAGCTGTCAAGGCAGCAGTCTCTGTGCGTAGGCGGTTATCTCCGAGGGTCACCGGAATCATCCCGCAATCAAGGGCAAACTTTATTTCCTCTATGTCAAAGTCACCCTCAGGACCGATTAATATGGTTACGCTTTTGGCTCCGTTATATTCCTTAGCCAATAATTTGCGAGGAATTGTAGGGTCGCAATAGGCTATGAATTTAGCCTCGGAATCATCATTTTTAATGAAGTCGGAGAACGGAGTCATAGGCATGATTTCAGGCAGCGTGGCTTTCAGCGATTGTTTCATTGCTGAGATTGCTATGCGTTGCAGCCTGTCAATCTTCAGCTCTTTACGCTCGGAATGCCTGCAAAGCAACGGCACGAACCTATTTACACCGATTTCAGTGAGTTTCTCTACGAGCCATTCCATGCGGTCCATGTTCTTAGTCGGTGCCACAGCTATGGTTATGAAAGTGTTCCAGGCAAGACTCTCGTTGATTGTCTCGATTATTTCCACCTCCATTTTGCGTGGATTATCGTTGGTGATTCGGCAGTGGTGGCGTTTTCCCTTTCCGTCGATCACTTCGATAGTGTCACCGCATTTATGTCTCAATACTCGCAGACAGTGCTTTGCTTCGTCCTCAGGCAAGGATAATGTCTCGGCTATTTCAGGGGCATAGAATTGGATCATTACTTTTCAGGGTTGTGCTTATATTTAAACAGTAAGTTGAACAAGATGACAACAACCAGCGCATAGGCTGAGAATATTAACCATGGAGCCGACCAGTCGCCTACCATATAGACATTGCCGTCAACTACAGTCGGGGCGATGAACCGATTTACAATAGCTCCTGCGATGATCATGCCGAATGACGCGCCGAGACCGTTTGTCATAAGCATGAACAGTCCTTGTGCCGATGCTTTTATATTGTTGTCGGTCTCCTGTTCCACGAACAAAGCTCCTGAGACATTGAAGAAATCGAAGGCAACTCCATAGACGATCATTGACAGAATCAATAGCCATATACCTGAACCGGGATTGCCTATGCCAAAGAATCCGAAGCGTAGAACCCATGCGATCATGGCGATGGTAATAACTCGCTTTATGCCGAATCTTTTCAGGAAGAAAGGAATGAGAAGTATGCACAATGCCTCTGAAATCTGAGAGATTGAAGTGAGCAGTGTGGCGTTATTGGCACCAAAAGTGTTGGCAAATTCCGGATTGGCTTTAAAGCTGGATATGAATGGGGTGGCATAACCGTTGGTTATCTGTAAGGCGACACCAAGGAGCATTGAGAAGATGAAGAAGATGAACATTCTTCGGTCTTTAAGCAATTTGAACGCATCAAGCCCGAGAATGGACATTATGCCTTTGTCGGCGTCTTTTTTGCCTGCATTTGGAATATCTGGCAGGAAAAAGCTGTAAAGACCGAGAATGAATCCAAGCACGGAACTTACGAGCAACTGCATATCGGTATATTGGAATCTGAATCCGGCATTAGGATTGCTGTCGGAGATTGTAAATCCGAGTGCTCCGTCATTGTAATAACAGCAGTTCACAAACCACATGGCGATGATGAAGCCCACCGTGCCCAGAACCCTGATGGGGGGGAAGGCTTTCACTGTATCATAGTTCTGTTGTTTTAAGATGGAGAATGACACTGAATTGGATAGTGCTATTGTGGGCATATAGAACGCCACGCTGCAAGTGAAGATAGTGAAAAACGGTCCGAATTCAAGTGTCGGGTGAGCTTGTGCGTAGAACCATGCTATGAGCATGAAGGCGGCGGCTGTTATGTGGCATATACCAAGCAGTCGCTGTGCATGGACCCAACGGTCGGCAACGACACCCATGATTGCCGGCATAAAAATTGAAACAAAACCTCCCACGGCATAGAACCATGAGATTTCAGAGCCAAGTCCTGCCGACCCGAGGAACTGTCCCAGGCAGATGAGGTAGCTTCCCCACACGGCAAACTGCATGAAGCTCAAAAATGACAGTTTGATTTTAGTATTATCCATCTTGATTCTGGCATTATTTTAGGTTAATTAATTGTCGGTTTCTTCGATCTCTCTCTTTAAAACGTCTATTTGCGCTGAAATCTTTGCTGCCTCCTCATAGCGTTCCTCGGCGATACATTCTTTAAGCATGGCTTCAAGTTCATGAAGTTTTCTTGTCTTTGATTCCATATCGTCGGGCTGAGGCTCTTGATCGGCTTGAATGCCTGATGTATCGACCTCTTCCATGATAAATCCTGTGTCTTCAAGAATTTCGCGTGTAGTGAAAATAGGCGCTTTTGCCCTTAATGCTATTCCGATGGCGTCAGAGGTGCGTCCATCGAGCACCACCGTGCGTTCTCCGTCGGTGAATGTAAGTTCAGAATAAAATATTCCATCCTCAAATTTGTATATGAAAATGTTGTCAAGTTTCACGCCAAAAGCATGAGCGAAACTCACAAACAGATCATGAGTCATGGGGCGTGGAGGGATTATCTTTTCCAGTCTTATAGCGATCGACTGTGCTTCTGAGCCACCTATTACTATAGGAATGCGGTAGGGCCCGTCAACTTCGCCTAAAATCAGGGCATAGGCACCCGATTGAATCTGGCTGTAGGAGATACCCACCACATTGAGCTGTATTTTTTTTATTTCCGACATTGAATCAAATTATTATATTTCTGCCAGTGATGATGCCGCTTCCGTAGCATAAGTGAGCTTTCTCGTCATATATCACGGCAAATTGCCCCGGAGCTATGCCTTGAACTTTGTTTTCCGACTCGATTACATACTCGTTTTCATTGAGCTTGACGAGCGTAGCCGGAAGGAATTGGGGCATGTGCCTGTTCTTGAAGCATATCTTGGTTTTAGTCATGTTTTCATCCCACGGGTTACCTGATATGAAATGCATTTCATCAAGATGAATGGTGTTGCCATATTGCTTTTCGGTATCATAACCTTGGCTCACATACACCACATTGTCATGGACATTCTTTTTCACCACATACCACGGACCTCCGCTGAGGCCAAGTCCCTTACGTTGTCCGATTGTGTGGAACCAGAAACCGTTGTGTTCACCAAGTTTTTTCCCGGTTTCGAGCTCTATGATAGCCCCTTTCTTTACTCCGAGGTGACGCTTGATGAAATCATTGTAATTGATTTTCCCAAGGAAGCATATCCCCTGGCTGTCTTTGCGGAAAGCATTGGGCATCTTCACGTCAATAGCGATATCCCTGACTTTAGCTTTAGGCAGGTTGCCGATAGGAAACATCAGGTGCGACAGTTGATCGTAACTTATGCGAGCAAGGAAGTCAGTTTGATCCTTCACCGGATCCACGGCTGTAGCTAAATAGACTTTGCCGTCAATGATATCGGTTGAGGCATAGTGCCCTGTAGCAGTTTTTTCAAATTCATGTCCCCAGCGGCGTTCAAAATATCCGAATTTGATCATTTTGTTGCACATTATGTCGGGGTTGGGAGTAAGTCCCGCTCTGACGGTTCTCAATGCGTATTCCATGACATTGTCCCAATATTCCTGATGCAATGACACTACATCAAATGGACAACCGTATTTCTTAGCTATGAATTGACACATTTCTATATCTTCATCGGCTGAGCAATCACCTTCGTCAGTGTCAAGTCCTATGCGGATATAGAATAGATGAAGGTCATGTCCCTCCTCTTTGAGTCGATGAACAACCACGGCACTGTCTACACCTCCTGATATAAGTACGGCTATTTTCATTAATTAAGTCTCAATGATATTTTCAGATTAATATTTATGAGGATGAGATTATTCTCGCTAAATACAATTAGATTTCCTCCATCTCCTCGCTGTCATCTTTGCCTCGGCTTGAAACTATGAACAGGGAGATGAAATAATCGAGAGATATTTTCCCCGGACCTGCGATGAGGATATAGATGAATATCCCGATGAACATTATGGGAAGGTATCCCGGCTGCAGACTCGAGAAGAGGTAAGGCATTGTGTCGGGATAAATGAAATGCAGGATGTGATGCTCGGCAACCATCATAGCGATGATTGCGGGGATTACGGCAAGGCGCGTCAAGAATCCAACCATGATTAATATGGAGCAAATCATTTCCACGCATATCATCAATGTCAACGATGTGCTGCCGTCCATTCCCATCACCGACGGAAATGCAGGCGCCAATGATGTGAAATTGATAAGATGCCTGATGCCGAATTGCAGGAACATTATCCCGACAAAAAGGCGTATGAACAACCGTGCCATATTGCTGTAAGTATAGCCGGTGCATTTTAAAAATAGATTTTCAAAGAAAAGTTTCATCATGATTATTTTTGATAAAGCGCTTTAGCTATTTGGAGAATGCTGTCGATCGACATATTTCTTGCGATGACCTTGTTGTCGTTGTCAAGAAGATAGATTGCCGGGAGGATTCTCAAGTCGATGCTTTCTCCCGCATTCTCTGCTACTCCTGCTTCCCATTCGTAAGGAAAATCACTTACCGACGCTTTCCATTCCTCGCTGGGTTTGCCTACCATTATATCGATGATTTTGACAGTCCCGGCTTTGGACAGCGAGCCTAATGCTGCATCGGCTTTAAGCCTCAGATGATTCATTGACACATCTTGGTCATTGGGAAGATAGAAGTAGAGCACTTTATATTCTCCGGCTTGTTCCTGCACTTCATGAACGGCATTGTAGCGTGTGGTGTAGCGCAAGGGGAGTATTGACGCGCCTATTTGCGAACTGTTTATCATTTTCACATGAGAGAGATATTTTTCTTTCTCCTTCTGATTGATTTTTTTATTAGTGAAAACTGCTTTGGTGAAAATGAGATACGGCTCATTGGCTATTATTGATGGATCGGGACCATACATCTCTTTTTCAGCACGCTTGACAAGTTTCAGTATGCTCTTTGCGTCATTTTTATATGGCGCCAGCAGTGCATTTATGGATTTCTTTACACTGTCAGGCGATGCGTATGGCATGAACGACGTGTAGTCAGCAAATGCGCGATTAAGCATTGTGGTGTCATTCAACACCTTTTTCATATCGGCGCCTTTCCAGAAATTCATCATCAGATAATCCGTACGTTGTTGCAGAGTGGTCAACGAGTCAGGAACTTCCGGATAAGGGAATGGGGTTGAGTCCTGCGCGTTTATGTTGCCTATGGCTGATAAACACAATATGGCTAATGTTAAAATTTTTCTCATTATTGAAACTGGCATAATTTTTGAATAACAAAGTTAAGAAATGACAGGCTTAGTTCAAAATATTTATTCAACATTATTAGCTTTCCAAATGTTACTAAAGCATAGGATTTAATAATTTTTATTCATCATGAATTTCAACAACTTTACAATTAAGTCACAAGAAGCTATCCAGAAAGCTGTGGAAATCGCCAAGGGGTCAGGCAACCAGGCGATTGAACCGGTGCATCTGTTGAAAGGCTTGATGACCGAGGGTGATTCTTTGATGCAGTTCATCTTTCAGAAAGTTGGTGCCAATGTGGGAAATGTTGTCATGTCGGTTGACAGGGCGATAGCCTCCGAGCCTAAAGTGTCGGGAGGAGAGCCATATTTGAGCCGCACTTCTAATGATGTGATGCAAAAATCATTGGATATTGCGAAAAAGCAAGGTGACCAGTATGTGACTCTTGAAGCTATATTGCTTGCGATCTTTGCCGTCAAAAGCAGCGCGTCTCAGATATTGAAGGATGCCGGATTGAGTGAGCATGAACTCAGTGCGGCTATTGAGGAGCTGCGTAAAGGAAAGAAAGCAACCGATCAGAGCGCCGAGGACACGTATAATGCTTTGAGCAAGTATGCGATAAACCTTAATGAAAGGGCTCGTTCGGGAAAGCTCGACCCTGTGATCGGCAGGGACGATGAAATACGCCGTGTGTTGCAGATATTGAGCCGTAGAACTAAAAATAACCCCATGCTCATCGGTGAGCCTGGTACCGGTAAGACGGCGATTGCTGAAGGATTGGCGCATAGAATTGTGCGGGGTGACGTCCCTGAAAATCTTAAGAATAAGCAGATTTACTCTCTTGACATGGGAGCATTGGTCGCCGGCGCCAAGTATAAGGGCGAATTTGAAGAGCGACTTAAAGCGATCGTCAACGAGGTGACTCAAGCCGATGGCGATATAATTCTTTTCATCGATGAGATCCACACTTTGGTAGGTGCCGGAAAAGGCGAGGGTGCGATGGATGCCGCCAACATTCTTAAACCGGCTCTTGCCCGTGGTGAACTGCGCAGCATCGGTGCGACTACTCTGGATGAATATCAGAAATATTTCGAGAAAGATAAGGCTCTTGAGCGTCGTTTCCAGAAAGTGATGGTCAATGAGCCTGATGAAATGAGTGCTATCTCTATTCTCCGTGGGCTCAAGGAGCGCTACGAGAACCACCATCAGGTGCGCATTCGCGACGAGGCTATTATCGCGGCGGTGCAGTTGTCCGAGCGTTATATCACTGACCGATTCTTGCCCGATAAGGCGATAGATCTCATTGATGAAGCCGCGTCAAAATTGAGATTGGAGCGTGACAGCGTTCCGCAGGCTCTTGATGAGATTACCCGTAAGATTTCACAGCTTGAGATCGAGCGTGAGGCAATCAAGCGAGAGGGGGATCAGGTTAAGATTAAGGATCTTGAAAAAGAACTTGCCGACCTGCGCGATATAGAAAAAGATTTCAAGGCTAAATGGGAGTCTCAGAAGGATCTCATCAATCGCATTCAGCAGAATAAGATCGACATTGAGCAATACAAGTTTGATGCCGACAAGGCTGAGCGTGAAGGTGACTATGCCAAAGTGGCAGAGATCCGGTATTCAAAAATACAGGAAAAAGAGAAGGAAAACGAGCATATTCAGGAACAGCTCCGTGAGATGCAGGGCGATAAGGCTTTGATCAAGGAAGAGGTTGATTCCGATGATATTGCTGATGTCGTGTCACGCTGGACCGGTATTCCTGTGAGCAAGATGGTTCAAAGTGAAAAAGAAAAATTGCTCCATCTTGAGTCGGAACTCCATAAGCGCGTTGTAGGACAGGAGGAAGCGATTGCCGCCATTGCCGATGCTGTGCGTCGTAGCCGTGCGGGGCTTAATGATCCGCGCCGTCCTATCGGTTCATTCATTTTCCTCGGCACGACAGGTGTGGGTAAGACTGAGCTTGCAAAGGCGCTTGCCGAATATCTGTTTGACGATGAGAATATGATGACCCGTATCGACATGAGCGAGTATCAGGAGAAGCACACCGTGAGCCGTCTTGTCGGAGCGCCTCCGGGATATGTAGGATATGATGAGGGTGGACAGTTGACCGAGGCTGTGCGTCGTAAGCCCTATTCTGTTGTGCTGTTTGACGAGATTGAGAAAGCGCATCCCGATGTGTTCAACATCCTCCTTCAGGTGCTTGATGATGGTCGACTTACTGACAATAAAGGACGACTGGTCAATTTCAAGAACACGATTATAATCATGACTTCCAACATGGGTTCATCTGTCATCCGTGACAATTTCGCCAATATGACCGATGAAAATCATGCCGAAGTGGTTGAAAAGACCAAGGAAGAGGTGCTGAATATGCTCAAGCAGACTATTCGACCGGAGTTCCTGAACCGTATCGACGAGATTATCATGTTCACTCCGCTTAACGAGCGAGAGATAGAAGAGATTGTCGGAATTCAGGTGTCCTCCATTAAGAAAATGCTTGCCAAGAATGGCGTTCAGCTTGACGTCACTCCTCAGGCACTGTCTTATCTTGCCAAGGAAGGATACAATCCTGAATTTGGAGCACGTCCTGTCAAGAGGGTTATACAGCGCATGGTTCTGAACAGACTGTCTAAGGATATTCTTGCCCAGAAAGTTGACCGCGAACACCCGATAGTGATCGATGTAAAAGATGACGAGTTAATATTTCGCAACTGACAAAAACAATTTTTAAACCTACTTGTTATCAGTATATAAGCTATCTGATTTATAGTTAATAAAATATTAATGATTCACTAAATAGATTTATATTATGAAAAAATTATTGTACATCTTATTGGCATTGCCACTATTCTTCTTCGCTTCATGTAGCGATGATGACAATGATTTACCTGATTTCAAGGTTAAGGTTGATATTTCCGGTCAGAGCGAAGTTACTGAAAATGGAGTAATTGTTATCCCTTCAGGCAATCAGTTCTCAATTGATGCTATTTCAATTGTGGAAAGCGATGCCAAGGAAATAGCAATTGGTGGAGTTAGCTACTATTGGGACTATATTCTGCTTGATGCAAGTAATATCATTCCTCCTTATGGCATAACTTTCAACACCACCGGTATTCCTGAAGGCGACCACATCTTGCAGATCTATATGCCTATTTTCGCAGTAGGTTACAGCCCTGCAGAAGCATTGCTCACCTACCGTGTGAAGATCGTGGCTCCGGCTGAGGATGAGACTCCTGATGATTCAGGCTCCACAACCACAATCACCGCTACTCCTAAGGTAACTCAGAAATAGACACACAAATAATACTTGAAAAATATGGCACTCCCACGGGTGCCATATTTTTTATTAATCTCATCCTAAACCTGTAAACAATGCCGTGAGACACCATTGCAACATTTTTCCGAGGAGCATCGAGCTATGTCGTCAATTAACAAAAACTGCCATGACAAAGTTGGTCTGTAGGACCGCACGAAATCAGCTTGTAGCGTTAGCGGAATGCCGGGTAAAGAATGCCGAGTCAATCTGGGTTGTATGTTGATACCGTGTTGTAAGAGAGGCGGTCAGTATGACCGCAATATGTCAGACCAGTATGTAGCGCTAGCGGAATGCTGGGTTAATGGATTCGAAATTGAATCAAGCTCTGTAAGAGCGACACAATTGTATCGTTCCTCCGGAACTCAAAAAACTGTGCGTTCATGATTACCCGGCATTCCGCTAACGCTGTATGCCGGGCTAAGCTCTCACGGTCCTGCAGACCGCATCCCACATCCCGTTGTGCAAAAAAAAATTATCACACAAGGTACAAAAAGTGGGTAAATCCCCCACAACCATACACTATCTTTGTCCCCAACAAACACAACGGTATCAATCTGCGGGAGAGGTATCCCGTCACGGTTCCGCCATAATCACGGCAATACGCCCGAAGGACACTGACATCAGCCGGCTTAAGTCAGCCCTGAGAGCCTCGCCAATGACTACACGGATCCGTTGGAGTACTCCGACAGGCACTCTCCACCGCAGAACCCGACCGACAACGACAGCGGAAGCAGATGGAGTCGCCCGAAGTTACACTTCGCTAAGTTTCAGAAAATGACCTGAAAGACTGCTTGAAATTGGCATAGCGGGTATGCCACCAACACGAAGCCGCCGTCGTTGCCGTTACGGGGATTCCGTTTTATTCTATCCTTCAAGGCTCTAATATCATTAGCAGTCTTGCATTCCCATATAGTCATAACATTATTTTAACGCATTACATAGATCTATTTCTGAATCTTATAAAACAATTTCAGCGATTGTGGCGTTTTAACTGAAAGACTATCAAAAGTTAACCAAAATTCAACTATTATGAACTACCAAATTGTCGAAATCGAAGGGGTTGGTGACGCATACGCTGCCAAGTTAAAAGAAACCGGAATCAAGACAGTCTCTGAGCTGCTTGAAAAAGGAGCCACCGACAGAGGACGTAAAGAAATTTCGGATGCTACAGGAATACCGTTTAAGCTGATACTTAAATGGGTGAATCATGCCGACCTGTTCCGCATCGATGGAGTAGGACCGCAGTTTGCCGAGTTGCTTGAGGCTTCGGGTGTGGATACTGTCAAGGAATTCCGTCATCGCAATGCCGAGAATCTCGCTGTTAAAATGGCAGAGGTCAACGAGGCGAAACATCTTACACGCCGGGTGCCATCAGCTAAAGAATTGCAGAAAATGATTGATCAGGCGGCACAGCTTCCTCCAAAAATCACATATTGATAAATCTTCAAATATAAAGCAACGAGGCTGAATCCCATTAGCGATTCAGCCTCGTTGTATTGTGTGGAGTAAATTGATTATTGGATTTTAGTAAGGATGAATGTGGCTCCATCTTCATAATTACAATTGTATGTCATCTTGCCATTCTCAATTGTATAGGTTCCTACAAGATAGTCATCATTATTGATGTCGGTGTCAAAATAGATATAGAGCTTATTGCCATCTGTTTTCCACTTGTTCTCTTTTTCAGGAGAGTCCCCCGGCTCATAGACGATGGTCGCTTTATGGTTGGATTTGAACTCGATGGTGTAGAATGACGGATAGATGTTGTAATTCGAGAGTTGCCAGTTGCCCACGATTTCATTGTTAGGATCATCGGGAGCGTCATCATCATCGTCATCGCCACAGGAAACCATTGAAAATGATAAAAGAGTCATTAAGATTGCAAGCAGAGAAAAGTTGCAGATTGGTTTGATGCCAAATACTGATGTTTTGATTGATTTCATGCTTTTTGTTTTTATAAATAATAGATGTGTGAAATTTGGGCACAAATGTAAAAAAAAACTATGCCCATGCAAGACTTAGTGCAAAAAAATGCATAACTTTTTTGCACTATTTTGTCAGGACGGTCACGTTTGTCCCAACTATGTCCGATGAGCCGTGGCTGGTTATTGCTTGTGTTTCATCGATGTTGAACGTCACATTTTCGAGCTTTATGTTTGTCGCGTGATTTAGTGTGGCGCCTCGTTGAGCAGTGAATGTGCAGTTTTCTATGGTCACATTTTTGACATTCATTTCAGGAAGTCCTTTTATGAGAATGGCTCGATGGGCATCGCGGCACACTATGTTTTTGATTGTTATTCCGTCGAAGCGGGGAGTATTGGCGGTCACGGGAGCTGCCGGCGCGTCGGCTGCGTCGCCAACCTTTTCCTGATAATAACAGTCGAATAAAATTGCTTCATCGGCGATGTCACACATCATGATATTGTCTACAAAAATGTCGGTCATCAATCCGCCTCGGTCTCTTCCGCTTTTGAATCTAAGTCCGGTATCTGTGTCTATGAAGCGGCAGTTGGTGACCGATATATTGTTCATGCCGCCGGAATTGTCGCTTCCTATCACAAATCCGCCATGTCCGTGAAACACCGTGCAGTTGTTTATCACGATATTTGAACAGGCACCACGTTTACGTCCGGTGTCACCGGTGCCGCTTTTCAAGCATATAGCGTCATCTCCGGCATCAACGGAGCAGTTTACGATCAATGCATTACGGCATGAGCTGAGATCTATGCCGTCGCCATTCTGCGCGTTCCAAGGACAACGCACCATAACGCCGTCAAGAACAAAGTCATGAGACAGAATCATATTGACATGAAAACTTGGAGAGTTTTGGACCACAACGCCTTGTATCAAGAAGCGTTCACACCCTATCAGCCTTATGAGCCGGGGTCGCTTGGTCTCTACAGTTTCCGCATCGGATTTTACGGGAAACCACACATTCGAGCCTTCATAATCACACTCTTTCAACTTAAGTTTTCGATTCAGCTTTTTCCATTCGGCATCGCTTACTTTGAAGCGTTTGATAGGGCGCCATGCTTCGCCGTTCCCATCGATGATGCCGGAGCCGGTTATTGAAAAATTGGATTGATGATATGCGCTTATGAGCGGTTGCACCAATTTTCCGCCGGTCCCTTCGTCAGGAGGCAGAATCGGAAACTCCTCTTTATTATCGGAGAATAGCAATATTGCGTTTTTTTCAATATGGAGGTCGATGTTGTCTTTCATCACTATAGGACCGGTTATCCACACTCCTTCAGGAACTATAAGATGTCCGCCACCCTTGGATGACAGATGTTCGATCGCAGTGGCAAAGCTTGATGTATTCGACGTAATGCCGTCGCCTTTACCGCCGAAATCTGTTATGCTGACTTTTAATTCAGGAATTTCCGGCATTGTAGGTACTGAAGCCTTGAACGGCAGATTGTCATAATTGCTGCTGTAGTCGGCAGCGACACTTGTGAGCGAGCCGGCTAAGATAAATAGGGCTGCGATTGCTTTAGGCAAAATGTGCTTGGATATATTTTCCATTACATTGAAATTTTGATTGCCGCAAATATACGCTTTTTTTCCCACTGACCGCCTTTTTATGTTTATTGACCGTGTGTGTATTTTGCGGTTTTGTCATGAATATTTGCTATTTTTGCACTGACAATGGAAGATTACATAAAAGAACTGAATACACAGCAACAGGAAGCGGTGCTCTATAATGACGGGCCGCAGCTTGTGATTGCCGGAGCCGGGTCGGGAAAAACCCGAGTCCTCACATATAAGATAGTCCATCTCCTGTGCCACGGATATGAACCTTGGCGCATTCTTGCGTTGACATTTACCAACAAGGCGGCACGTGAGATGCGTGAGCGCATCAAGAGCGTGGTGGGGGAGTCGACGGCATCGAAAATATGGATGGGTACATTCCACTCCATATTTGCCCGCATCCTGCGGCAGAACGCCGACCGCATAGGTTTCAAAAGCAGTTTCACGATATATGATTCTGCCGATTCCAAATCCCTTGTTAAAACTATAATAAAGGAGATGGATCTTGATGAAAAAATTTATAAGCCGGCGGCAGTCCTTTCAGCGATATCATCGGCGAAAAATGCTCTGATTTCTCCTGAGAGATATGCCTTGGCTAAAGATATAATGGAAGCTGATCGCAGAGCAAAGCGTCCGAGGCTGTATGAAATATATTCCGCTTACTGCAATCGTTGTTTTGTTGCCGGGGCAATGGATTTTGACGATTTGCTGTACTACACTAATCTTCTGCTTAGAGACAATCCTGATGTGCTGAACCACTACCGGGAATTTTTCCGATATGTGCTGGTAGATGAGTATCAGGACACCAATTTTGCACAACACGTAATCGTGACCCAGTTGACCAAGGGAAATGATAAACTCTGTGTTGTGGGCGACGATGCGCAGAGCATATACTCTTTCCGTGGGGCGAATATCCGCAACATTCTTGAATTGAAGAATAGTTATCCGGCGTTGCGCACATTTAAGCTCGAACAGAACTACCGTTCTACACAAAACATAATAAATGCCGCCAATTCTCTTATTGCGAAGAATAAGGAGCAGATAAAGAAGAATGTGTTTTCCCGCAACGATAAGGGCGCACGCATCGAGGTGGTGAAAAGCTACAGCGATTTTGAAGAGGCTTACCTGGTTGCCAATCGCATCTCACAGATGAAGATGAGGCAGCAGGACAGCTATGACGAGTATGCCATACTTTACCGCACCAATGCCCAGTCGCGCACCCTTGAGGAGTCGTTGCGCAAGCGCAACATCCCTTATCGCATATATGGCGGCTTGTCATTCTATCAACGCAAGGAGATTAAGGATGCGGTGGCTTATTTCCGCCTCGCTGTTAATCCTGACGATGATGAAGCGCTGAAACGCATCATTAATGTTCCGTCGCGCGGTATAGGAGAGACTACGCTCAACAAGCTCTTCCGGTGTGCCATGGACAACAACGTGAGCGCATGGGAGGTGATGCACAATCCTCTGAACTATAATCCGGGATTCAATTCAGCGGCAGCCAAGAAAATAGCGGCGTTCTATGATATGATCGACGGATTTATCTCTATGAATCTTGAAGGGGTGAATGCCGATGAGCTTGTGAGAAATATTATTACCCGAACCGGCTTGATGAACGCATATATGTCGGACAATACCCCTGAAAATGTGTCCAAGCGAGAAAACCTTGCCGAGTTGTTGAACGGAGTCAAGGAATTTGTAGATGGGAAGTTGCAGAGCGGAGAGACCGATGTGAGATTAAGTGATTTCCTCGGTGAGGTGTCACTGGCTACCGATCAGGATGCGGCAACGGATGGCGATGAATCATCGGTGACATTGATGACTGTCCACGCTGCGAAAGGTCTTGAGTTCAGTAATGTCTTCATTGTCGGTGCGGAGGAGGAGCTTTTCCCGGCGGCAATGAGCATGGATTCAATTGCGGCGATTGAAGAGGAGCGCCGGTTGATGTATGTCGCTATCACGCGAGCCAAACTGAATTGTACCATAAGTTATGCTCGCTCGCGTTTCCGCAACGGACAGACAATGACTTGCCGTCCATCTCGATTTATAAGGGATATTAATCCGTCGTTCCTGCATATATCGGATAATGAAGATATGTCACGCCCTGAAAGTTTCATAAATCCCATCGACAACTACCGGACCAGAGAGACGCAAGAGCGTCGTGTGACATTCTCTCATCCTCTCACCGACCGGAGGAGGGAAGAGGTGCCTGAAAGACGACGTAGTGTGTCTTCGGCATCAGGCGATGAATCTCTTCACGTCATCTCCGAGCTGCATTCAGGTATGTTGATTGAGCACTCCCGTTTCGGCAGGGGTGTGATAGAGAGTGTCGCTACCGAACCTACCGGCGACAAGATTGAGGTGAAGTTTGAAAACCTCGGCACCAAGAAATTATTATTGAAATTTGCTCGATTTAAAATCATCAATCAATGAAAATAAATGAACTCCCCACGCCATTTTATGTGGTGTATGAAGATAAATTGCGTAGAAATCTTTCTCTCATCGATCGCGTTAAGCGTGAAGCCGGAGTAAATATAATCATGGCTTTTAAGGCTAATGCCCTATGGCGCAGCTTTCCTGTGATAAAGGAGTATGTGGTGGATTCCACCGCAAGTTCCCTCAATGAGATGCGTCTTGGCAATGAAGAGCTTGGCGGCGAGGTTCATAGCTATTGTCCGGCATACACACCCGAGACCATAACGGAGTTCATCGACGGAAGCACCCACATAACATTCAATTCCATCAGTCAATATGAGCGTTTCAAGGATGATATCATGCGGAATAATGCCAATCCGGAAAGAGATCATCGTGTTTCTCCGGGCTTGAGGGTTAATCCGCAATGCTCCGTAATAGAAACTGATCTGTACAATCCGGCATTGCCCGGATCGCGCTTTGGTGTCACTGCCGATATTATAGGCGACAAGCTCCCTGAAGGCATCGAGGGGCTTCACTTCCACCAATTGTGTGAATCTTCATCTTATGACCTCGAAAAAGTGCTGGATGCCTTTGAAGAGCAGTTTGGCAAATATCTTCCTGATGTGAAATGGGTGAACATGGGAGGCGGACATCTTATGACACGAAAGGATTACGATGTGGATCATATCATCAGGTTGCTGAAAGGTTTCCGCAGCCGTTATCCTTGGCTGGAGGTGATTCTTGAACCGGGAAGCGCTTTCACATGGCAGACAGGCGACCTCATCACATCGGTTGTTGATGTGGTAGAGAACCAGGGCATAAAGACGGCTATAATCGATGCTTCGTTTGCGTGTCACATGCCCGATTGCCTTGAGATGCCTTACCAACCGGCAATAGAGGAGAGCGTGGAGCTTGATCCGTCGCTCCCGACTTATCGTCTCGGCGGGAATTCATGCTTGAGTGGAGACTATGTGGGTGACTGGTCGTTTGCTGAACCTCTTAAAATCGGCGACCGCCTTACTCTTAAAGATATGAACCATTACACAACTGTGAAGACCACTATGTTCAACGGGATAAAGCATCCCGATATAGTCATGTGTGATGCCGACGGAGAGTGCCGTTATCTGCGCAGATTTACTTATGAAGATTACAAAAACCGGATGAGCTGATGAAATACTCTGTAATAATACCCGTTTACAATCGTATAACTGAAGTCGAAGACCTTATGAGGAGTCTGTCGCAGCAGACCTGCAAGGACTTTGAGGTGATTATCGTCGAGGACGGCTCCTCCGAGCCTTGTGAAGAGGTGGTGAAAGAGTATGAGGGGAAAGTGGATGTCAAGTATTTTTTCAAGGATAATGAGGGACGGTCCATTGCAAGAAATTATGGCATGGAACGTGCTTCAGGAGAGTATTTCATATTTTTTGACTCCGATTGCATAATCCCTCCTGTTTATTTCGACCGGCTCAATGAAGAGCTGGAGAAGAATCCGGTTGACTGTTTCGGCGGTCCTGATTCAGCCGATGAATCGTTCAGCGATGTGCAGAAAGCCATAAACTATTCTATGACATCATTCCTTACCACAGGAGGTATACGCGGTGGCGCCGTTCAGCTTGAGAAGTTCACTCCGCGCACTTTCAATATGGGATTTTCAAGGAAGGTGTATGAGACTGTTGGCGGTTTCCGGGAAATGTTCTCTGAGGACATTGACATGAGTATGCGTATAAAGAATGCCGGATTTTCAATAGCCTTGATTCGTCCCGCAGTGGTTTTCCACAAACGACGTGTGAATTTCCGGAAATTCTTCAGGCAGGTGTATGTGTTCGGTATGTCACGAATCACGCTGAAATTGATTTATCCCGATTCGATGAAGGCAGTTCATTGCCTTCCGGCGTTGGCGGTGCTTGCAGCAATCGCGTTGATAGTTCTTGCCATCATCGTAAGCCCGTGGTTTCTTGCTCCGATGGCTCTTTATCTGCTCGCTATATTCATAGCGGCATATATCACTACAGAAGATGCTTGGATAGCCGTTATCGCTGTTCCTGCAAGCGTGATTCAGATAGGCGGATACGGGCTTGGATTCTTGAAAGCATATATCACCAAGATAATTTTCCGCCGTGGCCGCAATGTCGAAGAGGAAATAATGATGCGGAAAGGGAAATAAATGCTATATTTGCAGGCATAATATCAATCCTATCGATTATGTCTGATTCTTCTTCCCCTGCGGTCAGGGATTATCTGCTCATCGAGGATCTTGCAGCAGATGACCGTCCTCGTGAAAAAGCCATGCGCAATGGCATCCGCTCATTGTCGAAAGCGGAGTTGATCGCCATAATATTTGGCAATGGCATGAAAGGGAAGTCGGTGCTTACTATGAGTCAGGAGCTTCTTGCCCGCAATCGCGGGATGCTGTCGGAGATCGCCCGGAAGTCGATAAGGGACATCATAAAGGACAATCCCGGAATCGGTCCGGCAAAGGCGATATCCCTTGCAGCCGCGATTGAGCTCGGCATACGTTGTCAGGCTGAGTCGATGCGTGATATGGTGCAGATTACCGGAAGTTCTTCGGTCTATGAAGCTGTGAGAGGCTCACTACAGCGGCTGAATCATGAAGAGTTTTGGATAGTGTTGCTGTCGAGAGCCAACAAGATGCTTGACTTTGTGTGCATAAGCAGCGGAGGCACGTCGGCTACAGTCGTAGATCCGAAGATTCTATATAAAAAGGTTTTGGAATATGGTGATGTGGTGTCGGGAATCATTCTGGTCCACAATCATCCGTCGGGCAATCTGCGTCCGAGCGGAGATGATGACCGATTGACAAAACAGCTTGCCGATGGCGGCAAGCTGCTTGATATACGAGTATTGGATCATCTGATCATTTCTCCTACCGGATATTATTCCTATAATGATGAGGGGAGAATGTGATTCTTAAACACCCTCTTAAAATGCGTATCCGAATCCGAGATTGAGGTAAATGGGGTAGAGGTCAAATGACACCGTCTTGAACGAGGAATTGAAAATGTTGTTTAACCCCCATGTGAGATTGGCGTTGATGGCAAGGTGGCGGAATGCAAGCCATGATCCTCCTGCCTGCAGTCCCCATTGGAAGAGACGTATTTCATCCGAGAAGTCGTATGTTGCCTCGGAATCTCCTTCAAACACTACTTTATTGCCTGTGGGATTGCCTTCTCTCAGATAGCCGTCGTGGACTTTTCCGCTGAAGTCATTGTTGAGCGCAAGTGCTATATATGGTCCGAAATTCACGCGCCAGCGGCTGTTTATGCGGTAATTGGCGAGAATCGGTATGCACAATTGAGTGGATGAATATTTTGTCTCCACCTTTCCGGTCCAGTTTCCTTTCACGCGGCTTCCGTCCTGAATTATCTCCATGCCGTAGTTTTTCACCGTGGCTCCGGTTTTCATTCCTTTTGTCTCGAAGCGTATTCCCACCGATACACCCCATCTCTGCGTGGGTTCAATCCATTTGGTTGCGGTTGCGCCGATCATCAGATTGAGGTTGGGATTATATGAATCGATTTTGCGTATTTCCGCAGGCAGCGGGATGGGCGAGGCTCCTCCTATGTTCAACCCTGCATTCACTTCATAATGGATGCCGTGGCGTGACGACCATTCAAGCCCCGGTGTGGTATAGCCTTGAGCCGATGCCGAGAATGCCGATGCCGCAAGCATCATGGCGGCGATATAATGTTTTGCTTTCATTTTGGTGGTTCGTTACTGATTGGGGTGTAATTCATCTTGGCTGAGGCACACGAGCGACACTTCGTCGACAAGCAATGTACTACCTATTGCTCCGGAGAAATAGTCTCCGTCGATGCTCGAAGAGCATACAATCGTGATGCTGTATTTGCCCTCTGACAGCTTTTTCAGGTCAATCTCTTTTCCGTCGCGATACACAAACGGGATGTTGAACTCAGTCCATGTCTTGGTGGCTACACGCTGGGCATCGCTTATCTCGGCAACGGCAATGATGTTTTCATTGTCGGGTGAGAGGGCATTTGTGCCATCGAGCATCTCCATGTCAGGGGTAGCCTCGAAGAACACGGCGTATATGTTGAATTTGTCAATTTTTCCGGGTACCGGAACGAGTTTGCCGCCGTCAGCCTCGCAATAAGTTTCACCGGGAGTGTATTGGAAATATCCGGTCAAATATCTCGGAACATTCGTGAACGGGGTTCCGAATTGTGTTGATTCAAGTGGCTTTGACAGTGCTGTTCCGATGTTGAACTTGCCTATGAACAGGTTTCCTGCGGCAAGCGGCTTTTTAGCCATAGCGCCAAATCCTCCTGTGCTGCGTGTCACCAATGCGGCACACTTTCCGCTCCTTCCATTGTCGGTCTGGTAAGTGGGGAATCCGTCAGGAGATGATGCCATTCCTGTGAGCTTGAAGCCTGCGTTTCCGCTTGCCCATGTCAATACCTCGTTTCCATTCCCATCCGATTCATAGAACACATCGTAGCCATTGTTGATGCGGACATGCTCAAAATCGAAGTCAAGGTTAAGGATATTGCCTGTCTGAACTTCGACCGTATAAACTTTTTCCCAGTGTCCATCCTCGGAATACACGGTGTAGTGCTGTGGAATGATGAAGTTATGTGATGAACCGCTTGGAGGGTCGATAGTGGCTCCGGGTGTCAGTGTGAATTCCGGAGCAAGGTTAGTCACTGATACTCCGTTCTTTACGATGAATGTAACTTTGTCATTCTGAATCACCGGTTGCCGGTTCAGAATATCTCCCGGCATGGTTGCCGAGATGATGTCACACTCGGCATTCAGCGGCTCTTTTTTGATGCATGACTCTAATGAAGATAATATCAACGCAACAGTCAGCAGTTTAAGTAATTTCATTATTCGCACTTTTAGTCTATATTACTGCAAAGTTACCTAATTTTTCTTTAAAATAATTCGATTTATAAAAAAATGTTTAACTTTGCACCTCAAAATCTACTCCACAAGAGTGGATTATATACCAATTATTAACGTAACCGAAAAACGGAAAAAAGTATGAAGAAAAATTTCATCTATTTGTTTGCCGCAATCTGCTCTATGGGCTTGTTAACTGCCTGTGGTGAAGATGACGACAATGTTAAAATCCCGAATTCTGAGACCACTTTCACTACTGAGGAGGGCTTGATTCTTGCTGTGAACGGAGAGCCTATGGTGGGTAAAGTGGCAACTTTTACTCCTGCGACCGCTACTTCAAAGGCGACTATCTCGTTGAGTGGCGAAGCTCTTGACCTTTCTGCTCTGATTGGCGGTGCAAAGGCTGATAACCAACCTTCTACAATGCTCCAGACTTGCGGAGTCATCCCCGGATCTCCCGAAGTGACAATCCCGGTGGATGTATTGGATGGCGAATTTTCAGGCTCTTATGAAACTGATTACTGTACATTCAATTACGCAGGTGAAATTTCCAAGAAATCTCTTGAGATAACACTGTCGGATGTGGAACTTAAGAACAAGAAATTGTCAAATACTGCATGGAAATTGTCGGAAATCGAGCGTAATGCTTGGGGCGACACTATCTCAGGTGTGGCTGATCCTGTTCGTTTGATATGGGAATCAAGCAAAGATTTTGATGTAGAACTTGCTCCCGGATGGGCTATACAGATGCCGCTCGCTAATATTATCGGTATCATGACACAGATGCCTATGGTGCCCATTGAGGCTGCTGACACTGTGCTCGGATTGCAAGAAGCAATGCCCCAATTGCTGAAGCAAGTATCATTTGAGGCTGATGGAAATATCCGTGCCCGTTACGTTGATATTGCCAACGGAGGAATTACTCCTGTTGAATCACCGGCAAATCTCGCTCAATATGTAGTGAAAGATAACAATACTATTCTTGTTTTCTTGAATATCCAGAACATCATCTACAATGCTTCACAGAAATCAAAGGCTGCCGGCGACGGAGAGTTGGATTTGTCTGCCGTGATGCAGGTGCTCAACACATATCTTCCTTATGTGAAAAATGGTGTGCCCTTGGAATATACAATGACAGGCGACAATATGTCGGTATTCCTGAACAAGGATTTCCTTATGCCGATCATTTCTGTAGGCGCTTCATTGGTTGCACAGCCCTCTGTACAGCAGTTGATTCTTGATGCGGTTCAGAATAGCGACGATGAGACATTGCAGAGCTTTGCTCCGATGATGGAATCGATGATTCCTCAGTTGCCTGCCGTGTTGAACGGAACGACAAGACTTGAAATCGGATTGAATCTTGAGAAAGCGAACTAATCGCGAATTGAATTAAATGAAATATATGGTGCGGCAGTTGGAAGACAGCCGCACCATTGTTTTTTAGCGGTAGAGGAAAAGGGAGGAAAACTCACAGTCTGTCGATCTCGTCTTGTCGTGATGTCTTGCCTTTGTACTTGCCTTTTGCCGAGTTGAGCGTATATCTGATGCTCATGGATACTGACTGTGATCCCCCGGTGCGATTTGATGAATATTTGACTGTGTTGGTCGCTGTGTCGAATGGCTGCCGCCATGTGCCGAGCAGGTCATTTGCCGATAAAGTGAATGTCCAATTCTTCCACGTCTTGTTGAGAGTTGCAGATACTTGCCATGTCCCATGCGAATAAGTTACATCCTGATTGCCGGTGCCCAGGCAGAAGATATTTAAATAAGCGTATATTCCTCCGGGCAGGTCTGCTCTGTTGTTCATCGACAGTGTATATAGCGGTTTGTCGTATCGTCTCGATGGCATGCCGTATTTCAGGTTCTGCACGTAAAATACTCCCTGCAATGTGGGATGCCAAAATCCGAAGTCGAGTTGCTGCATTGCGGTTAATTGAAAAGAGGTATAATCAGGCAGATTTATGGGCTTGGTCACATTTATTCCTTTTTCCGAGTCGAAATGGTATATTGCGCTCACATTGCCTTTGTTAGCATTGAATGAACTTTGGAGGACAAATTTCTTATATGACAGATTGAGCCCGATGCGATGGACGGATGTGGCGCTTAGCTCAGGATTGCCGGTTTCCCAAAGGGTAGGAGTGACATAGACATAATTGTTGTCGAGCATCCGATAGCCGGGACGATAGACCGAGGCGCGGTAAAATAATGTGGCTCTTATGCCGGAGTTGAACGAAATACCGATGTTGGGGAGGATATTATTGTAGGAACGTGACAATGCTTGATCGGGCACGTTGTCATGACGATACTTGCTGTCGGTAGATTCCCACCGGATGCCGCCATAAATATTCCACTGCTTGTTAGGGCTCCAGTCGAAGCTGCCGAACATAGCATATAAATTCTGCTTCACATCATCAACGCCAGGCTTCAGGAAAGATGAATGATCGGATGTTTCGCTTGTGAAATCCTGATTATTTGAAGTGCGGGAAAGATCAATGCCGACTTCCATCCCGGTATTTTGCAGCTTCTTGTTCAATACAAGTTTCGCTGCCCAGAGGCTGCTGCCGGTGTGGTTCACATTGCGGATATGCTTAGATGGCTCGGTCTCATCTACGCAGGAGGCGGATTTCTTTGTGGAATTTACATAGTCGGCATCTATTCTTAGATTGATGCCGAGCGGCAATGAGAACACACCAAACATATTGATATGGTGCATGGAGCTTTGGAAATTAAGGTTGGTGCGGGAGGTGATTGCGGTCATTTCTTCTCGTGCGTCAGTTTCCGTGTGGGCTATGTCGGAATAGCGGCTTTTCGGTGTTCTGTAAAATGTATATTTTAAGCCTGCGGAATGATTGTTGAAATCATAATTCACTCCACCGTCGGCAGTGAGTGACCGGTTTTTGCTTCTCGCTTTGGAATGGGTCTGAGTATGGAATATAGCATTGATATTGCAGGGGATGTAGAATTCCTCGCCGTAACGCCGTTTTTGCTTGTATGCCGATGTGCCGTAGGAAAAGTCGCTGAAGAAGGTAAAACCTGATTGAGTGTGGTAGTTCACATTCATCTCTCCTGAGGCTGAGAATGCTTCTGACATTGACGCATTGGCATTTGCGGTAGCGTGTAATCCTTCATTGAGCTTTTTGGTGCGAATCAATATCACTGATGACGCATCTGTGCCGTATTTTGCGGATGGATTGGTGATGATTTCTACATCTTTGATGTTCTCAGCCGCGAGCATAGTCAATTCCGATGAATTGCGTACAATCCTGTTGTCGATATAGATGAGCGGTGTGCCGTGCCCCAATACCTCTATGTTGCCTTTGGAAGCATCAATCATCGGCAATTGCTTGAGCGCGTCGGTAGCTGAACCGAGTTGGGCGACAGGGTTGCCGGTCATTGACACCTTGATTCCGCGATTGGTGGATTTTACATATTTACGGTTTGCCTTTATGACAACCTCCATCAGCACTCTGTCATTCACTATGGAGTCGGTTGCAGGTACTGAGTCGTTGTTGATCACGGTTGATTCCGCCATTGCGATACATACGTATGAGAGCAGAATCAGAGTCAGAATAAATCTTGAAGTTTTCATATTCGGGTTCTTTTTGCTGAAAAATTTGATGCAGCAAAATTAGCCCTCAATAGATAGATGCCCGAATATCAGGCGGGACAATGATGTGACATCATCGGAATGTCACGCTTTTGTCTCAAACTAACGTGTCACTGATGCTTGAAGAAGAAGGAGAAAAGGGTTTCGGGCAATTTTTGTTTGACCCGGCTTTTACGTCGTCGCACCGCTTCCTCGGAAGATCCCATTATTGCAGATACGACCTCTTTTGAGCATCCGCAGTAGCTCATGGAGCATAGCAGGCAATCGTCGTTTGTCATGGAAGGGAAGCTATGGCGGAGATTGGAGCATGAATCGGAGAACCTGCCTATTATTTCAGATGAGAGATTTCTGATGTCCTGTTTGTCGCCGGAATCAAAATCACGTATCAGATTCAGTTTTTTTAGCAGTTCATATTGCGGGAGTGTCTTGAAAATCATCATTGACAAACTGAATTTTTCCATGATGAGGGTCGCCAATGCTGATGCATCGCTGTCGTCCTGACCGTTTTCTTCTTTTGCTTGCAATTCCGACAGCTTTACATTCAGCTCCGCGATTTGATTGGTCAATGACACTTGCTTGCGTTTCAGTCTTAGATTTTTCAGTACGAAAATCATTATTGTGGCGATGACAATAAGAATGCCTGATGAAGAATAAAGGAGCACATTGAATCTTGTGCGTTCTTTTTCCACTCCTTGTCTATGGGCATCCTCAATGCGCCGGATCCTGTTTGCCCCGTCAATGTTTTTTATCGAGTCGGAGAATTGCCAGATGGAATCTTTGTATGCCAAAGCTCCCTTATAATCTCCGAGCTTACATAGGATATTGTATATGTGATTGGAGCGGCTTAATTTCCCGGCAATTGAGCAAGAATCGGCAGGAATTGATCGAAATCCTGCCAAAGCTGTCGTGATGCTGTCCTCTGCGAGCCATAACGCGCATTGCGTGAATGCTATCTGTTGATACACAGGGCTGTTGCTGCCAGCTATTTCTGATGCTTTGTCGAGGGCTGCCTGGGCTTTTTCAAAATCCTTTTTATAAATATATCCCTGTGCCAGCTTTTCGAGGGCATCGGGCAATAATGAGGGTTCGGCATCTGCGGCGAGATTGATGATGGATTCATATAATCCTATGACTTCATCAATGGTGTTGTTGCATAAACCGAGATTGAATGAATTCTGAATGATGCGTGAGGTGTCGCCCATCTGTTTGGAGTAATGCAATGCATTTTGCAATGAAATCTTAGCCTTGTCCATGACTCTTAGTTCGAGATAGTTCATGCCTTTCAGCCGTTCAAGGCGTTCCTTGTGGGGAAGAGGTGTGTCATCTGTGACAAGAGCTTCCGCTTTCAGTAATTCTGACTGGGCTGCATCGTAATTCTTGTTTATGAAATCGGTATTGGCGGCATCGAGAATTGGCTGTATATCTGTGTTGTTTGTGCATGATGCAATCATCAGAGATAGTAGCAGGCAAAATGCTGCTCTCATCTTCCGGATGGAATATATGTAGGCGGTCGGAATCATACGCAAAGTTAGCAATATATTTTGTGGGCGGGTGCCGTGGAGTTGTGATTTTGATGTTGATTCGGGAAAAAAGAAAGGGACTCTTTTGCAAGAATCCCTGTTTTGTGTAGCGAATCCGGGAATCGAACCCGGGTCTCCACCGTGAGAGGGTGGCGTGCTAGGCCACTACACTAAATCGCCATCATTTTGACACTGCAAAGGTAGATATTATTTTTAGAACTGCAAAATATTTTGCGTATTTTTTTTGTCGTTTTTTTTTGATGTCGGTGTTTTTTTGACAGTCTCGTCCCTTCGGGACCCGTTTTTTGGTGCGTTTCCGCCCCCGACTTCGCTCGCTCAGTCGAAGATATATACGGACTCGTGCCTGGTGGCACTTAGTTCGGGATAATATGTTGGGTGGGGGGATTTTGATGGTTATTTGGGTGGTGGGGCTGTGGCGAAAGGGGACGGTGGGGCGGGGAAAAAAAGAGCAATGGTTTGCGGCATCATCGCTGCAAACCATTGCATTGAGTCTCGGTATGTGAAAAATATACTTGAACTTTGATCACATTGGAGCAAATAGCTAATAGATGCTCCATCATAAAATTATGTAGTAGATAGACTCAATCGATAATAAATAATGTTAAATTTGGCACTGCAAATATACGCAGAATATGTAAAATTATAAAATTTTTACGGATGTTTTAACTTTTGGCGGCGACAATCATTATTTTCTTATCGGAAGCTGTAGTAATAGCGAACAGGCGTAACTCCCCACCATCTTTTACTTTCAATTTTTTACGTAATTGATCGGCAGTGATTCCGAAATTTCGAGCAGCTACTCTGATTTCGGGGAATTCCTTGGCAAAGCGTTTTATATTTGATGACGCATAATCAATGGTCTTTATTATTTTCAGCACATTCCCGGGGAAATCGGTTGCTTGATGTTCCGACCAGTATAGATGAGTGTTGGGGCTTATTTTGTTTATGGCGAACAGTTGTGAAAGCAATTTGAAGGGCGCGGCTTTCATTATCTCCGGATTCGGTTCATAGAGATATCCCGCTGAAGGAGGGTCGGAGAATTGAATGTCGGCATTTAGTTCATCGGATCGTTTGAACGCAAAATCATGGGAGGTAGATAGTGCATGGATGGTGGGTTCTGATTCGGTCTTTTTTTCAAAATCAATTACGATGACCACTTCTTTGCATTCATTGTCATTGCCGGTGACATATATGTCGCACGCGTCGGGCAACTCCCGGGTTATCTGGGTAAGGTCGAGCATTGGCGATGCTTTAACGATCAACTTTCGGCAATGCTTTCTGATGAGCGGCAAGAGATCGATTACGTCAGGCGAGCAATCATGAAGTCCAAACAAGCGTTCGCCTTCCATGCCGCGTCGTGCCGGATCGATGAAAATCACATCATACTCCGAGGTGCTGTCGTTGAGAAATTCAGAGCAGTCGGCAGTCACAACCGTGATGTTATCCAAGCCGAGTGCCGAGGCGTTGTGACTCAATGCTTCGCAAAGATCAGGATTCCTGTCGATGGATGTCACCGATTTTGCTTTCTCTGCAAAATGGAGTGAGTCAATGCCGAGTCCACACGTCAGGTCGAGTACCGAGTCGCCATTTTTGATAAGCGATGCGTGAAAGTCGGCAAGCCTGTCACCGGTACATTGTTCTGCCGATAGGGTGGTAGGGAAATAAAAACGTGGATTCTCAAGCTCTTTTTCCAGTTTTTTTCTTGTTTTCCGGCGGCATTTCACCTGCATGATCGCTTCTTCAACCCAAGGCAATCTGCCGTGGAATTTAAGGCTCAGATCAGCCGGATCATGATTCAGATGGCTCTGAACCCAGGCTCTGAATTCGTCATTGTCGTAGACCATAATGTGTCATTATAAAGCAGGGGAGATGAGCATAGCCATCTCCCCCTTATGTTATGATTTTGATTTTCGGAATTAACCTTTGATAGCTGCTACGCCCGGAAGAACTTTTCCTTCGATAGCTTCAAGAAGGGCACCACCACCGGTTGATACGTATGAAACTTCATCGGCAAGACCGAACTTGTTGATGCAGGCTACTGAGTCGCCACCACCTACGAGAGAGAAGGCGCCGTTTTCAGTTGCCTTAACGATAGCGTCGGCAATTGCGCGTGATCCGGCAGTGAAGTTGTCAAATTCAAATACTCCGGCAGGACCGTTCCAAAGGATAGTCTTGGATGGTTCGATAGCGGCAGCGAAAGCTTTGCGGGTCTCAGGACCTGCGTCAAGACCTTCCCATCCGTCAGGTATGTCGTTGCAGGGGCAGATTTTGGTGTTTGCGTCGTTGCTGAATGCATCGGCAGCCACACAGTCGGTTCCGAGAATAAGGTTCACGCCTTTCTCTTTAGCCTTCTTGATGATGTCAAGAGCGAGATCGAGCTTGTCGTCTTCTACGATAGACTGTCCGATTTTGCCACCCTGAGCCTTTGCGAAAGTATAGGTCATACCGCCGCAGAGGATGAGGTTGTCAACCTTGTCCATGAGGTTTTCGATGATGCCGATCTTTGTAGACACCTTTGAGCCGCCCATGATAGCGGTGAAAGGACGCTTGATGTCGCTGAGGATGTTGTCAACAGCCTGAACCTCTTTTTCCATGAGGAAGCCGAGCATCTTATCGTTAGCGTCGAAGTAATCAGCGATCACGGCAGTTGAAGCGTGCTTGCGGTGAGCTGTTCCGAAAGCGTCGTTCACATATACATCAGCGTATGATGCGAGAGTCTTAGCAAACTCTTTCTGCTTTTCTTTCATCTCTTTCTTTGCAGCGTCGTAAGCGGGATCTTCCTTGTCGATGCCAACAGGCTTGCCTTCCTCTTCCGGATGGAAACGGAGGTTTTCGAGAAGGAGCACTTCGCCGGGTTTCAAATTGGCAGCAGCTTCAGCAGCTTCGGGACCTACGCAATCAGAAACGAATTTCACATCAGTGCCGAGAGCCTTAGCCACGTCGTCCTTGATCTGACCGAGAGAATATTTTGCATTTACTTTGCCTTTGGGTTTGCCCATGTGTGACATGATGATAAGGCTTCCACCGTCATTGAGAATTTTTTTCAATGTGGGAAGAGCACCGCGAATACGGGTATCATCGGTGATTTTGCCATTCTCATCCAAGGGGACATTGAAGTCAACTCGTACGATTGCCTTCTTTCCGGCAAAGTTGAAATTGTCTATCTTTTGCATTTTGGTTATAATTTAAATAAACGATGTTGCAAATGTAACTAAAATTTAGATAACGTGGTTATTAAAAATCGCTAAATGATGTGTTTTACTTTCAAAAGTTCACTCATTTGGTCGCGTAGCTTTTTAGCTTCACGTCCTGCGGCGGTGTCAAAGTCGTCGCCATTTGACGCATATATGATGCCGCGTGATGAGTTGACAAGCAATCCGCAGTCATCGGTCATTCCGTAGCGGGCGACCTCTTCAAGGCTTCCACCCTGGGCGCCAACGCCCGGCACCAACAGGAAGCTCTTGGGGGCGACTTTTCGGATGTCCTCAAACATTTTTCCCTGTGTAGCACCCACTACATACATCATTTCATCGGGGGTAGCCCATTTGGAGGATGTCTCAATCACGTGCTCAAACAAGCGTTTGCCGCTATTGTCAGTAATAAATTGGAAGTCGTGGCTGCCCTTGTTGGAGGTCAAAGCGAGAAGTATAACCCACTTGCCCGCGTATCCTAAAAACGGAGTCACGCTGTCTTCACCCATATAAGGTGCTACGGTCACAGCATCCACATCCATGTGTTCGAAGAAGCTGCGCGCATACATTTGAGAGGTGTTTCCGATGTCACCGCGTTTCGCGTCGGCGATTATGAACTGGTCGGGATATCGCTCCTTTATATATTTTACGGTTTCTTCCAATGCAATCCAGCCTTCGAGTCCGATGCTTTCGTAAAACGCAAGATTGGGCTTGTAGGCTACGGTGAATTCAGCGGTGGCGTCAATGATAGCCTTGTTGAATTCGAGGATGGGATTTTCTTTTCTTAAAACCGCTTCGGGGAGCTTTTTTATGTCGGGGTCAAGTCCCACGCAAAGGAAGCTGCCTTTCCTTCGGATATTTTCGATTAATGCCTTTCTTTCCATGATTATAATCTTTACAGTTCTGACTCTTTAAGTTTTTCCGCATTTTCAGCCACAATCAAGTGGTCGATGCAATCCTGGATGTCTCCATCCATGAATGCCGACAGATTGTAGATAGTGTAGTTGATGCGGTGGTCGGTGATGCGTCCCTGGGGATAATTATAGGTGCGTATCTTGGCTGAGCGGTCGCCGGTTGACACCATTGTCTTGCGTCGGGATGCGATGTCATCGAGATATTTCTGATGCTCCTTGTCGTAGATGAATGTGCGCAATCGGCTCAAGGCTCTCTCCTTGTTTTTGGGCTGGTCGCGAGTTTCGGTACACTCGATAAGGATCTCTTCGGTTTCACCGCTGTTGGGGTTTCTCCACATATAGCGCAGTCTGACTCCGGACTCAACTTTGTTCACATTCTGTCCGCCGGCGCCGCCGCTTCGGAATGTGTCCCATTTAATCTCGCCTTCGTTTATCTCCACGTCAAATTCCTCAGCTTCGGGCAGCACGGCTACTGTCGCAGCCGAGGTGTGTACTCGTCCCTGTGTCTCGGTGGCTGGAACGCGTTGCACTCGATGCACGCCGCTCTCGTATTTCAGGATTCCATATACACCTTCACCCGATACCGAGAATACCACTTCCTTGAATCCTCCGGCTGTGCCTTCGTTGAAACTTGTGACAGCTACCGACCATCCTTTAGACTCGCAGTACTTGGTGTACATTTTAAACAGGTCGCCGGCAAATATCGCCGCTTCGTCGCCACCTGTTCCTCCGCGTATTTCTACAATAGCGTTTTTGCCGTCCTCAGGATCGGCAGGAATGAGCAGCAATTTTATTTCCTCTTCCATAGCCGGAATTTTGGACGAAGATTCATCGAGCTCTTCCTTTGCCATAGCTCTCAATTCTTCATCAGATTCGGTTTCGAGCACTTCACGGGCTTCTTTCACATTGTCGAGCAGATTACGGTAGGCACGCGTAGCAGCCGTAAGCTTCTCCAGATCTTTATATTCTTTTGTGAGCCTCACATAGCGCTTCATGTCGGAAATCACACTCGGGTCGGTTATGAGTGTGCTCACTTCTTCAAATCGCGCTTCTATTCCGTCGAGACGTGAAAGTAGGGAATTTTCTGCCATTTCTAAATCTAATTTTCCGCGAAGTTACGAAAATATCCGCAAATATCTTAATATTGCATCTTACTGAATGAAGATAATTCCGTACTTTTGTGCAAAATTTTGAACAGCATAAAAATTCTACGATAAAACCGGTTAATTATGTCAAGAAAGAGAAAAGAACTGCCGATATTGGAAAATGTGACAATTACGGATGTCGCAGCCGAGGGAAACGCTCTTGCGCGAGTCAACGACATGGTGGTGTTTGTGCCTTACGGCGCCCCCGGAGATATAGTTGACATAAAACTGACCAAGAAGAAAAAAAATTATGCCGAGGGGCGTATAGCGCGTATGGTTGAGCCGGGCGATGTCAGGATTTCTCCTCGCTGTGAGCATTTCACTGTGTGCGGAGGTTGCCGTTGGCAGCATTTACCTTACGATTATCAGTTGAAGTGCAAGCAGCAGCAAGTGGAGGATTGCATCACGCGCATCGCTAAAGTAGAGGCTCCCGAGGTATCGCCGATTATCGGTTCGGAATCTATATGGGAGTACCGCAACAAGATGGAATATACGTTTTCCAACAAGAAGTGGCTCACATTTGAACAATTGAACTCGTCGGAGGAGTTTCCTGACCGCAATGCAGCCGGTTTCCATATTCCGGGTGCGTTTGACAAAGTGCTTGACATCGAATGCTGCCATCTTCAGGATGATCTCGGCAACCGCATACGCCTTTTTGTGAAAGATTACGGAAAGCGTCACGGGCTTTCATTTTATGATCTTCGCGGACAAACCGGATTCTTGCGCACACTGATGATAAGAATCGCCTCGACAGGCGAGGTGATGGTTGTGATGGTGTTTGGTGAGGATGACAAAAACGCCATAGAATCGCTCCTTTCAGCGGTGAAGGAAGAGTTCCCGCAAATCACATCGTTGATGTATGTGGTCAATCTCAAGGTCAACGACACTATAGGGGATCAGGACGTGATTCTGTTCAGCGGACGTGATTATATAGAGGAAGAGATGGAGGGGCTGAAATTCCGAATAGGACCCAAATCGTTCTATCAGACCAATTCACGCCAGGCGTATAAACTTTACAGTGTGGCACGTGATTTTGCCGGATTGACAGGTGATGAACTTGTGTATGACCTTTACACCGGCACCGGCACAATCGCCAATTTCGTTGCCCGCAACGCATCGAAGGTGATCGGAATAGAATATGTGCCTGAGGCTATCGAGGATGCCAAGGTCAACGCCAAGGTAAATGGACTTGACAATACCGAGTTTTATGCCGGCGACATGAAGGATATTCTTACCGACCGGTTCATTGCAGAGCATGGCAGAGCTGAAGTGATGATCGTGGATCCTCCACGTGCCGGAATGCACGAGGATGTGGTCAACGTGATTCTTAATGCCGAACCAAAGCGCATTGTCTATGTGAGCTGCAATCCTGCGACACAGGCAAGAGATATTGCGATGCTCGACGCTAAGTATAAACTCACAGCAATTCAGCCGGTCGATATGTTTCCCCACACGGCTCATGTCGAGAATGTGGTGAAAATGGAGTTGCGTTGAGGGAAATTGAAGTTGTCTCAGCTATTCAATTTTCCGGCAGCGGCGATTGATGAATTATAATATGCGGGATTTCCGGTCACTTCTTCACCTATAAATGGAGGAAGCGGAAATTCCGTATTTGAATCAGGCAGTTCAATCTCAGCGACGATCAATCCTGCGGCAGGCGAGTGAAACTCGTCGATTTCCCAACGGAATCCGCCGAAATCCACCAGATAGCGGGTCTTTTTGATTATAGTATTTCCTGCGAGTTTTGAAATCATCTCACTTGCGTCATCAACCGGTATGGGATATTCCCATTCGTCGCGCACGGCTCCTGAGTTTTCTCCTTTTATGGTCAAAAATCCACGGTCATTGCAAGTTCTTACTCTGACTACAGCTTTTTTGTCGGTGGTAATGTATCCTTGTGATATGCTCAATGCGGTGTGACACAGCCTCTTAAATGAATCGTTAACGACTAAAAACTTACGTTCAATTTCTTTTGCCATTGTGTGAGTGGATTTTTATTAACTTTGCAAAGATAAATTTGTTTAATGAAATATAAGAACATTAATCCAAAAAATTGAAAAAAGGGTCATTCAACGCATTTGCATCGCGATTTCTGCTCACGCTGACATTCTTCGGGATGTGGCTGGGCTTATCGGCACGCGACTTCCTCGTGACGGGGGTCGTGATTGACTCGTTGTCGCGTGAGCCCATACCATATACAGCCGTTTTTATACCCTCGACAAAGGAGGGAAAACTTACTGATGACCGAGGAAAATTTTCAATATGGAGAAGAAACGCTGCCGACAGCATACGGTTTTCTGTGATGGGGTATTCAGAGAAGACTGTTCCATTCACAGTCTCTGGCGGTGCAAATTTGACCGTCGAGCTTGTTCCTACGGGGGTGATGCTTTCGGAAGTGGTTGTCAAGCCTAAAAAAGAGAAATACAGCAAGAAAAATAATCCGGCGGTGGATTTCGTGAACCGCATCCGTGATTCAAGGGAAAAGAATGACCCACGTCGTCATGAGTTTTACGGCTATGACAAATATGAGCGGTTGTCAATGGCTATCAATGATTTTAATCCTGACGGAAATTATTCCTGGCTTGGTGATAAGTTCAAGTTCATGCAAGAGTATGTCGATACGTCGGCAGTGTCGGGAAAACCGATACTCAACTTTATGGTGAAGGAGAAAGTGTCGGGTGTCAATTATTCCGGGCATGGCGAGCGAAAGAAAGAGGTGGTGCACGGATTGCGTCAGGAAGGTGTGGATGACATTTCCCATAACAGCGATGCCTCGAGGCAGGTGCTTGAAGATGTTTTCAGAGAGGTTGATATCTATGATAATGATGTCACGCTTTTGCAGAATAGGTTTGTGAGTCCGCTTGCCAAGATAGGACCTGATTTTTATAAGTATTATCTCACTGATACGGTTGAACTGGAAGGGGATTCATGCGTGGTGCTCAGTTTTGTGCCTCACACTCCGGAGACATGGGGATTCATTGGGAAGCTCTATGTACCCAAAGGCGATTCGACCATGTTTGTGAAGAGGGTAGAGATGTTTTTGCCTCACACAATCAATGTCAATTTTCTTGATGCGTTCACGCTTGTGCAGGAATTTGAAAAAGCTCCTGACGGTTCGAGACTGAAAAAATCGGATGACATGATTGTGGAGTTTTCAGTGCTCCCCGGGCTTCCTCAGCTTTATGCACGCCGCAACAACGCTTATTCAGGTTTCACATTTGACGAGCCGTTGGATAAGTCGATATTCAATGTTGTTCCATCGGAGATCATTATAGCTAATGCTTATAACCGTGAAGCTGATTTTTGGGATGTCGAGCGCCCGATTCCGCTTGAGCATGGTGAGAGCAATATTGATGAGATGGTGGCGCGTATGCGAGCCGTGCCGCTTTATTATTGGACCGAGAAAACATTGCGGTTGCTTGTGAGCGGATATGTACACACCGGCGATCCGAGCAAATTTGATTACGGACCTGTGAACACGAGCATATCTTACAATACCGCCGAAGGGGTGCGTCTTCGCACCGGTGGAATGACCACGGCGCATCTTTCCAAAAGATGGTTTGCCCGAGGATATGTCGCCTACGGGTTCCGTGACCATAAATGGAAATATCGCGGTGAGCTTGAATATTCTTTCCGCGACAAAAAGTATCATTCGCGTGAGTTTCCGGTGCATTCTCTGAGGCTTACATCGCTTTATGATCTTGACCAGCTCGGGCAGAAATATTCCGCAACCAATCAGGATAACATATTCCTGTCGTTGAAACGTATGGAGGATACACGAGTGACCTATCGACGTGCCACAACGCTTGAATACACTCTTGAACTGCTTAACAACTTCTCGGTTGTCGCCTCGGCGTCATTCGAGCGTCAGGAGGCTACACGGTGGATTCCGTTCATTGACGGATACGGCAATCGTTTCAGCCACTATGATGAGACCTCATTTAAACTCGCGTTGCGTTATGCACCCGGCGAAAAATTCGTGCAGGGAAAGACCAACCGCCTTCCCATAAATCTTGACGCGCCGGTGTTTGAACTGTCCCATACCTATGCTCCAAAGGGATTGTTTGGCAGTATGTTTGAGATCAACCGTACAGAGTTTAAGTTTTCAAAACGATTCTGGTTTTCGGCATTCGGTTATCTTGATGCCATAGCTAAGGCGGGGCATTCATGGTCGCCGTCACCCTACATGGATCTGTGCCTTCCCGATGCCAATCTGTCATATACTATCCAACAGGAAAGCTATGCGTTGATGAATCCGCTTGAATTTATCAATGACAGCTACGCTTCGGTTAATCTTACTTACTGGATGAACGGGCTTATATTTAACCGTATACCGCTTGTTAAAAAGCTGAAATTGCGTGAGGTTGTTACATTCAAGTGTCTTTGGGGAGACCTCAGTAACCGGAATAATCCCAGTCATAATAAAAATCTGTTTCTGTTTCCAACAGATGTCCATACCACCATGATGTCCTGGTCAGATCCCTATATGGAGATAAGCGCCGGTATTGACAATATTTTCCGAGTGCTGCGTATTGACTCGGTGTGGCGTCTGAGCTACCGTCACACTCCGGAAGCACCCGACTGGGGAGTAAGGGTTGGATTTCATCTCGCGTTCTGATTATCCGCCCTGTTGTCTGAACATTGTCGTGCTTGTAGTGTTATAAAGATATAAAAGTTACAAGACGATGAAAAAAATAGGCATTTTTTATGGTTCAAATACCGGCATGACCGCCGAGGTGGCTGACGAGATAGCCGCTCTTTTAGGTGTAGCCAAGGATGATATACACAATGTTGCCAAATCGGCGCCTTCAGAAGTGGCACCATACGATGTGCTTCTGCTTGGAGCATCGACATGGGGCAATGGGGAATTGCAGGATGACTGGTATGACTTCATCGATGGATTGGAGGCACTTGATCTGAAAGGCAAGAAGATAGCTCTGTTTGGCTGCGGGGATGAGACTATGAGCGATACGTTCTGTGGCGCCCTCGGTGAGATTTATTCCCGATTGCAGAACACAGGAGCTGCGTTTGTCGGCGCGTTTGATGCCAATGTATATGAATTTGATAATTCGCCTGCTTTTATCGACGGAGTGTATGTGGGCTTGTGCCTTGATCAGGTAAATAAAGAAGAGCTTACCGCACCTCGCATAAAGGAGTGGGTGGCAAAACTTAAAACAGAGATTTAGAAAAATCATTTCTAAGCAAGAATTTAAATGCCCCGGAATCCGAAGGTAGACTGTCGGATAATGGACAGGGTTCCGGGGCTTGCGCTCTGATAATCGCGGAGGGTATTGTGAATACACACAATTACCTCCGCTTAGGTTTTTTATTTACAAACTTATTCATTACATTTGCGTAGGAATAAGTTACGATGAACCGCATATTTAGAAGTCTGCCTGTTATTGCAATTTTAATTGCTGTCTTCTCATGCTCCCGACCATCTCCGGAAGTGTGGGATGAGGTGGCACGTGCCGGTGCTTTAGCCGACTTTAATCCTGGCAGTGCTTTGGCGGTGCTTGATTCCATAGCTCCGTTTGTAGACCGAAGCAACGATAAAATATCAATGTTCTATGAATTAATGAGATACAAGGCTTCGGATAAAGCTGATATCCCTATTGTGTCAGACAGTATTATAACGCCAATTTTAGAATACTACAAAGATAGGAGCGATGATACTCTGAGTGCGGTGGCGCTTTATTACGGAGGACGCACATATTCAGAACTCGGCGATGCCCCGAGAGCCCTTGACTATTTTCAGAAAGCGCTCGATTTGGTCAATGTTATGCCTAATTTAAAGATCGAAGAGGTTATTCATGCTCAGCTATCTCAGATTTATGCACGTCAAGGTCTTTATGGGTATTCACTTGAAGAAGATAAAAAAACATTGGAATATAGTTTACAGTCAACAGACTCAGTTTCAATTTTAAAAAATCTAACATCGCTTGCAGAAAGTTATTGGATTCTTCATCATCGTGATAGTGCTTTTTTGTGTCTTGATAAAGCGTATGGCATTTCTAAAAATATTGATGGTGGTGTTAAGTTTGGATACATACCTCGCCTTATAGCAAGCTATAAATACGTAACCGGTGATTTGGAAGATGCTAAAATGCTTATTGATGAGGCTTTGAAATCTAATTTAAATTCTCATGATAGGATATTAGCGTATGGTACGGCTGCTGATATATATTCGAAAATAGATAGGGAGAAATCTCGCCATTACCTGAATTGGCTTTGTGATAGCGGAAATTTGTATGGGCGAAAATTTGCTCATATGAGAATTGTGGAACTATTAACGACAAGCCAGAATAATGATGAATTGAGGTATCACACTCAAGAATTGCTGAGGTGTATTGATACGGTCAATTACTGCAATACAGTGGATGCTACAGCAAGAGCTAAATCATTGTATGATTATACATTAGTGGAGAATGAAAAAAAGACATTAGAAATTGATAGGTACAGACTGCAAATTAATTTGATTTTACTTGGAGTACTTGTCTTGATATTGTTAGGTGTAATAGTTATATTAATAAGACGTTATAGACAGCAAAAATTGTTTTTCAATGCATTAAAACAATCTTATATAGAAAGAACTGAGATTAATGTCAAAGATAGTGTTTCCTTGAAACCACAAACAGATAATAATAGTAGGGTTGATTGTGGAGGTTTAGATATAGATGGTACTAATTTTAAGCATAAGAAGTTGGCGGAGATTCCTGCGGTATATAAATTTTTGAAATCAAGAGACGTTCCGACACTAAAATATACTTCAGAGGATTGGTTGAATCTTGAAGTGGCATTGCAAGAAATTTATCCTGCATTTTATTCTCAGTTGAAGGTGAATGGTACGCTTTCCGAGATAGAGTGGCGTGTGACTATGCTTGTGAAAATTGGAGTTTCGCCCAATCAAATCAGTCGCATTACCAATAAATCGTCAAGTTCAATCACATCTATACGTGCTCGCTTATACAAAAAGACATTTGGTACTGAAAATGCATCAGCGAAAGATTGGGATGAATTAGTATGCTCATTATAAGTAAGATATGAGCGATATGCGTAATTATACGCATAGTTCATGAGTGAAATGCGTAAAAAATGCGTACAACTTCATGCTGAATTGATACCATGAAGTTCATATCTTAGTGCAATAATTTTTGCTATTATGAAAAAGCTTGCATTTACAATTATTATTGCATTTTTTGCTCTATTCGCTCGAAGCGAAAATGAAATACCGATAACTCCGGATCCTCCTGTTCCTGAAATTTATATTTCTCTTGTGAGGATTTCCTGAAAGTGGTCGACTATGGAGAAAAAAATTTAAATCATCGTAAAAATTAGGTTATGAAAAAGGATAAGCTTTAAGATACTTCATTAAAAAGATTTATATCTTATTGATAGGATATGAATTGATAAGGTGTTAAATTATTTTGTGGATTTGTAATAAATCATTATGTTTGCACAATCCACATATTGATTCAATCCACATATTCAATGTAATGGTAAAGAACTATATAAACTATAAAAAAGTAATTATGGCTATGAAAACAAAGTTGATTTTGGCAATGTCGCTTTCGCTTGCGTTAGTGTCATGCAACGATTCGGATGATTCCGGAAAAAATGGAGTTGCCGACAAGATCGAGTTGCAACCATCGCAGGAGCTTGTAATCACATCTCAGAACAGCAAGGCAATCGATATGCTGGGATATTTCAGTGCCCGGAGGAATGATAATTTCATGCTGTCGCCTATGAGCCTGAATTTTGCCCTTGGACTTGCCGCCAATGGCGCATCCGGTGCCACATTAAACCAGATTTGTGCTGCGACCGGAGCTGATAACCTTCAGTCGCTAAACGATCTGAGTGCTAAACTTATAAAGGATATGCCTCGTCTTGACCGAAAAGTGAAGATGGAAATAGCCAATTCTATATGGCTGAATGACGGGTTTGAGGCACTTCCGGCTTATGTGAATGCTGTGGAGGAAAATTATGATGCAGATTCACGCACTCTTGACCTTTCTTCGACCTCGGCAATGAATGCCATCAACAATTGGTGCTCGAAGCATACCGACAAGATGATACCTCAGCTTCTTCAAGAGCCTCTTGATCCCAGAATGGAAATGATGATAATTAATGCGTTATGCTTCAAGGGTGAATGGGCGGTGAAGTTTGACAAGAAAAACACCAAGGAGGATCTCTTTACAAATGCCGATGGTTCGCAATCGCGAGTGATGATGATGAATGGAACGATTGGCAACAAAGTGAAAGTGGCAGAAAAATATTCCATGTTCAGAATGGATTATGGTGCAGGTGCATATTCGATGACAGTGATTCTTCCCAACGAAGGAGAGAACCTTTCCGATGTCATAAGCTCTTTTTCTGCATCGGATTTTGTCGCGTGGCAGAATTCCAATAACCGTGGAGAGATAACGGTTTCGTTCCCGAGATTTGAATTTGACACGAATGAGATTCTTAATGATTATCTTCAGTCGCAAGGTGTGAGTGAAATGTTTACATCGGGAGCTGACTTTTCAGGATTGAGCGCCTCACCTGTCAAGATGAATAAAGTGAAGCAGGTGACCCGCATCGAGGTTGATGAAGATGGGACTAAAGCTGCCGCAGTCACGTCGACTGAATTTGACAGCGCGATGCCTATGGAGAGTTATGAGATGGTGGTGAACCGTCCATTCGTATTCATTATAACCGAGCAGTCGACAGGCGCTGTGATTTTCCTTGGTCAGGTGAAACAACTGTAGAATCATTGCTGATATGAAACTGAAATCCGGACGGTGTTGCAAAAACACTTCCGGATTTTTTTGTGGGATGCGATGTGCGGAGGGTTACTTATAAGAGAAATATTTGTATATTTGCAAAAAAAGAATTGGAAAGATGTCGGGAATAACTAAAACCAATGCCGCACGGTTGCTTGATAAAGCAAAAATCACTTATAAGTTGATTCCATACGAGGTTGATGAGAATAACCTTGCCGCTGATCATGTGGCTGAGGAACTTGGCGAAGATATAGAACGGGTGTTCAAGACGCTCGTGCTTCATGGTGACAAGAGCGGATACTTTGTGTGTGTGATTCCCGGAGACATGGAGGTGGACTTGAAGGCGGCAGCTAAGGCAGCCGGAGCCAAGAAAGCCGACCTTATTCCGATGAAAGAGCTTCTGCCGCTTACGGGCTATATAAGGGGCGGTTGTTCACCGATAGGGATGAAGAAGCGGTTCCCGACTTATTTTCATTCCACGGTTAATAATTTCGATGTGGTATATGTGAGTGCCGGAGTGAGAGGATTGCAATTTGAAATATCGCCATCCGATCTGATAGGATATGTTGATGGGATAGTGGCAGACATAGCCGTGAAACCTTCAAATAATTGAGCTTTATGAATACATTTGGAAATATATATCGCCTTACTACATTCGGTGAGTCGCACGGAGTTGCTGTGGGCGGAATAATCGACGGGATGCCTTCGGGAATAGATGTCGACATGGAGATGGTGCAGAGAGAGCTGGACCGCCGTCGTCCCGGGCAGTCGTCAATCGTCACCGCCCGCGATGAGAAGGATCGTGTGAAAATTCTGAGCGGCGTCTTTGAGGGCAAAACCACCGGAACACCTATTGGGTTCATGGTGGAAAATGGCAATCAGCACTCATCGGATTATGAGAATATACGCCACACTTTCCGTCCGTCGCACGCCGATTATACCTATACGGAGAAGTATGGGTTGAGGGATCACAGAGGAGGTGGACGGTCGTCGGCACGAGAAACTTTGTCAAGAGTGGTGGGTGGCGCGTTTGCCCGTCAGGCGTTGGATAAACTTGGTATAAAGGTGTATGCCTACACATCGCAGGTGGGGGATATCCGTCTTGATAAGGACTATACGGCATACGATCCTTCGGCGATTGAAAATAATATAGTGAGATGTCCTGATGAAAGTGTTGCCGCCGACATGATTCGTCTGATTGAGCAGGTCAAGAAGGAAGGTGACACTGTGGGCGGAGTGATAACCGGCGTGATAACCGGTGTTCCTGCCGGTCTTGGCGAGCCTGCGTTCGGAAAATTTCACGCTATGCTCGGCGGGGCGATGCTCAGCATTAATGCTGCCAAGGGATTTGACTATGGCATGGGATTTGACGGCGTGGGACGTAGAGGCTCGGAGATGATTGACACATTTATCCCGACGGATGACGTTCACGGATTGAGGACTGCGTCAAATAACTCCGGTGGTATTCAGGGTGGCATTTCAAATGGCATGGATATATATTTCAGGGTAGCTTTCAAGCCGGTGGCTACGTTGTTGAAGCCTGTTGCCACAGTGGACGACAGCGGACTGAAAACTGAATTGCAGGCACGTGGGCGGCATGATCCATGTGTGTTGCCACGTGCGGTACCCATTGTTGAAGCAATGGCGGCTATGACTGTTCTTGACGCTTATCTACTCAATAAGTGTACCCGAATATAAGAGCTTGTTCAGATGTACAAGGATTTCAGCACATTTCTGAAAGAGTATTTTCCCGGCAAAGTTCAGAAGATTTCCATCAATGCCGGATTTTCATGTCCCAATAGAGATGGAACCATCGGAACCGGCGGCTGCTCCTATTGCAATAATCAGACATTCAATCCCGGATATTGCAAGCCCGACAAAAGTGTGACGGAACAGCTTGAAGAGGGAAAGGCATTTTTCGGAAGGAAATATCCTGAGATGCAGTACCTCGCATATTTTCAGGCTTATACGAGCACGCATGGCGAGCTTGAAAGACTGAAACAGCTGTATGAAGAAGCACTGTCGGTGGAGAATGTGGTGGGAATCATAATCGGCACGCGTCCCGACTGCATGGATGATGAACTCCTTGATTATCTCGCCGGATTAAATGAACGTGCTTTCGTGCTTATAGAATACGGCGCGGAAAGTTCGCATAACGAAACGCTTCGGATCATAAACCGCTGTCATACATGGGAGCAGACTGTGGATGCTGTTATGCGAACCACAAGCCGAGGATTGCTCACCGGGTTGCATCTTATAATGGGGTTGCCGGGTGAGAGCCGCGAGATGATGCTTGCGACAGTTGATGCAGTGTCGAAGTTGCCTGTCGCGACGGTCAAGTTTCATCAGTTGCAGCTTGTGAGAGGAACGGTGATGGCTCATGATGTACTGACCGGGAAATATGATATTCCGCGATTCAGTGTTGATGAATACATAGAGCTCTGCGTTGAAATAATCAAGCGTATAAATCCTGAGATCGCTATAGAGCGTTTTACAAGCCAGTCGCCTGACAATCTTCTGATTTATCCTAAATGGGGGTTGAAGAATCATGAGTTTGTTAATCGGCTACGCAATGCGTTAAACTCTTTTTAACATTGATGTGCCTGTTTTGGGCCGGCATGATTGCTAATTTTGTCTATTATGACAGAAGCAGTTCTTGAAAAATTGAAGATTCTTGCCGCAGCGGCGAAATATGACGTGTCATGTTCATCGAGCGGTACAGTGCGGCGCAACAGCGGAAACGGAGTGGGTAATACTGTTGGTGGGGTCGGTATTTGCCATAGTTTTGCCGCTGATGGCAGGTGCATATCTCTTTTGAAAATCATGCTTACGAATTATTGTATGTATGATTGCGCGTATTGCATAAACCGACGAAGCAATGATATTCCCCGTGCAACACTTTCTGTGAGTGAGATTGTGAATATCACGATGGAGTTTTATCGCAGGAATTATATCGAGGGGCTTTTTCTCAGTTCGGGGGTGGTGCGTAATCCCGACTATACGATGGAGCGTATAGCCCGTATAGCCAAGGATCTTCGGGAAGTGCATCACTTCAATGGTTACATTCATCTTAAAAGCATTCCGGGAGCATCGCGTGAGCTTGTGAATGAGGCAGGACGATATGCCGATAGAATGAGCGTGAATATAGAGATACCTCGTGAAGAATCGCTTAAATATCTGGCACCGGAGAAGGATCATAAGAGCGTTTATGAGCCGATGGGATATATACGGCAGGGAGTGTTGGAGTGTGCCGAGGATCGCAAGCGTATGCGTCATGTGCCGAGGTTTGTGCCAGCGGGTCAGAGCACTCAAATGATTGTCGGCGCATCGCCGGATACTGACAGGCAGATACTTCAGGTTTCGTCAGCGCTTTACGGTATGCCTACAATGAGGAGAGTGTATTATTCGGGTTATGTTTCAGTCAATGAATATGACAAGCGCTTGCCGGCGCTAAAGCAACCGCCATTGGTGAGAGAGAACCGACTGTATCAGGCTGACTGGCTTATGAGATTTTATCATTTCAAGGCTGAGGAGATCACAGATCCCGATAATCCTAATCTTGACCTTGAGGTGGATCCCAAACTTGGCTGGGCGTTGCGGCATCCCCAGGCATTTCCGGTTGATATCAACAAGGCTCCCTACGAGATGATATTGCGGGTGCCGGGCATTGGTGTCAAATCGGCATTATTGATAGTGAATGCCCGAAAATTCCGTAGATTGACCTCCTATAATCTTAAAAAGATAGGAGTGGCGATGAACCGCGCGAAATACTTTATAACTTGTAGCGAGTTATGCTCTCCGTCGGTTTGCGATGTGTCGCCTGAATATGTCAGACGGCAGCTTGTGAGCAGAAGGAATAGTGAAAACACATCTCAACTTACATTTGACTTCTCATGACTATTTTTCGCTATGACGGCAGTTTTGACGGACTGTTGAGTTGTGTGTTTGATTCATTTGCCATGAAGGAGAATCCTGAGGGATTGTATCAGCCACAAGATGCACTGCCTTTATTCTATGATACTTTGCATGACGTAGAGACAGATGATGAAAAGGCTCATCGCGTGTGGAAAAAATTGTCGAAGGTTGTGTCAAAGGGAGCGTGTAGCGCTCTTGTTTCGGCATACTTGACCGATAATACCGAATTTCCGCTGCAGGCTTTCAGATTTATCAGGCGGGCTGTGATTTCGGAAATTTCGATAGAGAGTGATTTCTCCGATCAGTCGGTGCTTGCTGTGCTTAAAGAGTGCCGCCGCGTGAGAGGTGAGGCACATAGGATATTACAGTTTCTCCGATTTCAAAAGGGAATTGACGGAACTTATTTTGCGATTGTCGAACCGATGTTTGATATTCTACCCATGACGTTAAATCATTTTAAGGATAGATTTGGCGATCAAAGTTTCATTGTCTATGACCGATTGCGTGATTACGGGTATTATTACGATAAACAAGAGTTAAAAAAAATACATCTTGACCGGAGCCAAAATTTTATGTCATCAGGAAAGCTCTCCGCAGAACAGCTTGATGCGGAAGAGCTTTTGTTTCAGCGTCTTTGGCGTGCTTATTTTAAATCTACAGCAATAATGGAGCGTATGAATCCTCGAAAGCAACGTCGGGATATGCCGGTGAGATATTGGAAATATTTAACCGAAATGAATGGCATTTAATAAATCTTCACACACCCGTCGTGAACTTGAATTCAAATTCTGGGTTTAATAAATAAAAGCGTTTATTAGTTTCAATTATTAATTAAATGAGGCTTTAGATGCAGAGTTATTTATAAAAGTGAAAAATTAATTGACGGGAAAAATGAAGTACGATCGTTTGGTTATTGCCTTTATGTTAGGCTGTCTTATTGCACCTTCTGCCTCTGCGCAAGTTGCCAAGTGGGCTGTTCTCCCCCAATATGAGAACATTAAACTGCTGGAAAGCGGATTGTATCAAATCAAGCAACAAGGAAAGGTGGGACTTATAGATGGTTCAGGCAAGACAGTCTTGCCCTTGGAATATGATAGCATCATGCCATTTTCCGAAGGTCATGCCCCGGTTATCAAAGACGGCAAATTTGTAGCTATCGTGGATAACAATGGCAATATTCAGGATGTGACTAAGGGTGAGTATGAAATAGTATCCGGGATGGGCGGATTTTCTTCCGGATTTATGCCGGTGAAGAAGGATGGAAAATATTTTTATCTCAACACCGACGGCGAACGTCTCGTAGGTCCGTTCATTGACGCTTATCCATTTTTTGAGGGTAAGGCTGTAGCGCGAAGCGTATCGGGTGATGCCGCAAGCGGATTGCAGTTTGATGTGATTAATCCGACATTTGATATTATACCGATTTCTGGATTGGAACCATCGGAAATCTCTTTCATATCATCATTTAATGATGGAAAAGCTATCTGTATTGCGAAAAAGAAAGTGTATACTATCGACGGTTCATCAATGATGGCTGTACCTCTTGCTCTTGATCCTGCTGATGTCAAGAAATCGACTGTTGAGATGGAGAGAAAAGAAGTGATTCCTGTGCCTGACGGAGATTCCGGATATGTTCTTGGCGCTAAGAACGGGTTGTTCAGGTTTGACCGTTCGATGAGATTGCGTAGGATGGAGCTCACAGGAAAGGATCCTGAAGACTTTAAATTTCAGTCGGATAAGACTCCGGAATATAAGACCAATCTTGCGGTCATAGAGGATAACGGTCTTTATGGCTTGACATTCAGAGGTGAGGTAGTGTTGCCTCCTCAGTTTGAGGAAGTCGGAATGCTTTGCGGCAACCGTGCGGTAATTTCCCGTGACGGAGAATATGGAGTAGTGCTTATCGACACCGACAACCAGCTTGTGTTCAAACTCAATAATAATGAGCCTATAGGATTTAACCATCAATTCTACAACGGCAATCTCACAATGGTTATGCCCTCGTATATCAACTGCGAGAATGCCCGCATAATTGACAGGACAAATACCTGTGACATACAGATTGACACACGAAAGGAAAATAAGAGCATCGAAGGCAACTCTTTGAGCTACGACTGCCGTATAGCGATTCCTGCTGACGCATCGGACGCCTTGCAGACTTATGAATACAAATTTGCGGTCAAGTATGACGGTCTTATGTCGGCTGACTATCCCGTAAGAGTCCCGGCATGGTACATAAAGGACTATGACGTGAAGGTTGCCGGTACCGGATTGGTGCCAAATACTACCGATAGAATATTGGTTGACATTGATGTGAATAAGGACTGGAGCAATGTAGAAGATAATGGGATGTATTACAGGAGAGTCGATGTGGTTGGTCCGGATAATATGCTTCTACCTGTTGAAAAGAAAACCGAGAACCGCTACTCGTTCCAGATGGGATCGGTAACAGGAAGTAATGCATCGTTCACAGTATTGGTTACAGAGGCTGGTTGTCCTACGGTTCAATATCCGTTTGAGCTTATTGTGGATAGAGCGAATCTTGGTAAGATAGATGTTCTTAAGACTGATGCTCCTGATCCGGCTCTTCAGTCAACCCCTATGCCTCAGCAGCAACTATATGGACAGGCTCCTCAGATGTCGGCTCCGGGATATGCCCAGCCACAGATGCAGCAGGGTATGATGCAACAGCCGCAGCAAGTGGCACAACCGCAGAATGCCGTATATTCTCAGTTGCCTAATGCAGTTCAGCACGTGCCGCAGAATTCAATGTATGCTCAGCCTCAACAGGCAGTTCAGCCTCAGCAAGTGGCACAGCCGATGATGCAACAGCAAATGCCACAGACACCTATGTATGCTCAGCCTCAACAAGTAGCTCAGCCGGTTATGCAGCAGCCTCAACAGCAGGCTCCGGTCTACAATCAGCCACAAGTGTATGCTCAGCCCCAGCAGCAGTCGCCGATCCAGGCGGTTCCGGTGAGCGCAGGATATTATCAATCGGCAAGACCTCAATCCAATGTGGCACAACCTGTAGCTGCACAACCGGCACCGGTGGCACAGGCTACCTATCGTTAATTATCCTTGATAGAATTTCATACTTACGGCACGTCCATTGCGGATGTGCCGATTTTTTGTTTTTTAACACACTCTTAGTGAGCGGGAAATGAAGTTTTAAGCTATATTTGTGATTGATTGAATATGATGTGACCGGATTTATATCAGTCGCGGCAACGTGTAAAAAAGTATTATGTTACGATTTGTCATTGCGATATCTGTGTTGTGCTTTTCCGTGCTTGCCATGGAGGGGCGTTCCGGTAGTATGGTTGTGGCTGATTCGGTCACGCATAGTCCATTGCCTCATGCTTCGATTTTTGACAGAGATGGAAATGTGATAGGCGTGTGCGATTCGAGAGGCTGCATCCCGTATGTTTCAGAGGACAGTTATCCTATAGCAATCCGATATCTTGGCTTTAAAGAGGGAGTGGTGTGGTCCCCTGACACTGATACAATTTTTCTTAGAGAGAGTTTCTCCGAATTGCCGGAAATAGTTGTCGAGTCGCGCCGACATAAGATAATGCATATTTTGGCTTATTTGAGAGAGTATTCTACTCTTACGACTTATTCCGACACGGTTTTTCTTTTCCGGGAGAAGATGGTTGACTATATGCTACCTACAGATAAAAATATTAGGTTCAAAGGCTGGTCAAAGCCGAGGATTCTTAAAACAAAGTCTTATTACCGATTTACTAACGGTCAAGGGATCGATAGTGTAAGCGATGAGAGCAATTATCATTTTTCATGGTCAGATTGGGTAGGCATAGCTCCATCAGCAAAGTTACCGGCAAAGCTGTTGGATAATGAGTGTGCTTCTGATACACTTCGTGGTAAATATAGCTCTGCCGAAATTTGGACTAAAAAGGATGGATCGGTTAATGTGGATGTGAATGTGCTTGCTGATACGGCAAGTCGGAAATGGGTTCCAAATCTGTCGGGGTTCTTTAGGAATAGACTTGATTTCGAGAATTTCAGAGTTAGATATCGCTATTGCGATGTTGTGGCTGATACAATATCTCCGACAGATCTTGCCGGATATTCATTCAATATTGAATCAAATGGCAGAGGACATGATATGTTTCAGTTTAACCGTGTTGATCAACGCTTTTTTGTGAGCACTTATGCGGAGGTATATGTGGTTGATAAGGAGTATATCACTGTAGGTGAAGCGAGAAAATGGCATAAAAGGAAATTTGACGAGGATAAAATTGAGATATATGAGCCGATTGAAGCACCGGAATTACAACCGTCAATTCAAGAACTTGTAGAACGAGTCAATGGTGTGGATAAAGAGAAAGTGAGGCTTGGTGTTGCTCCTGATCATAGATTGGTGAACAGAAATGTGGTCAAGCGAAATTTCGGTCATCGTGTTTTGCAGCTAATGAAAACCGCAACAGGTATAAGTCGGGTAAGGGCTAAAAAAAGTTGGAACCGGCAGTGGAATGAATTTACAAAAGAAAGAAATGAGCAAGACCGCAAAAGGAAAAGCTCTGCTCGCGAGGAATAGGAACAGATGAGTGCGTAGCTGCAATTAAATAGATTGAATGCTGTATAGGTGCTCGATAAAGATATAAAGAAAGCGGAACCGAAGTCATTTAAGTTTTCGATTCCGCTTCTTTATTATTAAGAACTGTGATTAGTCAATCAATGCACTGCCAGTCATTTCAGAAGGTTGCGGAAGTCCCATGATTTTAAGCATAGTGGGTGCGACATCAGCAAGTTTTCCATCTTTAACAGTTGCATCTTTTCTTTCGGTGACATAAATACATGGAACCGGATTCAAAGAATGGGCAGTGTTAGGTGTGCCGTCGCCATTGATGGCATTGTCGGCGTTGCCATGGTCAGCGATTATGATTACCTCATAATCAGATTCCTTTGCTGCTTCAACGGTCTCTTTCACGCATTCGTCAACAGCTTTCACTGCTTTTTCGATCGCTTCGTAAACACCGGTGTGTCCTACCATGTCGCCGTTGGCGTAATTAACAACGATGAAATCATATTCCTTGCTCTTGATAGCCTCGACAAGCTTATCTTTCACTTCATAAGCACTCATTTCGGGCTTGAGATCGTAGGTAGCAACTTTCGGAGATGCGACGAGGATTCTTTCTTCGCCTTCGTAGGGCTCTTCACGACCGCCATTGAAGAAGAATGTCACATGGGCATATTTTTCAGTCTCGGCTATGTGAAGCTGTTTTTTGTCAAGAGATGAGAGGTATTCCCCGAGGGTGTTGTTCACGTTCTCTTTGTCGAAGAGGATGTGTACTCCGGTAAACGATGCATCGTAAGGAGTCATGCAATAATATTGCAAGTTGGGAATGGTGTGCATTCCTGCTTCCGGCATATCGTGCTGGGTGAGCACCATGGTGAGCTCCTTAGCGCGGTCATTGCGGTAATTGAAGAAGATGACAGCATCTCCGTCCTTAATAGTGCCATCGACATTTTCATTTACGATCGGCTTTATGAACTCATCGGTCACATCCTCATTGTAGGATTCCTGAACAGCTTCAGCCATGTCGGCAGCTTTTTTGCCTTCACCGTTTACGAGAAGATCGTATGCTATTTTTACGCGCTCCCAACGCTTGTCGCGATCCATGGCATAGTATCTTCCTATGATGGATGCGATTTTTCCCGCTGATTTCTCGCAATGGGCTGTGAGATCTTCAATAAATCCTTTTCCGCTTCTGGGGTCGGTGTCACGGCCATCCATGAAGCAGTGGATATATACTTTTTCCAGACCATATTCTTTTGCTATGTCACATAGGGCATATAAGTGGTCAAGAGAAGAGTGTACGCCGCCATTGGATGTCAATCCCATGAAGTGAATAGCCTTGCCGTTGTCGCGGGCGTAAGAAAATGCGTTTACAATTTCCGGGTTCTTCAATATTGAGCCGTCCTGACAAGCTTTGTTAATTTTTACCAAATCCTGATAAACAACTCGACCGGCACCGATATTCAGGTGTCCTACTTCTGAGTTGCCCATCTGTCCGTCGGGCAAGCCTACGTTTTCACCGCTTGCTTGAAGCTGAGAGTGTGGATAAGTATTTACAAGATAATCCCAATAGGGAGTTGGGGTTTGAAATATTACGTCACCTTTTCCGTGATTTCCGATTCCCCATCCATCGAGAATCATCAAAAGAGCTTTCTTAGCCATAGTACAGAATATTTTATGAATTTTGGTGCAAAGTTACAATTTTTCTATGAGATATACAGGTATTGTTTAATCTTATATGTAGGGGTTGGAGCGTTTTTCGTCGCCAACGGTTGTAGGAGCACCGTGTCCCGGAAACAGTATCGTTGAATCGGGCAGGGAGAGCAGTTTTTCTCGGATGCCATTTATCAGTTGCTGATGATTTCCGGCGACAAGATCAGTCCTGCCTATGCTTCCTTGGAAAATCACATCTCCGGTAAACGCGATTCCTGCTCCCGGAAGGTATATCACTATGCTTCCGGGTGAATGCCCGGGTACAAGCAACACATGTGCTTTCTCGTCACATATCTCAATTGTGTCTCCGTCCTTAAGGTCGATATCTACCTCGACTGCGGCAGTGTCATACGGCAGTCCGAACATACGGCATTGCATAGCCGCCTTTTCTCCAAGAAATGCATCGAGTGATGATGCCATGACATTTATGCCGTATTTATCTTTCACATAGCTGTCGCCGAAGATATGGTCCACGTGCATGTGAGTGTTTATCAACTGGTTAAGTTTGAGATTATTGTCGGAGATAAATGAATCCAGCATAGCTTGCTCGGAGGCATTATGCATCCCCGGATCGATTATTGTAGCATCTTTTGATTCGGTGTCCCATATTATGTATGTGTTGACACCGAACATATTGAATTGAAAAGTTTTTACCTGTAGCATAGTGCATTTTTATTAGATTTGGACATAAACCAATTTCTTTGTTTCAAAAAACGGTTCGGAGAAGTATTTATCCAAAGATTCCTCGATGATGGGATATTTTATTTTGTGCATTTCAGAGGCGAGGTCGCCACCTTTCAGGCATATCAACCCATTTGGGTAACCGTTAATTGATTTGTTGGATATGTTTTTTTTGATAAGAGGCACAAGTTCATCCAGACGCATCACCGCACGGCTTACCACAAAATCATATTTATCGCGGCATTCACCGATGTCACCATGCTGGAATGTGACATTCGAAAGTCCGAGAGACTTGGCTATATCTTCAGCGACACGTATTTTTTTTCCTATTCGGTCAATGAGATGGAAATTACAGTCTTTCCACATTATAGCGAGCGGAATGCCCGGAAATCCACCTCCGGTTCCCATATCCATGATTTTAGTTCCCGGAACCGGGTTGATGAATTTTGCAATCGCCAATGAATGCAATATGTGATTCACATAAAGATTGTCAATGTCTTTTCGTGAAATCACATTGATTTTGCTGTTCCATTCGGGATAAAGCTCTCCGAGTTGTTCAAACTGCTGTGTTTGTAGCTCTGTGAGTTTGAAATATTTGCTAATAATATCTATATCGTTGTTCATAATAGACAAAGGTAAAACAAATTTCAGAGAAAAAACAACTGAGAGTTGCAAAAATAAAATGTTTTGTTTAATTTTGCACTCGCTTTAGCACTTGATAATAAATAACAACATTATAAGAAGATGAAAAGAACATTTCAGCCCTCTAACAGAAAAAGAGTGAATAAGCATGGATTCCGTGAACGTATGTCTACCCCCGATGGACGCAAGGTTCTTGCTCGCCGTCGCGCTAAGGGTCGTGCTCGTCTTACTGTAAGCGACAGCATCGCACGTAAATAAGAAATCCATAGGAGACTTATCAATGCGCATCGGTATATTCTGCCGGTGCGTTATTTGTTTTTTATTAAACTTACTTACAGATGACACTTATAGACGGAAAAAAAGTAGCCGATACGATTAAAGAAGAGATCGCGGCAGAGGTAGACAAGATGGTGGCTAACGGACAAAAACGTCCTCATCTTGCAGCAATCCTTGTGGGTCATGACGGAGGTAGCGAAACCTACGTGGCTAATAAAGTGCGCTCTTGCGAGCAATGCGGATTCACATCAACTCTTATCCGTTTTGAGGATGATGTGACTGAAGAGAAACTTCTTGAGGCTATCAATCAGTTAAATAATGATAAAGATGTTGACGGATTTATAGTGCAACTTCCTTTGCCTAAGCATATTTCCGAGCAGAAGATAATAGAGGCTATCGATTATCGCAAAGATGTCGACGGATTTCATCCGGTGAATGTGGGTCGTATGTCTATCGGACTTCCGTGTTTTGTTTCTGCGACACCTTCCGGAATCCTTGAACTTCTTGCACGTTATGATATCGAGACCAAGGGTAAACGATGTGTTGTGCTTGGCAGAAGCAATATTGTGGGAAAACCGGTTGCTACGCTTATGATGCAGAAACATAATCCTGGAGATGCCACAGTGACAGTTTGTCATAGCGCGACTAAAGATATTAAAGAGATATGCCGTGAGGCTGATATTATAATCGCAGCATTGGGACACCCAGGATTTGTCACTGCCGATATGGTTAAGCCCGGTGCGGTAATTATTGATGTCGGCACTACACGTGTTCCTGATGCGTCGCGCAAGAGTGGATTCCGTCTTTGCGGCGATGTTGATTTTGAAAATGTAGCTCCAAAGTGTTCGTTTATAACTCCGGTTCCCGGAGGAGTGGGACCAATGACTATATGTTCCTTGATGAAGAACACTCTTCTTGCCGGTCAACACGCTATCTATTAAGTTGCGGTTTTTTGACTGTTTCTAAAAAACACTCCGTCCATGCACGGGTTAATGATATTGCTTTTTACCCTTGGCTCTCTTATAAAGGGTAATGAAGAGATCCGAATTGTATTTGCCGGAGATGCCATGCAGCATTCTGCCCAGATTGAAGCTGCAAAGACATCTGACGGCAAATACGACTATTCGGAATGCTTTGAGTCGATAATTCCACTTATAGAGAGTGCCGATTATGCGGTGGTGAATCTTGAAACTCCACTTGCCGGCACGCCATATACAGGCTATCCGTGTTTCAGTGCTCCTGATTCTTATCTTGACGCTTTGGCATACGCAGGGTTTGACATGATGCTTACAGCCAATAATCACACGTTGGATAAACGGTCAAAAGGTGCTGTAAGGACATTGGATCAACTTGACAGCAGGTATCTTGATCATCTCGGTACCTACCGTGACAAGCATGAGCGTGACTCCGTGCTGCCTATGATTAAAAATATTGGTGGATTTAAAATCGGGTTTCTCAATTACACTTACGGCACTAATGGTATAGAGGCGGCTCCTCCCGTGATTGTGGATTATATTGACCGTGAAGTAATCGCGTCAGATATAATAAATCTCAAGAAAAAGGGTGCCGAGCTGATTACTGCGTGCATACATTGGGGAGATGAATACAAGTTATTGCCTAATGCTGCCCAACGCTCGCTTGCCGATTTTCTTGAGCAGCAAGGGGTGGACATGATTATAGGTTCTCATCCTCATGTGATTCAGCCGATGGAAATGAGAGAACATGCTGATGGCGGCAATTGCTTTTTAGTGTATTCTCTTGGAAATTTCATTTCGAATATGAAAACCACTGATACCCGAGGTGGTGCTTTGGTATCGGTGACGTTGTCACGTGATAAATCGGGCAGGGCGAAAGTAAAGGATGCTTCTTACCGATTGGTGTTCACTGTTCCAGGCGATAAATCAAGAAATTTCCGTCTTGTGCCCGTCGAAGAGTATGTCTCCGGTCAGTGGGTGCAACATTGTCGTGCCTTTGAAAAATCGGCAGAGAATATTTTTAAGAAACATAATCGGAAAGTGGAACGGGATACTTCGCTTATAAGAAGACGTCAGTTGCCGCCTTTGAGTAGTGTGTTGTCTCAATATGCCAATTAGCTGTTTAAACAGAATGAATAGAAAATTTAATAAAATCTGGATCCTTGTTGCAGGATGCTTCGCCATATTCATGACATTTGATGTCTTGTGGAGTCTTGGAACCACATTCCGAGGCATGAGCAATCCGGCTTTATATGTCAATGCTATATTTGCATCATTTTTACTGACGTTGCCTTACCTGTTGTTTCGCAGAGTGTGGATTCAAGGAGTAGTGATGTTTCTTCTTGACATCTTGCTTGAGGCTAATCTGATGTATTGCCGAACATATTTTACTGCGATTCCTGCTGACAGCTATTTTCTTGCCGGTAATCTTAAAGATTTCACCGCAAGCGTGTGGGATTCAATGAGGTGGGGTGACATTGCGTTGCCGCTTGTGACCATAGTAGCTCTTTGGTTGGCATTCCGGACTCCGATTAATAAGCAGGCTAAACCGATAGCCGGCACTTACGTGTTGCTTACTGTAGGTGCCGGAGCTGTGTCTTGGCTTCTCTCATTGACCGGAGGAGGATATAAGTCGCAGATAAGCACGATGGAGGAATCATGTTATTATTCGACGTGTGTGGTTCCTGTCTACACCGTGTTTGGAAACCTTATCTATCAAGGCTCACAGTCCAATTCAGCGACGCTCACTGATGATGATGTGGCGGAGATTGAAGGCTGGATAGGAGAGAAGGATAGGCTGCGCCCTTATACCAGCTTGCCTGATTCAATACCGGGACGAAAGAATCTGGTAGTGATATTATGTGAATCGTTGGAGAGCTGGGTTATCCAACGAGATGTGAACGGCGCCCCGATCACTCCATATCTTAATTCACTTATAGCTGACAGCACAACCCTATACGCTCCTCATGTGTTGACTCAGGTGGCTGCGGGGCGTTCGATCGACTGTCAGTTGCTTTTAAATGCCGGAATGCTGCCGATGATGCAGAGCGTGTATAGCATGAAGTATCCTCATTCTACTTATAGGACCCTGACTAAAGCGATGAAAGAGAGGGATAATGATTCACGTGCCTATATCTTGACTTGCGATAAGCCGATTGTGTGGAATCAGGAGGTGATAGGGAAGGCATTCGGTATCGATACCTTGCTTCATCGAAGCTCTTGGCATAATGATGAATTGGTAGGTAATCCTGCAAAACTAAGCGATGGATCATTCTTGCGTCAAAGCGTCGAGAAACTTAAAAACGGTGAAATATGGAAGGAGGGTGAGCCGGCATTCGTTCAATGGGTGACATATTCCGGACATAATCCATTTGTGTTGCCTGACAAACTGAAAGATCCTGAATTTTCTGTGCCTGCAAACTGGCATGAGAAAGCAGCCAACTATGTGACGATGGCTCATTATACTGATGAATCGTTGAAACCATTGATTGAATATCTGAAATCCCGGTCAGATTATGACAGCACTCTCATTGTCATAACCGGTGATCATGAAGGGCTCGCGGCTAATCGTGGTGAGCTTTTGGAGGACGAGGATATGAAAGGGGTAATTGATGAAAACCAGTTTACTCCGCTTATAATACTTAATTCTCCTGTAGCGGGACGATATGATGATGTGATGGGACAGGTGGACATGTATCCGACTCTTCTTAATCTTATGGGATTGGACGATTATGAATGGAAGGGCATGGGGCAGAGTATTTTTGAACCGGGCAAACCGGCGTATGCAATTCCATCCATGACCAATTACATAACAGGCGACACTACAGGTGTTGCGAAGGATGTCATGGATAATATTGCTGATGCACGTAAAATAAGTGACAAAATCATAGCTAAAGATTATTTCGGAAATAAATAAAACTATCATTAGTATGAATGTGTGGATGACTATAGGGCTGTTGGTCATATCTAATATATTTATGACTTTTGCTTGGTATGGGCATTTGAAGTTGCAGGATGTGAAATTAATAACACCTGCTACTCCGTTGATTGTAGTGATACTGATTTCTTGGGGTATTGCCTTGCTTGAGTATTGCTGTCAGGTGCCGGCTAATAGAATAGGCTTTTCAGGCAATGGCGGTCCATTCTCACTTATGCAATTAAAGGTGATGCAAGAAGTCATCACCCTTATCGTGTTTACATTGTTTACGGTTGTATTTTTCAAGGGGGAGCCGCTGCATTGGAATCATCTTGCGGCATTCGTGTGCCTGATAATGGCAGTCTATTTCGTGTTTATGAAATAGACTACCCTAATATCGCAGCAACTCGTTTAAGCGCTTCGATGAATCGATTGCACTCTTCTTTCGTGTTGTAAAGAGCGAATGATGCTCTCACCACACCCTCAACGCCTAAGCGATGCATGAGCGGTTCGGCACAATGATGTCCGGTGCGCACTTCAATGCCAAGTTTGTCAAGTAACACTCCGGTGTCGAAATGGTGGCTTTCACCGATAAGGAACGATATAATGGCGTCCTTTTCAGGGGCAGTGCCGAAAATTCTCATTCCGGGAATCTCCATCATACGCGAAGTTGTATATTCCAATAGTTCTCTTTCATGAGAAGCGATATTCTCAATTCCTATTGAAGCAATATAGTCAATCGCAGTATGGAGTGCGGCTATTCCGATAAAATCAGGTGTGCCTGCCTCGAATTTGAATGGAAGTTCAGCAAATGTGGTACCTGAAAAGCTGACGTTGCCTATCATTTCACCTCCGCCTTGATAGGGGGGCATTTTTTCAAGCCATTCTTTTTTGCCATACAACACACCTATTCCGGTGGGTCCATACATTTTGTGGGAGGAGAAAGCGTAAAAGTCGCAATCGATGTCGTTTACATCGACTTTCTGATGGGCTATAGCCTGAGCTCCGTCAATCATAACGGGCACACCGTGGCGATGAGCTTCCGATACTATCTCTTTGACCGGATTTATGGTGCCGAGCACATTGCTCACATGGGTGCATGAAACGAATGCCGTACGCTCGTTGAACAACTTTCGATACGCATCCATGTCAAGGACTCCTTCGTCATTCATGGGAATGACTTTCAATGTTATTCCCTTTTTCTTTCCGAGCAGTTGCCATGGAACGATATTGGAGTGATGCTCCATTACGCTCACTATTATTTCATCGCCCTCCTTTAGCAGTTCGCCGAAAGATGATGCCACGAGATTTATTGATTCGGTTGTGCCTCGTGTGAAAATTATCTCCTCTATAGAGGATGCGTTGATATATTCCTTGACTCTGCTGCGTGCACGCTCCTGCAGGTCGGTCATCTCTTGAGAAAGCGTGTGCACGCCTCGGTGAACATTAGCTTTTGAGTTATAGTATGCACTCACTATGTCGTCAACCACGCATTTCGGAGTTTGTGATGTTGCAGTGTTGTCAAGATACACAAGAGGCTTTCCATATATCTCGCGTTTTAATGCGGGAAAGTCCTCTCGCAATCTGTTTATGTCGTAATTATCGGTCATAAAGCGTGTTTCTTTAACTTCTGGAGTTATGATTCCTTGCAGTTAATATTGCATGAACCACAAGATAAATCCTTGTTTTCGAATCGTTTTTCCACAAGCAGGTGCAGTCGTTCTTTCAATCCGGGCATACTCACTGTGTCGATTACGTCAGACATGAATGCCTGCATGAGCATTGTCCGTGCAAGTTTCTCGTCAATTCCTCGCGACCTCATGTAGAATAGAGCATTCGTGTCAAGTTGACCTGTAGATGCGCCGTGGCTGCACTTCACATCATCGCAATATATGAGAAGCTGTGGTTTGCAGTGCATTTTTGCAGTGCCCGATGCAAGGAGGTTCTTGTCATTCTGATATGCTTCGGTGAACTTAGCCTTTTCATCCACGAAAATTGTTCCTTCAAAAGCTCCTGACGCTTCCTCGTCGATGACGTATTTAAATAATTGGCGAGATTGACAGTGGGTTCCCAAGTGGGTGACAAGAGTATTGTTGTCAATGTGCTGTTTTTTTGATGCTATTGCCATTCCGGCTATCAAGGTGTTGCATTCATGTCCTTCGACAGTCACATTGTATTCGTTGCGTGTGGTGCCGCAAAGCAGAGTTGTGCCGTTGAGCGCCAATCTTGAGCGTTGATGCTGCACTGCGAACAACTGTGAATAGCGTGAAGTCTTGTCGGATGATTCCTCGATGTCACACAGGTCAAGACTTGCGTTTTCGCCAAGCACGATCTCAATCACTTGTGATGATTGATAGGAATTGTTGCATTCCTGAGTGTGGTCGCAAAGCAATACCTGAGCCGACGCATCATCTTCAAGTATGATGAGAAGACGGCGGAATGCCATTGTCGGAACAGGAGAGTTGAAAATGTTGACTAATTGAAGCGGTTTGTCGATTTTCATTCCTTTAGGGACATATATCACCACTCCGTTCTGAGCGAGCAGGGTGTTTAGCGCAACCCCGGGAGCTTGTAAATCAGCAATAGTTCCGTAGTATTTCTGCAACAATTCAGGACATATATTGCCAGCATCTTTCATTGACGTGAAAATGCATCCGTCAGGAAGACGCTTTGATAGAGTGTCGACCGGATGAAATTCATCATTGACAACCACTCCGAGCATAGTGCTCAGATTTGGAACTCCGCAATGAAAAGAGCTTGCCACGTCGGCAGGAATATTTATTCTCTGGATATTTATGCCATAATCCGGAGCCATCATGTCATCGATGGATGTTTTTTCAAAGCCTTCCACATTCTTGTCGGGCAATTCCTTCCCCTCAAGAGCGGCAAGAGCCTTATCCCTCATGGAGTTCATGGCTCCGGTGGAATTGGCGTCAATCACCGATTTTTGGTCGGTGTAAAGGTCAATGTATTGTTTTATCGCCCCCATTTTCAGTCCTCCGAATCAATAGGTTGTTTAATCCAGTCATAGCCCTTCTCTTCAAGTTCAAGCGCAAGTTCGGGTCCGCCTGTTTTTACAATGCGTCCCTTGTAGAGCACATGAACAAAATCGGGCTTTATGTAGTCAAGCAATCGCTGGTAGTGGGTGATGACGATGGTGGCGTTTTTGTCAGTCTTAAGTTTGTTTACTCCACCGGCTACGATTCTCAATGCATCAATGTCAAGTCCGGAATCGGTTTCGTCAAGAATAGACAATTTCGGTTCAAGGACAGCCATCTGGAATATCTCATTTCTTTTCTTTTCGCCTCCTGAAAATCCTTCGTTCACTGAGCGTGAGGCAAGTTTGTTGTCAAGTTCCACGACGGCTCGCTTCTGGCGCATCATTTTAAGAAAATCGCTTGCAGACAAAGGCGGCTCTTCAAAATATTTGCGTTTTTCATTTATAGCGGCACGCATGAAGTTTACCATTGATACACCCGGTATTTCGACGGGGTACTGGAATGAAAGGAAAAGTCCTTCGTGGCTACGGTTTTCAGGAGATAATTCAAGCAATTCTTTTCCATGGAAATCTACCGATCCTTTAGTGACTTCATAATTTGGAGCTCCCGCCAATACCATTGACAAGGTAGACTTGCCTGATCCGTTGGGTCCCATAATGGCATGTACTTCTCCTTCTCTTATCTGGAGGTTTATTCCTTTAAGTATCTCTTTGCCTTCAACATTGGCGTGAAGATCTTTTATGTCTAAAAGTATATTGTTCATGTATGATATTGTTTTCTGGTTAAATGGTTGTTATGTTTATCCTACCGATCCTTCAAGAGTGACTTGCAGCAAGCGTTGGGCTTCGACAGCAAATTCCATAGGCAGCTTGTTCATCACCTCTTTGGCATATCCGTTGACAATCAATCCTACAGCCTCTTCAGTGGGGATGCCTCGCTGGTTGCAGTAGAACAACTGATCCTCGCTGATTTTTGAAGTGGTTGCCTCATGTTCCACAATTGCGGTGTCATTCATTATGTCGATGTAGGGGAATGTGTGCGCGCCACAGGTGGAACTTAGCAGAAGACTGTCGCATTGAGTGTAGTTGCGGCATCCGTCAGCTTTTGGCAGAACCTTGACCATTCCTCGATAGGAATTCTCGCTATGTCCGGAAGAAATTCCCTTGCTTACAATCGTAGAACGTGAATTTTTTCCGATATGTATCATTTTTGTTCCGGTATCGGCTTGCTGGCGGTTGCGTGTGACCGCTACTGAATAGAATTCACCTACTGAGTTATCGCCTTGGAGAATACAGCTTGGATATTTCCATGTGATTGATGAGCCGGTCTCTACCTGAGTCCATGACAGCTTAGAGTAATCTCCACGGCATATACCTCGCTTGGTGACAAAGTTATACACCCCGCCTTTGCCGTCTTTATCTCCGGCATACCAGTTTTGAACCGTTGAATATTTTACTTCTGCTCTTTCTTCGACCACAATTTCCACTATTGCCGCATGGAGCTGGTTTTCATCTCTCATTGGAGCGGTACATCCTTCAAGATAGCTTACATAAGCTTCGTCATCGGCAACAATCAATGTACGTTCAAATTGTCCGGTTCCGGAAGCGTTAATACGGAAATAGGTCGACAATTCCATGGGGCATCTTACGCCTTTAGGAATATAGACGAATGAACCGTCGGAAAACACAGCTGAGTTCAATGCTGCGAAAAAGTTGTCGCGATAGCTCACTACTGACCCGAGATATTTCTTCACGAGGTCAGGATAGTCTTTCACCGCCTCAGAAATAGAGCAGAAAATTATGCCAAGTTCCGCAAGTTTTTCTTTGTGGGTAGTCTTTACCGATACTGAATCAAAGACAGCATCGACAGCCATTCCTGCAAGGGCTTTCTGCTCTTGCAAGGGGATGCCGAGCTTATCAAATGTTTCAAGCAGTTCCGGATCCACTTCGTCAAGGCTCTTGGGTCCCTCTTTCTTTTTAGGAGCCGCATAGTAGCTTATTGCCTGATAGTCTATGGGTGGAATATCGAGATGAGCCCATTCCGGCATTTTCATTGTAAGCCAGTGGCGATAGGCTTTCAGTCGGAATTCAAGAAGCCATTCAGGTTCGTTCTTCTTTTTTGAAATGAGCCTGACAACATCTTCATTAAGCCCAACAGGGATGATTTCCGTGTCAACGTCGGTTGTAAAACCGTATTTATAGCTGTCGCCGGTTATATCGTTCACGATTTTACCGGTGTTTTGCTTTTTATCTTTTTCTTCTTTGTCCATTTTCATTCATTGTTCAGTCATTTAACAATCGGGCATGGTAATTTGCTCACTTACAATGCCGAAAATTTTAGGAGCAAGCTCCATTACCGCATTAAACGGCTTTCCGTCCATTAGCATATTCGATATGGTGAAGATCGGACTTTCAGGAGCAATAAAATGCCATATATTCAAAATGATGCTACATAATAACAGCCATTTAAAAGCACTTGCCACGCCACCGAGCAATCTGTCAAGCCATCCTACGCATAAAGCATGGGTAATGTGACGGAGCAAGCGGGCAAATGCGCTTATGAAAAAATATACTATTATGAAAAGCACTATGCATCCGGTAGCCATAGCGACTCCAGGCGATGTGAAAGTGTCAGGAAAAAGGGATGTGACCAACTCTCCGACTTGTTGATGAAACAGCCGGCAGGCGATGATTCCCAATATCAATCCACCAATGGACGCGAGTTGGGCTATGAAGCCTTTATATAACCCATAAATGAAAGCAACTCCTGCAATGACGCAAAGTATGATATCCAAGTCCATTAAAATAGTTTTTAAAGTGCAAATTTAACAATTAAAAATTAAAATAGGCTCGTTGGAAAAATAAAAGTGCATCACTGATGTGATGCACTTTGTATAAATAGGAAATTCAGGTTCAGGAGTCCTGATCTTCGTTGTCTCGAATCTTGGTCTTCGATTTGTTTTTTGATGAAGATGAGCTGAGATCTTTTTCTTCAGCCAGATCAATTTCGTTTTTGTCGCTGTCAATGACTTTGTATTGTAGATAGGCGAGCGACTGGTCGGGCACGATTTTAAATTTGCCGCCAAGTTCCATCTTCCATTTACGGTAGAGAGATAAAATCCCTTTCTTTAAGTATGCGTCGACAAATGGATGCACATACAAAATGAACCCGTTAACTTTCAGATCATTAATCAGATATTCCAGTTTTTCTTTAAGCTTGTCGGTGAAAAGGAGCGAGGGTTGAACTTCGCCTTTTCCATAACATGATGGACACTTCTCGGTGGTTATTATGTCAAGAGCCGGACGCACTCGTTGGCGAGTTATCTGCATAAGCCCGAACTTGCTTAGGGGTAGAATATTGTGTCTTGCCCTGTCATTAGCCATGACTTCTTTCATGTGCTCATATAACGCCTGACGATGCTCTGCCTTATTCATGTCAATAAAGTCAATGACAATGATTCCGCCCATATCTCTAAGCCGTAATTGACGGGCGATTTCATCGGCTGCACGCAGGTTTACTTCAAGGGCATTGCTTTCCTGATCGGATGCGGCTTTTGACCTGTTTCCGGAATTCACGTCAATCACGTGCAGAGCCTCGGTATGTTCAATGATTATATAAGCTCCCGACCTGAATGATACAGTTTTACCAAACGAAGATTTTATTTGCTTGGTTATGCTGAAATGGTCAAAGATGGGTTCATCCTTAGTGTAGAGCTTTACAATTTCGGCACTCTCCGGTGCAATGAGTGAAACATATTTTGATATCTGTCCAAATGTTTCGGCATCATTGACATATATGCTCTCGTAAGATGGGCTAAACACGTCACGCAGCATACTTACTATGCGGCTTTCCTCCTCAAATATTAAAGATGGGACAGTGGCAGTTTGTGCTTTTGTCACTGTATCTTCCCAGCATTTGAGCAGGGTCTTAAGCTCATGATTCAGTTCTGCTACTCTTTTTCCCTCGGCTGAAGTTCTGACAATCACTCCGAAATTTTTAGGGCGGATGCTGTCTACAAGCTGTCTTAGACGCAATTTTTCCTCTGTGGTTTTGATTTTTTGGGAAATCGAAATTTTATCGGAAAACGGAATTAAGACGAGGTAGCGTCCGGTGAAAGTGATTTCAGTTGTAAGGCGGGGTCCTTTTGACGAAATCGGTTCTTTGGCTATCTGAACCATAAGAACCATGTCCTTTTCAAGGACATCTGTTACCGAGCCATGTTTATTAATGTCAGGCAGAAGCTTCATTTTGGAAAGCGATGGAGCTTTCTTCGGGTCGGCAAGAGCTTGCTTAACAAACTGGTAATAAGAGGAAAATTGGGAACCAAGATCGAGATAATGAAGAAAAGCGTCCTTGTCATAGCCTACGTCCATGAAAGCGGCATTAAGACCCGGCATCAATTTTTTGATTTTAGCCAAATAAATGTCGCCAACAGCGTAGGAAATGTTTCTCGACTCTTTTTGTAAAGATACGAGCCGAGAATCCTCCGTCAAGGCTATTGAAACCTCGTTGGGCTGTACGTCTACGATTAATTCACTTTTCATTAGTATATCATCTCGTCAAATATACGCAGAGAACAAACTTGACTTGACCGATATAATCGGCTGCATTTTTGTCTCGTTTGTTCTCATGTATATCAAAATTTACATTCGTACAAGAAATCTATTATTTCTTCTTGTGACGATTTTTTCTCAGGCGTTTTTTACGCTTGTGAGTAGCCATCTTGTGGCCTTTTCTTTTCTTTCCGCTTGGCATAGTTGCGCAAATTAAGAGGTTAATAATTAAATTAAAAAACTATCACGAAAGAGAGATTGCGAACGACGATTATTTAACGTCTTCCATGAACACTTTAGCCGGCTTGAAAGCAGGGATTTTGTGCTCGGGTATGATGATAGTGGTATTTTTAGAAATGTTGCGGGCAGTTTTCTGAGAACGGGTCTTTACAATGAAGCTGCCAAATCCACGAAGATAGACATTCTCGTCATGTGCAAGAGAGTCCTTTACAATCTCCATGAACTTCTCAATAGTTTCGAGAACTGCGGTTTTTTCAATGCCGGTAGTTTTAGAGATTTCGTTTACAATGTCGGCTTTAGTCATTTTCTGTTTAGTTTTTTAATTGATACTAATATATTCCTACTGTATTTTTTAGATTTCAATTGTAGGCTTTGTTTTTGCAAGTGCAAATATCGGATTTTTTTTTCAATTAACGAATATATTTGCTCTGTTTTTTGCAATAAAAATCTCTACTCCACATTATTAAGGAAAAACGCAAACAAAGTTATTAACATTTTATAGGGTTACTTCTCCGCAAAGCGAGCATTCAAGATATTTACGCACGTCATTTGGATGAAGTCCTAATCCAAAAAGATACATCAGTTTTGTCAGTGCGGCTTCTGAAGTCATGTCGTGCCCCGATACTACGCCGGTGGCGGCAAGACGGTCGCCTGAGACATATCTTTTTGTGTGCACACCTCCGTTTACGCATTGCGTCACATTTATGATCACTATGCCGCGATCAACTGCGTCGCGTATGGCATCGGTGAACCACGAATCGGTAGGTCCGTTGCCGGCACCGTATGTCTTAAGCACTATGCCTTTTATGCCGGGGGTGTTCAGTTGGTATCGCAGGATTTCTTCCGAGATGCCGGGATTCAAGTCCAAAAACATCACATTGGTATCCATGGCATATCTCACTTGCAGTGGCCGTTTCATTATGGGACGCATCAAGGCTTCTTCATTAAAATGTATGCCGAGGCCTATTTTTGCAAGAGAGGGGTAGTTATTGCTCTTGAATGCATTGAAATTATCCGCGCTCATCTTGGTGGATCGGTTGCCTCTCCACAGGTAGTTTTCAAAGAGGATCGCTACCTCTCTCACCATTGGCTCGCCATTGATATCGGTGGCGGCAGCTATCTGAAGAGCTGTGATCAGGTTCTCTTCTCCGTCGGTTCTTACTTCTCCGATTGGGAGCTGCGAACCAGTGATTATGACCGGTTTATGCAGATTTTCGAGCATGAATGAGAGTGCCGAAGCCGTGTATGCCATTGTGTCGGTTCCGTGAAGCACTACGAATCCGTCGAAATGGCTGAAGTTTTCATCAATCGCTTTCGCTATCTCCATCCAGTAGCGTGGATGCATATCGGAGGAGTCGAGCGGGGGGTTGAACTGGATATTGTCGATCTCGTAATCGAGCATTTTGACTTTTGGCACATTGTCTATAAGGTGCGTGAAGTCAAAAGGTTGCAACGAGTGGGTATCGGGATTTTCAATCATCCCGATAGTCCCGCCCGTGTAGATTATCAATATACGAGGTTTGCGAGCACTCTTCATTGGTCTAAATTTTTATTGCGTGTTACAAATGCCTACATAACTTGAGCCCCGGGACGAACTTCGCCGGTAGGTCCTATCACTACCAGACTTCCATCCGGATTTTCCGCTGAAAGAATCATGCCTTCCGACATGATGCCTCGTAATTTTCTCGGCTCAAAATTAGCAATAAAGCATATCTGTTTTCCTACCAAGTCCTCAGGATTATAGTATTTGGCAATTCCTGAAACGATAGTGCGCTTGTTCATGCCGTCATCGATAAGGAATTGGAGCAGTTTGTCAGCTTTCGGTACTTTTTTGCACTCAAGGACTGTTCCGACACGTATGTCGCATTTCTTGAATGTGTCAAAGTCTACGGCAGGAGCCTGCGGGGTCACTTTCCAGTTGTTAAGTTTGTTCTGGAGCTTGCTGTCTTCAAGACGTTTGATCTGGGCTTCGATTGCCGGATCTTCAATCTTTTCAAATAGTAGTTCGACAGTGCCGAGTTTACGTCCTGCCGGTATAAGATTTTGGTCGCCGACCATTGCCCAATTCAGGTTTTCGATGCCGAGAATTGTGCAAAGTTTTTTGCTGGCAAATGGAGTGAAAGGTTCAAAAGCCACTGCGATTGATCCGCACAATTGCAATGCTACATTCAAGATTGAGGCTGTGCGATCCATATCGGTTTTGGATACTTTCCAAGGCTCGGTTTCCTGAAGATATTTGTTGCCAAGGCGAGCAATGTTCATTGCGTCTTTCAGCGCATCACGGAAACGGAAGTGGTCAAGATTGTCGGAAAGCGATTGTTTTATTTCCGCAAGTTCATTGAATGCTTCTTGGTCGATCTTTTCGAGAGCTCCGGCTTCAGGAACTGTGCCGCCAAAATACTTTTCGGTCAATACAACCGCACGATTGACAAAGTTTCCAAGGATGGCAACAAGTTCGCTGTTGTTGCGGGTCTGGAAATCTCGCCAAGTGAAATCATTGTCCTTGGTCTCAGGAGCATTGGCTGTCAATACATATCTCAACACATCCTGTTTGCCGGGGAAATCGCGAAGATACTCATGGAGCCACACAGCCCAGTTGCGTGATGTGGAAATCTTGTCACCTTCAAGGTTCAGGAACTCATTTGCAGGAACATTGTCGGGAAGCTGGAAGTTATCGCCATAAGCCATGAGCATTGCCGGGAAGACAATGCAGTGGAACACGATGTTGTCTTTTCCAATAAAATGGAGCAGACGGGTTTCTTCGTCTTTCCAATAAGTTTGCCAACTGTCGGGTAAAAGCTCTTTTGTGTTGGAGATGTAACCGATAGGGGCATCAAACCATACATATAGTACTTTACCATCGGCACCATCTACCGGAACCGGAATTCCCCAGTCAAGGTCGCGGCTCACGGCACGCGGCAGCAATCCAAGGTCAAGCCATGATTTACACTGTCCGTACACGTTGGGGCGCCATTCTTTGTGGTCTTCGAGAATCCATTTTCTTAGTGCGGGTTCCCACTTGTCCAAAGGCAGATACCAATGTTTGGTTTCTCTCATCACGGGCTTGCTTCCTGTAATCGCGCTCTTGGGGTCGATAAGCTCTTCAGGGCTAAGTGAAGTGCCGCACACCTCGCATTGGTCGCCATAGGCATTTTCGTTGCCGCAATGAGGGCATTTGCCGGTCACATATCTGTCGGCGAGGAATTGATTTGCCTCTTCATCATATAACTGCATGGCTGTTTTTTCAACAAACTCGCCTTTGTCGTAGAGACGTCTGAAAAATTCGCTTGCAGTGTCATTGTGAGTGGCTGAAGTGGTGCGGGAATATACATCAAACGAAATGCCAAATTCCTCAAATGAATCTTTTATAATCTTGTGATAACGATCTACGATATCTTGAGGTGTCACTCCCTCCTTGCGGGCTTTTATGGTGATGGGCACTCCGTGCTCGTCGCTTCCGCCGATCATTAGGACATCTTCTCCTTTGAGTCGAAGATATCTCACATAAATGTCAGCCGGAACATAGACTCCGGCAAGATGACCGATATGGACCGGACCATTGGCATAGGGCAATGCGGTCGTGATAAGAGTTCTTTTATATTTTTTTTCCATTAGGAAATTATGAAGGTTGTATTATACTTTTTGCAAATTTACTGCTATTTTGCAAAATATGAAAATATAGTTAAATAATTATGCTTATCTGCATGGTTCATGCTCACCATTTTAAAGTGACTGATGCCGAGCCTATTTCATCGTTGATGGGTGGATGGAGCTTTTCTATTTTGACATAGCCTTCATTGATCTTCTCCCAACGGGTGATGAGGGCTTTGTGGATGCGTGAGGCAACCTGTTCTATCAGTTTTGATGGAATCGACATTTCATATTTGATTAAATCAATTACTTCGGCATAATTTATAGTATCGTCAAGATCATCCGATAGATATTTATACGGAAATTCAATTCCTACAGACACCATGTAGATGTTGCCGACTTTGTTTTCCTGAGGCAATACGCCATGGTAGGCACGCAGTCTTAACCGGTTTATTTCAATAATCGTATTCATATTCTGCAAAATTAAAAAGCCTGGAGCATAGAACAAAAAAAATCGTGATGCAATCACGATCTTTTGATTAATAACTTCTTTTTTCCCTACATGGGGAAGCGATGCTTTTCTACTTGTACATTTCTGAAGCAGCTTCAAAATACCATGTAAATACCTTTTTCAACATCTTTTTCATAACGCTTTTAATTTTAAATTCTACCTAAAACAATTTCTCTTTTCTCAATAAATAGCCGCCTTCATCTTTTTTTATTCTTAGGCGACAGGAATAGAATTTGATTTAATTACTTTGGTTGGGTGTGCAATCACCGGTTACTCTGAACGAATGATACTCACACGCATTGTTAATACAGAAACCAACACTTTTTCTAAAAAACTTAATCATCTTGTTCATGACTCTGAAGTTTTTAATTAATAAATATTCAACACATCGATTTTCGATGTTTTCACTATTATATACACTTAACTTGGGCACAAAGTTAGAACAAAAATCGCAAAAGGTGCAATAAAACTATGTTTTTTAACATAAAAATTTCAGCAATCGAATAAAAATCAGGCGTTTATCCTTTGCTGGGTAAACGCCTGAAAAATAGTTAAAATTTTGAATAACTGAATATATTTTTGTATATATTTATCTTTTGCCTCGCTTCATTTTGCGTGGAAAGGGCGATTTGTTTTTCTTTTTTCCGCCGCGTGAAAGAGCTTCTTTAGCACTTACATCATTGCCGGCTACATCTTGATGTGGACGTCCTTTATCGTCTAATAGGGCGAAATCCACAATTTTTTTCTCAATATTGGCTCTTGCTACTTGCACTTTCACTCTATCACCAAGTGAATAGCGAGTATGGGTGCGTCGACCTATCAGGCAGTAGTTGCGTTCGTCAAAGTCGTAATAATCGTCGGCAAGGTCCCTTATAGGCACCAATCCTTCGCACTTGTTTTCGTTCAGCTCCACGTAGAGTCCCCATTCAGTAACGCCTGATATGATGCCGTCGTAAATTTCTCCGAGTCGGTCGGCAAGAAATTCCACTTGCTTATATTTGATTGATGCACGTTCGGCATTGGCTGCGAGTTGTTCCTGCGAGCTTGAATGCTTGCATTGCTCTTCAAGTTTGTCGTGGTTGACACTTCTGCCTCCATCCATGTAACGTGCGAGCAGACGGTGTACCATCATGTCGGGGAAACGTCGGATGGGAGAGGTGAAATGGGTATAGTAGTCAAAACCGAGTCCGTAGTGTCCGATATTATCGGTGGAATAAATAGCTTTAGCCATGGAGCGTATTGCGAGTATCGACAACAGGTTTTCTTCAGGCTTGCCTTTTATCTCTGACAGCATTTTGTTTATCGACTTGTTTATGTCTTTTGCCGATCCGGTAGTTTTTATGCGATACCCGAAGTTACGGGCAAGATTGGCGAGGTCTTGAAGTCGAGTCGCTTCCGGCTGGTCGTGTATACGATATACAAAAGCCTTAGGTTTCTTTTTGCCGACAGGCTTTCCGATGTATTCCGCTACGGTGCGGTTAGCGAGGAGCATGAATTCTTCAATGAGCTTGTTGGAGTCTTTGGAAACTTTGAAATAGACCGAAATGGGATGCCCGGTGTCGTCTATGTCAAAACGCACTTCCTCGCGGTCAAATTCCACCGATCCGAGCTCGAAACGACGCTTACGCAGTATTTTGGCAAATCGGTCAAGAGTGAGAATCTCTTCAGCATAATCGCCTTCTCCGGATTCGATCACATCCTGAGCTTCTTCGTATGTGAAACGGCGGTTTGATTTTGTGACCGTCCGGCATATTTTGGATTTGATCACATTTGCGTTATTGTCCATTTCAAACAAACAAGAAAATGTGAGCTTTTCCTCATCAGGTCTTAAAGAACAGATTCCGTTGCTCAGATGCTCAGGAAGCATCGGCACTACACGATCCACCAAATATACAGAGGTGGCACGTCGCTGTGCCTCCTTGTCGATAATGCTGTCGGGAAGCACGTAATGGGTTACATCGGCTATATGCACCCCGGCTTCCCAGTTGCCGTTGGGCAATCGGCGCAAAGAAAGTGCATCGTCGAAATCTTTTGCATCCTTTGGGTCGATGGTGAATGTGGTCACATCACGCATATCCACTCGCCGTTCTACCTCCTCAGGTGTGATTCCGGCTCCTATTTTATCCGCAGCTTTCTCTACGGCTTCAGGGTAGCGGTAGGGTAGTCCGAATTCTGCAAGGATGGCATGCATTTCTGTCGTGTTCTCTCCGTTTTTGCCGAGAATATCGACAACTTCTCCTTTGGGGTTCTTGTCGTCGGCAGGCCAGTCGGTGATGATTACCACCGCTTTGTCGCCGGTTTTGCCGCCATGCAGCTTGTTTTTGGGAATGAATATATCTGTGGCAAGGAATTTGGAATCGGTTGACAGTGTGGCGTAGGATTTCTCTACTTTTAATGTGCCGATAAACACTTGTTCGTTTGGTTCCAGAATCTCGATGACCTTACATTCGGGTTCCGTTCCTTTTTTATGAGCGGCGACGAGCACTTTTACCTTATCGCCGTTCAATGCGTGAAGTGAATTTCTCTCAGCGACAAAAATAGCTTCGTCATCTCCGTCAAGAATCACTGAGTTCTTTCCATTACTTCGGCGACTGAATGTGCCCAATGCTACAGTGCCACGACTTGGTGCCCGGTATTTGCCGGGGGCAATCTCAATGATTTCCCCGTCAAATTCCAGTTCAGCGAGTCTCATGGCTACTGCTTTGCTTGCTGCCGGTGTGTCGACACCGATAGCATGGGACACTTGCTTGTAATTGAATGTCTTGTTGCCCTGATTGTTTATGTATTCGTCAATGGCGGCATACAATTGTTTAGCTTGGGTACGCTGCCCTTTTTTCTTATTAGTAGCCATGATGTTCTCAAATTTTAGTTATTTATGCTTTTATAACACCGCTTTATGCGTCAATGTTGGCATAATTGGCATTCTCCTCGATAAAATCTCTGCGAGGGCCTACCTCTTCACCCATGAGCATAGAGAAGATGCGATCGGCTTCAGCGGCATCGTTGATGGTCACTTGCTTTAGCAGGCGATGCTCTCGAGACATGGTTGTGTCGCGAAGTTCCTGCGCGCTCATTTCACCGAGACCTTTATATCGCATCACCTTGGTTTTATCGCCATATTTGGCTATGAATGCCTGCACGTCTCCATCGGTCCAGCAGTATTCTTCATTTTTACCGCGTGTGCATTTGTACAATGGGGGAGTGGCAAGGTAGAGATAGCCGTTCTCAATGATTGGACGCATACGGCGGAAGAAGAATGTCATGAGCAGGGTAGCGATGTGCGAACCGTCGACATCGGCATCGGTCATGATTATGATTTTGTGGTAAGCGAGTTTATCGAGATTTATTGCCTTGGAATCCTCTTCTGTGCCGATAGTCACACGCATGGCGCGGAAAAGATTGGTGATTTCCTCATTGCCGAATATCTTGTGATCCATGGCTTTCTCCACGTTCAGGATTTTACCGCGCAAAGGGAGGATTGCCTGATATGTGCGGTCTCTGCCTTGCTTTGCTGTTCCGCCTGCCGAGTCTCCCTCGACAATAAACAGCTCGCAATCTTCAGCCGTGCGTGACGAGCAGTCAGCGAGCTTTCCGGGAAGTCCGCCTCCGCATAGTGGCGATTTGCGCTGCACGTTTTTACGGGCGTTGTAGGCGGCATGACGTGCTGTTGCGGCAAGAACCACTTTGTCCACGATGAGTTTAGCCTGACGTGGATGCTCTTCGAGATATGTGCGAAGAGCGTCGCTCACAGCAGCCTGTACTGCTCCAATCACTTCATTGTTGCCCAATTTTGTCTTTGTCTGTCCTTCAAACTGCGGCTCCATGACTTTTACCGATACTACGGCTGTGAGTCCTTCGCGGAAGTCATCGCTGGCAATATCGATTTTTAGTTTCTCAAGCATCTTGCTGTCCTCGGCATATTTTTTCAATGTCGAAGTCAGTCCACGGCGGAAGCCGGTCAAATGCGTGCCACCTTCGATAGTGTTGATGTTATTTACGAAAGAGTACACGTTTTCATTGTAGGTGCCGTTGTAGGTAAGAGCTACTTCTACAGGAATACCCTGCTTTTCAGTTACAAGATGAATCACGTCATCAATAAGTGATTCTTTGTTGGAGTCGATGTAGCGAACGAATTCTTCAAGTCCGGTATCGCTGTGGAACACTTCGTTTTTGAAATTTCCGTTCTCGTCCACTTGGCGACGGTCGGTCAGTGTCAATGTTATTCCGGCATTAAGGAACGCGAGGTCACGTAGACGATTGGCAAGGGTGTTGTAATCATATACTGTGACAGTGAATATTGAATCATCAGGCTTAAATGTGATCATTGTGCCTGTTTTGTCGCTTTCTCCGATTATTGTCAGTTCGCTTGTGGGCTTTCCGCATGAATATTCTTGCATATAAGCTTTTCCATTGCGGTGCACTTCAGCACGGAGATAAGTGGAAAGTGCATTTACGCAGCTTACACCCACACCATGAAGACCTCCGGAAACTTTGTATGAACCCTTGTCAAATTTTCCTCCGGCGTGAAGCACGGTCAATACCACCTCAAGAGCGCTTTTGTGCTCTTTTTCGTGCATATCCACCGGAATGCCTCGACCATTGTCCACGACTGTTATAGAATTATCTTCATTAATTACCACGTCAATATGATTGGCGTATCCGGCAAGAGCTTCGTCGATAGAGTTGTCGACTACCTCATAAACAAGGTGATGCAAGCCTTTGGCGCTGATATCGCCGATATACATAGCCGGGCGTTTACGCACCGCTTCCAAACCCTCAAGCACCTGAATACTATTGGCACTATAGCTTTCGTTTTGTTCTGACATAGATGTAATTACAGTTGTTTTCTCTTAATAAAATTTCAGTCTTCGCTGATATCGAAGCTCTGCTTTGCTTGTTGCTTTAATAGCAAACAAAATTACAAAAAAAATCCGTTATATACAATTTTATAAGAGCCTTTTAAAAGGTGTTGAAATCATTATTTTGCCTCATTTTGGCGAGGTGTGCTTAAACAGCAGAGTATATAAAAAAGGCCATGAATCATATCGAGATTCATGACCTTTTTATATTGTTGATAAGAACTGATTATCTCACGAGGCTGTTGATGTTGAATTTGGCGAATTCAAGGTCGTTGCTTGCGAGTTTTGCCATATTCTTGTCCATTTTTATTGATTCGCGAAGATTGTTGTAAACCATATCGCTGTTGTTGGTTCTTGCTCCAAGTACGGCAGCGATATAGTAGGTGGTAGCGTCAGGATAGTCTATGCCGCCAAGGGTCTGCTTAGCCTTGTTGTAATCCTTGTTCAGGATCTGAGCAAGAGCGGCATTGTTGGTCTTGGCATCGCCAAATGCACGGATAGCCGATGTGTAGTCGCCCTGCTTCAGGTAATATACGCCGAGTGCTTCGCCAAGGGCGGGAACGCCGGCAGCATTGCCGAAACGAGATGTGGCATCCTTGTAATTGTTGTTCAGAAGAGATACGAGACCGAGGTTAAGCTGTGCTTCGCCGCTTTCCGGAGCGAGCTTGGCTGCCTGCTGGAAGCAAGCGGCTGCAGCATCGTAATCCTCATCAAGGAACTGGCACATACCGAGGTTGTTGATGGGGCGGAAATCTTCGGGATAGAGGCTTGCGGCTGTGTCATAAATCTGGATGCGCTTGTCATTGTCATCGGTTAAGGTTGCAGCATATAGAAGTTCATCGACCGACAAGGCTTTAGGATTCATCTTGTAAATGTTCTGAATCTCCTCATCGCTTTTCCCGATTACATCGATTGATGCTGTGATGCGTGAGTAACGCAGTTTCGGAAGAATGTCTTCGGCGAGCTGGTCAAAGATTGATGAAAGATTACGTATTTCACGCTCACGCTGTTCAGGATCCTTATACATTGAAAGTACGCTAAGGATAAGCTCCTTGTCCTGAATATTGGAAGCGGCAACCAATTTCTTGAAGCCTTCCCAATCCTGAGGGGTGAAGTCGGCAGTCAAGCGTCCGAAATCTGAAATGTTTTCTTTTTTCAACTGACCTTCAACGTAGTTGACTGTATTCTTCTCGCGGTTTTCGGCAAGACGGGTGTTGAGTTTCACGCCACCGTCAGGCGAAGCGTATGAAGTCACGTTGATCTCTTTGATTTCTCGGCGACCGTCATTGTTGGCTTCCTGCAGCTCATTCTGAAGGCTTTTCATCGCCTGGGTGCGGAGCTCTCCATCGCGGATGTTAGCCTGATTGATCAAGAATTTGATGTCAGCATCAAATTTTTCATTTATAACACGCTGGAATTTATCAGCGGCAATTGCCGGGTGTACTGTGCCGACATTGGCGAGGGCTGCTGTTGCCACGATTCCGTCAGCGACTTTCACGCGGGGAAGAGCATACTGCTTGTTGCCCTGCTTTACGGTAAATGCGAGTGACAGATTGCTCTTCTGCATTTCAGGCACATAAACATATTGTACCGGAATCGTCACAGTTCCTCCTGTTTCATAGTTGACTACAGGATTGTTTCCTCTTACTTTTTCTCCTTGGAAAGTGTAGGGTGCCGATGCCAGTTCCATGCCGTTGTATTCAAGATACGGAGTTACTGTAACTTCAGCATTTTTTTGAAAGAACTTACCGGGAATGTTGCCGGTTACGGTTGCCGGCACTTTGTCGCCCACCACTTCAAGCGGATTAGGGTTGACTTTAAAATAATCAGCTTGGAACTGATTCATTTTTTTACCGCAGCCGGTAAAGAGCAATGCGGTTCCCAAAAGTGCGGAGTAGCACAATTTGTTGTTCATGATTCCTATTATAATTTTGTATAAATGATTGGTCAATTATCATACAAAGATATATTAAAAATTTGTGATTAGGAAATAATCATGCGGTTATATCTTTTAATCTGGAAAAATTGCCGGAGGATTGGAAAAATCGGTTAAAAACATTAACTTTGCAATCCGTTATGGAATATGGTTTTGATAACGAGAAATATCTCAAGATTCAGTCCGAACATATAAAAGAGCGTATCTCTAAGTTCGGCAACAAACTTTACCTTGAGCTTGGAGGCAAGCTTTTTGATGATCATCACGCAAGCCGCGTGTTGCCCGGTTTCCAACCCGACAGCAAGCTGCGTATGTTGCATCAATTGAGCGACCAAGCCGAGATTGTGATTGTGATTAGTGCATTGGATATCGAAAAAAATAAGGTGCGCCAGGATTTGGGCATAACCTATGATATGGATGTCCTAAGATTGCGCACTGAGTTCCAGAATCGCGGATTTATGGTGGGATCGGTGGTTATAACACACTATAACGGTCAAAGCAGTGCCGACGCCTTCCGTAAGCGCCTCGAAAGAATGGGAATCGTTACCTACGTACATTATCTGATTGACGGGTATCCGACCAATGTCGATCTTATCGCCTCTGACGAAGGTTTTGGAAAAAATGATTATGTAAAGACTTCGCGGCCGCTTGTTATTGTCACTGCTCCCGGGCCCGGAAGCGGAAAAATGGCAGTATGTTTAAGTCAGCTTTACAATGAGAATAAACGGGGAATTGAAGCTGGATATGCAAAATTTGAGACATTCCCGGTGTGGAGCCTTCCGCTTAAGCATCCGGTCAACATTGCTTACGAGGCTGCCACTGCCGACTTGAATGATGTGAACATGATTGACCCGTTCCATTTGGATGCGTATGGCAAAACCGCGATCAACTACAATCGTGACATTGAGATCTTCCCTGTGCTTAACGCTTTGTTTGAAGGTATTTATGGCGAAAATCCCTACAAATCACCAACCGATATGGGTGTGAATATGGTGGGATTCTGCATAAACAATGATGAAGTGTGTTGCGAGGCATCAAAAAACGAAATCATAAGGCGTTATTACACCTCGCTGAATCAATTGGCTCAAGGTGCCTGCAACGATGCCGAGGTAAACAAGATCGCACTTTTGATGAAACAGGCGAAGATCACACCCTCGTACAGGAAGCCGGTGATTGCAGCGAAAGAGCGGGCAGAGCGTAGTGGAGTGCCATGTTCGGCTATTGAACTTTCTGACGGCACTATCATTACTGCTGAAACCAGTGAATTGCTTGGACCAAGCGCTGCACTGATTCTTAATGCGATAAAACACCTCGCCGGAATCGATCATGCTGAGAAGCTTATACCTCAGCACATGATTGAGCCGATACAATATACTAAAATAAATTATCTTCGCGGACATAATCCACGCCTTCACACCGACGAGGTGTTGGTGGCACTGTCGGTATTGAGCACGCACAACGAGAATTGCCGGAAAGCATTGGAAAAACTTCCTGAATTATCGGGATGCCAGGTACACTCAACAGTAATGCTCGGAGAAGTGGACCGCAAGATATTCAATAAACTTGGTGTGGGATTGACCTGTGATCCCAATAAGAAACCGTAAGTTGCTCCCTCTAAACAAAAAAGTGCTGTCGAAGCCAACAACTTCAGCAGCACTTTTTATAATTTAAAAGATTTGGGTTAATAGAATCGAAATATCCAATTAAATCATAAGAGATTTGTGTTGATTTAACGCATCCCTTTTAATTTGATCGTCATTTGACGAGCCCATTCTTGGTTTGAATCAATAAATTGAATTTGCTGATGCCATAAATCTTGATTTAACACAACATCTAACGTGGATTTCATATTTTCAAGGGCAACATGGTATTCTTGTAATTTATTAATTGCTTCATCCCTTTTTTCAAGCCTTAACAATGTAAGGATGTCTGCTTTGAAATAATTTATGTTGTTGGGTTCTAATAGCCGTGCTTTTTGTACGAGATTGTAGGCATTAAGATTTGAAATTTCGTTGTCCTCCAAATACAATAAGCAATTTGCCGCAATGAGATAGTCGTCAGCTAATCCAACATTATTTTCAATATTTTGACACGCTAAATTGTAGGCTTGTCTATATCTTCGATCACTGAATTTAAGAATGGCAGATGTGCTTGTTGCAAAAGAGATTATCTGTTCAAATTTTATGTCTCGGTTATTCAAATTAGGTTGTCCATTTTTGACTATTCTTGCCTCTAAGGCAGGATGTGAATAAGATTCTAAATATTGAACATTGGTTCTCTCTGTTTTCATGCTTTCTTTGAGTCGTGCAAGGGCGGTAGCTAATGCGTCTGTCGAATATCCAGTTTGACGCAACACTTTAATTGCTAATTCATCAGCTTCATACTCTTGATTATGATTATACTTCATTCCGAGTCGCTCTATAACCTCTGCTGCAATACCGGATGCGATAGCTGCCGTAGCTAAAGTAATAGCCCCAGGATGGTAATATGTGTTTTTAGATGACAAGTAGACATCACCAACTGCTGCAATCCCGGTAGCAACCGCAGCCCAAAACTCAGCCCGTTTTTTTCTGGACATTTCTTGGGTATAGTTTTGATATGAGTGGTCAAGTACAAAATGAGCAATTTCATGGCTCAAAATGGCGACTAATTCATCTTCAGAATGTAAGGCAGATAGAAGTCCAGTATATAAAACGATGGTTCCATTTGGGAAGGTGAAAGCATTTAATTCAGGACTCTCTAATATTACAATATTAACATTTCCTGGTCTTCCATCAACCAATATCGCAGGAGATATTTTTGATATTAGTGAATAGATGTAATTCTCTAAATAAGGGTCATTGAGTCGACTTGATTGAACATTGCAAAGAAATTGGAGAGCATCTTGCTCTGCATCAATTCTCCACTTGAAATTATCTCCTTTTTTGTTCAAGAATGTCAATACGCTGGAAATAATTTCCGCATTCCAAATATCAGATACATTATTAAAATTAAATTGAAGTCGGTCTCCGATTTTGCTATTTACACTTATTCCTTGCCCATTGGCTTTAATATAATATACATCTTTTGGTGGTGAATATTCTGACAAAACAACAGTATGACCAACACTATCAATCTTTATAGTTTCCCCTTTTTTGAACCCCTCATAATCTTTTAATACATTTGCGGTTAGATTAACAGGAAAACTTTGAGCTTCTACGATGAGAAAATGTAGAAACAAAAGGATAAAAGAAAGCGTCTTCTTCATGGATTAATTCTATTATTATTTTCGGAGGAGACTATGTGTCAGATGTTTATTGAACCATAGCTCCTCCGTGATTTTCGATTATAAGTCGTAGAATTTTGTGAATGCCTTTATGGTTGCCAAATGGTCAGCTACGGATGCGGTTTCTCTAACCGAATGCATAGCCCAAAGGGCGGCTCCCATGTCGACTCCACGCAGATCTATTTGTGAAGTCAGGATATTGCCTAAAGTTGAGCCTCCGGCAACATCGGAATGATTTACAAAATATTGGCATGGAACATCTGCTTTCTCGCAAATAGTCTTGAACACAGCTGCGGAATCGGCATCAGTCATATATTTGCAATTGGCGTTGATTTTAATCACCGGACCTCCGCCAAGTACCGGATGATTGGTGGGATCCTGTTTTTCCACATAGTTAGGATGTACGCCATGAGCATTGTCGGCTGAGATCATGAAGGAATTGTCGATGGCACGCAAATAATCTTCTTCATCGCCACCAAGCTGTGAGTTGATGCGTTTCAGCAAATTCATTAACACAGGAGATGCCGCTCCTTGCTTTGTGCCTGATCCGGTCTCCTCATTGTCAAATATTGCCATTACCTTGGTCATCTTCATCCCTTCTTCTGATTCGAGAAGCGCGTTGACCGCAGCATGGGCCATTGACAGGTCGTCAAGTCGTCCTGATGTTATGAATTCCTCATTTAGTCCCACTAAAGTTGCCTTGGTTGTATCATACAGGGACAGGTCATAATCGAGGATATCATCGGGGCGAATGCCGAGCTTGCCTGCCACCATGTTCAGCACAAGACCTTTTGCTTGGCTTTTTTCTTCAACTTTACCAAGCACAGGCAACATATCTTTCTGCTTTGAAAGAGGGTTGCCTTCGTTGACCGAGCGATTGAAGTGGATGGCAAGATGAGGAATGGTAAGAAGCGGTTCATCCCACTTTACAAGAAGAGTCTCCGGTGCAAGTGGGTTGGTGCCTCTTACGATGACACGTCCGGCAATTGATAGCGGGCGGTCAAACCATGTGTAAAGAATGGGACCGCCATAAACTTCCGTATTAAGTTTCACGATGTTTCCGTCGCACACAATCTCGCAATTCGGCTTGATGCGGAATCCTGGAGAATCGCTGTGAGCGGATATGATCTTGTATCCATCAGACGCTGTACCTTCTCCTACAATGAAAGCAAAGAGTGCCGAGTCATTTTTAGTGATGAAATATTTACCTCCCGGCACGAGCTCCCATCTCTTTTTGGGGTCAAGGTATATGAATCCTTCTTCTACAAGAATTTGACTTAGAGTGTCGACAGCGAAAAAATTGCACACACTTGCGTCAAGGAAATTCATTAATCCGTTGACCGATGAATCATATTGTTCCATAATCATGATATTTTCCTGAATATTATTAGAAAGCCCCGAATGATGAATCTCACCCGGGGCTTGTATTTATTGATCTACCGAGTCTTATGCTTTTTTGTAATACTTGATAGAATCGATGTCAAACTTGTCGATGAATGAAGCGTGTTTAAGCACTTCAGCCTGAGCCATGTTGAAATATACACGTGCTGAAGCATCGAAGCTTTCATTGCGGGTGGCATCCAAAATAAGCAGATAGCTCATGATGATGTTTCCTGCTATCTCTACAAGGCGACGAGCCATCATGTCAAGGTATTCAGAATCTTTCGCTGAAGTAACCTTTTCCACCGCTGAAGAATAAACTGCAGTGAGTTCCACGAGTTTGTCTCTAAGCAGCTTGTAGGCTTCTGCAATCTCCATCTGGGCATACTCGTTCATGCGGTTGAGATAGGTGCCGGTGGTTACGTGGCGAATTGCTGCTACAACCTGAAGCTGAGTGGTGCCTTCGTAGATTGATGTGATGCGGGCATCACGGTATATGCGTTCACAAGCATAATCCTTCATGAAACCTGAACCACCATGAACCTGCACTGAATCGTAGGCATTCTGGTTGCAATATTCGCTACCCATACCCTTGGCAAGCGGTGTGAATGCGTCGGCGAGTTTTGAATAATACTTCATTTCAGCCTTTTCCTCTTTTTCAAGTTTGCGTTCACGCTCGATGTCTTCCCATGTTTTGTACATATCTACGAAACGTGTTGTCTCATAAAGCAGAGAACGAGAAGCATCGAGTTTCGCTTTCATTACTGACAGCATTTCAAATACAGCCGGGAACTCGATGATAGCTTTGCCAAACTGCTTGCGGTCGCGTGCGTAGGATAGAGCTTCGCGATAGGCAGCCTCCGACACACCAACTGACTGGGCGGCTATACCGAGACGAGCGCCGTTCATGAGTGCCATCACATACTTGATGAGTCCAAGTTTGCGTGAACCGCATAATTCGGCTTTCGCATTTTTGAATACGAGCTCACAAGTAGGAGATCCCTTTATACCCATCTTGTTTTCGATACGACGTACTGTCACGCCTCCGTCATTCTTGTCATAGATAAACATTGACAAGCCGCGGCCATCATGCGTGCCATCCTCGCTACGTGCAAGAACAAGAGCTATGTGTCCGTCACCATTGGTGATGAAACGCTTCACGCCATTAAGTCTCCAACAGCCGTTTTCTTCATCAGGAGTGGCTTTGAGCATCACAGCCTGAAGGTCGCTACCGGCATCGGGTTCGGTAAGATCCATCGCCATAGTTTCGCCTGCACATACACGGGGCAAGAAACGGTTGCGTTGGTCTTCATCAGCAAATTCATAGATAGTTTCTGCACAGTCTTGAAGACCCCAGATATTTACGAATCCGGCATCGGCACGACTCACCATATCGGCAGCCATGATATATGGAACCAGTGAGAAGTTAAGACCATTGTAGCGGCGGGGGAGTGAGATACCCATCAAGCCGGCTTTTACAAGCGCATCAAGATTTTTCTTTGTGCCTTCAGCATACTCCACATGACCGTCCACTACATGAGGACCTTCGTGATCCACGCTTTCAGCATTTGGGGCAACTATATCGCCGCTTATCTCTCCTGCAATTTCAAGTACTTTCTCGTATGAATCCATAGCATCGTCAAAATTCAACGGTGCATAGTCATATTTTTCAGCATCAGAGAAATTGCGCTCTTTCAATTCGATGATCCGTTGCATCAAGGGGTGAGTCAAGTGATGCTTCAAATCAGGATTATCATTATAAAAATTAGCCATTTTTCAGTTGTTTTTATTTCTAATTATATGTCCCTGAACAAGTATCTTGGAAAATTATTTTGAGTTTTTCTTGTAATACTTGATCAATTTCGGCACGATATCTTCCACGTTGCCGGTAATAACATAGTCGGCAATTGTGTTGATGGGAGCGTTGGGATCGTTGTTTATCGAAATGATGATAGCGCTTTCCTGCATACCGGCGATGTGCTGGATTTGACCGGAAATACCACAGGCAATGTATAGTTTTGGACGCACTGTCACTCCTGTTTGTCCGATCTGGCGGTCATGTTCAGCAAATCCGGCATCAACAGCGGCACGCGAAGCACCCACCTCGCCGCCGAGAGTGTTGGCGAGATCAAAGAGCATATCAAATCCTTCTTTGCTGCCCATTCCGTAACCTCCGGCAACTATGATTGGCGAATTTTTAATGTTTACTTTTGATTTTTCAATGTGGCGATCAATTATTTCCACAACGAAATCTTCAGGCTTCACATAGTCATCAGCTTTAAGATTGATCACCTCACCTTTGTAGTTGGGATCCTTGATCTCTTTCTTCATCACGCCTTCGCGCACTGTAGCCATCTGAGGACGACATTCAGGGTTTACAATGGTAGCCACTATGTTGCCACCAAATGCAGGTCTTATTTGATAAAGAAGATCGGTGTATTCTTTACCTGTTTTAGGATCTTTGTGGTTGCCGATTTCAAGAGCTGTACAGTCGGCAGTAAGTCCGCTGTGAAGGCATGATGACACTCTTGGACCGAGATCTCGACCTATGCAGGTTGCGCCCATGAGGCAGATTTGCGGCTTAATTTCCTTGAACAGGTTGATAAGCACTTCCGAGTGAGGATTGGAAGTGTAGGGGTAAAGACGCTTGTCTTCCACCTTATACACAACATCAGCGCCATAAGGCAATATCTGCTCCTCTATTTTGTCAAGGTTGTCACCAATTACTATTGCTTCGAGCTTAACGCCGAGTCTGTCGGCAAGCACGCGTCCTTTGGTAAGAAGTTCGAGGCTCACGTCGGCTACTTTGCCATCCTCGTACTCACAATATACAATAAGGTTATTTTTGTCAGTCATGATTTTGTTATTTGGATGATTAGCCGATTGTGTGATTGGCAATTAGTTCTTTAATCAGATCTTCAAGTTGCTCGTCATTGTTTTCAATGGCACGGCTCTCTTTTGCCGTGAAAACGACGTTCTCGATAGCTTTCACCTTTGTCGGAGATCCGGGCAATCCTATCTGCTCGGGATCGGCATCAACGTAAGCCGCGCTCCACTCCTGAAGATTCAGATAGGGACGCTTCTCTACGATTGCTTTAAGCTCATCGGACAATTTTTCTTTCTCGCTTGGAGAAACGGCATATTTATATTTCTGGATGCGTCGTGCGTTGCGCGGACGACATTCAGCGGCAGAACCGTTGACGGTGACAACGCATGGAAGCGGAGCAACTACTGTTTCAACACCGTTTTCAAGGCGACGCTTTACAGTTACTTTGCCGTCCTTAAGTTCAAGTATCTCTTCGGCATAGGTTACTTGAGGGATTCCCAGTTTTTCTGCAATCTGCGGACCTACCTGTGCGGTATCACCGTCAATAGCCTGACGTCCGCCGAGGATGATGTCAAAATTACCGAATTTTTTCACTGCCTGTGCCAAAGAATAGGATGTAGCAAGTGTATCGGCACCGCCGAGTGTGCGGTCGGTGAGAACAATGCCGGTGTCTGCACCGCGATAGATTGCCTCACGAATAATCTCTGAGGCTCTTGGAAGTCCCATTGTAAGCAAGGTGATTGTAGATCCCGGATTGGCGTCCTTAAGTCTAAGTGCTTGTTCAAGAGCGTTAAGATCTTCGGGATTGAAAATCGCGGGCAGAGCGGCACGATTTATAGTGCCATCCTCTTTCATTGCATCTTTACCCACATTACGAGTGTCGGGCACTTGTTTTGCGAGAACGATGATGTTTAAACTCATGATTAAAGATATTAGATGTTTGTTATGTTTTTTAATAAAAAGTGCTACACAAAGATAAGTTTTTATTTCAATTTCAGCAAATTATAATTAATCAAAACTTGATCCGTCGAAACAATGTGTGCACACTTTATCTTTAGGCAATCCGATGGCTTCGATTATTGTCTCGATAGAATTGAATTTTAACGAGGTCAAACCGAGTTTTTCGCGAATTTTTTCCACCATGGCGCAATATTTTGGCGAGTCGGTAGTGGAGTATTCTTCCAAATTCTTATTATGGTCGCCTTCAATCTCCTTTATGACACGCCGTGTGATTAATTCCATTTCGCTCTTTGATGCGGTGAAATTAATATAGTGGCATGGGTAGATAAGCGGGGGACAACTTATTCTGATATGTGCCTCCTTGACTCCGCAATCAAACAGTCCCTTGACATTGTCTCTGAGCTGTGTTCCTCTCACGATTGAATCATCGCAGAAGATGACACGTTTGCCATTCAGAAGAGCCTTGTTGGGGATAAGCTTCATCTTTGCCACAAGTTCACGACGCTCTTGCGAACTGGGAGTGAAGCTGCGAGGCCAGGTAGGAGTATATTTCACAAGTCCGCGCTGATAGGGCACACCTTTTCCTTGTGCGTATCCGAGAGCCATTCCGATACCGGAGTCGGGGACACCGCTTACGAAGTCTACCTCAGTATCATCAGCCAAACCCATTTTAAGTCCGGCATCATATCTCATCCTGTCGACGTTGCGGTTTTCGTATTCGCATACCGGATAACCATAATACACCCAAAGGAATGAGCAGATCTGCATTTTCTCGCCCGGAGCTTTAAGCTGTTCGATGGAGTCAGCAGTGACCTTTACGATTTCTGCCGGTCCCACGTTATAGCATATATTGTAGTCCAAATTGGGGAATGCGCAAGTTTCGCTTGTTATGGCGTGGGCGCCGTCTTTCTTTCCTATTATTATAGGTGTGCGGCCAAGTTTGTCACGAGCTGCGATTATAGAGTCTTCAGTAAGCAGGAGCATCGAACAAGATCCTTTCACGCGGTTGTAGACATTGTTGATTCCGGTCACGTAATCGGAACCTTCGCATATAAGCGCCGCTATCATTTCAGTGGGGTTTATTATGTCATAACTGTGTTCACAGAAATGATGCCCTTTTGCGAGAAGCTCTTTCTCGAGTTCGCCGATATTGTTGATTCTGCCTACAGTGACTATCGCGAATTTGCCAAGGTGGCAGTTCACAATTATAGGTTGAGCATCGGTGTCACTAATGACACCGATGCCTTTTGTACCTGAAAAGTCTTTCAGATCGTTCTCAAATTTCGATCTGAAATACGAGTTCTCGATATTGTGTATAGATCTTGTGAATACTCCGTTGTTGCAAGTTGCGATACCGGCTCTTTTAGTACCCATGTGTGAATTGTAGTCCACACCATAGAAGAGCTCGTTGATGCACTCATCATGCTTTGCAACTCCAAAAAATCCTCCCATACCGAATAAATTTATTCAATAATTATTTATTGTTAGTTTTATTTTCAATCCATTTACGGGCATTCACAAATGCGTCAATCCATGGAGTAACCTCTTCCTGACGGCGGCTTTCCGGATAGAATCCGCATTGCCACGGGAAAATAGCACGTTCCAAGTGTGGCATCATGGCGAGATGTCTGCCGTCAGCCGATGCTATACCGGCTACAGATGCTCTTGAACCGTTAGGGTTGCCGGGATATGCCGCATAATTGTATTTTGCTACGATATTGTAGTTGTCAAGCGACATTGGCAGATTGAATTTACCTTCACCGTGTGCCACCCATATACCAAGCTTGCTTCCGGAAAGAGAACCAAACATCACTGAATCGTTCTTTGGAATTACTACACCCAAGAACTGAGATTCGAACTTATGGGATGCATTGTGCTCCATGATCGTCTTTTTGGGATGTTCCGGGTTAATGAGGTTGAGCTCTATCATCAACTGGCATCCGTTGCAGATACCGAGACTTAGAGTATCGGTTCTCTTATAGAAACGCTCAAGAGTGGTCTTAGCTTTGTCATTCCAAAGGAAACCTCCTGCCCAGCCTTTTGCAGAACCGAGCACGTCGGAGTTGGAGAATCCGCCGCAGAATACAATCATGTTCACATCGTCGAGAGTTTCGCGTCCGCTCATCAAGTCGGTCATGTGTACGTCTTTAACGTCAAATCCGGCAAGATATAGCGCATAAGCCATTTCGCGGTCACCGTTCACACCTTTTTCGCGGATGATAGCGGCACGTACCCCTGACTTGCTGTCGCGGCGCAATGATAATCCGCGAGACTTCAACGAGCCCTTGAAATTGGACGGGAAACGGTAGCGAATCGGTTGCTTCTTGTAGTTCTCGTAACGTAATGCCGCGTGTTTTTCACCGCTCTGCACCGCGTCAAGGAGATAAGAAGAGCGGAACCATACATCGCGCAGATAATCGATGAATAGCATCATCTCTCCACCGTTGTGGTTGATGGACAGTGTGCGTTCATCTGATATTGTTCCGATTTTGCAGAAACGTGCTCCTGCATTTTGCAATGCTTCTTCGACCTTTTCACATTTAGTTGAAGCTACCTGCACGACAAGAGCCGGATTTTCAGCAAATAGAATCTTGACGAGATCAGTCTCGCCGAGAGCGGCAAATGCGTCGGCATCCAATTCAACTCCGCCATTGGTGTTGGCAAACGCCATTTCAAGAAGAGTAGTCACGAGACCTCCGGCAGAAACGTCGTGGGCTGCAAGGAATGCTCTGCCTTTAACCAACTTCTGTACTGCGTCGAAAGTCTTTGCGAATTGTTCCGGAGATGTTACTGTCGGAACTTCTTTGCCGAGACGATTCAATGATTGAGCAAGAGCCGAACCGCCAAGTTTAAGCGCATCACCGCTGAAATCTATATAATATAAGTGAGAATCTTTGTTTTGGAGGACAGGAGATACTGTGTGGCGCACGTTGCTTACTTCGCCGGCTGCTGAAATAATTACGGTTCCGGGGGCAAATACTTTGTCATCGCCATACTTTTGTGTCATCGACAAGCTGTCCTTGCCGGTCGGGATATTTATACCCAATGCACAAGCAAAATCGCTACAAGCTTCTACCGCGCGATACAATGCAGCATCTTCTCCGGCATTCTTGCAAGGCCACATCCAGTTGGCGCTTAAGGAAACGCTCTTCAAACCATCGGCAAGAGGAGCCATTACTATATTGGTCAATGATTCGGCAACTGCCATAACCGATCCTTTCGCAGAATCGACAAGAGCCACTTGCGGAGCGTGACCAATAGAAGTCGCTATACCTGCCTTGCCTTTGTAATCGAGAGAAACGACACCGCAGTCGCTCAACGGCAACTGAATTTCGCCTTGGCACTGCTGACGTGCAATTTTACCGGTCACGGATCGGTCGACTTTATTGGTGAGCCAGTCTTTACAAGCTACGGCTTCAAGACTTAACACATCTCTTAGATAGTCTTCAATTTTTGAAGCATCGTATTCCACATCTTTATAAGTGTGGTTTACGGTAGAGTCGGTCATTATTGTCTTCGGAGAGTTTCCGAACATATCAGCCATTGCGAGATCAATCGGCTTAACTCCGTTGGTCTGCTCAAAAACGAAACGGTCATCACCGGTGGTCTCTCCTACGACATAGAACGGAGCACGCTCGCGGTCGGCAATACGCTTTACGTATTCGATGTCGCCTTCGTTTATCACCATACCCATGCGCTCCTGACTTTCATTGCCGACAATCTCTTTAGCCGACAAAGTCTTGTCGCCAACAGGCAGAGAACCTATTTCAATCTTGCCGCCTGTTGCTTCCACAAGCTCAGAAAGAGCATTGAGATGTCCTCCGGCTCCATGGTCGTGAATCGAAACGATAGGATTGTCGTCGCTTTCAGCCAAGGCTCGGATGACGTTGCTCACGCGCTTCTGCATTTCAGGATTGGCACGCTGCACAGCATTAAGCTCGATGGAGTTGTCATATTGTCCGGTCTCGACAGATGAAACAGCACCTCCTCCCATTCCGATGCGGTAGTTGTCGCCTCCCATCACCACGACTTTTTCTCTTGCTTCAGGAGTGCCTTTGATGGCATCTTTTTTTGCGGCGAAACCTACACCTCCGGCAAGCATTATCACCTTGTCGTAGGCATATTTCTTGTCGTTTTCTTCATGCTCGAATGTCAGCAAAGATCCACAGATGAGCGGTTGACCGAACTTGTTTCCGAAGTCTGACGCACCATTTGATGCTTTTATCAAGATGTCGCACGGAGTCTGATAAAGCCATGCTCTCGGATCCATCATCAGTTCCCAGCGATGCTCAGGAGACATACGAGGATATGAGGTCATGTAAACGGCTGTACCTGCTATGGGCAAGCTTGCTTTTCCTCCACCGAGACGGTCGCGAATCTCGCCGCCTGTACCGGTTGCGGCTCCATTGAACGGCTCTACAGTAGTGGGGAAGTTATGGGTTTCTGCTTTTAGCGAAATAACAGTATTGACATCCTTTACCTCGAAATAATCGGGACGGTCAGGATTTACGGGATAAAATTGGTCAACCTTCGGGCCTTTTACAAATGCTACATTATCTTTGTAGGCAGAAACAAGGCTGTTGGGGTTGACCTGAGAAGTCTTCTTTATAAGTTTGAAGAGAGACATTGGTTTCTCTTCGCCGTCAATAATAAATGTGCCGTTGAAAATTTTATGGCGGCAATGTTCAGAATTCACTTGAGAGAAACCAAACACTTCGCTGTCGGTCAACGGTCGCCCGAGTTTTTTGCTCAAATCACGGAGATACTGCTCTTCTTCGTTGCTTAGAGCGAGACCTTCCTTCTTGTTATATTCGGAAATGTCGTCTATATATACAATTGGATCGGGTGTTTTATCGACTGTAAACACACGGCTGTTCAACCCTTCATAAACGCGTTGCAGCATTTTGTCATACGCCGGAGATTCGTCAGTCACGCGATGGAACTCTTCGATGCGGGAAATTCCATCCAGTCCCATGTTTTGGGTTATTTCAACTGCATTAGTGCTCCACGGAGTAATCATTTCACGGCGGGGACCTATGAAACGACCCTTTAACGATGTTGAAGACAATTGAACTGCACCGCCGAAAAGCCATGACAGTTTCTGGCTCTCTTCACCTGAGAAACGGTGGTCGGTTTCCACTGCGATGATAAGATTTGCTCCTTTCTTGAAGTAAACTACCATATATTGTAATTTTGATGATTTGTTTATAGTATGCAAAAGTACTAAAAAAATATTATTCCTAATCCAATTCCGATTAAAATGTGGTCGCCGATATGACAAAGACGAAAATTTGGCATGGATTTTGCTTATTTTAGAATGTTTGGGCTCAAAAATGTTGGTAAATGAATTTTTAAACGCTAATTTTGTAGTCCGATTTTAGAAAATTAAGTAAAATAATCATACATCATGAATGTAACATTAGACAAGAAAGACAATGTGAGCGCAGTGCTCACCGTTAACATCCAGGAGCAAGATTACAAAGATAAGGTAGCCAAAGAGCTTAAAGAGATTGGCAAGAAACATGCTATCCCCGGTTTCCGTCCGGGTCACGTTCCTGCCGGAGAGCTCAACCGTCGCTTTGGCAAGCAGGTGACAAGCGATGTCATCAATCAGGAAGTATATGAAGCTGTCATCAATTATATCCGCGACAATAAGCTCGGAGTTTTGGGCGAGCCTATTCCTGTAGAAGTGAAAGAACTTGATCTTAAGAATGAGAAGGATTTCACATTCCAATATGAATTGGCGCTTACCCCTGAGATCAACGTGACTCTTGACAAGGAGGAAAAACTTCCTTATTATACCATCGAGGTTACTGAGGACATGATTTCAGAGCAAGACAGCAAGTTCCGTGAGCGTTTTGGAGCTCAGGTTCCCGGTGAAGAGGTTGAAGCCAATGCTCTTGTTAAAGGAACTATCATGGAGCTTAACGAAGATGGCAGCGTAAACACTTCTGATGACGCTATCCAGATGCTTAACGGTATCGTAGCTCCGATGTATTTCAAGGATAAAGCTGAAGCTGAGAAATTTGCAGGAAAGAAGATCAACGACAAAGTTGTGTTCAATCCTTGGAAGACTTGTGAGGGCAATGCCGCCGAACTCTCTTCAATGCTCGGCATCGATAAAGATAAAGCTGCTGATGTCAAAGGCGACTTTGAATTCGCAATTTCAGAAATCATAGTTCTTCGTCCTGCTGAACTCGGACAGGAGCTTTATGACAATGTGCTTGGCAAGGATAAAGTAACCGATGAAGCCGGTTATCGTGCCGGTGTGAAGGAGATGATTGCCAATGAGCTTCTGCGCAACAGCGAGATGATGTTCCGTGCCGATACAGAAAAAGCTATGCTCGCTAAGTATGGTGAAATGGAACTCCCGGCTGAAGTTCTTAAGAAATGGCTCATGCGTCGTCATGAAGAATTGAATGCCGAAAACATCGATGAAGAATATGAAAAGATGGTTCCGGGCTTGAAATGGCAGCTCATCAAGGAACGTATTGGCGATCTTTGCCAGATCAAGATCGAAGAGGAGGATCTTGTAAATCACGCCAAGATGATCGCTGCTATGCAATTTGCTCAGTATGGCATGACCAACATGGATGATGCCACATTGACCGACTATGCAAAGCGTATTCTTTCTGACAAGAATTATCGTCCCCGCATCATTGAGGAGGTTGGCGATGCCAAACTTTTCGACGCGATCAAAGAGCGCGTAACTCTTGAAAGCAAAGAGGTGTCTTTGGACGAATTCAAGGAACTTGCCTCAAAGATGTAATCATCAATAAATAGATATAGAGGGGAGCGGCGCTAAAAGTGCCGCTCCCCTCATGTATACATTAGGTAAACCAGTTTCTATAAAAATTGATAAAATATTGTAGGATTACAATTTTATTTTTGTATCTTTGAAATAGTAAATTAGACACTTATACATTAGAATATGAATAATAATGATTTTAGAAATTATGCAGTAAAGCATTTGGGCATGAACGGTCTTGCTCTTGACCAGTATATTGCAGCCGCCGGTGTGCCGAATATTACCTCAAGCTATATTTCTCCTACTATCATTGAAGAGCGCCAGATGAATGTAGCTCAGATGGACGTCTTCTCGCGCCTTATGATGGATCGTATCATATTCCTTGGCACAGAAGTAAATGATTACACTGCAAATGTGATTCAAGCTCAACTTTTATATCTTGACACCTCTGACCCCGGAAAGGATGTATCAATCTATATAAACTCCCCCGGCGGATCAGTTTATGCCGGACTTGGCATATATGACACCATGCAATACATCTCCAGTGATGTGGCGACAATATGCACCGGAATGGCGGCATCAATGGCAGCAGTTCTTTTGGTGTCAGGAGAAAAAGGCAAGCGTTTTGCGTTAAAGCATTCGCGTGTCATGATTCATCAGCCCATGGGTGGCGCTCAAGGTCAGGCATCAGATATTGAGATTACGGCTCGCGAGATACAGAAATTGAAGAAAGAGCTGTATACAATAATCGCCGACCATTCAGGAATGACTTATGAAAAAGTAGAACGGGATTCTGACCGTGACTATTGGATGACGGCTGAAGAAGCCAAGGAGTATGGAATGATCGACAACGTACTTGTAAAAGCAGCACATTAATAAAAGTAAATATGGCAAAAAAAACAGAAAGCGCTAAATGCTCATTCTGCGGACGTCCAGCCGAAATGTCTGAGATTCTGGTGCCTTCAGCCGACAAGCCAAACACTTACATTTGCTCTTATTGTGTAGAATCAATAAGTGAGATTTTAAATGAGTATAAGACAAATGCATCAGGTAAAAGTGTGTCGGACAAAGCAACTTCTTTAGGTAAAATTCCAAAGCCTAAGGAGATTTGCGATTTCCTTGATCAATATGTGATAGGACAGACTGAGGCTAAGAAGTATCTGTCAGTGGCTGTGTACAATCACTATAAGAGATTGTCGCAATCGGATGACGACGACGTGGATATTGAAAAGAGCAATGTTATTCTTGTTGGTCCTACCGGTACCGGCAAGACTTTGCTTGCCAAGACAATAGCGAAATTGCTTGATGTTCCGTTCACTATTGTGGACGCTACTGTCCTTACCCAAGCCGGATATGTGGGCGAGGATATCGAGAGCTTGCTCACGCGTCTCCTTCAAGTGGCTGATTATGATGTCGCAAAAGCAGAACGCGGTATCGTATTTATTGATGAAATTGACAAAATCGCCAGAAAAGGCGATAATCCGTCAATCACGCGTGACGTGAGCGGAGAGGGTGTTCAGCAAGGTTTGTTGAAACTGCTGGAAGGATCGGTGGTTAACGTGCCGCCACAAGGTGGACGTAAGCATCCTGAGCAGCGCATGATTCCGGTGAACACCAAAAATATTCTGTTTATATGTGGCGGCGCATTTGATGGAATTGAAACTAAGATAGCCCATCGATTGAACACCCACGTGGTGGGATATTCAACCAGCCCGGCAAAGCAGCGCTATAAACGTGACAACTTTTTGAAATATGTGGCTCCACAGGATTTGAAGTCATTTGGACTCATTCCTGAAATCATAGGCAGATTGCCGATTTTGACCAGTCTTGAACCGCTTGACCGCGATGCATTGAAACGTGTGCTCACCGAGCCTAAGAATGCGATAGTGCGTCAATACATCAAATTGTTCAAGATGGATGGCATTGATCTTGAATTTGAGGATGCTACATTGGATTTAATCGTGGATAAAGCGATCGAGTACAAACTTGGAGCACGAGGATTGCGGTCAATAGTTGAGACAATTATGATTGATTCAATGTTTGATTACCCGTCGTCCAACAAGAAAAAGTTTGTCGTGACTCCCGATTATGCCCGGCAGAAGTTGCAAAAATCAGAATTTGAATCATTGGAAATTAAATAATTAACCTGAACTATACACACCATGACACAGAAATCGGCATTGACTGAAGAGCTGAAGAAGCATTTCGGTTTTGACACTTTCAAGGGTAATCAAGAAGCTATTATTTCCAGCTTGCTTGCAGGAAATGATACGTTTGTACTGATGCCTACAGGAGGTGGAAAATCATTGTGCTATCAACTCCCGGCGCTAATGATGGAAGGAACCGCGATTGTGATTTCTCCATTGATAGCCCTGATGAAAAATCAGGTTGATGCAATGCGTCATTTCAGTGATCATGATGCAGTCGCCCATTTTTTGAATTCTTCATTGAATAAGGCGGCAATAGATCAGGTTAAAAGTGATGTAATTTCAAAAAAGACCAAGTTGCTTTATGTGGCTCCCGAGTCTTTGACGAAAGAAGAAAATATTGAATTCCTAAAAACAGTTCCCATATCATTTTACGCTGTTGACGAGGCCCATTGCATATCGGAATGGGGGCACGATTTTCGTCCGGAATATCGCAAAATACGACCCATAATAAATGAAATATGCCGTCGTCCCGTGATTGCTCTGACAGCTACTGCCACTCCAAAAGTGCAGCATGACATACAGAAAAATCTCGGCATGCAGGAGGCTACGGTTTTCAAATCGTCCTTCAACCGCAAAAATCTTTATTATGAGGTCAGACCTAAAACAGCAAATGTCGACAAGGAGATAATAAAGTTCATAAAGTCGCAAAGTGGAAAGAGCGGTATAATTTATTGCCTCAGCCGCAAGAAAGTTGAAGAGCTTGCTGAAACTTTAAAAATCAATAATATCCGAGCTCTTCCATATCATGCCGGCATGGATGCAGCAACTCGTTCATCCAATCAAGATGCATTTTTGATGGAAGATGTTGATGTCATTGTGGCAACCATCGCTTTTGGCATGGGTATCGACAAGCCCGATGTGAGATTTGTGATTCATTATGACATTCCTAAATCGCTTGAAGGCTACTATCAGGAAACAGGCAGAGCCGGACGTGATGAAGGTGAAGGTCAATGCATCACATTCTATTCCAACAAGGACTTGATGAAAATGGAGAAATTCATGCAAGGCAAACCTATTTCGGAACAGGAAATCGGAAAACAGCTTTTGCTTGAAACTACTGCATACGCCGAGTCGTCGATATGCCGCAGAAAATCGCTCCTTCATTATTTTGGCGAAGAATACAACGAAGATAATTGTGGAAACTGTGACAATTGTTTAAATCCCAAAAAACAAGTGGAAGCAAAAGATGAACTCTGTGCTGTCATAGAAACCGTAACAGCACTTAAGGAAAAATTTAAGGCCGAGCAGGTGATTGATGTATTGCTTGGTAAAACTACAGCTACAGTAAAGTCGTATAATCAAGATGAATTGGAAGTATTCGGATGTCTTGAAGGTAGTGACGCGAGAACTCTTAACACGGTGATTCGTCAAGCCATAATTTCAGGATATCTTGACCGGGATATTGAAAATTTCGGATTGTTGAAAGTGACAAAAAAGGGAAAAGATTTTGATAAGAAACCATCTTCGTTCAAGATTGTGGAAGACAATGAATTTAACGAAGAAGAGGAAGAGATGGTGGTGAAAAGCGGAGCTTCCTGTGCCGTAGATCCAGAACTTTACAACATACTTAAGGACCTGCGTAAAAAAATTGCAAAGAGGCTTGAGCTCCCCACCTATGTTATTTTTCAAGACTCATCACTTGAAGCGATGGCGACAACCTATCCCATCACTATCGAGGAATTGCAGAACATACCCGGTGTCGGAGCCGGCAAAGCAAAGAGATATGGCGATGATTTCATAAAGGTGATAAAGACTCATGTGGAAGAGAATGAAATCGAGCGTCCTGAAGATTTGCGGGTAAGAAGCGTTGCGAATAAGAGCAAACTGAAAATCTCAATCATTCAAGGGATTGACCGAAAGATACCTCTTGACGCACTTGCAGAAAGCAAAGGTCTTGAATTTAACGAATTGCTTGATGAAATTGAGGCTATCGTTTATTCCGGAACAAAAATCAGTATAAATTATTTCCTTGACGAAATAATGGATGATGAACGACAGGAGGATATATTTGATTATTTCAAAGAGAGCGAAAGCGATGATTTAAAATCAGCGTTTGATGAGCTTGGCAATGAATACAGCGAAGAAGAAATAAGGCTGATTCGCATCAAGTTCCTGTCGGAAATGGGTAATTAAACTATTTATAAATATTAAGCTTGTTGAATAATGATGTCGTCGACAGAACGTAAGAGAAAGAACACTGCGATATTGCTTATGCATTGTCCCGACCAACCGGGCATCATCGCAGTCATTACAGAGTTTATCAATGTTAATGGAGGAAATATCGTTTACCTTGACCAATATGTGGATAAGGTGAACGGTGTTTTCTATATGCGTGTAGAATGGGATCTGGAAAATTTTATAATCCCCAAGAATAAAATCGGGGAGTATTTCCAGATATTGTATGCTGCAAAGTATAGCCTTAACTATTCTCTTAAATTCTCTGACGAGCCTCAGCGCATGGCGATTTTTGTAAGCAAGATGTCGCATTGTCTGTATGATATTCTCGCACGATACATTTCAGGAGAGTGGGATGTGGAAATCCCTGTGATTATCAGTAATCACCCTGACCTTGCTGATGCGGCAAAACAATTCAACATCCCATTTGAGGTGGTTCCGGTGACACGTGAGAATAAGGTGGAGATGGAGAAGCGGGAATTTGAGATTTTGGATTCTTACAATGTAGACTTCATAGTGCTTGCCCGATATATGCAAGTGCTTTCTGAGGATTTTATAAACAGATATCCTCATCACATAATTAATATCCATCACTCCTTCTTGCCTGCATTTGTTGGAGCCAAACCTTATCATGCCGCCTACGAACGAGGTGTTAAGTTGATCGGTGCAACGAGCCATTATGTGACTCCCGATCTTGATGCCGGTCCTATAATCGAGCAGGATATTGTGCGTGTCACACACAAAGATACTATTCAGGATCTTGTGCATAAAGGGCGGGATTTGGAGAAAATTGTTCTTTCGCGTGCTGTGGAAAAGCACATCCAGCGTAAAATCCTCACATTTGATAATAAAACAATCGTATTCAGTTGATCGATGAATGTTGCCATTATTAAATATAATGCGGGTAATAACTATTCGGTTCTTTCCGCGTTGAACAGGCTTGGCGTTGAAGCTTTAATCACAGATGATGAAGCTGAGTTGCGGTTGGCATCTAAAGTGATTTTCCCCGGTGTAGGGGAGGCACGTGCCGCAATGGAATATTTACGCAGGCACCGTCTGGATGAAGTGATACGGTCGTTGTCATGTCCGGTGTTGGGAATATGCATTGGTCAGCAGCTCATGTGCCGTCATTCGGAGGAGGGTGACACTGATTGTCTTGGCATTTTTGATGTCGATGTAGTGCGATTCAAATCGGATAATATTGACTTTAAGATTCCACACATGGGTTGGAATACAGTCAATGTAGTTGGAGATGGAGTTGTTCCTGAATGTTGTGATGGTAAATACGTGTATTATGTACATAGTTACTATGTGCCTGTAAACCTCCATACTACTGCCGTAACTGACTATATAGATCCGTTCAGCGCATCGCTGCATAAGGATAATTTTTATGCTACCCAATTTCATCCGGAGAAGAGCGGAGATGTTGGGGAAACAATCATTAAACATTTCTTGGAACTATGACAGAAATCATTCCGGCTATTGACATAATCGGTGGCAGATGTGTGAGATTGACCAAAGGAGATTATGGAACAGCTAAAGTATATGACGGGAACCCGGTGGATATAGCGAAAGCTTATGAGGATGCCGGGTGTCGTAAACTTCATGTGGTTGATCTCGATGGTGCCAAATCGCAGCACATTGTCAATCATCGCACACTGGATAAGATCGCATCGGGCACAAACTTGACCATTGATTTTGGAGGTGGTATAAAGTATGAGGAAGATATAAAAATGGCATTGGATTACGGCGCTTCTAAGGTGACACTTGGAAGTATCGCTGTCAGTAATCCTGACCTGTCATTGGCATGGCTTAACCAATATGGTTGCGATAAAATAATCATTGGAGCGGATACTCGCAACGGGAAGATTTCGACTTCCGGTTGGTTGCAGGATTCAGATATGGAAATTATGGATTTTTTGGTATCATATATTGGCAATGGAGCTACACAGGTAATTTCTACCGATATAAATGTGGACGGGACGCTCAATGGTCCGTCGGTAGGTCTTTATCGAGATATTCTCAATCATTTTCCTGAGTTATATCTTATCGCCAGTGGTGGAGTTGGTGGCATGGTTGACGTGCATTCTCTTAATGAAGCCGATGTTCCGGCTGTAATTGTAGGTAAAGCTCTGTATGAGGGAAAAATAACTACAAAAGAATTGGAAAAATATAATTTACAAAAATAAGGATTCATGCTTGCCAAACGAATAATTCCATGTCTTGACGTGAAAGATGGCACTACCGTTAAAGGTGTCAATTTCGTCAATTTCCGTGATGCCGGCGATCCGGTGGAACTTGGCAGAAAATATAGCCAGGATGGAGCTGATGAATTGGTATATCTTGATATTACCGCATCCCATGACGGAAGGAAAACTTTTATTGATCTTGTTCGTCGTGTCGCATCTAACATTAATATCCCGTTTACTGTAGGAGGTGGTATAAATCACGTTGATGATGTGGAAAAATTGCTCAATGCAGGTGCTGATAAGATTTCGATAAATTCAGCTGCGTTGAAAAATCCGGATCTTATTGATGAAATTGCGTCTCGGTTCGGGTCTCAGGTGTGTGTTGTTGCGATTGATGCCAAATTGGACAATGGAGAGTGGAGGTGCTTTCTTAATGGAGGAAGAGTGCCGACAGAACGCAAACTTATGGAATGGGCTATTGAGGCACAGGAACGCGGAGCGGGAGAGATTCTATTCACAAGCATGAATCATGATGGAGTTAAAACCGGTTTTGCGTTTGACACATTGTCAGAACTGCATAAACGGTTGTCGATACCAGTGATAGCTTCAGGTGGGGCAGGCTCTATGTCACATTTCTATGATGTGTTTTCCGAAGGTCATGCTGATGCTGCTCTGGCGGCAAGCATTTTTCATTTTAATGAAATCGGAATTCACGAATTAAAGTGTTATCTTCGCGAAAAAAATATTAATGTAAGAATTTAATTATGGCTAATTTAGATTATAGCAAGTTGAACGGACTAGTTCCGGCTGTTATTCAAGATATGAGGACTAAAAATGTCCTTATGGTGGGCTTCATGAATGAAGAAGCTTATAATAAAACGGTAGAAACCGGAAAGGTCACATTCTTCAGCCGCACTAAAAACCGTCTGTGGACTAAAGGTGAAGAAAGTGGAAATTTCTTGAATGTCGTTTCTATTCAAGAGGATTGTGATAACGACACATTGCTGATAAAGGCGATACCTGCAGGCCCTACTTGTCATAAAGGAACTGACACTTGCTTCGGAACAGAAAACAGAGCCGGCGTATATTTTTTTGAATATCTCCAAGATTTCATAGACCGCCGTCACAAAGAAATGCCTGAAGGTTCCTATACCACTTCTTTGTTTCAGAAAGGAATCAACCGCATGGCTCAGAAGGTAGGGGAGGAAGCTGTTGAAACAGTGATCGAAGCTACCAACGGAACCGATGAAGGTCTAATTTATGAAGCCTCTGACCTTATATATCATCTTATTGTTCTGCTCACCTCAAAAGGTCATAGAATAGAGGAGCTTGCTGAAGAACTAAAGAAAAGGCATAAAGAGTAATCGCCATGCTCGTCGTTGATTATAATAATGTTGAAATCCTGCGTAAGGAACACGTTGTGCTTAAAAATGTCAACTTGCAGATTAATAGTGGTGAATTCACTTATATAATAGGCAAGGTCGGCAGTGGAAAGAGCAGTCTGCTTAAGTCAATGTATGTGGAAATCCCTATTGAAAATGGTGATGCCCATGTGATGAATTATGACTTGAGTAATATCAAAAAGAAAGAGATTCCGTTTCTACGGCGTTCAATAGGAATTGTGTATCAGGATTTTCAATTGCTTACTGACCGCTCGGTTTATGAGAACCTCCACTTTGTGCTGGAAGCTACAGGCTGGAAAAACAAGCAGGAGATAGACCAACGCATTGAGGAAGTCCTTAAAGAGGTGGGGATGCTCAATAAGTCATATAAAATGCCTCATGAACTGTCGGGTGGAGAGCAGCAACGTATAGTCATAGCCCGGGCGTTATTAAATAAACCACAGTTGATTTTGGCTGATGAGCCTACCGGAAATCTGGATCCTGGTACAGGAGAACAAATTGTCAGGTATCTCCATGAGATTTCGAAAGATGGGACAGCGGTCATAATGGCAACTCACAATCTGACTTTTCTGGAACAGTTTCCCGGAAAAGTATTAAGATGTGAGGATAAACAATTACGGTCGTTAGACCCAATAAATTGATCAGAGCAGTCAAAAATATGTGTGATTTTTTGTATCTTTGCACTGTTTTATGTTATAACATATATTTTTAGAGAATGAAAGTATTAAAATTTGGAGGCACATCCGTAGGTTCAGCCGAGAGGATGAAAGAAGTCGCAAAACTTATCGCCGCTCGTGGCCGTAATATCATTGTGTTGTCAGCAATGTCGGGCACAACCAATACGCTTGTTGAAATTTCAGAGTACTTGTACAAGAAGAATGTAGATGGAGCTAAAGAAACCATCAATCAGCTTGAAGCAAAGTATATGAAGACCATCAATGCTCTCTATGAAAAGGAAGAGAGCAAGATTGAAGCTACCCGTGAGGTAAAGTCTTGCTTCAATTATATGCGTTCATTCACTAAAGACATATTTACATTATTTGAAGAAAAAGAAATCCTCGCTCAGGGAGAACTCATGTCAACAGCCATGATGAATATCTATATGGCTGAATTGGGATGCAAATCAGTGTTGTTGCCGGCATTGGATTTCATGCGCACCGATAAAAACGCAGAGCCTGACGCTCAATACATCAAGTCGAAATTGAATGCTCTTCTTGATAAGCACACCGATGCCGACCTTTATATCACTCAAGGATATATTTGCCGCAATGCTTACGGTGAAATAGATAATTTGCAAAGGGGAGGAAGTGATTATACTGCATCTCTTATAGGCGCAGCTATCAATGCCGAGGAGATTGAGATATGGACCGATATTGACGGAATGCACAATAATGACCCGCGTTTTGTGGAAGATACCGATCCGGTTGAAGAACTTCATTTTGAAGAAGCTGCCGAGCTGGCTTATTTCGGAGCCAAAATTCTTCACCCGACTTGCATTTTACCGGCAAAATTGAATAATATCCCTGTTCGTCTGCTCAACACTATGCAGCCGGATGCAAAAGGAACATTGATTCATAATGCCCAGACATCTTGTGCAATAAAGGCTGTAGCAGCGAAGGACAACATAACCGCAATCAAGATTAAGTCGGGCAGAATGTTGCTTGCCTATGGATTTTTGCGTAAGGTATTTGAGGTGTTTGAATCTCATCAAACTGCAATCGATATGATTACGACATCGGAAGTCGGTGTTTCGCTAACTATAGATAACGAACGTAATCTGGATGCCATACTTGATGATCTTCGCAAATTTGGAACTGTCACGATTGACCGCGATATGGTCATTATTTGTGTTGTCGGCGATCTTGAATGGCAGAATCGGGGATTTGAAGCAAAAGCTATGGATGCATTGCGTGAAATTCCGATCAGAATGATTTCCTACGGTGGCAGCAATTACAATATTTCGTTCCTTGTCCGTAAGGAAGATAAAGTTAAAGCCCTCAACTTATTAAGCGACAACTTGTTTAAACATAAGTAATCCAACAACAATTGTCGTTATGTTTGATATAAAAAAATTTAGAGAGACTGCAACTCCATTCTATTTCTATGATATGGAGTTGCTTTCTCATACATTGGAAGCAATAAAAAAATCTTCTCCGGAAGAAGAATATTGTGTGCATTACGCAATTAAGGCAAATAGTAATCCGGTAATACTCAAACTTATAGCTGAGAATGGGTTTGGTGCTGATTGTGTAAGCGAAGGTGAAATAAGAGCAGCTATTAATGCCGGATTTCCTTCCAATAAAATAGTATTTGCAGGAGTAGGGAAGGGCGATTCTGAGATTGATTTTGCGATTGACAACAGAGTAGGGTGCTTCAATGTTGAGTCATTGGCTGAACTCCAGTTAATCAACGAAATGGCAATCAACAAAGACCGTGTAGTCAATATCGCTCTTCGTGTTAATCCTAACATAGATGCTCACACTCATCACTATATCACTACAGGATTAGATGAGAATAAGTTTGGAATAGCTCTTGAGATGCTTGATGAAGCAATTATATATTGCATGAAGCAGCCTAATCTTCGTTTGATAGGGCTGCATTTTCACATTGGATCCCAAATCACTACCAATGAGCCGTTCAAGGTGCTATGTGCTAAGATAAATGCGATGATAGAGCATTATTCGGCACAAGGCATTAAATTTGAATCGATTAATGTCGGAGGTGGTTTAGGAATTGACTATGATGATCCTGATTCAACCCCAATTCCTAATTTCAGTTCTTATTTTGACACATTCCGTAAAAATCTGAAATTATCACAGGGACAATCTTTGCATTTTGAGCTTGGCAGATCTATCGTTGCTCAATGTGGGTCTTTGATAACTAAAGTTTTATATGTGAAGGAAGGACTTAAAAAGAAGTTTGTCATAGTAGATGCAGGAATGACCGATTTGATTCGTCCTGCGTTATATCAAGCTCACCATTTGATTCAAAATTTAACCTCAACATCTTCTGAATCTGAAGTCTATGATGTAGTAGGTCCTATATGTGAATCTTCCGATTGTTTTGGGAAAGATGAGACTCTTCCTAAAACATCGCGTGGAGACTTGCTTGCTTTACGTTCTGCCGGAGCTTATGGGGAAATTATGGCATCTCAATACAATTGCCGCAAATTACCGCTATCAATATTCGGATAACTGAGATAATATTTTATAATGTCGGAAAATGGTTCTTCTAATAGTGGGAGAACCATTTTTTTCACAGAAAATCACAAAATAGGGACTGTAATGCAGGAGACCCCAATTCTGCGATATGCTTATTTAACATAATATCGATTATGACACAAAGTACTCTACAGGGTGCTTAACGAACTTTGCAACTTAGTTGCATTACATTAATCTTAACTTTACGCCTATAAGTTCATCTTAATTCTGATTGAATCGAATAATGAACTCCAAATGTAATATAACGGCATTCGATTAAAACAAATAAATTTGTATCTTTGTAAAAATACAATTATAATTATGTTTGACAAAAATTACGGACTATATATAGCACATGGAGACAACGGACCGATTAGCCTTAACCCTAAAATGGCAAATCGTCATGGACTTATTGCAGGAGCTACAGGAACAGGAAAGACAGTCACTTTGCAAGTTATTGCAGAAACATTGTCACAGGCAGGAGTTCCCTGTTTCATGGCAGATATAAAAGGCGACTTGTCGGGCATTGCACACAAAGGCAATCTAAGTAAATTTATAGAAAAAAGATGTGCCGAATTTGGATTAGATACGCCAAAATTTTCTTCTTGTCCCGTCAGATTTTTCGATGTTTTTGGTGAGCAAGGTCATCCTATGCGAGCCACAATTTCCGGTATGGGTGCTGATCTCATGGCTCGATTGCTTGAGCTTAATCCTACTCAAACAGGCATACTGAATATTGTTTTTAGAATAGCATCTGACGAGAATCTGTTATTGATCGACCTTAAAGATTTGAGGTCAATGCTTGATTATGTTGCCAAAAATTCAGCTCAGTACACCACTACTTATGGCAATATCAGTTCTCAAAGTATTGGTGCGATACAGCGAGCTCTGCTTGCCCTTGAAGCCCAAGGAGCTGATAAATTCTTTGGAGAGCCTAATTTTAATATTCAAGATTTGATTGCGACAGAAGGAGGTATGGGTGTTTTAAGCGTTCTTGCCGCAGATAAACTTGTTCAATCTCCTAAAGTCTATTCCACGTTTCTTATGTGGTTGCTTAATGAAATCTATACTACCCTACCGGAAGTAGGCGACCTTGATTATCCGAAGTTGGTATTCTTTTTTGATGAAGCTCACCTGCTATTCGATAATGCCCCTAAAGCGTTGCTGGACAATATCGAACGTGTGGTTCGTCTAATAAGGAGCAAGGGAGTCGGGATATATTTTGTAACTCAGAATCCGATTGATGTACCTGATTCTATCTTAGGACAATTGGGAAATAGAGTTCAGCATGCTTTAAGAGCATTCACTCCACGGGATCAAAAAGCAGTTAAGGCTGCCGCACAGACTTTTCGTGCCAATTCGGCTTTCGATACAGAAGAGACATTGCAGCAACTTGGCACCGGAGAAGCATTGGTTTCATTCCTTGATGAAAAAGGGGCTCCGTCAATAGTTGAAAATGCAAAAATAATGTTTCCTCTGAGTCATATCGGCGCTATCTCAGTCAATGACAGAAATGACATAATAAAAAGCTCTCTCCTATATGGTAAATATGATTCTGCGATTGATAGAGAAAGCGCATTTGAGATTATTTTGGCTAAAAAGCAAAGAGAGGCAAAAGTTGCAGAAGAAAAGAAACAAGAAGAAAATAAGTCAAAATCTAAAACATCTGCATCATCGACTACAAAAAAACGCAAAAAGAGTGGATTTTGGGCTGCTGTAGCGTCTATCGCAATGCCGATATTGACCTCAATGGGCCGTTCAATAGGTAGAGAAGTTGTAAAAAGCGTAACAGGATCTTCATCAACGACTCGACGACGTAAAAAATGATCAAAGTGGGCATAAAGCATTTGGCATCTGCAATATTGCTGACGTTTGTTGTCTTGACATCCGTCTTGCGTTTTCATCACCATGATTGTCATGGGCATATGTCTTTTGCCTTTTCTGAAAATAACGAATGCCCCACTTCTCATATACATTTATGTGCTGTTGGAGATGAAAATGAACCTCATGACCAACAGCATTTCTGCCATATTATTATTGAATTTCAGGCATCTGAACCTGAATTCGATTTTGGTACGTTGCTCCAAATGACAACTGCAATTCTTCCTGAATGGGCTCCCATAGAGCCTGTGCATTATAAAATTGCAGATATATTTACCGGTTTTAGTTTAAGATTACCGTTAGATTTATTCAGATTCAGTTTTAATCTGCGGGCTCCTCCAATAGATTCATTTATAATATAGTTTAAGTTAAACAGGTCAGATAAATTATTGGATTAATATGACTTGCCAATATCATATTCACTATTTTATAAATCAGAATCTAAAATGAAAAAATTATCACAGTTATATCTTATAACCGCAGTTAGCCTTATCGGTTGCAACAGTAATAATCATTCAGAACATAATCATGATCATGAGAAGCACGATCATAGTGCGGAAATTGAAACAGTTGAAACTCATGACCATAGCGATGAGATAATTCTTGACGAGCATGTAGCTCATGATTTTGGCGTAAAAGTGATTGGAGTAATGCCTGTTGATTTCAATGAGGTGATTAAAGTAAGCGGGCGTATTCTCCCCTCCTCTTCCGCTGATGTGGTCTTGGCTGCTAAGTCGCCAGGAATCATAACATTTAAAAACGGCATAAATTTAGGTTCAAAAGTCAACAAAGGCACAGTAATAGCAACTTTGTCATCAAGAGGAATGACCGGTGGCGATGTTAACGAATCAACAGCATCCAACCTTGAAATTGCAAAGAATGAACTTGAGCGACTGAAGCCGCTTTATGAAGAGCAGATTATACCCAAGAAAGACTATATAGCAGCTAAAAATGCTTATGAGCAGGCACGCATAGCTTATTCTGGAAGTAATTCCGGAAGCACTGTATCTTCGCAGAATTCGGGCGTAATTACTGAATTATTTGTAAAATCAGGAGAATATGTAAACGCAGGTCAGCCTGTGGCACGCGTTTCCTCTTCTCATAATCTGGTGCTAAGGGCTGATTTCCCTGAAAAATATATTGCTGATGGCATAGCCGTTGTTTCTGCCAACATTAAAACCGCCTACATGGATTCCGCAATAGCATTGTCTGATCTGAATGGCAAAATGGTAGCTACAGCTAAAGACAGCTATCCGGTGTCTCCTGGATACATACCCGTTTATTTTGAATTCAACAACAATGGCTCCGTTACAGCCGGAAGTTCATGTGAGGTGTTCCTGCTTGGGGATAAGAAAGACAACGCAATTGTCATTCCTGAGAAAGCCATTATAGAACAGATGGGACAAAAGTACGCATTTGTGAAAATAGATGCTGAAGGATATAAGAAAGTGCCGTTGAAGCTTGGCACATCTGATGGAATGTCGCGGGAGGTTGTTTCTGGAATAAATCCCGGAGATAGTCTTGTTGTTGAAGGCGTGACTTTCATCAAATTAGCGGAAACAAAGAATATTGTACCACAAGGACACACTCATAACCATTAATCGATATGCTGAATAACATTATAAAGGGCGCGCTTTCTAATAGAGCGGCGATCCTCATTGCATTCGGATTAATACTTATTGCTGGAGCATCGGTATTGATGCGAATGGAAATTGATATATTCCCTGATTTAAATGCTCCGACAGTAGTGGTTATGACGGAAGCTCCGGGACTTTCAGCCGAAGAGGTTGAAAAAACTGTCACTCGTCCTATCGAAGCCGGACTGAATGGTGCCGGGTCAATGCGAAGAGTACGGTCCTCTTCGACAACAGGATTCTCTGTAGTATGGGCTGAATTCAATTGGGGGACTGACATATATAAAGCACGGCAGACTGTAGCTGAGAAATTGACTGAATTAAGTGATGAGCTGCCGGCAAACATCGGAGCTCCTATAATTGGTCCCCAATCGTCGATATTGGGAGAAATGCTTATAATCGGTCTCACTGCCGACTCTACCGATATGATGCATCTGCGCACTATTGCTGACCGAGTCATAGGTCCTCGCCTGCTTTCCATAGGAGGTGTGTCGCAAGTTTCTGTCTTGGGTGGCGAAGAGAAGGAATATCAGATACAAGTTATTCCTGCGGCATTAAAGAATTACAATATCACTATCGAAGACCTGCTGTCGTCAATCGAGTCATTGAATAATAATGCTACAGGAGGCGTAATCAACCAATACGGAAATGAGTATATCGTAAAAACCGATATAATGACATCTTCAGTCGAACAACTCGGGCAGTCAGTGATAAAGAGTGATCAGTCTGGAGTAGTAAGATTATCAGATGTTGCAGAGATTAAAGCGGCAGGAAAATATCCAAATTTCGGTTGTGCTTCATTGAACACTATTCCTGCGGTTTTATTGACTGTAACCAAGCAACCGGGTGTTGGTACAATCCCTCTCACCGAGGCTATTCAAGAACAACTTGATGAGTTAAAGTCATCACTGCCGGCCGATGTGAGAATAAATACTGATATCTTTCGGCAGAGTGATTTCATAAATAGTTCAATAGGCAATCTCCAGATGTCGCTTATTGAAGGCTCTCTCTTTGTCATTGCCATTTTATTCTTTTTCCTGATGAATGTGCGGACTACGGCGATATCAGTCATCACTCTTCCGGTTTCAGTGATTGTGACTATCATAATACTGCACATTCTTGGTCTGAGCATAAACACAATGACTCTTGGCGGTATAGCTATCGCCATAGGATCATTGGTCGACGATGCTGTGGTTGATGTGGAAAATGTATATAAGCGATTAAAGGAGAACAAAGGAAAAGCCCCAGTGATTGATGTCGTTCTTGAAGCATCAAAGGAGGTCAGATACCCAATATTCAATTCCTCTCTTATAATTATAGCAAGTTTCCTTCCGCTCTTTTTCCTGTCAGGCTTTGAAGGTCGTATGCTTGTGCCTCTCGGAGTATCATTTATTGTCGCGTTGATAGCTTCTACATTTGTGGCTCTGACGCTTACTCCGGTTCTATGTAGCTACTTGCTCAAATCCACAGGAACATCTATCGACGAGAAAGAACCCAAGACTGCATTGGCATTGAAAAACGCCTATGTGAAAGGATTGAATTTCGTTATGTCCCATACACGAGGTAGTATCATTATGACTTGTGTGTTGTTTGTCATCGCTGTAATTCTTTTCTTTACTCTTGGAAGGAGTTTTCTTCCTCCATTCAATGAAGGATCTTTCACAATCAACATAAGCGCTCTTCCTGGAATATCTCTTGAGGAAAGCGACAGAATAGGACGAATAGCTGAAAAAGAGATTCTTTCTGTGCCTGAAATAAAGGTTGTGGCTCGCAAAACCGGACGAGCAGAACTTGACGAACACTCTCTTGGCACCAATGTGTCTGAAATTGAAGCTCCCTATACTCTTGAAAGTGGACGGTCTCGAAAAGAGGTAGAAAAGGAGCTGCGTGGCAAATTATCCAAAATTCCGGGTGTGAATATAGAAATAGGACAGCCTATCTCCCACCGTATTGATGCCATGCTTTCAGGAACCGAAGCTCAAATTTCAATCAAGGTATTTGGAGAGGATATAAATCAATTATATTCGTTAGGTAAAAAAATATCGGAATCCATTCAAGGCATTGATGGAGTTGTGGATGTGAATGTCGAACAGCAGATGCAGCGTCCGCAGATTGATTTGAGACCTCGACGGGAGCTCATGTCTGCCTATGGCATTACCAATGCTCAGTTTGCTCAATGTGTGAATATGGCGCTTGGAGGCATTAAGGTTTCAGAAGTGTATGAAGATGGCACCTCCCGCGACATAACAGCAAGAATACACCCTGATGAAAGTAGTTCCCTTGAATCATTGTCCGATGTTACAATAGAGAGCAATCAAGGTGCGATTCCGTTGAGCTACATTGCTGATTTCGTCTCCACGACAGGACCAAATACTGTTAATAGAGAAAATAACTCTCGTCGCCTCGTAGTCTCGGCAAATGTTTCAGGAAGGGACCTGAAAGGTGCTGTTGACGACATTAAGAATGCAATTAAGCAAGATGTTAGCTTCCCTGAGGGATATTATGTCACCTATGGAGGGCAATTTGAAAATGAAGAAAGCGCGTCACGCACCTTGCTTCTTACATCGATTCTGGCTTTAGTGATAATCTTCTTGCTGCTTATGTCGGAATTCAAAAATGTACGCGAATCATTAATAGTCCTTGCAAATATGCCGTTTGCTATGATCGGAGGAGTGATAATCCTTCGTCTCACGTCAGGCGAACTTAATATTCCGGCTATCATTGGTTTTATTTCTCTGCTTGGTATATCCACTCGCAATGGAATGCTGCTTATTTCTCGATATAATTCTCTGTTGGATAGCGGTAATTCGTTGTTGGAAAGTATATATGAAGGAGCAAAAGACCGAGTGCTGCCTATTGTCATGACTGCCCTTACCTCTGCTCTTGCTCTCATCCCGCTTGCTTTGAGAGGTGGAGAGCCTGGCAACGAGATACAATCGCCAATGGCTATTGTAATACTTGGAGGACTTTTGACATCCACATTCTTGAATTTATTCATTGTCCCGGTTGTATTTTATATCACCACTTTAAAATCGACTAATAAATGAGAAAAATAATAGCACCTATATTATTTTGTTTGACCCCACTTGCTCATGCTCAATCGTTTGATGCATTGGTGGACAGTGTCATCATGAACAATCCTGCTCTCAAATCAGCCGATGCGCAGATTGCGAGTGAGATATATGATGCTAAAGGAGAAAATATGCTGTCAGCTCCTGAGGCTGAATTCGAATATTTATGGGGTCGTCATGATGCAGGAGACAAGCTTAATGCCGGCATCACCCAAGAATTTGATTGGCCCGGAGCTTATGCCGCCAGAAGAAAAGCTATAAAGTCAAAATCTCGCGCGCTTCAGTTCTTGAGCGAAAGTAACAAGTTGGAAAAACGTCTTGAGATAAAGCTGCTGTATATTGACATAATCAATAATAAGAAGAACAAAAAGATTCTGCAGGAACGTATTGATGTCATGAATCAGCTTATTGAGAAGTATGCCCGTGGCGTATCTTTAGGACAATTATCACGTATTGACCTTAACAAGCTTAAAATTGAAAATATAAGGCTTAAGAACTCCATGACCAATCTTGAGTCCCAGTTTCAGGTACTTAAGTCTTCGTTGGAAAAACTTAACGGAGGAAAGGATTGTCAGAATCTGATTGATATGCTGAATGAATATCCCGATGAGATGATACTTCCGGTTGATGAGTATTATCGATTATTAAACGATGTCGATCCATCTTCAAAATATAGTGAATCAGTAGCTGAGTCACAGATGCAGTCTATCAAAGCAGAGAAAATGGCAAGAATGCCCGGATTCTCACTTGGCTATCATTATAGCATGGAGGGTGGCGAGACTTTTAATGGGTTGTCGGTAGGAATAAAGTTGCCTGCATTTTCATCCGGAACGAAAATCAAGGCTGCTGAAGCCCTCAGTGAATCGCTTTTATACGATAAGGAAATGCTCAGCGCGGAAAAACGTGCCGATATGCTTGCCAATCGTAATAATGCTGTTGAGCTGCTGAAAAAATATTCGGAATATAAATCGGTGATGAAAAACGATGACAGTATTGATCAATTGAAAAAATCGTTGGATGCCGGAGAAATCTCCATAATCGATTACTTGGCTGAAATGGATTTCTTTATTGTTGCCGCACAAGAAATGCTACAACTTGAATATGACTACATGGTAGCTGTAACAAATCTTAATAAGTATAAATTACTCCGTTAAAAAGGGTTATATAACACGCTTGATAAGTAACACCTCCAAACTTTCTAAGGTTGGAGGTGTTTTAATTTCAAAATACAATAATAACACACAATATGGAAGTAAATATATTCACTCAGCCGGAATTGCCCTATGCTTCTGATGCGTTGGCACCGGTAATAAGCGCAGAAACAGTCTCCTATCATTGGGGAAAACATGAAAAGACCTATATTGAAAATTTAAATAAGCTTGTCCGCAATACCCAATGGGAGGATATGCCGTTGGAGGAAATAATCAGCAAGGCACAAGGCCCGCTGTTTAATAATGCGTCACAAGCCTGGAACCACATTTTTTATTTCTTTTCATTCAGTCCTGATGGCGGTGGTGAACCGACAGGAGAACTTGCCGAAGCCATAAAACGTGATTTTGGTTCATTTGAAGAATTCAAAAAACTGTTTGTGGATGCAGGTACAGGTCTTTTTGGATCAGGATGGGTGTGGCTGTCTCAGGATAAGGACGGAAAACTCTTTATCACACAAGGCTCAAATGCAGCTAACCCTATAACTGATGGTCTGAAGCCAATTCTCACATTCGATGTGTGGGAGCACGCTTACTATCTTGATTACCAGAACAGACGTGCCGAGGCATTAGGTAAACTTTGGGATATCGTGGACTGGAAAGTTGTAGGTGGCAGATATTCCAAAGGAAAATAATATGGTATCGTACTTTTTATCTTAACGCATAAAATACAGACTATAGCACTTTTAAGCATAATGTGATGAATGGGGGGCGAGGTACTCGTGAGAGCGCTTCGCCTTTTTGTTTCCAACAGAAATCATTGTTAAAAATGCTTTTAATAAGGCTAATTCATCCATAGATACTAATCTAATGGTAGGAACTTGCATTATATTTTAGTATCTTTGTAAGCTAAACCAATTTGAACGATGAATAAAACCTCACTGCTGTTTCTTCTTATGGCACCGCCTTTTGCATTCTTTTCGCAAGGGGTTCAAGCCGTGCCATTGTCTATAGAATTTAAAGGAATCAGTCATCGTGCAATCACTGAGACCCCTGATGCATCTACCGGTTTAAATGCAGTATATGTGTTATTTGAAACCGCTGGTGCTTCGTTTCAATTTGAAACGGAACAAAATGCTAAGGTCTACACATTTTCAAATCTGGGAGCGGCATACGCACAAGAGATTGAAACGGTGAAAAACGGCAACACATATTTAGTGCCGAGCATTGAACCCAATAGAGGATATGTAATTGAAACTGCTTCATCGACCGAATATATATGGGTGGTCGATTACTCTTCATTCATTCCGGTTATAAATTCAATTGATTTTGACAAAGAATCTGATTGTTCCGATGTAATATTGAATATATCCGGAAAAGTTGATGCAATTCCGTTCTATTCCATAAACGGTAGAAAATCTGAGCTTGATCGTGATATTGAGGTAACTTATAACACAGTTAAATATAACGAAGATATCGGTGCTTTTGCTGAAAAGCAAGAGATTGAACATCTGTCTCACATAGACGGACGGATACATCTTGATGCGCCATTGTGCAATACTGAGTTTTCAGTATCATGCGACCGATTTCTTAAAGAATGGGATTTGCCTGAAATCACATCTGTTTCTCCGTATTATAACGCGATAGCTGTGAGTGCGTTTACATCGGCAGAGCAAATGCCTCATGATGCCGATAATGAACAAAACGAAGAAGTGGATGGGCTTGGTGGATCAGCTCCTTGCGATATATCATTCCACGCTGTTGTCTCAGATGCAGCTATATTTCGCGAATGGCAGATGTCTAAAGATCCTGAATTCAATGATATATTTTTTCGAGATAACAATCTTGATTTTTCTCATATTTTTCAGGATGAAGGCACTACTTATGTGAGGTTCACGGCAAGCAACGATGCCGCCACCTGCGATTATTACAGTCCCTCCTATGAAGTGTCGATAGGATCTTCTGAATTGATATGCCCTAATGCATTTTCGCCGGGAGCAAGCGAAGGAATCAATGATATTTGGAAAGTCAGTTTCAAATCAATAGTGGATTTTGAATGCCACATATTCAATCGCTGGGGAATCTGCGTTTCCCATTTCTCCAACCCTGCTGATGGATGGGATGGAAAATATAAAGGGAAGTTGGTTCCGGCTGGAGTTTATTTTTATGTGATAAAAGCCCGTGGAGCCGATGGCAAGAATTACAACCTAAAAGGTGACATAAACATCATTAATCAGAAACAGAGATTAGGCTCAACGCCCAACCCTGAATCATAAAATCAAACAATATGAAATCTAATATAAAAAGTTTATCTATAGCCATCACTGTATTTGGCACAATGTCTATTTTCCCGATTACGTCAATTTATGCTCAGCATTCGACGAATCAAAAATCAGCAAAGGTCTTTTCGGAAGTATTCAGTCCTGAGATTCCGCATTCAGTCACATTTGCCGGTCAAAAAATAGATTTGGACCGCATTGATATGTATGAACGGCTTGACCGGGAGCTTACATCAATGGCTTATACGCATGGGAATACACAGTTAGTGATAAAACGTGCTAATAAATATTTTCCGGAGATAATCCCTATTCTCAGGAAAAACGGAATTCACGAAGATCTTGTATATATAGCCTGTATAGAGAGCTTTCTTAATCCAAGGGCTGTATCAAGTGCCGGTGCAGGTGGAATATGGCAATTCATGAAGGGAACGGGACAGCAATATGGGCTTGAGATAAATCAATATGTGGATGAGCGCTTCAACCTTGAGAAAGCGACAGAAGCTGCATGTAAATATTTCCGTAAAGCCTATGAGAAATATGGAAATTGGGAGTCGGTAGCCGCATCATATAATGCCGGAACTGCGAGAATAAGCAAGGAGCTTGAAGCTCAGAGACAAACCACGGCATATAATCTTTTTCTTAATGATGAAACTTCGAGATACATATATCGCATGATCTCAATGAAGATTATAATGGAGAATCCTCAGGAATACGGATATTTCCTGAATGATGATCAGCTCTATCAGCCTGTACGTTGCAAGACAGTCACGGTGGACTATCCTGTGGAAAATTGGGCGGAATGGGCTTCAAAACATGGAATAAGCTATATGCAACTTCGGGATTTCAATCCTTGGATTAAAGATAAATCGCTCCCCAACAAGACCGGAAAAGCATATTCTGTGAAAATTCCGGAGCTGAAAGATCTCAAAAGAACTTCTCAGCAACACAAAACATATAATTCAAATTGGACTGTTGACTAATTAAGAATGGACGAAAATCAAGATAAACTCTCCGTCATAGGCGCGAGAGTGCACAATCTTAAAAACATAGATGTTGAAATTCCCCACAACAAGCTTACCGTAATCACCGGGTTAAGCGGAAGTGGAAAATCATCGCTTGCTTTTGACACGATATTTGCAGAAGGACAGAGACGGTATATTGAGACATTTTCTGCCTATGCGAGAAATATGCTCGGCACACTTGAACGCCCTGATGTCGACAAGATATCAGGGCTTAGTCCGGTAATTGCGATTGAGCAAAAGACTATAAATAAAAATCCCAGGAGTACTATCGGCACGACTACTGAAATTTATGATTATCTGCGTCTGCTCTATGCAAGGATTGGCGAGGCGCGGAGTTATATATCAGGAGAGCCGATGGTTAAATATACCGGAGAAAAAATCGTGTCGATGATTATCGAAAAATATTCCGACAAGAAGATTTATATACTGTCGCCGTTGGTAAAAAACAGAAAAGGACACTATAAAGATCTGTTTGAGCAACTCCGTAAAAAAGGATATTTAACAGTGCGTGTCGATGGTGAATTGCGGGAAATCACTTTCGGAATGAAGCTTGACCGATATAAAAATCACTCAATAGAATTGGTGATCGATAAACTTAAAGTGAATGCAAAAGATTCGTCAAGACTGAAAGATTCTGTGGAAAAAGCCCTTCAGCAAGGAGGAAAGCAGCTCATGATTTATGACTTGGATGATGATGCGATTGGCTATTACAGCCAGTTGCTGATGGATCCTGTGAGCGGCATATCTTATCGAGAACCCGCTCCACACAATTTCTCGTTTAACTCTCCTCAAGGTGCGTGTCCATTATGTAAAGGACTTGGATACGTGAATCTGATTGATCGGGCGAAGTTAATTCCTAATGAAAACCTGTCCATACATGAGGGTGGAATTGCGGCTTTGGGATCTTACAAAAACACCATGATTTTCTGGCAGATTGATGCAATATGCTCGAAATATGGATATACGCTGAAAACCCCTATCAAGGATTTGTCAGATGATGTGATTAACGACATCATGAACGGCACAAATGAGCGGCTTCAGTTAAAAACTGAATCTCAGAACACATTCTCATTTTTCCAAACTTATGAAGGGCTTGTGAAATATCTTGAAGCCCAGCAGAGTGACGATGCTCCTTCTAATATACAGAAATGGAGCGGACAATTCTACTCCCGCACATTATGCCCGGAATGCAATGGACAGCGTCTTAACAAGGAAGCCTTGCATTTTTTTATAAATGGGAAGAATATAGCTGACCTTGCTTCAATGGACATATCCACTCTTTATGAATGGATTAAAAACGCGGATAAAGGTCTCGATAAGCAGCAACAACTCATCGGAAAAGAAATAATTAAGGAGATATTGAATCGACTTAGATTTTTGGTGGATGTCGGTTTGGAATATCTTTCGCTCAACCGAGCTTCGGCAACTCTATCAGGTGGCGAGAGCCAAAGAATAAGGCTCGCCACTCAATTGGGTTCTGAACTCGTTAATGTGATGTATATACTTGATGAACCAAGCATAGGGTTGCATCAACGTGACAATAAGCGATTGATAACCTCTTTGAAAAATCTTCGAGATGCTTTCAACTCAATAATCGTTGTGGAGCATGATAAAGAGATCATGCTGGAAGCTGATTATATCATTGACATAGGTCCCAAAGCAGGACGGAAGGGCGGCAACGTGGTGTTTGCCGGAACTCCTGAGGATATGCTTAAAACCGACACTTTAACTGCCGATTATCTTACCGGGAAAAAAGAGATCAAGATTCCTGAGGCTTATCGGGAGGGAAATGTAAAATCGATAGAGCTTATCGGATGTACAGGGCACAATCTTAAAGATGTTACATTGCATTTGCCGTTAGGTAAACTTGTATGTGTAGCAGGTATGTCGGGAAGTGGTAAATCGAGCCTTATAAATGGTACGCTGCAGCCTATTTTGAGTAAACATTTTTATCGTTCATCTCAGGATCCATTGCCCTATAAAGAGATTGTGGGAATAGAAAATATAGATAAAGTTGTAACTGTTGATCAATCACCGTTAGGGAGGTCGCCACGATCCAATCCTGCAACATATACAGGTGTTTTCACTGACATCCGCAACCTGTTTGTGAATCTTCCTGAAGCAAAAATAAGAGGATATAAACCTGGCAGATTCTCGTTCAATATGGCAGGTGGACGCTGTGAGGCATGTAATGGAAATGGATATAAGATTGTCGAAATGAATTTCCTTCCGGATGTTCTTGTGCCTTGTGAGGTGTGCGGAGGAAAGAGATATAATAGGGAAACTCTTGAAGTGAGATTTAAGGGTAAGTCGATTGCTGATGTGCTTGACATGACCATTAATCAAGCTGTGGAATTTTTTGCCGGCATTCCGAATATTTTGAAAAAAATCAAAGTGCTTCAGGATATCGGATTGGGGTATATTAAACTCGGACAGCCGTCAAGCACACTTTCAGGAGGCGAAAATCAACGTGTGAAATTAGCTACCGAATTGGCAAAAAGAGATACGGGAAATACTCTATTCATACTTGATGAGCCAACCACGGGATTGCATTTTGAAGATATCAATGTATTGATGGATGTGCTGAATCGGTTAGTTGATCGTGGCAATACCGTGCTTGTGATTGAGCATAATCTTGATGTTTTAAAATGTGCCGACTACATAATTGATATGGGTCCCGAAGGTGGTAGCAGAGGGGGAGAAATAATGGCAGTGGGCACTCCTCGTGAAATAATGATCGGAACTTCTCCCACAGCAAAATATCTTCTCGAAGAGTTTAAATAGACGATATTTCTTCAATTTTATACTTTTTGATAAGGCAGGCTTTTGCAGCTTGCCTTATTTTTATTCCTCTGAACGTGTTGTATGGCAAAATTACATCTGAATAAAATTCTCGCACCAACTCCAAAGATCTACAAATACAGCAAAGAAAAACTGCTATAAAACATATAAAATAATTTGCTTTTTTGCTGTTTTAGCTATGTAAAGTTAAAATTCCTTTAAACGCCATGAAATAAGGGACTTAACTGTTAAAGTCGGATAAAATAATAATCTTTTCTTTATTTGCAAGTGTTTTACTATAAAAATAACACGATTTTCTGAGAGAAGAGAATTTCTATAGTAAATTAGTTTGCAATATAAAATTTCGGTTTGCAATATTTTATCGAATCACTTTTGTTAATTGCAAATCTGAAACTAACTAATAAATTAACACATAAAAATAATTTTGTTCTGTAAATAAAATTCTCCTGATTCTCAAAATATCATTAAGTAATTCTTTTTGCAAACGGTCGTTTATAAATTCAAATTAGATCTGTTAATGCCGCTAAAGATTAAGTGTAATTATCTGATTGCCATAGCAAATAATTCAAATACTTAATGCGATTGTTTAAGTAATTCCCTTGATCATGGCTATAATTGCATATTTTGCTAAACGTGTTCAATGTAATTGCCTAATAACCATTAGTAATACTGTATTATATTAAATTAATACTTCAATCCAATCGTGCTGTTTGCAGATGCAAATGCAAATACCCTCACTACCATATTTACAAAATGAATCATGATATTTGCGTATTGAAATTTGCAGTTTACAAATTAATTAGTTACATTTGCACATTCTTAATTGCAAAACAAAATAGCCAATGGACATTCCATCTCGCATCAAATTATTCTTGGATTCTACCGGAATCCAAAATTCACAGTTCGCAGATACGTGTGGAATCCCCCGTCCGTCTCTCTCCCAACTGCTTAATGGACGCAACAAGAAAGTGAGCGATGAGGTTATTGGGAAAATCCATGATGCCTATCCTAATCTTTCTGTCCTGTGGTTGCTTTTTGGCGAGGGGGATATGCTGAATAGCGGAAATATTGAAACCTCAGAGCGTCAAAATGAGGACTTATCCCCTATTTCTCCATTTCAAAATGCCGATATAGAGGATGTTAAGTTAAATGAAACTGATTTTTCATCTGTAAATAAAAAAGATGCAAATAGAAATTTTCCGAATAATATGGCGGAATTCAGCTTTCCAACTGAAGAAATTCCGGTTCAGAGAATTTCGCCTGCAGCTCATGACGCTCATGCTCCTCAGATTTCAATCAAGGCTAACAATGCCCGGCGCGTCACTTCAATAATGGTATTCTATTCCGACAACAGTTTTGAAACTTTCGTACCTCAGAATAAAAAATCTATTTAATATTCGTAACTTTGCGGATACAATAATTTTTTGTTCTTAAAAATTCTATGACACCGAAAAAATACATCATGGATTTTGAGGTTGTGAAAAATGAACGTCTTCACGACCTCTACACCTTGTTGATTTTATCTCCTGTCGATAAAGAGCTGCCTGAAATTTTGCCGGGGCAATTTGTGCAAGTCTCGATCGACAATAGTAAATCCACTTTTTTGCGCCGTCCTATTTCGGTTAATTTTGTCGACAAAGACAACAATCTATTATGGCTTCTTGTCAGAAAGGCTGGCGATGGCACGGCTGCATTGATGGAGAAAAACAAAGGAGACATAATCAATCTCATTTTACCACTTGGCAATTCATTCAGGCTCCCCTCCTCAGGCTCCCGTGTGCTTTTAGTCGGCGGTGGAGTCGGTGTCGCTCCCATGTTATATTGGGGGGCTAAGTTGAAAGAAGCCGGAATCATGCCTGAGTTTCTTTTGGGAGCCCGTTCGGCTAAAGATATACTTGAGCTGCACGACTTCGAATCAATAGGGAAAGTTCACATCTCGACCGAAGACGGCTCTATGGGCGAGCCGGGGCTTGTGACCGCCAATAGTGTCTTGAATGAAAAGTGGGACACCATATATTGCTGTGGACCGGCACCGATGATGAAAGCCGTTGCCAAGGTTGCGGCGGCGATTGGTGCAGAATGCGAAGTGTCGTTGGAGAACATGATGGCGTGTGGATTGGGAGCGTGCCTTTGCTGCGTGGAAAAAACCGTAAAGGGAAACGTGTGTGTATGTACTGAAGGTCCAATTTTTAATATAGATCAACTGACATGGCAAATTTAAATGTTACAATAGGTGGATTGAATCTGAAAAATCCTGTTTTGACTGCATCCGGTACATTTGGATATGGAGAAGAATTTGCCGATTTTATTGATCTCGGCAGACTCGGAGGATTTATTATCAAAGGTACCACTCTTGAGCATCGTGAAGGAAATCCTTATCCTCGCATGGTGGAAACGCCATCCGGAATGCTGAACGCCGTAGGATTGCAGAATAAGGGTGTGGATTATTTTATTGAAAATATTTATCCACGCATAAAGGATGTGGACTCCCACATTATTGTGAATGTTTCCGGGGCATCTATTGATGACTATGTGAAGGTGTGCGAGAAGCTCAATGAGCTTGAAAAAATAAATGCGATTGAAGTCAACATCTCATGCCCTAATGTAAAACAAGGAGGCATGGCTTTCGGAACCACTTGCGACGGTGCCGCACAGGTTACGGCTGCAGTAAGAAATGCTTACAAGAAAACCGTTATTGTTAAACTGTCGCCCAATGTGACCTCAATAGCCGATATCGCTAAGGCGGTAGAAGACGCCGGTGCCGATTCGGTGTCACTTATAAACACCTTGCTCGGAATGGCTATTGATGTCGAACGCCGTCGTCCTTATCTCTCAACCATCACAGGAGGGCTTTCAGGACCCGCTGTGCGCCCTGTCGCAGTGAGAATGGTATGGCAGGTCGCTCACGCTGTTAAAATCCCTGTGATAGGGCTTGGAGGCATCATGAACGGTCGCGACGCGTTGGAGTTCATCATGGCAGGAGCGACAGCCGTGGAAATTGGAACCGCCAATTTTATTGACCCCTCAATAACAACAAAAGTCATCGACTATATCGATGACTTCTGCAATCGCCATGGTGTATCTGACATCAATGAGCTGATTGGAATTATTTGATATCCTCTTTTGGAAAATATTTCTCAACAAGTTTCTGGTACTCGTCGGTCTTTTTAAGGTCGACGAGCCATTTATTTATACTGTCGGCAAGTTCCACCCTATCTTTGCCGGTGATCCATGATTGGAACTGCGTGAATGATATATTGGTGCTTATATCTACATTAGGATATTCCTTAGCCAGTTCACGAGCCACTCGTTCATTTACCACAGCATTGTTTATTTCTCCGAGTGATGTCATTATAAATAGTTGCTCGGCACCATATTCATCCTCGTGCTTCACGTGGATGTCGCTCCCTATTTCTTTCGCGAGATTGTTGATTCTGCCTTCAATCGAAGATCCGTTCACCACCCACAGGGTGTCGCCGGCAAGATCGAGCTGTGATTTTATCTTCACCTCTCCGTTCTTGTCCTTTCTCTGCACCAGCACCTGTTTGTCAAGCAACACCGGTTCAAGAAGATTGTAATGCTCTTTAAGCTCGGTCGTGGTCGGAACATCGGCGACAAGCAGGTCATATTTGCCTGACGCAATTTTTTCAAGAGGCTTTGACACGGCTGTCACAGGGTGATATTTGAATATTATGCCGTGGTCTCTTGCCAGAAGGCGAAGCAAGTCATAATTATATCCTCCAAGAGTGTCATCATATTGGTAAAACGACAATGGGGAGTATTCCAAAGCGACATCAATGGTGTCGCCTCCCGACTCCTCGGATTCAGATGTTGATGCGCCTCTCGCGCAATTGCCGAGCGTGTACATGAGAACTAAGGAGGCTCCAAGACCGCCAAGCAAGGGAAGTGTGTTTTTTTTACGAGGCAATTTTTGTGCCATATTATTTATGTTTATGTTTAGTTTGCGAAATCAATAGAAAGTCCGATTTGGAATCTTCGTGGATTTATAGGATAGTGCGGCATTGAGAAATAGTTGTCTCCGGTCAATCCTTGGTTGACATGGCTGAATAGCACATAAAATCTGGTTTTGCTCAGTTTCATGTTGGCATAAGCATTGACTACCGGATAATTTCCACAAAGTATATCACGCTGATTGTAGAAAGTCATTGTAGCGGGCTGATATGTCACCGACTTATAGCGTGTATAGTAGCTGCAATCCATGCCGAATTGGACATCGAGTACTCTGGCTACTTTGAACTTGACATACATATTGCTGTAGACCGACAATTTTGGAAGCGGCAGAGAAACCTCGTCCGATGAAACCTGATACGTCACTTTGTTTTCCCAATTAAAAGCCTTTAGCCTTAAGTCTTGGTTCAGTGTGGCGCTGAACACCTGGACGCTTCCCCCATTCTGTGTAGGTAGCGATTCGGGATTGAAGTAGACGAGATTCTGGATATTTTCAGCACCTACATTCAAGCTCGTTCCTGTGTGAGGAACATTAAGTATGCCGCCGAATCGGAATGATCTGGTTTTGCCGAATTTATTATCCCAGATAAAATGATTTGATACATATTGCTTTAACAGATACGGAACTTCCTCATTTTTGAAGTGACCATAACCGGTGATGCCTACTGAATCGCCAAGCAGTCTGAACCGAGTCGAGATGTGTCCGCGTATATCCATGTCTCCTATCACCGAACCGATCAATCCAAATTTTGCAGTGGCTCCATAGGTGAATATGCTACCTAAGTTTTTTGACAGTTCTCCACCCACCCAGAACAGGTTTTCGGTCTTTTTCGACGGTATCTTGTTGACGGGATATGGTGTGAGCCCTTCCGGAATCTCAGGGAGTCGATCAAGAGTGTCGGTTGTCTGCTTGTAATTGCGTATTTCATGAGTGGCAAATGCGGTAAGTCCGAATTTGGCAAACTTATTGAATTCTTCCAGCAAAGTCACTCCGACGGTATTGGACAGCGACCAGTAGTTAGTTCTGTCGTCAGTTTCTTCCAGATTCAAGTAGGTATTCTTCCAGAAATCCTTGTCGGCGGCTGTATCCTTGAATATATGTTTGTCTGTTTGGTAGTTCAAGATCCAATGAAAGCTCGACACTGGGACAAACGTGCTTACTGTTGTCGTGTCATCAACCTCTTCTTCTTTCCAGAACCCCACCTTATAAGCGTGTGACATATAGAACTCGCCCCCCACAATCTTGGAATGAGCTCCTGTAAGATTTGTGGGTATTGCCTTTGGTTCAATTGAGGTCTGTCCTCCTTGTAATTGAGCAGGATCGGTTATGTAAAGATCATTGGTGATACCGCCATTGTTTTTCCCCAGGGTGTTCCAATGGCTGTAAAATGCCTGCATCTCATAACGGTCGCCTATGTATGATCCCGACAATCCCCAGTTTAGCGCTTTGGTCGCCTGATAATCATAGCTTCCCTTGGAATAGAGATAATCCACAAAGGCGCCTATTTGAGCCTTCTGGTTTATATTCCCGGAAAATGTAGCCTCAAGGCGATCTTGGGAATCCAATTTCCCGCCACTCGTATTGTATGAGAGGAATGTGACAGGAATTCTGGAATTAAAAAAACGCACTTTATTGAAAGTCGGAAGCCACGCATTCAATGCATCCTTGAAGAAGAATTGACTCATGGGTTGCCTCTCGAAAAATATCAGTGTTTCTCCGGGACCTCCAAGAGTTCCGGTAGTCGCATAGGCAGGCTCGATTGTCGCCGGTACGGATCGCTGTCCGTAATTTTCAGGCAGCGTATCTACGGCAACAAATTCTCGCCCGCCCAACGGACGGGTGAGCTTCCACGAATAAATCTCCTGCTTTACATCCTCAGCCTTAGTTTGTGCTGGCAGATTACAGGCAATTACCGTGCATAAACTTCCTAATATAACGATTCTTTTCATATTCTCTGCAAAGATAGCGATTTATTGAATAGGCATCAAAAATTAGAAGCTTGTTTAATGATTATTGTCGGTGACGAGAGATGATTTTTTTCATTTGTCGGGGGGCTATAATGCTCAAGAGGGAAAATGCCTGAGCATCTCCCCTCTTGATTTTCGATTATTGTTGAGACTAATCTTCGAGATAATAAACTATTGTTGAAACCACACGCACTTTTTTTATGTAAGGAGTGCTGGAGTCGCTGTCATCGATCGAGAACTGACCTTGTGATGCTGTCTTTATCTTGCCTACACGGCTTTCGCTGTCGGCTGCAAATTGATCGGCTGCGGCACGGGCATTTTTAGTGGCTTCGGCAATCATCTCCGGTTTTATGGAGTTTAGCCCTGTGAACTGATAATTGATATAGGAATTGGAAAATGCCACGCCCTCTTTAAGCAGTTCCGATTGGCGGTTCAGCAATTCTCTCACTTTGCTCACTTGTTTGGTAGTGACAGTCACCGTGCAGTTTATTGAATAATTGTAGGCAAAGGAGTCGGAGCGATAACGGTTGGATGTAGCATCGTAAGTATCCGGCGGGTTGACGGAAATCTCGTCAGAGCTGATACCGTTGGATGTGAGAAATTTCACAATTATGTCATTGTTTTTGCTTACCTGGTCATATATATTCTGTAGATTGTTGCCGGCAAGGCTATATGTTATAGGCCATGTCACCAGATCGGCAGGGACTTCTCTTTCAGCAAGTCCTCTCACTGTGACAATTCTATCTCGATAAGCGATGTTGTCAATGCCTGTTTTTATGCAAATTCCCAAAATCACGATGCCAAGCGCTATCAATAACGCCGGCATGAGCTTCCCCAAATTCTTCATGAGTAAATGTTTTTATTGTTAAATTTTTAATTGTGGTTCTTTATGGAAGAACAATGAGCGATGGCTAAAGTTGTCGCAATTCACCGGTTAATGAATCAATCACATATCCTTTAACCACCACATCCGAAGGCACCAAAGGATGTTTTGCAATCAAATCCACAGTTTCATGCACGGCATCGTCCGTATCCTCAAATCCATGTAGCCAGCTTTTGAGGTCTATTCCACAATGCATCATAAGAGATATGTGTTCTTCCGAAATTCCTCGTTCCCTCATTAGATGAAGCATCTCGTCAGCATCCATTCCTTGTACTCCGCATCCGGTATGACCTATGACCATTATTTCCTTTACTCCAAGCTCATAGACTGCCACAAGGATGCTGCGCATCGTGGAGTCGAAAGGATTTGTGATAACGCCGCCGGCGTTCTTTATGATTTTTACATCGCCGTTTTTAAATCCAAGTGCCGCCGGGAGTAATTCAACGAGCCTTGTGTCCATACAGGTGACAATCGCAATCTTTTTATCAGGATACTTGCTTGTGATAAAGCGTTCATACTCCTTGTTCTCTACAAATTTCTTGTTGTACTTCAATATTTCGTCAATCATTTCTGTAAAGCTATAAGATTTATTTACAAAAATAGGAAACACTTATCGAATTAGCAAATTTTTCTATTTGGCGCTCGATTGCACGGGTGTCAGTCATTTTATTTAGTTATCTTTGTAAAAAAAATACAATCATTTATTACACCTAAAACATTATGCCAATGAAAAGAAATTTGTTGCTGATTCTATCATTATTCATGTACATTTGCGGATATTGCGAAAATTATCCCTATCGCAGCGATGTGCTGTGGGTGACAGTTCCTGATCACGCCGACTGGATTTACAAAACGGGAGAAAATCCCAAAATTCAGGTGCAGCTTTATAAATACGGTATTCCGGTGGATGATGTCACTCTGAAATATGAAATCGGAGGCGATATGATGCCGGCTGATGCCACCGGAACCACAACTCTGAAAAATGGGATGGCTGACATTAAAATCGGAACTATGAAAACTCCCGGATTCAGAGACTGTCGCCTTACAGCTACTGTCGATGGCGTTGACTATCGTCACCATGTGAAGGTCGGCTTCTCTCCTGAGAAAATACAGCCCTACACTCAGATGCCTGACGACTTTGATTCTTTTTGGCAGAAGAATAAGGATGAGCTTGGCAAGGTGCCGTTGAGCTATACCATTACGCCCGCACCGCAATATTCCACCGATAAAATGGACTGCTATTTGGTGAAGCTGACTGTTTCCCGTCAAGGACAAGCCATCTATGGTTATCTTTCTATGCCTAAAAACGCAAAGCCTGGGTCGTGCCCCATCGTACTGTGTCCTCCCGGTGCCGGAATCAAGACTATCAAAGAACCTCTGCGCCATAAATATTATGGTGAAAACGGATGCTTGCGTTTTGAAATGGAGATCCATGGATTGAATCCTGAAATGAGCGAGCAGCAATTTCAGGAGATAAGCAAGGCTTTTGGTGCCAGAGAAAACGGTTATTTGCAAAATGGTCTTGACAACAAAGACAATTATTACATGAAGCGTGTGTATATGGCTTGCGTGCGTGCTATTGATTTCTTGACCTCGCGTCCGGAATGGGATGGTAAAAATGTGGCTGTGCAAGGAGGAAGCCAAGGTGGTGCGTTGGCTATCGTCACTGCCGGTCTTGATCCGAGGGTTACATTGTGTGTTGCCAATCATCCGGCGCTTAGCGATATGGCTGGATACAAAGCCGGACGTGCAGGAGGATATCCGCATTTCTTCAACACCCCCGGAATGGATACGCCTGAAAAACTTAAAACAATGGCATATTATGATGTTGTCAACTTCGCGCGGAAACTTACTGTGCCAACCTATATTACATGGGGATATAATGACAATACTTGCCCTCCTACCACGAGCTATGCCGTCTACAATGTGATCACAGCCCCTAAAGAAGCATTAATAACCCCAATCAACGAGCACTGGACATCTGACGCTACAGAGCGCGGACAACTCGACTGGATTCTTAATCATCTCGCAAAATAAAAGCAGTAACACCGCTTGGACAACGCCGCCGAAAGTTTTTCGGCGGCGTTATTTTAACCATCCTCTTTCTCACTCGGCTGCGGGTTATCCCCTCTAAAGTCCCGCCAAAACTCATCGTCGCTTTTAAGGATAGACACACAATAGCACATATCCACGCCAATCAAAACCGCCAAGACGAAATAGGTCTGTAGAACCGCACGAAATCAGCCGGTATGTAGCGTTAGCGGAATGCTGGGAAATGATGTGAAATCAGATTCAAGCTCTGTAAGAGCGACACAAGCAACAGACCAATGCCGAGCGACGGCAATACAATCGTACGAGGTGCTGCCGAAGCAAGATTCTCGGATAACGCCATGACTGCCGTGGAACGGCAATGCAGTAATAGCTCCGCCACGAGGCGAAGCCGAGGTGCTGCCGGAGAAAGATTCTCGGATAATGCCATGGCTGCCGTGAAACGGCAATGTAGTTATAGCTCCGCCACGAGGCGAAGCCGAGGCGCGGAGAAAGGCACCGCCACGAAACGGACATCGAAGATGTCCATCATCCGAACATACCAAAAACAAACTAAGTGCCGGTAGGCACTAGGCTGTAGATATCCCCGGCTGAGCGAGCGAAGCCGGGGGCTGGACACAATCCCTACCCAACGAGTCCCGGACGGGACGAGCCCGTTGAAAAAAATTCACACAAGGGTACAAAATCACGGCAACACGCCCGAAGGACGCTGACATCAGCCGGCTACAGTCAGCACCGAGAGCCACGCCATCGTTGCCGGGACGTGGATACCGTCATGTCAGAATGAAGAATTTAATATGCTTTAGATTTTTTCAACTGATTGTTGCGAAAATAGAAACTAATCACTACATTTGCTTTCTCATACCGCATCGCAGAGTCCACGTTTGGGATTTTGAGAGGTGGGATGTAGTAAACATACATAGAAAGCGTTTATCCGCGCTGATTCTTGATTGTTGGAAATTCTCGCAAAATTTCATTCTCTGTCAAGGGTTGAGCAACGGTAGATGCCCGTGGATATGTAATATCTTGTTTTCGGCAGGATATCTCGGGAGAGGTATAGCCGGACGCATCCGTTGCATATACAAGCGTGGGCTTCTGCGTTGCCGTCCAACAGAGAAAGGCAATGCGAGAAGCCTCCAACAGAAGGACGGTAACAGATACAGATTCCTACGCTTTTTTTCATTTTTAATTACCGACAGAGGGGTCGTTGGTGCTTTTTCTAATTTCTATGTTTTCTTTAAAATTTATCAAACCAATCGTTGTGTTAGCATTGATTAGTGTGTGCTGTGCCTGTAGCAAAGATGATGATCCCAAATCGTCCGGCGGCTCGTCTAATGGAGGATCGAATTTGAGCGTAAAGATTAATTCCGATGGATTAACCAAGGGCGATGCCGTATTCTCTATGATAGACGGCACAACATTCTTTCTTGATTATGTGAAGTATAAAATTGTCGATTCCCATCTCGAAATAATAGGATATGACGATGTGGAACTTCCTCCGGCACCTCGACTTTATGCGTCCGTAACAATAGACAATGCAGAATATAAAACCCGCATTATTGACGAAGAAGCATTTAGAGAATCCAAAATCACATCAATTGTGTTGCCATCAACTGTTACTGAGATTCGATTTAGAGCTTTCTCAGATTGCGGATCCCTTGCATCTGTCGTACTCCCGGAATCATTGATTTATATAGGGAGGTCTGCGTTCATACACTGTAAACCTTTGATATCTATCGTAATTCCGGAATTAGTGTCTTATATTGGGGCAGATGCATTTGATACTGGAGAATTCTATAGCAAACCGGGACTTCTTAAAGAGGTAATCTTCAAAGGTATGATTCCACCGGCGATTGAAAATGGTGCATTTAGCTATCGGAAACTGGATGATGATGCTCTATCTCTTCCTGATGCTTATGTCCCAGAGAAATCATTAGATGCATATACTGAAAGATGTGGCTATCACTTTAATTATATTAAACCGATAAAATGAAAGCATATAGATATAAACTTGCACCATACCGGAATGGCTTTAAGTGGTGTGAAAATCGCATAAATCCACGGCGGCAATATCTGTTCCATTATACATCAATGTATTGTGCTTCCCAAATTCTCACTTCCGGAATGTTGAGATTTTCAAATATATCAAATTCAAACGATATATTAGAGCGAATACATGATATGTATGGTGGTGCCATAGAAGAATCGTCAAAAGAGCTCAAGCATTACCGGCAAATGAGCTTCACAATGAATGGTAAGCGTGATGGTTTTGCAATTCCTGCAATGTGGGGGCATTATGGAGATAAAGGAACCGGAGTCTGCCTCATTTTTGACAAGGCAGTGCTTTTGGCAAATCTTCCGCATCAATCTTACTACAATAAAATCACATATTTTGGAGATTATTACAGCGATTTTGATTCTTCGATAATTTGTGGTGAAGATCCGAAGATGTTTTTTAAGAAGAACATTGATGAAATTTTCTTCAAAAAGAGCGAAGATTGGAGCTATGAGCAGGAATTCAGAATCGTGCATAGAACAGATCATCCCGATATTCCGGTATATATTTCAATTAAAAACGCACTCAATGCCGTTGTCATTCACGCTCCCAAGGGAACTCCGGATGATGGATGTGTCTTTAATTCACCGGAATATATCGCGTTGAAAAATATGATTCCAAAGATTCCGATATTAAGTCTCGGAAAACTTTTAACTGACTTGTCATTGTCTGATAGCAATGGCAATGATCATATTTCCATGTTCCGATAAATATTCTCTATCCGATATTCAACAGCAGTGGATTATCGAAAGACCATAGTTTCATAAAGAGTACTATGGTCTTTTTTTGTCTCCCTAAGAATCCGTTTAAATAGTCATTATAACAAGACCATTATGCCATGTTGACAACAAGATATGAATTTCAGGACACCTCCGATGCTGTACCTGCTGAGCCAACAATAAATTCGGTCTGCAGGACCGCACGAAATCAGCCGGTATGTAGCGTTAGCGGAATGCTGGGAAATGATGTGAAATCAGCTTCAAGCTCTATAAGAGCGACACAAGCAACAGACCAATGCCGAGCGATGGCAATACAATCGTACGAGGTGCTGCCGAAGTAAGATTCTCGGATAACGCCATGACTGCCGAGAAACGTCAATACAATCGTACGAGGTGCTGCCGAAGCAAGATTCTCGGATAACGCCATGACTGCCGTGAAACGGCAATGCAGTCATAGCTCCGCCACGAGGCGAAGCCGAGGCGCGGAGCTAGGCACCGCCACGAAACGGGCGTCGAAGACGTCCTACAATCGGAACTACAAAACAGCCAATACAAAATCGGTCTGTAGGACCGTAAGAGTTTAGCCCGGCATGTAGCGTCAGCGAAATGCCGGGTAAATGGATCCGAAATTTAATTAAGCTCTGTAAGAGCGACACAATTGTATCGTTCCTCCGGAACTCCATATATATGGGGAATTATCCATGCCTCGGCATTCCCAGGTGCTACGTGCCTGACATATGGCGGTCCTGTAGACCGCATTTTTACCACGCCATCCCACGAGCCCGTTGAAAAAAATTCACCCATGGGGATAAAAAGTGGGTAAATCCCCATAAACCATGCATTATCTTTGCCCAAA
>JAMPGZ010000040.1 GCA_023663655.1 Lachnospiraceae bacterium
TACGACGATTAGTGCGTTGGGATTGCCGTCGTCATCTCTCCGGGGGTCTACGCCTACGGCTCCGGCCCCCGGCTACACCAGAGAATTTGCCTTCCAGGCAATTACCCATGCGTGGAGTGTGGTCTTTAGTGCTCCGGGATTGGTGGACATCTTCGATGCCCGTTGGGTGTTATCGCTTTCTCCGCGCCGGGGGTCTACGCCTACGGCTCCGGACCCCGGCTACCCATAGAAGTTGCCTTTCAGGCAATTAGACATGCGTGGGTTTGGGGTTGTCTGCCGGGGGATGGAGGTGGATGTGAAAAAAGAGGTTATGCGGAATGGCATAACCTCTTTTTATGGTGGGAATGTGTTATTTTCCGGAGGGTTGGTCAGGGATTGGCGGGATGTTGGGGTTGAGGGAGTTTGAATCCGGTTCGTCGGCGGACTTTTCATCGCCGACTTCCTCAGCTTTCACATCTTCTACCTGAGATTCTTTGTGCTCGGTGAGCTGACGGCTTGCGAAAATCTCATCGGTGCGTGACACCCATTGCCTTTTTCCGAATATGTGCTCCACATCTTCGGTGTAAATCACCTCACGTGAAATCAGCACATCGGCGAGCTGTCGGTGTCCTTCAGCATGTTTTCTCAAAATCTCTTTGGCACGTTCATACTGCTCATTGATGATTCTTGACACCTCGGCATCGATATTTTTCGCACGCTCTTCGCTGTAGGGCTTGGAGAATCCGTATTCCTGTCCTGTAGAATCGTAGTAGCAGAGATTGGGCAATTTCTCACTCATACCGTAGTAGGCAACCATAGCGTAGGCAAGTTTGGTGACGCGCTCAAGGTCATTTGCCGCTCCGGTAGAAATGTGACCGAGGAACAGTTCTTCAGCCGCACGTCCGCCAAGAGTGGAACACATTTCATCGAGCAAAGCCTCGGATGGTGTGATCTGACGCTCTTCGGGCAGATACCACGCAGCCCCGAGAGCCTTTCCGCGTGGCACAATCGTAACCTTAACCAGAGGGTTGGCATAACGCAAGTGCCATGAAATAGTAGCGTGTCCCGCCTCGTGAACAGCGATTGCATTCTTTTCCTCGTCGGTAGTGATTTTTGTACGCTTCTCAAGACCGCCGATTATACGGTCGACCGCATCATTGAAATCCTGACGGGTGACACACGGCTTATTGTGGCGAGCCGCAATAAGCGCCGCTTCGTTGCAGACGTTGGCGATATCGGCTCCGGAGAATCCGGGTGTCTGGCGTGCCAAAAGTTCCACATCAAGCGAGTCATCGGTCTTAATGTTGCGAAGATGCACATTGAAGATAGCCACTCGGTCGTTCAAATCGGGAAGATCCACGTAGATCTGGCGGTCAAAACGTCCGGCACGCAACAGAGCCTTATCAAGAATATCGGCACGGTTGGTAGCTGCAAGGATTATGACACCGCTGTTAGAACCGAATCCGTCCATCTCGGTGAGCAACTGGTTGAGGGTATTCTCACGCTCATCGTTGGCACCCATATTGGGATTACGTCCACGGGCACGCCCCACGGCATCGATCTCGTCAATGAACACAATACAGGGCGCTTTTTCTTTTGCCTGACGGAACAGATCCCTCACACGAGAAGCACCCACACCGACAAACATCTCGACAAAGTCAGAACCTGACATAGAGAAGAATGGCACGTTGGCTTCTCCGGCAACAGCCTTGGCAAGCAGGGTCTTACCGGTTCCGGGAGGGCCTACGAGCAGGGCACCCTTAGGAATTTTACCTCCCAAGTCGGTGTAACGCTGCGGATTTTTAAGGAATTCAACTATTTCCTCAATTTCGGTCTTAGCTTCCGATAGTCCTGCAACATCCTTGAATGTCACCTGAATAGGACCATCCTTGTCAAATATCTGAGCCTTGGATTTTCCGACATTGAACACTCCGCCGCCACCGCCGTCTTTGCCTGACATCCTCTTCATGATGACAAACCAGAAGACAATGAGCAGCAATATCGGAGCAAACGACCAGAACATAGCTGAATAGTCGCTACCCTTTTCAAATGAGAATTTTCCTTTGAACACGCCATCCTGCTGCCATTGGTCAATCTTATCCTGAAGTTTGTCGGCACTCGGTATCGCGGTCACAATCTTCACTTCCTGATGTGACCCCTCAGTGTATTGCGATGGAGGGAATATCTTAGCGGCAAGCGAATCAGTGATCACAGCCTCAGCCTCATTCTTATTGGTGAAGACAACGATCTGCTTTACGCCGCCGTCGGTGACATATTTTTCAAATTCCGAATAGCTCACCTCCTTGGTGATGGAATTCTCATCAAGGTAATATATGCCTATCAGTACAAGAAAGACAATGGCATACATCCAATAGATGCTGAATTTTATTGTGGGCTTTTTAGGTGTAAGAGCCATATTTATTGGTTTAATTATTCGTTAATAACGCAAAGATTGAGAGCCACAGGCAGTTCAATCGACATCAGGAATCTCGGTTATAGCCGCATCGCTCCACAGCTCCTCAAGATTGTAGAATTGACGAGTGTCAGGCAGGAAAATATGCACAAAAGTATCACCGTAGTCAATCACAATCCATTGCGAATTTTGGTAACCGTCGTAATTGAACGGTTTTATATCGGCTTCCTTCTGCAATGTCTCACGGATGCTGTCGGCAATGGCGCTTACCTGCATCGTTGACGAACCTTGACAGATTATGAAGCGATTGGCGGCAGCACCGTCAATATCTTCAAGATTTACTACTGTAATTTTTTTCCCTTTGCGATTCTGGATTCCCTCGATTACGAGTTTTGCAATATCAATTGTTCCGTTCATTAAATAGTCATAAATAAGGAAGTACAAAGATAGTAGAAACTTTGCAATAAAACGTAATAATTATAATCAAAGTTCACCAATTTATGACAACAATCCCACTAAATCTCCAAGCCCACGCATCTGTCACAATCGCCTCATTTCAGATTCCGATGCAGATTTTCCTTTATACTTGCTGCCCACCGGATGCAATTTATAGGTGATCGAGATCGCCACACCCCTGCGGTCATAACTTTGACGTTTGTCGACCGAAACACCGCAAGTGTTCATCGACCAATCATTGCAGGCAGTGTTGAATATATCGGTCGCAGAAACTTTCACCTGCAAAGCCTTTTTCAAAAAATGACGTGACACTGAAGCATTCATCGTGAACCAAGAGGAGGCGAAGAGGTTGGTGTGCATATCTCCGCTCGACTGTCCATGAACGCCTACGGTGAGCAAGAATCCGGCAGGCAAAGAGATCATATTATCAAAGTCGTAGGAGATTATGGGCTTATTGTGTTTCACCCCTTCCAGCTCCAACCACTGTTTATGCATTCCGACAGCGACATCAGGATTCCATATCCCTATATTCTTACGCCATATAAAGTAAAGATCGACTGCCGACACATCCATATTGACCGGCTGCATAAGCAATTGCAACGATGATGCCGGATAAAGACGCTTGACGAATCCATAAGTGTCGATGCTGCGTGTGTAATCGGCTTGAAACATAAAGTCCCTCCACATTCCAAAAATCTGAAAGTCATGCATCCGCTCATCGCGCAAAGCAGGATTGCCACCCTCTATCTCATGCGAGCCTACATAGCTGAGACTACCGGTGAGCTGTGAGTAAGGCGGACGCAAAGTCGCCATCTTATAGCTGACGGAGAGCTGCGACTGCTCGTCAAAGAAATACCCCAGCGACACATCGGGGGTGAGCAGATGGTCACGTCGGCTCACATCGCGGTCCTTTTTGCCGTCAGCGTCAAACCGATAGTCGACATATTCATATCGCAATCCTGCATTCAGGCTGAAATTGCCCCACATACGGCTCCAAGAGGCAAAAAATGCGGCAGACAACTGTCTGCCATCGGTAAACGACGAGGGTATGTATTCACCGACTTCATCGTTGAGCATACGGTAGTCGAGCTTGCTACGAGTATAGGAATCCTGAGTGCCTAATGTCAATTCACCGCTCCAAACCGGAAACTTAACATAGAACCTGCCCGCCCATAGCGAAGACTTCCGTCTTTCCTCCGATTTCACAGCCGGAACAACATCCGAAGGATAGAGTGCCGACACATCGCCTGAAGAATGCGTACTGAGAAAATCCCCGTCGAAATGAACCGCATATTTCCCTCCGATTTTATCATCATAGTAGACCGATCCCTGATGTCTATGAGATCTCATAGACCGAGATATCACCCTGTCGAGCGCGGGTTCCGTGCCGCACCACTCTTTTCCGGTATTTTCAAAGTCGGAGTGTTCGGGGTCATAACGGTAGTAACCGCCTAACGACATATCGTCAGCCGAATAGTTGAACCCGGCTTTTAAAGCGCCTTCGGTCGAAGGATAGGAATTATGTTGTGAACTTCCCACGATTGTTTCCTTTCCTTCATACAACAATCGGTTGACAGTGGAACCTTTTATAACTTTATTGTTCTTGGCAATGGTTCCTGCGACAAAAACATCCCAATTCCCGTTGCGGTAATTCAAATCGAGCATATCGCTGAGTGAACACTTACGGCGCAAGCTCACATCACCACGTTCAACCAGCGAAACACCGTCGATGAAGCTGTGCTTTGTCGTGATTCTAAGCACGGCATTGACCGAGCCGGCATACATTGCACCCGGAGCCATATCAAGCTCAATGCGCTTTATGTTATCGGACTGAAGCCTTATCAACTCGTCGGCAACACGCATGGGACGTCCGTCAATATATATTTCGGGAGTTCCTTTACCGGTCACTGACACAGCATCACCATCGACTGTGATCATCGGAAGATGAGCAAGCACATCAAGCACCGTGCCAAGATTCTGTAGCGGCGTTCCGGAAATGACTGACACAAGAGAGGTGCCAACTAATTTTGTCACCGGCTGATCAGCTTTGACTACAATTTCCTGAAGTTCGCGTGTGATAGAATCCAAAGGCACATCATTCTGCTGCCCATAAATGGATAACCCTCCCATCAACATCACTAACGCAGCACACTGTCGAGCCGACTGACAGGCTCTAAAATAATTACTTGTCATGGTCATATAATTTTGAAGTTTTTCGTTGTCAAAATTACATTGCCACGAGGTTAAAATCCAAAAATAAAAGCTGACAAGCAGCAAATTACACCACTGTATTTCAGTACATTACAAAGAACCACGCCAAAATTTTCTGACCGGTTGCCTTATAGATCAAAATATTGACAAGAAAAGCTCGGAATGAGGCAGTTCGAGCGATGATAATTTTGATTTCAATCGGGATTTACGCTTGTAGACCACATCAATGCTCTCCCCTATCAGAAGAGCTATCGAACGGCTCGAAAGATTACTTGCGAGATAGACCATCATTCGGTATTCATCGGGCTTTATCGAGGGATACTCCTCTTTAAGATGGGAAAGCAATCCCTTACGGCAACGGTCAACGCATAGCTCCATTTTGGCAAACACATTCTCATCGGCTTTCAGCGCTGCAATCTGCTCTTTTACCTTATCCACGATAGCTTTTCGTTCGATTTTGGTGCCTTGCGATTCATAATAAGTCTGACAAAGCTCGTCAATCACATTGAAATGCACTGCGAGAATATCGGAAAGCCACAATTCAAGACGGTTCAGACCTGACAAATGCCCTGATATATCAGCCCGTAGCCCCGCAGCTTCGGCAAACAATGCCGCATTGCGGGCATCTTTCAGCTTCATCTTGTTGTGCTGCCAAAGAATCACCCCCATAGCGAGAAGCAACAGGAATATACCGGCATACAGGTATCGCTCATGCTTAACTCGCTCACGATAGAGCATGAACTCCTTTTCTTTCTGCAAGTAAAGCGCCGAAGCAAGCTCATCAGCATTGCCACCCTTCTTAAGCAATGCTTTCAATGCGGATGCATGACGGAGCTCGGCAGCAAAATCATGTCGGGAATAATAGTCAATCGCCATGTCGACTATGGTGTCGGTGGGGGCACTTATTTTATTTGCCACCATAGCCTCACTATAAAGCAGAGCCCAACGCGCCACTAAGGCAGAGTCGCCCAAGGCAGCTACATCAATGGCATTCAGTTTGTCCAACGCCGCCTTAGGGTCACTCAACATGAGCGACTGAGCCTCATCGATGCGCTTCAATGACTGAGAATTGGAATAAGAACATCCGGCAATCACCAGCATCATTATAATGTAAAGCAATCCTCGCATATCCCTTTCGTTTAAATCGGTTTACTCATAGCGTATTGACGTTGCGGGATTTATCCGAGCCACTATCTGTCCCGGCACAAGAATCATGAGCCAGCACAACACAAACACACATATATTCAAGAGCAGTATCTGCCACCAGTTGACCTCCACCGGCACATAGTCCAGATAATAGGCATCGGGATCAAGCGGCAACAGTCGGGTATATTTCTGGATCAGCAGAAATGATATTCCTATCAAATCGCCTATCAGAATTCCGGCAATGACGAGTTTCTGAGCCACATAGCTGAAAATGCGTCTTATCTCACCATCAGTGGAGCCCAACGCCTTCAGAATGCCAATCATGTTGACACGTTCAAGAATAATAATGAACAGGCTCGATATCAATGTGAATCCCGACACCAACGCCATCAGCACGAGTATCACCACCACATTAGTGTCAAGCAGTTCGAGCCAGTTAAAATACATCATTCCATTGTCAGATACTGTCGACAAGCGGTAAGTGCCTTTGAGCTTGCCGGTATAACAGGCGAGCATCATTTCATTCTGAAGTTTCAACGCACTTTCATCGACCGACGCAGAGCCATTTGTCATCAACTCGATGCGACTTCCGGTATTTTCGCCCACCGCCGCTACCGATTGAGCGAATGGCAGGGAGCTGAACACAAAAGCCTTGTCATAGTCACCAAAGTTGGTGTCATATATGGCGGCAACATCCATGCGGCGCGCCTTCAAAGCATTGTCGACAAAGAAATAAGCATTTACCTTGTCGCCCACGGCAAGCCCGAGCTTACCGGCAATAATGCGTGACACCACAACCTTGTTGCGGTTTTCAGGATCAGCGTAGTCAGGGATATCGCCATCTGCCACATTATCCCTCACAAAATTCCATCCCGATCCGGGGCTTATCCCCTTTACAACTATCGCCTGAAATGTAGAGTCGGTTTTTATAATTGCCGGCTGCTGAATCACAAGCGAAGGAGTGTCAAAAAATCCGGTTCCGGAAATGACCCGGAAGAGTTCATCCGACATATCGAGATAATCAGCATCAATGCCCGATTCGTAGGACGCAGGATGAATCGTCACCTGCGAGTCAAATCCTGTCACTTTATTGCGTATCTCCTTCTTAAACCCATACACTATGCTCATCGCCACCATCATAATCATCATCGACAAGGCTATTCCTGCGATAGCGATAATGATGCCTGGCGACATTCCACGGCGGCTCTCGTCGGAGAGTCGCAAACGGCGGGCTATGAACAGTTCATAGTTCATGGGCAACGAGTGATGCGCGAATGTTTAGACAGTTCTTCCGGGATAAGCTTTCAAAGCCTCGCCGAGCACTTGCATCGCCTTGGCAAGCTCCTCCTTGCATAGCACATAAGCCATGCGCACTTCATTTTTGCCCATTCCCTCGGTGGTGTAGAATCCCGATGCCGGAGCCATAAAAATGGTTTGTCCCTCGTATTCAAAATGTTCGAGACACCATTCACAGAACTTGTCGGCATCATCGACCGGCAGGCGTACCACAGTATAGAACGCACCCATAGGTATTGGCGTGTAGCATCCGGGGATCTTGTTCAACTGGTCAATCAGGAATTTCCTGCGCTCAACATACTCGTTGTAGGTCTCAAGCATATATTCCTTCGGAGTGTCAATCGAAGCCTCAGCGACAATCTGCCCCAACAATGGAGGACTCAGACGAGCCTGACAGAATTTCATCACATTCTTTTTAAGCTCCTCATGCTTTGTGATCAAAGCACCGATGCGGATACCGCATTCATTGTAACGCTTTGACACTGAGTCAATCAACACCACCTGTTCCTCGATTCCGGGAAGATGGAACGCCGAAATGTAAGGAGCGCCGGTATAGCAGAATTCACGATACACCTCGTCAGAGAACAGGAACAGATCATATTTTTTCACCAAATCCCTAATCTGAAGCATCTCCTTCATAGTATAAAGGTAGCCGGTAGGATTATTCGGGTTGCAGATAAGGATACCTTTGGTCTTAGGCGTTATAAGTTTCTCAAATTCCTCAACCGGCGGCAATGAAAATCCATCCTCAATGCTTGAGGGGACTGTGATGATCTTCGCTCCTGCAGAGATGGCAAAAGCCATGTAATTGGCGTATGCCGGCTCCGGGACGATTATCTCATCGCCGGGATCAAGACAGGCAAGAAATGCAAACAGCACAGCCTCCGATCCACCCGTGGTGACAATAATATCCTCAACATCCACATCGATGTTAAAGCGCTTATAATATTGATGAAGTTTCTGACGCAATGACAACAGTCCCTCCGACGGACTGTACTCCAGCACCTTGCGGTCAATGTGCTTCAACGCATCGAGCCCTTGCTGCGGAGTCGGAACATCGGGCTGACCGATATTCAGGTGATAAACTTTGATGCCACGCTCTTTTGCGGCGTTAGCCAATGGAACCAAACGCCTGATTGGAGAAGCGGGCATTATTGTTCCCCGTTGAGATACTTTTGTCATACTTCTTTCTTATTTTAATTGCAAATGTAATATTTATTCGCGGAATTCTGCGTAATTTTGTTGAAAATGATTACCTCTATGATGGAAAAACAACTTCTTATTCTATATAAAACCCTCACGGGACATACTCCCGCCGAAACAAAAAGAATAGCCGGAGCCGGGAGCAACCGCCGGTATTTTCGTCTTGGTCCGGATCCCGATGTAATAGGAACCATCGGCACTTCTCGGGAAGAAAACGAAGCGTTCATATACCTGTGCGAAAATTTTCACAAGAAAGGGTTGCCGGTTCCGGAGATACTTGCCATGACGGTAGAACATAGCTGCTATCTGCAATCGGATCTCGGCGATACGGCACTGTTTGATTTAATTTCTAAAAGACCCGACAAGTCGCAGTGGAATGAAGAAATAACCGCTCTTCTGACAAAGACAATCACCCTCCTACCCAAAATGCAGTGGATAGGGGGCAAAGACCTCGACTATGGTAAATGCTATCCGGTGCCGGAGATGGATCGCCGGTCGGTGCTTTGGGATCTTAATTATTTCAAATATTGCTTTCTGAAAGCTACCGGCATCGAATTTCGCGAAGATTTGCTCGAAGATAATTTTGAAAAACTTGCTGATATTCTTCTCCGAGAGAAAAGCGACACATTCATGTTCCGCGATTTTCAGTCAAGAAATGTGATGATAAAGAACGGTGAACCATACTTCATCGACTTTCAAGGCGGACGTCGCGGACCGTGGCAGTATGATCTCGTTTCATTCCTATGGCAAGCAAAAGCAGCATTTCCCCAATCACTCCGCGAAAAGCTGATTGAAGACTACCTGAATGCAGCATCGGAATTTGCCGAAATTGACCGAGACAATTTCTATCACACACTCCCCTATTTCGTATTGTTCCGCACGCTGCAAGTGCTGGGTGCCTACGGGTTCAGAGGCTACGTGGAACATAAACCACACTTTTTACAAAGCATCCCCGGAGCAATAAATAATCTCACCGAAATACTCGATCCAGGATTCCACGAGCTGCCATACCTGAATCGTCTACTTAAAGAGATGTCGTCGATCGAGCGATTCAATGACCGGCAAGAAAAAACCGACCTTCTTACGGTTAAAGTCGCAAGTTTCGGATATAACCGACATGGCATACCCACCGACCTGTCGGGCAACGGCGGCGGATTTGTATTTGACTGCCGGGCTCTCCACAATCCTGGAAGATATGACCAATATAAGCAGCTCACAGGACTCGATCGCGAAGTGATCGAATTTCTTGAAACCGACGGATCCATATTGCAGTTTCTGAGTGAAGTATATCCAATGGTCGATAATTCGGTGGAAACATATCTCAAACGTGGATTCACAAGCCTCATGGTGAGCTTCGGATGCACCGGCGGGCAACACCGCTCTGTCTATAGCGCCGAGCATCTCGCGGCACATCTGCATGAACGCTTCCCCGAAGCAATTATTGAACTCACGCATTTTGAACTTGGCAAAAAACTGATATTGAAATGAAAGCTATGATTTTCGCAGCCGGGCTCGGCACACGGCTGCGTCCTATCACCGACTCGATGCCTAAAGCGCTTGTGCCAGTTGGCGGTGTCCCCATGCTACAACGTGTCATAATAAATCTGAAAAACGCCGGATGCTCTCATATCATAGTCAATGTGCATCATTTTCCCGACATGATCATCGACTTTCTTGATTCACATAAAAATTTCGGAATAGAGATAGCCGTCAGCGATGAACGCCACAAACTGCTTGACACCGGGGGCGGAATAGTGAAAGCCGCTTCGTGGCTTGATGGAAACGAGCCGTTCATAGTACACAATGCTGATATCCTCACCGACTTGGATCTACGCGAACTTTACGATGCCCATTGCAACTCCCACTCTGACGCAACCCTGCTGGTGAGCAGCCGAAAGACCTCACGCTACCTGCTTTTTGACAACGACATGAAAATGAACGGTTGGATAAACGACTCTACCGGTGAAGTGAAGCCGGCTGGAACCAACGCCGCCTATTTCAAAAAATACGCCTTCAATGGCATCCATGTCTTGTCACCATCAGCTCTTCATGAGTTGACATCATTCAGAAAAGAGGGAGAAGCATTCTCTATAATGGACTTCTATATCGGTGTTTGCCGGCATCTCAACTTCAACGGGTTCCAGCCTGATGCACAATACGCATGGTTTGACATCGGCAAGCCCGAGTCACTCACAGCAGCCGAAACCTACCTCGCCAACTAATAATCCTGCTCAACCGAAAAACCATGGATCGACACGCATTCCGAGCCATTTGGCACGACTACAATTCCGGCGTATATTTCGTTACAATGTGCAGCATCAACAAAATACGGATATTCGGCACGATCCATGACAATACCATGCACTTGTCACCGCTGGGCGAAATCGCAAAAAAATGTCTGGATAAAATCACTGACCACCATCCCAATTGCACCATTCTGAACCATGTCATCATGCCCAACCACATCCATATTGTTATTGCCGTAGGGACGCGATACATCGCGTCCGCCACACAAAACGCCCACCAAACCTGCACTCAGCCCAATCCAACAACCAAACAAAACAAGCCACAATCCATCGGATGCCTGAAAGCACCACGTCACGGTGAAATCTGTGCAGATTTTCATCATAATTCCACTTTGGCAACAATTATTGGCTCATTCAAAGCTGCGGTAACTCGCCTTGCACGAACGAATGATACGGCTTTGCTGACAAACAACTCGGCTATGCAGTCGCGGACGAATGACCCGGCTATGCAGTCGCGGACGAATGACCCGGCTATGCAGTCGCGGACGCGATGTATCGCGTCCCTACCGATATGGCAACCGCGCTTTCATGAACACATTATTCGCGACCAAAGGGCTTATGACAACATAATGCAGTACATCGACACCAACGTATCGAACTGGGACAAAGATTGCTTCAAGTAGGGACGCGATACATCGCGTCCGACACACAAAATCCGATTACAAAACACAGAAACCCACCTCGCCAACTGTTAAAATTCCGACCTCTAAACATTTGTTGAGAGTTTTTATTTTTATCGGTTGTAACTTTGTAAATTAAATCATAAACTCAGAAATTAATATCAATGCATCAACCCATGAATAAGTTTATAACTCTCATTTTGACACTACTGATCTCAGTCGACGGTTATACTCAAAGCGTAACTACTAAAGATTCAATCTTAGGGCGACCATTCAAGGATTTCTCTACTACAGCTTTCTGTTCATACAGTTCATTTCATCCGAGTCAATATATCGTAGACAACAATTGGGATATTTTATGTGTATTCAGAGAGCCAGGTCCAATATCAACACTTGACTCCCTGAATATTCCATACAACAAAAGTCAATTACAATTATTAAGGGTCGGTGATTTACTTTCCTTTTCGGATGGAAAACTGAAAACAAAGATGCCAATCTTTGACAAATCACAAACAATAGAAATCAGGGGCAAGTCAAAAACATTTGCTGATAGCATATATCCAATTATAGAACCGAAAGTAAAAGAATTGATATCTGTGTTCAAAGCTAAAGGTTATACCGCACAGACATACTCACTGATTTTCTCTTATTTACTTGACGGCTATATATGGTCAGATGACAAACTGACACCACAAGAACAAATGGAAAACCACGGCACGTGGTCGGGAGCTTATTGGGCAATGTTCAATAAACGGCCGGAGGATAAAAACGGCACAAACGGATATGGTCCACTCAATGTCAATTGGACTGATGACCTTGGATATTGGCTCAATGACAAGATATTACTTGCATTTGCACGTTGCATAATGGACAATCAACTTCCGGTTGAGGACAACGAACTAAAAGCGAAGCTCGTTAAATGGAATTTAGTCAATTCCAATGGACATCCCTCTATCCCGATAATAAAAAAGGGCAATCACGATGAAATCGATGTACTTTGCAATGATATAACCACACAAATAAGCAATGCGGTTAAAAACTATTCACACACAATAGCTTCAACTTACGACATTACCACACAAGAAGAAGCTTCAGTTATTTTTTACCACGAAGTTATGTGGGATTTATTGGCTCTTATGGAAACAAAAGGACTTATTAAGAAGCCTGCAATTCTCAAAGGGGAAGAGGTTGGGACAGAACATTTTTCCGATATCACATTTATAGTCTTATCCGAGTAAAATTATATCTTTCACACTACCCTAATTTTTTCTGATATGAACCGACAAATAATCACAATCCTTCTGATGGCATTCCTTATACTTTGCGGGTGTTCTTCGCATCGCAGGGTTGATGGTTGGTATCCGGTCGCTGACCATCCCGACAATTTGATCATAGGAAAACCGTTGGTGACAGTTAAAGATTTTGGATATGTGGCAATTGTCAGAGATACATTTATCATCGACAACACTCCTGTAAGTATATTTTTTATTCAAGGACAAGTAAAACCGGACAAACGCCAGCAATGGGCAAATGGGACAGAACGGTTGATTGGCAAAAAACTTGGCTTTGTCTATAACGACTCCGTTATAACCGCACCACGAATCAATATTCGGATCGAAAGCGGATCATTCCAAATCAACAGCACCGACACTATTCTCCTCAAAAACATTTACAATTCAATCCAGCAAAAAATTAAATAATCGTAACAAGAAGACCGATTAAACAGCAAGAACATTCTAATTATAGGAGCGACATCAGGCATAGGTCATGAATTATGGCGATATTATACTGCAAAAAAAAACCTTGTGGCAATCACAGGACGCAGGAAAGATATTCTTGATGAAATGGTCAACGAATATCCAAAAAACACTTATGCGTTGCAGTGTGATATTTCCGATTTATCGTCATCAGAAGTAATGATACAAGATGTTATTTCAAAATTCGGGAAACTTGATTTGGCAATAATTTGTGCCGGAATCGGTGAACTTAATCCGGAATTGGAATTGTCAACTGAACAGACCACTATCTCTGTGAATGTAACGGGATGGACTTATGCTGTCGATTCAATATACAAGATTTTCGAACGACAAAAATCGGGACATCTTGTCACCATTACATCAGTGGGAGGTATGCAGCCTACTCCAATCGCACCATCATATAGCGCATCAAAAGCGTTCCAGATAAATTATACCAAATCGCTCCGGCAAAAATCGAAATCTACACCAATCACGGTGACTGAAATTCGCCCCGGACTTGTCAATACCCGCATGGCAAAAGGCGACGGTCTGTTTTGGGTCATGCCGGTGGATAAAGTGGTGAAACAGATAATAAATGCTATTTCTCATAAAAAGAAACTTAAAGTCGTCACAACCCGATGGAGAATGCTTAACTGGTTGCTCAAGCATTTTGTGTAATTATGAAACAGATATTTGTCATTATATATTGCCTAATGGTTTTAGTGGGTTGCAATAACGCCACAATTGCCAGAAAGCAGTTGGCAAGAGCTGGAGCACTTCTTGAAAATGCACCCGACTCGGCATTGCTGATTCTTGACGATATTAGTAATCAAAACGGCTTGTCAAGCGAGATTAAAGCATCAGCAGCGATGTTGACAGCCAAAGCCAAGCTACGCAAAGGTGAGTCATTCATGATGGTTGAAGGTTTTGATGACGCCTTGGACTATTATGAAACAAGCAAGGATACCACGGCTTTGCTTGACATGTATCAACTGGCAGCCATTAAAATGCGTTGGCTTGGCGATCAAGATTCAGCTTCGATGTTTCTTAATAAAGCAGTTGATATTGCATCAGAAACAACGAGTCCCTCAAAATCGGAACTCTTTATCGAATTATCTAATTTGTACGCAATGCCATCGTTGAACAAGGATTACGCTAAAGCAATAACTTACGCGATGGAGGCAGTGAAAGTGTCACGGACAAAAGAAGAACGGGCAAGAGCTATGCATGACATTGGACTTTTCTATTCTTTCATCGGTCATAATGACTCAACTGCCATCTTTATGGAAAGAGCTTTGGCTGAAACTGACACTGCTGATCCTTTGTTTACAACATACGCTCTCAATTACGCCAGCAATCCTGCGTCTGATTTCAAAAGGAGTGTGGCTTATCTCAACCGGATAAAGAAGCAAAGCCTCGGGAAACTGATTACACTGGGATTTATTTATCTGAATAATTCACAACTTGATTCAGCCCGTTATTACTCGGAGGTATCAAAAAGTATGTATAACGAGAACCCGGCACGTTACTCAATAAATACATACAAC
>JAMPGZ010000041.1 GCA_023663655.1 Lachnospiraceae bacterium
ACCGCCCCCTTCAAGGCTGCAAGCACAACGCTTGCAGCCTTTTTTGTTTTATTAAAGTCATAAAGCCGTTAAGGTTCTTAATGTCTTTAATGTCCTTAAGGTCGTTGAAGCCACCCCGCTGTTTTGGCAAGATCAGCAAGAAATGCACCATGCTTATAGGCACAAAAAAATCTCGAGTAAAGAAAGCCGAAGCTTTACATTTACTCGAGATCCTCTCTCCTCAGCGGTGCGTACGGGACTCGAACCCGTGACCCCATGCGTGACAGGCATGTATTCTAACCAACTGAACTAACGCACCATTTTGTATTTTGTTGCGACCACAGCCTCTGCTGTTTTGCGTGTGCAAAGTTATAGCGTTTTTTCTTAAATTCCAAATGTTTTCCAAGAAATATTTCAGAAAAACGTGATTTTTTATGTTTTGGTTAATTTTTTTGAAATTATTTCCTTGATAACTTGCTTAAATCATATCGTTTAGATACTTTTGTTAAAATCAAAATGATATTAACTATTTAATCAATCTTATGAATTTCAAATGTTTATGTGTGGCATTAGCCATCCTTTGTCTTAATGGACTGCTATGTTATGCCGAATCCGACTTGCCGGAGATGAATGCAACCTCGTCAGTGAATAGTGAAGGAAACGCTGTCTTTAATGTGCAGAATGGCACTGTTGGTAAGAAGTTAGTGATCGAATTGTCGAAATATCCCGATTTCAGCGTGATTGACGGTTTTTATCAAGCTACTCCGTCATCTTTCCCGAAGACTTATACCATGAAGAAGGAAAATAGAGTGAACGCCACATATTACTGGCGTATCGTCGAGGTGACTGAGGGCACTGCTTCTTATTCTTTCAAATATTTTTATGGCAAGGATCGCACTGTCACTTATGGGGCGAAAATCCCTGACGTGTATGTGGCAGTAGAGGATTCAACACAGTTTGAGGATTTTTATTTGGATGATGAACGCTCGCTGCAATTGAAATCAGTATGGTTCCGGTCGGTAAATACCGGTAATAAGGGTTCGAAAATAATTGATCTCCCTCATGCGACTGTCATGTCGCCTAAGGCTGAGACGGAGTTCACGCCCGATCAGAGCGTGGTGGTTAAGAACGACATCATCTACGTGGTGAGAGGCAGCTCAGGATGGATTTCCGGTTGGAGGACCGATAAGACGCGTGTGTGGCTTGCACGGTATGACCTGCTCACAGGCGAGGAATTGCCCTTGCTGTGGGTTAAAGCTCCTGATCCTGACAATGGCTTTGTGTCGGGCAAATGGAGTTTGCTGAGCGCGATGAATTGGATAAAAGTTGATGATGACGGCACACCTTACTTTTTTGTCACCTGCAGCAACAGCGAGCGCCCTTATTTGAGTCAGATAAACCTCTACACGCTTAATCTGGACAATCTGCCGGTGGAGACTCAAGCGGTGACAGCCACGCTCACGCTTCAGATTGAAGATGACCGTGCTGGAGAGAATTCCTATGGTTGCCCCTTTGACATGACCGTGGAGGGCAGCATAAAGAGCGGAAATTATAAATTGTGGGGCGTGGATTATATGCATGGGGCTTCCATTACGGTCAACAGCGCCGGCTCAGGTAAAATGGCGGTGTGGCAATGGGCTGTCGCCGGCGCCAAGGCTGAAAAGAATGTGTCCTATGTGGATTATGTGCATTCCATTGATCCCAACGACTCGCAGAAGAAGATTCAGGAATTCTATGCACATTTTACACCCGTAGGAAATGATTATTTCTATTTCCATTCCGCGCCTGTGCAGAAAGATGATGCCTGGATATCGCCGATGCTATACCGTTTTGTGAACGGAAGCGCTTGTGAGGTGGTGGGACATTTTGGCAATTGCAAGGATATTGTGACCGACATATACCCGATGCCGGCAGGCGTTTCCGCGTTTAAAGTCGGCGAGACGCAATTCCTCGCTTATGGGCAGGGGATTGATGCAAGTCGAGGCGCAGGCATCCAGATTGTCGCCACACCCTCGCTCACCGATGATTTCTCGGGGCATAGGAAGGTGTGGTTGCTCGGAGAGAAAACAGGACTCTCTGCTAATCGCTATCAATCGTGTAAGACTGTTTATATTCCCGACCTGCCGATTGTGGAAAAGAACGCGTCGGAAGGCTCTACAACCGGCGGACGGCTGTTGATGTACTCCGCCAACTCCGGGATGGGACTTTACCGCATAAACGCGCTTTCCCCCACTGTAGGGGTCAATGCTGTGCATGAGTCGCCGCTCTCGGTGGCATATTCAGCCGGAGTGATCCGGTTTGACCGCGAAGTGCAGGGTATTGCTCTTTATGATATATCGGGACGTATAATATGCGCGATAGATGAAAATTCTGACACTTATGCCGTAGGCGACTTGGCAAGGGGCTGCTATATTCTCTCGACCCTCTCATCGGCAGCTCTGGTGAAAATTGTTGTAAAATAATAGCTTGTGTCGGAATAGGCGGCAGGTTTTCGCATAAAAAGCGGCATCCTGCCGTCTTTCCCGATCATCTCCGGTTACCGTTTAAGGCACATAAGCACATTGTTTGTGCTTGTGTGCAATAAGTTAACTACTTGTTAAAAGTTATGTTTAATAACATTTTTTGCTTATATTTGTCACGGAGTTTTCCATAACCTGTACAAAAATTAGAATAATGTCAAAAATACAAGGCGCGGTAATTGTCAACGAAGAAAGATGCAAAGGGTGCGACTTGTGTGTCGCAGCTTGCCCCGCCGATGTGCTTGCGCTCCAACCCAACGAAGTGAATAATCGCGGTTATCATTATGCCTATATGCTGAATGCCGATGCTTGCATCGGATGTGCCAACTGTGCCATTGTGTGCCCCGACGGTTGTATTGAGGTATATCGGAAAGTAGAAAGGTAAGTTGCAATCATGAGGAAGAAATGATGGAAGAAACAAGATTAATGAAAGGCAATGAGGCGATAGCCCATGCCGCCATAAGATATGGCGCCGACGGATACTTCGGCTATCCTATAACTCCCCAAAGCGAGGTACTTGAAACTCTTGAAGAAGAGATGCCTTGGGAGACCACCGGCATGGTGGTGCTCCAGGCTGAGAGCGAAATCGCGGCAATCAACATGGTTTATGGCGGTGCCTCGTGTGGTAAGGCTGTGATGACATCCTCTTCCTCTCCGGGAGTGAGCCTGAAGCAGGAGGGAATTAGCTATATTGCCGCCGGAGAGCTGCCCGCGCTCATCATCAATGTCATGCGCGGAGGTCCGGGACTCGGCACTATCCAGCCGTCGCAAGCCGACTACTTCCAGGCTACAAAGGGTGGCGGTCATGGCGACTATCGCTTGATCACTCTCGCGCCGTCATCTGTGCAGGAGATGGCCGACTTTGTATTCCTCGGATTTGATCTGGCGTTTAAATACCGCACTCCCGCCATCATACTTGCCGACGGTATCGTGGGGCAGATGATGGAGAAAGTGGTGCTTCCCGAGCAGCGTCCGCGCCGCACCAATGAGGAGATCGCCCGCCAATGCCCTTGGGCAGTGACCGGCAAACCCTCTTTCCGTGGCAGAAACGTGGTTACTACCCTCGAACTGGAACCTGCGGCGATGGAGGTAATCAACAACCGTCTGCAGGAGAAATATAAGCTCATCGAGGAAAATGAGGTGCGTTTCAGCACTTATGACCTTGACGATGCCGACTATCTCCTTGTGGCATTCGGCTCAATAGCCCGCATTTGCCAGAAAGCGGTGGAGGTTGCCCGCAGCCAGGGAGTGAAACTCGGAATATTGCGACCCATTACTTTGTGGCCATTCCCCTCGGCTGAAATTGAGCGGATCGCTGCGAAGGTCAAGGGCATTCTTGTTGTCGAACTCAATGCCGGGCAGATGATCGAGGATGTGCGTCTCGCTTGCCATGATTCAGTCCCGGTGTATCATTTCGGGCGTCTTGGTGGAATTGTTCCTAATCCACAGGAAGTGCTCGACGCATTCTTTAACCGATTCCCCGAAGCTAATTCTTAACACTTAGGCTTTGTTACAATGGATATCAACGAAATAATAAAACCCGAAAATAAAGTTTATTCGCGCCCTAAGCTCATGACTGAGGCGACGATGCATTATTGCCCGGGCTGTAGCCATGGCGTGGTCCATAAGCTCATAGCCGAGGTTGTGGAGGAGCTTGGACTTGAAGACAAGACAGTGGGCATAGCCCCTGTGGGTTGTGCGGTGTTTGCCTACAACTATGTGGATGTCGACTGGATCGAAGCCGCCCACGGGCGAGCTCCCGCAATCGCCACAGCTGTCAAGCGTCTGCGTCCCGACCTCATGGTGTTCACTTATCAGGGCGACGGAGATCTTGCCGCAATAGGCACCTGTGAGACCATCCATGCTGCCAACCGAGGTGAGAATATAGCCATAATCTTCATCAACAACGGCATCTACGGCATGACCGGAGGACAGATGGCACCCACCACTCTCGAGGGCATGAAAACCAGCACCACCCCCTATGGACGTCGTGCCGATCTCAACGGATTCCCGCTTAAGATAAGCAATATCCTTGCCGAGCTCGACGGCACCTGCTACGTGACCCGTCAGGCGGTTCATACCCCCGCTTGTGTCAGAAAGACCAAAAACGCCATCAAGAAAGCGTTTCAAAACTCGATGAAAGGTCTCGGTACCTCCGTGGTGGAGGTTGTGAGCACTTGCGCGTCGGGATGGAAGATGTCTCCTGTCAACGCCAACAAGTGGATGGAAGAAAATATGTTTGCCAAGTATCCCCTCGGGGACTTAAAAAATACAGCAGAATGAAAGAGGAAATCGTAATAGCCGGTTTCGGCGGTCAAGGAGTGCTGTCGATGGGCAAGATTCTTGCCTACGCCGCGTTGATGAACGGTCTTGAAGTCACATGGATGCCTGCCTATGGTCCGGAACAGCGCGGTGGCACGGCAAATGTCACGGTCATATTGAGCGATTCTCCCATCAGTTCGCCAGTGCTTGACAGCTATGATATCGCCGTGGTGCTTAACCAGCAGAGTCTCGACAAATTTGAGTCACACGTGAAGCCGGGCGGCACACTTATCTACGACTCTTACGGCATTCACCGCCGTCCTTCCCGCACCGACATAACAGTCCATGAGGTGAACGCTATGGAGGCGACTTTTGCTATGGGCAATTCCAAAACCTACAATATGGTGGTCCTTGGAGCTATTCTCGGGCTTAAGGAGCTTGTGCCGATGGAGGCTGTGGTGAAAGGGCTTAAAAAGACTCTTCCCGAACGCCATCATCATCTTATTCCGCTCAACGAGGCGGCTATAGAAAAGGGGATGGAGCTTGTGAAGCGGTAGCCGCCGTACATTCGCTTTTACTTTCGTCCGAAATCAGCAGGAATCTCACCCCATGATTCGGTGTCCCATTTTACTATAGGATTAGTCCATGTATTGTGTGCGAGCCAATATTCGGCACGTTGCACGAGTTCAAATATTTTCGCGTTACGCGGAGTTGGAGCCAAGGTCGTCTTGGCTTTTTTTCTTCTCACCCATGACTGCGCGGTCACGCTGTCGGAATATATGGGCGTCGATGTGTCGCCGTTTTTCTTGCATAACGCCAGCCCATGAACCAACGCCAGAAACTCGCCTATATTGTTGGTGCCGTCGTCGAGCGGTCCCACGTGGAATATCTCTTTTCCCGTGCCCACTTCCACGCCTCTGTATTCCATCTTCCCGGGATTTCCGGCACACGCGGCGTCGACTGCTATCGCATCGGTCCTTATTTCGGGAAACGCGCTGTAGTTCACCACCTGCTGATTGCGTGACGCGATGGCGCGCAATGCGTACATTTCAGCCGACGGGTCGCCACGATAGGCTGCCGTGGCTTCATCTTGCGATGAAAACGCCTTATAGCGTGCTCCGGGGAAATTTGCCACCTGAGCCTTGCACTCTTCCCACGAGTCATATATGCCGGGGCTGTGTCCTGCCCACACGACATAGAATTTTCTGTGAGCCATGGTCATGAACAGTTTAGAAGGATGTGAATGTCTATTGCTCTCATGCCGGCTTTCCGTGCCGCGCGATGGTTCACGAGCTTTCCAAAGAATGTGATGGTCGCATTTTGGATGCTTCCGCTCATTTTCACGCAGTTTATCATTCCGTCATATTGCTTCATCTCGTCAAACATTGCCACAAATGTGTTGCTCAGCGCCATTGCGGCGGTGCGTGGCACGGCATTTCCCACCGATGTGAAGCACACTCTTCCTGAACGGCTATCCTTATGTGGTATTCCTGATGTTATTTCAATGTGGGGCAATGAGGGGAAAGTGTGGAATTTCTCGCTGTTGATGTCCATTATCACCACGCCCTGTTTCATGACATTGATGTCATCGGCATTTATGACGCATGGATTGGCTGTGGGGGTCGATACCACAATATCGGCGCTGCGCAGGGCATTGAGCAGCACCCTCGGGTGCAGGGCTGATGTTATCAGCGCGTCTCCGGTAGTTTGGCGGGCTCTGCGCAATCGGTATATGTCGTTGTCAAACATCCTCACCGTGGCTCCGAGCCCTATAGCCGATGATGCGGCGGCACACGCCGCTATTCCCGACCCTATGATTGTCACTTCACAGGGCACTATTCCCGACACTCCTCCTAAAAGTATCCCCTTGCCGAAGTCGGCATCCATGAGCATCGACGCGCCGAGAGCGGCGATCGCCCTGCCGTCGATTTCGGCAAGTATGTCGGCAAACGGCGTGTTGCCCTCATTGTCAGTAATCAGGTCGATAGCCAGATATATGATGTTCCGGCGCAGGAGTTCGTTAAGAATCCCGGCGCAGTTGTCGCCAGCGTGGAATAGCGACATCAACACCGCCCCGCGCTTCATCATCTTCACTTCCATCGTAGTGATTTCGGGAAGATATATCACGATATCGCAATCAAATGCATCTTTCCGGTCGGTTATCTCAGCTCCGGCTTTGATATACTGCACATCGGAGTACCGGATGCATGACCCGGCGTTCTCCTCGATTTTCACCTTATAGCCTTGTGCCACCAATATCTCCACCGCTTCCGGTGTCAATGGAAACCGCCGTTCATTGGAGGTGCCTGATGCGGGTAGCCCTATGAGCGGCTTTTTGTTTTTCTCCATCACCTCCACAGGTTGAGGTTGCGGAGTCATCATTGAGCTGTTCATTGCGGAATTATGTTGAATTGGTCGATGAATCGTTGCGCGGTGTGTGATTTCTCCGCTTCATTGTCGAGCATATCTGACTTGAACACGGCTATGGCTTTGGAATAGTGTTCCATCCTTGCTTCCAGGGCACGGTTTATGAAGTCGAGGAGTTCCTCGTCGTTTTTGTCGGCGATGAGCGGACGTTTGTGTTTCCCTCTTTTCAGCCTTGAAAACAATTTGTCGATCGATGTGTCGAGAAACACGGTGGTTCCGTGGAGGTTCATCCATTCCATATTGTCGAAAAAGCATGGTGTTCCGCCGCCGCAAGCCACGAGCACATTTTCAAATTCGCCCACTTCATGCAGCATCGAGCGTTCGATGTCGCGGAACCCTTGTTCGCCCCGCCGGGCAAATATGTCGCTGACGGTCATGTGAAACCGTCCTTCGATATATGCGTCCAGATCAATGAATTGCATTCCGGTCATGGCGCTTACGGTGCGGCCTAAAGTGGATTTGCCGCACCCCATATATCCGATTAGAAAAATAGGTTGCATAGCCGTCAAAATTGTCTATTGAATGCAAATTTAACAAATTCAGCTAAAGTGAAATGCATTTGTTGGCGCATTTTTGTGGCTATTGTCGGTTATTTTGCATAATTATTTGTAATTTCGCAGAAAATAAATAACAAAACAATGGAATTGTTTGACCAGATTAGCGCCGACATCAAGTCGGCTATGCTTGCTAAAGACCGTGTGCGTCTCGACACGTTGAGAGGAGTGAAAAAGGAATTTCTTGAGGCAAAAACCGCTCCCGGTGCTGACGGGAATCTGAGCGATGATGCCGCCATGAAGATTCTCGTGAAGATGGTGAAGCAGCGCAAAGAGAGCGCCCAGATCTATGAGAGCCAGAACCGTCCGGAACTTGCAGCCGAGGAGCTTGCCCAGGCTGCGGTGATAGAGGAGTATCTGCCAAAGCAATTAACAGAAGAGGAACTCACATCCGAGTTGAAGAGTATCATTGAGAGCGTTGGCGCCACCTCGGCTAAGGATATGGGTAAAGTGATGGGTGTCGCTTCCAAAGCCCTCGCCGGAAGAGCCGAAGGAAAAGCGATCTCGGCGAAAGTCAAGGAGCTGCTTGCTTAAATAAGTTCAAAAAACATCGATTATACACGCATTTATTTTTAGAAAAAGATGCTTACAATACAACAGATCAAAGAAAATCCTCAACTGATTGTTGAGCGTCTTGCTGTCAAAGGATTTGACGGCAAGGAGTCGGTAGAACAGATTTTGGATCTTGACACCAAGCGCCGTCAGGCTCAATTGTCAAGCGACACTAAAGCCGCCGAACTCAACAAGCTTGCCGCTTCAATCGGCAAATTGATGAAAGAGGGTGATAAAGAGGGCGCCGAGAAGGCTAAAGCTACTGTAGCCGCTCTCAAGGAAGAGCAAAAAGCTATCGCCGACGAGGTGGCTCGCACTGAAACTGAAATCCGCAATATCCTTCTGACAATTCCCAACGTGCCTTGCTCGATGGTGCCTGAGGGAAAAACCGCAGCCGACAATGTGGTTGAGAAGACCGGCGGTCCCATGCCCAATCTTCCTGAGAATGCCATGCCCCACTGGGATCTTGCAAAAAAATATAACATCATCGACTTTGACCTCGGTGTGAAAATCACCGGAGCCGGATTCCCTGTCTATGTAGGCAAGGGTGCCCGTCTGCAGCGCGCGTTGATACAGTTCTTCCTCGACGAGGCTGGCAAAGCCGGTTATCTTGAGATTCAGCCACCATACGTGGTCAATGAGGCATCAGGCTACGGCACAGGTCAGCTTCCCGACAAGGAGGGTCAGATGTATTATGTGAACGAAGACAATCTCTACCTTATCCCTACCGCCGAAGTTCCGGTGACCAACTTGTATCGCGACGTGATTCTCAATGACTCGCAGCTTCCGGTCAAGAACTGCGCTTATTCAGCTTGTTTCCGTCGTGAGGCAGGAAGCTACGGCAAGGATGTGCGCGGATTGAACCGTCTGCATCAGTTTGACAAGGTTGAGATCGTGCGCATCGAGAAGCCTGAAAATTCCTATGCGGCTCTTGAAGAGATGAAAGACCATGTTCAGGGTTTGCTCGACAAGCTCGGATTGCCGTGGCACATCCTCCGTCTGTGTGGCGGTGATATGTCGTTCACATCGGCTATCACTTTTGACTTCGAGGTTTACTCGGCAGCTCAGGAGCGTTGGCTTGAAGTGTCGTCGGTTTCCAATTTCGAGACCTACCAGGCTAACCGCTTGAAGTGCCGCTACCGTGGCGAGGATAAGAAAACACGTCTTTGCCACACTCTCAATGGCTCGGCGCTGGCTCTTCCCCGCATCATGGCGGCAATCCTTGAAAACTATCAGACCGACAAGGGTATTGTGGTGCCTGAAGTGCTCCGCAAATACACCGGTTTCGACATCATCGACTAATCGAAATTTTCATATAAGCTTTGCGCAGCGGAATCCCGAACCGGATTCCGCTGCCTTTTTAACGCCCTTAATGACCTTAACGACTTTAAGGACCCTAATGACTTTAAAGTCAATTTTGAGCCTGAAAATAGTGGAAAAGTGGCTTAAAAATTGTACATTTGCGAATATTTTGATAAATTGCGATAGATATGAACCTACTTGAGTTAAGTGAACAAGAGATAGTGCGCAGAGGCAGTCTCGAAGAAATGCGCAAAATGGGAATTGATCCCTATCCCGCAGCCCTTTATCCGGTGGATGCATACACGACTGAAATAAAAGAATCTTTCAGCGACGATGCTCCTCAGCGGGAAGTGTGCATAGCGGGCCGCATAATGAGCCGCCGCATCATGGGCAAGGCTTCATTCATGGAGCTTCAGGACTCCCGAGGACGCATTCAGGTGTATATAAGCCGCGATGAGCTATGCCCTGATGAGAATAAGGATTTATACAATATCGTATTCAAGAAGCTCCTCGATATCGGTGATTTCGTGGGCATTAAAGGCTATGTGTTCCGCACACAGACCGGCGAGATTTCAGTACACGCCGAGTCTTTGACCGTGCTCGGCAAATCTCTCCGTCCCCTTCCCATTGTCAAGGTGAAGGATGGTGTGACCTACGACGCGTTTGATGATCCCGAGCTTCGCTACCGCCGCCGTTATGTGGACCTCGTGGTGAATGACAAGGTGAAAGATATTTTCATCAAGCGCACCAAGGTGTTCAACTCCATGCGCGGCTACTTCAACGAGCATGGCTACATGGAGGTTGAGACACCTATCCTGCAATCGATTCCCGGTGGAGCTGCGGCACGTCCGTTCATCACCCATCACAACGCTCTCGATATTCCGTTGTATCTCCGCATCGCCGATGAGCTTTACCTGAAGCGTCTTATCGTGGGCGGTTTCGAGGGTGTATATGAGTTCTCCAAGAATTTCCGCAACGAGGGTATGGACCGCACTCACAACCCCGAGTTCACCTGCATGGAGATATACGTGTCCTATAAGGACTATAACTGGATGATGGACTTCACCGAGAAGATGCTTGAACGCATCTGTCTTGATGTGAACGGCACCACTGAAGTGAAGGTCGGCGACAACGTCATCAGCTTCAAGGCTCCGTTCAAGCGCATCACCATGATTGACTCCATCAAGGAGCACACCGGCATCGACATAACCGGCATGGATGAGGTGCAGCTTCGCGAGGTTGCCGGAAAACTCGGCATCGAGGTTGACGAAACTATGGGTAAGGGCAAACTTATCGACGAGATATTCGGCGAGAAGTGTGAAGGCAATTACATCCAGCCCACATTCATCATCGATTATCCTATCGAGATGTCGCCGTTGACCAAGCGTCACCGCAATAATCCCGAACTCACCGAGCGCTTTGAGCTTATGGTGAATGGCAAGGAGCTTGCCAACGCTTATTCCGAGCTGAATGACCCGATTGATCAATACGAGCGTTTTGTGGAGCAGATGCGTCTTGCCGAGAAAGGCGATGATGAGGCTATGATCATCGACAAGGACTTCATCCGCGCGCTTGAATATGGTATGCCCCCCACATCAGGTATGGGTATCGGCATGGACCGCCTTGTCATGCTCATGACCGGTCAGACCACAATTCAGGAGGTGCTTCTTTTCCCGCAGATGCGTCCCGAAAAGACTCAGGCTCGCGACAAGGCTGAGGCTTACACGGCGATCGGCGTTCCCGAGGAGTGGGTGGCTCCGTTGCAGAAAGCAGGATTCATGACTGTAGGTCAGCTTGCAGGTGCCAATCCCGGAAAGCTTTTCCAGGATCTTTGCGGACTGAATAAGAAATTTAAACTCGAACTAAAGAATCCTACTCAGGAAGATATAAAAGCATGGATAGCTGCGGTGGAAGAAAAATAGCGGTAATGGGCGGTGGCTCTTGGGCGACCGCGCTTGCCAAGATTCTCCTGCACAACTGCAGCGAGATAATTTGGTATATGCGCCGCGACGACAGAATTGAAGAATTCAAGCGTCTCGGACATAACCCGGCTTATCTCTCCGATGTTGAGTTCCCTATCGACCGCATACGCTTTTACAGCGACATAAACGAGGCTTGCCGCCAAGCCGACACGCTGCTGATGGCTATGCCGTCGCCCTATTTTAAAAATCATCTCGCCAAGCTTGACGCTGACATCTCGGGAAAGACAGTGGTGGTTGCCACCAAAGGTCTTATCCCTGACGAGAACGAGCTTATCAGCGATTATCTTGAGGCACGGTGGGGCGTGGATCCTGACCGGATTATCGTAGTGTCGGGTCCTTGTCATGCCGAGGAAGTGGCTCTCGGACGGTTGAGCTATCTCACGGTGGCTTGCAATGACATTGAACACGCGCGCAGCTTCGCCGCCTTGCTCAATAGTAAGAAGATGAAGACGCTGGTGTCGACCGATGTCCGAGGCATCGAGTTTGCCGGCGTACTGAAAAATGTGTATGCCATTGCCTCTGGCATGGTTCACGGCTTCAAGGAGGGCGATAATTACCAGGCTATACTCATCTCAAATTCCATCAGGGAGATGGCTCGTTTCATCGGTGCTGTTGTGCCCGGTCAGCGGTGCATCAGCGATTCGGTGTATCTCGGCGATCTGCTGGTCACCTCCTACTCGCGCTTTTCCCGCAATCATAACTTCGGAACCATGATAGGACGGGGTATTTCGGTGAAGAGGGCTATGATGGAGATGGAGATGGTAGCCGAAGGTTACTATGGCGCCAAGTGTATGCACGAGATAAATGAAAAATACAAGGTTAATATGCCTATTCTTGACTGCGTTTATGACACGCTTTACAATAATTGTCCTATAGCACGTACCATTGAACGTATGAGTTATGAATTTGAATGACCGACTAACATACATTCACTAATGAATTTAGATATGAAAAAAAGAATTCAAGTAGACATCAATTCGGCTCTTTCAGCCATTTCAATGAATGATGTACACGCGTTGGAGCAGTCATCGGCAGCTCCGGCTCTCGAAAAACTTAAATCAGGTACCGGCGCCGGCAACGATTTTCTCGGCTGGCTTGATCTTCCGGAGCGTACTCCCATGAATGACCTCGACGAGATCATCGCTGTGGCAAATGACCTCCGCAACTCTTGTGACTATGTCGTGTCGATCGGCATCGGAGGCTCTTATCTCGGAGCCAAGGCTGTCATTGAGGCATTGAGTGATTCTTTTGAATATTACAAACCGGTTCAGCCCGGCAACCCGAAGATTCTTTTCGCAGGTCAGAACATCGGCGAGGATTATCTTTCTGAACTCCAGAATTTCTTGCAGGACAAGAAGTTTGGTATCATCGTTATCTCAAAGTCCGGAACAACTACCGAACCGGCTATAGCATTCCGTCTGCTCAAGGAACAGCTTGAGAAGCAGATCGGCAAGGCTGAGGCTGGCAAGCGCATTGTGGCTATCACCGATGCCAAGAAGGGCGCGTTGCGTCAGCTCGCTACAGAAGAGGGCTACAAGACTTTTGTGATTGACGACAATGTGGGCGGACGTTTCTCTGTGCTTACTCCGGTGGGACTTCTTCCTATCGCAGTTGCCGGTTTTGACATCAAGGCTCTTGTGAAGGGCGCTCTTGATATGCAGCATGATACGCTTAACGCAAGCGATGACAATATCTGTGAGGTTTACGCCGCAACACGCAATCTTCTTTACCGTGCCGGCAAGAAGACCGAAATTCTTGTGAACTATCACCAGAAACTTCACTATTTCGGAGAGTGGTGGAAGCAGCTTTACGGTGAGAGCGAGGGTAAGGACAAGAAGGGTATATTCCCCGCTGCCGTTGACTTCTCTACCGACCTTCACTCAATGGGTCAGTGGATTCAGGATGGCGAACGCACCATCTTCGAGACAGTTATCTCGGTAGAAGCTCCCAAGCACAAAGTGGAGATTCCTCAGGACGAGGCTAACCTTGACGGACTTAACTACATCGCAGGTAAGCGTGTCGATGAGGTCAACAAGATGGCTGAGCTGGGAACTCGCATCGCTCACGTGGATGGCGGTGTGCCCAACATCCGCATCACTCTCCCTGAGCTCAACGAGGAATATCTTGGTCAGTTGATCTATTTCTTTGAGCTTGCGTGTGGTATCTCAGGCTATATCCTTGACGTTAATCCATTTAACCAGCCCGGAGTTGAGGCTTACAAGAAGAATATGTTTGCCCTTCTTGAAAAGCCCGGTTACGAGGAAGCAACCAAAGAAATTCAAGCAAAATTGAAATAATACAGGCAACAGCCACCATAATATACCCGGCAGGACTCCCCGCCGGGTATATTCTTTTATATCCCTATATGTCGCTCTGCCTTGCAGAGACACCCCCGGAAATCCGGATCGAAAAAGAAAAACCTGAAAGGTTAATCTCTCGGTAGCCGAGGGCCGAGCGAAGCGTTATCGGCTTTAGCCGCTCTGCTTTGCAGAGAGACCCTCGGAAAGCGAAAAAAATAATTGAATCTGAAAGATTCATCATGCAACAATTCTCTGAGCACAGATTGCAAAACATCTACCGAAGAACACCCCAACAGCCTGAAAGGCAATGCCTATGAATAACCGTGGTACAGGGAGCCGCAGGCGACCTGTGCCCGGACAGCCTCACCTCGGAATGCACTCTGCAAAGAGTGCCCCTAAAAAATGCCCATAAATGCCGTGAAACGGCATTGCAATCGTAGCACCGCCACGAGGCGAAGCCGAGGCGCGGTGAAAGCCGGCACAAACAAACGGGCATCGAATATGTCCGACAACACCCTCAACCCCACCAAACTAAGTGCCTCCAGGCACGAGTCCGTCTCTATCCCCGACTGAGCGAGCGAAGTCGGGGGCGGGGTAGAACCACCCCAAAAAACGAGTCGCGAAGCGACGAGCCCGTTGAACAAAAAAATCACACAGGTGGGACAAAAAGTGGGTAAATCCCCTCCATCCATACACTACCTTTG
>JAMPGZ010000042.1 GCA_023663655.1 Lachnospiraceae bacterium
CGAAGCTGCCGTCACGACCGGTATCGGGGATATGCATTCATTCCCCTTACGCTCCCAGAGCACCCGACTCAACATTGTGCATTTTTGTTGAGTAACAGTCGGTCGATTGCTGGCTTTAGGTGAGGATGCGACAAGAGGATCTGATTTACCAAATTGTTTGTGTCGTGGATGAATTTTTCATCTATGGCATCGGATGATAGCGGGCGATGAGATAGCCTTTTGAATAATTTTGTGTTTTCACGGCACAATGCGATGGTGCCGTCGGTCATGAATGACTCGCAAAAACGGGTGTAGATATAATCGATGGCTACTGAAGAGGGATGTACCATGTCGGGTGCATAAAATCTGTAATCGCGCAGATCGTCGAGCATGATTTCGTAGGAGGGGAAGTAGATAGCCTGTTGCGGATGTTCGGCTACGAGCCGGTCAATGACGGTGAGAAGCGCCGTTTTGCTGAGCTGATTGCCGTGGGCGCCGTCGGCGAGATGGCGTATGGGGCTTACGGTGAATATGACTTTAAGATCGGGGTATCGGGCGGCAATCTCTCTGAGAATTTTTTTCCATAGGTTTACTGCCATCGATGGCTGCAAAAATTCGCGGTCAAACATGGATGCGGGCATCTTATGGCAATTAGCCACCACGTTGCGACCCTCTTTCAACCGGAATATATAGGAGGTGCCGAATGTGACGATGAGCGCCGATGCGTCCTTTAGCAGACTGCGGGCTTCAGCGGCGCTATGGTTCATTTTAGCGACAGCTTCCTCCGGGCTTGATGATGAGAATCGGGAATGGTGGCTCCAACTGTGCCATAGCCCGTTGTGGTTGAAAAGCTCGCTGGTGGTGTAGTCGCGTTCATACAGGAGGTCGAATATCGCTACGGCTATGCTTGCAGGATTGTAGAGGGTGCCCATGGGGTTGACGGAGCAATTGAATAGGGATTCCTGAAGTTTAGCCCCGATGTTGTCAGTAAAACATGATCCGAGCATGACTATCGGCTTTTCATGAGTGATAGTCCCGTGTAGACCTTGCAGTGGTGGGACGATGGTGCGGAATTGTTCCATGATCAATACATTTTATAGTCGGTTGACAATACTTGGAATTCAGTGCGGCGATTGATTTGATCGGCAATCTCCTGTTGGTCTTCAGGCAGTTGTGACACAAACTCTTCATTAAGCACATCACCCTCCTTGAATTGCGGAAATTCGCGGGCAAGACGCTTGGTGATTGTTTTCGGACGCGATTCTCCGTATCCTTGCGGCTGTAGGCGGTCTTTGCGTATACCTTTTGAAATAAGGTAGTCTATTACCGACTGGGCACGGCGTTGGGAGAGGTTCATGTTGTATTCGTCCGATCCCCAGCGGTCGGTGTGGGATGCCATCTCGATTGTCACATTGGGGTTGTCGTGCAGAACTTGCACTATTGAATCGAGTGCCACGCATGATTCCGGACGCAGTGTGGCTTTGTCGAAATCATAGAAGATGTTGTCGACCACATTGGGCTTGTGTATTGAGGCGAGAATGAAGTCGACGGTGTAATCGGCATCGACCTCGGTGGTGTCGGACGTGAACTCCTGCTTGGCGTTGAGATAGCCTCTGGCGCCGGCAAGCATCACATAGCTCACTCCGCGTTGGAGCGGGAATGAGAATGATCCGTCGAGTTTTCCCGATGCTTTTTGGTTGGAGCCGTCGTTGCCGATGATTCTGATTATCGCATTGGGCACCGGCTCTTCATCCTTGTCAAGAACCATTCCCGAGATTGTTATCTTTAAGTCGGGAAGCACGAAAGAGTAGAGATGGTCGTAACCGCGACCGTCATTGCGGTTGGAGCTGAAATATCCGCTTTCTCCCTCGCCGAATGTGATGCCGAAATCATCGGCAGAAGAATTGACAGGAACTCCCATATTGACTACGCTCCATCCTCCCGACGGCTGAAGACGCGCCTTGAATATGTCGAGCCCTCCAAGTCCGGCATGGCCGTTGCTTGAAAAATATAGCAAGCTGTCCTCTCTCATGTACGGGAACACCTCGTCGCCGGGGGTGTTGATGAATTCACCGAGGTTTTCGAGTGTGCCTACAGGTGATAGCAGATTTATTTTCCAGATATCTTTTCCTCCATATCCACCCGGCATATCGGACGTGAAATAGAGCCATTCTCCATCGGGCGATACGGCGGGATGTCCGTAGCTTGACAGGGTGTCGGCAGTGATCTCATATTTCACTGGGGCGCTCCATCGAGCATCGCTACGCTGCGAGGTGTAGATTTCGACTCCTGTATCGGAGTTAGGTTCGCGTCGGGCACGTGTCAGATACATTGTTTGTCCGTCGGGGGAGAACGAGATTATGCCCTCGTCATGTTCGGTGTTAAGGTCGCCCTCTACGGCTTCGGGTCGTTGCCATTCGCCGCGTTCATTTTTGCGTGACACCCAGATGTCGCTTTTCTTCATGCCGGTGATCTCGCTGCGGTTTGATCCGGTTACTTTCTCATTGGTGGTTGTGAAATAAATGGCATCGAGCGACTTGTCGAGGAACATAGGCGCAAAGTCGGCACGGCGGGAGTTGAACAGTTTGGCGTTCTTGACCACATATCGGGTGGGGGACTTTTTCAATTCTTGAGCCATCTTGCAGCCGGCGATGCCTGAGCGCGCGCTTTCGGTGTCTTTGGGAGATGTGGCAAGATATTCCTCGTAGGCTTTTATTGCAGGTTGATATTTGCCTTCGGATTGCAGCGATTGCCCGAGATGGAAGTATGCCATGGAGTCGGGATAGCCATATCTTATGGCATTCTGATAGGCGGCAGACGCGCGGGCACTCATGTTGAGCCGGCGGTAGCATTCAGCCATGCGGAAAGCTACCACTCCTCGTTGAGGCCTTTCCTCTTTTTTAGTGAGTTTATTATATACTTTGCGGTATGTGCGCGACGCGTCGTAGTATTCTCCTCGCGCCATCTGTTCGTCGGCAACCGATAGCTTGGCGCTTCCGCAGCTTGCGATTCCGGCAATGAACGCGATTGAATATATGTATATCAAGAATTTTCTCATAAGCCTTTATGTCTGCTCTACATTGTTAACGGTAATTGACCGCCTATATTATGCCGACGCCCCCCGATAGTACCGGAGGGCGTCACATTATCTCATTGGTTGAGTGAACTCAATTATTTCTTTTTGAAATTGGCGACCAAGTCCTTGCCAAACAGAATCCATGCCGATGCTGCGACGGCTGCAAGGAACACGAATCCTATCAGAATCAACGGCTTTGACGGCTTGGATGCCTTGATGGGCACTGTTGCCGGCTGCACCACAGCATAGACCGGAGTAGTTTCCTGTACCTTGGCTTTTGCTGTCTGGAGCCTTTGAGCTGTAGTGTTATAAAGATTGTAGGCTAATGCGGCTTCGTTTTCAAGACGCTTTTCCTCGGTCTTTCTTGAGTTGAGAGCTATTCCGTGGTTCTTGTCGACATATTCGGCATATCGCTGCTGGGCGGCGTAGTATTCTTTCTTAGCCTCGTTGTTGAGCTTTTCAGCATATTCAAGATCCTGACGAGCCTTGTTGGTGCGGTAAGCTGTCACATACTTTTTAAGGTTTTCTGCGACAGTGTCGGCAAGCACGGCTGACACGAGTGGATCCTGCATTGTAGCTGAAATCGATATTACAAAAGTCTTGGTGTCGACATCGGCTCCGATTCTTGCGTTGATTGCATCCACTATCGCGCTCTCTTCTTTGGTGAGGCGGAACGGATTGGTCGATGCTGCGCTGTCAAGCTCTTCTTCCGATTTGAACAGGGAAACAACGCCCCCTATGGCTTTGCCGGGAAGGGAGATTATCGCGCTCCACCAGGGCGAAGAGGTGTGCTCGGCAAGATAATCGTAGACTGTGGTTGTCAATTCTCCGTCAGCTTCGGTCACCTTCGTGTCAAACAAGTCAACGGCAAAAGGCACTGACTGAACCACATCAGGATACAGGCTCGGATTGACGGCATCGGTTCCGCCTTCGCCGCCTGATGATATTCCTGCAAGGGAGGCTAAGGCTCCAAGACCTCCGGTTCCTTTAGAATTGGAAAATTCGGGGGCGAGTTTGATGGTCGTGGTATATTCTTTGGGGATGCTGAAAGCAATAACCAATCCGACAACGGCTCCTATGCCGCACCATTTCAGTATTGTCTTTCGGTTGCTCCAAAGTTTTTGCGCAAGTTCAAGCAGGTCTATTTCCTGCTCATCGTTGCTGTTGAAGTCTTTTTCGTCCTGCATCGTTATTTCGTATTGATCCTTGTGGCAACCGCTGCGGCCATTGTCGCTATTGAACCGGTGGCGCTTGCGATTGATAATATGGCTTGCCAGTTTATGCCTTTGCCCTTAGGCTTGGACGGCACGATGATCTGGCATCCGGGCTCTATCTTAACATTTCCTTTTACTCGCTCAACATTTCCGTTCATGTAGACGATGAATGCCTTGCCTTTGTTGGCGCGTTCGCCATATCCACCGGCTTTGTTCACGTAGTATTTTGCGTTTTTGCCATTGACGTAGGTGACGGTGTTGGGGAACATCACGTCGCCGGTGACTTTGACGGTATTGACCAATTCCGGTACTACAAGGACGTCGCCTTCTTTCATTACGAGGTCATAATTGGAATTTGGGAAAGCAAGTGCTTTTTCGAGGTCAAGCTCCACGCTGTAGGTGGAGGGTAGATTCAATCGGGGTACTGCGATGGAGTCACCGTCGCCCTGCATGAGTCCTGCGAGGCGGAGAGTCTCGTTGCGTGTCTCGATTTCCGCGGGTGTCATTTTGCGAAGGATGTGGGCACCTCTCACGTAGGCTGAGGGAATTAATCCGCCTGCACGACGTATTATGTCGCTCACTCGCTCATTTCTCTTTTCAAGAGTGTAGCCGCCGTCGAAAGTGACTTCGCCTTCAACTCTTACGCGCTGTTGTGTCTCATATCCCGGGCTGCGGCGTATCTCTACGATGTCATAAGGCATGAGTTTGAAGCCGGGACGACCATCGACTACGAGTCCGTCCTTCAGGGAGAATGTGAATATTTCAGCGATTTCGTTGGTCGGTTTCAGACTTGTGGGATCTACAATGCGTCGCGACACGTCGACTTTTGCTGTTGATGCACCTTGTAGCAATCCTCCTGCCTGAAGCACAAGGTCCTCAATGGTGGTGTTTTCAGCATAGGGATATGTGCCGGGATTGGCAACACGACCTGCGATTGTGAGTGATCCGCGGTCCTCAAGTTCATGGATGCTTGGAATCACAAGGAGGTCGTTGCGCTTGAGGGTGATGTCGGCACGCTTTCCTGAAAGGATTCCTTCGATGTCAACAGGAATGATTTCCAATGAAAGATCGGCAGCCTCGCGGTAGAGTAGGGCACGGTTGGTGAAAGCGTCTTCAGTGAGACCGTCGGCTTTTTTCAACAGGTCGCCGATTGTGCGTAGATCGGTGGATAGGGCGTACATTCCGGGGCGGAATACCGAACCTTTAAGCTCCACGCGGTTGGCGTAGCGGTCAAGGATGCTTCCCACGGTGACCATGTCGCCGTCTTGCAGCTTGTAAGTCTTGAAGTCGCCGTTTACGATATTGAAAAGTTCATTTTCTTTTCCTGTCTGGCGAGCGAGTCTTACTTGCTCGGTATATGCCTCTCCGGTGAATCCTCCGGCGTACTGAATGAGGTCGTCAAGGGTCTCACCCTCTTTCATCTCATAGTACATGGGGCGTTTCACATTTCCATCGATGTTGACAAGCTCCACATAATCAGGCACGATTATAGCGTCGCCTTCTTGAAGACGTATGTTGCCGGTCTGCTTTCCGTCGAAGAGGTATTCGTATAGGTCGACACCCATTATGCGCTTTCCGTTGCGCAGCACATATACATTACGCAATGTACCGATGTCGTTGATACCTCCGGCTTTATAAAGCGCGTGGAACACGGTGGAGAAAGGCGAAAGTCGATATGTGCCGGGAAGGTTGACTTGACCGAGGATGTCGACCTGGATGGTGCGTATTTGTCCTAAAGTGACGTTTACTTCCGAGTCGGGCTCTTCACCGCCTACGCCGGCATATTTTGATGAAAATTTGTTTTTGATGTAAGAGTTGGCTTCGTTTATGGTCATGCCGTTGAGATAGACCGGACCTATCTGGGAAATCATTATGCTTCCTTCAGGAGAGATGGTCTGGCGGATTCTGTCTTCGCTTGTGCCCCAGATGTCAATGATAATCTCGTCGCCGGGTCCGAGCACATAGTTTTTAGGAGTAGCGATATTCTCGTTAGGCTCAAAGGAGAGGGCGTTCTTGCGGAATACATCGTTTCCGAATATGTTTCTTGCTGACACACGGTTGTTGGTTCCTCCGTCAACTTCACGTTTAATATCGTCGAAATTGCCTACGACCACATCTTTTTCTGCTTGATGACTGCGCTCTACGCGTTGTCCTGATGCGGTTTGTGATGTCACGTCGGTCTCGCTGCCTTGGTTGTCCTCGTAACGGGTTTTGAGTCGTTCTACCTGTTCCTGAGTCACGCCTTTCGCGAGAAGCTCACGTCCTATCTGCTGCTTGCTTTTGCCTTGTGCTGTAGCCTGTTTTACGTATGCCACGACCTGATCATCGGTCATGCGAGCATAAACAGTGACGGCACACGTTCCGATCATGCAAGCGATTAGCCATAACTTTAGCTGCTTTTTCATTATATTATTTTCTTCTATGTGTTATTTCTGTTGTAGCTGTCGGTTTCTTATGCGCTTGGATAGTAAAATGTTTACTATAGTCCATGCGGCAAGATCGAGGATTAAAAGAATATTTACCTCAATGTATTGTGAAAGATAGATGTTCAACGCGCTTGTGAACAGGGCTACTGTCACTATGGTGACCATGCACAGGCGTGCCGGAATTCCGAGCGCGAGAAGCTTGTGATGGATATGTGTTTTGTCGGGCAGGAACGGATTGCTGTGATGTCTTATTCGTCCCATGAACACTCTGACCACGTCAAAGCAAGGTATCATCAACGGGCAGAACGCCACGATAAAAGGATTTGCCTTTATTGTGGAGCTGTATATGGTTGACGTACAGTAAAGTTCAAGGCTCAAAAAGGCGAGTATAAGCCCGATGGTCAAGCTGCCGGTGTCGCCCATGAATATCTTTTTCTGTTTGTTGGCATCGCCAAACACATTATAATAAAAGAAAGGAACCAGCACTCCTACCACTGCAAATGATATGATGGCGTAAATGTAAGATTCCATGAAGAAGAATGCAAGCCCATATATTATCAGTGCTGCCGTGGAGAGTCCTGAAGCAAGACCGTCGATGCCGTCGATAAGGTTTATGGCATTCACGATATATACTACAACAATGATGGTGAGGGGCATTCCTATCCACCATGCGATATCGTTTATGAAAAGTACATTATGGAAGCTGCTGAACCACAATCCTCCGGCTATGATCATGATTGAACATAGAATCTGGACTACAAATTTGGCAAGATAGCGTACTCCTACAAGGTCATCGGCAAGACCGGTGAGGTATAGGGTGAAAAGCGCGCAGAAGCCGAATGCGAGGGTGGCTGTGTTGGGGATCATTTCATCAAGCATATAGGGATCGCCGCATAGCGAGCTTATTCCTAAAAGCAATGACACGGAAAAACATACAACCGGAGTGAATGCAATTCCGCCAAGACGAGGAACGGATCCTTTGTGGATTTTGCGCGCATCAGGTTCGTCAAAAAGATTTCTCTTGAATGCTACCAGCAGAATCTGTGGGATTAAAATTCCTGCAAAAAAAACGCATAATAGAAATGCGGAGATTGAGTTGATAATCCAGAATGCCATAATTGAAACGGGGGTTTGTTGTGTGTAGTTTTTAGATAAAAATAACCTCTGAGTTTAGTTTGAGAAAATATGAACTTATTCCCATATCTGTTGGAGTACGGGAGAATTCTAATTGATAAATATGTCTATAAAGAGTCCTTTTATCCTCCATATTTCATTATTTTGAATCTTTGGATTTTTATAGCAAAGAAAAATGTTCACAAAATTATACAAAAATTGCGTATCAGCCAAATGTAACGGTTTGAAAATTACAAAGAATTTGTGTCAAGCCCTGTCATGCGCTCTTGGAAACATAGGTGAAAATAGAGTGAGATTTCTCGCGGCTCCTATTGATAAGTGGCGTGCTGTCATTGCGTGATGCCTCGGTTGCGGTGTAGTTGCGCGACATAGGGCTCTGCCTTTGTCTGATGGACGTGATGATAGAGAAAGAGCCGGATGTTTAGCAGATGGCAACAATCAAAAATGACAGCAAAAAATAGGGGAGGAGAGCAATGATTATTCTGCGTTTTCAAAAAATATAATGCGGCATCAATGACGTGGCAAAAATTAATTTGTGCTCAACCTCCTTAGAATCAAGAATAAAAAGCGTTGAGGAAATAATATTTGATTATTAAGCTCAAAAATATTTCGCCAAACACTTGCGCAGATTAAAATAAACCCTTAACTTTGCACCACTTTTAGGTCCCATAGCTCAGTTGGTTAGAGCACCTGACTCATAATCAGGGAGTCCTTGGTTCAAGCCCAAGTGGGACCACCTCTTAAAAATCAAGCAGTTACGAATCAAATCGTAGCTGCTTTTTCTTTTGTCTTGAACACAACTTCCGGAGATATCTAATGACCCCTCCTTTGACGAAGATTAATAGACTTGAAGACTTCAATCGCAAAGTCAATGGAATGTTATAATTTCAATCCTTCACAAATGCTAATGCTTAAATGAAGCCATAAAGGTGAAGCTGATAAAAGACGGTCTATTTCATAGGTATATCATCTATACCCTTAGGGGTGTAATATATATAATTGTAAAATTTATTATACCCTTTATGGTGTAAATTATGGTGAATTTATTATCTTTGCACCCAAAAGGGTATATACTATGACTCGATTGGCTCAATATATAAAAGCGAAGCGTAAGGAATTTGGACTTACGCAAGTTGATCTATCTCAGAAGTCGGGGGTAGGTCTGCGTTTTGTGCGCGAAATGGAGCAAGGAAAGGAAACCTTGCGTCTTGACAAAGTAAATCAGGTGCTGGCACTGTTCGGCGCAGAAATGGCACCTGCAAAAATATCTGAATCATGAAGCAAGCGAAAGTATTAGTTGGGAAGGCATTTGCCGGAGTCTTGGCAGAAGATGATATGGGCTATGAATTTCAATATAATCCCGAATATCTTTCTTCTGATAATGCCCTTGCAGTGAGTCTGACATTGCCGCTGACAGAAAAACCGTATAAAAGCAATATCCTGTTTCCATTCTTCGACGGACTTATCCCTGAAGGATGGTTGCTGGATATTGCCGAACAAAGTTGGAAAATTTCAGCAAGGGATCGTTTTTCACTGTTGCTTGCCTGCTGCAAGGATTGCATCGGCAATGTAAGCGTGATACCATTTTAAGGAAAGGAGGAGGAAAATGTGTAAGTGTCTTTATTGCTATAAGCCATTGCACGAAGGTGAGGTGGATTATCATAATGGGTGCGCTCGTAAGATTTTTGAATCTACCGTTGTGCCAGTTCTTCCATATACTCGTGACAATATCAAAGAGCTAGCTCGTGAGATTGTGACCTCAAGTACTACCATGACTGGAGTTCAGGCAAAACTGTCGCTCGACATTGTCCGTGGCGGGAAGAATGAGCCGCAACGCTTCACCATCGTTGGGCTATGGGGCCGTTTCATTCTAAAACCCCAGACGGACAGATTTGCCAATCTTCCCGAAAATGAAGACCTGACAATGCACTTGGCCGAAGCTGCTGGGATAAAAACCGTTTCTCATTCTCTAATCAGATTCGCCGATGGAGAGCTGTGCTACATAACCCGAAGGATTGATCGTACAAAGAAAGGCGACAAAATTGCCATGGAGGATATGTGTCAGTTGTCGGAGCGATTGACAGAGGATAAATACAAAGGCTCGTATGAACGTATTGCCAAACTGATACGTGAATACTCATCAGCACCTTTGCTGGATATTGTCAATTTTTGGGAAGTGGTTGTATTCTCATGGTTGACCGGCAACGCTGACATGCACTTGAAAAACTTCTCACTGTTCAAACCTAAGGATGCTTATATGCTTGCTCCAGCGTATGATTTGCTATCCACTGCCATAGTAATGCCGGAAGATGATGAGGAATTGGCGCTCACGCTCAATGGTAAAAAGAAAAAGATAAAGCGTGAGGACTTTGAGAAAGCCATGCGCGACAGCGGAATGGATGAGAAGGCAATCAATAATCTTTTTAATAAGTTCAATAAAGTGCTGTCGAAATGGGGCTCTATCATCAAAGAATCCTTCCTCCCGATTGCCCAACAGCAAGAATATCAGGAACTGATTAAGAGAATGGCAACAAGATTAAATTTGACAGTTACCGATTATTGACACCTAATTCCACCGATACCGGGATTTTTACTAAATTTGTTTTAATCAGTATCAGCTGTTATGTAGAAATCAGCAACATTCAGCATAGAATCACTCAAGACTTATCGTGATGGAAAACGGCTTGAAGTGAAGTCGCAAAGGACGGTCTGCCCAATTACCTTTGGGAGGCATATTCCGCTTTCGCCAATAGCGATGGCGGCGTCATCGTGCTCAGTGTTAAGGAGCGCGAGGGTGGCTCGTTGCTGATATAGGGTCTGAAAGATGCGGAAGGATTCAAGTTTGCCAGCCTCGGCACTATGCGGGTCTCGCTCACGGACGCTATTCAAGACAATTCATCGGATCCACGTAACGGCACAATGTTGAAGATGCTGGTAATGGTGGAATATGGAGAACGTGCAGGAAGCGGAGTCCAAAAAATAACTGACCGACTGCGAGCAGAGGGTAGAGGGTATCCTCATCCGTGAAGACTCAACCAAAGCCGGGCGCTGGGTTGTAAAGGAATAAGCGGTTCATTTTAAGGATTCTTAAGGTGGTAACTGTTGTAACAATTTTCCAGTTACGAATCAAATCGTAGCTGCTTTTTCTTTTGTCTTGAACACAACTTCCGGCTGTCTCGGGCTGATATTCTGAATTTCACATGCAAAAAGTTAGATGCAGAACTTTTGGAGTGTGTTCAGGGGTTGTGTTGCTTATTTTGTTTGAATTTTCGGGAGCTGAAATGTGGCATTTGGGATGGGCTTATTGGATTAAAGGCAGTTGTGCCAGCATGTTCTTTAGTCTTATTGCGAGTCTTGGCATTGGCTCAGCAACAGTCAAGGCTACAACTTCTTTAGTGGACGCAATGTCATTTATTAAGCGCACTACTTCGTTCAGCTTCAATCCCCCTTCCGGACCGTCAGCAACTGCTGCAAGAATATCTGACGGATCCATTATATCCATGTCAAAGTGTATCATCACTTTCGATTTGCCCGACTTTTTCAGCCAGTCAATCACCGGTTGGCTCGTCCCGGCAAGCTGTTGCGGCGAATAATGAGTCAACCCAAGTTCCTCCACGCGTTTTTCAATATATGGGTATTCGCATTCCCTTAATCCTGCAAGGCATACCGCTTCAGGAGATACACTTGCCGGGAGTTGACCTACGATTTCCTTATCTCCCATGCCCATGCAGGCAGTCAGAGCCATTGCATGATAACCGTTGTAGTCATCGCCGGGCAATGTTATGTCGGGGTGGGCGTCAATCCATATTATCGCAACATCACCGGCGTATTTTTCTGCGAGGTAAGCGAATACAGGCGCGCTTACCGAACATTCACCGCCAAGTGTCACAACCTTGTCGGGTTTTGCTATGCACAGCGTGTCAAGAGCCGCCTTTGTCTGAGCGGCGATTATGTCGTAGTCGAGTACGCCATTTTTCTCAATTCGCTCTGAAATTTCTGTAGAAACAGGCACTGAGAATGTTTCATTGTCAGTTTCAGGAGCAAGGAAATTCAACAGCATAGAACCGAGATAATATCCACGTGACGCATCTTCCGAAGGGATATTCGGAATCCAACGGGCAATGTTCCCACCTTGCCATTGCGGGTATACCAATCGTATTGTTTTCATATAATATATTTTTTTAATTACAAAGATATGGGAATTACATGAAAGATCATATCATATATAACGCAGAATACCGTAAGAGATGTTCTAAAATAATCATTCCAATGTGCAAGCATTTTAATCACGAGTATCGGACAATGCGTCCGAATGGCAGTTTAACAGTGCCAATACTAATGGTTAAAAAGTCGCCTAATTTCCGACTTATGTCTGAGTTGTGTCTTTGTATATATTTGAACACTAAATTGTTACAATCGTTTCTGGCACTATTTTGGCACTAAAACAGCACTATCAATCTTAGTGCCACGTTAGTGCCAAAAGTATGTCTGAAGTGGTCTTTTTTTGGTCTGGAATCGATCCTTAATCCGATAGGAAAAGACACAAAAAAACCGCAGAACTATTTGATAGTCTGCGGTTTTACCGTCTTTGGTCCGATTTTCGTCGGATTAGGTTGCGGAAAGACAGGGATTCTTTCTCCGCTGTGCTCCGAAAGCGCTTTGCGATAACGAACCCTTGGGTTCTCATCCCGCCTTTACGCACGAAAGCCGCTGAAATTCAGCAGCTTTCTTAGCGGAAAGACAGGGATTCGAACCCTGGGTACCCGTAAGGGTACAACGGTTTTCG
>JAMPGZ010000043.1 GCA_023663655.1 Lachnospiraceae bacterium
ACCGCAGAACCCGACCGACAACGACAGCGGAAGCAGATGGAGTCGCCCGAAGTTAACTTCGCTAAGTTTCAGAAAATGATCTGGAAGACTGCTTGAAATTGGTTCTTTAATCAATGTGCACAGACCACCAACACGAAGCTGCTATCGTTGCCGGCGGGGATCCCGTTTTTAATTGTTGCATATTCTAAATCGACTGCGGGCTGTGCCGCCTTTCGCAGTCCTGCCATGCGTATTGCATATAGACATGAAAAAAGAGAGATTCCTTGGAAGAATCTCTCTTACTTTTTTGTCGGGGTGACTAGACTCGAACTAGCGACCTCACGCCCCCCAGACGCGTACTCTAACCAACTGAGCTACACCCCGATTTCTGAAAAGCGATGCAAAGTTATGCGTTATTTTTGATAATTCCAAATTCGAGAGACAAAAATATCAAATATTTACAAATTTTAACAGTTGTATTTTCGTATTTCCTTGATTATTCGGCGATTGTGTTTCCGCCTGCTAATCGCGAAATCAATGCATATATCTGCCCTTTGGTTCTTATATTATCAGCCGACGAATAAAATAAAGTGATAAATATATTGAATCGGCTGCGTTTATTAATGCAAGCGAGTGCTCAAGAATTAGTCCGATTCATTAAAAGGTGGCATCTTTTTGATTATTTTTTTGGGGATTATTGGATTTATACTTAAATTTGCCAAATAAATAAAGAGTCTGAAACCTGAAAATATCCAATATATTCCTAATAAATAGATTACACTAACTATGAGTAAAGAAAAAAAATTCTTGACCTGTGATGGTAATCAAGCTGCTGCCCACGTGAGCTATATGTTCTCGGAAGTAGCTGCAATCTACCCTATCACTCCATCGTCGACAATGGCTGAATATGTCGATGAATGGGCAGCCGCAGGACGTAAAAACATCTTCGGCGAAACTGTTCTTGTGCAAGAAATGCAGTCAGAAGCTGGTGCTGCCGGTGCCGTTCACGGCTCTCTTCAGGCAGGTGCCCTCACTTCTACTTATACAGCATCACAAGGACTCTTGCTGATGATTCCTAATATGTATAAGATCGCAGGTGAATTGCTTCCTTGCGTATTCCACGTATCAGCTCGTACACTCGCTTCTCACGCGCTCAGCATCTTCGGCGACCACCAGGATGTGATGTCTGTTCGTCAGACCGGCTTCGCTATGCTTGCAGAAGGATCTGTACAAGAGGTTATGGATCTCGCCGGCGTAGCTCACCTTGCTACAATCAAATCACGCGTTCCTTTCGTGAATTTCTTCGACGGATTCCGTACTTCTCATGAGATCCAGAAGATCGAAATGCTTGAGAACGAAGACTTGGCTCCCCTTTTGGATCGCGAAGCTCTTGCTGACTTCCGCAACCGTGCATTGAGCCCGTCAAATCCTGTTGCCCGCGGTATGGCTGAAAACCCCGATGTTTTCTTCCAGCATCGTGAAGCTTGCAACAAATTCTACGATGCAGTTCCTGAAATCGTAGAAGATTACATGAACAAAATTTCAGAAATCACCGGTCGTAAATACGGCTTGTTCAACTATTACGGAGCTCCCGACGCAGAACGCGTGATCATCGCTATGGGTTCAGTAACTCAGGCTGCTCAGGAAGCTATCGACTACTTGGTTGAAAAAGGCGAAAAAGTAGGTTTGGTTTCTGTACATCTTTATCGTCCGTTCTCTGCTAAGCATTTCCTTGCAGCAGTTCCCAAGACTGCAAAACGCATCGCTGTGCTTGACCGCACTAAAGAACCCGGAGCAAAGGGCGAACCGTTGTATCTTGATGTAGTAGACTGCTACTATGGCGACGCTAACGCTCCTGAAATCGTAGGTGGCCGTTACGGTCTTGCATCTAAGGACACTACTCCCGCACAGATCATCTCTGTATATGAGAATCTTGCTCTTCCCCAGCCTAAGAACAACTTCACTCTTGGTATCGTAGACGACGTGACATTCCAGTCACTCCCCATGAAGGAAGAGATCGCTCTTGGTGATAAGAGCACTTACGAAGCTAAGTTCTTCGGTCTCGGTGCTGACGGTACTGTAGGTGCCAACAAGAACTCAGTGAAGATCATCGGTGACAACACCAACAAGTATTGCCAGGCATACTTCTCTTATGACTCTAAGAAGTCAGGAGGTTTCACCTGCTCTCATCTTCGTTTCGGTGATGCGCCTATCCGTTCTACTTACCTTGTTACTACTCCTAATTTCGTAGCTTGCCACGTTCAGGCATATCTCCACATGTATGATGTGACCCGTGGTCTCCGCGATAATGGAACATTCCTTCTTAACACTATCTGGGAAGGTGAGGAACTTGCAAAGAACTTGCCTAACAAGGTTAAGCGTTACTTCGCAGAACACAACATCAATGTATATTACATCAACGCAACTAAGATTGCACAGGAAATAGGTCTTGGCAACCGCACAAACACTATCCTCCAGTCAGCATTCTTCCGCATCACCGAGGTTATCCCTGTTGACCTTGCTATCGAACAGATGAAGAAATTCATCGTGAAGAGCTACGGTAAGAAGGGTCAGGATGTGGTTGATAAGAACTACGCTGCTGTTGACCGTGGTGGTGAATACAAAGTGCTTGCTGTTGATCCCGCATGGGCTAACCTTGCTGATGACGCTGTTGCTCCTAACAACGATCCTGAATTCATCAACAAGATTGTTCGTCCTATCAACGCACAGGATGGCGACCTTCTTCCCGTTTCTGCATTCGTTGGTGACGAAGACGGAACTTGGATGCAGGGTACTGCTAAATATGAAAAGCGTGGTGTTGCAGCTTTCGTTCCCGAATGGAAACTTGAAAACTGTATTCAGTGTAACAAGTGTGCTTACGTTTGTCCTCACGCTGCTATCCGTCCGTTCGTGCTCACTCCCGACGAAATGGCTAAGGCTCCGTTCGGTGAAAACGGCACAATCTCCGCTATCGGCAAGACATTCACCGATATGCGTTTCATCCAGGCTGTAGACGTTCTCGACTGTCTTGGTTGCGGCAACTGTGTTGACGTATGTCCGGGCAAGAAGGGCGAAAAGGCTCTCGTTATGAAGCCTCTCGAATCTCAGCTCGATGTTCAGAAGGATTGGGATTACTGTGTTGCTGACGTTAAGTCAAAAGCTTCATTGGTTGACACCAAGGCTAACGTGAAGAACTCTCAGTTCGCAACTCCCCTATTTGAATTCTCAGGCGCTTGCTCTGGTTGCGGTGAAACTCCTTATGTTAAGTTGATCACTCAACTCTTCGGCGATCGTGAAATCGTAGCCAACGCTACCGGATGTAGCTCTATCTATTCTGGTTCTGTGCCCTCTACTCCTTACACTAAGGATGAAAACGGCAACGGTCCTGCTTGGGCTAACTCACTCTTCGAGGATTTCTGCGAATTCGGTCTCGGTATGACTCTTGCTGATGAGAAACTTCGTGCTCGTCTTGACGGTGAAGTTCGCGGTCTTCTCGAATGTCCCAAGTGCAGCGACGAAATCAAGGCTCTCGCTACTCGTTGGCTTGACGAAAAGGACAACGCTGACAGCAGCCGCGAAATCGCCAACAAGCTCGTTCCTTTGATGGAAACTTGTGGATGCGACGCTTGCAAGCGAGTTCTTGAATTGAAGCATTATCTCGTAAAACGCAGCCAGTGGATCATTGGTGGTGACGGTGCTTCTTATGACATCGGCTTTGGCGGTCTTGACCACGCAATCGCTTCCGGCAAGAACATCAACATTCTTGTACTCGATACTGAGGTTTACTCTAACACCGGTGGTCAGGCTTCTAAGGCTACTCCTATCGGCGCTATCGCTAAGTTCGCAGCTTCAGGTAAGCGTGTTCGCAAGAAAGACCTCGGTCTTATCGCTACTACCTACGGTTATGTATACGTAGCTCAAATCGCTATGGGTGCTGACCAGGCTCAGACTCTCAAGGCTATCCGCGAGGCAGAAGCATACGACGGACCTTCTTTGATCATCGCTTATGCTCCTTGTATCAACCACGGTATCAAAGCCGGTATGGGCAAGGCTCAGCAGGAAGAAGCCAATGCAGTAGCTTGCGGTTACTGGCACTTGTGGCGTTACAACCCCGCTGCTGAAATGGAAGGAAAGAATCCGTTCACTCTCGACAGCAAGGCTCCTAACTGGGATGCATTCGAAGACTTCCTTAAGGGTGAAGTTCGTTACGCTTCAGTTATGAAGCAGTATCCTGCAGAAGCAGCTGAACTGTTTGCTGCAGCTAAGGCTAACGCACAGTGGCGCTACAACAACTACCGTCGTCTTGCACAACAGCAATGGGGTGTAGATCCGGAAGTTGAGACTATCGAAAATAAGTAATAATAAGCTTAGATAGAATTAAGAGCCGCAGTTTTTAAAACTGCGGCTCTTTTTATGCTTTAACCGATTTTGCTTATCGTTTCGGAATAGACCGGTTTATGATTCGTAGATTGTGGGATCGGTGATACCGGCATCACGCATAGCTTCTTTGCGTTCGATGCAGGTTCCGCATTTTCCGCAATGCTTCTCTCCTCCCTTGTAGCATGAATAGGTCAACGAATAGTCCACACCTATCTTTTTACCAATGCAGGCGATATCGCTTTTGGTGATTTCAGTATATGGGGCGATAAGCTCAACTTTATGTCCGGAGCCATCCTTTACGGCTGCGTTCATGGAGTCGATAAATTCTTTGCGGCAATCAGGGTATATGGCGTGGTCTCCCCCATGATTGGCAATCATTATGCGTGACAATCCTCGCGATTCGGCAAGTCCGGCTGCAATGGCAAGCATGATTCCGTTTCTAAACGGAACTACAGTGGAACTCATATTTTCTGAATTATAATGACCTTCAGGAATCGAGTCAGCACCATCAAGCAGTGACGATTTAAAATAATCGCCCATAAACTTAAGAGGTATCACCAGATGCTCGATGCCAAGCATCTCACAATTCCTGCGTGCCATCTCTATTTCACGTGCTGCATGATTGCTTCCGTAGTCGAAAGTCACGGCAAGGGCTATCTCCTCTTTTTTATCGTGGAGAAGAGTCACTGAATCCATTCCTCCCGATAAAATAATCAATGATGTAGTGTTCATTATGCTTTAATTTAAAATCTCGGCAAAGTTACATTTTTACCGTCATACTCTTGCCGGAATTTCAATAAATCAGCGCATATATCCCACCATAAACGAAAACAGCTTATTCCGGTACTACATTCAATATGTAGCCTTTCTTCTTTATCGAGGTGATTACAATTGATGGATCGACGAGCAGTTTTCGGATATAAGTGATCTGCACGTTAAGTGCCATGGAATTGGAATAGCTCGCATCGCCCCACACTGAATCCAATATCACGTCACGCTCCACCATCTTGCCCTCATTCTGAGCAAGAATTGATAATATTTCAGACTGACGCACGGATAATGAATGAGTTTCGCCATTATAGCTCAATGATGATAGATTAGGACGGAATATGGTTTGCCCCAATTTATATTCTATTTCCTGGCTTATGATGTCGCTCTCAAATCGTTCGTTTATTTTAGCAATCAGCTCTTCCGGATAGAATGGCTTAGGGATATAATCATTCCCTTTCAGCGAGAATCCATAGAGCCTGTCGACCTTTTCCGTGCGGTCTGTCAGAAAGAAGATTATCACCCTTTTATCGGCTTGCCTGATAGTTCTGGCGACCTCAAAACCATTCATCTCAGGCATATTTATATCCAGAAGTATCAGATCAGGGTGCCAAGTTCGGTAGATATCAAGCCCGATTTTGCCGTTTGCTGCATACTCAACATCGTATCCTTCAACTTCAATGAACCGTTTAAGCATCATTGAGTTTTTCATGTCATCGTCGACGAGCAATATCCTTTTTCTGTTCATTGCGGCATATTTATTATAAATGAAGAGCCTTCATTTTGCCGGCTCATGACGGTTACGGTTCCTCCATGCGCCTCTGTCAACAGTTTGACGTAGGCGAGTCCAAGCCCCATTCCGGGAATATCAGTAGCGGATACTTTTCCACGGTAAAAACGCACGAATATCTTCTTCAAATCCGATTCAGAAATGCCGTATCCTGTGTCAGAAACCGATAAAGTGACTCCATTTTCAACTGAATGTGCTTCAACTGTTATCACAACACCATCACCCGAATATTTTATTGAATTTTCGATAAGATTGGTTGTGATATTGAATAAATGAGATCGATCGGCTGAAACCTCAAGATCATTGCCTATATTGTTCTCAAATTTTACGATCTTACCACCGGGAACCGCAACCGATGAAATGACATCATCTACCAGTCCGTACAGATTGAATTTTGTGATGTTCAACGGGATTTGCTCAACATTATTAAATGTAATATCGCGTAGTTTTGAAAAATAAGCTGAGAGATTATCGAGTGCAGTGCGTGTGCTTGACATCAATTCCTTCTTCATCTCTTCATCAGCAAGCATCTTCTCATTTTCAATGCCTGACACACACATCTTCAATGTGGAAATCGGGCGTTTCAGCTCATGGATCATTGTCGTGATAAATGAATTTCTCATCTTGTCAAGCCGTGTAAGTTTAACGATGGTCTTTATTTGCCACACAAGACAAAGGATAAGGAGCATGGAAAGAATAAACGCCATGACCAATGTCCACCCCATCTCCTTAATGATTGAAGCGGTGGGTATCTCGCAATCAATCAATACTGCCTTGCGCTCAAGTTCGGAATATGGGCTGATAAAACTGAATCGTGGATGCAGAATCGAGCTATGGTAAGTCAATATCGGACTCCATATCAAGCTATCGGTTTGGATCAGGGAAATTTCCGCATTAACTCCTGCTTTTGCCAACAACGAATCAATGCCATCAACCGTGAATGGTGATTGAAATTCAAGTTCAAAATTTTTCATCGCACTCCATGCAGCTCCGTCGGAAGGAGCATTTGAGACATCTAAGGTGGCTCTTTTATTTTCAACTACACTCAGACTGTCTGATACAATTTTTGCAAGCCGTTCCATCTCTTCCTGCGTCAGTTTTCTATCCTCCTTTATGCCCAACAGCTCACGCCCCTGAATGGTGGTGGATGCAACAGTGACTTTTCGCTGTTGTTTGCCTACTGAATCCACACTGTGGCTGAGATTATAGGTGGTCTGAATTTGAGTCACGGAACTGCCCGTTCTTTCTTTATTATATTCCACCAGCGCATCCGCAATGACACTCTCGGCATTATATTCATACTCTTTAAGCGAAAACTCATAACGTGAGTAAAGCCAATACCCCTGCATCCCAAGAAATGCGAAGATGGCAATAATTGAAAGTATATAGAGTGTTTTGATTTTCTTTTCCATGTGGCAAAGTTAATTATAATAGCGATTGTCAAGCAACTGACCCACCGACAAATTTTCCAAGAGTAATAATTTAGTAATAATTCCATAATGTTTGAGTAAGGATTATTTTCGTCAACAGGCAGTCGCTACAGGTAACTTTGCACCATCAACGCAAAACATAACAAAAATGGTAAAAACTGTATTTATTATGTCGGTCATCGCTATGTTGTCGATGACAGCGTCGGGCAAAGTGCTCCGACGCACAATGAGTATTTTTCAAAGCAACGTGCCTGAAACCGAAACCATCGCACCTGAGATGATGGAATTCGTCTATGACTATTCCTGGTGCAACGATACCACAGGAAGCCTGAAAGAAAATTTCACTTCCGACAAAATGCTGCTCCAAATCTCAGCCGACGGTCTGTCGAAATTCTCCAGCTTCAAAAATCTAACCGTCGACTCGCTGCTGATGAAAAGCACTCAGGAGCAAGTTGCCGATCTTGCCATCGAAGGCAAGTTGTCAAACGGAGAGTTCATGACCATATACAAGAATTATCCGGAGGGAAAACTTACACATACAGAGAAAATTTGCACCGACTGGCTTCGTTACGAAGAGGATATGCCGCAGCTAAACTGGATACTTACCGATAGCACGACCAACATTCTTGGCTACGAGTGCCGTGGAGCCGTTTGCCATTTCCGAGGACGGGAATGGACAGTATTCTACTGCGAAGAGATTCCATTAATGGATGGTCCATGGAAGCTATGCGGGCTTCCGGGACTGATAATGAAAGCTTCCGATCAGAACAATCACTATACATTTGAGTGTATCGGAATAAAGTCAAAAGCCGACCGCCCGATCACCATATACAAAGTTCCGTTCAACATCACCACACGTGCTAAATATTATGATACAAAACATAGGTGGGATGTTAATCCTTATGCCTACTATGAAGCTGCCGGACAAGGGCACATTGATGTCACCGATGAGTCGGGCAATCCCGTGATGGATGCATACGACCCTATTGCTCTCCCGTTTGAATACATTGAACGCGATTGGAAGAAATGAGTGGACGCATATTTTTCATGATTGCCTTCATCCTCGGAATGATGTCGACCTCGGCGGCATCATTTCCCGAGGAATTGAGCGGCAACATTTACGATGCAGAAACCGGTGAGCCGATTTCGGGTGTTGTGGTGCAGGCTTTAAATTCAGCAGGAAGAGCAATCGCATTTGCATCATCAAATGCAACAGGACTTTTTTCGATTAAATCAGATGCCGGGATTGATTCAATATCATTCCGATGCATTGGATATGAAGCAATAAAGCTGCCGGTCTCATATAAGTTCAGCGACGGAGTGAGAATGGCGACAAAAACCACGCAGCTAAACGATGTCATAGTCCAAGCTCCCGACATATATGCCAAAGGTGATACTCTAGTTTTTAATGTCGCAAGATATGCCAATGCTAAGGACAACGCAATCATCGACGTGATCAAGCGTCTGCCCGGAATTAAAGTCGAGGACGACGGGACAATCAAATACCAGGGCAAGCCTATCAATAAATTCTATATCGATGGTAATGACTTCATAGGCGGGCATTATGGTCTTGCGACTGAAAACATATCGCATGAGGATGTGAAGTCGGTGGAGGTGATGGAGAATCACCAGCCTGTGAAAGCTCTCGAGGGGATCGAGTTTCCCGAAGAGGCTGGCATCAATCTAAAGCTGAAAGATGATGCAAGGAGCCGTTGGGTGGGTGTCACAAATGCAGCGGCGGGCACTGAGCCACTTCTGTATGATGCGTCATTATACGCCATGCGTATCGCATCTAAAGTCCAGAACATTGTCACGCTACGCGGAGGCAATACAGGTTGGAATCCGGCATCGCAGATAACCGAGCATGACTTCAATGATATGTTTTCGTCTGATTACGCGGAAAATATTTTCCCTGAATATATCTCTGCCGATGTAATTTCATCTCCCTTGGCGGAGAAACGAACACGTGACAATCGTTCATGGATAGGCAACGCAATCTCGGCATGGAGACGTGGTGATAATTCCATGCGTTTTAAACTGAATTATTCAGGAGATCGGCTTGACTATAAATCAAGTTTGAAGACCGGCTATTTCAGCCATGAAATTCCCGATTTTCTGCAGCAAAACAGCTTGCAGACTCAAAGACATGACTTGTCAGCTCAATTCAATTCAGAAATCAACAGACACGGATATTTCCTGAAAGATAAGTTTACGGCAAATGCAGGCTGGGACAATTCCAACTCGGTCATCACAGGAAGCATGGATCTTGACCAAAATGTGAAACGCCGTAGGATTTCCTTAACAAATGACTTGAAACTTGTGAAACGCAACGATAAGAAGCTCTTTGAGCTTGTGTCACGAAATTCATTTGTCCATTCCCCCAATCGGCTCTCAATAGCGGGAGTAGATGGCATAATCCAGAATCTTGGCATAACTGATTTCAGAAGCACTACCGAGAGCCAATATGGCAAACTCACGCGATTCTGGAAATTCTATCTCAACGGAGGCATCGACTTAAATTATCACAGAATGCACGCCAAACTTTCGGGAATGGGTCATTACGATAATCAGGACACCGATAATGCTTTTCTTGCAAATATATACGCAGCTCCTCAGGTTGACTACAATCGCAATAACTGGCACGTATCAATAAAATCCACATTAAAATGGATTCATTATAATATTGGGAGCGGTAGTGATTATTTGAATATCACACCCCGGTTATCGGTCAGGAAGAAAACATCGGCAAAATCGGAATTTTCAGGCACGCTTGCCTATAGTCTTAATCCGCCGCAAGCGTATCTTGATGTGTCGACTCCGATTCTTTCAGACTACCGTAATCTGTTTATAGGCAAAAGCAATGGCAAATATTCACATGATTTTTCAGCTGGTCTCTCATATAATTATCGCAATCCATTGACGGCCATCTTTCTCAATGCGTCAGCCGCATATAACTTCCGCCATTCATCGTTAATGACAAACCAACTTTTTATAGATGACATTATAATCTCCACATTTGCCGACCGGATTTCCGATAACGACACATGGCATTTCCATGGAGGGGTGAGCAAGGGGTTGGCACATAGCAAGATGGTAGTGGGGTGTGATTTTGATGCCACTATTTCCTCTGCAGCATCAATGCGTGACAATGCACTCAATAGATATGAGCAATTTACCGCCGATTTCAAACCGTATTTCAGAGGGAGTATTCTACGGTGGTTATCTTTGAATTATGAAGCAAACTATCGGCAATCGAAGCTGAAAATTGCCGGGGTATGCAATGTCCATTATTCTTTTAATCAGAATCTCCATGTCACTGTAATGCCGGATGACAAACTTCAACTCACTGTTGGCACCGAGCATCTACTGACGCATTTTCCGGAAGGCAATACCGAAAATATTATTTTGATTGACGCATCGGCTGTATGGAAGTTTAATGGAAAGATGCGTTTGTCGCTATCCGCTCAAAATCTGCTCGACAAACGATGTTATGAGTATATGACCTACGGAACACTCTCCTACTCGGAACATATGTTCCGTCTGCGCCCACGCAACATACTTCTGTCATTGCAAATCAGATTCTGATTCTCCCATACCATAAAACAAAGAGAGCAGCGATAATCGCTGCTCTCTTTTGGTAGCGGGATCGAGAATTGAACTCGAGACCTCCGGGTTATGAATCCGACGCTC
>JAMPGZ010000044.1 GCA_023663655.1 Lachnospiraceae bacterium
CGGGGACACAAGGATTTTCAGTCCTTTGCTCTACCAACTGAGCTATGGCACCGTTTGTTTTGGTGTTGCAAAGGTAGAGGTTTTATTTTTATTTGCCAAATTTTTTGAGGAATATTTTTGCTTTGATGGCGATTTTTGTGTTTTTTGATTGTTTTTCGTTCATGAGGAGTTGAGAATTGAGGAGTCGGGAATTGAGAATTGAGAGTTGAGAATTGAGAGTTGAGAATTGAGAATTCTTGCGGTGGAAGCGGCAAACCGATGAGAGACGTGAGTTAGGGGGTGGGAGTCTCTTCTGCGACCGGGAGGGTGATTTCTTGGTGTGCGTCGTTGCCGAAGATTTGGTTTGTTTTTTGGCGTGCTTTTTCCTTGGTTTCGGGAGTCATGTTTTTCCACACCTTTCTCAGCACGTAAAGAATTGCTGCTGAGTCGTCGGTAAAACCGCCTGGCAGCGCGTCGGGTATGAGGTCGGCCGGCAGTATGAAGTATCCGAGAGCCGCTATGACCATCATGCGATCTTTTAGCGGGAATTTCTTGTCAAGTGTAGAATAATAGAGCAGGAGAGCTGCATAGACCACTTTTGAGCCTGCTTTGCGCGACACGTGCTTTATTTTGTCAAACAGTGCCCCCGGGGAGTAATATTTCCCGAATTTATCAATGTTTGTTTTGAATTTTCCGATATTCATATATAGAGAGAATTATGACATATAGATGTAACGCATGAATACAGGCAAATTGTTGCCGCGACAGTGGAAAATTATTCCGCTGCGGTGATGAATGTTATTCTCCCCGGCGTGCATGAGCTCTCATCGGCGATATAAGTGTCGCTTTCGATTTTCATTAGTTGAGCGGGGGTCATGATGTTTTCTTGGATTATCTGTCTCAGGAGTTTTCCCCGCAATGTTTTGAGCTTATTAGCCGTAGGGGTGGCTACGGCACCTCCCGGTTTAATCTCTTTAAACTCCACTTTCCACATTTTTATGCCCTGTGCGAGCCGCTTTGTGTCGATGCATCGTTCCGCGTCGCCCGGCATAAGGTTGAGGATATCGTTGCATCCGGAGGTTTTGACCTCATTATTCAATGCTGCCGACACTGCTTTCTGCCAATGTTGGGCAAACTTAGCGCCTTCCGAAGCTAATGGTGTGGTGAAGTCAAGCCGGTATTGCTTTATTATGTCGTCGGGACGCAACCATCCGTAGAGAGATGATATTATTCTCACACGGTTGTTGAGCCGTGTCAGCTCGTCGGGCAACATCGATTGCGCGTTCAAGGCTTTGAAAACCACTCCGGTGAACGCCTCGATAGCTTTCGATCCATGCGATTTGTCGGGAAATTCATAGATCATCTGCTTTAGTTTGAGGGCGAGAGGAAAGCTTATTTTAACTGCTGCCGATAGTTCCTGTGCCGACATTGCGGTAAGTGCGTGCATTATGTCGTCGGCTTCCGCTTCAAATTCAGGTGTGTGCGCGACATATTCCTCATGGGGCTGGGGCTCCATGCATGGGGTCATGGTCTTGGATTCGGCGATCAGTATAAGCATCTCGGACGATGATTAGAACAGTGTCAGTTGGTCGTCGACCAAGCGGAATGTCATGCGGTGATATGGCGACGGTCCATACTGCGCGATGGCGTCGCGATGCGCTTTGGTGGGGTAGCCTTTGTTCACATTCCAAGCATACATGGGATACTGCTCATGAAGCGACTTCATGAATGCGTCGCGGTGGGTTTTGGCGAGGATCGACGCTGCGGCTATGTTGCCATACTTGCCGTCGCCTTTCACGAATGTCTTCCAGGGGATATCGCCGTAGGGGGTGAATCGATTACCGTCGACAATGATTGCTCCCGGGCGTGTCTTCAATTCGTCAAGGGCGCGATGCATGGCGAGGATCGATGCTCTCAGAATGTTTATTTTGTCGATTTCTTCAGCGCTTACCACTCCTACAGCCCATGCCACGGCATTCTCCTCTATTATGGGGCGTAGCTGTTCACGACGCGCTTCCGTGAGTTTTTTGGAGTCGTTGAGCAAAGGGTGGGAAAAATCTTCGGGCAGAATCACGGCTGCGGCATATACCGGACCGGCGAGGCATCCTCGCCCGGCTTCATCGCATCCGGCTTCGTTTCGGCAACTGATGTAGCAACTGGGCAGCATTAGCTGGCTTTTAATCCGTGGCGCCTGAGAATGGCTCCTATGCGGGCGATTATTTCTTTCATGGCAAACGGTTTCAGCACATAGTCGTCTGCGCCGAGATCGAGACCGTTGATAATTGCGTTTTCATCGTCGCGCGATGAGCAGAATATGAGCGGAATGTTGCACGTGGTTCGATTCTGTTTCAAGTATTTCGCCAAGTCCATCCCTCGCTTATTCTCCATCATAGCGTCGATTATGAACATACCGTAGTCTGTGAGCTCGGCATTATAAGCCGAAGACACGTCCCGGAATGTCTCTACCGAAAAGCCATTCTCCTCCAAATTGAATTGCATCAATTCGCAGATCAATGGATCGTCGTCGACAATCATAAGTTTTATCTTATTGTCAGTAGAACGCATACTCAGTAGATAGTTTATTGTTAACTCATTCGTTGAATTACGTAAACAAATGTAGGACATTAAACTATTCTATGCAATTTTAGTAACCACATTGTAGCGCGTGTACTCAAAATGTCACCTTGCTGTTATAACTGTCACTCGGTTGACATAGAGTTGTAAATTGCCGTTATGCTGCGTGTCTCCGGAAATGGTCTCGGATAGTATCGACCACATTTATAATATAGTCGCCCATCTTCTCGAGATCATTGATTATATCCATATAATATATTCCCGACTGATACTCGTAGACGCGGTTGTTGATGTTCTCCACATTGTTGGAGCGAAGCTGGTTGCGCAGATTGTTGATTTCGCGCTCCTTGTTGTAGGATCGGATGATGTCCACGTCGCGCACTTTTTCCACGTCGCTGAGCAGCACAAGCATATCGCTCATAGCCACCTTTACATATCCGAACATCGTGTCGACATTGGTGTAGATCATGTCGTTGAATTCCACTCCGTTCTCGTGCTTGCGTATCAGAATTTTCGCGCATCCGAAGCAGCAGTCGGCTATGCTCTCGATTTCGCTTACGATATTGAGCATCGACGCGATATGCAGCTTACCCTCGTTGGACAGGCGTCCTTCAGCGCATCGGTTCAGGTAGTTGGCGATCTCAATCTCCATGCGGTCGGATATCTCCTCATATTTTTCAAGCCGCGAATATAGCTTGGAGAAGTCCTCGCTCTTTTCGGGTGTGTGGACAAGCTGTTCCGCCATGTCGATCATGCGTTGCACACGCTGCGCATATACATACATCTCTTTTTCTGCCTGGGCTATATTAAGCTCTGAGGCGCTCATGAGACCGCCGGATATAAACTTGAGCTGGAATTCCTCGTCCTCCTTGTGCTTTGCGGGTACGAGTTTTTCAACGATCTTCACATACAATCCCGTGAACCATATCATTATGGCGAGGTTGATGAGGTTGAAGACGGTGTGGAACATTGACATTCCAAACGACACGCTGAACTGCATCTGACCTATCTGGGCGAGTACGGGATGAGTAGTAGGCAGAGACCCGTCAAACAACTTGTCATATATATCGGGGTTGTTCTGCTCAAGGGTGTTCACGTAGGAATAAAGTGATTCTGGATTGCCTTGTCCCAGCCATTCGGTGATGTCGACATTGAGCCTTACAAACGGATAGAACACCAACAGCGTCCATAGCATACCGAACAGATTGAACAGCAAGTGTCCCATTGCCGTGCGTTTTGCCGCCACGTTTCCGCTCATAGAGGCGAGCAACGGGGTGATTGTGGTTCCGATGTTGCTGCCGAGTATTACGGCGCATCCGAGCTCGAAAGTGATCCAACCTTTGGTACACATGATGAGGACGATGGCAAATGTCGCTGCCGACGACTGGATGATAGCCGTCAATACTATACCTACCAAAAGGAATAGCAATACTGACAGATAGCCCATCGACGCATACTTTTCGAGGAATGCAAACATCTCGGGATTGCTCTGAAGGTCAGGTACATATTCGCTGATCATGCTCAATCCCATGAACAGGAACGCGAAGCCTATCAGAAATTCGCCCATTGACTTTGTGCGGCTCTTCTTGAAGAAAAGCAATGGCACGGCACACGCGATGACCGGAAGCACGAACACCGAGGTGTCGACTTTAAATCCGAACAAGGCTATGACCCATGCGGTGAAGGTCGTGCCCACATTTGCTCCGAAAATGACCGCCATGGATTGCCCCAAGGTCATTAAGCCGGCGTTTACGAAGCTGACGACCATTACGGTCGATGCGGAAGAACTCTGAATCAATGCTGTGATTGCAAAACCCGTCAATGTTCCTGTGAAACGGTTGCGGGTCATGGCTGACAGGATGTTGCGCAAGCGGTCGCCGGCGGCTTTTTGAAGTCCCTCGCTCATTACTTTCATGCCGTAAAGGAATAAGCAAACGGAACCGAGGAGAGCTAAAAAGTCAAAAAAACTATAATTCATTACCTGAGGTAAATGGTGAAAATTCGTGTCGCAAAGTTATAATAAATCTTTTAAATTTCTTAACTTTGTGCATGAAAAATCACCGAGTGCTTGCTACCTCGTTAAAAACAAGAATTATGAACAACATTTCCAATCAGCGTTTTTCGCTACCTTTTCTCATTCTCGCAGTGCTGTTCTGCGTGTGTCTTATTGTCGCCAATCTGGTTGAGATCAAAACCGTTTCTTTGGGCGTTCTCACCGTTACAGCCGGCATGGTCGTGTTTCCCGTGAGCTATATAATCAATGACTGCCTTGTGGAGGTCTATGGATTCCGTAAGGCGAGACTTGTGATATGGCTCGGGTTTATGATGAATCTTCTTGTGACGGTTCTTCTCCAGCTTGCCATCTGGCTTCCCGGCGATGTGTCGTGGTCTTCCCAGGATGCGATGGTCGCCATTTACGGCGGTGTGCCGCGCATACTTGCCGCCTCGTTTCTGGCGTTTATATGCGGTTCGATGGTCAATGCCTGGGTCATGAGCCGCATGAAGGTGTCGTCGCAGGGGCGTTATTTCTCGCTTCGCGCCATCGTCAGCACCTTGTGGGGCGAGGGGGTGGATTCAGTCATCTTTTTCCCCATCGCGTTCGGTGGTGTGCTTCCGTGGGACACCATCATGCATCTCATCGTGGCTCAGGCTCTGCTGAAGACAGCCTATGAGATAATCATACTCCCCGTGACCCTCGTGGTGGTTAAAAGGTTGAAACGCATTGAATCGCTCGACACTTACGATCACGGGTTGAAATTTTCCATCTGGTGATGTTTCCCCATGAAATTCAGGCAGCTTTGTGATGTGAATCTTGGCAAAAAATTTGTAGATTTGCATTTAAGAGGGTGTTTGATAATAAATATTAATCTGTGGGTTTCGGATTTTGGATCAGATTATTCGTTAAGCCGAAGGAGTGTACTGGATGTACACGACTGAGGAGAAGCGAATAAGATGACCAAAAGACGAAATTCAGATGGTGATTTTAAGAAAAACATCCACAATAATAACTTTAACGACAATTAATATGTTGAAAATACCGATGCCACGGTTTCTCTTCGGAGATTTTTCATTAACTCTTCGGTCATGTGGCAACAGCCACACTCTCTCATCGTTAATGGAAAATCTCTCAAAGATAAACCGCCCACAAATTAATATTTATTATTAAACACCCTCTAAGCTGTTTTGCTATGTCATGGAATATTGAAATTTTCAATGTCATGCTTGCTGTCATGGCGGTTCTCGCCGTGATAGTGTTCATAGCCCTGCATTTTGTGGAGGCTGGCTACGGCATGATGTACACCCGCAAGTGGGGCGCCGCTGTCAACAATCGCCTTGGCTGGGTGCTCATGGAAGCGCCTGTTTTTGTGGCTATGGCGGTGCTGTGGTACTTCTCATCGCGGCGGTGGGAGATTGCCCCGTTGGTCATGTTCCTGTTGTTTGAGCTTCACTATTTTCAGCGGTCGTTTGTGTTTCCTTTCCTCATCCGGGGCAAAGGGAAGATGCCTGTGTCCATAATCCTCATGGGGGTGACGTTCAATCTGCTCAATGCCGTGATGCAGGGCGGATGGATATTCTATGTCTCGCCCGCTGCGCGCTATCCCGAATCATGGCTCGCGTCGCCGCAGTTTGTGCTCGGCACGGCTATATTCTTCCTCGGAATGGGTATAAATATACATAGCGACAGCGTGATACGCCATCTTCGTCTTCCCGGAGACACCCGGCACTACATCCCTCGCAAGGGTATGTTCCGGTATGTGTCGTCGGCTAATTACTTCGGCGAGTTTGTGGAGTGGACCGGCTTTGCTATCCTCACATGGTCATGGGCGGGCGCGGTGTTCGCTCTATGGACATTTGCCAATCTGGCTCCCCGCGCAGGGAAAATCCATGAACGCTACCGGAAAGAATTTGGCGAAGAGTTTACCAAACTTCATGTGAAAAAAATAATCCCCTATATATACTGAGAATTATGTATGAGAACTCCAAGCTGTTCACTCCGGTGAATATCGGTCCGGTGACATTGCGCAACCGCACTATACGCTCGGCGGCATTTGAAGGTATGTGTCCCGGCAACAGTCCGTCGCAGCAGTTGAAAGATTACCATGTGTCGGTTGCCGAGGGCGGGGTGGGCATGACCACGCTCGCTTACGCTTCCGTGACACGCAACGGGCTCTCTTTCCCTCGCCAGTTGTGGATGCGCAGGGAGATTGTGGAGCCGCTCCGCGACATCACCGATGCTATTCATGCCGCCGGAGCCAAAGCCTCGATACAGCTCGGGCATTGCGGAAATATGTCGCATAAATCCACCGCCGGCGAAACCCCGATTTCGGCTACAGGGCGCTTCAACATCTACTCACCTACGCCTGTGCGGCGTATGCGTGACGACGAGATTGTTGCCATGAGCCGGTCATTTGGCGATGCCGTGCGTCTTGCTCGCGATGCCGGAATGGACTGCGTGGAGATTCATGCCGGCCACGGCTATCTCATCAGCCAGTTCCTGTCGCCCTACACCAATCGCCGCCGCGACCGTTGGGGCGGTTCGCTCGACAATCGTATGCGGTTCATGAGGATGTGCATGGAGGAGGTAATGAAGGCTGCCGGAAGCGACATGGGGGTGGTGGTCAAGACCAATATGCGTGACGGTTTCAAGGGAGGAATAGAGCTTGACGAGGGGATCCTTATCGCCAAAGAGCTTGAGAGGCTTGGCGCGCACGCGCTTGTGCTGTCGGGTGGATTTGTGAGCAAGGCTCCCATGTATGTCATGAGAGGCGAGATGCCGATCGGCGCGTTGACGCATTACATGGACACATGGTGGCTCAAATACGGCGTGAGGATGTTTGGCAAGATGATGATACCTACGGTGCCTTACAAGGAGTGCTATTTTCTCGATGACGCCCGGTTGTTCCGCCGCGAGTTGAAAATGCCGCTTATCTATGTGGGAGGCTGTTCTACGCGGCAGAGCATAGAGCGTGTGCTTGACGAGGGGTTTGATGCGGTGCAGATGGCAAGGTCATTGCTGACTATGCCCGATTTTGTGAATCGTATGCGTGATGAGGGGATCGAGTCGTCGGGGTGTGACCATGTGAATTATTGCATAGGCAGGATGTACACTCTGGAGATGGCTTGCCACAAGTGTGTCAAGGATCTTCCACGGTCATTGCAGAAGGAGATTGAGAAGATTAAATCGCGGCAGTCATGAGATGGGCGGTAGTCACCGGCGCCTCTTCGGGGATAGGGCTTGAGTTTGCGCGTCAGCTTGCCAAAAAACGCTTTTCGGTGGTTATGGTGAGCAATCAGGCGCGGGAACTGGAGGCGTGTGCCGAAAACTTGCGCTCCATGTATTTCGTGGAGGCTCATGCTCTGCCGCTCGATTTGTGCGACAGGGAATCGGTAGATGCCATTCTCGCTTTTCTGGAGGAGAGGAGGATAGTTCCCGAAGTTCTGGTCAATAATGCCGGGATATTCGATTTTAAGCCCGTTTCCGAGCTTCCTGAGGGGCGTGTGGATCTCTATATCGATCTTCATGTGAGGGCGGTGACGGCGTTGAGTGTGGCGGTAGGACGCATCATGGCTCAGCGGCGGCATGGCTACATACTGAATATGTCGTCGATGTCTTGCTGGATGCCTATGCCCGGAATCGCCATGTATAGCGCCACAAAGGCTTATATGAGAGTATTTTCAAGGGCATTCCGCATTGAGATGAAGGATTCCGGAGTGTCGGTCACGGTGGCTTGTCCCGGCGGTATAGCCACGGGGCTGTTCGGACTTTCCGAGAGGTTGAGCCGTTTCGCCGTGAGAATAGGGGTGCTTGTCACACCCGAGCGGTTTGTGAAGCGAGCGTTGAAAAAGATGTTCCGCCGCAAGGCTCAATATATCAACGGCGGTCTTAACCGGCTGTCGATAGTTGCCGTAGCCTCTCTGCCTGAGTGGGCGAGGATAAAAGTGAAACGAGTGGCATTTGACCGTAAAAGCGTATGATTGAGGGAACTTGCATAGTGACCGGAGCCACCGGTGGTATCGGGAGGGCTATAACCGAAGGGCTTTTGGAGCGTGGCGCCAAGCGGGTGATACTGGCGTGCCGTAATGAGGATAAATGTCGCAGGATGATTGAGTCGATGGGGGAGTGCCGCGACGCTCTTGAGTTTATGAGCCTCGACTTGGAATCGTTTGCTTCGGTGCGGCGTTTTGCTGAATCGTGTGCTTTGCGGGGGATGACTGTCACAGCTCTGTTTAATAATGCCGGGACGATGCCGGGAGGTGTTAAAATGACTGAAGATGGTTTTGAGTCGGCTACGCAGACCAATTTCCTTTCGACTGGGCTTCTCACCGACCTTTTGCTCCCGCTGATGCCGCGAGGGGCTGCGGTGGTGTTCACCACATCGATGACAAGACGCATAGTGAACCTGTGTGAGGATTGGCGGCAACGGTCGGTAGAGCGTCATGGGCGTTTCACTACCTACGGGCGCAGCAAGCTGATGCTCACTCATTATGCTCTCGACTTGTCGCTGCGACTTGCTGAACGGGGAATAACCGTGAATTGTTCCGATCCGGGAGTGGTTGATTCGGCGATTATAACCATGGGTAATCCCATAGTTGATAAACTCTCCGACATGATTGTGCGCCCCCTCATTTCTACGCCTGAGGAGGGTGCCGCTCCGGCTCTGGAGGCGGTTAAAAGCCCGTTTACCGGCAGGATATTCACCCAAGGCGGCAATAAGCCGATTCCGGTAAATTATCAGCGGAATTCGCTCCACGCTATCCCGTCGGCGGTAATTAGAGGACTATCGGGAGCTCTGGGAGCGTAAGGGGAATGAATGCGTATCCCCGAAACCGGTAGTGACGGCAGCTTCGTGTTGGTGG
>JAMPGZ010000045.1 GCA_023663655.1 Lachnospiraceae bacterium
AGGTTTGTCTGATACTTTCCGATTTTGGTCGGGTATCGCAAGTGGAGCTGGAGGGGATTGAACCCTCGTCCAAACGTGGAACTAATCAGCTTTCTACATGCTTAGTTTTGACTTGGTTTTCGTGCAACGGCAGGATCAAAACCACCAACTGTTGCCTTAGCCTTTAATTGTTTCAGAAATCTCGCAAGGCTCTCGATTTCCTATTTCCGATTTACCTGCACCGCCTTGTCGATTAGTCTCGGAACAATGACAATCGGGCGATGTCTTGTCTCTGCAACTGTTGCGGAGATTAAGCTAATCTACTATGCTTCGATTAAGCAGCAAGAGCGTAGTTATTTTCGCCATTTAAAATTTTGATGTCCCTGATTTAAGAGCGTAGCCATCATTGCTCTGCATGCTTACTGACCACCTCTACACGCTGTCAAAGCCAGTCAGCCCCGTAGTTGTGTCGATTTAAACGCACAAAAATAGTCAAAATTCGCGATAGCGGCAATTTTGATCGGAATTTTGACTATTTTTAACTGTTGGCTCTAATGCTTGCAGTGGTAGGGGAGCGCTTTATTCCACTCCCAGATCCTTGAATGTGCGCGGAGCCGGAACCGGAGGCAGCGGCTTGCGGGTTTTCAGCTCTTCCATGATCACCTCAATGGCTTTATCGAGTTGCTGGTCAATGCCCATTTCCTCTTTTATCGGATCATTGTCGATCAAGATATCGGGGTCTACTCCATGGTTTTCCACAATCCATTCTCCTGTCTTGGCATCATAATTGGTGAAGAACGGCACCCTCACGTCTGTGCCGTCCATGTAGGGTAGTGATCCGCTTATGCCGATTATGCCGCCCCATGTGCGAGTGCCTATTACTTTGCCCATCTTATTGGCTTTGAAGCTCCATGGAAACAGGTCGCCGTCCGATGCCGAATACTTGTTCACGAGCAGCACTTTCGGGCCCACGAGTGTTGCATCGGGTATTGTTCCCACCTTGGTCGACGTGCGGCTCATGGTCAGGCGGTAAGGCTCACGTAAAAGGCGTTCAATCAACATGGGCGACACATTTCCGCCGCCATTGGCTCGGTCATCTATGATCAGGGCTTCCTTATCGAGCTGAGGATAGAAATAGCGGGCAAATTCGTTCAGTCCATCGGGTCCCATGTCGGGGATATATATGTATCCCACTCTGCCGTCGGTGGCTTTTTCCACTTTTTTGATATTATTTTGCACCCAGTTGTAGTGATAGAGTGGGGCTTCGTTGTCGATAGGTCTGATGACCGCTTTGCGAGCCGATTTGCCGTCGGGCGTGGAGCTCACTGTCAGTTCTGTCAGTTTACCGGCTTTTCCTATGAGCAGTGAGTAGATATTGTCAGTGCTGTTGGTGGCGATACCGTCGATTGCTGTTATATGGTCACCTTCGGCTACATTAAGCCCCGGTTCGGTCAGAGGTGAGCGCAGGCTTTCGCTGTAAACGGCGCCTGGAATGATCTTGTCGATGCGGTAGAAGCCCCCTTTGTCGCGGCTCAGTTCTGCGCCGAGAAGTCCCATGCTCATGCGTGGAGCCGATTTGATTTGTCCGGGATTCACGTATGCATGACCGCAGGCGAGCTCGGCTATCATTTCTCCTATTATATAATTGAGATCATATCGGGTCTTGGCGTATGGAAGCAGTCGAGCATATTTCTCTTTTACCATTTTCCAGTCCACACCGTGCATATTTTCCAGATAGAAACCGTCGCGGAAAGCACGCCACACTTCGTCAAATATCTGTGCCCATTCCTGTTCATAGTCCACATCGGCTACAAGGTCGGCGAGGCTCACCGGTTTGTCAAGGGTTGCCGATGTTCCGAGTGGAGCGACATAGATATTCCCGTTTTTATAGAAAGCTGCCTTTTTCCCTCCGGGGGCAACTGTCATCGATGCTCCGGCTGCCACTGTCTTCTCTTCCTTTTCAGCGAGATTGAAGACTTTCACCGCACCTGAGTTGGCATACCATATATTTTTGCCATCGGAATATATCGGGCTATAATATCCGGCACTAAGCGGCAGCTTTATAAGCCGTCCTTGAATGCCTTCGGCATCTATTTTCACACTGTTGTCTTCGCTGGCGTTTTTCTCAGGTTTTGTCTTGGACTTAGCATCATCTTTTTCTACAGGATCGCTATCATCCTTTGGGAGTAGGGGAGAGGGTGTGCTGTTTTGCAGAAGCGCCACATACACTCCTCCCATTCGGTTATATGCATGGTTCCATTCCGTATGGCTGTAGATAGGGTTGAAATCGCGGTCGGAATTGAATATCAGATATTTTCCGTCGGAGCTGAATATAGGCGATGAGGAGTCATACCATTTTTCGGTCACGGCATACTCTTTTCCTGTGGCTAAGTCACACACATATACTACGCTCATGTTGTTTGCACCTGATTTGGTGTATGTTATCCACTTGCTGTCGGGCGAGTATTCCACATGATAGAATTCCCCTTCGGGATTTTGCATCACGACACGCTTTGATTTGGTTGCTGCGTCCACCTCCACGATGCGGTTCTTGCGGTCGGTGTATAAGATTTTCTTGCTGTCGGGACTCCAGCGCAGTGTTCTTATGTATGTGTCATTGCCAGAGGTGAGCTGCGTCTTCTCGCCATCGGCGGTTGAGTGGAGCCATATTTCTGTTTCTCCCGTCTGGTCGCTGATATAGGCTATGTGTTTGCCGTCGGGGCTCCAGTCGGCATTGCGGTCATTGGCTCCTGGAGTGCGTGAGATGTTTTTTGTCACACCCTCCGATGCCGGCACGTCAAACACTTCGCCGCGTGCCGTGATTGCGAGGCGGTGGGCATCGGGCGACAATGAGAATGCCGTAAGCATCTTATCCACGTTCATCTTTTCCTTGCGTGCGGCGACATTGTCCGATGTCAGGTTGATTGTGATTTTTTCTGATTTTTCGCTCGCAGGATCAAATTTGTAAATCTCTCCGCCATTCTCATATACTATTATGTTGCCGTCGGTCGACGGGAATTTGATGTCATAGTCCGTATGGTTGGTCACCTTTCGTGTCTGCTTGTTCTTGGTGTCGTAAGCAAACAGGTTCATCGTGCGGTCGCGGTCCGATATGAAATATATCGTGTCGCCGATCCACATCGGGAATATGTCTTGAGCCACATTGTTGGTGATGTTCTCCACGCTTCCTTTTTCCGGATCATAAATCCAGATGTCGTCAGCCATGCCTCCGCGATAATATTTCCAGTTTCTGAATTCGCGCATCACCCTGTTGTAGGCGAGACGTTTGCCGTCGGGTGAATAGCTGCAGAATCCGCCTTCCGGTAGCGGGATCTGCTCCGGCATTCCGCCGTCGGGCGACACAGTCCATAATTTTCCTGTGAAGCCGTCGTCTATGCGGTTGCGATACACTATCTTGCTTCCGTCGGGCGACCAAGCAAGCGTTATGTTGTTTGGTCCCATGCGGTCGCCCAGGTCATCACGTGCGTTTGTCGGTGTGAACGTCAGCCGTCGGGGTTCGCCGCCCTCGGCTGCCATGAGATATACTTCGGTGTTGCCGTCGTATTGTCCGGTGAAGGCTATGGTCGACTTGTCAGGTGAAAATCGCGGAAATATCTCATAACCTTCGTGAGAGGTGAGTTTCCGTGCTGTGCCGCCGCTTATGGGAGCCACATAAAGGTCGCCGGCATAGCTGAACACTACATCTTTTCCATTGGTGGCGGGAAAGCGCAGCAGTTTGGCGTTTTCCGTGCCTTGGGAGCTCAATATGCTTCCTGAAGCTAACAAGAGCGATAGCAAAATTGGTTTCATTGTCAAAATTGTATTTGGTTATTACAAAATTACACCATTTTGACCGCTTGGCAAATTAAGTCGTAAGATTTTATCTTTGAAATTTGCAAAATATTTATATCTTTGCGTAGATATTAACCTGTTAAATTATACCATAATATGGAACACTTGCTATTTTGGCTCGTCCCGGCGGCATCTTTGATTGCGCTGTGTCTTGCCGCATTTTTTTACCGTCAGATGCTCAAGGAGAGCGAAGGTACTGCACGAATGGCTCAGATTGCCGCCTATGTGAGAAGCGGTGCCATGTCCTATCTTAAACAGCAGTACAAAGTCGTGGGAATCGTGTTTGCTGTCCTCGTGGTCATTTTCTCTGTGATGGCTTATGGATTCAGTTTGCAGAATGCATGGGTGCCGGTGGCTTTTCTCACTGGTGGTTTTTTCTCCGGGCTTTCGGGGTATCTTGGAATGAAGACTGCCACCAATGCTTCGGCTCGCACCGCAAATGCCGCCCGCAAGTCACTCGACTCCGGATTGCGTATAGCGTTTCGCAGCGGCGCCGTGATGGGGCTTGTTGTGGTAGGGCTCGGATTGCTCGACATATCGTTCTGGTATCTGATTTTGGACTATTTTGTGCCTGAGGATGTCGCTTCTCCGGCTGCGAAGTTATGTATGATCACCACCACTATGCTCACATTCGGAATGGGTGCCAGCACTCAGGCTCTTTTTGCCCGTGTGGGAGGTGGCATATATACGAAAGCTGCTGATGTCGGCGCCGACCTTGTTGGTAAAGTCGAGGCCGGAATACCTGAGGACGACCCGCGCAATCCGGCTACAATAGCCGACAATGTGGGCGACAACGTGGGCGATGTTGCCGGCATGGGTGCCGACCTCTATGAGTCCTATTGCGGATCGATTCTCGCTACATCGGCTCTTGGAGCTGCCGCTTATATGACATCGGGCGATGTGGCTATGCAATATAAGGCGGTATTGGCTCCTATGTTGATTGCCGCTGTCGGAATCCTACTCTCTATAATAGGTATATTCTCTGTCCGCACTAAAGAGGATGCAAGCATAAAGAGTCTTTTAAACGCTCTTGCAGTCGGTACTAACCTCAGTTCGGCGCTCATCGTCGTTGCCACATTCTTTATAATGTGGATGCTCGGCATCAACAATTGGATGAACATATCCTTTGCCGTGGTTATAGGACTTCTCGTGGGAATAGTCATCGGACGTAGCACCGAATACTATACTTCACAATCCTATGCTCCCACGCGTAAACTTGCCGATAGCGGCAAGACTGGACCCGCCACGGTGATAATATCGGGAATCGGACTTGGAATGGTGTCCACTGCAGTTCCTGTCCTTGCTGTGGTAGTCGGAATCATCCTCTCTTATTGGCTCGCTTCAGGTTTCGACATGACGAATGTCGGGATGGGATTGTACGGTATCGGAATTGCCGCCGTCGGCATGCTTTCCACTCTCGGCATCACACTCGCTACTGATGCCTACGGACCTATTGCCGATAATGCCGGAGGAAATGCTGAAATGAGCGGACTTGGCGAAGAGGTCAGAAAACGCACTGATTCTCTCGACTCGCTTGGAAACACTACCGCAGCGACAGGCAAGGGCTTTGCCATTGGATCGGCGGCATTGACAGGACTTGCTCTTCTTGCTTCATATATAGAGGAGATACGCATAGGTCTTGGTCGCTTGGGCGAAACGGCTATTAATATAGGAGATCTTACTGTCCCCATACATGAAGCCTCGTTCACTGATTTCATGGCTTATTACGATGTCACCCTCATGAATCCCAAGGTGCTGTCGGGTATGTTTATCGGAAGCATGATGGCATTCCTTTTCTGCGGATTGACCATGAACGCCGTCGGAAGAGCTGCGGCACACATGGTTGAAGAAGTTCGCCGTCAATTCCGAGAAATAAAAGGAATCTTGACAGGGGAGGCTGAGCCCGACTATGCCCGCTGTGTGCAGATCTCCACCAAGGGAGCGCAGCGAGAGATGGTTTTCCCCTCCGTGCTCGCGATAGTTGCTCCGATATTGACTGGACTTATATTCGGTGTGCCCGGAGTCATAGGACTTCTTGTCGGAGGATTGTCGGCGGGATTTGTGCTTGCGATATTCATGGCTAACTCAGGCGGAGCTTGGGACAACGCCAAGAAATATGTCGAGGAGGGTAACTTCGGCGGCAAAGGTTCGCAAGTGCACAAAGCTACTGTAGTAGGCGACACCGTAGGCGATCCATTCAAAGACACATCCGGTCCAAGCCTGAATATTCTGATTAAATTAATGTCGATGGTGGCAATAGTCATGGCAGGACTCACAGTCTCCTGGAGCCTCTTCTGACACTGAACGCCTCCACTCCCTCCATTCCTTAACGCCCTTAAAGACTTTAACGCCCTTAACGACTTTATTTAACTTCTTGATTCTCAATCAGGCTTGAATTTTCTTTCAAAAAATCGTCAAAAAAGTTGCGAAAATATTTGGAGGTTTCGCGGAAAGTCTCTACCTTTGCACTCGCTTTTGAGAAAC
>JAMPGZ010000004.1 GCA_023663655.1 Lachnospiraceae bacterium
TTTTTTTTGCAACGGGATTGTGGGATGCAGTCTGCAGGACCGTGAGAGTTTAGCCCGACATGTAGCGTTAGCGGAATGCCGGGTAATCGTGAACGCACAGTTTTTTGGAGTTCCGGAGGAACGATACAATGGTTCGCTCTTACAGAGCTTAATTTTAATTATCGACCTATTTACCCAGCATTCCGCTGGCGCTACATACTGGGCTGAGCTCTTGCGGTCATACTGACCGATTCTCTTACAACACGAACAATACGGAATTGACTCACAACACGGCATCAACATACAACACGGATTGACTCGGCATTCTTTACCGGCATTTCGCTATGCTATATACCAGATGAACTCTTGCGTTCTGCAGGACCGTGAGAGCTTAGCCCGACATGTAGCGTTAGCGGAATGCCGGGTAGTCGTGAACGCACAGTTTTTTTGAGTTCCGGAGGAACGATATAATGGTTCGCTCTTACAGAGCTTAATTTTAATTATCGACCTATTTACCCAGCATTCCGCTAACGCTGCATACTGGGCTGAGCTCTTGCGGTCATACCGACCGCTTCTCTTACAACACGAACAATACGGAATCGACTTGCAACACGGCATTCCGCTGGCGCTACATACCGGGTAAGCGTGAACGCACAGTTTTTTGGAGTTTCGGAGGAACGATACAATGGTTCGCTCTTACAGAGCTTGATTTTAATTATCGACCTATTTACCCAGCATTCCGCTAACGCTGCATACTGGGCTGAGCTCTTGCGGTCATACCGACCGCTTCTCTTACAACACGAACAATACGGAATCGACTCGCAACTCGGCATCAACATACAACACGGATTGACTCGGCATTCTTTACCCGGCATTTCGCTATGCTATATACCAGATGAACTCTTGCGGTCCGTAGGACCGTGAAAGGTTAGCCCGACATGTAGCGTTAGCGGAATGCCGGGTAGTCGTGAACGCACAGTTTTTTTGAGTTCCGGAGGAACGATACAATGGTTCGCTCTTACAGAGCTTAATTTTAATTATCGACCTATTTACCCAGCATTCCGCTGACGCTACATACTGGGCTGAGCTCTTACGGTCATACTGACCGCTTCTCTTACGACACAAACAATACGACATCGACTCACAACACGGCATTTCGCTACGCTATATGCCGGATGAGCTCTTGCGGTCATACTGACCGCTTCTCATACAACACGGATTGACTCGGCATTCTTTACCCGGCATTTCTCTGGCGCTACATATCGGCTGACATCTTGCGGTCATACTGACCGCTTCTTATCCAACCGCGCATTATATCATTTTACAATTTTCATCACATTTTTGATAATACACGTATTTATATTATTCAAAACTTACTATATTTGTGGCAATTACTTAATTCCAATCCTATGTCGCAAACTCTTACTAAAATTTACATCCATGCCACATTTCATATTGGCGTGCATAGCCAACCTATACCATTAGAAAAATCAGAAAATTTGTATCTTTATATTGCCGGAGTAATCAAAAACCGTAATTGTATCCCTATTAAAATTAATGGTGTAGGTGACCATATCCACATCCTGATAGCGATGCCACCGACAACCTGTCTGTCTAAATTAATACAAGACATTAAAACATCATCAAGTAGGTGGATGAAAACAAATGGAGTTGCCAAATTCAACTGGCAGAATGGCTACGGAGCTTTTTCGGTAAGCGCTTCAATCGTCGATGCAACATCGCTTTATATACAAAATCAGAGAATCCACCATCAGAAGCGAAATTACTACGATGAATTATTGGAATTCTGTCGGCTATACAAGGTTGGAGCCAATATGGAATACATGAAATCAGAATAAATGCGGTCTGTAGGAACGTGAGAGCTTAGCCCGACATGTAGCGTTAGCGGAATGCCGGGTAATCGTGAACGCACAGTTTTTTTTGAGTTCCGGGGGTACGATATAATGGTTCGCTCTTACAGAGCTTAATTTTAATTATCGACCAATTTACCCAGCATTCCGCTGGCGCTGCATACTGGGCTAAGCTCTTGCGGTCATACTGACCGCTTCTCTTACAACACAAATAATACGACATCAAATCGCAACACGGCATTTCGCTGACGCTACATACCGGGTAAGCGTGAACGCACAGTTTTTTGGAGTTTCGGAGGAACGATACAATGGTTCGCTCTTACAGAGCTTGATTTTAATTATCGACATATTTACCCAGCATTCCGCTTACGCTACATACTGGGCTTAGCTCTTGCGGTCATACTGACCGCTTCTCTTACAACACGTACAATACGACATCGACTCACAACACGGCATTTCGCTGGCGCTACATACTGGGCTGAGCTCTTGCGGTCATACTGACCGCTTCTCTTACGACACGAACAATACGGAATCGACTTGCAACACGGCATTCCGCTGGCGCTACATACGTGGGGTGTGTTCCCGCCCCCGACTTTGCTTCGCGGCAGTCGGGGATAAAAACAGACTCGTGCCTCTCGGCACTTAGATCGGCTGTGATGGGGTTGGGTTGTGGCGGATTGGGGTTAATTCGCTTGACCATTTCAGTCACGTTATCCCGAAATCAATTGCTGCTAACTAAAAGATAAGCAAAGTGTTCCGTCAATTAATGCTTTATGTATGTAAGATGATAAGAAATTAATTTTTAATATATTTTAACTAAATAAGTAATATACGAAAACCCCATTCGTTATTTAATGTTAAGTCGATGTGCAAATTCCTAATTATAAACGGATTACACCCATAATCACTACCCCGTGAAATTACGATAAGTCCCGACAAATTTTACAATAAGCATAACTCCCTGATTAGTGGGTTCTTGCATATAATATACCAAACATATAATTTAGCGGAAAAATTAAAGAATCTTAAATCATCTTATATATGAAAATCTTTACTTTAAAGACACCGAATGTGATAATTGAAAAAAAGTTGTAATAATTTTTTCAGTATAATATGTGTAGCTGGTGTGCCAGCCTGTGATAGATTGGCACACCGTTTTTATTTAACTACTCATTATTATATGTACTGGGAACGACACTGGTTTCATTATTATACATACAAACTGCCGACCATCCGGCAACCACACCGGAGTTCAGGCATGATAAGATTAATAAGATAATTAAGGTTGACAAATAAAATGGAAGGGGAAGCCTACATTGATCCCTTTCGTAAAGGCATGAGTCTGGGATAGATTCGTGCCTTTTCTTTCACAATACGACCGACATATCACGAATAAAAGATGCGTTTTCGCACTCACCCTCCCGAACAATTGCTTTATAACATTGTTCTACAGCGACAAAAGCCCAGAGAAACAGCCATTTTCGCCAAATGTAACAACTAATCGCAATTTCTGTAACAACTATGTAATTTAACATTTAAATATATAATCACTATATATCAGTGTATTATATTTTAACTATAGTTAAAGTTTAGGGATATAGTAAAAAATATTGCTCAAAAGTATTGCATATTAAAAATAATGCGTATCTTTGTAGTGTAATCATTTTGTAACACGTTTGTGAAGCATTTGATACTATACATTTAATAATATTTGCACTACTTACTAATAAAATTTTTCGACTATGGGTTCTTCAAATTTTCAAACTAAGCTTCTCGACCTTCAAAGTAATCTTTTGAACTTCGCTTACACGTTGACCGCAAACCGCGATGACGCATACGACCTGCTTCAGGACACCACATTGAAAGCTCTCGACAACGAGGACAAGTATGTAGATAATACAAATTTCAAGGGCTGGGTGTTCACCATCATGCGCAACATCTTCATCAACAACTACCGCAAGGTGGTGCGTTCGGCAACTGTCATCGACCAAACCGAAGACCTCTATCACCTGAACCTTCCGCAGGATTCAGGATTTGAAACCCCTGACGGCTCAATCGCCGCCAACGAAATCACTGCGGCTATCGACTCATTTGCCGACGAGTACCGCATCCCCTTCTCAATGCACGTAGCGGGATACAAGTACAATGAGATCGCCGAACAGATGAATCTGCCATTAGGCACCATCAAGAGCCGTATATTCTTTGCTCGCCAACGTCTTCAGGAAATGCTTAAGGACTATCGTTAAGCTCCGAACCATTGACAACAAAGAACCCAAAGAAAAAAAACTTACTGCACATTTTTGAACACGCGGAGGCTGCCGGCGAGGCATTCTCCGCTTTTTCTTTCCGCATGACCGACACAAAAACTCCGCATCATCCAAAAAGAATTTGTAAATTTGCGTCATGTACGGACACATATATAATATAATAGTAGCCGCCGGCAGTGGCTCACGCTTCGGAGCCGAACTGCCGAAACAATATTGCCAGTTCTGCGGCAGACCGCTTATCATGACCACCATCGAACGCTTCCGCGACGCGCTTCCGGGGAGCCACGTGATACTCGTGATAAACGAAAACCATGCTGAAATGTGGGAGAGTCTGTGCCGCGAATACAGCTTCACAACTCCTGCAACCGTATTTGGCGGAGCTTCGCGCTGGGAATCGGTGAAAAACGCAATCTCCACGATACCCGCACCGATAGCAGACGACACCATAATAACCGTGCACGACGGAGCCCGCCCTATGGCATCGACCGAGCTAATCCTCCGCACAATCGCCCCGGTAGCGGCAGGAGCGCCCGGAGCCATACCGGTGACCCCGGTCACAGAATCGCTGAGAATGGTCACCCCCAATGGATCGACACCGGTGGACCGCGCAGCCTACAGAGCCGTGCAGACCCCGCAAGCCTTCAACGGCAGACTGCTTTCCGAGGCATACAAGATCCCATACCGTGACGAATTTACCGACGACGCATCGGTGATGGCAGCCGCCGGACACACCGAGATGCAGCTCGTGGAGGGAGACCCGCAAAATATAAAGGTAACACACCCCGCCGACATAAAGATAGCTGAGCTTTTCAACAGCATGAGATGAACAGGCTGCGCGAACTTGACATAAAATTCCTGAAAGGGATAGGGCCGAAACGCGCCGAACTCCTGAGCAAGCAGCTCGGGATAAAGACCTATCGCGACCTTCTGTTCCACTTCCCCACCCGCTACCTCGATCGATCATCATTCTATAGCATCTCGCAATTTGAGGAAGGGATGCCCCACGTGCAAGTCAAGGGGAGATTCATCGCCATGTCAGTGCAGGGCGAAGGAGCAAAAACAAGGCTCGTGGGTGTATTCACCGACGGCAGGACCACTATGGAAGTGGTGTGGTTCAAAAGGATAAAACAGATAAAGGAGAGCTACCACACGGGCAACGAATATATTCTGTTTGGCAAACCGGAGCCGTTCAACAACCGCTGGAGCATGGTCCATCCGGAGATCGACACCCCGCAGTCAATAGCGGCGCAACAGGGAATGCGCGGAGTCTACCCCCTCACCGAGACACTACGCAACCAAGGCATCACGTCACGGCAAATACACCTGTGGGCACAGTCCATACTCTCATCCTCGACCGACATACGCGAGACTCTCACCGAAGAAATAGTGAGGAAGCTGCGACTCATGCCGTTGCGCGAAGCACTCGTCAACATCCACAATCCCGGGTCGGTCGAAAAGCTCAATGCCGCCAGAACGCGCCTGAAATTTGAAGAGCTGTTCTACCTTCAGCTTAATATACTCCGATACTCCAAGCAACGGTCATCACAACTGCCCGGCTTCAGATTTCCGCGTATCGGCGAATTTTTCAACCGCTTCTATTCGGAACAGCTACCATTCGAGCTGACAGGCGCCCAGAAAAGGGTGATAAAGGAGATCCGCGCCGACATGACCACCGGCAGACAGATGAACCGTCTGCTGCAGGGCGACGTAGGCAGCGGAAAGACCCTCGTGGCACTGCTGTGCATGCTCATCGCTCTCGACAACTCGACACAGGCGTGTCTGATGGCACCCACCGAAATTCTCGCCACGCAGCACTACGAGACATTGTCGAAACTCGCATCGGCAATAGGAGTGAACATAAAACTTCTCACAGGCTCCACCCGGAAAAAAGAACGCGACACAATCCACTCACAACTCGAGGACGGATCGCTACATATATTAATAGGCACCCACGCCGTGATCGAGGACAATGTGAGATTCAAAAATCTGGGATTTGTGGTGATCGACGAGCAACACCGTTTCGGCGTGGCGCAAAGGGCTCGCCTTTGGCGCAAGAACTCCACGCCTCCCCATGTGCTCGTCATGACAGCCACACCCATACCCCGCACATTGGCGATGACAGTATATGGCGACCTCAGCGTATCGGTGATCGACGAGCTGCCACCGGGACGAAAGCCTGTCACCACGCTTCTGCGCTACGACACATCACGCATGAGCGTGTATCAGGGCATCGGCAAAGAGCTCAAAGCCGGACGACAGGCATACATCGTGTATCCATTGATAAAGGAGAACGAAAAGCTCGACCTGCGTTGCCTTGAGGAGGGATATGAACTCATCCGCGAGACATTCCCTCAATATAAAGTGTGCTACGTACACGGCAAGATGAAGCCGTCGGAAAAGGAGCATCAGATGTCGCTGTTTGTTTCGGGAGAGGCTCGCATCCTTGTCGCCACGACAGTAATAGAGGTGGGTGTAAATGTGCCAAACGCCACGGTTATGCTCATCGAGAACGCGGAAAGATTCGGACTCTCACAGCTCCACCAGCTCAGAGGGCGAGTGGGCAGAGGATCAGACAGAAGCTACTGCATACTCATGTCACATGAAAAAATCGCCAAAGACACCCGCAAACGCCTGGAGATAATGACATCGACCACCGACGGATTTGTGATAGCCGAAGCCGACATGAAGATGCGCGGACCGGGCGACATCGAAGGCACGATGCAAAGCGGAATACCATTTGAGCTCCATATAGCCAACCTCGCCACCGACGGGCAATTGGTGCAGCTCGCCCGCGACGCGGCGACACAGGTGCTCGACGCCGACCCTACCCTGTCGGCTCCTCAGCACCGGCTGCTGCTAAGAGAACTGTCGGCATCGTCCAACTCGACAATCGACTGGTCGCGAATAAGCTAACATACCTACGCTGTTAACACCGATTAACACGGGCAACAACTCTCGACGGGCATTTGTTCAAAATATGTTGTAAAACATATTTATATAATTAACTGATAATCGGCAGGTTGCGTAATAATTCAGCTGTGATTAGGTTTTATTTACACTTTTTTGAATTTAAAATCAACCCATTAAATAAATTTTTCCGTATATTTGGAGTAGAAAAGACGCGAAAGTTAATAATCCTAAATTTTTCGGGAATCGTATTTTCATTCAATACCCTTTTACCGATAAGCTATTATTACTTCCACGGCAAAAACTAACGAACCTGAAAAAGAAACCTGAAAACCGAATGCGATTCAATTTAAAGACTATAGCATTAGCAACCGTGTGTGCCTTGACATCAATGTCGGCAGCGGCTGATGATATCTCAACACGTCGCCCGGCACAACATAATGCCGAACATAAGGATCTTTTAGCATACCAGACCAACGTGACCGAGCAGATCAAGCTCAAGGAAACCCTCGACTATATGGACAATATGTTCAAAGAGGAGGAGGAACCCGAATTAGACATATATACCGAAGGTTGGGACAGCCAGCTCGTCAACGCCTACACTAATTCAGTCGTGCCCGACTCAAAGGTGATCGACGTGACCAATTTCGCCATGCCCACTCCTGGATATGTGACCTCACCCTACGGCTATCGCCGCCGCTTCCGCCGTATGCACAAAGGCATTGACCTGAAAGTGCAGATAGGCGACACAATCCGCGCGGCATTTGACGGCAAGGTGCGCCTCACCCGCTATGAACGCAGAGGCTACGGATACTATGTGATCGTGCGCCACGAAAACGGACTTGAAACAGTGTACGGCCACCTGTCACGCTTCCTCGTGAAGCCCGATGACTATGTGAAAGCCGGTGACCCCATCGCTCTCGGCGGCAACACCGGACGCTCAACCGGTCCTCACCTCCATTTCGAGACACGCTTCATGGGATATGCTATCAATCCCGCCGCAATCTTCGACTTTGAAAACCAAACAACACATACCGACCAATTCACTTTCACAAAGAGCAACTACACCGAATCCCGCAACTATGCACCGGCTAAAAAGTCGGCATCAACCAAAGTTACGGCATCGGGAGGAAGCACCGTGAAAATCAGAAAAGGTGACACTCTCTCCAAAATAGCCAGCAGAAACGGCACGACGGTAGCCAAACTATGCCGCCTCAACGGCATAAGCGCCACCACAAAACTTGCCATCGGCAAATCATTGAGAGTAAGGTAATAAACAATATCGCTTCATATTTCACACGATAAAAAGGCTCGCCGTTTGCGAGCCTTTTGTGTTGATATGTTGATAATATGTTGATAACTGTCCCGAGTTATTAACATAAGGCGGTTAAAAACTCGTTAATAAATAAGATTAACGCCTGTTTTGAAATGTGACATTTAGTCACTATCTTTGCATTGTGAATTCGATAACCCGACATATAGAATACTTGATTTTACGCCACGACTGCGTGATAGTGCCCGAACTCGGCGCATTCATCGCCCAGTACTCTCCGGCGAGAATCGATGAAACCACCGGCGTTATCCTCCCCCCATCACGCTTGCTGTCGTTCAACTGCGAAGTTTCGCATAACGACGGGTTGCTTGCCGCTTCAATAGCCCGAGCCACCTCTATGACTTTCGACCGCGCCTCGGCATCTATCGCCGATCAAGTGGCTGCACTGAAATCCCAGATCGACAACGGAGGCGAATATGCTGTGGGACGTCTTGGAATCCTGCGTGGCAATCAGGAAGGAAACCTCGAATTCGAACCATTTACCGCAACAGCGATATCACCACGCCTCGTAGGGCTCCCCACATTCACGCTCACTCCATTTGAAGTATCGGCAAAACCCGAAGAAGCACAAAAACGTGGATTCATATCACGCACAGGCAAAGCCGCTCTTCGAGCAGCAGCATCTGTAGCCGTGCTATTAGGGCTCGGACTCATGCTCTCAACTCCGGTTATCGAACACCGCTCCGAGCTTGCCACATTCGGAAAGAGCCTCACATTCTCAGCAAAAGCTCCGGAAAAAATCGTCATCGAAAACCCGCGCCAAGTGCTGTCATTCGCTTGTCCCGATCCGGCTGATGCTGTAGCGGCAGTAGCTCCCGAGCCACAAAAAGAAGTGAAGCCTCTTCCCAAAAAGCAGACACAGGAGGCCACCGACGACTCATACTTCCTTATAGTAGCGTCATTGCCGTCACGCAGCAAAGCCGAGGAATATATTGCCGCACATCCCGGCAACAATCTCAATATCCTCGCCTCTGAAGACCGCTACCGCATATATGCCGCATCAGGAAAGAGCTACAATGAGGTGTATTCCATTCTCTCCGCCGGCGACAATTCGGTAAAATATCCCGATGCGTGGGTGTTCCGCCGATAGCACAATTCCGGAAACAAACAATCCCAATTTTATATGAGCAATTTTCATGACCTTATAGTAAATCGACGCAGCATACGCCGATTTACCGAAGAGGAGGTATCTGCCGATGATGTAAAAACCATCATGGAAGCCGCGCTTATGGCTCCAACCTCAAAGAATTCACGCCCATGGCAATTCGTGCTGGTGGAAGATCCGTCCAAACTTGAAGCGTTGAGCAAATGCAAAGAAAACGGCGCCCACCCTATCGCCGGCTGCGCTCTTGCCATCATCGTAGCTTGCGATGTGGAAGCATCCGATCCTTGGATTGAAGACGCAGCGATAGCCGCCACATTCATTCAACTTCAGGCTGCCGACCTTGGTCTCGGATCATGCTGGATACAGGTGCGCGGACGCTATACTGAAAACGACCTCGAATCAGAAACCTACGTGCAGAACATCCTTGAGATGCCCGACACGATACTTCCGGTGTGCATCATCGCCATAGGGCATAAAGCGGAGGACCGCAAGCCGCAGGACATCAACAAGCTAATGTGGGAAAAAGTCCATATCGGCACATGGAAAGAACGCTGAAAGCCGCGATAATAGGAGCAGGAAACGTCGCCACACACCTCGCTAAGAAATTAAGCGAATCGACAACAATCACACAGATTTACAGCCGCAATATCGACAACGCACGCACACTTGCCTCCGCCACCGGCGCGGAAGCAATCGACGACATAAGCCTGCTGTCGAAAGATGCCGACATATATATCATATCGGTAAAAGATGATGCCATACCTGAAATTGTGGCACAAGCGGGGAAAAGCAACGCGCTGTGGGTACACACCTCCGGCTCGGTGGCGATGGAAACACTCGCACCGATAAGCCGGCACCACGGTGTGCTATATCCCATGCAGACATTCTCCAAGGAAATAGCCGTCGACATGGAAAAGGTCCCGATATTTATAGAAGGATGCGACAAAGAATCGCTCGATAAAATACGCATTTTCGCCGAGAGAATCAGCCCTAACGTAAGCGAAGCCGACAGCGATGCCCGCAAAAAGCTTCACATTGCCGCTGTTTTTGCCTGCAATTTCACAAACTATTTATGGGGGTTTTCTGTTGATATATTAAAAAGTATAGGACAGGACCTGTCGGTAATGGAGCCATTGGTAAAAGCCACATTTGAAAAGGCGCTCAATGTGTCTCCTCACGAGGGACAAACGGGACCGGCAAGAAGAAACGACCTGAAAACCATACAAAAGCATCTCGATGAACTACAAGGAGACGCAAAAGACATTTATTCACTATTATCGCTTAACATAATAAAAAAGTACCATAATGAGCAAAGTTAACTATGACCTGACACAGATCAAAGCCATAGCTTTTGATGTTGACGGCGTGCTATCTCCGTCAACCATTCCGCTCGGCAATGACGGAACCCCGGCAAGAATGGTAAATATCAAAGACGGCTTTGCCCTTCAACTCGCGGTGAAGCGAGGATATAAAATCGCCATCATCACCGGAGCCGACAGCTCGGCAATCATCACACGCTACCGCGCCCTCGGAATAAACGACATATTCACAAAATGCGGTAAAAAACTCGATGTATTCAAGCAGTGGATCATCGACAACGGCATACAGCAGGAACACGTTGCGTTTGTGGGCGACGACCTTCCCGACTATGAGTCCATGGAATATGCCGGACTATCGGTGGCTCCTGCCGATGCCGCTGATGAAATCAAAGAAATAGCAACCTACATTTCTCCCGTCAACGGCGGATATGGCGTGGCGAGAGACATACTTGAAGAGATAATGAAAGCTCAGGACAACTGGGCGACATCAAAAAAAGAAAAAGCATTTGGCTGGTAAATATTATGGCACGTAACCCTTTAGAAAATCTTGGACGCTACAGCGTAGTCCTGGCGAGTCACTCCCCTCGCCGTCGTGAATTATTGTCAATGATGGCTATCGATTTCGACATAGCCAACAACATTGAAGTCGACGAATCCTATCCCGACAATATGGCTCTTGAAGATGTCGCCGGGTATCTGTCATATAAAAAAGCGTATGCCTACAAAAAGCAAATGCTACCAGAGCAGCTACTCATCACTGCCGACACCACGGTAATCCTCGACAAAGAGGTGCTTGGCAAGCCCGCCACCGATGAAGATGCCGTAGAAATGCTACGCAAAATTTCGGGGAAAACACACAAAGTGGTCACAGGCGTGACTATCGTGTCAAATCTGAGATCGGTGACATTCTCAGTACAATCGGAAGTGACATTCGGCGACCTCACCGAAGATATGATACAATATTATGTGAACCGGTTCCATCCTACCGACAAGGCAGGAGCCTACGGCGTACAGGAATGGATAGGAGCAGTAGGGATAAAAGAGATTTCAGGAAGTTATTATAATGTGATGGGGCTTCCCACCCACCGTCTATTCCAGGAACTTTTGAAGTTCTGACATAGAACCTTCAAGGGTTTCCACCGAAAATACAAAACCGTGTGCCGATGGCGGCGTAAGCAATATGCGCCCACTCAGCACACGGTTGTTATTTATCTCACATTCACTCTCCAACGCGCCACCCGCCATAGACGCAGAAGCGACACGGAAAACGCCTCCCATCTCCGGGGCAAGGAAACGCTCACGCCATATATGAGCCACTACGCCCATAGTCATACGCAAATTAATCTCAACACATGGCGAAATGGCGCCATCACGACCAAGCATCATGTCAACCCCGAAATATCCGTCATAAAAAGGTGAGACTACAGAAGTCAGTATTTCAGGCATGGACCGCTTCAAGATGCCAAGGTGAGCCGCTGAGGCGCCTCGCTCCACGAGATAACTCTCGATCTCCTCATCGGGAAACATCAGATTCCCTCCATAAGAATCCCTGACCGAATTAAAAAACAGAGAATATCCCACAAATTCAGTCACGCCCGAATGCGAGCGGAAAAGCATGGCAAAATCAATTATTTTGTCAAATGCACGCTCCACCATCACACTTCCCTGCCGACGAATCATTCCGGAAATCCGTTTCTCCACATCCCCCGTCAACGCATCAAGACGAAACACACCCCTGCCGCTGCTCGACCAAGGCTGCTTCACATAAACCGCGCCCCACTCATCAAGCGATTTCTTTACCGTAGCGACATCAGCCGCTTCCACCGGCAAAGTAATTCCAGAAAATGCAGTGAGCCCGGCAAGACGCGATAAGACATCAAGCGTGGTCCTACGATGAGACAATCCCCTCATTTTTTCCAGCATCGCCGCATCAGGCACCACCGCTCCCGCAACGCTCAATCGGCGAGCCGCGTCAAATGACCATCCCCATGGCGCTCCTGACGCACCACAAGCCGATGTTACCGCATCGACATCCAATGCAAAATCACGCCGTATGCGTGACACGAAATCATGATCAAACGGATCTTCCACAAGCACGCAATCGCCAGGCGAAGCATACCACACAGGCAATAAAGCGCCTACACGGTGAAGCGCCGCCACCATCGGCGACATCGTGAGACTCTGCCCGGGCAGGAGTCCCAGTGCAATGTCATTCTCCGGATTAAAATAATGCAATTTCATGCCACGACATTTGGAGATTTCTACATTTTTATAAATATCCACCGCAAAAATAATCAAAAAAATCCGTCCGGTAATATCGCAGCAATAAATCAAACGTAGTGTTGTGATTTCTTACAACAGAAGCAATTGAAAAAATTTATAAATATAGTCATTTTTATTGATAGGTCATGCAAGATTTAGTACGGAAAAAGTACGGAATTTAAAAACCGAACCAATTCCGTACTGTAACCAATCTATATTCAAAACCATTAAATCACTGATTATCAAATGTAATTATTTATATTTTTGTGATATTATCACGAGGGAAAGCTCAGGAACGAAAAGATATTGACTTCGAGCAGCATGACTGCCGTGAAACGGCAATGCAATAAAAGCTCTTCCACGAGGCGATAGCCGAGGTGCCGAGCGAAGCAGACACAAACCAACGAGCGCCGAAGACATCCACCAGATACCGGAAACCATATACGCATGGGCAACATTGAGATATTCTATATTTTACCTGACCACACAAAAAAATAAGAGCCGTTCTCACGAGCGACTCTTGTTTTCTTGACTTTAGCCAAGTGCTAACCTAAAACAGTAATTCTATCAAAACACTTTCAATCGTTATACCTAAACTAACTATCCTTTTTATACCCTAATAGTAACTATTGCTAATCTTTGTTGCATTTACTAATTCCAGTTATATTCTTAGAATTACAGACTGATTAATTATTAACATTACAAAGATAGTCCTAAAACAAGAAAAATCAACACCTTTTTATTTGAATACAAACATATATAAAAACAACTCAGCAGTAACTCATTGTGTATCAAGACCGATTACTATTTCAATATTATCCAAAATATAAATACAATAACGCAAATATAGGCATTATTTGAGCCACAAATAAGGCTTAAATGTTGCCTTAACCAGCGTTTTTTATAAACAGAAAGCGACATCTCACGATGTCGCTTTCGATGTTCCTTACAAAAAGGTCTACTTTACTAACTAACTTAAAAAATCAATCTACCTTGAAACTGTACTCTAAAGTGAAGAAACTTATATTTCAATCGAAATATATCATCCTTTCAATTTGTATTGCAAAGTTACAAAATAATCCGGTCCAATATACACCATTGAAGAGCGATATAAACAATATAGAATCACGAAATCAGTATACCGCTGATTTCGTGGCACATATATTGCCGCAATCTAACTTCAATATAATTCTATTTTCAAGCTATTCTGCCGGAAGAGAGCCTATTTTTGCAATATCCTGTTCAAAAGTATCACGATTTTTCGCCTTACTACGCATACGGTTACGATAAGTATAGACTGTATTCAACGAAAGGCGCAGAAAACGAGCCATCTGCGTGCTGTCATCCAGCCCAAGCCTCATAAACGCAAGAATACGCAGCTCGGAAGTCAGCTTGTTGCCATCTCCTACCACAAAAGCCTTGTCATCGAGAAGAAGATTATTAACATCCTCAATAAATGTGGGATAGATGTTGGTAAACGCATTGTCAAATATCTCATAGAACAACTCAACCTGCGATTCCACGAATTTTTCAGACCGCGCCATATTGCATACCTCTTCAGCTTGACCGGCGATCAATTTGCGAGCAATCAATTTATTATAATCTTCAAGCCGCTCTATATATGTAGAACAAAGCGACAGGAATTGCCCTATGTATGCCTCCTTGACCGAATTAGCATTGGCAAGCTGGGCGCTCAACGCTTTAAGACGCTTCACATCGCGAGCCTTATTCCGGAAGATAACCAGCACAAGTATGACTATAAGCACAAAGCACACCACAAGACCGCACAAGGCATAAAACGCCCTGCGATTAGCATTGGTATAAGATTCGATGATATTCGGAAGTGCCTTAGCCACGTGTACGCCACGCTGATTGGCTCCACTTTTCAATATGAACCAATGAGAAAGAGTCACATACTTATGAGCCCTTTCTATATCGCCGTATTCATATACCTCATTAGCTATATAACGCAACACCTCGCTGTCCACATTGCCGAGATAAGCCTCGACCTCAGCCACAAGAACAGAGCGATAGACCCAATCCTCATGCCTGCCCCTGAAATAATTCAGCATAGAGAGAAGCGATTGAGCCTCAACATACTCATTGGATACGGCATCGACCGACTCCAGATAATCAGACAGAGCCTCATAAGCAAGTCCGGGACGATTTTGCCCTATATAATGAGTACCGAGATATTTGTTATATTCATTAGATGAACGGTCTTCATAATTCAACACGGAATCATTGAATTCAACAAACTTATCCATGTACTTCTGATTCACGTCAAAATTTGAGTAAAACGACAGAATCTTCATATATGCCATTCTGGCAGCCTTGAATAGCTGAATCTTACGAGGCTCATTAAGAGGCTGAGAATTAAGGCTGTCAATCAGCTCTATAGCCTCATGCACATGACCTCGCAGCGGCATAGAAGATATGGCATCGATCTTGAATCTGATTTGCGAATCATGATCCCCTATAGAAGCCGACAACTTCTCTCCCATTATAGAATAATGCAACACAGAGTCCACATTACGATGCAGATAACCATTCACTATATCATTAATGATAGTCATCTTTTTCCTCACATCATCTTCAGCACTTAGTTTCACTTTCAAAAGCTCGATATTAAAAAGAGCTGTATCAAGACGATACTCATAATCATCAAGAGAAGCGTCAAGACGCCTTAATGCCTCATTCACAAGAGGCGGTGTTTTTTTCGCATACGCAAAATTGCCGCAAAAAGCGACAACAAATATAAACAGTATGCATCTTAAGAATTTTACAATCATAACATTCATTAAAATTTCCAAGGACGGCCAGCGTTTCATTAGGCTTTTACAAAAGTAACCATTTAAAATGAAAATTCCTAAATTAACTGCAATAAAAAGCAACGTATCATTTCAAACTCATAAAAATAATCGTAAAAATCAACCCCAATACCTCATAATCCTCCAAAAAACAAAATATGCCGTTTCTCACGAAGCGGCATATTTTGTTACCTTAATTACTAAGGCTTCCAAACCTAACATAAAACACATTTACTATTATGCACTATTTACTTTTGTCTCGTTTTACACACAAAAGACTAAAACAAGGTTGACAAGACAACCGTTCCATTATCTTTTGATAGTGTAAAATTAATCATTAGATTACATTCGAGGAAATGCATATAAGAGCTATCAAATAATTTCATTTGTCAATATAAAAAATTGCATTTGATAATCAGCGTTTTAATACTTTTGAATATAAATACCATCTATGACATCATGTACACATAACCATACATGGCAAATGTGTCTGTTTTGTAAATTTTACAGGTTGTTAATGTAAAAATAACAATAACTTTTATGACTTCCAACTTTTGAGATGACTAAAATTAAGCTATCTTTGCATTGACATATTTTTTAGAATTTGATTTAACAAATTCACCATACAACTAAAACATTAAAATGGTCAGTTCTGCATTTCGACAAAACCTGAAACCGTGGATGCTTCCAATCGCCATGGCAATAGGAATAATCTTCCACGACTATATCGGGATGGTGGCGTTTTTATCACCCTACCTCATCTTCATAATGCTTCTGATCACCTTTTGCAAAGTATCTCCTAAAGATTTTAAGGTGACACCATTCATCTGGGCTCTTCTCTGCGTCCAGATATTAGGATCGATTGCTGTCTACCTGCTTATAGCCCCCGCAAGCCCCACAATAGCGCAAGGAGTGTTTATATGTGTGCTTTGCCCTACCGCCACCGCCGCTCCTGTCATCACCGGAATGCTTGGCGGCTCGATCACCCTGCTCGCCACCTACTCATTGTTCAGCAATGTGGCAGTCGCGCTCCTTGCTCCGGCACTTTTTTCTTGGACAGGAGGCAACCCCGACATATCATTCGTTGAGTCAATGGCGACTATAAGCATGAGAGTGTTCCCGTTGATACTTTCACCGCTGGCTTTGGCTTTTCTTTTTCAGGCATTCGCTCCTAAAGTCCACCGTGCTATAGCTCAGCGCCAATCATTGTCCTTTTACATCTGGGCTGTGTCATTGATCATCGTGGTAGGCAATGCCGTCAGCTTCGTCATGAAAGAACCTCCGTCGATGATTCCGGAAATGTTGCTCATCGCATTAGGATCGTTGGTAGTGTGCTGCCTTCAATTCATCATAGGCAGAAAAATCGGCAAGAAATTGGGCGATAAAATATCAGGAGCGCAAGGACTTGGACAGAAAAACACGGTGCTCGCCATCTGGATGGCACTCACTTATCTGAATCCGGTATCGTCAGTGGGTCCTGCGGCATACGTGGCATGGCAGAACACCATCAACTCACTTCAATTGTTCTATAAGACACGAAAATCGTTAAAAAATCAAAACTTTTAACGATTACAGATGTTAATATCATAAATAAGAGAATCATGAACAGCATATACGACACATTAATGGAGCTCCCCCTGCTCAAAGGGTGCAGCCGTTACAAGCTTTCTGAAATAGTGGGAACCACTAAATTTCATTTCTTGAAGTATCTTGCCGGTGAAACAATCGTGGCGGCAGGATCGCCATGCTCTCATGTGATCTTTATATTGTCGGGAAAGGTACGCGTCAGCGTTTCAAATGCCAACGACCGCTTCAGGGTATCCTCTACTCTTGAGGCTCCTAATGTAATATCGCCAGAATTTCTGTTCGGAAAAGCGACACAGTTTCCCGGCACAGTCACTGCTATCGATTCCGTCAGCGTATTGCAGATTTCCAAATCCGACTACATCAAAATCCTCAACTCCGACGAGACATTCCTTTTCAACGCATTGAATATGCTGTCGGTGAAGGCACAGAACTCAGTCGACGGAATCCTCGCCATCACTTCGGGAAAACTTGCCGAGCGTATCGCATATTGGGTCATGTCGCTGACTCAGCAAGGCTCCACCGAGATAGTGCTCACCGCTCGTCAACGCGACCTGTACGCACTATTCGGAGTGCAGCGCTCATCATTCTTCGCCACTCTCGACGAGATGAAAGAGCAGGGACTCATCGAATATGACTCCACCGAGATAAGATTCAGCTCCCGCCAAGGGCTTCTCGACATTCTCGAGACCGAAGGATAGAGCCTGACCTCAGGCAAGCTCACAAATCAAGGTAGCCGAAGAGGAGTCCACAACTTTCACATTCACCTTATCGCCCACCTTGAAATCTCCGCGTGGGAACACGCAGGTCTTATTCTGCTGCGTTCTGCCCACCATCTGCTCCTTGGACCTCTTAGACACTCCTTCCACAAGGACTTCAAAAGTTTTACCCACATCATTGCGGTTGGACTGAGCCGAAAGCTCATTCTGAAGAGCAATCATGCGGTTAAGTCGCTCGATCTTCACCTCCTCATCTATATTGTCAGGCATGGTGCGTGACGCAAGTGTGCCGGGGCGCTCCGAATACTTGAACATGAACGACGAGTCAAAGCCCACTTCACGCATCAACGACAGAGTCTGCTGAAAATCTTCTTCTGTCTCCCCATGGAAACCGGTGAAAAGGTCGGATGTTATGCCGCAATCAGGAATCATGCGACGTATTGCCGCTATGCGGTCAAGATACCACTCACGCGTATATTTGCGGTTCATCGCTTTCAGCACCGAGTTGGAACCCGATTGCACCGGAAGATGGATGTGATTACATATATTACCATATCGGGCTATGACAGCAATAATCTCATCGGTCATATCCTTGGGATGGCTCGTAGTGAAGCGTACGCGCATATCGGGAGCCGCTTCAGCCACCATGGCAAGAAGCTCGGCGAAACCGATAGTCTTGCCATCGGCGCCCGCATAGGAGTAGGAATTGACGTTCTGCCCCAAAAGAGTCACCTCTTTAAATCCACGGTCACGGAGATCGCCCACTTCATTAAGGATGCTTTCCGGCTCGCGGCTTCTCTCTCTGCCACGCGTGTAGGGAACGATGCAATAAGAACAGAAGTTATTGCATCCACGCATTATGCTCACAAATCCCGACACCCTGTTGCCTGTAATCTTCATCGGGATTATATCGCGATAGGTCTCAGTGGTCGACAGCTCGACATTGATAGCCTTCTCGCCCGATTCCACCGAAGCGAATAGCGCCGGCAGATCCATGTAGGAATCAGGACCGGCGACAAGATCGACCCCATGCTTCTCTATCAACTCGTCTTTCACGCGTTCAGCCATGCACCCCACGACCCCTACAATCTTGAGCCGCGACGCGCGCTTACGCTTCAATGACGACAGGAATTGCAACCGCGACACAATCTTCTGCTCAGCGTTGTCGCGGATAGAACAAGTGTTGAGAAGCACTGCGTCGGCATCCTCAATGGCATCGGCAATCTCATAGCCTACTGTCGCCATTACGGCAGCTATCACTTCGCTGTCGGCAACATTCATCTGGCATCCGTAGGTTTCTATAAAAAGCTTCGAGGCTCCGGTATCTTGTTTTAAACTATTAGGTTGGTCCATGTCAGTTATCTGTTATATCATTATATCGTTTTCTGTACCGTATTGACATTTAATTGTAATAAATTTTGCAAGACGGCACATTTTTAGTACTTTTGCGCAAAAGTACTAAATTTTGCCGAATCAATCAACGACAGGCAGATATAAACACTTGCACAAAATAACACAATAGTATAACAGTAAAAACCAATCACGTTAAGAAATGGCATTTCCTATCCTTACCGCTGAAGAAGTAGCCGAACTTGTCCATGATGGTGATACCGTCTGTGTCTCCGGCTTTACGGCTGCCGGCTCTCCCAAAGCAGTCACCGAGGCTATAGCCCACAAGGCAGAGAAAGAACACGCTGAAGGTCGTCCGTTCAAAATCAATCTCTACTCAGGAGCATCGACCAACAATCATGCCGACGGCGCCCTGGCACGTGCCAACGCCCTCAACCACCGTTCTCCCTACCAGAACACCCCTGATCTTCGCACAACCATCAACTCGCGCGACACCAACTATTTCGACCTCCATCTTTCGGAACTTGCACAAAAATTCCGCTACGGAGCCCTCGGCGGCATCGACCTGTTCATCATTGAAGCGGCAAGCATCCGCGACAACGGCGACATCGTGCTCGGCAACGGAGTAGGAAACGTGCCCACCTACGCAAAGATGGCTAAGAAGGTGGTCATCGAGCTCAACAGCCATGTGACTCCCCACATCGAAGGGTTGCATGACATCTATCTGCCGCTCGACCCCCCTCATCGTCGCGAGATACCCATTTATAAACCGAGCGACCGCATCGGCGACACCCTTCTGCACGTCGATCCGTCGAAAATAATCGGTATTGTCAACACCGACTATCCTGACGGTGTGAAAGGATTCACTCCGCTCGACGACATCACCAAGCAGATCGGCGTCAACGTGTGCGACTTCCTTGTCAACGAGATTCGTCGTGGCGGCATCCCCGCATCATTCCTCCCCATCCAAAGCGGCGTGGGCAACGTGGCAAACGCCGTGCTTTTCGGGCTCGCCGACTCCAAGGAGATTCCACCGTTTGAAATGTACACCGAGGTTATCCAGGACGCAGTAATCACCTTGATGGAAAAAGAGCGCTGCCATTTCGCATCGACCTGCTCCATGACTCTCTCTGACGACATGATGCGTCACGTATATGACAACATCGATTTCTTCCGCGACAAGATTCTTATCCGTCCGGCAGAAATATCCAATAGCCCCGAGGTAATCCGCCGTCTCGGTGTCATTTCAATGAACACCGCGCTTGAGGCTGACATCTTCGGCAACGTAAACTCAACTCACGTCACCGGAACACGCATGATGAACGGAATCGGCGGATCGGGCGATTTCACCCGCAATGCCTATATCTCGATCTTCACCTGCCCGTCAGTGACCAAAGGCGGACTCATCTCCAACATCGTGCCTATGGTATCACACCACGACCACAGCGAACACTCGGTCGACATCATCATTACCGAACAGGGTATCGCCGACCTCCGTGGCAAGTCACCGATACAGCGTGCCGAGACCATAATCAACAACTGTGCCAACCCTGCATATCGCGAACTTCTACGCGACTATCTCAAACTGAGCACCGGAGCTGCACACACTCCACACACTCTCAAGGCATCGCTTGGATTCCACACCACATTCCTTGAAACAGGCGACATGAGCAAAACCGACTGGTCAAAGTTCAAATAAACCGCGACAACGCAAACCCACATAATCCGGGCGGCTTTCCTTATCGAAAGTCGCCCGGACTGCATTCTCAGACAATGCCAGCCTCTGACCTATCGGCAGTTTTTTGAACAGAATTTGCGCAGTCAATCCATTTTTATTTGAAAAAGGCTTGACAACGTGGTTTTTATGTTGTAATTTTGCAGTTGATTTGGCAAAATATGCCACTTAATAGAAATGGAGAAGCAACGACATAACATAATTTCCACATTCTCAGCACAAATCACTGCCACCATAAGCGTAGCGCTCGTATTGCTCGTGTTAGGCATAATTTCCCTCTTGGGCATTGCTGCCCACACCACAACCACCGGCATCAAAGAAAACATGGGATTCAACATCATCTTGACCGATTCCATCACAGAACGCCAGGTGAATCTCTTGAAACAACATCTTGGAAACGCGCCTTACACCGCTTCCCTGTCATATTTTTCCCCCGATGATGCAATGAACAAGTGGAAAGACGACACAGGCGAGGACCTCATGCAAGTGTTGGGCGTAAATCCGTTCAGCGGCGAGCTTGAAGTGAAGGTAAAAGCCGATTATGCCAATTCCGACTCAATCAGCTCGGCAATTTCATCGCTTGAAGGCATGAAAGGGATAAGCGACATAAACGTACACACCGACATGGTCGACGCAATCAACAAAAATATGCGTTCGATAGCGTTGGTGCTGAGCCTTGTCGCCGCAGCGTTGCTGTTCATATCATTCGCGTTGATCAATAACACCGTGAGGCTCACCGTTTACTCACGACGCTTCATCATCCACACAATGAAACTTGTGGGAGCTTGCGCCGGATTTATCCGCCGCCCTTTCATCAACTCGAATCTTCTCAGCGGACTCATAGCCGGATTAGTCGCTTCAGCCATTCTGGGCGGAGCGCTCGCCTATCTACACAGCGCCGACACCCTGATAGCCACCGCAGTGCCATGGAAATCGGTATTCCCGGTGCTTGCCGCCCTTCCTGTCCTGGGCATCATCATCTGTGCCCTTGCCGCACTATTTGCCACCAACAAATATCTTCGTCTATCATACGACGATATGTTTAAATAAACTGAATAACTATGTTCAAAACCGTTAAAGAGAATCCATTGACACCGATCAAGAATGAAGACGAGCTTATCAAAGAGGAGGTTTCCAATTTCCCTCTCACCCGCATAAACTTCATTCTGATAGGCATATCAATCGCCGTCATCGTAATAGGCTTCTTGTTGATGCTCGGCGGAAGCACCACTACTGAAGCATTCAATCCCGACATATTTTCCACCCGCCGCATTGTTGTGGGCCCGACAATAGCATTTCTGGGATTCATTTTCATGGGAGCGGCAATCGTGTATCGCCCGCGCAAATCTACACTCAACGACATAACCGAATAATAATTATCTATGGATTGGCTTGACGCGCTTATCCTTGGCATAGTTCAGGGACTATCAGAGTATCTACCCATCAGCTCGAGCGGACATCTTGAAATATTCCGCGAGATTCTCGGTATCAACCTCAAAGGCGATGACATACTCGAATTTGACATAATGCTGCACGCAGCAACCGTTCTCTCCACCATTGTCGTGCTTTGGAAAGAGTTCTATCCGCTCTGCAAGAGCTTCTTCACGGTAAAGCTCGACAACAATTTCTACTATGTGTGCAAAATACTGCTCTCATGCGTGCCTGTGGCTATCGTGGGCTTTTGCTTCAAGGATTTCGTAGAAAGCTTTTTCGGAGGAGATCTCGTGACAGTAGGAATATGTCTCTGCATCACGGCATTGCTTCTGAGCTTCGCCTATTTCACCCGCACACGTCCTCTGATACGCCACGACGCCTATCAGCCACGCGACATCACCTGGCTTGACGCTTTGATCATAGGATGTGCCCAGGCTATTGCCGTTCTGCCTGGTCTGAGCCGCTCAGGCACCACAATCGCAACAGGTATCCTATTGGGTGACAAACGCGACAAGGTAGCGTCATTCTCATTCTTCATGGTGATCATCCCCATTCTTGGCGAATCACTTTTGAGCCTGAAAGATATTCTTGCCGCTCCGGCAACATCGGCAGCAAGTAACATCGGCGCCATGCCGCTGCTTATAGGCTTCATCGCCTCGTTCTTAGTGGGATGCATTGCCTGCAAATGGATGATTGAGCTTGTGAAGAAGGGCAAATTGGTATGGTTTGCCGTATATTGTCTTATTATGGGTATCATTTGCATCTGCTGGTAAGTCCTCATGAATTTCATCAACGGAGAAATACTTTATATCGACAAGCCTTACGGCTGGACATCTTTCGATGCCGTGAAGCGAGTGCGCGGAGCGTTGCTCAAACGCATGAAACTGAAAAAACTGAAGGTGGGCCATGCCGGAACTCTTGATCCCCTCGCCACAGGGGTCATGATGGTGTGTACAGGACGCGCCACAAAGCTCATCGAGCAACTTCAAGCTCACACCAAGGAATATGTAGCCGAAATTGCCCTCGGAGCCACCACTCCGTCATTTGACCTTGAGACCGAAGTGGACGTAACCTATCCTACAGCCCACATCACGCGTGAGCTGGTGGAAAAGACGCTCACACGATTCATAGGCAAGATCGAACAGGTGCCCCCGGCTTTTTCAGCGTGCAAGGTCAACGGTGAACGCGCCTACAAAATAGCCCGTCGCGGCGATGACGTGGAAATCAAGCCCAAAGTGCTTGTGATCGACGAAATCGAACTGTTGAACTACGCTCCCGACTCAATCACCATAAGAGTGGTGTGCAGCAAGGGCACATACATCAGAGCGCTTGCCCGCGACATTGGCGAGGCTCTTGAATCAGGAGGCCACCTCACCGCTCTTCGCCGCACCCGCATCGGCGACATAAAGGTGGAGCAATGCCTGAGCGTGGACGACACGGTGAAGCTCATACGCGAGACCGAAATAGAGATGCCCGACGAAAAAACAGAATAACATAGATTAAACCCAAAATAAAGTTATGAAATTATCGCAATTCAAATTCAAACTTCCGGAGGAACTAATCGCATCAACCCCCTGTGACGTGCGCGACGAATCCCGCCTGATGGTGCTTCACAAAGACACCGGCGAAATCGAACACCGCATCTTCAAGGAGATTATCGGATACTTTGACGAAGGTGATGTCATGGTATTCAACGACACCAAGGTATTTCCGGCGTTGCTCTACGGCAACAAGGAGAAAACCGGAGCCAAGATTGAGGTATTTTTGCTCAGAGAGCTCAATGAAGAAAATAAACTTTGGGATGTTCTCGTAGAGCCTGCAAGAAAAATCCGCATCGGCAACAAGCTTTATTTCGGTGATGACGAATCTATGGTTGCCGAGGTTATCGACAACACCACTTCACGAGGCAGAACACTACGCTTCCTCTATGACGGCAGCCACCCCGAATTCAAGGAAGCACTTTATAAACTCGGACAGACACCGCTGCCACCATATATCAAACGCGAACCCAACGAAGAGGATGCGACACGCTACCAGTGTATCTTCGCCGAAAAAGAGGGTGCTGTGGTAGCACCGTCGGCAGGCTTCCATTTCAGCCGCGAGCTCATGAAACGCCTTGAGATAAAGGGTGTCGAGGCTGCGTTCCTCACACTTCACTCAGGTCTCGGCAACTACCGCGAAATAGACGTGGAGGATCTCACCAAACATCGCATGGACTCTGAGGACATGGAGGTGACCGAACAACTTGTCGACACCGTAAACTCAGCCAAGGATGCCGGTCACAAGATATGTGCCGTAGGAACATCAGTATTGCGAGGCATCGAGAGTGCCGTGAGCATGGGAGGACACATGAAAACATTCTCAGGCTGGACCAACAAATTCATTTTCCCGCCCTACGATTTCACTGTAGCCAACTCGATTGTAACCGGATTCCACCTCCCCTATTCCACCATGCTCATGATGGAATGCGCATTCGGAGGATATGACAACGTGATGAACGCCTATGACGTAGCCGTAAAAGAGAAATACCGTTTCGGTGCTTACGGCGACGCGATGCTCATCATCTAATCGGAAAAAGTAACTCCGTCTATATCAGATAAACGCGCTGATAATGCTCCGGCATTGTCGGCGCGTGTCGTTATAGTCATTTCACAAGCATTGTCAAAATTCTGCGACAGCACCCTCACCTGAGGATCCTTCACGGCACGCATGACATCATTCATCGACACATAGGGGAATGTGAATCGTATTTCAGCCATTTCATGAGCCTCAATAATATCAGCCGCTGAAAGAGCCTCACGCGCAGCTTCACGATATGCCACAATGAGTCCGCCCGTGCCGAGCTTTATTCCGCCGAAGTAACGCACCACCACAATCACAACATTAGTGAGATTAAATGAATTGATTTGCCCTAAAATCGGCTTCCCGGCAGTGCCCGACGGCTCACCATTGTCATTGGAAAGAAATTCCCGGCGGTCGGCTCCGATCATATAAGCCCAACACACATGACGGGCATCATGATACTTCTTTTGATAAGAAGCAACAATCGCTTTCGCGTCTGCCGCCGAAGCGGCAGGATGCGCGAAAGCGAGAAATTTGCTCATTTTTTCTTTATAAATGCCCTCGGAAGGGGCTGAAACAGTCAAAAAGGTATCTCCCATATCAGTATTCGTGTCCGTCCTCGGCAATACTTTCAGGAGTGACAGGTTTTTTATCCATCTTATACCACACATAAGCTATATAAGCAAGGACAAATGGAATAAGAAGAGACACCACACTCATCACCTTCAAGGTGAAGTAAGTCGAGGAACTATTATATATAGTCAATGAACTTGCAGGATCAATCAACGACGGGTAGTAAGCAGTGTTATTATAACCGGCAACCCAGAAAAGAGTGAGCACAACCAATACCGAGCCTACACCGGTCCACCATATTCCACGGGTGAAATGAGGTGCGAAAAATGATTTCAACACACCAAACAACACCATCACCACTCCTATAAGGAAGAGCGCCAGGCACCACCACATATCAATGTAGTTGAAGAAATATTTATATTCCACCGGCACGATACCGCCATCGGAGGTTACCTCATAGCCCGGAGCGGTAAACAACAACGCTACAAACGCGAGGAAGAACACCACAAAAATGACTCCATTGAGAAGCACGCTGCGGCGATTCTCTTCAAAAAAGGCATGGTCGCCACCAACATTGTTCATGAAATAGAGCACTCCCTGTGTGCGAGCCAAAAACACCACGGCAAGCCCGAGGATCCAGTTTTTCCAACAGAATATGGCTTCAAATCCGTGGGTCGGCGCCCATTGCGAGATGACAGGAGAACCGGGATCAAGAATATTTCCCATCCTCACTGTAAATTCTCCTCCGAAAAAGAACATCGACACTGCCACGCCGAGCAGGAAGCACCCTACAGTTCCATTCAAGAACAGGAGCCAGTCATAGAAACGAGTGCCATATAGATTGCCGTTCTTGCGGCGGTACTGGAAACTGACAGCCTGCCCCACGAATGTGAACAGGATGAGCATCCACAACCAATAGGCTCCGCCGAAACTCGTGCTGTAGAACAGCGGGAACGAAGCGAAAAACGCACCTCCAAACACTACAAGCGTCGTGAACGTCAACTCCCACTTGCGGCCTATGGAATTCACCATAAGCGAGCGGTCGACCTCGCTGCGTGTCGTCAATATCATTGATTGCCCTCCCTGAACGAACAGAAGGAAGACAAGTAGCGCTCCCAATACTGAGATAAGAAGCCACCAGTATGTTTGAAAAAATTCGAGTGTCATAATTCTATTCATTAGAGATTTCTACAATGCTTTTCTTGGAATACTTTCTGATTTGCGAGAGCATTATGCACATTTCTGCGGCAAGCAAGACTGTGAACACAGTCGCAAACATGAAGAATGTGACAATAACCGACGATTCCTGAATGTCGCTTATCGCCGCAATCGTAGGCATTATATCCTGGATAGCCCAAGGCTGTCGTCCCACCTCGGCAGTAATCCATCCGCTCTGCGAACATATCCACACCACCGGAATAGAGAGCATCCCTATCCATGCCACAATCTTATTATCAAGCCAGCCATTGCGACGATACACCGCCACGAGCGCCACGATGAAGAACAGCAGCAAGTAGCCGCCGGCAATCACCATGATGCGGAACGAATAGAATGTCAAGGCTACCGGAGGAACGGCTTGCGACGGATCGGAGAAATAACCGTAGCCGAAGTACTTGTAGTTTTCTTTCAGGCTCGCAGCGGCGCTTTCCATAGCCGCCTTGTCGCCTGCCGCCATCGCCTTGTCATATTCACGCAATGCCTGGTGGGCTTCCTTGCCTATGGCTATGCGCTCGGCATAGCTTACCGCCGGCACTGTGTCGCCATTCTCATTGAGCATCACCCCGTCGATAAGGTCGTTTATGCCCGGCACAAACGCATCAGGATTATGCGTGGCAAGGAATGACAGTCCCTTGGGAATGCTTATATGGAACAGATAGGGGTCGACATCGTTGTCAATAGTTTTCTTAGGATTAAGAATACCGAATCCCACAAGCTCCTGCCCGTTGGAACCTTTATACAATCCTTCCATAGCCGCAAGTTTCATCGGTTGATGCTTAGCGACATTCACCGCCGAAATATCACCGGTGGCAAGTGTGCCTAAAATTCCGACAAGCCCCACAATCCCGGCTATCTTGATTGATGATTTTGCCATCTCGACATTGCGTCGCTTCAACAGGAACCAGCAACTTACTCCTATCACAAACACACCGGCTACCACCCATGTGCTGAACACCGTGTGAGTGAACTTGGCTATTGCAGTATCAGAGAATACAAGCGCCCAGAAATTGTCCATAACATTACGCATCTGTGCCGGATCAAACTCCATTCCCGCCGGCTGCTGCATCCATGCATTAGCGATGAGAATCCACATCGCCGACAAGGCTGTTCCAAGCGCGGTGAGCCATGTAGCCGTAAGATGGAATATCGGGCTCACACGTTTCCAGCCAAAGAACATCACCGCGATAAATGTGGATTCCATGAAGAAAGCCACAATGCCCTCGATGGCAAGCGGAGCGCCAAAAATATCTCCGACAAACCAACTGTAGTTTGACCAGTTTGTGCCGAATTCAAATTCAAGTATAATTCCGGTGGCAACGCCTATGGCAAAGTTAATGCCAAACAACAGCATCCAGAATTTAGTCATGGCAAGCCATTTTGCCCCCTTTGTCTTGACATAGATGCTTTCCATGATAGCCACAATCAGCGCCAGCCCTATTGTGAGCGGCACGAAGAGCCAGTGATACATGGCAGTCAATGCAAATTGCCATCGGGACCAGTCTACAACAGTGATCAAGTCGTCCATAGATATTAATGTTTATATGTTAGTTGATTTCAGTTATGGCGTCCCCCTGCGGTCATTCATCAGCGAAGATCTCACAGCTTCGGCTCTCTGGCTGTCATTGTCATAATCACGGCTTAGAATATCAGGGAAGAAAAATAGCTTAAAGATGAAAAACAGAATAAACAGCTTGACAATTATCATTAGCCACAGCCAACGCCCTACCGTCATCTCACGAAAACCGTCGCGGTAAAAACGATAGATCCTAACAATAGCATTAGCTTTAGCCCTCTCTTTCATTCAGTCAAGTTGTCTATTTCACAAATATAGCGCAAAGGCATAATATTTGCAAATAAAACACAAATGCGGCATTCTAAGTTTAGTTCTCAAGGACTTTAAGGTCGTTAAAGTCGTTAAGGTCCTTAAGGCACAAAAAAAGAGGCTGAGCAAACTCAGCCTCTTTTTTATGCTTAAACAAGATTATTTTTTCTTGCGGTTTCCGTAACGGCTCATGAACTTGTCCACACGACCTGCGGTGTCAACGAGCTTCTGCTTGCCGGTGAAGAAAGGGTGAGAAGAGCTTGTGATTTCAAGCTTAACCAACGGATAAGTAACACCGTCAACTTCAATAGTCTCTTTAGCGGCAACCGTCGAACGAGTGATGAAAATCTCATCGTTTGACATATCTTTAAATACTACTTCGCGGTAGTCAGAAGGATGGATACCTTGTTTCATTGTTAATATTGTTTTGTTGTTATATTCAAGTGGGTCAAAATCACGCTGGTAAGGCGTAAATCTGTAATGGCTTGCAAATTTACGTTTTTTTTGCGAATCCGACAAAAATTTTGCCGTTTTTTATTTCTCGTTATACTCAACAAGGACCTGATCGGTCATGACTTGGTCGCCGGGAGCCACAAATACACGCTTAACTGTAAACTCGGCATCAGCTTCAAGATCATTTTCCATTTTCATCGCCTCATATACGAGAACCACATCGCCCGGCTTCACCTTATCGCCCGGCTTCACTCTCACCTCCACTACTTTTCCACTCATGGGAGCACATAAAGCGGGACCGGTGACCGGATCCTCAACCACAACTTCCTCAATCACCACCTCCTGAGGGCGTTCCTTCTTTTCGGCGGCGACCACACGCTCATATTCTTCAGAACGACGGCGTTTCAAGAACGGGGCAGCGACTGTGGGGAGCAATTCGAGCAGAAGATACTCCTCGCCATTTTTAGCAAGCTTGACCCCTGCAAACTCCTCAAGCACGGGATTTTCCGGCTTGCGGTATTTACCTGTGTCGTATGCCATCTCTTCGGCGCTTCCGGTGATCTTTTCACGGAATTCCGGATCAATAGGCACGGGAGTGTGTCCATACTCACCTCTTACCAATGAGATGAATTGATTGGACTTATTGGTATAATCGGGATTTCCCTTTTTCCTGTCAAGAGCAAGGCTCACCGCCTGGCTTCCCACAATCTGACTTGTAGGGGTGACCAACGGCACAAGACCGGCATCACGCCTCACCTTGGGAATCAAACGCATCGCATCGTCAAGGAGGTCATCGGCTTGGAGAGCCTTCAACTGAGCCACCATATTAGAGTACATTCCTCCGGGAACCTCGGCTTCCTTCACAAGCAGATTAGGCTTCGGGAATCCAAAATAGTCCTCAATACCGTGGCAATAGACGAGCAATTCCTCCTCATCATTGCGTCGTGCCGCCTGTATAGCTTTGTCAAACAGCTCATCCACTTCTACAGGCAGCTTGTCGGATGCCGGATTGAATTCTCTCGGGAAACCTTTGCCAAGATCAAATTCATGCAACTCTTCACGCACCCCTTTCAACTCCTTTGCGATTTTAGCCACCACATCCATGTTGGCTTCTATCTCAATGCCAAGTTTAGAGGCAAAAACATATATCAGCTCAATAGCCGGGGCAGCGGAACCGCCGCCAAACCACCATATATTCGTGTCAAGAATATCCACGCCATGAATCATAGCCATAACCGACGATGCAAGACCGTAGCCGGGAGTGCAATGGGTGTGAAAATCGACAGGCACCGTCAATGCCGCTTTCAATTTCGGCATAAGAGTCGCTATTCTTGCCGGATTGACCAATCCCGCCATGTCTTTAAGCGTAATGATCTTGGCTCCGTATGCTTCCATAGCCTTTGCCTTTTCGACAAAGTATTCATCGGTGAAAATCTTTTCGGGCTTTTTTCCGAACAAGCGGGCAAAGAAACCCTTAGGTTCCTCTTCTTTCGGATCGACAGTGTAGCACACAGCACCGTCAGGTATTCCACCGAGGTCATTGATCATCCTGATCGACCCTTTCACATTATCAAGGTCATTGAGAGCGTCGAAAATTCTCATCACATTAAGCCCGTTGTCGATAGCCTCCTTATAGAAACCTTCAAGGACCGAGTCGGGATAAGGCACATACCCAAACAGGTTGCGTCCGCGTGACAGAGCAGAAAGCAGCGAATGTCCTTTCAAGGCAGCGCTCGCTTTCCGCAGACGATTCCACGGGGATTCGTCAAGATAACGCATCACTGAGTCAGGGACCGCGCCGCCCCACACTTCGACAATGTAAAACCCCGCATTTTCATACAACGGCAGCAGTCTGTCGATACTTTTTTGACTCATGCGGGTGGCAAATAATGATTGCTGTCCGTCGCGCATGGTCAAATCTCTGATTTTCAATTTTCGACCCATGATAATTATGTTTTATTTAGATTTGTTTCATCAGTCAAACACTCCCTCGATGCTCTCCTCTGCCGAATCAGGTTCCTCAGTATATTCACCGTAATATTCCTTGAAGCACAAGTCAATATCTGACGGGAATTCAAACTTCACATCCTGATTATAGGGGAGCAACGAGTCGGCATAGACCTTGCTTATATAAAGCCCGTAGATGGGGAGCGCCATTGAAGCGCCTTGCCCCATAGCCATACCGTTGAAGTGGATATAGCGCTCTTCTCCGCCTACCCACACTCCCGATACGAGCTGAGGGGTGAATCCCATGAACCATCCATCGGAATTGGAGTTGGTTGTACCGGTCTTACCACCCATCTGGGCAGTGAGATTATAGGGTGCGCGGCGCAACCTGTTGCCTGTACCTCCGTCAACCACATTCAGCAACATCGACAATATCTTATAGTATGCCTCTGAGCTTATGACTTCAGTGTGATTGGGGGCAAATTCCGATATTATATTACCGTTGCTGTCGGCTATCGCTGTAACAAACACAGGATCCACACGCATACCCTTGTTGGCAAATGCGGAATAAGCTGTAACCATCTCCTTTACCGACACGTCGCATGGACCGAGACACAACGCTATCACCGGATCAAGATGATTGGTGATGCCGAAATTGTGCATATTGCGCACAAGCGTAGCGGGCGACAACTGGCTCATGAGACGGGCTGAGATCCAGTTGTTGGAGTTAGTGAGCGCCCAACGCAAGTCGACCATCTCACCCACACGCGCGCTACCGGCATTACGCGGTTGCCACGGGCGTCCCACTTCATCATATATGGTAGGCTGGTCATTCAGCATCTCATCACACGGGGTGAATCCCTCCTCCATAGCATAAGTATAGAGGAACGGCTTGATGGTAGAACCGATCTGCCGACGTCCGGTAGACACCATGTCATATTGGAAAAAACTGAAATTAGGACCGCCCACGTAGGCTTTCACATGACCCGTGACCGGATCCATCGACATGAATCCCGCACGGAGGAAGTGCTTCTGATAGATGATTGAATCCATCGGAGTCATGACAGTGTCAATCGGTCCGGTGTAAGAAAACACTTTCATCTCCACAGGAGTGCTGAACGCTTTCTTAATCTCAGCCTCGGAATGACCGGCACGCTTCATGGTGATATAGCGGTCGCTCTGCTTCATGCTTCGCTGCATTATTGACTCAAGCTGTGCCGACGACAATTCCTCACGATTGGTGGTGTATGGAGCGCCCTTAACACCTTTCTTCTCCCTGAAGAAACTTGGCTGCAAAGTCTTGCTGAGATGTTGCACCACAGCATCCTCAGCATATTTCTGCATACGGGAGTCGATCGTGGTGTATATCTTCAATCCATCGGTGTAGATGTCATATTTAGTCCCGTCGGGTTTCGGATTTTTCTCAATCCATCCGAACAGCGGATTAGTTGCCCAAGCGATAGAGTCATCGACAAATTTCTGAGCCTCCCAACCCCTATAATCTGACCTCACCGGTTTCTTAGCCCTGAGGATGCGGCGCAACTCCTCGCGGAAATATGGAGCCGGTCCCTCTTTATGATCCACCTTATGAAAATCAAGCTTCAGCGGCAGCTGTTTCAGCGAGTCGAGCTCGGCTTTGGAGATCATGTCATTCTTATACATCTGCTCGAGCACCACATTGCGGCGTTCACGCACACGCTCCGGCTTTCTCACCGGATTAAAATAGGAGGGATTCTTCACCATGCCCACAAGCATTGCCGCCTCCTCGATGGTGAGGTCCTTAGGATCCTTTCCGAAATACACGTGAGCCGCCGATTTGATGCCAACAGCATTATAGAGGAAGTCAAACTGATTCAGATACATCTTTATAATCTCCTCCTTAGAATAATAACGCTCAAGCTTTATCGCGATCATCCACTCAATTGGTTTCTGCAACGCACGCTGCATCAGACCGTGGGATGTGGGGGAATAAAGCTGCTTGGCAAGCTGCTGTGTGAGCGTGGAACCACCTCCGGCATTTTTCTGATTCATCAACAATGTCTTGACTGCGACACGTCCCAACGCTTTCACATCAATACCCGAATGCTCCTCAAATCGTGAGTCCTCGGTGGCGACAAGCGCGTCGATCACGTGCTGTGAAATATCGTCAAATTCCGCATACACACGATTGCCGGTGTCGGCGAAATATCGTCCCAGCTCCTCGCCATCAGCAGAATAAACCACCGACGCAAATCGGTCCTGCGGATTTTTAAGCTCTTCCACAGGCGGCATATATCCTATGACTCCATTGTAGGTAAGGAAGAAGAAGAAAAACACTGCGGCTACCAATACCACAAAAGTCACCCACATACCTATTATTATGGAGCGAACGCGCCCTTTCTTTTTCACACTATTTTCTGCATTTTGAGTAGAGTTGTCCATGCCTGTACTTAGAGGATGTTTAATAGTTATTCAAATTACAAAATTACATCTTTTCATCAATACTTACCGTTTTTACTTTATAATTTTCCATAAATATTCAATTGCATCATAAAATAACCGCATCCTGCTTTTGCCGGCCGCACTTTTCGCAGTACCTGCGGCACCGCATCATTTTCTCTTCATCCAAAGCCCGCCCATACGTCAAAATAATTTTGTGAATCTCGCCGGAATGTTGTAATTTTGATTCATTATCCAAACAACGCATAGAAACACCCGCAAACATCGGTATATGGAATACTTAACCCGAGGCATGATTCTGAAATGCCTCATACTTATAATCTATCTTCTATCCCCGATCCATTCATCAGCACAGGACGAATCAAATGACCGAGTAAGAAAGGAACGTCTCCTCGTGATCAACGCTCTAAACGAAATGGCGCCGTGGAGCCAAAGTTTCATCGCGCCAATACTCACCGAAGGGGCGCAGTCAGGAAAGTACATCACCACGGTCACCAACATGAACAGCACGTTCATAACCAACGACACTATATACCAACGCACCGTCAACGGCATCCTGAACTCTTTCGGAAGCTCTATTCCCGACGGAATAGTTCTGCTTGGCGACGCGGCATTCACCCTCATCGACCGCATCGTGGAAGAGTGGGGCTCAGTGCCTATGCTGCTTATCGGCAACACCGACAAAGTAGGAGAACCGGCATATTACTTCACCGGCTCACATGGCATCGATGCCGACGAAGAATTGACGTCATTGTCAGATATGCGCGAAAAGTTCCATTACAACATGAGCTATATTGAGTCGCCAATCATGTTCCGCGAGACAATCGACCTCATGATCTACATGAACCCGGATATGGAAAAGATAGTGTTTGCCGCCGATGAACTGTGGGCAAACCGCAATCTTAACCGCAGCATCCGCTCTTACATACAGTCACATTATCCGGGCATATCCTATGAATGGCTCGTGGGCAAATCGTCCAATTCACGCCGCCTTGTCGACTACCTGATGAGCACCAACCGTAAGATGGGCTTTCTCTTCTCCTCATGGTTTTATGCTGAAACCGACGTCAACGGCTGGCCCTCGCTCGTGATGGGCGATTTCAAATCAATAAATCAAGCCGAGCACGCTGTCTACGCTCTCCGCGAGGCATACCTGACTTCGGGAGTAATAGGCGGTTTTTATCCCGACGAGACCAAGACACGGCAAGCGCTCATCGAGGCTATACAGACGATGGTAAACACCGGCAACCTCTCCAACCATCCGTTCTACTATCCGGAATTTCCGGCTGACTTCCACAACGTGATAAACTATCCTCAGCTCATATCCGACGGCTACACCCAAAAAGATTGCCCCGAGGACACAGTGTTCATAAACTACACCGGCTCATCAATAAAAGACTATATATGGCTCATAGCCCCCGGCGCAATTTTAATCATAGCCCTTATAGCATTCATTCTCATAAACTATTACATGCAGAAAATGCGCAATCGGCTCTACAGCTCCAGGGAGACGATGCTGCGCAATATGCCCATAGCGTTTGCCGACGGCAAGGCTCGTCTCAATTCCGACGGTGATGTTGTCGAAATAAACTATCATGAGACTAATGCGATTTTTGAAAACGTGATGCCGATAGAGAACCACCGGACAATAATAACCGACGACTCTCACCGCAAGCTCATCAACTCCGTTGTGAAAGAGGGCAAGTCGGTCACGCTTCCATTATATTTCCCGGAAAATGACTCTTATTATGATTTTGTAATAACACCGGGAACCGATCCCTGCGCAATACAGGCATTCGGCATCAACACCACCAAGATAAGACGTGCGGAAGCCGAAGTGAGAGAATCCAGGAAACAGCTTGCCATGACCCTCAACGTGGCACACATAATACCATGGCAATGGGACATAAAGGCACAACGGATATTCTGCGAGTCCCGGCGCTCCAACAAGCTCCTGAACAACGATTTCTTCGACACCAACAACCGCAGCGTCACTATGATCGACTGCAACGAATATCTAAGGCGGATACACCCCGACGACATAGCCGGAGTGCGTCAATCCTATCGGGATCTGATTGAAAAACGCAAAAAATTCGTGAAACAGGAATTCAGATATATCACCCGCAAGAATGGAGCCACCCACATCGACTGGGTGGAGGTCAACGCTACAATAGACCAGAGCGATGAGAGGGGCACGCCGATATCACTCACCGGCTCGCTACTGATAATAACCGAACGCAAAAAGCAGGAAAATTCAATAATAATAGCCAAAGAGCACGCCACCGAAAGCGACCGCCTGAAGTCGGCGTTCCTCGCCAATATGAGCCACGAGATACGCACTCCGCTCAATGCCATCGTAGGATTCTCCAATCTGCTCGCTCAGACCGATGATCCGGCTAAGAAAGAGCAATTCATGGGCATAATCGAGAACAACAATCAATTGCTGCTGCAATTGATCAGCGATATACTTGACCTCGCCAAAGTCGAGGCAAACACACTTGAGTTCATCTATCGTCCCACCGACCTCAATGACCTGATACGCAAGATAGAGAATACAATCAAAATGCGGGTCAAACCGGGAGTGATGCTCAACTACACCCTCGGAGCCACGAAATGCGTGGTGGAGACCGAGCGCAACCGTCTTTCGCAAGTGCTTATAAATATGCTCACCAATGCCACCAAGTTCACCGACCGGGGAAGCATCACTTTCGGCTACGAACTTCGCGGCGAGGAGATCTATTTCTTTGTTCGCGACACCGGCATCGGCATCTCGCCCGAAAAACAGAAAAACGTGTTCCAACGGTTCACCAAGCTCAACAACTTCGCGCAGGGCTCAGGATTAGGGCTCTCCATCAGCCAAAGCATAATCAAAAAGATGGGCGGCAGAATAGGCGTTGAATCGCCCGGAACAGGACTTGGATCCACTTTCTGGTTCACCATACCTTTCATCGAAGTAAAAGCCGACCAAGAACGCAAGGTGAATGCCGAGCCGATAGAAAAGTCAAAAATCGAGAAAGATAAGCTCACACTCCTCATTGCCGAAGACAATGAGAGCAACTATCTGCTGTTTGACACCATATTGTCCAACGACTACAACCTCATCCACGCCTGGGATGGAGTGGAAGCGGTGGAACTGTTCAAGCAGCATAAACCCGACATGATCGTGATGGATATCAATATGCCCAACATGGACGGATATGAAGCCACTCGCGAAATAAGGAAACTGTCACGCACCGTGCCCATTACAGCAGTGACTGCCTATGCCTTTGCTTCCGACAAGGAAAAAATCATGGAAAACGGGTTTAACGGCTATGTATCAAAACCGGTAAACGCAGCCAAGCTGAAAAGTGAGCTTAAAAAGATGGTCGACAATCTGTTCATCATGCTTTAGAACCTGTCTCACAAAAAATATTAACGACAGGCTCTTAGGCTCCGGCCACAATAAAAGGGAGATCAATCACGTTAAATAGCGTAGTTAATCTCCCTAATTTTATGCACAAGATTCTTTTCGGCATCACTGCCGCAATCATATTTTTATCAAGCTGTATCGAGGACGGTTTTTCCAATTCGCCATCCGACCAGCCACTATATTCAACCGACACACTGCACATCGGCGACGTGTTTACAGCCCAAGGCACCCCGACTCGTAATTTCATCGTCTACAACCGCCATTCCAAGGGGATGATAATAAGCTCCATTAAATTTCGCGACCCAGCAACGAGCGGATATTTCAGAGTAAACGTCGACGGGCTCCCGGGCAAAGAGTTCAACAATGTTGAAATAAGAGCAAAAGACTCAATTTATGTGCTGGTCGAAGCCACAATTCCTGAAAATGGTTTTGACTCGCCGCGTGTGATCGACGCTCCGCTTGACTTCACAGTGAACGGCGTCACATCAACAGTGGTAATCAATATATCAGGACGCGACGTGAACCGCATAACCGGCGAAACGCTGACCGCCGATACCCGTTTCACTTCATCACGCCCCTACCTCATCACCGACAGCCTTGTGGTAAATCCCGGAGTCACTCTCACCATCGACCCCGGAGCCTCGCTATATTTCCATGACAAAGCGTCATTGAAAGTGAGAGGAACACTCATTGCCAATGGCACCCCCGAAGCGCCGATCAACTTTACCGGCGACCGCACAGGCAATGTGGTGGGAGGAATCCCCTACGAGCTAATGTCAGGACAATGGGACGGTGTGAGATTTTATGAGACTTCACGCGAGAACTCACTTTCCTATCTCTCCATGCGCAACTCCACTTCAGGCATAATCCTTGACTCCATACCATCGGACAATGCTGAATTGACACTCGTCAATTGCCGTCTGCGCAACACAAAATCCACCGTGATATCATCACGACACACATCGATCGATGCTTTCGGATGCGAATTTGCCGAAGCTCCGGCAGGGGTGATATATCTTCACGGAGGCAATCACCGGTTCATCAACTGCACATTCTCCAACTACTATCTTTTCGCAGCCATCACCGGCCCGCTCATCCACTTTGACGGAGAGGAAATCACCGCCACCATCGACAACTCCATCCTATACGGACTGGGGAGCATGATAAAGCCCGACAACATCGAAGGGATGCCCGTCACATTCTGCAACTCACTTCTCAAGCCGGCTGGATCGGATGATGACAACTTCATCGACTGCATCTGGGACGCTGACCCTATGTTCTACACCGTGCGTGAAGATTACATATTTGACTACCGGCTCCGCGACGGTTCACCCGCAATCGCCGCCGCCAATCCTGCATTGATCGATCCCGCCGCAACCGATTTCTATGGAATCCCACGCGGAAACACACCCGACTTGGGAGCATACGTCCACACACCGGCAAGCAATCAATAGACACAAAAATTTCTATATCTCACCGATTTTATCTACCTTTGCAATGCATGGACAACAATCAATACATCACGTCATCACCTTATCGGCGCGGAGCCGTCTATGGAGTGCCGTTCGGACTGTATCTGACAGCCCTGTTTTTCGCCATATCCTATACATTTGATATCCCCCTTCTGGGACCGGTATCATTTCTCTTGATGCTCGGTGTCCCATTCATGATATATGGTTTCCTGCGCCGTTCTTTTGTAGAAGACCGTGGCACCACAATCTATTCCTCACTATGGATGGAAGGCATCGCAATCTTCTTCTTCGGCGGTCTGCTCGCCACGCTGGTCTCAGTGATCTATATGCGTTGGATAGAACCCGAGTTCATCAACACGAGGATCGACGCGATGATTGAGCTATATAACCAGGCTGAGTTTTCCCGAAGTCAGGAAGCCGTTGACATACTCACCCGCGCACGTGAACAAAACCTTATACCCAAGCCCATCGACATAGCCATTGATATGCTGTGGTTCATCGTATTCACAGGTTCGCTCCTCTCGATGCTGATGGCACTGCTGGCAAGGGCACGCGGATATAAATTAAAAATAAAATAAATTGATTGACGATGGACATATCGATCGTTGTACCCCTATATAATGAAGCGGAATCTCTGCCTGAACTCGAAGCATGGATCAGGCGTGTAATGGATCAGAACGGATTTTCCTACGAAATACTGTTCATCAACGATGGTTCGACCGACAATTCCTGGGACGTGATCAAGGAACTGTCCAAGACCAATCCCAATGTAAGAGGTGTCAGCTTCCGCCGTAATTACGGCAAGTCGCCGGCGCTCAACACCGGATTCAGCCGAGCCAAAGGCGATGTGGTGATAACGATGGATGCCGACCTGCAGGACAGTCCCGATGAGATTCCCGAACTATACCGCATGATCACCGAGGAGAAATATGACCTCGTGTCGGGATGGAAACGCAAACGCTATGACCCGCTGTCAAAAACAATCCCTACCAAACTCTTCAACGCCACCGCGCGCAAAGTGAGCGGCATAAAGAATCTGCATGACTTCAACTGCGGGCTTAAAGCCTACCGCAACATAGTGGTGAAGCACATCGAAGTATATGGCGATATGCACCGCTACATACCCTATCTCGCAAAAAATGCCGGATTCAAGAAAATCGGCGAAAAGGTAGTACAGCATCAGGCACGTAAATATGGCTCTACAAAATTCGGGCTTGACCGTTTCGTGAACGGATACCTCGACCTCGCCACCCTTTGGTTCATGTCGAAATTCGGCATCAAACCGATGCACTTGTTCGGACTTCTCGGCAGCTTGATGTTCATACTCGGATTCATCGCAGTAGCCGTGGTCGGCTTCACAAAGCTCTACGATATGTATCATGGCAACCCCTACATACTTGTCACCGACTCACCCTACTTCTATCTTTCACTCGTGTTGATGCTGCTCGGCGCGCAATTATTCCTCACCGGTTTCATCGGCGAGCTTATTGTGAGAAACTCCGACAGGCGCAATGAGTATGAAATAAATGAAGAAATCACAACATTGTAAAAATATAATAGGATATGGAATCTTATCCCAGCTTTTATAATCTTTCGGAACATCGTTATTCCTGCCGTAAATTCACCAATGCTCCGGTGTGCCGCGACCTCATCATAGCAGCTCTCGATGCTACAAGGCTCGCGCCTTCGGCTTGCAACCGTCAGCCCTGGAAATTCCTGGTAATTGACACCCCGGAACTCCGCGAGAAGATTCAAAAAAGCTATAACCGCGAGTGGTTCAATGTAGCGCCGGTATATATCGTTGCTCTCGGACTGCACGATGAAGCATGGCATCGCCCGTTTGACGGAAAAGACCACACCGACATTGATGTGGCTATAGCGGTAGAACACTTGTGTCTGGCTCTCGCCTCGTTGAAACTTGGCAGTTGCTGGGTGTGCAACTTCGATCCGGAGATAATAAAGACAGCTCTTTCATTGCCCGACAACGTGGAGCCCATCGCAATAATACCGGTAGGACATCCCGACGGTGACGCAATCCCTGAAAAAACGCGCAAGCCTCTTGATGAAATCTTGAAATGGGGAACTTATTAAAATACATCTCAGTCGCAGCACTTTCAGCAGCGATCCTCTCCGGCTGCAATTCTTCGGGCTGCATCAACAACCAGAATTCAATCCCGCTTGCCGGATTCTATTCCTATGGCACTTTCGCCTCAATCTCCGTGCCCGGACTGACTGTGGGCGGTGTGGGGGCGCCCGGAGATTCATTGATACAGGAAAACAAGAGTACCTCATCAGTGTATCTGCCGTTCCGTGCCGAACAGCCTGCCACCTCATTCTTTTTCCACTACAATCAGGAATCGCTTGACAATGACGCGTTCAACGACACACTGACGTTCAGCTACTCATCAATCCCCTATTTCGCTTCGGAAGAGTGCGGCGCCATGTTCCGTTATGTCATCAACGATGTCACCTACACCAAGCATCTGATTGACTCCGTAGGAATTCTCGACAGCGTCATAACCAATGTCGACCGCGAGCGCATACGCATTTATTTCCGCACCGCAACAGAAGATGACGGAGAGGATACCGAAAACGGCGACTCGGACGACAACAACAATGACCCACAGCAATAACCTGAAGAATGAAGCCACGTTCCATCATAATACTGATTATTTCGCTCATAGCCATGACGGCTGTGGCTCAACGACGAATAACTCCGGTAAAAACTCCGGCGAAAAAAAGTGACATCCCTTCCGCCGTCGCCACCGATTCAGTGAACCAACGCCCGGAAAGCGTGGTGGAGGTTACCGGCACTGACGGCAAAATCATCCTTGTCGACACGATTTCGGGAAAAGAATACACCGACACCATTCTCACAGTCGCGCCCAAGCTGGTATATCCGCGTTGGGAATCGATTGCCGTAGGAGTCAACCTATGGGATCCGTTGATGAGATGCTTCGGTCAGGATTATGGATTGATCGGTTTCTGGGGCGAGGTGAGCATACACAACTGGATCAAGCCATACGTAGAATTCGGTTTTGGAAATGCCTCCCACACCCCCGACAAAGGAAACTACACCTATAAATCAGGCATCGCTCCATATTTCAAGATAGGAGCCAATTACAACTTCCTCTACAATTCCAATCCGGCATACTCGGTATATCTGGGAGTAAGATATGGCATAACCAATTTCTCCTATGCCATAACCGATGTAAACGTGTATCCGGGATATTGGGACGAGAACATAACTATGTCGGTTCCATCACAGCGTGTCACCACCGGATACTTTGAAGTGGGCGTAGGATTGAGAGTCATGATTGCCTCCAACTTCTATCTCGGTTGGGAAGTGAAGGTCCACAACACCATCCACTCTTCCAAGACCCGGTACGGCGACCCATGGTATATACCTGGATTCGGCACCAAAGGATCTTTGTTCACAGGAGCGCTATCATTCAGCTACACGCTGCCCTTTCCTGCATCTAAAAAGAAACGGAAAGAGATCAATGACGCGGCAACAACCGTAGCCACACCGCCGGCAACCGACAGCGAGCCATTGCCTGCCGTTCAGGCTGACAGCGACGAATAACAGTGTCTCGGAATTTTTTTTACTTACCCTGCTTTTTCAAAAAGAAATGCAGCAACACAATGCACGCCAACGTGCATCCTATCACGCCGAAATAATACCCGTAATTTCCGGCGTAGAACTCTCCTCGCCCCACATAACTCATGACCGCGAGATAAATAAGCAGGATAATAGGCAGATAAGTGGATCTTTTCATGGCAATCACTCCTCCCCTGCACTATGAACCTCTTTGATATATGGAGAATTTTCCATGTCAAATTCATTGGAGGTCAGCGATTGATAAATCTTCAGGCACGCCCAGGCGTCGATAGCCGCATACATCTGCTGGGAAGGACTCAGAGTCTCAGCTTCCCAATTGGAGAGCCGTTGCCCCTTGGATATGCGTCCGTTAAAAACTATGCCGTATATTTTTTGCAGGCTGCTGTCAGCGATACCATAATTTCTCACAAAATTCTGCAATTCGACAAAATTCTCATGGTCAAAGGGGCGTGACTTGTGCATCACCATATAATCATCCCTCAGCGACAATCCCACTTTAACCACATTGGTATCCTCAAACAGATTGACAATTTCATCAGTCAGCCCAAATTTATTGATTCGGAAAAGATAGCACGCATCGGCAGTGGCTATCTGAATCAGAGCCACCTTATTTGTGTATCCCTTCTTAAAAGAGGGTTTTGTTTCAGTATCAAAACCAATTACCGAATAGCCGCGAATCACCTCCAATGCAGCCTTTGCTTCATCGGCTGTATTTATCACGATAATCTCACCCGGATATACTACTGTAGGCAACTCCGATAATTCTTCTTTGGAGATTGACAATGCTACCATTTTCAAATCCATAATTTACTTGAATGTAGATTCCTCAATTAGCGGTGGCTAATAAAACTACGATTTAGACACCACTAATTTTGTAAAGATATGAAAAACTATTTTTTTATCCCAAAACCGAAGTTAAATTAACCTATATTTAATAACATTTACATATATTAAGCCAAAATAAGACGTGGGAATAATTTCCATAAAATCAAAATATCATAAACTCAGCTTCAGGGAAATGCCGTGCCACATACCGCTGGATAAAACCGGTGGTGTCTTCTGCAATCACCTTGTCTTTATCGAAATAGCTGTTGTAAATGACACCTTTAAGTTTTATTCCACGCGATTTTACAGCTTCGAGCGACAGCACTGTGTGGTTGATGGATCCAAGCACGCTATTGGTCACAAGCATGAGCGGAAGGTCATGCTCCTTCACATAGTCGATGGTGAAATAATCGTCGGTTATCGGCACCATCAAGCCCCCGGCACCCTCCACGAGCACCACGTCATAACGGCGGGCAAGCTCCTCGGTAGCGGCTTCAATCACTCCCGTATCAATAGTCTTGCCATCGATGCGTGCGGCAAGCTGGGCCGATGCCGGATAGGAGAAGATGACCGGAGCGGTGAGATGGCTCACATCCTCTGGCAGCAATCCGGTTCCCATTATTTGGCGGTGGACCTCTATGTCCTCTGAAAACTCATCATTGCCCGTCTGTATGAACTTCTGCGTTATAACCCGTTTTCCATCCTCCATCAGTCGGCGGGCATACATCCCTGTCATGTAGGTTTTACCGGCATCAGTATCAATGCCCGAAATAAATATCACTTCACTCATTGTCTTTACGTTTTATCACTATATATTGCGGATGATAAGTCAGCTTGCACACCCCATTCTCTCGCGGATACTTGGCAAGGATTTCGGCATAGCTCATCGCCACGTGTTTCAATCCGTTGACTCCGGTGTGGTTGAGATGAAGCATAACATCTCTCGGCGAGGCAAACTCCATGCTTCTGAGCTCCTCAACGGCGACAAGCGTGACACAGCAATCCGGCACCATCGCCTCAAGCTCGGAAAGCGTGTAATATCTGAGCGGCAAGCGTGTCAACCCTGTTATCTCTTTCATATTCTCCGTGCCAAAAGTTGACAGTGCCATCACACCGCCTTTTTTCAATTTGGATGCAGCCGTGCGTATGAATCTTGGCAAGTTATTAAACCATTGCACCGTCGCCGCCGACAATATGACATCAAAGGACCCGTCGGCGACATCCGCAATCATCGATTCAGCATCGCCGGCTACCACCTTCGCATCAACATTCAGATTCCTTGGGGCGAGATCCCACAATGTTATGTCGGCATCATTCAGTCCGGGCGCATAAAGCGATGTCAACATTCCTGTTCCTGACCCGATTTCAAGCAGAGACACGTGAGAATCCGGCATGAACCCACTCACATGATTCCATAGCACCTCAGCCATGGCTCGCTGAACCAACGCGGCATCATCGTATGTCGACGCGCTCACTGAAAAACGCGCCGCCACAAGCTCCTTATCTATTATCTCCTGTTCTATTATACGGGTAAAATCGGGCAGATGCCCACCCGATGTATATCTCACCCTCGGCAATGCAGCCCATGCACGGGCAAGATTGGCGCACGGAAATATGCGGTCATCCTCAGCAATGACAGCACGATCCCAACCCGACACATCGCCACTCTCCTCCCTGCTCATCTCAAAGATCCGGGACAGCTCATGACGGAGATCATCAATATCTCTCTGTGGCTTTTTCGCGGCAAATGACTCATACTCCTCCCGCGTTCCACACATCCTCCTGTAAAACTTGGAAAGATTCCGTTCATCAAGCCCCGACAGTGTGCCTTGAAATATCGACTCGGGAATTCCAGTAAAATCATCAACCGGAGTGACCGACCCGTTGATAGCCACACGCAGCATAAGCGGGAAGCGATTGAGTCCCGACAGCAGCAATGAGGCAATATAAACGCCGAATGACCATGCGAAAAGATATATCTCGGAATAACCGTTCAGAAACGATTCTTCAAAATCCCGGTCAGTATAATCCCACACCACCATCACATCATATCCGGCAAAACTAAGATCAGAAAACAGATTGTCATCCATTCCCCATCCGGCAAATATAAGTATCAGCCGTGTATTTTTACCTGAATCTCCTATAAATGCCTGTTTCATATCAGTCTTTTAAAATAGCACCGACACACTTTATCAGTCCGTCTATATCATCATGCGTCATCGAAGCGCTTATGCTGAAACGCAAACGCTCGGTACCGGCAGGGACAGTGGGAGTGCGTATAGGCAACGCCTTGTAGCCCATGGCATACAGTTTGCCCGACATCTCTACCGCCAGCTTTGCATCACCTACTATCAACGGTTGGATATGCGATGCCTCTGAGGCTATCTTCAAGCCGGCGTTAAGGCGCCGCGACAATTCCTCAACGTGCCGGCGCTCGCTTTCCATCCCTGTGAGAGTTTCAACCATAAACCGGGTCCATGCCGAGGTCATTGGCGACAACGCGGTCGAAAAGATAAAACTGCGAGCCTTGTTGACCAAAAATCGCTTTATCTCATCGGAAACAGCAGCAAATGCTCCCGACGAAGCAGCCGCTTTACCGAAAGTCCCCACGATAATATCCACTTCGGGATAACCGCAGGCATAGCCAAGACCCATCTTTCCACACACTCCGAAAGCATGAGCCTCGTCGACATACAACAGCACATTGGGATAACGACGCTTGATCTCCACCAGCCTGCCGATGTCGGCACGGTCACCGTCCATGCTGAACACCGATTCCGTCACCACCAGCACACGCTCATAGTCTTTTGCCGACTTGTCAAGAATGCGTTCAAGATGAGCATAGTCATTATGCCTGAACCTCACGAATGGGGCACGCGACAGAATCATGCCGTCGATGATGCTCGCATGACTCAACTTGTCGGCGACTACAAAAGTCCCCTCTGAGGCAAGCGACGATATTATGCCGGTGTTGGCATGATAACCGCTGTTGAAAAGCAGCACATCCCTGCCGTAAAGCTCACCGAGCATCCTTTCAAGAGCGATATGCTCTTTCTGGCACGAGGCAAGTAGACGCGATGCCGACGAGGACATCAGCAATCCACGGTTTCTATCATCAGCAAAGAACTCCTGCTGCAAATCGGTTCTGAGAGCCAGCCCCATATAATCATTCGTCGAGAAATCCACACATTTTCCCGCCGCATCCTCCGAAGGAATCATGCGGTAATTGCCGGTTCTCTCAAGATTATCCAATATTTCCTTATAACTTGCCATACCGATCAAGGCAATATATCAATCATCCCGCGGCACAGCCTGCGCAATTGCTCTTCACTTATCACGTAGGGAGGCATGACATACACGTTTCTTCCGAAAGGTCTTATCCACACCCCGGCTTTCACACAGCGTTTCTGGAATTCGCCCACATCCACCGGCTCCTCCATCTCAATCACGCCTATGCTGCCCAGGACTCTCACATCTCTTACGCCCGTGCGGCAGGCGGCAGGAGCAAGCTCCTCCTTCAATATCCTCTCAATCTCCTTAAGGCGAGCTTCCATGTCGCAGCCGCGAAGCAACTTCAGCGAAGCGATCGCCACAGAGCAAGCAAGCGGATTGCCCATGAAAGTGGGACCATGCATGAGCACTCCCGCCTCGCCCCGCGAGATGGTGTCGGCGACCTCCTTGGTTGTCAATACCGCGCTCATGGTCATATAACCTCCGGTCAACCCTTTGCCCACGCACATGATGTCAGGCTCGACACCTGCCCATTCCCATGCGAAACACTTGCCCGTGCGCCAGAATCCGGTGGCAATTTCATCAAATATAAGATATACGCCATATTTGTCGCATAGCTTCCGAGCCTCGACAAGATACTGAGGATGATAGAACCGCATACCTCCGGCACCTTGAACCACAGGCTCAAGAATAAGCGCTGCAATCTCATCATGATGCTTTTCAAGAACCGATGCAAGCTCATTCATGGCATCGGAATCCCATGCGTCATAGAACCCCACGCGAGGAGCCTCAACGAAATAACGTATAGGCAACGACGGTCCAAACGCGCCATGCATTCCCGTGACCGGATCACACACACTCATAGCATTCCAAGTATCGCCGTGATAACCGCTGCGTATAGTCACAAAGTTGGACTTCCGGTGGCTGCCGCTGCGCGACACCGCCGCCTGAACCGCCATCTTCATTGCCACCTCAACCGCCACCGACCCTGAGTCGGCATAAAATATATTGTGCATCGTGGGTGGCGCTATCTCAAGAAGCAGCTTCCCGAGTTCTATCGCCGGATCATGGGTAAATCCGCCAAACATCACATGGGACATCTTGTCGATCTGAGCCTTAGCGGCTTCATTTATAGTCCTGTTATTGTAGCCGTGAATCACACACCACCACGACGACATTCCGTCGATGAGTTCCGTGCCATCGGCAAGGGTGATAACAACACCTTCTGCCGACTTCACTTTATAAGTGGGGAGAGGATCTATTGTGGAGGTATAAGGATGCCATAAATGCTCCCTATCCCACGAATCATGCAACGATACCTGATCAGTCATTTTTATCTGTTTTAAATCCCGCTACAGGAGACAATTTTGTCTTACGGCATACAAAATTAGCGCATATTTCAATTAATGCATAAGATTACTATGATTTATCCACTATTATTTTTAACATTTTAACCTAAATACCAATGACATTATAAATTTAATTTTTACCTTTGTGGAAAACCAAACCCAAGTTAAACTTAAATTATAACCACAGATGAAACCATACGTAGTCGGAATAGACATAGGTGGAACCAACACTGTATTCGGGATAGTTGACGCAAGAGGAAACGTAATCGGAAGCGCGGCAATAAAGACCGGCAAACACACTGATGTTAATGATTATATAGCGGAACTGTCAACCGCCCTTAAAGCGCTCATAAACACTCATGACGCCAACGGCAAAATCGCCGGAATAGGCGTGGGAGCACCCAACGCCAATTACTTCACAGGAGTGATTGAGAATCCGCCAAACCTGCCATGGGAAGGCAATATACCATTCGCCCATCTTCTTCATGAGGCAATGGACATCCCGGTAGCAATCACCAACGACGCCAATGCCGCCGCAATCGGCGAAATGACCTACGGTGTAGCCCGGGGAATGAAAGATTTCATCATGATTACTCTCGGAACCGGTGTCGGCAGCGGCATTGTAGTGAACGGACAGCTCGTGTATGGACACGACGGTTTCGCCGGAGAGCTCGGACACGTAATCGTAAAGCCGTCCAACGGACGTATGTGCGGTTGCGGCAGAACCGGATGCCTCGAAACCTACTGCTCGGCTACAGGTGTGGCACGCACTGCACGCGAATTCCTTGAAACCCGCACCGACCCGTCGAAACTTCGCGAGCTCCCTATCGAGGAGATCACATCCAAAGATGTATATGATGCAGCAATGGCAGGCGACAAACTCGCAAAAGAGATATTCAAGTACACCGGCGAGATCATGGGAGCGGCATTTGCCAACTTCGTATGCTTCTCAAGCCCTGAGGCAATCGTACTGTTCGGAGGATTGTCGCGTTCGGGCGACCTGCTCATGAAGCCCATCCATGAATCAATGGAAAGAAATATGCTCGGAGTATATAAAGGTAAAACCAAGCTGCTTCTATCTGAACTTAAAGAGAGCGATGCCGCTGTTCTCGGAGCAAGCGCGCTCGGTTGGGAAGCACGCCAAACACCGGCTATTTCATCAACTCAGCCTGTAGCCTAATCACTAAGGTCATTAAGGTCGTTAAAGTCTTTAAAGTCTTTAACGACCTTTCAACTAAGCTTGGTGATTGCGAGAGTGAGTACTGATATCCGTGCTGTCGGCACGGCTTGATGGATGGCGTTGCAGCAAGTGAGCAGCGTAGCCCCGGTGGTGAGCACATCGTCAATGACAAGCACGTGCTTTCCGGAAAGCTCATCGGGATTCTTTGCCTCGTAATCGCCCTTGGAATTGAGCCATCGCGAAAACACACCCTTGCGGGTCTGCGTCTTTCTGAACCGCGCCGCCTTCAGGTTTCTGCCTATTCTTATCCCCGTCACATCCCTTATCCCCTTAGCGATATAGTCAGTCTGGTTATATCCGCGCATCATGAGCTTCAACGGATGCAACGGCACCCCTACAATCACGTCTATACCCTCAAAAAAGCCTGACCGCTGCAACTCACGTGCATATTTCCGGGCAAGAATCCTGAGTAATTCAGGATGCCCGTTATACTTACCACGGTGGATCATTGCCGCATACGGACTCTCGCGGTAATAATAAAACCATCCGGCACCACGATCCACAGGCGTAGTTCCGGCAAGACGCTCATGAACCACACTGAACGGCGACTCATGCACATTTGTCCGTGGCAGGTTATATGAACAGTGCAAGCACATAGCCTCCTCCCCCGGAGCGAGTCTGCGTCCGCACATCTCACAAAGATTCGGATAAATCAGGTTCAGAATGCTGTTAAAAATCCTCTTCATCGCCATTTCTCAACCGGTCAAGCGCATTCTTGACATATTTCCACTCAAAACCCCGGCTCATAGCGAAACGCGCCAAGCGTTGTGCATCCTCCCTTGACAACGGCACATCCATATCCTGAGCTTTGCGCTTCACTATCACCGATACCGACTCCTGATACTCATCCTCATCAATAAGGTCAAGAGCCTCATCGACAAAATCGCGTGGAATGCGCTTTACAGCCAACGCCTGCGATATTTTAACACGCCCCCACCGGCTGAACAGGAATTTGGACCTCACAAAAGCCTCGGCATAACGACGCTCATCGATGAACCGCCGGCTCTCCAATGATTCAAGTATCTTTTCCTTATCAGATGAACCAATGCCCCATTGCCGCAATTTCTCCGAGATTTCCGAACGGCACCGCTCGCTCCGGGCACACAGGTCCTCCGCTTTGACCAACGCCTCCTTCGATGTAATCTGCCGTTTAATCATAGTTCTTTGAACAAGCGATTACAAAACGCTGCCTGCCGGTCATGTCGGCTACCGAATGAACATCCTCAAGCCCGAATGAACGAAGCATCTCGCAAAGAGGCTCCACTCCGAGTGGATTTATCTCAAGATACAGCTTACCGCCCGGCAAAAGAGCTCCTGCGGCATATCGCCCGATAGCCTTGCAGAACCGAAGCGGATCATCGTCGGGCACAAACAGAGCCAAGTGCGGTTCATAGTCCAGCACATTGGCATCCATCGCCTTAGCTTCGCTGTCGAGCACATACGGAGGATTGCTCACGATTATGTCATAGACAGGCTCCTTGGGAGGCTGCATGGCGAGCACATCTTCAACCGTGAACTTTACTTTAACTTTCAACGCATCGGCATTGCGTCGTGCGACATCTATTGCCGCCTCGGAGATATCAACACCCTTCACAATCGGGAATTTAAGCCCGCGCGCAAGAGCCACAGCGATGCAACCCGATCCGGTGCACAGGTCAAGCACCTGCAAGTCGGTTCTGTCACTCCACTCTTTCACTATGATATCCACCAGCTCCTCAGTCTCGGGACGCGGGATAAGCACATCGGGCGACACGATTATATCAAGACCATAGAAACGGGTGTGACCGAATATGTATTGAAGCGGTTCATCGGCAAGCAACCGCTTCACAACTTCATCGATTCTGTGACGGGTAAAATCAGAAATTGTAGTATCTTTGCGTAACACTATATCGACAGGCGAATAGCCCGCAACCTCGGCATAAACCGCTCGCGACAACGCCAAAGCCTCATCGGCGGAAAAATGACCGGTCAATGATTGCCGTGTGGCGGCAAACGCGTCATGTAATGATATATCAGCCATAGAAAACAAAATTAACAAATAATATCTACATTAAGAAACAAATGGAGGAAGAAAACGACATAATATATATGCGCCGGGCTATCGAACTTGCACGTCACGGCATGGGCAACGCGTCACCCAATCCGATGGTCGGCGCTGTCATAGTGTGCGACGGCGAAATCATAGGCGAGGGCTACCACCGCCGGTGTGGCGAAGGACACGCCGAAGTAAACGCGGTAGCATCGGTCAAAAAGCGCGACTTGCTCACACGGTCAACCATCTACGTGACTCTCGAGCCATGCTCTCACTACGGCAAAACGCCTCCATGCTCAAAGTTGATAATAGACACAGGCATCCCGCGTGTGGTGGTGGGATCGCTCGACCCGTTTGCCAAAGTGAGCGGACGAGGAATAAAAATGCTCACCGATGCAGGAATAGATGTGACCGTTGGAGTACTTGAAGAGGAATGCAAGGCTATCAATCCGGTGTTCATGACCGCACACTCCAAGCACCGACCCTACATAACACTGAAATGGGCGCAAAGCTGCGACGGATTCATAGACCACATCCGGAATTCCGGCAACGGCGACCAACCGGCACAACTGTCGACACCGTTGACCTTCACGCTATCCCACCGGCTCAGAACACTAAACGACGCCATAATGGTGGGGAGAGGCACAGTCATAGCCGACAATCCCTCATTGACTCCGAGACGCTGGAAAGGAAGATCACCGATAAGAGTGGTCGCCGCCGACCCCCGGAAAATGCCTGCCGATGCCCGGCTGTTGACCGACGGAAATGAAACCATCATCCTCGACTCGGCGGAATCCAAAGATCTCCATGCCATGATGACAGAGTTGTATTCAAAAGGCATAACATCGGTGCTCGTGGAAGGTGGAGCCAAGCTATTGCAATCATTCATCGACCTGGGATTATGGGACAAGGCGAGGGTGGAAGTCTCGCCCGCCGAGATAGGCAGCGGGGTAAAAGCCCCGGCGCTTCCGGCAATTCCTCAACGGATGTTAACAATTCAAGGCAACCGACTGTTTTTCTATACCAATAACGCTGATTAAGCCGTTAAAAAGACCTAAATATATGTTTTTGCCCCCAATATCTGCGTCATTCACGAAAATGTTGCTAAATTTGCAAATTGAAAATTAATGTCAATATATTAAAATGAGGATAAAATCAGGAGGATATCTACTGGCTGCCGCTATGCTTGCAATGGGTGTGACAGCTTGTAATTCCGACTCCGATGAGACGGTCGACACCGGTTTCACTTCGGACAACATCTACTCGGCAACTGCTGTCACCGCCTTCTACATAAAGGCTAATGCCAAGGTGCTCAACAATCTTGACTCTTGCTATTTCACTATCGATCTTCTGCAAAGCAAGATATTCAACGCCGATTCACTGCCCTACGGCACCAATGTCACAAAGCTCGTACCTAACATCAGCACCAACGGAAGTTCACTTATTGAAATTTCAGTGAGCGGAAGTTCAGTGATGAATGACACCACATTCACCTACACCACTGAATCGACCGACAGCATCGACTTCTCGGAACCGTCGAAAGTGAGGGTGAGAGTCGTTTCGGTAAATTCATCATATAGCCAGACCTACGACATAAACGTAAATGTGCACAAAGTAAAAGCCGACTCTCTTGAATGGGGAACAATCGCATGGAAAGAAATTCCGGGCACCCCCGACGCACAGAAAACAATAGAATTCGGCGACAAAATCATAACTCTGTTCCATAACGGCAACGGATACCACACATGGACCGCCACCGATCCTGAATCGACCGGAACAATCACCCCCGTATCATTCCCCTCACAGCCTGAACTGTCATCATTCACTGCTACAGACGACGCGCTTTACTGCCTCGGCAGCAACGGCGCGCTTATGACATCAGCCGACGGGACTTCATGGACTGCTACAGGCGAGACTTGGAGCCACATCTACGGAGGCTACGGCACCACTCTTCTCGGTCTTGAAAAATCGGGTAGCGAATATTATCACGTCAGCTATCCCGGCAATGCCACCAGAGTGAAAGCCGCTGCCGATTGTCCCGTGTCAGGAACCAGCCAATTCATTCTGATTGAGAATATGTGGTTTGAAAAGCCCATCGCGTTGACCGTAGGCGGTCGTGTGAGCAATGGAAATCTCACCGGCGCGACATGGGGCTATGACGGAAACACCTGGGCTAAATTAAGCGAGGGTCCGATATCAACCCAATATGAGGATATGTCGGTATTCCCCTATTTCGCCCTGCGCTCTACCGGAAAGTGGTGGAGAGTCTCCAAAAACTCAGCTCTGCTGGCAATGGGCGGACGCAAAAACGACGGAACAGTGTCGGACACTGTCTATGTGTCGTTTGACGGCGGAATCCATTGGAACAAAGCCGGCGAGTCGCTTCAGCTACCTGATGCCATGCCACCGTTTGCCAATGCTCAGGCTATCGTAAAAGACAACACATTGACCTCGCGAGCCGCAGCCGGCAACATCGACTGGAATGAGCTCCCGATGCTTCGTCGCAATCCGTTCGGACGCGCCGCAACACCAATAACATCATGGGAATGCCCGTTCATATATTTATATGGAGGCGTTGATGATTCAGGCTCACTATACCCCACCGTGTGGCGTGGAGCTATCAATCAACTCACTTTCAAACCGATTGAATGAAGCTGCAAGGTGTGTCGCTAATGCTCGCCGTAATGACGCTATTCATTGCGTCACCGGCTATGAGCCAGGAATCAACCTATAAATTTGATCTTGGCGCATCAGTGGGCATGAGCGGCTATCTGGGCGATGCCAACAACGCCAACCTCTTCGCCAACACAGGATTTTCAGCGGCGGCAAACTTCCGCTATCTGATCAACACCCGTTGGGCTGTAAGAGGGTCGCTGATGACCGCCGGACTGAGCGGCAACAGCGCTGACATGGAAAATCTGTTTCCCGGAGGGGAGACTTATAAGTTCACCTCAACGGTCTATGACCTTGGCGGACGCATAGAATTTAATTTTTTCAACTACGGAATAGGAGAATCCTACCGAAAGATGAAACGCTGGAGCCCTTACCTGTCATTAGGCATAGGCATGACAGTGGCTTCATCATCAGGCACTCACATTTACGCCAACATCCCGATGGGATTAGGTGTGAAATACAAATTGAAGCCACGCATAAACCTCGGTCTTGAATGGACTATGACCAAAGTGTTAGGCGACAAAGTCGACGGAGAGATTCTCGATGATCCGTATCATATAAAAAGCTCGTTCATCAAGAACACTGACTGGTATTCGACAATAATGCTGTCGATCAGCTATGAGTTCGGTGAACGATGTAAAAACTGTTTTTATGTAGACTAATTACATGGACTGTATGTCACTATATAACGAAATAGACCTCACTCGATTGCCTGAGCACGTAGCCATTATAATGGATGGCAACGGACGTTGGGCGAAAGCGCGCGGACTTCAACGCCATGAAGGGCACGTTGAAGGCGTGACATCGGTGAGGAAGATAACTGAAGCAGCATCGCAAGCCGGGATAAAATACCTGACTCTATACACGTTCTCGACTGAGAACTGGAACCGCCCGAAAGAAGAGGTGGACGCACTGATGAATCTCGTGGTCATCGCCATTGAACGCGAGACCGCCGACTTGATAAAAAACAATGTGCGCCTGAACATGATAGGCGATTTCAGCCGTATGCCTGAATTTGCCTACAACCGCCTCAACAAATGCATCGAAGACACATCACATTGCACCGGGCTCACACTGATCCTCGCCATAAGCTATTCCTCAAGATGGGAGATTACTGAAGCGACACGCAAAATAGCTCAAGAGGCAGCCGCCGGGAAACTGAACCCCAAGGATATCACTCCCGACACAATCACCCGGCACCTCGCTACGGCAGCCTACCCCGATCCCGACCTGCTCATACGCACCGGCGGCGACTTCAGGATAAGCAATTTCCTGCTGTGGCAACTGGCATACGCCGAGATTTATGTCACATCGACATTCTGGCCTGATTTCAGCAAAGAAGATTTCTACCGGGCTATAATACAATACCAGTCGCGCGAACGAAGATTCGGGCTCACCGGCGAACAAGTGAAAGAGAATAAATAACATTAGATAACGCGATATAACAAAAGATATCATCACATCACTCACGATTATGCGTATAAAGTTGCTAATCATATTAATGACGATAATGGGCTTGAGCGCGAAAGCTCAGGTAAGAGGAGTAGGCAATGTGCCTGTCGACACGGTTTATGCTCCGAATGTAATCTATTCCGGCATGCCCAATTCCTATGAAATAGCGGGAATCAAGGTGACCGGTGTGCCCAACTACGAGGATTACATCGTCATCGGATATGCCGGAATCAATATCGGCGACCGCGTGGAGATTCCCGGACCGGATATAACCAACGCTGTCAAACGCCTTGTAAGACAAGGATTATTCTCTTCAGTGAAAATAATCGTTGAAAAGACCGCCGGCGACCGTGCGTGGCTTGAATACGCATTGAAACCGCAGCCAAGAATATCGGCAATAAACTACCGCGGAGTGTCAAAAAATGAGAAGAAGGATCTCGAGGAGCGCCTGCAACTCATGAAGGGCAACCAGATCACCCCCAATATCGTGAACCGCGCGACTCAGATAATCCAGAACTATTATAAGCAGAAAGGATTCGGCAACGCCACTATCAAAATCGATCAGGTGGAAGACCTGTCGGCTCCCGGAGAGAACATCGTGAACATAAATGTCGACAAGCACAGCAAGGTCAAAGTCCACAAAATCTACATTGACGGTAATGAGATGCTGAGCGACGGAACCATCAAGCGCACGATGAAGAAGACCAACGAAAGCGGCAATCTTCTTAATCTTTTCAAGCAGAAGAAGTTTGTGGAAACCGACTTCGACAATGACCTCGACCTCATCATAGCCAAGTACAATGAAAAAGGATACCGCGATGCCAAGATTCTAAAGGACAGCGTTGTCCCCTACGATGAGAAGCACGTCGACGTGTATATAGACCTTGAAGAAGGGAAAAAATACTACATCAGCAACATCGACTGGGTGGGCAACACCGTGTATCGCACCGAACTCTTGGACAGAATCCTGGAAATAAAGCCCGGAGATGTGTACAACCAAAAATTGCTTGACAAGCGACTTCGCGACGATGATGATGCCGTGGGCAATCTCTATTATAACAACGGTTACCTCTTCTACGACCTTGTGCCTATTGAGAAAAACATCAACGGCGACTCAATCGACCTTGAAATGCGTATAACCGAGGGTCCGCAGGCAACCATCAACAATGTCATCATCACAGGTAATGACCGTCTTTACGAAAAGGTGATACGCCGTGAATTGCGTGTAAAACCCGGACAGCTGTTCAACAAGGAGGACCTCATGCGTTCGGCACGTGAAATCGCTCAGACCGGACATTTCGACCCTGAGAACATGGACATACGCCCCGAGCCCAACATGGACAACGGTACTGTAGACATCCTCTTCGGACTCGAATCGAAGGCAAACGACCAGGTGGAAGTTTCATTTGGTTGGGGACAGACCGGAGTGATCGGTAAAGTGGCGCTGAAGTTCACCAACTTCTCTATCAAAAACCTGTTCCGCCCCGGCTCTTACCGTGGTCTTATCCCGCAGGGTGAAGGACAGACCTTCACCATCAGCGCGCAGACCAACGCCAAATACTACCAGAGCTACTCAATCTCATTCCTTGACCCGTGGTTTGGCGGCAAGCGCCCCAACTCACTGTCGGTATCGGCATACTATGCCCGCCAGACAGGTATAAACTCCTCCTACTATAACCGCAACTGGTATAATCCATATACCTACGGCGGATATGGCTACAACTACGGCTACAACGATTATTACCAGAACTCCTACGAAAACGCCTACGACCCCAACAAGATTCTTCAGATGGTGGGTGTCACTGTGGGATTCGGTAAGCGTCTCAGCTGGCCTGACGACTACTTCCAGTTCCAAGCCGACATCAGCTACCAGTGGTACTACCTGAAGAACTGGGATTACCTCTACTATATGAAGAACGGTGTTTCAAACTCGATCGTGCTCGGCTTGACTCTCTCCCGCCAGTCAATCGACAACCCGCTCTACACCCGCCGAGGCTCAATATTCTCAATCAACTTGCAGATGACTCCCCCGGCATCGCTGTTCAGCGGCAACAAGGACTGGGAACGTCTCAGCAAGGATGAAAGCGAAGAGTCCAAGAAAGAACTCTACAAGTGGATCGAATACTGGAAACTCAGAATCAAGACCCGCACCTATACTCCGCTCACCGACCCCAACGGACGCTGGACACTCGTGTTGATGACACGTGCCGACATCGGTCTTCTCGGAAGCTACAACAAGTGGTTGAAGACTCCGTTTGAAACATTCTACGTGGGTGGTGACGGAATGTCGGGATCATATCAGTATGCAACCGAAACTATCGGACTTCGCGGTTACGAGAACGGACAGCTCACCCCCTACGGTCAGGAAGGCTACGCCTACACCCGTTTCGGAATGGAGCTTCACTTCCCGTTCATGCTCTCGGCATCGACCAACATCTACGGTATCGCATTTGTTGAAGCCGGAAATGCATGGACCAGCGTGAAGAGCTTCGAGCCGTTCAACATGAAACGCAGCGCCGGCGCCGGTGTGCGCATCTTCCTCCCGATGGTGGGTATGATGGGTATCGACTGGGCATACGGTTTCGACCAGGTGTTCGGACAGAAAGGCGGCAGCCAGCTCCACTTCATCCTCGGTCAGGAATTCTAAAAAATATTAACCGGAATAAACTTATAAGCTCGTAAAACGTCTTATATAATAGACACATTAAATATCACGATATGAAAAAGTTGACATTCGCCCTTCTGATGATGCTTTTCTGCACAGCAGGACTCTACGCGCAAAAGTTCGCGTTAATCGACATGGAATACATCTTGAAGAACGTGCCGGCATACGAAATGGCTAACGAGCAGCTCAACCAGATATCACAACGCTGGCAGAAAGAGGTGGAGGCAAAAGCCGCCGAGGCACAGACCATGTACAAGAACTATCAGAGCGACATGGTGTTCCTCACCGACGAGCAGAAGACCAAAAAGGAAGAGGCTATTGTGGCTAAAGAGAAAGAAGCAAGCGAGCTACGCTACAAATATTTCGGTCCCGAAGGTGAACTCTATAAGAAACGCCAGAGTCTCATGCAGCCTATTCAGGACGAAGTGTACAACGCTGTAAAAAAGGTGAGCGAGGAACGTGGCTACCAGTGCATTTTCGACCGCGCTTCATCAGCCAACATCATTTTTGCCTCGCCAAGAATAGATGTGAGCAACGAAGTTCTTGCGAAAATGGGCTATGCAAAGTGATATATTCACATTTGTTAATAGTATATTTCACAATAGTTTCTTATCTTTGCAGCTAAATTATTAACATAATTAGGAAACTTTAAAACATTACCAATCGATATGATTAAGAAAATTTTACTCGCTATACTTGTAGCGTTCCCTATGGTTGCGGCAGCTCAGGCTCCTAAATTCGGAGTGGTCAACACTCAGACAATCATCCAAGACCTCCCCGACTTTAAAGAAGCACAGGAACAAGTGGCTTCCGCATCAAAGAAATACGAGGAAGAATTCAAGAAACTTCAGGAGCAGATGGAAAAGAACTATGCAGAATTCCAGGCTCTTGCCGCTGACACCCCTGAATCAATAAAAGAACGCCGTATGCAGGACATCCAGGATCTTGACCAGAAGATGCAGCAATTCCACGCTACAGCCACTCAGGACATCCAGCGCCAGCAGGAAACTCTTCTTGCTCCTATCCAGGAGAAAGTTCGCCAGGCATTGAATGCTGTCGGCAAAGAGAACAACATGACATTCATTTTTGAAAATGTAATGCCTGTATATACCGGAACCGATGTTACCGACGTAACACCGATGGTCCGCACCAAACTCGGTCTGAAATAACCAGCGCTAACCTATATGAACGAAAAGGTCTCACGCAAAAATGCGTGGGACCTTTACTTTTTTAGGCACTCTCTCACATTTTATTTGTAAATTTGTGTCATGACCAATTCAAATATCGCAACCGGCCCAATAGGGATCTTCGATTCCGGATATGGCGGACTCACCATCCTAAGCGAAATCCGTAAATCATTACCGGAATATGACTACATATATCTCGGCGACAACGCAAGGGCGCCCTACGGCACCCGTTCTTTCGACATCGTTTACCGATTCACGCTTGAAGCGGTGAACTATCTGTTCAGCCAAGGGTGTCCGCTTGTGATTCTCGCCTGTAACACGGCTTCGGCAAAAGCGCTCAGAAGCATCCAGCAAAACAATCTGCCGGAAATCGACCCCACAAGAAGAGTGCTGGGAGTGATACGCCCCACTGTGGAATCTATCGGAAAACTCACCCACACCGGCAAGATAGGCATTTTCGGCACTCCGGGAACTGTGAAGAGCGGCAGCTATGAGATGGAGATTGCCAAATTGTATCCCGACTTCACCACCGTGACCCACGCCTGCCCCATGTGGGTGCCTCTCATCGAAAATGGTGAGGCGGCAAGCCCCGGAGCGGATTATTTCGTGAAACAGGAAGTGGACCGGCTTCTTGAAAAAGAACCGGGAATCGACACCATAATCCTCGGATGCACCCATTACCCACTTTTGATTGACAAAATCAAAAGCTACGTGCCGGAAGGGATAACCGTGCTGCCACAAGGCGAGCTTGTAGGCAACAGTCTTGCCGACTATCTGTCGCGGCACCCTGAGATGGAGACACGTCTCACAAAAGGATCGTCATGCCGATTCCTCACCACCGAAAATGCCGACAAGTTCAATGAGTCGGCAAGCATCTTCCTCTCCCATCCCGTGACTGCCGAGTCAATCACTCTCTAAAAGCAGCTTATACACAATAAATCAATACACTTACATGAAACTAACCTTATTAAAAATCATGACCGTCGTCGCGGCATTAAACACAGTGAATGCTATCGCGGCTGAGAACGACATGAAGTTATGGTATGACAAGCCTGCCTCGCTTTGGGTGGAAGCTCTTCCACTCGGCAACGGAGCCGTAGGCGCAATGGTGTTCGGCGACCCAGCCAACGAGCAGTTCCAACTGAACGAAGAGACAGTGTGGGGCGGCTCTCCCTACAACAACACTAACCCCAAGGCTAAAGAATCGCTCGATGAAATAAGACGGCTAATTTTTGAGGGTAAGAACTCGGAAGCACAAAAGCTGTGCGGTCCGGCTATATGCTCGCCACAAGGAGCCAACGGAATGCCTTATCAAACCGTAGGGTCGCTGATGCTCGACTTTGACGGCGTGTCGGAATACACCGATTATTACCGCGACCTCGACATATCAAGAGCCGTAGCCACCACACGATTCCGCGCCGGCGACACAGAATATGTGCGCGAAGCGTTCACCTCACTTCCCGACAGGCTGCTGGTGGTAAAACTCTCAGCCTCCAAAAAAGGTAAAATATCATTTACGGCACGATATTCCACTCCCTATACCAACGCCACATCATCGACCCCGGCACGCAACGAACTGCTGCTGGAAGGAAAAGCCGATGACCACGAAGGGATACCCGGCGTGGTACGCTTCGCATCCTTGGCTCAGATCAACGCCAAAGGGGGCAAGACAGCGTCGGTAGGCGACTCGGCAATACGTGTCACCGATGCCAACGAAGTGACCATATACGTGTCGATAGGCACCAATTTCGTCAACTATCATGATGTATCGGGCGATGCCTTGAAATCGGCTCGTCAATATCTCGCCAAAGGCAAACGTGACTACGCTAAGATGCTGCGCGAACATGAAAACGCATACACCAAACTGTTTGACAGAGTATCGCTCGACCTCGGAACAAATGAACAGGCATCCAAGCCTACTGATGTAAGAGTGAAAGAGTTTGCATCGAAGTTCGACCCGCAGCTCGCAGCCCTCTACTTCCAGTTTGGTCGCTATCTGCTTATATGCAGCTCGCAGCCCGGCGGTCAGGCGGCAAATCTTCAAGGAATATGGAACTACAAGCTCCGTGCCCCGTGGGACGGAAAATACACCACAGACATCAATGTGGAGATGAACTACTGGCCTGCAGAGGTGACCAACCTTCCCGAAATGCATGAGCCGTTTCTCACGCTTGTCGAGGATGTATCCAACACCGGAAAAGAGGCTGCCGCCATGTATGGCTGCCGCGGATGGACACTTCACCACAATACCGATATATGGCGCTCGACAGGTGCTGTCGACGGTCCTAAATACGGAGTGTGGCCCACTTGCAACGCATGGTTTGCCCAGCACCTATGGGATCGCTACCTCTTCTCAGGCGACAAGAGCTATCTCGCCGGAGTATATCCTATCATGAAAGAAGCGTGCAAATTCTATCTCGACTTCCTTGTGCGTGAACCTGAAAACAATTGGCTCGTAGTGGCTCCCTCCTACTCACCTGAAAATGCCCCGGTGGTCAACGGAAAGCGCAATTTCGTCATTGTCGCCGGCACTACGATGGACAATCAGATGGTGTCTGACCTGTTCCGCAATACCATCGATGCCGCTGCCGTGATAAACGAGGATGCCGCATTTGTCGACAGTCTGCGTCATGTAGCCGACAATCTTGCTCCGATGCAGGTGGGACGTTGGGGACAAGTGCAGGAATGGATGAAAGACTGGGACAACCCCAAAGACCGCCATCGCCACACATCACACCTGTGGGGACTATATCCGGGACGACAGATCACCTACCGCACTCCGGTGCTGATGGAGGCTGCAAAAAAGACCCTCAACGGTCGAGGCGACCACTCTACAGGATGGTCGATGGGATGGAAGGTGTGCTTCTGGGCACGACTTCTTGACGGAAACCACGCCTACAAGCTGATCACCGAGCAGATTGTACCCACCACCGAGGAAACAGGACAGAATGGAGGAACCTACCCCAACCTATTTGACGCTCATCCACCGTTCCAGATTGACGGCAACTTCGGCTGCACCGCCGGAATCGCAGAGATGCTTGTACAGAGCCATGCCGGCACAGTGCATCTGCTTCCCGCATTGCCTGACGTGTGGAAAAAAGGAAATGTGAAAGGATTGCGTTGCCGTGGAGGATTTGTGCTTGACGACATGACCTGGGACAACGGGAAAATGGAGCAAGCTGTCATAACATCCACCAATGGAGGAACTCTCCGCATCGCATCAGCAACCCCTCTGAAATGCAACGTGGAGATGTCGCGCGTCGAAGATGCGACATCCACTGTGGAAAATCCGCTCCTCATCCCTCAGGAAATCAAGAAACCGCTCATAGCTCCCAATGCCCCTGTAAACACCGAGCTGACGAAATCGCCTGAATTCATCTACGAAATCGTCACCGCACCGGGAGCATCCTACACTCTTTCAGCGGAATAACAGCTATCTCTTTATAACTATATATGGTGATGCAAGGCTCTAATTTTAGAGTCTTGTATCATTTTTATAGTGTGTTTAATAAAAACGGGATCCCCGACGCGGCAACAATGGCGGCTTCGTGTTGGTGACCTGTGCACTGAGCCAATTTCAAGCAGTCTTCCAGATCATTTTCTGGAACTTAGCGAAATATATTTCGGGCGACTCCATCTGCTTCCGCTATCGTTGCCGGTCGGGTTCTGCCGGGGAAGTACCTGTCGGAGTACTCCAACGGATCCGTGCATCGCAGCGTGGCTCTCGGGGCTGACTGTAGCCGGCTGATGTCAGCATCCTTCGGGCGTGTTGCGTGGATTGCGGCGGAACCGTGACGGGATATCTCTCCCGCAGATTGATACCGTTATGTTTGGCAAAGATAGTGTATGGTTGTTGGGGATTTACCCACTTTTTATCCCCCCATGTGAAATTTTTTTCAACTTAGCCGGTATGTAGCACCAGCAGAATGCCGGGTCACGGATAATATCCCCAATATATGGAGTTCCAGAGGAACGATACAATGGTTCGCTCTTACAGAGCTTGATTCAATTTCGAATACATTTACCCGGCATTCCGCTAACGCTACATACCGGGCTAAGCTCTTGCGGTCATACTGACCGCCTCTATTACAACACGAACAATGCGGAATAAACTCACTGACACGGTATCAACATACAACCCGGATTACACGGCATTATTGACCCGGCATTCCGCTAGCGCTACATACCGGGAAATCTAAGCTCTTGCGGTCATACTGACCGCATCTATTACAACACGAACAATGCGGAATAAACTCACTGACACGGTATCAACATACAACCCGGAATAAACTCACTGACACGGTACAAAAAAATGGCTGCGTCACGTGATGTGACGCAGCCATTTCCATTATTTATGAGTAATTTTTTATTTGCTTTCTTTGCTTTCAGGACGAGTGAAACCGTCTTTCTGGCAACGCTCAGTCATGTGCTTGATGCGAGCGGCAGTTTCAGGATGAGAGGAGAACATCTTGTTGAGATAGCTTGAGCTGCCAGAGCTTTCGCCTTCCATGTTCTGGAATTTCTCAAATGCCATCACCATGCCCCAAGGGTTCTTACCGTTTGCCTTAAGGAAATCGTAGCCGCAATCATCAGCTTCATTTTCCTGCTTCTGCGAATACTTGGCGTTGATGAGCGAAGAACCGAGGTCGCCGAGCTGTGAGTCGGTCAATGCAGCCGCCTTACCGCTTGTAGATGCAACACCATCCTTGAGGGCATCGCTCAACAACTGGGTTTTGAAAGCATTCTTTGAATGGTGTTTCATGACATGGCCTATCTCATGGCCGATGATTCCGAGAAGCTCGTCGTCGCTCATGATATCCATCAATGAAGAGAACACGCGCACACTTCCGTCGGGGCACGCAAAAGCGTTTACATCAATCACGTCATAAACCTTGAAGTTCAATGGAATGCCATCGGCTTCAGTGATACCCTCAGTGAGCTTGTTAAGACGGATGGTGTAGGGATCCTTTTCATCACACACCTTATTGTGTGTGTCCATCCACTCCACTGATTCCTTTACATATTCAGCCATCTCCTTGTCGGTCAAAGTCACTGCCTTGACTGCCTTAGTGGCTCCCTTTACCGCTCTTCCGAGATTGAACTGTGCCGACGCAGAAACGGTCGACAACAACAAAATCGACAAAAAAATCTTAAATCCTTTCATAAAAATAACGATATTTGCATTAAGTTTTTCCGGGACAAAATTACAAAAAATATAGTATCAATAAAATTTTAATCATGGCAAAAATAATCATATCCCTCTTGTTGGCATTCTTGTGTTATGGAGCCATCGCTGCTCTGTCATCGGCTACCCTCATAAGCCCGTGGTTCCCAATAGGAACCGCATTTGCATTTGCGGCAATCACCGGAACCGCATTTGCCCCGAAATGGGAAAAGTTCACATCCTCCGGCAAGTTTATCCTCAATTATCTATGCCATCTTGTCGCTGTCACCGGAATATTAAGCGCCCTTTTCTATATTCCCAACTATGTATTTGCCGACGCATCCACAAGCCACACCGTCAAGGCTGTTGTGGAACGGCGCTATACCGAGACCCGATACAAGTCGAAACGCATACGCCGCAATGTCTACGGCAAGGGGGAACCCTATAAAGTGTATTATATGGAACTGCGGTTTGAGAACGGCATGAAGAAAGCGCGACATCTAAATCAGCAGAAATATAACCGCATAAGAAAAGGCGACACCATAACCGTGGATATTTCGCAAGGAGCATTCCACGTGCCGGTCATAAAAAAATAACCGGTCGATATACCGGTCACGTATGGGCACAAAAAAAGCTGATCACTTGAGTGGTCAGCTTATTTCATGCTGTGTAATTTCTAATTACTGAGCAACAGCAGCAGAGTCAGCAACAACAGCAGCAGAGTCAGCAACAGCAGCAGCTGAATCAGCTACAACTTCAACAGCTTCTTCTACAACTTCAACTTCTTCTGCAGGAGCAGCAGCTTCAGTATTTTCAGCATTCTTGCAAGAGAACATAGAAACGCTGAATACAACAGCAAGTAATAAAACTAACTTTTTCATTTCTTTGTAAATTAATAATAAAACAATTTTTTAGCTTCAAAAACGATGCAAAGTTAATACAAAATTAGAATACTACAACTTTTTTTTGTGATTATTTTCGTCTTATTAATGAACATACACTAAAAAAGAGCCGTTTCACGCATTATTTAACATTTGCAGCGGCGATTTTATTCGCCATAGACACCGCTTTACTGATATGGTCGCATATATGATCCCGTCCTATCAGGTCGTTGATCTTTGATTTTTCCAAAGTCTGTCTTACCGACGGATTGACTCCCGACAGAACCACATGGATGCCGTCGGCTTGCGATGACTTGATAAGCATCTCGAGATTGTGCACACCGGTGGCATCGATGAACGGCACTCGGCGCATACGGATAATACGCACCACGGCTGTCTGTCCACCTATTGTTGTGCGCATGAGTTCGTCAAATTTCGTAGCGACACCGAAGAAGAACGGACCGTCGATTTCATACACACTCACTCCGTCGGCAACATTGAGCACCTCATGCTGGGTGAGATCGGTTCCTTCGGCAACATCAAGCTGCTCGGAATATACACGCACCTGAGTATTTTCCATCACACGCTGCAGGAAGAGGATGATGGCAAGCAGCAAGCCGATTTCGATGGCGATGGTAAGGTCAAACACCACTGTCAGCAAGAATGTCACGATAAGCACCGACACATCGCTTTTAGGCGACTTGAAAATGCCCACCACCGTACGCCAACCACTCATATTATATGACACCATAATGAGGACTGCGGCAAGGCAGCTCATGGGCACAAGGTTGATGAGAGGCATGAGGAACAGGAATATCAGCAACAGCACAACAGTGTGGATGATACCGGCAACGGGTGTGCGTCCGCCATTGGTGATATTGGTCATTGTGCGGGCGATAGCACCGGTGACAGGAATACCGCCGAAGAAAGGAACCACCACATTGGCTATACCCTGACCTATAAGCTCGGTGTTGCTGTTGGTGCGTGAACCTGTGACACCATCGGCAACAGTAGCCGACAGCAACGACTCAATGGCGCAAAGAATGGCGATGGTGAATGCCGACGGCATCAACTGGTTGATGGTGTTCATCGACAGCTCAAATCCCTGCGGCTGCGGGATATCGGTTGGGAGTGAGCCGAAGCGGTCGCCGATAGTCTCAATTTCAAGTCCCGGGAACAGGCTCTCGGCAAAGTAGACACCGATAGTCGCGATAATGATGGCGATAAGCGAACCGGGGAGCTTCTTGGAAATTTTCGGAGTCAATATTATAATAAGGAGTGACACCACGCCCACCACGAGAGTGGCAAGGTGAGTATTGCCAAAATTTTGGATGAACACACCCCACTTCGACAGGAACTCGCTCGGCACATCGGTCAAGCCAAGCCCGAAAAAGTCATTGATCTGAGTGGAAAAAATCGTTAGGGCGATACCGCTCGTGAATCCGACCACTATAGGATAAGGGATGAACTTGATGACAGTTCCAAGATGGAACAGACCAAGCATTATCAAAATCAAGCCCGCCATGAGGGTGGCGATGGCAAGCCCCTCAAGACCGAAATTCTGTATAATACTGTAGACAATCACGATAAAAGCTCCGGTGGGACCACCTATCTGCACTGAGTTTCCACCAAATGCAGAAACGAGAAATCCGCCGATGATGGCAGTGATAAGACCGATGGTAGGGCTCACACCTGACGCAATACCGAATGCGATAGCAAGAGGAAGAGCAACAATACCAACAACCACTCCGGCAACAAGATCATCCTTAAACCGGCTCATAGAATAATGACGTAAAGCCGAAAAAAACTTTGGCTTAAAGTCAATTGCACCTGATAATTTCATCACAATGATGATTTAAACTGTTTATAAATCGAAAAACAAGGCGCAAAATTAACAAATTTTTTCGATTTATGAAAATTACTAATTCCATGCCACCACCCTCTGCAATATAATACACTAATAATAAATATATTAAATATAATGTCATGTGATTTTTCAATAATAATTTTTTGTTGATATTTACCTTTTATGTTAATTTGCCATATAGGATTACAGCAACACGACAACCAATAATATCATCAAATAAAATCGCATCATGGCAATATCAATCGCAGACAGTATCAACTGTGTCGGACTCCCCGTTATCGTAACGACAAGTTACCCTTATCTGAATTTTCTCATTGACACCGGCGCAAATTTAAATTCTATCTTCACCTTTGTATATGAAGGATTGCCTGATTTTTTCACACCCTTAGAATCAAAACAATCTTTATTTGGAATAGAAGGAAATGAGGTGACCTATGGCATGGCAAAAGCTACCATTGAATTCAACGACACAAAAGCGGAAACAGCATTTTCGGTAATGAACGCCGACATGGCGGTTCGCCGATTGCAGGAAGATCACGGATTTCAGCTTCATGGCATATTAGGCACACAATTCCTGAAAGACAATAAATGGATTATTGATTTTGGAAAACTCGAAATCATAACTTAATTTTGCTGTCACTATGTCACACTCGTTCGATAAAGCTTTAGACGAAATCATACAAATGTATGATTGCACGGATGTAAACGGGCTACAACCTTGCACAAATAACCTCCGGATCCAAAACAATGTGCTATATGTATACTACTATGATCGCAAAACCGAAACAACCCTTCGCAAAATACTGGAGGAAAAGCCTCCTATTGACACGCTATTCATAGGGAAATCTTTCGTGATGTGGGATATTAGGCGCATTTTTAATATTCCTTATGCACATAAAGCCATAAAGAATCTGATCCCTGAGGATTCAGGAAGATACTATTCTGAAAACGGGTTACTCATTGACAGAACAAAGATGTCAATCAGAGCTTACGCTCCCGGAAGGACCGATGAGATTATCACCATTCCTGAAGGAATCGTTACTTTAGAATATGGATGTTTGAATTATAACAAATATGTACGACGCATCATTCTGCCATCGTCCATCCGAAATATCGAAGGCCTAGACGGTCTGCCGGAGTTAAAGGAGATCGTAATAGTGGGCAATACCGGGAAATATATATCTAAAGATGGACTGATTTTTACTAATGACGGCTCCAAACTTCCTTATTTCGTGTCGTTAGCCAACAAAAGACGCATTATCGAGTCAGCCTCAGATTCTTTATTCAACGAATTATTGTGGTCGACTAGAGAGGAAGCTCTAAAAGAGCGATGGCACGGAATCAAGTATAGTAATATACTATTCTACCGATACAGTTCCGGTTATTCTCTGAAAATCATATATAATGGCAGATTCTACCAACAAATATGGCGAATTTCGATGGATCGAGGCACAAGAATCACCATTGGCTATGCATTTGTCGAACTCTGGAAGGAAGTGCCATATAACGAATGCTTTGATAATAATATGATGTGGGAGAAAGATATCGACGACAATGGGTGCACACCAACACCATTAAGCGGCTGTAGCCCTTGTTGCAGACACCGCGCTAATTGTGAGGCAATATATCAATCAAACAATTCGTACATACGTAATCTTCAGAATCTTAAAGAACTTGGCGATTTCAGAATAAACCATTACGGTGGTATCGAATTCAATATGCCCACTACAACTCCCATCGAATATATAAAGTCTATTTTATGGAAATTTCTTGATATAGCATTGGAGCTGAGGACGAAATATAAGATTTTGGAACAACCGCCGCACACATCTCTTTTTCATAATCCCGATCCCTATATATATGATGAGGACTATCTTGAATATTTTCCTTTTAATTTTAATTGCTCGATCGGATCAAGTCAAAAAAGATTTATCTCAGAAATGGACAATCTGATTTACTATGACCCTGATTTCTATTATGACGAAACGGATATCGACACAGAGGATAGGGAGCCTCCTTTTTGAAAAAATCGGGGTGAGGTAAACTTTTTACGGGGGAGAGTGTTTTAGAAGTAAGAGAAGGCATTTTTCTGGCGTTATTAAAAAGCCAACTCCGTAAAAAATGCTATACCTTCTCAGCCCCCTTCCTCCACCGGAAGGTGGGCTCTTTTTTTTTGCCCTTGCCGCAATTTCTTTCTTGCGCAATAGCCGGGGATTGACTAATTTTATCTTTAAAATCAACTTTATACCGTTATGTTCAACAATACCCACAATGAAATACCGGTGCTACTGCTCACCGGCTACCTCGGAAGCGGAAAAACCACCCTACTGAATCGTATCTTGACCAACGAACGCGGCATCCGATTTGCCGTGATAGTCAACGACATAGGCGAAGTGAACATCGACGCATCGCTCATCCAGAAAGGCGGCGTGGTGGGAAATGACGATTCCGGCGACCTGGTAGCTCTCCAGAACGGATGCATCTGCTGCACATTGAAAATGGATCTCGTGAACCAGCTGACCGAAATCGCCGCCACAGGAAAATTTGACTACATCGTGATCGAGGCAAGCGGAATATGCGAGCCGGAACCTATCGCCCAGACCATCTGCTCCATCCCGGCGATGGCTCCGCAATTCACTCATGGCACCCTCCCACGGCTTGACTGCATAGCGACTGTGGTCGACGCGCTGAGGATGAAGAGCGAATTTGGCTGCGGAGAGGATCTGCAATCAACGAAAATCGACGAGGAGGATATCGAAAATCTCATCATCCAGCAGATAGAGTTCTGCAACGTAATCATCCTTAACAAGATATCGGAGGTAACACCCGCCGAAGCAGGACGAATCAAGGCGGTGATACGCGCATTGCAGCCCAAAGCGAAGATAATAGAATGTGATTATGCCGATTTCAACTTCGAGGAGATACTCGGCACGGGAATGTTTGACTTCGAGGATGTAGCCACTTCAGCCACATGGATACGCGAGCTTGAAGGACACCATGACCACGATGAGGAAGAGGAGGAACACCACCATCACCACCATGAGCATCACCACCATGATCATGACCACTGCGACGACGAGCATTGCAGCTGCCACCACCATCATCACCACCACGGCGAGGGCGAAGCTGAGGAATATGGCATACAGACGATGGTCTACTGCCGCCGGCAGGGATTTGATCTCAACAAATTTGACCGTTTCATCGCTACAGGATGGTATGCCAACATAATCCGCGCCAAGGGAATACTCTATTTCTCAAGCAACCGCGATATGTGCTACCTATTCGAGCAAGCGGGTGTTCAGAAAAAGCTCACCGAAGTGGGACTATGGTATGCCGCCGCTCCTGCCGACGAGTTGCAACAGATGATGGAACGCGATGCCACCTTGCGCCGTGACTGGGACGAAGAATATGGCGACCGCATGATAAAACTCGTGTTCATAGGGCAGAACCTTGATCGCGATGCAATAACTGCTTCACTTGACGCTTGCCTCGCAAAATACTAAACCGGTTCTAAAGACCTGAAGCAAGAAGAGCTATCGCAAAATCAAGAATGGTGTCATGTCCTTCAAGAGCTTGCTGAGGATCCATATCCACGGCACACCCCTCGGAAGGCTCGACGCCATTTTCAGTCGACACGCCTTCTGGATCGAGCATCGAGCAAGCTGAGAACCTCACGCCCCAGCCATTGGGAATCTCCGAATTATAGGGCATACCGCTGCCACCGCCGGTGACGGCACCCACAATCTTCACGCCGGGAATAGACTTCATCACCGACACAAAATTATTGGCAGCGCTGAATGTGCCTCGCGAAGCAAGCACCACAACCGGTTTGCCCCACATTATGCGTCCTTTCTCGGCGGGATCATAATAATAGGCGTAGGGGGTTGAGAATGCATCGTGTCCCGGTCCGGTTTTGTGCGATATGTATCCGGCAAGCATCCGCTCAGTTATAAACCTCCTCACGATCGTCTCGACATTGGTGAGCATCCCGCCCCCATTGTCGCGCACATCGATGATAAGTCCGGCACACACGTTGAAATAGGCGAGTATATGGTCGAGATTCCCCTCCCCGATGGGATTGGCAAAGCTGCCGTAACGCATATAGCCTATATTTTCCGGAAGTATGGCATAATCGATGCCTCCCACAGTGCGGTAATTGAAGTTGAGATAGTGCTCTTCGATGAGACGGGCACTGTAATTCTGCGGATAATCGCTCCACCACTTGCGGTAATATGATGTGTTGAACGAGGCTATGAGATTAGTGTGTCCGTCGCGGAGCTCGTTGAGCATATCGGCACACACGTCAAACAGTTCCTGCGGTGTCATGTTGTTGCTGACTTTCGCAGCATAACGGTCATGCACCTCATTCCAGTCCACGCCTTTCTCCTTGAAAAAGCAATAGTGCTCGTCAAGGATGGTCCAGAGCGCTTCGAAATTACCCTCCGGATTGTTGTCCCATGATTCCACCGGGTGACACCCGGCAACAAGAATCATGGCGATTATAATCACAATATGTCGTATTGCATTCATTGCCTGTTATGATATGTGTTCAATATAAAGCCGATATCACACGCGCCTCACGCGAAAGTCCTTTGTAGGGGTTGAAGCTGAGCCATTCGCCTGACACTCCCACCACCACTGAGTTGGTGACGGTGCGTGTGGTGATGTGGTTCACCTTAGTCGACAGAATCTCTCCATGGTAGCCTATCCGCAAGCAGGTAGAGCCGAAATGGAGGTCGGCGGTGAGAAGATTGTCGAGGCTGAAGTAATTGCCCCACCAAGCGCCATGCACAAGCCCCTTGTCATTGCCGAGATAAATCTCATAGAACAGCTCACCATAGTCGGGCGAAAAGAAGATTCCGGTAATCGGCAACGTGGGCTGATAACGCAGTGTGACAGGCAAGCCCCACACTTTCACATTCCAGGCGGCGTAAGCAGTGGCATTGACCGTCCACGCCGCTTCAACAGAAACAGGGTTATTGCCGTTGCGCGGAGCATACAGCGCGCCGAGGTTAAGGGAAGTGCTTCCTCCGGCTCCCAAAGTCACATTATATGGCAGGTGCCATCTGTAGGTCATGCCCCACGAAAAGTCGCCCTTTATGCGCCACATTTCTGCGTTCTTAACCGGGTTCTCGGTGCGGCTTCCGCTCAATCCGGCAGCGAGCCTCATCACAAGACGGTCGGGATTCTGCTTCATCGCCTGCATACGCTCATAACGCAGCCCCAGATTCACTCCCGTATATTTCAACGGAGTGAGATAAGTGTTCACAATCGAAGCTCCGCCAGCCTCCAGAGTATAAGCCGATGTCACAGGGCGCAGCGGTTTCTCCTCCTGCGCAGCGGCATGGCTCCAACCGGCTAAGAACACCAGCAATGATGCTATTACAGATTTCATCGGCTAAAATATTCGTTGCTGTCCGTTGATTTCGTCACGCACCTCATCGTCTGAGCGGTCGGGTTCGATATTCTCGTCGGGTGTCGGCTCCTCATCTTCGTCTATCTCCTCGACAGGCGCCTCAGGCACCGGCTTAGGTTCGATCTCCACCACGCTCTCCATGGTGAATGTAGTGAGTCGCTTTCCTTTTGCCTTATAGCTCTTGACTCCGATAAACTCATCGACATCTATCACCGCACTGCCACGGAAGGCATCAGCACCGCCGAAGGTCACCTCAAGGCGGCATCCGGGGGCATCGCTGAGCAATATCAACGACGATTTCTCATTCTCGCCTATGAACCGAGCACGCTTGGCGGTGGGCTCGAATGCGAAACGCTTCACGTAGGGATACCCCTGGTCGGCATCGTTGAGCACAGCCGTCCACACATGACCGGGGCGGAACTTCTCTATCCGGAGGATATTGTCCTCATAATGATTGCCGGCATCGAAGCTCGACATATAATATTCGCCAGATTTAAGAATCACAAGTATCTGATCCTGTCCGTGGAACTCGCCGAGGTATTCACCACGTTTGTCATAGTTCAGGCGCAGCACATCGGGGTCAAACCACACCTCTCTGCCGCCCAAGGTCGACGCGCCTCGCTCCTTGAGCGAGAAGCGGTGCACCTCGTTTTTGGTGACTATGTTGCCCTGCGCGCCCTTGCCTTTGATGGCAAGCTCGGCAAAGTCAACGTCAAACTGCATGGTCTTCAACCTCAACTTAGGCTTAAGAGTGACTTTCACCACTTCAGCCTCGCCGTTGGAGTTAGCCGAAAACCACATCACCTTCGATCCGGGCAAGCCTTGGGTGAGGTCATACTCCTTGTCGCGTGTGACTCCGGTCACGGCAAAGCGCTTCATGAAATAGATGCCACCCTTGCCGTTCTGGTATATCACATTGTAGATGGTGCGGTTGTCGTTGCGCTTGAACAGATTAATGTAGAGCACATTTTTGCCTACAAACATCTTGTCCTGCACCTTCACCACCTTATATTTTCCATCCTTGTAGAAGATGATTATATCATCAAGATCCGAGCAGTTGCACACAAACTCATCCTTTTTCAGCGAAGTGCCTATGAAGCCCTCCTCGCGATTGATGTAGAGGCGCTCGTTAGCCTCAGCCACCTTAGCCGCCTCGATATTGTCGAAGCTGCGCAGCACCGTGCGGCGCGGATAGGCGGCGCCATATTTCTCTTGGAGCCCCTTGTACCATTCGATAGTGAAAAGCGTCAGGTGGGCGAGATGGTCGTCGATCTTGGCTATGCGTTCCTTATAGTTGGCGATGATGCGGTCGGCCTCCTCGCTGTTGAACTTGAGGATGCGCTTCATCTTTATCTCCATGAGCTTTGTGAGGTCATCGCGGGTCACATCGCGCCACAATCCCTTCTTGAACGGCTCAAGACGGCGGTCGATGTGGTCAAGCACCTCATCCATCGACTCACCTTGCTCAAACTCTTTATCCTTATATATACGCTCCTCGATGAAGATTCTTTCCAGCGACGCGAAGTGCAACGACTCCTCGATTTCGCCACGCTGTATCTCAAGCTCACGCTTCAACAGGTCGCGGGTGAGATTGACACTGTGACGCAACACATCGCTCACTCCGAGGAACTGCGGCTTATTGTCGGAGATGACGCAACAGTTGGGCGACACGCTTAGCTCACAATCAGTGAACGCATAGAGCGCGTCGATAGCCTTGTCGGACGATGTACCCGGAAGCAGATGCACCAGTATCAACGCCGTCGACGAGGTCATGTCCTCCACTTTTCTCACCTTAATCTTACCCTTCTCAGCTGCCTTCTGTATTGAGTCGCTGAGCGATCCGGTGTTCTTTCCATAAGGAATCTCGGTGATGGCGAGAGTCTTGTTGTCGACTTTCTCAATCTTGGCACGTATCTTCACCGCACCGCCACGCTCGCCGTCATTGTATTTTGTCACATCCAGAAATCCGCCTGTGGGGAAATCGGGATACAGTTCAAACGGCTCATCCCTCAGATAAGCGATCGCCGCATCAATGATCTCATTGAAATTATGAGGAAGTATCTTCGACGAAAGTCCCACGGCGATACCCTCCACGCCCTGCGTGAGCAACAACGGGAACTTCACCGGAAGAGTCACCGGCTCAGGCTTCCTGCCGTCGTAGGACATGGTCCATTCAGTAGTCTTGGGATTAAAGAGCACGTCAAGCGCGAAAGGCGACAATCTCGCTTCGATATAACGTCCGGCAGCTGCCGAAGCTCCGGTCAGAATATTACCCCAGTTACCCTGTGTCTCCACGAGCAGTTCCTTCTGTCCGAGCTGCACGAGCGCGTCGTTGATCGACGCATCGCCGTGGGGATGATACTGCATGGTATTGCCCACAATGTTTGCAACCTTGTTGAAACGCCCGTCGTCAAGAGTCTTCATCGAGTGAAGTATGCGGCGCTGCACCGGCTTAAGTCCGTCGCTTATATGGGGCACGGCACGTTCAAGGATCACATAGGAGGCATAGTCCAGAAACCAATTGCGGTACATGCCCCGCAGTTGATGCCTGACCACGCTGTCACGCGAATCTCCACGTGCCGATTCTTCATTATTATTGGATTGAGGTGTCACTGCACCCTCATCATCATTATCAGGAGTCAAAATATCGTCGCTCATTGCAAGAGTTGTGGAATTAAAGCGCGCAAAACACGCACCCTTACAAAGATAACATTTTTTTTCCAAAACAGAAAAAAGTCCTTAAAGCCGTTACCGGCTTTAAGGACTTTAATGACATTAAGGACCTTCTACTATTACTGAGCACCGGTTGCGTAGCCGGGAAGCTGGGTAAGGTTCGGGTTGGTGACCATCGGGTCGCTTGCGTTCAAGTTGGCAAACGGCAGCAACTCCGAGCGGTTTTCTACGAATCCGCTGTACAATCCGGTAACCCATGCAGGCATCGAGCCGCCGCGACCCTTGTTGATGGTTGCGGTCTTCATGGCGTTACCGATACAGAGGTCATTGGAGGTGTAGCCCACCATAGCCATTGACTTTTTGTTGTAATCAGACTGGAATCCGAGATACATATCGATAGGATACCACTTGTCGCCTGAACCTACGTTCTTGCCGTGAGCACGAGCGATAGCGGCAGTCTTTTCAAGATAAGCGTCATAGCCCGATGCGGTCGGCGCGCTCTTGATCTGAGCGATTTCGGCAGCGTCAGCCACAGGATCGAGGTCAATATAATCGAGAGCGAGAATATCATAACCCCACTTGTTCTCATCCTTTGTGTACTTGTAAAGACGGTACTGCGGAAGGTTGGCATACTTGCCCGCACGGTTCACCATATCGATAGAGCCCTGCTTGTCGGCAGCGAGCACCTTGGCAAGACGGTTGATGCGGATAAGGTCGGTCTTAAGCAACATTTCTCCGGAAAGCTCCCACATACGCTCCTGAGCGAGGTCGTCGATGAAACCTTCAAGATCAGATGCAATGGGCAGATGGTCAACACCGGCACGGCTGCGCACCTCTTTGAGAGCGCTGATAGCGTCGGCGGTAGGACCGTTGTGGAGATAAGCCTCAGCCTCGGCATAGTTCAACAACACCTCGGCATAGCGGATCACAGGCAGATTCACGTTACGCTTTGAAGTGCTCGACACCTCGTAGGCTGTACACCAGGGAATTCTGAACTTTCCGCCCGGAACCATAGTGTAAGTCACACCGATATTGGTCTGTGTGCCCTCCTTATCGTTCACGTTGCCATAGAAACAACCGAAGTTGGCACAGGTTACGTCGCGACGGGTGTCCTTCGGGTCAAATGACAGATAGTACACAGGGCTCATAGACTGGAGAGCGCGGTAACGACCGTAAACACCACCTTCCGAACCTACGTTAAGATATTTCGGGAAGTCGGCATTGGTGATTTCACCATACTCAGCGATAGTGAACAGCATCTCATAGTCGCTCTTTCCGAAATCGCGCTGGCAGAAACTGTAGAAGAGGTCGTGGAAACCGCTGGCACCCTTAATAAGACCGTTTTCACCCTTTGTCATAAGCTCCTTGCAAGCATCTGAAGCTATCTGATAAAGCTCGGTCACACGGGCAGCATCATCGCGGCGGCGCATTGACATAGTGGCAGGATCATTGGTAGCGAGGTCCCAACGCAATGAATATCCGGCAGCATAGCAGGCTACACGTCCGAGCACTGCAAGGGCAGCGTTCTTGGTGAGACGTTCAGCGGTGTTATAACCGAGTTCGCTCTTCCAAGGTATATCGCGGGCAGCCTCCTGAAGATCCTCTACGATGTGGTCATAAATAATGTCGCGTGACACTCGCTTTGGGAAAAGCACGTCGGCATCGGTAGGATCCTTCACAACCATCGGCTCCCATGAAGCGGGAACATCGCCATACATTCTGATAAGGGTCAGATAGGCAAGCGCGCGGATCACCTTAGCCTCGCCGATAAGACGCTTCACGTCATCGCTCTGGGCACGCTGTCCGAGACGGTAGATCGCAAGGTTGCATGATTCGATAACCTTGTTGGACTGAGTATAGGAGGTCGACAAGGTCATGTCAGGAGCATAACCGTAATTGGCGATATTATACTTACTACCGGTGAGACCGCCATCCTCGCAGGAATAGACGGTGCCGTCGCCGGCGAGGAATTGATACCACTGCTCCTTATGGATGAGGTCGCGGTAGCAGCCGCGCACGAAAGCCTCGGCAAGACGGTCGTCGGCAAACACCGATTCTTCGTCAGTCTCGGTAAAGTTGGGCATATCGAGGTAATCCTCACATGATGTCATTGCCCCGAGAAGGACAAGACCGCCCAATATGTTAGCTAAATATTTTGTTTTCATTTTTGTCAATGAGCATTAGAATGAAAGATTAACACCGATCACATAGCTGCGGTTACGCGGATACGGATTTGAGTCATAACCCGGCTTAACGGCAGGAGTGGTGTTGTCGGCTGAGTTCACTTCGGGGTCATATCCTGAATAGTTGGTCCACACGGCGAGGTTGTTGCCGGTGAAGTAAACGCGAAGACGGCTGATGTGAGCCTTCTTGGTAAGGCGTTCGGGAAGGGTGTAACCCAAAGTGACGGTAGCGAGACGCAGATAAGAACCATCCTCCACGAAATAGCTTGACGGATAAGTGATGCGGTCAGCGTTGTTGCCCGACACGTTCCACACACGTGAATTTTCATCGGGGTTAAGCTCGCGGAGCTTGTGGGCATCCATAGTCACAAGACCGGTTGCCGGGTCGATGGTGCGGTAGTAGTTGAGACCGAACTCTTTGGTCACGTTGGAGAACTGTGAGTAAGGGCTGATAGCCTGCTTGCTCGCATTGTAGATGTCCTGACCTACCGAGAACTTCAAGAACACGTTAAGGTCAAATCCTTTATATGTGAACGAGTTGGTGAAACCTCCATAGAACTTGGGAGCGCCATTACCGATCTTCTGGTACTGACCGATCTGGAAATACTCATTACCATCCTCGTCAACTGAAGAACCTGCAAACTTGATATCGCCCGGCTTCACGTTGATGATCTCTCCGGTTGACTTACGCTGATACACCACGCCTTCATTGAGCAAGAGGTTGCCTGAAGCGTCGGTGATGAAGTTACCGTCAGAATCCTGCTGGAAGTCGGCGGTGGTGTAAAGACCTTTGTACTTGTAACCCCACATATCACCGAGAGGCTGACCTACCGATGCATAGTAGCGCACATTACCGTTCACGCCGCTACCTGCGGTGAAAGTCTTGTTTTCAACACCGTTTTCAAGAGAGATAACCTTGTTGCGGTTGAATGAAAGGTTGAGCGCTGAAGTCCACTGGAAGTCGCGGTTAACGATGTTGACAGTATTGAGGGCAAACTCCCATCCACGGTTACGCATCTTACCCATGTTCTGATACTGGGTCTTGTAGCCGGTAGATGAAGGGATCTCACACTCCATGAGAAGGTCGTTGACCTGGTTGTTATACCAATCGACAGTGAAATTGACGCGACCGTTGATCAGCGACATATCAAGACCGATGTTGGTGGCGTGAAGAGTCTCCCACTTCAGGTCGGGGTTACCGAGACGGGTTGAGGGGACGTAAGCCATGTTCTTGTCATCGCTGTCGAAAGGATAAGTGGTCTGGGTGATGGCGGTGGTGTAAAGATAGCTGTCGATGTTACAGTTACCGGTCACACCGTAACCCACGCGGAGCTTCAAGTTGTCAAATACAGAAGCAAGCGGGCTTGCAAGGAAGAACTGCTCCTGAGAGATGCGCCATGCTGCGGCTGCCGAAGGGAACACACCCCAACGATGTCCGCGGGCAAACTTGGATGAACCGTCGGTACGGATAGTGGCGGTCAACAAGTAGCGGTCGTCATAGTTATAGTTGGCACGACCGAACACTGATACGATTCCTGAGTGAGAGTGTGATGTCTTCTTGGAAGTAACGGTAGTGTTAGAAATATCGTCAAGACCGAAGTTGGGGTTGGGGAACTGAGCAAGCTCAACTTTCATACCCTCGCTCTCGGAGTGAGTCACTTCCTGACCGGCAAGAAGGTCAAGACGGTGAACCTTATTGAATGTGTGGCTCCAACGAAGGGTGTTGGTGATCTGCCAGTTGGTAGTCTGCTTGTATTCGATGTCACCCTCCATTCCCGAAGCATTGCCTACGAGATAATTGTAGGAGTTTTCATCGGCAAATTTGGTCGACTTCGCATCAGAATACTTGTAGCTTCCTGCAGTGTGCCACACAAGTCCGTAAGGAAGATCGATTTCGATGCCACCATTCACTGAGTAAAGGTTCTGCACCTTGCGGGTGACTACTGCGGCATTTTCGATCAACTGGTTGGTAGCGCCATAGTTGGTGTTAAGACCGTTCAGGATGAGACGGGTCTGAGTGTTGAGAAGCTCATCTTCGGTGAAATAAGTACCACCCATGATAGGCGACTGGAGCACAGATGTCATACCTGAGTAAGAACCGCCACCATGAGTGTCGGTGTTGGTGTAGAGGGCGTTCATGTCGAAACGGATGCCTTTCCACAGCTCGGTATTGATGCGGGTGCGGATAGAATTGTTCTTGTAGTCGTGGTTTTTGATCGCACCGTCCTGACCGTTGAAGTTGTAGCTTACAAGAATCTGTGACTTTTCAGTTCCGGTGGCGATGCTCACGTTGTGGCTCTGAGTGAATGCTGAGCCTGAGAACACCTCATCCTGCCAGTCGATCACGCGACGTCCGGCGTAACGCTCGGCGATGCGGCTATAAGCGCCTGAGTTGAATGCCGGGTCGTCAAATCCCATATCATTGTCGAAGATGCGGGCATAGTTTGATGAGTTGCCGGTGAACATACCGTAGTCATACTGATAAGTGGCATAGTCAACAGCGTTGTCAAGCATCTTCATCTTCTTGCTCATGTGGTCAAATGACACAAAGGCGTTGTAGTCCACCTTGGTCTTACCCTTCTGGGCGCTCTTGGTGGTGATAAGGATGATACCGTTAGAACCACGGGCACCATAGATGGCGGTTGCCGAGGCATCCTTCAGCACGTCGATGGTCTCGATGTCGTTCACGCTGATATTGGAAAGAGCGTCGCTCATTTCGAAACCGTCCACAATGTAGAGCGGTGCCGATGACTGGGTGATTGACATACCGCCACGCACAGTGATCTGCGATGCTGCACCCGGAGCGCCGCCGGCGGTGGTGATGTTCACACCCGCAGCCTTACCCTGAAGAGCCTGAGCGGCTGTAGTAGCCGGAACATTCACAAGTTCCTTGGCACCTACTGATGATGCAGCTCCGGTCAAGTCGCTACGCTTTACAGTAGCATAACCGATAGCGACAACCTCATCGAGCACGTTGCTGTCCTCCTGAAGTTTCACTTCAAATTTGTTCTGTCCCGCAACAGAAAGCTCAGTCGGCTTGTAGCCGATGTAGCTGATGCGGATTTTTGCATTGTCTGCCACATTGGGGATTGTGAAATTACCGTCAATGTCAGTTGCCACTCCCGTAGATGTGCCAACGACAGTAACACTGGCGCCGATGATCGGCTCCCCGTCAGGGTCAAAGACCGTTCCAGAAACAGTCTTTGTTTGGGCTGCCGCCGTAAAGGCAAGCATGAGACACAAGGCTATCAGCGAAAAGCGGTGTGCAATGGCACGGCTTCCGGCTGACACTTTGCGCTTAAGGTTACAGTCCTTCATGTTGTTAAGTTTGTGATTATGGATATGGTTTTGTTTAGGCAAAAAAAGTACACGCCTCATCGGCAGTGTACTTTTTTCAGTTTTCTGATTATCAGAATCTGTGATTAGCGGTTGATGAATTTTTTACCGTTCTTGATTACAATGCCCTTGTAGTTTTCATCTACCTGCACACCCTGAAGGTTGTACATAGGAGCGTTTTCATCTTCAACGGGAGCAACAGTGACATCCTCAATACCGCCGGTTATACCTTCGTAGAAGTTAGGGAATACTTCATTGTACCATCCGCGGATTTGGTCGGTGGTAGCAGCACCCTCGTAAACAGTGATTGAATAGATTGAACCAACAAGCTGCTTGGTTCCTGCATCTTTCACATTGTGACCGATTGAAAGGTTACCAGTATAGTTAAGTTCGGCAGTAGGCAAACCTGCTTTAGTCACCTGAGAGTTCTTTCCATCATAAGGAACACGGATATCCTTGAATGCATTCAAGGATTCATCCCAAGAAGCATTCTTCATCTCCTGAGAAAGAGCATACTTGTCTACTGACTCATCATCGCTTACAACACCATCGATGTTCACGCACCAGTTAGCGGTTTCAGTATTGCTCTTTATGCCGACCATCATGTGCCAGTTACCATCGTTCACATAGTGCTTGTTGCCCTCTTCAGTATCCTTAACAGAGCAAGCAGCCTGACATTTTCCGGCGTTACCGCTGGCAAAACGACCGAAGAAAGTCAAAGTTCCTGCCGGCGGGTTTCCGCCTTGGAGTTCGCACTGGAAGAACTTATTGGTCGATGATTGTCCAACTTCGATAAAGCAACCTTCTTTAGCGGTTTCGGGAGTGGTTCCGTCAAATTTAAACCAAGTGACAACTGTCCATTCCTTAGTACCGAGCTGAGTGCCGGGAACTTTTGTACAGTCATCGAGGTTATACCAAGTGCTTCCATCGAAATGGATAGCCTTTGAGCCTGCTACAGGACCGTCAACGATGGTGGGAGTACCTTGAGCAAGAGGAATTGCAACGCCTGAAACAGCATCCTTCATGTTCACGTCGTCCATCTTGAACTCCATAAGTTTAGTACCGGTTACTTGTGCCATCATGCTTGCTGATGCAGCAACAGCGAGAGAAGCGAGTAAAATTTTCTTCATTTTAGGTTTATTAAAGGTTAATAGATTCTCAAGTAAAATGTGCAGCCAACACCTACAAGCACACAGCCATGGTATTAGCGGAACAAATGTACAAAAAAAGCTACCCCCCCCCAATTTATTAACCAACTTTAACTCCCTTTAACTAAATGATTCCCATAACCCTTAAGGTCATCAACGACGTTAAGGAATTTAAAAGCCTCGCTGCTGTTTACGCATACGCGTCATCCGCTCTGAAAAACCGCCCTCGCGCATAAAATCATCCTCAAGCCGTTCCAATTGCTTGAAAAGCAAATAATCGGCTTGATTCAAAAGAATAATCGCCATATTGGCTATTGTCTCGGGTGGACGCACTTGTATCAATTCCATAAAAAACTCTGCATCATTATGCTCCTTTCCAAGTCTGCGCATCGCTTCATATTCACGGCTCCCCGCCTCCCACCGACGAAAACCGCGTGTCTTCAAAAAATCTTCATAGTCCTCCAATAGCTCTTTCAGGCTCGCTTTAGCCACATTAATCAGCTTTATCTCCGTTTTTGAAGATGTAGTTGAGGATGCACAACCCTCTATGATGTTCTGTTTGCCACTCCTCGCAGCTTGAATCATCTGATCTATTGTGCGATCACCCTTTATCAGATAACGGCTACAGAAATAATATGTGATCTGATAAATGGTGTCAGCCTTTTTATAGCTTATAAGGTTTTTATAATTCCCTCGCCTCGGGATAAGATGCTCCATAAGATTGATTGATTAGTGTACTCAAAGATAGTAAATAATGGTGTACTATCAAAATATTAATGTCATTAAGGGCTTTAACGACCTTAATGACATTAACGACATTCGTGACTTTAGTGACATTAGTGACTTTAGTGTGCTATGGTGCGGAGGTGGTCGGCGAGTTCGCCTATGCTGCCCTCGCGTTTGTTGCGGTAAGCCATGTCGGTGTAGAGTGTGGCACACCACCGGCTCGATTCTTTCAGCTTAGCCCATTCATGCCAGAGAGCATCGTATGATGCCAAGATTTCCTGCAACTCGCGGCGGTCAGGTTGCTTGCCTCGCTCGATCTCGGCATTGAGAAGCATCATCTGCCACATACGCTCGATCAGGTGATATTTGATTCTTCCGTAGCTGCATGACACCTGCACCGCTTCAAGCAGGTCGGCATCCGCGCAGTCGAGTTGACGTGACAATGACTCGATCTGCGACCATATTGCCGATGCCTCAGCTTTCTCAGCGAGAACCCTGGATTGAAGCCCGCGATCGAGAATCTCTTTTATGACCTTGGCGTTGGCTGCGGCGCTGAAGAATTCATCGCGCGCCCACCACACATTGTTGAAGGTGTAACTGTTGCACTGCCCTTTGCGCACACCCTCTTCGGTGAGGAGGGCGATGTTGCGGAATATGTCGGCATTCATGCCTGTGAACCCGATGGAGTCGGCAAATTGCATGAACGCTTCCTCCTCGGTGAGATCAGTGTTGCGTGCCCAGCGTGCCATAACCGATGTATTGAGATCGGTCCATATCTCGTGAGTGATGTAGGGACCTTGCCATCCCCCGCCATGCGACCATGTCACCACACCAGCAAACAGATTGCGGTCGAGAATGTCGCGGAGACCGCGCGGAGCATCCTTTGGGGTGAGATTGCCGGTGAAACGATGCTTGCCAAACTCTATCTCATACTTAGTTTCGGGAAATCCTTCAATCACACCCTTTGCAGTGTAATAGGGATGCGCTCCCTTGCCATATCCCTCCATTCGGGACTGGCACTCCACAATCTGCCGATGTTTCCCAAGCCCCAACGCGGGATTGAACGGCGACATACGCTGAAAGTCATCCTGCGGATACTTGATGGAGAATATCAGGTTGGGATGCGGCTCAATGCGGTCGGTGACACGCTTGTAGTATTCAGGATTGTTATGGAAATTATATCCGAAATCCCAAGTGCGGTAGAATAGCTTTTTGTCGCGTTTCACACACACCTCATCACGCAAGATATTGAGCAACAGCACATGGTCGTCTATTCCGGCTTCCCCCTTGGTGATAGGGCTTCCTCCCATGTGGAAAGGAGTGTCGTGGAGATAGGTTTCCCCAAAACGCAATGTCAACCCGTCGAGTGAGGGAAATGTGGTGAAAATGGCATCGATCTGCGCTCGCAGTAACTCCTGAGTCAATCGGTTGTTAAGATTAGGCTTGCGGGCGCGGGCATCGGAACCTCCGGTGCCTTCCACCTTACCTACACCCTCAATCTCTTTGCCATACTTGTCCCAAATGCTTTTAGGGAATACCACGAAGTCAGTGAAGGGATAGACGGCTATTCCGGCAGCATGGCACTCGTCAAGTTTCTGTGAAATCTCACGCGCTTTCTCCGCTATCCATTCCCGTTCCTGAGAACTTTGTGGAATGCGGCGATTGAACGAGTCATAATTCACAGCGCAATTTATGTGCCAATGAGGCACGGTGCCGGTGAAACCCTGCGACTTCAAAAATTCAGGGTCATTATACTTGGTGTCAAATGGCTTCTCACCGGGATTATTATGAACCATATCGAGCACAAAGGGCGCGGGATCGGCAGCCCGGAGACTGTTGCCGCTGCCGCACACGGCAAATATCGCAGCAACTATAAATTTCCAATTTTGCATAAACGTGAATATATAAAGTTGATTTTCCGACCAAAGTTACAAATTATTTCTTTCTCAACTATTAGGATGACACGATTGTTATAACATTAGGAACTATTAATACACTTCACCACACACTCTTATGAAAAGAAAATACACAATATGGCTTTTAGTGCTATGTATCTTCGCAGGAAGCTCCGCTCTCTCCTCTTGCGGCTCAATGAGAAGCTACTGGGGAATTGAAGGAAACTACGATTTCGATGAGGGATATCATTACGGTAAACACAAACCCCCAAAGCACAAGAAATATAAAAAGCCGAAACCTCCCAAACATAAAAAGCATCATCATCACGATGATGACGATGACGACGATTGAACAGTCTCGTCCCATCCGGGACGGGACTGTTCTGATATGTAAAAAAGAGGCTGCACCAAATGATGCAGCCTTAATATTTTTAATTATCCGGAGAGTTACTTATCCGGATTGTTGTGCTGGACAGTCCAACCCATATCTATATAACGGCAGAATGTGGCTTTGCCGGTCATGAGCTTCCCTGATTCAGGAGCCTTGAACACGTGACCGAACGGAGTCTTATCGACAAACCGATAGATATAGGCACAACTGCCGACACCATTTTCCTTCATGTTTTCAGGGCAGAACACCTCTTTGACTTTCACAAGCTCAAACTTGCCTAAAAGCATATCGTAGGTCTTGGTGTCAACCTTGGCGAGCATCGCTTCATACTCACCACCGTCGGCAGGCGATGACGGCTCTTTCTTCTTAACCACATCGCTTTTCGCTGCGACAGCCGATGCAGCGGTATCAGCCGATTCGACCACCTCTTCCTCGGCGGCGGCAGTTTCCTTGACAACATCCTCGATATCCGCTCCGGTGGCGAGGTCATTGTTTGACAATATATAATCGGGTGTGGGCTCCTCAGCAACGCCTTCACGCAATTTCAAGTCTTTCTCCTGATCGTCGCGATGACTCACCACATGGTTCACCACATAGCGGGAAGCGGCATCGGTGAGCGAGACCGTGGCAAATGTGTGCTCCACATCCTGTGATGCGGTAGTGTAGCCCGACCAATAGCTGTAGTTGCTCACTTTCTGTTTCTCAACAACCGACTTAAATGTCACATCAACCATTCCGGCTTTCTGCAATTGCTGCAACTGGCTTAACTGGGCAGGATTCACTTCATAGAAACCGGTAGTGAAGCTTTTCACGCAAGAACTATCGGCAAACATAGCTTCCTTCTCAAGGGCATTCTTTGCCAGACGAGGATTTAAAGTGTCGCTGTCACATGATGTGATGGCGGTTGTTATCATCAATGCTCCCGCAATGAAGGCTATGCGGGTAAAGCTTTTCTTCGGTCTCATGATTATATGTTTTTTAATTATTTAATTCATTCCCAATTTCAGCTTCATGCGTTCCCACAGCGTAGGACCCTCAAGCTGCAAATGCACGTTCACACCGTGGTCATGCTTGTTGAGAAAGATTATGCTGCTATGGAGCACAATCGCCACTACATCTTCAAAATGGGTCAATCCATGTATATTGGCAAGCGGAAATTTGTGAAATGGAGAGCGTGAATCAATGCTGCTTATCACGAGAGATCCGTTTTCGTCAATAGTGATGTTGTGATGATCGGAGGCATATTCAAAAAGCAGCCCGATATCGAGATTTTCAATTCCGTGGGGTGGTTTACGGTATCGAGCATAAAGTTCATCTATAACCTTTTTTGTAATCATAATTTTCTCTGATTTTGCCTGCGTGCGATGAATTAGGTGTCACCGTTGATTAATAAACATAAATGGATGCAAAAATGTTTGAAGACAGCTCATTTTATATGGCATCACCAACACTACGCACTACAAGTTGGGGGACTAAATAACGACTACATTCACTAAACTGTAAAATTATACACAAGAAAAAGAAAAATGAAGGTGTATCAGAGCCCGTAGCCGAGACAGATGATACACCTTCATTAATGTTATGCAAGGAATCCAAGCAGGACACCGGCAGCAACTGCCGAGCCGATTACACCGGCAACATTCGGACCCATGGCGTGCATGAGCAGATAGTTGCTGGGATCATACTCAAGTCCGAGATTATTGGAAATACGTGCTGACATTGGCACTGCCGAGACACCGGCATTTCCGATAAGCGGATTGAGTTTCTTGGATTTCGGGAGGACGAGGTTGAACAGCTTCACGAAAATCACACCTGACGCAGATGCGATGATGAATGCCATGAATCCAAGCGCGAAGATGAAGATGGTGTTGAGCGTCAAGAACTCGGTAGCCTGAGTGGACGCGCCCACTGTCATACCCAACAGGATGGTGACGATGTCGGTGAGAGCGTTGCTCGCGGTCTTGGCAAGACGGTTGGTAACACCGCACTCACGGAGCAGGTTGCCGAAGAAGAGCATACCCAACAACGGAATACCCGACGGCACCACGAAGCAAGTGAGCAGAAGACCCACGATGGGGAAAATGATCTTCTCGTTCTGCGACACGGCACGCGCAGGCTTCATCTTGATGAGGCGCTCATTCTTGGTAGTGAGCAGTCGCATGATAGGCGGCTGGATGAGCGGCACAAGAGCCATGTAGGAGTAAGCCGACACTGCGATAGCACCCATGAGATTGGGGGCAAGCTTGGACGACAGGAAGATCGCGGTAGGACCGTCGGCACCACCGATGATTGCGATAGCACCCGCCTGGTCGGGAGAGAACCCGAGCGCGAGAGCCACCATATAGGCGCCGAATATTCCGAACTGCGCGGCAGCTCCTACCAACATCAATTTAGGATTGGCGATAAGCGCCGAGAAGTCGGTCATCGCGCCAATGCCCAGGAAGATGAGCGGAGGATACCATCCGGCACTTACTCCGTTGTAGAGTATATTCAGCACTGAGCCCTCTTCATAGATACCGATCTCAAGACCGGCAGTGGCATTGAAAGGAATGTTACCTATCAATATACCAAAGCCAATCGGCACAAGGAGCATCGGCTCAAAATTCTTTTTAATGGCGAGCCACAGGAAGAAAAGTCCCACAAGAAGCATGACCAGATGCTGCCATGTAGCATTGGCAAATCCGGTCAGTTCCCAGAACTGCTGGAAATTGGACGCCATAAAACTTTCGGTATTCATATATAACTTGATTACGTTTTTAGGTTGTTTCTATTAGCCAATAATCGTGTTATGAATTATTCGAAAGTCACCAATACCGTACCCTCAAGCACAGAATCGCCGGCAGCCACATTGATGGCAGCGATCTTACCGTCGCGACCGGCATGGATAGCATTCTCCATCTTCATAGCCTCAAGCACCACCACAGTGTCGGATGCAGCGACGGTGTCGCCCACCTTGCAATTCACTGAGATGATTGTGCCGGGCAGCGGAGCGGTCACCTTGTAGGCTGTAGACTGTGCCGGAGCCTTGGCAACGACTTTTTCACCGGTAGCGGTGCGAGGAGCTGCTGACGGACGCGGAGCTGTCACCACGCTCACAGGCTTGCTCTTTTCGAGCTCAACCTTGTAGGGAGTACCGTTGACAAGAACATCGGCAATGTTGTCAACGATGTCGCCGATAGACACATTGTAAGTGTTACCGTTGATTTTATATTTGTATTCTTTCATTTTGTTGTAATTGTTTTACTTTTTGTTGACTGGTCAATGTTGATTGTTAACGGCGCGGAAGTTCACGAAGACCATATATCTTCGAGCTCCACGGAGAATAGCTCTTTCTCACCTTATTAATAGTGAGGATGGTGCTTTCAAGGTCATGGGCGTTGATATGCTCGTTGAGAGCCATAACGATTGCCGCGATCTCTTCACCTGAGTCATGGTCGGGACGCTCTTCTTTAGCCACTGTCTTGATGTCTACGCCTTGTGAACGCATCTTGTTGCGGCTGCTTATGCGCGCTCCGATGCGGTTGATGGCATAGAACGACAAGCTCAGCAACAACAGAGCCGAGAACACAATGCACATAGCCATGATAGTAAGTCCGAATCCGTTGGCATCCTCCTCGGCAAAGCGGTCAACCTTGCGGTTGGTGTCAACAATGCGGTTGGCGCTGCTCGGAGTGATGTAGGACTCCTCAGTGCCCTGACGCACTTCCCATGCATCATGTCCGGCACCGATTCCGTCAAGAATGCGGGCGTAGGTAGTGTTGGGAAGCAGAGATGCCGGAACCGTGATGGAGTCGATGAGAGTGGTGCCGTTGGCATCATAAACACCGATCCAGTTGTCCTGACCCGGAGTAAGGGAGAAGCTCAGGTGGAATGTACCTTTGCTCGGCTCGGAGTCAGCCCAGAAAATTATGTGCTGACGCGGAGGTATCTCAGTATTCACGTCACCAAGCGGCACCGGATACTTTTTGGGCTGCAGGCTGTCGTTGGTGATGAACACGCTTGAAATCTCCATCGGGGCATAGGTTGAGTTGAAAAGCTCAATCCATGCTCCGTGTCGACCGTAGTCATCAACGTAGTTGCTGTCGTTCTGCACCATTATCTCGTTGATGCGCAGTCCGCGACGCCCTTGGGCGTTGCTTACCGCACAACAGGCGACAACAGCGACGAGCAATATCAATAATTTCTTTTTCATTGCTTTCGATGGCTTTTATAGAGGTATATTGCCGTGTTTTTTTGCCGGGTTGACAACCTTCTTGGTAGCCAACTGCTGGAGGGCGCGGATCACGCGGAAACGGGTATTGCGAGGTTCGATGACATCATCGATGTATCCGTAGCGGGCTGCGTTGTAAGGATTGCAGAAGAGCTTGTTGTATTCAGCTTCCTTCTCCTGGAGCACCTTCTTGGGATCCTCAGCTTCCTTAGCCTCACGAGCATAAAGCACCTCAACAGCGCCAGCACCACCCATCACAGCGATTTCAGCGGTAGGCCATGCGTAGTTCATGTCGCCACGCAGCTGCTTACAGCTCATCACGATGTGGCTACCACCGTAGCTCTTACGCAATGTCACAGTCACCTTGGGCACAGTGGCTTCTCCGTAGGCATAGAGCAACTTGGCTCCGTGGAGAATCACGCCGTTGTATTCCTGACCGGTACCGGGGAGGAATCCGGGCACGTCGACAAGTGTCACCAAAGGAATGTTGAACGCGTCGCAGAAACGCACGAAGCGCGCGCCTTTGCGTGAAGCGTTGCTGTCAAGCACTCCGGCAAGATATTTGGGCTGGTTAGCCACGATACCTACCGACTGACCGTTCATGCGGGCAAAACCCACGATGATGTTCTTGGCATAGTCACGCTGTATTTCAAGGAACTCACCATTGTCGACGATAGCGCCGATCACGCCATACATATCGTAAGGCTTGTTGGCAGCATCGGGGATGATCTCGTTGAGAGAGTCCTCCATACGATCGACAGGGTCGGTGCACTCCACGAGAGGAGCCTCCTCAAGATTGTTCTGCGGGATGAAGCTGAAGAGCTTGCGGATGATGCGGATAGCGTCTTCACCATCTTCAGCGGCAAAGTGAGCCACACCGCTCTTGCAAGCGTGAACCTCAGCGCCACCGAGAGCTTCCTGAGTCACATCTTCACCGGTCACGGTCTTTACCACCTTAGGTCCGGTGAGGAACATATAGGAGATACCCTTAGCCATGATTGTGAAGTCGGTGAGAGCGGGAGAATATACCGCACCACCGGCACAAGGACCGAGGATGGCAGAAATCTGAGGCACGACACCCGATGCCATGATGTTGCGCTGGAATATTTCAGCGTATCCGCCAAGGGCGTTGATGCCTTCCTGAATACGCGCGCCACCCGAGTCGTTAAGACCGATGACAGGTGCACCCATCTTCATAGCCATGTCCATGATCTTGCAGATCTTCTGCGCCATGGTTTCAGAGAGCGATCCGCCGAACACGGTGAAATCCTGAGCGAATACATATACGAGACGCCCGTCGATAGTACCGTAGCCGGTCACAACGCCGTCGCCGAGATAACTTTTCTTTTCTTGTCCGAAGTTAGTGCAACGATGACGCACGAACATATCGAGTTCCTCAAAGCTTCCTTCGTCAAGGAGCTGGGCAATACGCTCGCGTGCAGTGTACTTGCCTTTGTCATGTTGCTTCTGGATTGCTTTCTCACCGCCGCCGATACGAGCTTGTTCGCGGAGCGCAATCAATTCCTGCACTTTTTCAAGTTGGTTGCTCATTTTGTGGAATATGTTGAACTAAGTGTGGATAATGTTATTTTTTAGCAGGGTCTTCGCAAAGCTCTACGAGAGTGCCGCAAGTCGATTTCGGGTGAAGGAAAGCGATGTTAAGACCTTCAGCACCTTTACGGGGAGCCTTGTCGATGAGACGGCAACCGTTGGCTTCAGCCTCGGCAAGCACGTTTGCAACTCCATCCTCGATAGCGAAAGCGATGTGCTGTATACCACCGCGTCCACCGTTGTTGGCGATGAATTTTGAGATAGCGCTGTCTTCACTTGTACCTTCAAGGAGCTCGATTTTAGTCTGTCCAACCTTGAAGAATGCAGTGCGCACTTTCTGATCAGCCACCTCTTCAATGGCAAAGCATTTGAGACCTAAGATTTTTTCGTAGAAAGGGATAGCCTCGTCAAGCGACGTAACGGCGATACCAACATGTTCGATATGGGAAATGTCCATACTTTAAATTATTAAAATTAAGAATAATGCACTGTTAAGCGTGACGGCACACCCCGCCACACTCTGCAAAATTAATAATTATTATGGAATAAACCCCATTTTGGCAACCACTATTTTATTATAATAATAGGTGTGAACCCCTTTCCCACCCTGTCAACCGCCAATGAGCGACTGTCGATGTCGGTGGCAAGGTGCAGGAAAACTGACATTTTTTGATGTTTTTAGTGAAAAAATGTCACGTGCGTGTCAGTAAGCATATTAAGTTTAGATTATTGGGAATTAATTATTTAAGCGATGAGCCAACCTTTTTGGCACATGATTTGTTTTTCTTTTGAATGTCGAGGGTCAAATCCACAACGATCAATTCCCTCGGCACATTAAATAGTGTGAATAAAATAAATAACCAAAATAAAAAGTAAAATCATTATGGGAAAGATTATTGGTATAGACTTAGGAACCACCAATTCCTGCGTTTCTGTCCTTGAAGGTAATGACCCCGTTGTTATTCCTAACAGTGAAGGCCGTAACACCACTCCATCTATAGTTGCATTTATCGCCGGTGGCGAACGTAAAGTGGGAGATCCCGCCAAGCGTCAGGCAATCACCAACCCTGAAGGCACGATTTATTCAATCAAGCGTTTCATGGGTGAAAATTATAACGAAGTAGCGGAAGAGATCAAGCGTGTGCCTTACGAAGTCGGCAAGGCTGACAATGGCGGTGTGCGTGTTCTCGTAGACGGTCGTGAGTACACTCCACAAGAGATTTCGGCAATGATTCTTCAAAAGATGAAGAAGACCGCCGAGGATTATCTCGGACAATCAGTGGACGAAGCTGTGATCACCGTGCCGGCATACTTCAACGACTCACAGCGTCAGGCAACTAAAGAGGCTGGTGAAATCGCCGGTCTTAAAGTGCGCCGTATCGTCAACGAACCTACAGCAGCAGCGCTTGCCTATGGTCTTGACAAGAGCGACAAAGATCAGAAGATCGCAGTATTTGACCTCGGTGGCGGTACATTTGATATCTCCATCCTTGAACTTGGCGACGGTGTGTTTGAAGTGAAATCAACCAACGGTGATACTCACCTTGGCGGTGATGACTTCGACCACGTGATCATCGACTGGCTTGCCGACGACTTCCAGCAGGAGTACAACGTAGACCTCCGCAAAGATTCAATGGCTCTTCAGCGTCTTAAAGAGGCAGCAGAAAAGGCTAAGATTGAACTTTCAAGCTCAACCACTACTGAAATCAACTTGCCTTACATCATGCCTGTCGACGGTGTTCCACGCCACTTGGTAAAGACTCTTACCCGTGCTAAATTCGAGCAGCTTGCCGACAAACTTATTCAGGCTACCATCAAGCCTTGTGAACAGGCATTGAAAGATGCCGGCATGAGCGCATCGGAGATTGACGAAGTGATTCTCGTGGGCGGTTCTACCCGTATTCCGGCAATCCAGGAGATCGTCAAGAAATTCTTCGGCAAAGCTCCTTCAAAGGGTGTGAACCCCGACGAAGTTGTAGCCGTAGGTGCCGCAATCCAAGGTGGTGTGCTTTCAGGCGACGTGAAGGATGTGCTTCTTCTTGATGTTGTGCCTCTGTCAGTAGGTATCGAAACTCTCGGTGGCGTGATGACCAAGCTTATCGAAGCCAACACCACTATCCCTACCCGTAAGAGCGAAGTATTCTCTACCGCTGTCGACAATCAGCCTTCAGTTGAAATCCACGTGCTTCAGGGCGAACGTCCTCTTGCTAAGGACGACAAGACCCTCGGCAAGTTCCACCTTGACGGAATCGCACCCGCACCTCGTGGAATTCCGCAAATCGAAGTGACATTTGAAATCGACGCCAACGGTATTCTTAATGTATCGGCTAAGGATAAAGCCACCGGCAAGGAGCAGAGCATCCGTATCGAGGCTTCATCAGGCTTGACCGATGCCGAGATCAAGAGAATGAAGGACGAAGCAGCTGCCAATGCTGCTGCCGACGAGGCTGAAAAACAGCGTATCGATAAGCTCAACCACGCTGACGCTGTCATCTTCCAGACCAAGAAGCAGCTCGAAGAACTTGGCGCAGCAATTCCTGCCGACAAAAAAGCTACTATCGAATCAGCACTTTCTCGTCTTGAAGAAGCTCACAAGGCTCAGAACATCGAAGGAATCGATTCTGCAATCAGCGAAATCCAGAAGGCATTCGGTGAAGCTCAACAGGATATCCTCAACGCCCAACAGCAGGCTCAGGCTGGCGCTCAGCAGCAAGGCGGCGCACAGCAAGGTCCCGCTAACAACGGCGGCGATGACCATGTGACCGACGTAGACTTCGAGGAAGTGAAGTAAACTGTATCATAAAAATAAACAGATGCGGGATGCAGCCCGATAGGGATGCGTCCCGCATCTTCCTTTTAATAACCCTTTAAATTTTCTTTTCTATGGAAATCAATGAAATTATCAGCCAGTTGAAGGACAAATTTGGCGATTCTGTCAATGTAGAGCAGATAACTGAGAAACTGAGCGTATTTGACCACTCCAATATGTCGTTTACGGAGATTATAGCGAAACTGAAAGATGGCAATATTCTCGGTGATCTTGATGGAGATGGCAAGGTGGAATCCACTATCGATGAAATCAAAGGTAAAGCCTCTCAGATGTTCGGCGGCATCTTTGGCAAATGACCCCGAAACAAAAAAATACGGAATTCCGTAAGAACGATTACCCCAAATGATTCAAGAGGAGCATAGTCAACTGATTGTGCTCCTTTGTGTTGCAATCTCGTACTTTTTTAGTAACTTTGGCATCGGGTTATGAACGGGAACTTCAATACATATATCGACCATATTGAACCTGAGTTCTGGCGAGAGCTTTGCGTCAGCCACGGCAAGCTGTGCCATTACAATCGCGGCGAGGAATTTCTACACATTGGAGAGGCAGGGAAATATATCGGCATGGTCAAAAATGGCACTCTCAAATATGTGACATATTCATCCACAGGAACGGAGCACGTGGTAGGGCTGATCTTCCCTAATGAGTTTGTAGTCGACTGGCCTTTCGTGCTATACGAGCAGCCGTCGAGAGTTGCCATAATAGCGTCTTCGCAATGCACGATATATTGCCTTCCGGTGGAAGTGGTACGCAAGATGATGAAGGAGGACCCCGAATTTATGGAACGGATGATGCACTGCACCGAAGCGGTGTTTTCAACTGTCTATGACAGATACATCGATCTTTATCGCAAGACACCACAGCAGAGATATGCCGAACTCGTTGAAAAGCATCCCGATTTGTTCTCCCACTTTTCCCTTCATGACATCGCGTCATTCCTGAATATCACCCCAACCCACCTGAGCCGCCTGCGAAAAAATTACGGCAACCTCTAAAAAAACTCTGACTCTTAACAAATGTTGAGAGTTTTTATTTTTATTGGTGGTAACTTTGCGTCATTACAAAATGAATGGATTATGACAAAGTTCAGCTTCTTTTTATTAGCGGCAGTCCTGTGCTTCGCATCATGCACGACGCAGAAGCTACCGGCATTCTCCAATCAACAATGGCACGTGGATCCACACAGCGGAAATGCAGTCAGCACGGCAGGAACAGAACTGGCATTCGGTTCAGAATGGATGATTACCGACACAACCCTCATGCAGACTGCCGAACAAATAGCAGCCTATCCAAAATTATCGTCCCACCTCGCGAGCGGCATAGCTCAATTCCCTGAAATCGAAGTAGACTCGGTGCTTTTTTACAATCCTCATCGAGGGCTTCTATTTGTAACCTATCATCAGGCAAAGCCATTGAAACCTACATCGGAAATTAGCCTATACGATGACTCTGCCGTCGTATATAGCAAAGAGTATGCTCGAATTTTTGGAAACATGACCACATATATCGATGACGACGGTTGGGAGGCAGGTCCCGCGGAATCGGTTTATTCCAACGTGCGTTACAAACCTAACCACAAGCGGCTTGTACTCTTGCAGAGGCTACCGCATAGCAATATTGCCGTTTTCATGATTTGCGTCACAAATGCTAAAAAAGGGAAATGGTGGGAGAACTATCCTCCAGGCACATTATGGAATATTGACCTCGGCGATACCGACAATCTCGAACGAATCTCATCATTTTTACACTCCTCACGGAATCTTGCAGTTGAAAACTTAAAATTAGCTCTCCCTGAATAATATGAAATCAATTTTCACTTCTGTTCCGATAGCTCTGATAGCACTTTCCTCGGTTGCACAGGAATCGGCAGATACTATCGCGACTCAACAGCTACAGGAAATAGTTATCGCGGCTCCTAAAGTTATCCGAAAAGCCGACATGGACGTTTATCACCCGTCGGAAAGCGCCGTGAGCAACTCCAAAAACGGCATGCAACTGCTCAGGAATCTTATGATTCCAACGCTTTCAGTCAACGATGCGCTCGGGTCAATAAATTCAGGAGGTCAAAGTGTGCAGGTGCGCATCAATGGCAGGGCGGCTACAATAGAACAGGTACAACAACTATTGCCGGAAACAATAAAACGTGTGGAATGGATCGACAATCCGGGACTTCGCTACAACGGCGCCACCGGCGTGATAAATTTCATCGTGTCCAATCCGGCAACCGGCGGGTCATTGATGGCATACGCCAATCCGTCACTGAACTCCGCATGGGGCATGTATCGTGCCGCAGTAAAAATCAATCATGGCAGATCACAATGGGGAGCCTCAGTCAACTATAAACTCGCAAACCGCCTGTCGGCATATCGAGAATTCAGCGAATCATTCATGATGCCCGACGGTTCTAAAATTGAACGTAGCGAAAAGCCCGACGGCGGCTATTTAAGCGACACATTCGGCAGCATTCAATTGGACTACAGTTATATCAAGCCCGACACCACCGTATTTTGGGTGGCGGTACATGGCTACAAACAGTTGCCCGAGACATCTTTCTATCGCAGCTTAATGTCGCAATCATCAGGATTAAGCAATGTGCTGATCAGCGACTTTGATTCACAATCAGGATTCACTCCGTCATTTACCGCCTATCTGGAGCAACATCTGCCTCACAAGCAACTGATAGCGGTGGATTTCAACGGCTCGTTCTACAACGGCAGAACACAGCGCACCTATACCGAAGAGGAGGATGCCGGTCAAGGAACTGTACTCGCTGATGTCAACACCGCAATCAAGGACCGCAATCAGGCATACGGCATCGAAGCCGATTACATAAAAAATTGGTCACAATCCCGCTTTACAGCCGGAATAAATTACAAAGCAAACCGCAACCGCTCGACATACGAAAATCTTAGCAATGAAATTTTTCACCAACGTCAAGACCGCCTGTATTTTTTCGGCGAGTACTTCCAACGCATCAACAAAGTGACATTGACAGCAGGCTTAGGAGCCCAATACACCTCATTCAAATTCAAAGAAACCAACCAAGGCACTGACTCCTGGAACCTGAGACCACAATTCACATTTACATATCGCCCCAATCAGACACACCAACTGCGTCTAAACTTCACATCGTGGCAAACCGCGCCATCGCTTGCCGAAACCAACGTAGTGCCCCAGCAAGTCGACGCATTTCAATGGTCGCAGGGCAACCCCGATCTGCACACTTCTCAATCATATATGCTCACACTGCGTTACAGCTATGACCTAAAACGCATCTCCGGATCATTCGGCATCCGGGCATTCTCAAGCCCCGATGCCATAGCGCCATATACATTTTGGAGCAATGACCGCCTCATCACAAGCCATGAGAACAGCAATGGACTACAAAATCTTTCATTTTGGCTCGCTCCGAGCATTGAAGTGGTTCCCGGATGGATGTGGATTGAAGGCATGGTTCAATATCGTGCAGAACGGATGAAAGGCACCGGCTATACACGTTACAACCATGACTGGAGCGGACAAGGTGGCGTGATTCTGCAACATTGGGGATGGCAATTGGTGGTAATGTATCAACGCGCCCAACGCGATCTGTGGGGACAAAAGCTCTCTTGGGGAGAGGATATATCGCTCATCAATCTCGAATATAACTGGAAGAATTGGCAGTTTGGCGCATCTCTCATTTGTCCATTCACAAAATATGACCAAGGAGCCCGCTCCTATGACCCATATCATACTTATGAAAAACACATCAGAATGAACGGTTATCCTATGCCATGCATCTCCGTGTCATACAATCTCCAGTGGGGACGACAACGCCGTGATGCCCGCAAAATCGTGAACGCTGACGGAGAAGTCACAAAATCATCAGCAGCCCGCCGTTAACATCTCCGCCTCTCTCCTAAAGCTAAACAACTTTTCATACAACTAAACCGAAAGCCGGCATCCGCGATGAATGCCGGCTTTATTAAATGTATAACGCTATAAAATCAACACGTTGCTTAAAATCACCGACAATCTTTCTATCTATTTTATTTGTTTGTATTATACATTTGCTATATATTTGCAAACAAAACGATATCACTATGGAAGCTGTAACACAAAAGAAAGCCACCATGTTTCGCTTAGACGTAAATCTGGTTGAACGGCTTAAAGAATTGGCACAACAACAACATCGCAGCCTCAACAACTTTGTTGAGTGCATTCTCCTTGATATAGCTTACCGTGAACCCAACGATGCAACAAAAGCAGCGATGGAAGAAGCTCGTAGCGGTAAACTTCGCAATACTCCTCCAATCGACACATCATCAGTTGACGCGATGCTTAGATCCATGGATTTATGAAGATCATATCCATATTTTAATTGACTCATACGCCCAAATTGACCGTCCATCATAATTTTGTTGCCGACGAAGGCTCTCCAGCCTAATTTTGCAGCAAAAAAACGATGAAGCAATTTATTTTCACATTTCTTTTGTTTCAGTCATTATTGACATCGGCTCAAGGCTATGTCAGTTATGACCATTTTTCCACAAGCACTCTGCGCGACGATATCGGGAACCGATTCGGCTCAGGTGATATGCAAATGGTTTCTGCCGGATACAACATTCCTCTGTCAATGACGACGAACGAGCACAACCAGCCTACCCTATGGTCTGCCGGCATCTCCGGCACCTATGCCAAAATGTCAAATTCCGGCGAGGCTAAAGAGCTGAATCCAAGCAAAATCATCAACTCAGGCATCAGCCTCACCCATCTGCGTCCTATTTCAAAAAAATGGAGCATACTCGCTTCTGTGGGATGCGGAATTTATGCTCCGGTCAATGAAATTTCATTTAGAAGCATTCTTGGCAGCGGCGGAATCATATTCATCTGCCGGTTGAACGACAACTTGAGTCTTGGTGTGGGAGGCGGAATCACAAATTCCTACGGCGCCCCTATGGCAATGCCTATGCTATATCTAAACTGGCAGCGTTATGGTAAATTCTCCTTTGAGATCAATATGGCTAACAGCATCAAGGTGTCGGCATCCACATGGCTATGGAAAAAGCTCAAATTAGAATTCACCCCACTTGAAATCGACGGGTTGTCGGCAATCACTATCGATTCCGATAAAAAAGAGTGGATATATTCAATGACAATGCTGCATTCCTATTTTTCGCCATCCTACCATTTCAATGACAAATTCAGCATCTTCACTTCCATAGGTGGAAATTGGATAAGAGGAACCTCGAAATCAGAGCGTAGCCTGAAAGGATTTTTCAGCAGCTTTAATGACAATGAGGAGGAAAAGCCTTATTTCCAGGCGGCACTAAGGTTGTCGGCAGGAATCAGATTCAAATTCTGAAAAATGACTAACTTTGAGTTTTAATTCATTCATCATAATATACGGATGGTAAGATACCTTATAATAGAAGATGAGGCTCTCGCATACGAAGAGCTTAAGCGAATGATAGATTTATTGCGGCATGACTATCAAATGGCAGGCTGGGCGCAAAGCATCACACAAAGCGTGGCATTGTTAAAGTCGCAGCAGTTTGACTTAATTCTCGCCGATATTTCTCTTGGCGACGGCCTTTGCTTCGAAATATTCGAGCAGATAACGGTTGATATACCCGTAATATTTACAACAGCCTATGATGAATATGCCATTAAAGCGTTCAAGGCAAATGGCATCGACTATCTATTGAAACCGATAGAAAAGGAAGAACTCGAATCAGCGCTTGGTAGGTTTGAAAAAAGATTGATCATCCCGGGCAACCATGCCATGATGGCAAAAACAGCAAATGCTTATAACGACAACTTGCCAAAGTCACGATTTCTGGTACAATCGGGCGATACCTATATGCACATCAACACCAATGATGTGGCGGCATTCTACAGCGAAGATAAATACACTTACCTACACCTATTTTCGGGCAGACGTTACATAGTGGATTATGCCTTGGACAAACTGGAGCAACTTCTCGACGGCAAATGCTTTTTCCGCATATCGCGCGCCGGAATTGTAAATATAAAGGCGATAACACGCTGCACAAAACACTTCGGAGGACGGCTGAAACTCCACTATGATCCTGAACTCCCGATGGAAATGCACGTAAGCCGCAGCAGGTCAAAAGATTTTCTCAATTGGGTTGACGGAAAATACAATTAAGCATCATGAAACAGCAGAAATATATAATCTTATTCATCCTTGTAACATCCGTCTCGTTCATCCCATTTATAGGAATATACAGCATAATAGGCGGGAATCATGATGATATTGCCCTCCATTTGCTGATAAATCTGCCGGTATGCGCAATAATCGGCTGCTCCGACTACTTTCTCATCAATTGGCTGGCAAAAGTATGCATTCAAAACAAACCTATGCGACTTGTGATGGACCTGACCGTGACAACCATTACCTGTGTGGCTATTATTTGCATTCTGAATTTTATATTATCGGATTTCAGCTTCAGCACGACCGAGCTTATGAAATCGGCTTTGCCGGCAATCCCATGGAACTGGGTCGTGAGCCTGCTCATCGAATTATTTTTCTACAACAACCGCCAGCAGGAAATAGAGCGCGAAAAGGCTAATTATCAATATATCGCTCTAAGGAATCAAATCAATCCCCACTTCCTGTTCAACAGCCTTAACACACTCGCCTCTCTCGCCTATATCGACGGGGAGAAAGCCAATCTGTTCACCAAACGCTTGTCCTCGGTCTACCGCTATCTTCTGTCCAACAATGAAAACCGCACAGTGGAGATAGACCATGAACTTGAATTCGTCAACAAATACCTCTATCTTGAGCAAGTGCGTTTTGAAAATGCCATCGAGGTGGAGATACAGGACCTGCGACAGTCAAAGCTCGGCAGAGTAGTTCCGGCAAGCATCCAGATGCTTGTGGAGAATGCCATCAAGCACAATTCATGCTCAAAGGAATCGCCATTGTCAATACGCATTATCGTCGACAACAACAATGTCACAGTCCTCAACAAGCTCCAACCACGTAAAAACATCGCTCCTTCGGGTGTCGGGCTTGAAAATATAAGACGCCAGTATGAGCTCCTCGACAAAAGAATCACGGTAACCAAAACCGACACGGAATTTATTGTGACCCTGCCCACAATCCACTAAGAGCTTGTCTTGACAAGATAAAAATATCTTTTTCTATAGCATACTGATACAAATCAGCGTGCAGCAATTCCCATGCCCAATTCTTTTAAACAATTAAACGCCATAAACACTTAATATGAAATCATTTATCATCTCAATTACTGTTATACTACTCACAATTTCACTATCAGCGAAAACAGTAACAGGCTATATTGTTGATGAATCATCATCTCCAATAGAATTTGCAAATATAACGCTTTTATCGATGCCCGACAGTACATTTATCGCCGGACAGACAAGTGACGAACATGGATTTTTCGCGTTTGAGAATCTTCCTGACAAATCCATGATAGCCAAGTTCTCATCGATTGGCTATGACACCTCCTTCAAAATCGTAACCATGAACGGAGATTTGGGTGAGGTGACAATGAAATCCGCCAACGTCATACTGAACGAGGTTACTGTAAAAGCCTATAGACCCATAGTCAAAAGCAACAGCGAGGGGCTGACAAGAAATGTCGAAAGCAGCATACTTAAAGATGCCGGAAACGCCGAAGACGTGTTGACAAAAATCCCGATGGTGACAAAAAACGGAAATGAATTGATCGTGTTTGGAAAAGGAGCACCCACCATTTATGTTGACAACCGGGAGATACGCGACGCACAGGAACTGTCACGCATAAGCTCAAATGACATAAAAGAGATTGAGGTCATCACTAATCCGGGCATAAAATACAATTCCGCCTCAAATGCAATAATACATATCAAGACCAAAACGAGCAATCCCGATGGCATCAGTGGCTCTGTAAGAACGACAATGGAATACAATCGCAGTCTGTCATCGTCAAATACTCTGGATCTATCCTATAGATACCGCAATTGGGACATATTCACCAATATTGAGTTTTCACGGACAAGAAATCACTCCCACACCACAACCCAGATGAATTCGTTTGGAATCAACGATATGCTACAATCTTTAATGATAACCAACAACTCAACCGAACGCCGGCTAAACGGCAAATTAGGATTTTCATTCATGCCGTCAACCGGGCATTCCATAGGAGCATTCTACCAGAACGGAATAAACCGATCCAAGACATCATACTCTGTAGACACCCATACTACAATTGAATCCCATGCCGACATTTTTACTTCATCAAACGGAGAAATAAGAGACCGGAAATTTCCTTGCCATAACCTCAATGCCTATTATTCAGGGAAAATCTTCAATGTCGGGATAAACATGAACATTGACTATATCAAGAGCAAAAATAAAAACAATCAGACCGCCAAAGAGCAAGAAGGCACCGAAATATCCTCTTTGACAAGCACCGGCTCACGAAAAATAAGCCTGTTTGCACAAAGGCTGGCTGTAGACTTTCCGGTAAAGAACCTAAAATTTAACCTCGGAGAAGAATATAGCCGCTCATTGTCGGAATCTGTTTTCCACACCGATATCGAGAATCTTGATAATGCCACATCCTATGTCAATGAGAACAATGTCGCCATCTTCGGCGATGCTGCTTTTCAATTCAAAAACTTGACATTCAAAGCCGGACTCAGATATGAACATATAACTTCAATTCACCGCGAATCGGATATGTCTGACGGCAATACGGATAAACGTCGATTTGACTCGTTCTTTCCAAGTTTCTCAATAACAGCCAACACCGGCAATGTCAGGACCGCAATCAACTTTACTCGCAAATCCATAAGACCTGACTATGAAAGTCTCGACGGGACAATAATATACGTCAATCCGCTCACATTACAAAGCGGCAATCCATTCCTCAAGCCAACCACTACATATAATCTTGAGCTGCTCGCCAATTGGAAATGGCTCACAGGACAATTAAGGTACTCCCGTGCCGAAAATCCGATATTCAACACCATAATCCCTCACAACGAAGAAGGTATCGTGAAACGACTCACCAAAAGCAATTTTCCTAACATGAGTAAAGTTGAAGTGTTCTTAAGCGGCATCTTCCAAATAAGAGCGTGGAACCCCAAACTCAACTTCGGACTCTCAGCACAGAATTTAGACATGGAATATCGCGGAAAGAAAAAATCATTAAATCGACCGGTCGTACTCGTTCAATGGCAAAATGAGATAAAACTCCCTTACGACATCAGAATTTCAGCTGATATGGGATATTACGGAAACGGATACATCGGGAATCTATACCACGGTTCTTCTTCGTTTATGGACGTGAAAATCATGAAATTTTTCTTTTCGGAAAAACTCAGGGTCTCGCTGGAAGGAAGAGACATCTTCAATCAATCCAACAGGAAAATGCGATTCTACAGCAATGAAGTGACAATGCTGCAATTTCCCAAATATTCCACACGTTCAATTATAATCGGAGTGTCATACCGGTTCAATTCAACTCCCCGCCGATATAAAGGCACCGGTGCAGCCCACTCCGAAAAATCCCGCTTAGGCATAAACTAAACATCTACCAAACAAAAGTGCACCCCCGCCGGCTGATGCTGACGGGGGTGCACTTTATATGTACGGTTGTTTATGCCAATGAGGCTATGACTGCCTTTATCTGCCGGGCGAGAGCATTAGCTTCGTCCATCGATGGAGCCTCGGAATATATGCGGATTATAGGCTCGGTATTGGATTTACGCAAGTGAACCCATGAATCAGCAAAGTCAATCTTCACGCCATCAATATCGGTAATTGTTTCGGAAGCATACTTTTCTTTCACGGCTTCCAGAATCTTGTCAACATCAATATCGGGGGTAAGCTCGATCTTGTTTTTAGCGATAGCATACTGCGGATATCCGGCTTTCAACTCGCTCACCTTTTTGCCGCTCTTGGCAAGAAGCGTAAGGAACAGCGCCACACCCACCAGAGCATCACGGCCATAATGCGATTCCGGATAGATGACACCTCCATTGCCTTCGCCGCCTATCACGGCTCCGGTTTCCTTCATCTTGGTGACTACATTGACCTCTCCTACTGCTGCCGCCGAGTAATTGCATCCATGCTTAACGGTCACATCACGCAGAGCTCGGGAAGAGCTGAGATTGCTCACAGTGGACCCGGGAGTATTTGCCAATACGAAATCGGCGATTGAAACCAAGGTATATTCCTCGACAAACATCTCGCCATTTTCCATCACGATAGCAAGACGGTCAACGTCAGGATCGACAACGAAGCCGACATCGGCACGTCCGTCACGCATAAGATCGGAAATCTGGGTGAGATTTTCTGGAATAGGTTCCGGAGTGTGTGCAAAACGTCCTGTCGCCTCGCAATTAAGCTCGATGATATTCTCCACACCAAGAGCACGAAGCAATTGAGGAATCACAACACCGCCCACTGAATTTACAGCATCGACCGCCACCGTGAAGTTTGCCTTACGGATAGCATCGACATCCACAAGTTTCAGATTCAAAACCGAGTCGATATGTTTACGATTGTAGGTGTTGTTGGTATAGACTGTGCCAAGCTCATCAACCGACGCAAAAGTATATGCGCCATCTTCAGCGATGCGAAGCACCTCTTTTCCCTGAGCGTCATTCAGGAACTCTCCGTTTTCATTCAACAGCTTCAGGGCATTCCACTGCTTCGGATTGTGAGATGCAGTGATAATGATGCCTCCGCAAGCACCCTCCATCACCACAGCTATCTCTGTTGTGGGAGTGGATGCGAGACCTATGTTAACCACGTCAAATCCCATTGCGGTGAGCGTCGACTCCACAAGTCCGCTAACCATCGGACCTGACAGACGCGCGTCCCTGCCCACAACGATAGTACGAGTGCTGCGTGTAGTGGTACGAGATATAAAATCGGCATAAGCCGCCGTGAACTTAACAACGTCGACCGGGCTCAATCCCTCGCCTGGCACGCCGCCTATGGTGCCACGTATTCCTGAAATTGATTTAATTAATGACATAAGCTCAATAATTCTTTAAATATTACTTTTAAAATATCGTATGACATAGAGATAAGGCACCACAATTCCTATTTCGTCATTAGGGCCTTTGCGCGAACGCACCACAATCTCAACCTCACTGCCATATCCCAGATAGTGAAGCGGCAATTGGATGCCCTCACCCCACTGAGTGTAGGATTGCGAGTTTTCATTGTCATACCTTATTGTAATAGCTGTCGCCACATCATAAGCATTGCCATATCCCTCAGGAAGCATTCCATCATATTCCTGAAGATTATAACGTGTGAGACGCAGATACACCAAGTCATTGTATTCAGGACGATTCTCCATGTCGCCCTCCTTAACTACGCGCATATACACATCACCGTCCTCATCCATGCGATAGAACGGAGCATCGGTAGCCGGATTCTTTATCATCTCATCGAGAGCGTCGCTGAATTTCTTGTCATAATCAGGATCGTTTTCACTGATATTTTTGTCGCTCAGCATTTTCTCGGCAAGCTCATAGCGTGTCACAAATACCGAATCATCAGGCACTGTCGACACCACACGCTGGTCGGCAAGAAACACATTTATACTTTTTGTCTCATCGTTGAGAAGATCGGCATAGCTTTTTGAATCTTCACAACCCGACAGCAGAGCCATTGCGGCAAGCAATATCCCGGCAGATCCGAGTTTCAAGGATATTTTCATTTTAAATTTTTTGTATTATCGTGATTACTTTATTTTTGTTTTAATTTGTTGAGCAGTTGGCGTTCCACCTCAGGAAGCGTCAGCATGAATATGTCAATGGCCTCTTCCAGCGAGCAGTTCAACTCTCCGCCCGAAGCGTTTATATGACCTCCGCCATTGAAAAACTTCTCACAGATGTCGTTCACCCTCAAGTCGCCCTTGCTTCGGGATGATATCTTTATCTCCCTCTCATCCTCACGTATAAACACCGAGTAGATAATTCCGGGAATGGACAAAGGCACATTAACCAACCCCTCAGTGTCACCCTTACGGTAATTGAACCTCTTCAATTCCTCAGCCGAGAGAGTTATCAGTGCAGCTTTCTGCTCCTCAAACACCCTCATGTTGGCAATCGCATAGGAATGCAGTTTCAGCACATTGAGATTCTTGGTGTCCATCACCTTTTTGTAAATCTCATCCTTATTGATGCCTTTACGGATCAGCTCGGCGATGATCACATACAGGTCGGGATCATTGGAATTGTATGAGAAATTGCCGGTGTCGGTCATCATTCCGGTGTATATGCACGTTGCAGCTTTACGCCCTATCATACCAAACAGCTCCAGGCGGCAAAGCAACCTGAACAGCAGGGCGCAGGTCGACGACTGGCGCGGATAGGAAATAATTATGTCGGCAAATTCCTCAGGATTCTCATGATGATCCACAAGCACTTTCTTTGCCGTAGCAGAGGCAAGAGCATCGCTCATACGGTCCACGCGATACAACGCGTTGAAGTCAAGGCAGAATATCACCTCTGCCTCACGAATCAATTTACTTGCAAAATCAGTGTATTTAGAATAGGGCACAATCTCTTTTGCCCCCGGAAGACAACGCAACGAGTCAGGGATGCGGTCGGGGGTGACCACATGAACATCTTTGCCTATCTTCGACAGGGTGTGCATAAGTCCGAGTGAAGAACCCACTGCATCGCCATCGGGCGACATGTGGCAAGTGATAACGATGCGGTCATTCTCCTCAAGGAGCTTTCTCACCGCCTTTACCTTCGATTCCTCGATTAACGGTTGGAGCATAAGTGGATATTAAAAAATCAATTCACAAAGATAGGGAAATGTCATGTAATTTTCAAATCACCGATGGCATAACCCGAATTTATTCCACTTATTTAACGAATTTACGATTCAAGCAACCTCAGCCGTTGGATATTGCCGCCCGGCTGCCACTAATCACAATGCTGCTCAAAGGCACTCCAGTGCTATAGGCAAAGTTTTTTTTGACGTATTTCTCTATGCTGTCACTTTGTCTTTTTCTTCGCAGGTGCCGGTGCTTTAGCCGGTTTCATCCTTATGATAATCATGCTGTCGCCAAGCACGTCGATGGATTGTATCGAATCATGCGGCAACTTCCCTATCTCCGATACAAGGATATTTTGTTGTTTGCCGCCATTTATTACAACCACTTTGGGATCTTTTTTCTCCTTTTTGACTGCTTCTGCCGCTCCTGTATGGATTTGCGCTCCCATCATCAGGCAAAATACGGCGATTAATAAATGTTTCATACTGTATTATTTTATTTGGTTAATGGATAACGGATTAAACCGGGTTCAGGAATTTCATGGATTACGGATATAAATCCGGTTTCGTTTGCAAATATAACCTATTTCCCGGAAATATCTGTTCCGGAACACACAAAACAACAATCAGCCATTTAGTGATTGACTAAATGACTGATTGTCTTAATTCTTACTCTAAACTAATTATGCCCTGTGGATCGGCTCAACAGTCCCACAAGCCACAGTAGCACCACAGCACCTACCACCGATGTGATCAGGCTGCCGATAATGCCTCCTGCCGATATGCCGAGCAGGCTGAAAAGCCATCCGCCCAGCACGCCGCCAATGACACCTACGATCAGATTTACGATAATTCCGAAACCACCTCCACGCATAAGTTTGCCGGCAACAAATCCGGCAACGATTCCAATAATAATAAACCAAATAAAGCTCATAATACGTATATAACTTAAATATTAATATTGTCAATAAAACGTGCCGCGCACACACTTGGTTCATTATGCCACATCAACTGCCACGGCTCAAAAATAAATGCTATCTTTGCAGAAACAACCAATAACGCCATGGACATCAAGGACATCAAAATCGACATATATTCCGAGGCACTTGACCACGCTGCAACCGAAAACACACGCTCGGCTGAAGCCAAGGCTTCAAAAATACTCCTGCGGCGAGTCTTTGGAGAAAAAGCAACCCTTGCGCATGATCCCGATGGGCGACCGTCAGTGGAAGGCGTGGATTTCACAGGAATGATCTCCATATCACACAGCCACACGACCTACCGCCTTGCCGTGACTCACAATCCGGACATATCCATAGGAATCGACGTGGAGACATGGAGAGAACAGCTAAAACGCGTAGCACCAAAATTCCTCACCGTCGAGGAGCAAAACTACTACGTTTCACCTCAGTCGCTTCTTCTCGCATGGACCACTAAAGAAGCCGTGTATAAAGCGGCACGCATTCCCGGACTTGCACTGAAAGAGATAACGCTGCCGGTGCCGGTGCCGGAATCGGCATCATTCACAGCCACAGCACGAGGAAAAGAGTATGCAATAACATCCCATTTCCTCTCATCATGCGAAGCCGTAACAACCGCCTACACTACCCTTGATTGACAATATTCAGTTTTCTATCTATTTTATCTGTTTTCAACTGCTATTTTATCAAAAATGAGTTGACAGTTTGATATTTTTTTACGAAATTTGCCAATAAACCAGAAACATTTAAATTCAATTTTAATAAAATGAAAAAGAGTGCACTACAAAAAGCCCGTGCAGCTTACAAGCCCAAATTACCGATTGTATTGACAGGCGCTGTAAAGGCTGTGGAAGGCAAAGCGACTCAATCCGTTGCCGATCAAGAAGATATCAAAAAACTGTTCCCTAACACCTATGGTCTTCCCGAAATCCGTTTTGAGAAAGACGGAAATTCTCTCAAAGGAGAAGCCATCAATGTTGGCGTAATCCTGTCAGGCGGACAGGCTCCCGGCGGACACAATGTCATCAGCGGAATCTTTGACGGTATAAAGAAAATCAACAAGGAGAGCCGTCTTTACGGATTCCTCATGGGTCCCGGCGGTTTTGTTGACCATCAATATATGGAACTCACCTCAGAAATAATCGATGAATACCGCAACACCGGCGGTTTTGACATCATCGGTTCCGGCCGCACCAAACTTGAAACAAAAGCTCAGTTTGACAAGGGTCTTGAGATTCTGAAAGAACTCAACATCAAGGCTCTCGTAATCATCGGTGGCGACGACTCCAATACCAACGCTGCCATCCTTGCCGAATACTACAAGCAGATCAACGCAGGTGTACAGGTGATCGGTTGCCCCAAGACTATTGACGGCGACCTCAAGAACGAGGTGATTGAGACATCATTCGGTTTTGACACCGCTACCAAGGTTTACAGCGAGGTAATCGGAAACATCCAGCGCGACTGCAACTCAGCTAAAAAATACTGGCACTTTATCAAATTGATGGGACGCTCGGCAAGCCACATCGCACTCGAATGCGCCCTCCAGTGCCAGCCAAACATCTGCATCATCTCTGAGGAAGTAGAAGCTAAGAAGCAGACTCTCGACGACATCGTGAACTCTATCGCCGATGTTGTGGCTCGCAGAGCTGCCAATGGCAACAACTTCGGAACCGTGCTCATTCCCGAAGGTCTCATCGAGTTCATCCCGGCAATGAAGGCACTCATCGCCGAGCTCAATGAACTTCTCGCCGTTAATGCCGAGGAATTCTCTCACGTGGACAAGGCAAGCCAGCTATCTTGGATCGCTGAACGACTCACTCAGGAAAACGCAGCCATCTTCACAAGCCTTCCCGAAGGCGTGGCACGTCAGCTTTGCCTCGACCGCGACCCGCACGGAAACGTACAGGTGTCACTTATCGAAACCGAGAAATTGCTCGGTGAAATGGTGGCTCGTCGCCTGAACGCTCTTAAAGCCGACGGAAAATATGTGGGCAAGTTCGCTTCTCTCTATCATTTCTTCGGATACGAAGGACGCTGCGCCGATCCGTCAAACTTCGATGCCGACTACTGCTACGCGCTCGGCTTCAACGCCGCTTGCCTTGTGAAATCAGGCGTGACAGGCTATATGTCAAGCGTGCGCGGACTCACCAAGCCCTCTGTTCAATGGATGGCAGGTGGTATTCCTATCACAATGATGATGAACATGGAACGCCGTCACGGAGCAATGAAGCCTGTGATACAAAAGGCTCTCGTATCGCTTGACGGACGTCCGTTCAAGAAATTCGCTTCTCAGCGTGACAACTGGGCTATCAACACTGAGTTCGTATATCCCGGACCTATCCAGTATTTCGGACCGGCTGAAGTATGCGACCAGCCCTCGCTCACTCTGCAATACGAGCACGAAGCATTGAAGTAAAGAAAACCCGAATCTCAGCTTGCATAGGGTCACCTCGGGGGAGCAATGTCGCTCTTTGGGTGACCCTATTATTTTTCCTCGATTGAATCATGAAAAAACTTGCAATTCCCTTAATCACCCTCTCACTCGCCACTATAGCAAACGCCACGTCACTGAACTCAATCAACGATATGCGGCAATCATTCATCACCCCTCCCGACTCCACCCGCACAAAAGTATGGTGGTTTCACGGAGAGGACTCAGTGACATACGAAGGAATAACTGCCGACCTTGAGGCATACCGCCAACAGGGAATAGGCGGAATCGTGTATTATGACCAAGTACACGGAAAGGGAGAAAATGCACCGAAACTCATGTCACGCCAATGGTGGGAAGCGCTCCTGTTTTCGGCAAAGGAAGCAAAAAGACTTGGACTCTCATTTGAGGCAAATGTAGGCAACGGATATGTGGCGGGGGGACCTTGGATAACTCCCGAGCTTAGCATGAAACGAGTCGCCTCATCGGAAATCGAAGTCAACGGAGGCATCAATATCGACACAATCCTTCCATCCCCTGAGTCTTCATATTTCAGCGACATAGCCGTTCTCGCGATTCCTGCCGACAATCACCGCAGCGTCACCCTACTATCTGATTCGACAATACGAAGCAGCTCACCAAGCGACACGATAATAATCGATTATGACTGCGGCGAAAACTTCACGGCACGAAGTCTCACATACACCCTCAATGGCAGAGCCAAAGCCAAAACATTGGCAATGAACTATCCCGGCAAACCGGGCGAAGAATTCTACGGCTGCCTGTACAGAACACTACCCTCTCCGGGCACCTTTGAAGTGTCGGACGACGGCATCAACTACCGCACAGTCGCCGCTATCGAACCTCGTTACCGCAATCATGGAGGAGTGAAATTCAAGACCATATCATTCCCCGCAGTCACAGGGAGATATTACCGCATAAAATTGCATGACTGGGGAAGCGGCCATAAAGATGACAACAGAATATCAATCGAGAATGTCACTCTGCATCAAGACGCACTGAATTATGGATGGGAAACAAAAGCGGCATTAGTATCGGAATATGTGGATGACGACCTCACCCCTGCTTATGGCAAGGAGGAGATTATCACCCGCGACCGCATCATAAACCTCTCCGCTTGCATGGGAAAAGACGGCAAGTTGAAGTCGTCACCGCTTCCTCCGGGAAAGTGGAACATCATACGATTCTATGCAGTCTCAACAGGAGCACGTACAAAACATGGACGTAAGGAAGCATTGGGACTGGAATGCGACAAACTCTCGGCTGCCGGAGCTGAATGCCAGTGGAAGAACTACGTAAAGCCGGTAGTTGACTCCCTACGCACACATGGAGCAATAATCGAAGGGATAACAATGGACAGCCATGAAGCCGGACCGCAGAACTGGACCCAAGGGCTGGATAAAGATTTCCTGTCACGCAACGGATATGACTTGATTGCTTTCCTTCCGGCAATGACAGGCTATGTAGTTGACTCTCCCGAGGCAACCACAGCATTCCTTCACGACCTGCGGCGCACACTCTCGCAACTCACAGCAGAAAGATATTACGGAGCTTTTGACTCTCTCGCCCGCAAGGAAGGACTTAGATTCACCGCTCAGGCAATAGGCGGCGCTCTATGCCTCACCGGCGACAATATCGAAGTGAAAAAGCATATCGATAAGCCCCAAGGAGAGTTTTGGGCGTATCAGACCGACGGCAGCTATGACATAAAGGATTGCTCATCGGCGGCTCACATCTATGGCAAGAGGATAGCATCGGGCGAAGCATTCACTGATGCCAAATACAGCCACAAACCTCACGACATAAAAAGTCTTGCCGACTATGCCTGCGCTTTTGGCATAAATGAATTTGTCATCTGCGCCTCGGCATATCAGCCGAGCCTTACTGATGTTCCCGGAAACACCGCCAACGGACGACAATACTGCCTGAACCGCAACAACACTTTCTGGGAACTGTCAAAACCGATGTGGGATTCGCAGGCACGTTGCAACTATATGCTGCGTCAAGGAGAGCCAATAGTGGATCTTGGCGTCTATCTCGGCGACGATGTTCCCATAAGAATTATATCACACCGACTGCCGGAAATTCCGGAAGGGTTCAATTTCGACGCATTCACCACCGATGCTCTGATGAGCATGACTGTCGACAACAGCGGCATGATCACCCTCCCTTCCGGAATGAAATTTTCGGCAATCACCTTGCCTGATACCGAATTTTGCCAACCGATTCGGGACAAAATCACGGAATTGAAAAAAGCGGGGGCACGGGTTTACGAACCTGCCGCCAATGAATCGTTGGCTGCATTCTTGCAAAACAGCCGGATAATGCCCGATTTCACATATCCCTCAGGCGACACCATGTTTTTCGCACATCGCCGCCTGCCGGATGCCGACATATACTTCATCGTCAACCATCAGAACAAGCCCGTGGATTTCGCCTCAACATTCAACACTTCCGGAAAGAATGCTGAAATATGGAATCACACCACCGGAGAAATCAAAGGGGTGGCGACATCAACCATCACCGACGGCAGACAATCCTTGCATCTGTCATTAGCACCTCATGAATCAACATTCATGATATTCCACGACCACGCCACTGAGCTTCCCGCCTATACACATGAAGCTGTCGATTCAATCACAATAACCGGAGAATGGAAAGCGTGGTTTGACCCAAGAATGGGAGGTGTAGGCAACGTGGTGCTGCCCCGTTTAAGTGACTACACCCTAAGCGACAATCCCGCAATAAAATATTTCTCGGGCACCGCAACTTTCGCCAACAGTTTCACGGCGTCGCCCGATGCCAAATCTCGCTACGAGATCAAGCTGGACAGTTTTACCGACGTTGCAGAAGTAATCATCAACAATCAATCGGCAGGTCATATATGGTGCTCTCCATGGACTCTCGACATAACTCATTATATAACCTCAGGCAACAATGAGATAACGCTCCGCGTGGCAAACAGCCTTTACAACCGCATGATCGGCGACCTCAACGTGCCTGCCGACCGACGTGTGACCAAAGCTTCCACACCCATTGTCGATGAATCCACACCACTTGTCCCCTCCGGCATCAACGGCAACGTCACCATAATCCGCTACACCGATTGACCATTCCATAACCGCAATGTGCTTTTTGGAGCAATACTGTACCAAAAAGCACATTGCAATTTTAAGAGTCTATAACTCTTTCTCACGACACAAGACTATTATCGACGAGCACATTGCAATACCTTTATATTTTACCATATTCCATAATAATTTTCAAACAAAATCATTAAATAATTTTGATATTCAAACAAATCTCCCTATATTGCATTCGATATATCACAAGCCACTATTTAAAAGTTGTATTACGTATGAAACATGAAATCACAAGTGCAGCACTATGCCTACTTTTAGCATTTAACAGCTGCGATTCAATGGAAGAAGCGGAAACGCTATTAAAACCGAGTGAAGACATTTCAATAAATGAGTCTAACGCATGATGAAGTGTATAATCACGTCAATTGGGGTTGGAACGGCTTACACAACGGATATTTTAATGACGGTGTATTCTCTACTGCTGCCGGAGCATTTGAGGATAATGTGATATTCTTCACAACCAACTTATAACCAACTCAATTCTCACATTTAAACGAATAAATTATGAAATCATATCTAATTATACTTTTTGCAGGGCTATTGCTTTGTGCTTGCGACAGCGATTCAGATTCGACAGTGAAAAATGAGCGAAAAGATATTGTACTCTCTGATACTGAAATCCAGATAATAAATCAGCAGAACAAACGAGCATACGACATGCTCAAATATCTTAATAAACACAGCGAAAACGCCAATTTTGTAGTCTCGCCTTTAAGCACCCAATTTGCATTGGGAATGCTCGCCAACGGAGCAAAAGAGAACACCCTGACAGAACTGACGAACGCATTATGCGTTTCATCGCCAAACGAAATCAACGCTCTAAGCCATAAATTGCTTAAAGAACTTCCATCAGCTGATAACTGTGTTAATTTCGCATGTGCCAACTCATTGTGGATCAACGATGGTAAAGAAGCCTTTACTGACTATTCAAATTTATTGTCCGATTATTACAACGCTGAAACAATTAACATCGATTTATCAACAGACAAAGCAATAAAAGAAATAAATCGCTGGTGCTCATCAAAAACCAACGGCATGATTGACAACATAGCTGTCCAGCCATATCCGGAAGAAATATGGGGCGTATTAATCAACAGCTTATACTTTAAGGGAGTTTGGAAAACACCTTTCCCAACAAAAAACACCACACGAAAAGAATTTCTTAATGCCAACGGCAGCGTGTCACAAGTGGATATGATGGGCAATGAGCTAATGCTTCCATATCTGAAAGCCGACTGCTATTCGTTCGCAAAATTACATTATGGCAATGAAGCATTTGTAATGACCATACTACTTCCCGACGAGGGAGAATCATTAACCTCTGCTATAGAATCGTATTCATCACAATCCCCAACAACCTCGCCTAAAATGTGCAATCTCAGCTTACCACGCTTTAAAATCAACACCAAGATCATTTTAAACGACTATTTACAACATATCGGGATAAAAGATGCATTTGATGCTGAACGCTCCAATTTCTCAGGAATGTCGCCAAACGAAGCTCGAATTGACCACATTCAACACAGTGCAACGATTGAAGTGAACGAAAAAGGAACCGAGGCAGCGGCAATAACAAATACCGGCATGAGCACTTCTCCCGGTCCATCGGAAAAAGTGACATTCAACGTCAACCGACCATTCATATTCATAATCGAAGAGAATTCTACGGGAACTGTGCTCTTTATAGGACGCATAACTGAGCTGTAAGCGATTTTCTGACAATAATCTTAAAATAATAAAAAGGGGCGATAATATCGCCCCTTTTTATTATTTTTGTGGAAAATATACTTAATTATGAAGACTAAATTTTTGACCTTACTGATAGCTATAGTGATGATTCCGTTTCTTGCTGCGTGTGGCGACGATGATGACAACTTCAACCCCAACAAGTTTGGTTCCACGTCACTACGCTCATCGCAATGGACAGGCACACTCACAAAAAAATATGATGTGGGAACAGTTCAGAAAGACCGTGTCGCAAACTGCGGAATGATTTTCGACAGCAAAAAGGGCGGCGAGTTCAGTTGCCAATGGACCGACACTTATGAAAAGACCGAAAAGGTGAGCTTCTCTTATAAAATCAGCGGCAAGTCGGTGATATTCACCTGCTCCGACAATATCCTGTCAGGCGAATATATCGTTCTTGAATATTCATCCTCCAAGATGAAACTCACTAAAGGCACCGGCAGCTTCGGCTCTGACAATTACTATCTTGACCTGACAAGAGTGGGAGGTAATTAAATTACCTCCATGTCGGCAAGAAGGCGCTGACGCACCACCTCATACATTATCACACCTGCCGCTACCGACACGTTGAGCGATCCGATGTGTCCGAACTGCGGTATGCTCACAAATGTGTCACACAGCTTCAATGCCTCGGGAGATATGCCGGTATCCTCCGATCCCATGACGATAGCCACCGGAACGGTAAAGTCACACTGCGTGTAATTAATGTCGGCTTTTTCCGAAGCGGCGACAATCTTGTAGCCATTATCCTTCAAAAAACGAATAGCACCTGTCACCGAGCGTTCACGGCACACAGGGATATGCAGCAATGCTCCGGCTGAAGTCTTGACTGCGTCACCTCCCACCGACACGCTTCCGCACTCAGGGATGACAATCGCATCTACACCGGCGCATTCACAGGTGCGGGCGATAGCTCCGAAATTTCTCACATCGGTGATGCCGTCGAGCACCACGATAAACGGCAGCATTCCGTCCTCATAAAGCTGCGGGACCACATTGTCAAGACGGTGATAAGTGACCGCAGAAAGAATAGCGATCACCCCCTGATGATTTTTACGCGTGATTTTGTTAAGTTTTTCCACCGGCACCCTCTGTACAAGGATTCCGTTTTCTCTCAACACTCCCAGCAATTCCTTGCAAAGCTCGCCTTGAAAATCTTTCTTCACAAGCACCTTGTCAATCTCTTTGCCGGCATCCACGGCTTCCATCACGGCACGAATGCCGAATATATATTCATTTGCTTCCATTATCAGTTGGTTATTTTTATGAGTTAAGTAGTGAACGCGCATTGGCTCGTGCAGCTTCATCCACGGTCGATCCGCTAAGCATCACGGCAAGCTCATCCACACGCTCCTCAGGCGTAAGTAACTTTATTCTTGTATAGGTGGATGTGTCGTCATCCTCCTTGTAAACCTTATAGTGGGCATTGCCCTTCGACGCCACTTGCGGCAGATGCGTGATGGCGGTCACCTGTATGTTTTCGGAAATGGATTTCATCAGTTCTCCCATGCGGTTTGCCACATCACCCGACACTCCGGTGTCCACCTCATCAAATATGATCGACGGCAGCTTCATCTTAGTAGCGATAATCGATTTAATCGACAGCATCAATCGCGAAATCTCACCACCCGATGCCGTGCCGCCCACAGGCATCAATTGCTGGTTCTTATTGAACGCAAAGAGCAATTCCACCTTGTCGACTCCGGTAGCAGTCAATTCACCGGTAGTGATATTAACCTTCACTTGCAGATTTTTCATTCCGAGGGGCACAGCCGTGGCTCGCAATATTTCCTCAAATTTAAGAGCCTCCTCGCGACGACGAGCCGAAAGCGCGAGAGCAAGTTCCTTTGCCGACGCCTTCGCACGACGAGCCTCCTTTTCAAGCTCCTCAACAGTGTAAGAGCTGTTTTCAAGCTGATCCAGCTTTTCCCTCAAAGCCTCACGCAGCTCAATCAATTGATCCACGGTGTCGACACGATGTTTCTGTTCAAGCGAATAGATTGTGTTCAGACGCTCCTCTATAGCCTCAAGCTCATCAGGATCAGCCTGAAGATTGTTGTCATAGTCGGTAAGTGTCTCGGCTATGTCCTGAATCTCAATGCGTGCCGACTCCAGCCGCTCGGAGATGTTGTCACTATCCTCAAGAATCTTTGCAAGCTCCTCGCAATAGCCCGATGCCTCTCCAAGCAACGACAGCACATTGGAGCTGCTGTTGGTCAATGCATCAAGAGCGCCATTGAGAGTCAACTTGATATCGGTCATATTAGACAGCACATCACGGTCATGTTCAAGCTGCTCCTGCTCTCCCGGCTTCAGTTTCAGCTCATCAAGCTGTTCAAGCTGAAAACGCGTGAAATCCTCATCGCTGCGGTTCTGCTCGATTTTCTTTTTCGTCTCATGCAATCGTTTCACCGCATTACGGTAAATGTGGAAACGCTTGGAATAATCACGCAACAATTGAGCATTGCCGGCAAGATTGTCAATAATCTGCAATTGGAACTCGGCTGACGTGAGCAACTGGTTCTGATGCTGCGAGTGTATGTCGACAAGCTGCATCGCCACGTGAGAAAGCAGATCGAGAGTCACAGGAGAGTCGTTGATAAACGCGCGTGAACGCCCGGCGGGAGCAATCTCGCGCCTGAGTATGCACACAGCATCGTCCCACTCAATATCGTGAGCCACGCAATATTCCTTCAACGCCGGATAACCGGTGACATCAAATACCGCCTCAATCACAGATTTTTTTCCTGAGTCACGCACCGCTTTCAAGTCGGCTCTGCCACCAAGTATCAACGACAAGGCACCGAGCATTATCGACTTTCCGGCACCGGTCTCTCCGGTTATGATGTTGAAACCTGAATGGAAATCAATGTCCACGGTATCAATCAATGCATAGTTTGATATGTATAATGATTTTAGCATCGTCTATTATTTATTAACTCCACGTTTTATCATGTCAAGACGGGTAGTCTCCACCGGATAAATAGAATAAAGCAATTCATAAGCTCCTGAACGCTCGTTTTGAGGCGACTTTGTGTAAAGATTCACAAGCTCATCAAGCTTCGCATCCTTAAACATCGACAAGCCCACCGACATGGGCGACTGGGAGAAAACTTCTTTCAAAACATTGAGCGACTCAGTGATGGCAGCTCTGCCCTTTGCCGGACTCACCGACATCTCGTCAAGACCTTTCCGGTGGTATTGGTAAATCAGGTCGCGCAACTTAGAGGTCGCCGGATCAGTGAACGCCGACAACACCGCGCTGCGGTTCTTGGTATCTTCAAATGCCTTCCAGCCACTCTCGCCCGATGATTGAGCCATCTGAACCACGCGTTGCAGTTCCTGATAAAACGGCTCGCCTCCCCGTGGAGAGAAGCTGTCGAAATCCATGGCAAGAATGAGGTAGACATAGAAATCTATTATCGCCGTGAGATTGCTCTCCATCGTGTTTTCCGAAAAGACAAGCGGCTCACCCTCTCTATATTCAAATTCCACTTTGGTGTCCTTGAAATTAATCAAGGTAGTGGTATAGGAGCTGTTATAGACGGGACGCGAGGACTGCACCTGAAGGTCGCCCACCATCTTGTCGTCATTATATTCTTTGATGGAAAAAAACAGTTTGCATTCGATCTTTTCATTTGGCGAAATCTGAGCGGGAGTCCACTTACGCGTATTTATATATTCGGAAATAGCCTCTTTAAGCGTCTCGAAAACCGAGGTGTTGGTGCCACCCACTTGTGAATAGTCGACTGTCACCTGGCAGTTCAGCTCCTGAGCATGAACGCCGGTGAAACAAAATATCGACAGAATGAGGAGGAGAAACGAGCGCATCATAAAGTTTCGATTGTGTCGAGAATATCGCCGGCGACCTCCGCCTTCGGTTTTACTCCGAATGGGAGTGTGCGTCCATCGGCGGTGTATATCGTAATCTTGTTGGTGTCGGTTCCGAATCCGGCTCCTGCATCACGCAACGAATTAAGCACGATCATATCAAGATGCTTTGACGCGAGCTTTCCCTGAGCATTAGTCTCCTCATGGTCAGTCTCAAGCGCAAACCCCACCAATATCTGTCCCGGGCGTTTTGCTTCGCCGAGAGTTTTAGCAATGTCAGGATTCTTAACAAGTTCGATCACAGGCACATCATTCCCTTCGCGTTTTATCTTTTTATCACTCGAATGAGCCGGAGCATAATCAGCCACAGCCGCACACATCACGGCAATGTCACTGTCGCCAAAATGAGCCTCGCAAGCTTCAAGCATCTGTCGTGCCGACTCCACTTTAACCACATTTATGCCGCTACCCGACACTTTAATCTCCACGGGACCGCTCACCAGCGTGACCTCAGCCCCACGGGATGCAGCCTCCTCGGCTATAGCGTAGCCCATTTTCCCTGAGCTGTAATTGCCTATAAACCTCACCGGATCGATCTTCTCGTAGGTGGGACCGGCGGTGACAAGCACCTTTTTGCCTGAAAGTGTCTTCTGCTTGGCAAAAAACGCCTCAAGAACTTTCACGATGTTCTCAGGCTCCTCCATCCTGCCTTTTCCGACAAGATGGCTTGCAAGCTCACCCACAGCCGGCTCGATGATGTGATTGCCATAGCTTTTCAGCAATTGCAGGTTGCGGCAAGTCGACGGATGAGCCATCATGTCAAGATCCATAGCGGGAGCCACGAAAACAGGAGCTTTCGCCGAGAGATAGGTGGTCACAAGCATATTGTCGGCAACTCCATTAGCCATCTTTCCGATGGTCGATGCGGTAGCCGGCGCTATCACCATCGCGTCAGCCCACAATCCGAGGTCGACATGGCTGTGCCATTCGCCGGTGTTGGCGGTGAAAAATTCACTCACCACCGGCTTGCCGCTGAGAGCCGACAATGTGACTGGCGTAATGAACTCCTTAGCCGAGGGGGTCATCACCACCTGCACTTCAGCGCCGGCTTTTATCAAAAGACGCAGCAGATAAGCCGATTTATAGGCGGCTATGCCTCCGGTTATACCGAGTACTATGTGCTTTCCTTTCAACATCAGCCTGCTGTTATTTGATTCTCATTCTTATGCGGGTTATGACCTGCTTGGTATTTTCGGCAAATTCGCCCTGCATCATCCAGCTATAATAGCTCGGTTCGCGGGCAAAGATTTTTTCAACCTCCTGACCCTTGTATTTACCGAAATTGAACACCTCCTTGCCCGCTTCATTAAATATGATGCGGCCCATGAGATCGGCGTTCTTGTTCATCGTCGAAAATTCGGCAAGATAAGCTATGTCGTTTTTCAGCGTGGGATAGCGGTCGAGCTGAGCCTTCAGCACTTCGTATGTGGCACGTGTATCGGCATTTGCCGAGTGTGCCGCTTCCAGATCCTTTCCGCAATAAAACTTATAAGCCGCCACAAGCGTGCGTTGTTCCATCTTATGAAAGATGTTCTGCACGTCGACAAAGTTATGGCGAGACATATCAATCTCCACCCCGGCTGTGGCAAACTCCTGCATGAGCAGAGGCACGTCGAAGCGGTTGGAGTTGAATCCGGCTATATCGCATCCCTGAAACACTCTGGCAAGCTCCTTTGCCACATCCTTGAAGCGGGGACAATCCTTCACATCATCATCCGTGATGTGATGCACGGCAGTCGCTTCGGCAGGAATAGGCATCCCGGGATTGACACGGAGTGTTTTCTCCTCCTCCTCTCCCGAAGGCAGCACCTTTATGTAGGAAATCTCTACGATTTTATCGCGAAGTATATTGACACCGGTAGTTTCAAGGTCAAAGAAAACTATCGGCTTCTTTAATTGCAATTCCATTTAGACGTAATATCTTAAAAATCAGTGACGGTCATCGGCATAAGCAACATCAGAAGATCATCGGCGGCACCCTCCTCCTGAGTAGGCAGGAACACTCCCGGGCGGCTCGGATCCGACAACTTGATCACCATGTCATCGGTCGACAGCGTGCTTGTGATTTCAATCAGATAGGGAGCGCTGAAGCCTATCACCATCTCTCTGCCGGTGAAGTCGCAAAGCACCTCTTCACGAGCCGATGTGCAGAAATTATTGTCGGCGGCACGGAGTGTCATCTTGTCAGGTTCGATCTTGAACTTAACAAGTCCGTGTCCGGGATCCACAAACACGGCTACGCGGCGTATCGCGTTGAGGAACTGATGACGGTCGACTGTGAGCACGTAGGGGTTATCCACCGGAATCACGCGGTTATAGTCGGGGAAAGAGCCCTTGATGAAGCGGCAAGAGAACTTATAAGACGGAGTCTCGAATGTCGCGCTCTTGGGAGTGATTGTGATATTCACCTGCTGCTCCTTGGCAAACACATTCTTAAGCACTGCCGCCGGCTTGACAGGAAGGATGAAAGAGCCCTCGTGTCCCGGAGCGGCTACGCTGTTGCGATAGCGCACGAGCTTACGTGTGTCGGTGGCAACAAATGTGATCGAATCAGGCTTGATGTCCCAAAGGATACCCATCATCTGCGGACGAAGGTCATCATTGCCCACAGCGAAAAGGGTGTTGTCAATTCCTTTAAGCATCTGATCCACCGGATAGGTGAACGAGAATGTGGCAGCATCCCCCTCGGTTGATTCGTTTGAAGGATACTCATTGCCGTTAAGAGCGATGAAACTGTAGTTACCGTTGCTGTAGTTTATCTCTACCGACAGATTATCGTCATTGATCGAAAATTCAATGCCTTGGTCGGGCATCTCTTTCAAGAGATCCACAAGACGGCGCGCGTCGATACAGAATTTGCCACTCCCTTCCGAATCCATCACTTCAAGATGAGCCACCAATGTATTTTCCAAATCCGATGCCGTAACGGTCAGCGAATTATCATTTAGCTCAAACAGGAAATTATTAAGAATCGTCAGCGCGTTCTTAGAGTTAATCACCTTACTCACTGCCGATACGCAGTTGTAAAGAGTCTTGCTCGATACATTGAATTTCATATACTATAATTTTATTTCTGTTTTTCCTTATTAACTTACAAAAATAGCAATTTCCATCCAATTCTCACCTATTTTTCCTCCAATAAATAAATCACCCTGAAATTTTACACCCCGAGCATAGCCCGACATCAATATCGCGAACTCCGCTCCAAACAATTATTATTTTTCACAAAAATAATTTTCCACAAAAATAATCCGCACCATCCACACCGCAACATAGCACTGAGTGTAGAATTATCGCAACAAAAACACGGTCTGTAGAACCGAAATATCTTATCCCGGCATGGAGCGTAGCGCAATGCCGGGAACCGGGGCGCAGGAACACAGAATTTCCACAAAAAAAACGGTCTGCAGGACCGCAATATCTTAGCCCGGCATGGAGCGTAGCGCAATGCCGGGGACCGGGACACCCACCCATCAAGTTCCGTAGGAACGACACAACCACGATGTTATATTGTAGGAGGTTATTACAGAACCTACGTATGCCTAATTTAGGGGCACTCTTTGCAGAGTGCATTTTGGTGGTATCCTCCCGGGCACAGATCGCCTGCGGCTCCCTGTACCCGGTTACGCATAAGCAATGTCTTTCAGACATTTAGCCATGCGGTGATGATATACCAATCGGAGACGATATGAGAGGGACGCCTGAAAGGCAGGGCTTACGCTTAGCCGGGCACGCGAGCCAAGGCGAGTGGTGCCCGGACACCCCCACGCACGAAACATCTCTGCAAAGAGATGCCCTGAATACATAATTTCACTCTTTACTCAATGAAATTAAACACGTATTCGCATAAGCTCTGTCTTTCTGACGGTTATATCGGTATTAACGAGTCACCACAACACCCACAAACTGCCACGAAATCGACAACCCCGCGTTGGCGATAACATAAAACCGGGCTGCGCCATGATGACGCAGCCCGTGTGTAAGAATCAGCATCAGAAAATGCTATATTTATCGACAAAGGTTATTGCTACTCAATTAAACCTAATGGAAATACGTTACATCTGATAATGTAGGCGTAACCTACAGAATAATCTTTTATTTGATGCAACATAATACTCCCTATTTCATGTATTGAATCACTTAACCAACACTTTCTCCGATGTGCCGTCAGACATCTGAACTATGTTAATGCCCGTCGTTGGCTCATCCAATCTGACGCCATTAATATCATAACGTGCAACCTCCGTAGCATTCGGATCCGCAATTGAAGTATACGCAGCACTTGATGCGTTTGCTTCCTTACAACCATCATGAATACCGACGAAGCGATTTATCGGACGTCCACCATTCGCACTATTATAGTTACTTAGCAATGCATCAGGAGCTATATATTTTACCGATGATGGAATATAGATCTTCGCACCATTGACACCCTGAAATGCCCTGCTGCAAATTACTTCACATCCATCAAGAACATAAAAATTACTGGATCCGTTACTCCCAATACACGAAACAAGAACTTTTCCGTCTTTGCTATACAGTCCAGTACCTCCATATCCCCCCTTGGCACTCATTTCTTTAACCTCAAATCCATCACTACTGTAGATATAGTCAGTTGTCGACTCCTGCGCGCTCACGCTTAAGCAAGCACAAAATACCGTAAATAATAAAACTAAATTCTTCATATTGTTTAAATTATTGATTATTGTGAATTTCATTTTCATAAATTTTTATTGTCAACTTTCTAATTTTTGATTAAATGATTTAATAGATTTGATAAAAGACCTTTGTTCTTTTTTCAACATATCCAATCTATTAGAATCAAATTCTTCATTCAGAATATTTATGTCTTCTGCAATCCTATAAATATATCTGTAGACTTGATTCGATGTATGAAAATGTAAATTTTGTCTATCTCTTGAAGATAAAATTGCAATTAGCTACAATAAGACACCATGCGGGCCATTGCATCCCACAATCGATATTGCATACAATTAACAAAATTAGCGACACAAACAGCATCGTAAATACTGGACCATCACGATAAAGACAATACAATATTGAGCTTTTCGGGGCTTTCTCAATATGATAAAACATAATACATTTTCTGCCGCAGGGCTCACCTCGTTGGCTTTTAGTCGTTTATAAAAAAAGAAATGCGTGAGAGCCGGTACTGTTGCTCGTCCCACTGCTTGAGGCCCTGGAATTGCCCGGATTAGTTGAACGAGCAAACACGCAGAGCCTCACGCAGAATATGACATACACCCGATGCTGACGCTCGCGCGTCAGCATCTCGGCGGAATATACATATCCACATTGGCATCTACTGTTTGCTACATTCTTGACTAATCCATTGAAATTTTCCAGGTTTCAAGCAGTCAAGAAAGAGCGTCGAGTAAACGCATTTCATAAATTGCCGCTGACCCACCCACTTGCCCGAGACCGGGCTCCGCGTAGCAGTCAACAATCGCAAAAATACAAAAAATATTTATTTCACAAGCTATTATATTCAAATTTTTAACGACCCCACAATGAGCGTGAGAGCGTTGAATGTAGGCATCATCTTTGGGCTTCACTCCATATCAGAATATTTCGGCATACAGCATTATCGTTTATGAATTTGGCTTAATCGAAATTAATTATTATTTTTACGAAAAATAATTTTTGTCAAAAATAATCCGGCACCATCCACACCGCAACATAGCATTGAATGTAGAATTTTCACAACGACACACCTATGGCATTTGACGGTTCCCAACTCCCTCTTACATCATTATCATAACAAGAACACGGTCTGTAGGACCGCAATATCTTAGCCCGGTATGGAGCGTAGCGCAATGCCGGGAACCGGGGCAGACACCCATCAAGTTCCGTAGGAACGACACAATCCGTCCCGCTCCTACAGAGCTATTGCCAACCACCCAACCATTACCCGGCATTGCGCTACGCTCCATACCGGGCTAAGACATTGCGTTCCTGCAGAACGCATCATCCTCGTGGCTTCGCTCGTACGGGATTAACCTCAACATCGCGGCTATGCCGCTCCCTCAATTCCCGTTACAAAAAAAAAACACAACACGCCCTACATTCTATAACCAACCTCAACAAAAAATCCATGAACCGAATATCTCGATCCATGGATTTTATTGTTGTTTTGTCGAGGTCAGAGACTGACCATGACAATGCGATTTTACAGATTGGCGTTGTTTTCGCCTTCCGACTCCATGAGCTTCTCCTCATCGTTCTTCACGATGTTAGGGAGTTCAAGTCCGTAATGGTTCTTGGCATCGACTATCTTCAGCCATATACCGAAGAGCAACGCCAGCACGCCGAGCGATGCGAAAAGCAGCATCGGGTTGGTGTAGTTATAATCCATCGGGTCGGTCACGCCGGGATTGGAAGCGGTGAGCACCTGACCGATCAATATCGGGAAGAGTGCGAGACCGATGTTCTGCACCCAGAATATAAGCGAATAAGCGCTGCCCAGAAAACGAGCCTCCATGATCTTGGGAACCGAAGGCCACAACGCAGCGGGCACAAGCGAGAACGACACGCCGAGAATCACGATAGCCGAGAATGCGAGAGCCTCGCTCGGGAACACCGGCAGAAGCAACGCGAAAGTAAGGTGGCACACAATCATCAGGATAGCGCCAAGAATGAGCATCGAAGCGCCCTTACCCTTGCGGTCGAGATAATAGCCAAGAAGCGGAGTGAGCACCATAGCGCCCATCGGGAACCAACGGAATATGTCGGCGGCGGTTGTTGCCGATATGTGAAGCGTGCATTGAAGCATATTGGCGGCATAACGCTGGAACGGGAAAATAGCTGAGTAATAGAGCACACACAGCATGGCAACGATCCAGAACAGTTTGCTGCCGAATATTTTGCCCACATCGCTCAGCTTGAATTCCTCCTCAGCTGGTTCAGCCGCTGCATCACGGGCATCGCCGAGCTGCTTGTCAAGCTTGGTGTCGAAGAATGTGAACACGATGTAGCACAACAGACCCACCACAAGCAGGCAGGTGCAGAATCCCACCGGAATAACAACTGTGGGATCATCCTTACCCATCCAGTCGGCAAGACGCGGAGAAATAGAGAAGATAGCAAACACGCCAAGACGGGCAATAGCCATCTCAAGACCCATAGCAAGCGCCATCTCCTTGCCTTCAAACCATTTCGCAATAGCCTTTGACACGGTTATACCCGCCATCTCACATCCGCAGCCGAATATCATGAAGCCGAAAGCGGCAAGCTTGGCGCTTCCCGGCATCTCGACCCACCATGAGTTGAGCCACTGCTCAAAACCGGTGCCCTGAAACCAGCTACTTACCGCATAGAACTTGATGCAGGCGCCGACCACCATGACCGATGCCGACAAAGTACCGGTGAACCTCACCCCCATCTTGTCAAGGATGATACCCGCAAGAATCAGGAAGCCGAAAACATTGAGAATATACTCGGCGCCGGCATAATAGCCGAATGCGTCGGGCGACCATCCCCGCTGAGTCTCTATCAAGGACTGCAACGGCGACATAACATCGACAAACATATAGGCGAAGAACATCATCGATGCCACAAGAATCAATGCTGTCCAACGAGCCCATGCTTTATCGTTGATCAGTTGTTTTACTTTTTCTGTCATATCAATTGAACTTTGTGATAATAATTTTCTACAAAATTAAAGAAAATCATGTTAATGACAGAAATATTCAGTAAATTCGTAACATATTTTTCCATTTTACGTCATGTACAAACAGCGTCCTTATACATTTGACCGCGTTGTAAGGCTCGTGATAACCTGCATCGTCATCTGTGCCGCGATATGGCTCATAAACATCCTGAAAGGTGTACTGCTCCCATTCTGCGTAGCTTGCCTTGTGGCATATCTCTTCGAACCGTTTGTGCAGTTCAACCGCCGGTTGCTGAAACTCAAGGGGCGCGTAATCGCCATATTTGTAACCCTGTTTGAAGCCACATTCCTCTTTGGTGTGCTGTGCTACATCCTCATCCCGATGATAACATCCGAGATGCACCACATGGCACATCTGCTGAAAATATATTCCGAGACTGAGCTCGACATACCCTTCCTTCCTGAAAAATTTCACGAGATCACCAAGCGCTACATTGACTTCAACTATCTGTCGGCACTTCTCTCCGACCATGACCAGATGAAACTCGTGGAGGCGGCGATACAATCGGTGTGGAGCCTTCTCAGCAGCGGCATAGCCATGATAATTGGGCTGTTCAGTTGGCTGATAGTGTTCCTGTATGTCATCTTCATAATGCTTGACTACGAAAAACTCGCCAAAGGATTCCGCCGCATGGTGCCCGCCCCCTACCGCAAAACCATTTTCAAAATCGGCAATGACATCCAGCGGTCCATGAACCACTATTTCCGCGGACAGGCGTTGGTGGCTCTATGCGTGGGCGTGCTCTTCTGCATCGGCTTCCTCATCATCGATATGCCTCTTGCCATCATCCTCGGGCTATTCATCGGAGTGCTCAACATGGTGCCCTACCTGCAACTTATATCCCTCGTCCCGGCGATACTTCTATGCCTTGTATGCTCAGTGGATTCGGGTGTGGACTTTTGGATAATTTTCTGGAAGTGCATGGCTGTCTATTGCATCGTTCAGGCGATACAGGACCTCTTTCTCACACCCAAGATCATGGGAAAGGCGATGGGACTGAACCCGGCGATAATATTGCTGTCGCTCTCTATATGGGGAACTCTGCTCGGGTTCCTCGGGCTCATCATAGCATTGCCGCTCACCACCCTGTTGCTCGCCTATTATGACGAATATCTCATAATCATACAGCAGCGACGGAAACGCGACGAGCCAAGAAGCATCGAAAGCGCCAAACAGCAGGAAAAATAACCGGCGCCGCCATCACGCCTCATCGGCATTGCCGGCAAGCAGCCTGCGCGCCTCGTCAAGGTCACGGCGGAATATAAGCAATCTTATCTCACCGAGCGACGTGACCGTGATAGGATACACGCTCGACATGATCTCATTATTGATTATACACGGGATGCCGTTGGTCTCAAGCACCCCTTTGGCTATATACGCGTCGACATCACTGTAATATGTGTCGAGCAGAATCAAGTCATCATCCTTTTCCATATCGCGGTTCATTTTATCCCTCTCGCATTAAGAGCCTTATGATATTTACGGGCATTAGCCTGATGGCTGCTGTAGTCCGAGGCGAAATTATGCCTTCCTGAAAAGTCCTCCTTGGCACACATATAAAGATAGTTATGCGGCTTGGAGTTAAGCGTGGCATCAAGTGTAGCCGCATCGGCTATCCTTATAGGACCCGGAGGAAGCCCCGCATTTAGATAAGTGTTATAGGGCGAATTCACATTGAGATGAGCCCCCTTGATGCGGCGCAGCGAAAAATCGCCCACTGCATATTTCACCGTCGGGTCAGCCTGAAGCTTCATCCCCTTGTGCACACGGTTGAGATATAGCCGCGCCACGGTGCCACGCTCGCCACGGTTATTGGTCTCCTCCTCGGCTATCGAAGCCACCGTAGCCACCTGAACCGGGGTTATCCCCATCGATTTCGCCTTGGCTCGCCTCTCGTCATTCCAGAAACGGTTACGGTAGTCCACCAACCGTCCCACTATCTTTTCAGGCGATGCGGTCCAGTAGAACTCGTAGGTGTCAGGAATGAAAGCGGCAGGATATTCGGCTCGCTTGAATCCCATAGGCGGCAGCAGAGAATCACAGGCGGCAAGAAATGATGCCGAGTCAGCCTCAACACATGAGGCAACCCTCGATGCAAGCTGATTCATGGTGCGGATATTGTTGAACGTGAGTCTGACAGGAGTCTGCGCTCCATTTTTCAGCGTGCGGTAGATCTTCATCGGCGAGCTGCCCGGTTCTATGCGGTAAGCTCCGTGAGCTTTCGCAGTGTCACCGCCAAGCAACGACCAGAGCGTAGCCGTCCGCGAACCGGCAACTCCCAGCGAAGTCGAGAGCGCCGATTTCACCTCATCATTGCCCGAGCCGCTCTTCACATAGATCCAGCACGGCTCATCACCGGAATAGCCCGACCACAAAAACATATAGCAAGCTATCAGCAGAGCGGAAATGACCGCCGCGGCTGATGCCAGAATTATAGTTACTGCTTTTTTCCTTTTCATAAGAACCCGTTTTAAACAAAGGCAAGAGCCTCGTTTTCGCGGCAAAGTTAATAAAAACTCATCCCGCCTTGGCAAGAGATGCAATTATAATTTGTTAATACAGCACAAAACAATTATATTTGCCATTACAATAATGCATCGACAAGATTATTCCAGAGCTAATTTCAAGACATGACAGACATTCAATCACTATATATCACTCCTGAAAAGATAGAAGCCGACAGGCGCGTGCTCGAACTGCTTTCGAGATCATTTCCCGATGTAAGCTCGGCAAGTACGGAAATCATTAATCTCGAGGCGATTTTAAATCTCCCTAAAGGAACAGAGCATTTCGTTGCCGATCTACATGGTGAGCATGAAGCGTTCCGGCACATCTTGAAAAACGCATCGGGAAACATCAAGCGAAAAGTCAACGAACTATACGGTACAGCACTACGCGAGGGTGAAATAAGGGAACTATGCTCTCTGATCTACTACCCCGAGCAGAAACTCGAATATATCGCCGTATCGGGCGAAAACAACGTGGACTTCTATTCCACCACCCTGCACCGTCTTGTGAGAGTCTGTCAGTCGGTTTCATCGAAATACACCCGTTCAAAGGTACGTAAAGCCCTGCCTAAATCATTCGCCTACATCATCGAGGAGCTTATGCACGAATCTCCCTCCGATGATGACAAGCAGGCTTATTTCAACCGCATCATCGAAACCATCATCTCTACCGGACAAGCCGACGCGTTCATCGTGGCTCTGTGCAACGTGATCCAACGCCTCAGCATCGACCAGCTCCACATTCTCGGCGACATATATGACCGCGGACCCGGAGCACACATTATCATGGACACCTTGTGTGACTATGGCAAGTGGGACATACAATGGGGCAACCACGATGCCCTCTGGATGGGTGCCGCAGCAGGAAACGACGCTTGCATCGCCAATGTGCTGCGTCTGTCGCTGCGCTACGGCAATCTCGCCACTCTTGAGGACGGATACGGCATAAACCTGGTGCCGCTCGCCACATTTGCAATGGAAGAATATGGCGATGACCCCTGCGAAGGATTTGGACCTCATCTCAGCGAGGACTCCCAACATTCGGAAAAGACCCAGCGTCTCATCGCCAAAATGCACAAGGCGATAAGCATACTACAATTCAAGCTCGAAGCACAGCTCATCGACCGTCGTCCTGAATGGGGAATGGCTGACCGCAAACTGCTCGGCAACATCGACTTTGACCGGAAAGTGTTCACACTCGATGGTAAAGACTACGAAATGCGCGACACCAATTTCCCTACCATAAATCCAGACGCCCCCTACGCACTGTCGCCCGAAGAGGAGGAATTGATCCAAAAACTGCATCATTCATTCCGCGTGAGCGACAAACTGAGCAAACACATAAAGTGCCTATTGTCGCATGGATGTATGTACGGCGTATATAATTCCAACCTGCTTTTCCATGCGTCGATGCCACTTAACGCCGACGGATCACTAAAAGACGTGGAGATAAACGGCAAAAAATTCAGGGGAAAATCACTCATGAAAGAGATAGGCTCAACCATGAGAGCAGCTTTCAACTACGACACCACGCCCGAAGAACGCAGTTTCTCTCGCGACTACTACTGGTATCTGTGGTGCGGTCCCGACTCCCCTCTGTTCGACAAATCCAAGATGGCGACATTCGAGCGCTATTTCCTTGTCGACAAATCCACCCATCACGAAGAAAAGGGTTACTACTACAAGCTGCGCAACAACGAGGAGGTGTGCGACATGATTCTCGACGAGTTTGAGGTAACAGGTCCTCATCGCCACATCATAAACGGACACGTACCGGTAAGACTCAACAAGGGCGAGACACCCATACGTGCCAACGGTAAGCTCATGGTGATCGATGGCGGGTTTGCCAAAGCCTACCACGAGACCACAGGTATGGCGGGATACACGCTCGTCTACCACAGTCGCGGATTCCAGCTTGTGAAGCACGAGCCGTTCACTTCTGCAGAAGAAGCTATCAAAAACGGAACCGACATCGTGAGCACGACACAGATTGTGGAAATGAGTTCACAACGCATGAGAGTGCGCGACACTGACAAAGGAACCATCCTGCAAAGCCAGATAAACGAACTGACAGAACTCCTCTACGCCTATCATCACGGCATGATAAAGGAACACGCTAAACAAAATTAAAGTCTCACTTCCATACCATCCAAAACACATTTATGATTCTGTCAAAGAAATTGCTGTCGGCACTGACCGGAAGCTGCCTATGCTTAGCGATAGCCGCTCAGACAACACATGGCTACAAGAACCCGGTGTTACCGGGCATGTATCCCGATCCGAGCGTGTGCCGCGTAGGCAACGACTATTATCTCGTGAACAGCACCTTCCAATACTTTCCCGGTGTGCCTATTTTCCACAGCAAGGACCTCATCCACTGGAATCAGATAGGCAACGTGCTCGACCGCCCCTCGCAACTCCCGCTAAAAAAAGCCAATGCATGGCTCGGCATATATGCCCCTACCTTGCGATATGACAACGGCACATATTATATGGTCACGTCCAACATAGGGAACAGCAATGGTAGGAAAACCAATTTCTTTGTCACTGCGACTGACCCTGCCGGTCCTTGGAGCGAACTGATATGGCTGGACCAAGGCGGAATCGATCCCTCATTCTATTTCGAGGACGGAAAATGCTTCTTCACTTCCAATCCCGACATTGGAATATGGCTCTGCGAAATTGACCCGAAAACAGGAAAACAGCTCACCGAATCAAAGCTAATATGGGAGGGAACCGGAGGTCGACACCCCGAAGCGCCACACATTTATAAGAAAGACGGATACTATTACCTCGTAATAGCCGAAGGGGGAACCGAGATGGGACACATGGTCACCATAGCGCGAAGCCGCGACATATACGGACCATACGAAGCTAATCCCGACAACCCCATCCTCTATCACCAACGGAAAATAACCCAATCAAGCCCCATACAGGGCACAGGACACGCCGACCTCGTGCAAGCTGCCGACGGATCGTGGTGGATGATGTGCCTCGCATTCCGTCCGCAAGTCAATGGAATGCACCTCACCGGACGTGAGACATATCTCGCCCCTGTGGAATGGAACGCCGCCGGATGGCCGGTGGTGAACGGCAACGGAACCATCTCACTCGACATGGACGTGCCGACACTCCCGCAGACCCCGGATAAAAGCCGCGAAGCCGTTTATGGTTTCACTCAAATGACCGGCTTCGGTCATGAATGGGTACATCTGCGCAACCCTCATTTTGAAAATTACCGTTTCACCTCACGCGGTCTGGAACTCACAGGCACAGCGGCAACAATGAATTCCATCGAAAGCCCCACTTTCGCCGCACTGCGCCAGCAGGATATCGACTTCACCCTCACAAGCACATTCTCAATGACTGATGCATTGCCGGGAGCCGAAGCTGGAATAAGCGTCTACATGGATGTCACCTCCCACTACGATGTTTTCATCCGCGAGAATACCGACAACTCACAGTCGCTCGTCCTCTCCTATCAACTCTACTCAATCTCCGGCAATAAAGCCGTAGTGCCACTCCCTGCCGGAAAGGATGTGACAGTGAAAATCGATGGAAAAGATGACAGCTACACCTTCAGCTACTCTATTGACGGCACCGAATTCACACCTCTCGGCTCTCTTGACACCCGCTTCCTGTCAACCGAGACCGCAGGAGGATTCACAGGCGTAACCATCGGAGCATTCGCATCCGGCAACTGCACCGGCATCTTCCGCACCCTCTCCTACACCCCCGCCAAATAAACCTGTTTGACGGTCGAGACAATCAAAAATAAGAATCAAACGCATTACATTACCGTTGGAGGTTTGAAGGCTGTCGTCTCCGCAATACACAACAGTTCTCATCGATTCAGGAGTCTGCGAAAGTTCTCCCCACTTTCTTAGCCCGTCGAAAAACGCAGGCGAGAAAGTGCTCTCTGACTCTATCCACTAAATATCGGAGTATCAGCATTTTGCAATTCTAAAGTACCACTTTATAATTGCAAAAATATTATTGGTGTCCGGTTAAAATATTGACCGTCAGTGTATCTTTCAATCATACAGTGGATTACCTATATTTCCCTGAACATGGACTTATAGCCGTGAAACGGCTAAATAATTTAACCGCTACGAGGCGATAGCCGAGGTGCGGTGTAAGGTGAGCCTAAAAACAAAACGGAGTGTGACCGTCACTGCAGTCACACTCCGTTTCTATAGGAATGTTATATTTGCTTATTTAATCTCTTCAGAGACTACCTCGGCAACCTCAGCGTCAAACACTGAATCGATGTCATCCTTTCCGGCTACAACAAGGCTGTTGTACTCGCGGAGACCGGTTCCGGCAGGAATCAAGTGACCGCAGATCACATTCTCCTTCATACCCTCAAGAGTGTCGACCTTACCGCTGATAGCAGCTTCGTTGAGCACCTTGGTGGTTTCCTGGAATGATGCGGCTGAGATGAAGCTTGATGTCTGCAATGCCGCACGGGTGATACCCTGGAGAATCTGCTCAGATGTTGCAGGAACTGCATCACGCACAGTGACAATCTTCAAGTCACGGCGCTTAAGAGCCGAATTCTCATCGCGGAGCTTACGGGCGGTGATTATCTGACCTGCCTTGACATTTTCGCTGTCACCGGCGTCAACTACCACCTTCTTGCCCCAGATGCGGTCATTCTCATCCATGAATTCGCGCTTGTCGACAATCTGCTGCTCAAGGAAGCAAGTATCGCCCGGATCAAGGATATTGACCTTACGCATCATCTGGCGAACGATTACCTCAAAGTGCTTGTCGTTGATCTTAACGCCCTGCATACGGTACACATCCTGAA
>JAMPGZ010000005.1 GCA_023663655.1 Lachnospiraceae bacterium
CGAAGCTGCCGTCACTACCGGTTTCGGGGATACGCATTCATTCCCCATACGCCCCCAGAGCTCCCGATGGTCCACTTTTTTCACAAAGTTAGGCAACAAAAAAGGCGCCACCCCCTATAGGGAAGCACCTTTTTCATGTATCATGATTCGTTACTTAGTTCGCGAATATTGTAAACACATATTCAGGTAAAATTCTCGTTGCCTGGATAAGGAAATCATATATGCAACTTGCCAAGCCCACCAAAATGATACCGGCAACACATACCGTCATTCCCACTCTTTCAGAGAGTGCTGAAGTAAAGTTGCCGATGACACACGGCTCCTGATTCTTGATAAACATAGCCTTGACCACCAACAGATAGTAATAAAGAGAAACTATAGTATTGATCAATGCGATAAGCACCAGAATATAGAGTGCCGGAGTGCCGGGCTGAACGGCTGCCGAGAATATGAAGAACTTGCTGAAGAATCCTGCAAACGGAGGAATACCGGCGAGAGAGAACATCGCGAGCATCATCGTGAACGCAAGCTTGGGATTGGTAGAGTAAAGATTATTGTAAGAATCCATATCCACCTTTCCGGTCTTGTTCTCCACAGCTTGAATCACACCGAAAGCGGCAAGATTGGAGAATATGTACACCAGAATATAGAACATCAGCGATCCAAGTCCGAGAGCGCTTCCGGCAACAACGCCAAGCATGATATAACCTGCCTGAGAGATTGACGAGAACGCAAGGAAGCGTTTAAGATTCTTCTGACGCAGAGCAAACAAGTTACCTACAGTGATTGTCAGGATAATCAAGCCATACAGCATCCATTCCCAGATTTTTCCGTAGAACGGTCCGAAAACCTGAACCATGACTACGAAGAAAGAGAATGCTGTGGCACCCTTGGAAATCACCGACAGATAGGAAGTGACCGAAGTGGGGGCACCTTGATAAACATCGGCAGTCCACAAGTGGAACGGCACGAGCGACAGCTTGAATCCGATACCGGCGATCACAAATGCGATTGCCACAATCAGAAGAGCGCCGCCGTCAGCGATGGAAGCTGCGATATCGGCAAAATACAATGTGCCGGCAAGTCCGTAGACAAAGCTCAATCCCATCATGAAAATAGCCGATGAGAACACTGCGGTAAGAATATATTTAGCGGCTGCTTCATGGCTCTCATAATGCTTTTTGTCAAATGCGACAAGAGCGGCAAGAGGAAGAGACGCTGTCTCAAGACCGATGATGAACAGAAGGAAATGACGTGCGGAAATCATGAAATACATTCCGAGCAATGTGATGAGAAGAAGTTCATAGAACTCTCCGCGACGTATGCGCATATACTCGCTGTCGGCCCACTGCATCGCTTGGATAAGCACGATAAGCACACCGATGTTAAGAATATTCTTTATCGATCCCATGACCGGAGAAGTGGCATACATTCCTCCGAATGCCGATGTCGTTTCTCCAAACCAAGGCTGAACAAATCCCAGCAAAGTCACTACGGCAAAACCACACACTGTGAGATAAGACACCCCCTTGGTGGCTGTGGTGTTGCTGAATGTATCATAAAGGAAGACCAATAAGATTAGTACAAGGAGTCCAATCTCTTGATGCATTACCAAAAACTGTGAATAATCCATATCTTATATCTTATTTAGTCAAAGCGTCAATAATAGGTAGTGTCGCATTGTGGATAAGGTCACTGAAGAAGTTGGGGAAGCAACCGATAGCAGCAACACACACAATCAAGGTGATGGTCGAAAGACGCTCCCACCAGGTTGCGTCGGTCAGCGACAGATGATGTTCGTCATATACCGGACCGAAGAGCAACTTGCCAACAACACGGAGAATATACACTGCGGTGATCACGATTGAACAGCAGGCTACGATTGTAAACACGCGATGGAACATATCGGCGTGCTGGAACGATCCCACAAAAATCGTCATTTCGGCTACGAAACCTGAAAGACCGGGAAGACCCAGAGATGCCATACCGGCGATCACATAACATACGGCAAGGAACGGCATGATCTTCATCAATCCACCCATCATGCGGATGTCACGTGTATGTGTACGTCCGTAGATCATACCGATCAAGGCGAAGAACAATGCTGTCATAAGACCGTGGGAAAGCATCTGCATCACGGCACCGGTCATTGCGGTAGTGTTGAGCATGAGGATCGCGAAAAGCACAAGACCGCAGTGGCTCACCGATGAATAAGCATTGATATACTTCAAGTCGGTCTGAACACAAGCGCTGAAAGCACCGTAAACGACCGAGATACCGGTAAGAATCAAGAATATCCAGGCAAGTTCATTTGCCGCGAAAGGCATCAGATAAATAGCCACACGGAAACATCCGTAACCTCCGAGCTTCATCAACACACCTGCGTGGAGCATTGACACGGCGGTAGGAGCCGAAGCATGACCGTCAGGACTCCATGTGTGGAACGGGAACATAGCGCCAAGCACACCGAATCCCACAAAAGTCATCGGGAACAGGAAGTACTGCCAGTTATGGTCAATAGCGTCGTTGGCTCTGATCTCAAGAAGATTCATTGTCAACTGTCCGCCTTCAGGAGCCGAATGATAATAGATGCCGAGGATTCCAAGCATAAGGAATGCGGAACCGCCCATAAGCATCAATGTAAGCTTCATTGCTGAATACTCCTTGCGGCCGGTGCCCCAAAGACCGATGAGAAGATACATCGGGATAAGAGCCACCTCATAGAACATGAACATGGTGAAAAGGTCGATCGAAATAAAGAATCCGAACACACCTGTCGAAAGTAGGATGAGCCAAAGGAAGAAATCCTTAGGCAGAGGAGTTATTTTCCAGGAAGCGAAAGATCCCGCAAACACTATGATCGCAGAGAGAAGCAACATCACTACCGAGATACCGTCAACACCCACTGCAAGGTGAATGTTAAGAGGACGGAACCACATCCACGATCCGGTATAGAGCATGATGTCATTGACACCTGCCGCACGGAGCTGGAGAAAATCAACGGTAAGATAGATTGACAGCGCCACCAATGCCGAAGAGCCGACAACAGCCACTGTGCGTATCTGCTTCATGTCTCTGCAGAGGAAGAGCAATCCGAGCATCACCAACGGGATGACTACGAAATATATCAGTATGTTAGAGAATATCATAATTACTATATTTTATTTGCATCTTAATTATTACAGAAGACATAGCCAAACGATCGATGCCATGACAAGCGCTCCCATAAGATAGAGCCAGACATACATCTGAACATTTCCCGACTGAAGACCCTTGATTGCCGAAGATGTTTTCTGCGTAACGGTGGCAAACATATCCATAGTTCCATCGATAATGTGACGGTCAAACCATGCGATAGGCTTGCAGATGCCGTTGAAAATGATCTTGTGGGTGATGAACATATAAAGCTCGTCCCAATAGAAACGGTGGAAACACCAGTTCCAAAGCGCGGGCATTGCATTCTTGAACTTGGCAGGAAGCGGATTCTCCTTGCGATACATCACTGTAGCGATAGCGATGGCGATGATAGCCACGGCAAGCGACACGGCTGCTACCGACCAATTAAGGTGCTCAAGGTTGGTGAAGAACGATACATGGTCAAACATCGGATGACCGTTCCAAGTAACAAGATTTCCGAACGGAACAAATCCGGCAACACATGAGATAACCGAAAGGATAACCAACGGCAATGTCATGGTCCAAGCCTGATCGTGAGGAGCATGATGTCCTTCGGGGATCTTGTGTTCCTTCCACCAGAATATGAGATAATAAAGGCGGAACATATAGAACGCGGTCAAACCGGCAACTGCCGACATCCACACATACCACAACATCGAGTTGCCGAAGCATGCTGTAAGAATCTCATCCTTAGAGAAGAATCCGGCAAACGGTATGATACCGGCGATGGCAAGACAGCCGATAAGGAAGCTGATGTGAGTGATGGGCATATACTTGCGAAGACCGTGCATCGCTGTATAGTCGTTTGATCCGATGGCATGGATAAGAGCACCGGCACAGAGGAAGAGCAACGCCTTGAACATGGCATGAGTGAACAAGTGGAACATTCCCGCCATGTAGCCGATTCCGTGATGGAACTCAGGACGAGCCACACCAAGCGAAACCATCATAAACGCAATCTGCGAGATGGTAGAGAACGCAAGAACGCGCTTGATGTCGATCTGCGTGCAGGCAACCATCGCGGCATAGAGTGCGGTCAACGCTCCCACCACTGTGATAATCTCAAGCGAGGTGACCTCCATGAGATAGAGCGGGAACAGACGTGCCACAAGATATACACCGGCTACAACCATTGTAGCTGCGTGGATAAGCGCTGACACAGGGGTCGGACCCTCCATCGCGTCGGGCAACCATATATGCAACGGCAACATGGCTGACTTACCCATACCGCCCATGAAGATCAATACAAGAGCCCATGTCATAACCGACGCACCCATGAACATAGGAGCGGCGCTGGTGGCAAACACGTTCTTCACGCCCTCGGCAGTGAGCGAGCTCACCTGGAACACATCCTTCAATCCCTCAACCGGCACAGAAGTGAGCTCGGTGAAGTTGAATGTTCCGGTATAGAATGAAAGAATCAATATACCGATGAGGAAGCCGAGGTCGGCGAAACGGGTCACGATAAACGCTTTCTTGGATGCCGACACAGCCGAAGGCTTGGTGTAGTAGAATCCAATCAACAGATAGGACGACGCACCCACAAGCTCCCAGAAAATATACATCTGGAAAATGTTGGTAGCGACAACAAGACCGAGCATTGAGAAGCTGAACAACGAAAGGAAAGCGTAGAAACGCTGGAATCCGTGTTCAAACACTCCATGGTGGTCGCGCATATAACCCATGCTGTAGAGATGCACCATGAATGAGATTGTGGTGATCACCACAAGCATCATCGCCGAGATGGGATCCAACAGGAATCCGAGTTTTATCTCAAGCTTGTCAGTAAACTGCAACCAGGTTTCATTCCACAACAGATGTTGGAGACGCTCACCTGCAGCATTGATAAACAAGGGATCGCCGCTGAAAAAATAATTGAAAGCTACAGAGTAGGCAAGCACCAAGGTGACACCCATGCCGCAGCATCCGAGTATTCCGGCAAGTCTGTGACTCATCTTCATGCCTGTCAGTCCGAGCAGCAGGAACATGAACAATGGAATACAGAGTATGAATATAGACATTGTTACCATAGCCGTTAAAATTTCATTTTAATGAGATCGCGCACATCGATATTGCGTGCCACGCGGAAGATGTTGACGATGATGGCAATCGCAAGAGCGGTCTCAGCCGCAGCGATGGCAATTGCAAACAGTGTGAACATCATGCCCTCCAACTGTCCCGGATATAGGAAGCGGTTGAACACTACAAAATTAATATCGACTGCATTAAGCATCAATTCAAGCGAAATAAGCATCGCAATCATATTCTTACGGGTGATGAAGCCGTAAACCCCACAGCAGAACATGATCAGCGCGGGGATGAGATAGAGCATCATTGATAATTTGTCCATAACCTAAATCAACGCTTACGGGCGACAACGACGCCACCGATTATACATGCGAGCAATAACACACTGACGGCTTCAAACGGCAACAGATACTGATACTTTTCTGTCCCGAGCATAATTTCGCCAAGACGGTGCATCGTTATTTCCTGTTCAAAAGGCTTTGTTACGGCACTCCAGAACTCCGGACGGCCCAAAAGAGCGAATCCGGCAACAACGAGCGACAGAATTGACGCTGCGAAACCGATTAATTTTTTCTTTGAAGTAAGACTCGCACTATTGTCACCGGGTTTGCTTGTGAGCAAGATAGAGAACACAAACAATACTACGATACCGCCGGCGTAAACCGCGATCTGCACAGCCCCAAGAAATTCATAGTCGAGCTTGAAATAAAGCCCGGCTGTTGCGAAGAGCACGAAAAGCAGATAAGTTGCGGCACGCAAGATGCGGCGGGTGGTGACAGTAAGTATCGAGAAGATGACAATCGCAGCCGCGATTATCCCATACATAACAATACTTCCTACTGATTCCATATATTTAATTAAAATTTTATTCTTCTCTTTTATTAAGCGCCGGGAGCAACATAACCCTCAGGCTTGGGAGCCGGATCATCGGGTTGCTCAGGCAAAAAGTTCAACTGCTCCACAAGCTTCGAACGCGTGAACACCGCCTGCTCGAAATCATTACTGAACTCAATCGCATCCTGTGGACAAGTGCGCACACACAGTTCGCAGAACGTGCACGACCCCAGGTCGTACATATACTTGTCAAGTTTGCGTTTCTTCTTCCCGTCGGGAAGGTCTACCATTTTAGTCGTGATGGAAATAGTACCGTTAGGACAATTACGCTGACAGATACCGCAAGCGATGCACCTGTTGCGACCATCGGATTCGTAGATGAACTGGAGCTTGGCGCGGAAACGCGGTGCCGCATACTGAATAGTGTCGCGATGATCGGGATACTCTTCAGTCACTTTAGGGGTAAGGAATTCTTTACCTGTCACACCCATACCTTTTACAAGGCTAACAATACCGCTACCAAGCGATGAGAAATAATCTTTTACACTGCCCATATTTTCTTATATTCGGCTTTATTGTGTTGAAGTTAGAATTAGTTTACTTTACCTGACCGCCAAGAATATCAAGGAGCTCTGATGTGATCGCTTGCTGACGCAACTTATTGTATTCAAGCTGCAATTGTTCCATGAGCTTCTTGGCATTGTCATTGGCGCTTTGCATAGCCATTACTCTCGCAGCCTGCTCAGAGGCGCGGTTCTCGGTGAACACCTCCTGCATCACCGACAGGATGAACAGCGGGAGCACCGAATTAAAAATAGTGTTGGGATCCGGCTCAAATATGTAGGGACGGCACGACACCTTCACGTCGTTGTCGGTCAATGTCTCAGGAACTATAGGGAGCAACTGCTCGGAGCGCAGCAACTGCTTGCTCACGCTCTTATAGCTCATATACACAATGCCCAGCATATCGATTATGCCGTCAAGATACTGCTGACGCAGATCAAACGTGAAGTCCTTCACAGCCTTTCCATCGCTCTTTGAGCTTACATTGTCGGGACGTACGACTTTAATATGCGCCCCGACAAGTTTACTCACAGCCTTAAACATCTTCATGCCCACGGGATACAGAGTGAAATCGACATTTTCGCCATATTTCTCCCTGTAGCCGTTGAGCGTCAGCAGAAGGCCTTTAAAGATATTGATGTTGTATGCTCCGCAAAGACCGTCGTCAGAGCCAAATACCACTATTGCGATATGCTTCACTTCGCGACTCTCGGTAAGAGGGGAAGAAAATTCGGCATCAGCCGACAAAAGGTTACCTATGATTGTCTGAATCTGAGCTCTGAATGGCAATAGCTTGCGCAACGACTGTTCAGCCTTGTGCATCTTTGCCGATGATATCATCTTCATCGCTCCGGTAATCTTCTCGGAAGACTTTACCGACCCGATTCTTCCTTTCAACTCGCGTAATGTAGCCATCTTTCAGTATTCTTTTTATTTGTATCGACTTGCAATTTCACTCGCCGCTTCCTTAAGCTTGGCAGCGACATCGTCAGTGAGCTGACCGCTTTTAATCACGTCAAGGACATCGCTCTGATACTTGGCATGAAGAAGCTGCAGGAACAGCTTTTCAAATTCAGCCACCTTGTCGAGGGGCACATTGCCAAGCAATCCTTGGGTACCGCAGAAGATCACGGCAACCTCGTCCTCTACCGCCATAGGGCTGTACTGAGGCTGGATGAGCAACTGCTCGTTCTTACGTCCTTTGTCTATGACACGCGCTGTCACAGGGTCAATGTCACCACCGAACTTGGTGAACGACTCGAGCTCACGGAACTGAGCCTGGTCGATTTTCAATGTTCCGGCAACTTTCTTCATTGACTTTATCTGAGCGTTACCTCCCACACGCGACACCGAAATACCCACATTGATAGCGGGACGGATGCCTCGGTTGAACAACGCTGTCTCAAGGAATATCTGACCGTCGGTGATAGAAATCACGTTGGTCGGGATGTAAGCCGACACGTCGCCCGCCTGAGTCTCGATGATAGGAAGCGCTGTAAGCGAACCTCCACCCTTCACTTTGTCCTTCAAAACTTCAGGAAGGTCATTCATTGAAGCGGCAACCTCCTGATTGTCGATAATCTTGGCGGCACGCTCCAACAGACGTGAGTGAAGATAGAAGATATCGCCGGGATATGCCTCACGACCTGAAGGACGCTTCAAGATGAGTGAAATCTCACGATAGGACACAGCCTGCTTTGACAAGTCATCATAGACGATGAGCGCGTCGCGGCCGGTGTCACGGAAATATTCGCCGATCGCTACGCCGGCAAATGGAGAATAGTAGCGCATTGAAGCCGAGTCAGATGCATTGGCAGCCACGACAACGGTGTAGTCGAGAGCGCCATGTTCGCGCAGGGTCTGCACGAGCGCCGCTACCGAAGAGGCTTTCTGACCGATAGCCACATATATACAGTAGACGGGCTTGCCCTCTTCATAATTCTTGCGCTGATTGATGATGGTGTCGATGGCGATTGCCGTTTTACCGATCTGGCGGTCGCCGATTATAAGCTCACGCTGACCGCGACCGATTGGCACCATTGAATCGACCGCCTTTATACCGGTCTGAAGCGGCTGCTTCACCGGCTGGCGGAAAATTACTCCCGGAGCCTTGCGCTCCAAAGGCATTCTGAAAAGCTCTCCGGTGATGGGGCCAGCACCGTCGATAGGTTCACCCAACACATTTATGACACGACCCAAGAGACCCTCGCCCACAGGAATAGAAGCAATCTCTCCAGTGCGGCGTACAGTCATATTTTCAGTCACGCGATCAATGTTGTTAAGCAAAATGACACCGACGTTGCTCTCCTCAAGGTTCATCGCAACGCCTTTCACACCATTTTCAAACTCGACAAGCTCATTTGAGAGTACGTTTTCGAGCCCATATACATGAGCCACTCCGTCACCTACTTCGAGAACCGTTCCAACCTCCTCGAAGCTCACCTTCTTATTGACGCTTTCGAGCTGTTGTTTTAATACTTCCGATATTTCGCTTGGGTTAATCATTACTTTGTGTTAGTTGCTTAAAAGTTGAAGACGCAATTGTTTTAATTCATTGCTTACAGAAGCGTCGAGACGCTCGGAATTGATGTTGATCACAAAACCACCTATCAAGTCCGGGTCAATCGATTGAGTAAACTCCATGGAAGCACCTTTGAGATGCTTTTCCACGAGGTCATGAAGACGCTTAATCTCATCAGCGGGCAGTTGTGCCGCAGTTACAATATTAACTTTATAGATGTTGTTCTCACGGCGATAGAGCGTCTCGTAGGATAGCGCCATCTGCCTGATAAGATCTATGCGGTTATTATCTTGGAGTAAGCGGAGAAAATCGACAAAACAAGTGTCGGTTTTACTGTCGGCACAAGCGGCTGTAATGAGCAGCTTAGTCTTATCTTCGACCGGCACAAAAGGATTGGCAATCACTTGCTGGAGATTCTGCTCCCCGGCAAATGTCGCAGCCAAATTCTTCATAAGTTCATATACTCTCTGAGCCTGCCCTTTTTCAGTGGCAAACTTATAGAGCGCTTTAGCGTAACGATTTGGGACAAGACCTTGATCCATTGCGTTTAGTTTTTATTTTCGATTTCGTCCAACAGGGAATTCACCAACCGGCTCTGAGCCTTTTCGTCGTCAAGCTGCTTTCTGACAACCTTGGCGGCGATCTCCAGAGCGAAAGAGCTTACCTCGTCGCGGAACTGCAATTCCGCTTCCTTGCGAGCCTGCTCAATAGAGATCTTGGCTGCATCCATCTGCTTCTTAGCCTCCTTAGAGGCCTCAGCACGGGCTTCCTCGATAATCTGTGTTTTCATGCGGTCAGCTTCGCGGAGCATTTCCGCTTGCTGCTTACGCGCTTCATCAATATATTTCTCAGCCTCTTCGCGGGCGTGATTCAGTTGCTCCTGTGCGCTTTGAGCATACTCCACACCCTTGTCGATGAGGTCAGCTCGACCTTCAATCATCTTCATGATCGCAGGCCAACCCCACTTGGCGAGTACCAGAAACAGTATCGCAAAAGCGATAAACATCCAGAAAACCAAGCCCAATTCAGGCGTGAAAAGTTCCATAAGGAATGCTTGAGATTAGAGGAAGAAAGCAAGAAGACACACTACCACAGCGAAAAGCGCCACACCTTCCACAAGAGCTGCGATAACAATCATGTTACTACGGATATCACCGGTAGCCTCCGGCTGACGTGCGATAGCTTCCATGGCTGAAGCGCCAATCTTACCGATACCGATACCAGCTCCGATAGCTGCTACAGCTGCACCAAGACATGCACCAATACCTAACAGGCCGTCGATTGCGGCTAAAATCATTGCTAACATAATAATTTAAATTTAAAGTTTAAGAATTTTTATTTCGTTTTAATTTGTTCAACTGAAGCCTCCGTGGCTTCCTCATGCTTTTCATGATGCCCCTCTTCCTGAGCGAGAGAGATGAAAAGTGTGGAGAGCATTGTGAACACGTAAGCCTGAATGAAACTTACGAGCACATCAATAAGAAGCATAAAGATAGAGAATAGAACCGACACCACCGTAGTCATTCCGGTCACGGCAGGACCGAGAGCCGCAAGAATGAAAATCAGCAATGTGAGAACAATCACGATTATGTGACCACCCATCATATTGGCGAAAAGACGGATAGTGAGGGCTGCCGGCTTCGTGAACACGCCGAATATCTCAATCACCGGCATGATCGGAATCGGGAACTTAAGCCACAGAGGCACATCGGGCCAGAAAATATCTTTCCAGTAATGTTTCGTGCCAAAGACGTTGACGATGAAGAATGTGATCAACGACAACACCAGCGTCACGGCGATATTTCCGGTGAGATTGGCACCTCCGGGGAATATGACGATAAGCCCCAGCAGGTTCATGACCAAAATGAAGAAAAACACCGTCAGAAGGTAAGGCGCGAATCTCGGCGCCTTCACTCCGAGAGTGGGCTTCACGACCCCGTCATAGACAAACACGATAAGCGCTTCAATAGCGCCGGTGAATCTGCGCGGAGCCTTATAACCGGCTTTCTTGTACCACACCGCCACCTGAATTATCATCCAAGCCACGAGCAGGACTGTTATGAACAAAGCCAGCACATTTTTGGTGATCGACAGATCGATGGGACGGTATTCCACCATCTCCTCCTTGCCGTCGATCATCTCGGGACGCTCGCCGACAATCTTGTTGTGCCACTTGCTATCCTTTCCGCCAAGACGGAAACCGTCATATTCAGCGCCATGCTGAATACGGGCAGAACTGAAAACATGCCAATGACCTTCATAGTCGCGCACGATGACAGGGAGCGGAATACGCAGATCATGGCTGAAAGGCACTTCCCATCCATATCCGTCGCCAAGGTGCTCGAAGATAATCTCTTTCGGAGACACCTCTTTGCCGTCGCCGGAAGCGGAAGCGTGCACGCGTGCCGGTGATAGAATCACGGCACACATAATCGTCAGCAAAAATATTAAACGTCTCATATTAATAAATACACACTGATACCACATCTTTATCGACATCAACGAGTCCACCCTCGACAGCGACCTCTCCCCTCTTTCCGTCATGCTCATAAACCACATTACCCTTCACCAGGGTGGAAATCAAGGATGCGTGATGGGGAAGCACCATGAAGGTGCCTTCAGCTCCCGGCAGCGACACGGAGTCGACCTGCCCCTGAAACATTATGTTTTCAGCCGATATTATTTTTAGTATCATAGAGTTTTTACTTTATCATTTTACTTCAGCGAGCATCTTCTTACCCTTGGCGATAGCCTCATCGATTGTGCCTACGTTGAGGAATGCCTGTTCGGGATACTCATCCATCTCTCCGCTGAGAATCATCTTGAAGCCACGGATGGTCTCGCTAAGAGGTACCATAACACCGGGAAGACCGGTGAACTGCTCGGCAACAAAGAAGGGCTGCGACAGGAAGCGCTGCGCGCGGCGTGCGCGAGCCACCACAAGCTTGTCCTCGTCGGAAAGCTCGTCGACACCAAGGATGGCGATGATGTCCTGAAGCTCGTTGTACTTCTGTAGAAGCTGTTTCACAGCCTGAGCTGTCTGATAATGCTCCTCACCTATGATGTGCGGGTCAAGGATTCGCGAAGTGGATTCCAGAGGATCGACAGCCGGATAGATACCAAGCTCGGCAATCTTACGGCTAAGCACGGTGGTAGCATCCAAGAAGCTGAATGTGGTAGCCGGAGCCGGGTCGGTCAAGTCGTCGGCAGGCACATAGATAGCCTGCACCGAAGTGATTGATCCCTGCTTGGTCGATGTGATTCGTTCCTGAAGGGCACCCATTTCAGAAGCAAGCGTGGGCTGATAACCTACAGCTGAAGGCATACGTCCCAACAACGCCGACACCTCAGAACCTGCCTGGGTGAAACGGAAGATATTGTCGATAAACAGAAGAATCTCCTTACCGCCGCCATCCTGATCGCGGAACTGCTCGGCAACTGTAAGACCGGAAAGCGCCACGCGAAGACGAGCGCCCGGGGGCTCATTCATCTGACCGAACACGAGGGTGGCTTGAGAGTTTGCCACTTCATCCATGTTTACATCGGCAAGGTTCCATTCGCCCTTTTCCATTCCTTCACGGAACTTGTCGCCATATTTCATGACACCGCTCTCGATCATCTCACGGAGCAGGTCATTACCCTCACGGGTACGCTCACCGACACCGGTGAACACCGAGAATCCGTTATGTCCCTTGGCGATATTGTTGATCAACTCCATGATGAGCACGGTCTTGCCCACACCGGCACCACCGAACAGACCGATTTTACCACCCTTGCTATAGGGCTCAAGCAGGTCGATCACTTTGATACCGGTGAAAAGAATCTCCGTTCCGATAGTCAAGTCATCGAATGCAGGGGCAGGCTGATGGATGGGGCGTAAATCGTCACGTTTAAGTTCAGGCAGGTGGTCGATAGCATCACCGATCACGTTCAGCAGACGTCCCTTAACCTGCTCGCCGGTCGGCACCGCGATAGGGCGTCCGAGATTTTCCACGGTGAGCCCGCGGCGAATACCGTCGGTGCTCTCCATTGCGACGCAGCGCACAGTGTCTTCACCGATATGCTGCTCCACCTCAAGGATTAGTTCCTGACCGTCGGGGCGGTCTACTTTAAGAGCCGTGTAAATAGGCGGGATGACGTTATCCTTGCCCTCGAAAGTCACGTCGACTACCGGGCCGATGACCTGACTTACTTTTCCGAATTTATCGCTCATCTTGTCGAGAATCAGATATTAGAATTATTAATTGAGTGCTTTTAGAAATGCAATCCGTAACAGATAACAATTACCATAAGCACAAGGTTGGCTAAATTAATGGGAAGAAGATACTTCCACTCAAGGCTAAGGAGCTGGTCGATGCGAAGACGGGGGAATGTCCACTTGAACCAAATGATTACAAATGAGAGCACTACCGCCTTAGCGATGAACCAAATAAGAGAGGGGATGTAGTCCATGACGTTGTTAAACGCATCCCATCCCGGAATGTGAAGCGGCATCCATCCGCCGAAGAACAGCAGCGACGCCACACCGGCAACGATAAACAGGTTCAAATACTCAGCGAGGTAGAAGAAACCGAAGTGGATACCTGAATACTCGGTGTGGTAACCGGCAGTAAGCTCACTTTCAGCCTCGGGAAGGTCGAAAGGTCCACGGTTGGTTTCGGCAGTACCGGCTATAATATAGATAATGAAGGCTATTATTGCCGGAACGTGTCCGGAAACGATGAACCACATATCTTTCTGAGCCATGCAGATGTCGGTAATCGACATTGATCCGGCAAACGCCACCATAGTAATCACTGACAAGCCTATTGAAAGCTCGTAGCTGATCATCTGGGCACCTGAACGCAACGCACCGATCAATGTGAACTTATTGTTACTTGACCATCCGGCGAGCAATATACCAAGCACTCCGATTGAAGAAACCGCAACAAGGAAGAAGATTCCTATGTTGAAGTCTATCACCTGAAGACCGTTGCCCCAAGGCAGAACCGCGAAACAGAGCATCGACGCAATGATCACAAGATAGGGGGCGAGAGCAAACAGGAACTTGTCGGTGTACTTCAAGGAGATCAACTCCTTGATAAGTATCTTGAACATATCGGCTACACTCTGGAAGATTCCGGCGGGTCCCACACGGTTAGGTCCAAGACGGCACTGGAAAGCAGCACAGACTTTTCGCTCAAAGTAGATGTAGAACAATGCTAAAAGCGCGTAAGCCAACAGGAGGACCACTCCTATCAGCACACACTCAATCACCACTGATACCCAGGGTGCGCAAAAACCGTTAAGCCATTGATTGAGCCAGTCGGCTCCTTTTGATAAATCGTACATATCGGTTTATTGGTTTATTATCTGTCAATATCGGGCACGACATAGTCAAGCGTACCTCCAATAGTTATCAAATCGGCAATTTTTCCACCACGTGTGATGTGATCCACCACTCCGGCGAGATTCATGCACGGCGAGTTGTATTTAACACGCCACGGAGTATTGGCGCCACGGCTTTCGATGTAGACACCAAAAGCGCCACGGCTTGCCTCTACCTGCTGGAACCAGTGTCCTTCGGGGAGCTTGATCACCTTGGGCACCTTAGCGCAGATGTCGCCTTCGGGAATCTTATCGATAAGCTGCTCTATGATGCGGCAAGATTGCTTAATCTCTTCGACACGGGCTATGAATCGAGCCATACAATCGCCCTCTTCAAGCACCACTTCGTCGAAGTCAAGCTCGGCGTATATGCCGTAGGGTGTGGTCTTACGCACGTCGCACGCCCATCCTGAAGCGCGTCCGGCAGGACCGGTGACACCGTAGGATATGGCATCGCCCTTGGTGAGCTTACCTACACCGATCATACGGTTGTGGGCGATGACGTTGCCGGTGAATACAGTGTTGTACTCCTTGATAGCCTTAGGCATTATCTCAAGCAGGTGCTTCACATCTTTCACGAAGTCAGCGTCAAGATCTTCCATCACACCGCCGATGCAGTTATAGTTGAAAGTCATGCGGGCGCCGCAAGTCTTTTCAAAAATGTTCAATATGGTTTCGCGCTCACGAAGAGTGTAGAACAACATTGTGGTCGCGCCAAGGTCCATACAGAAAGTGCCCATGAAGAGAAGGTGGGATGAAATACGCATCAACTCGTCCATAAGCACGCGAATCACCTGGGCACGTCGTGGAACTTCAATGCCAAGAGCCTTTTCGATGCACAGGCACAGGCAGTGGCGGTTCTGTTGAGCCGAAAGATAGTCGAGACGGTCGGTGAAATGCAGATTCTGGGGATAACCCAATCCTTCACCGAGTTTTTCAATGCCTCGGTGGATATAGCCCAGATACAGGTCGATCTTCTTGATGGTCTCGCCATCGACAGCCGTGCGGAAACGCAACACGCCGTGAGTGGCGGGGTGCTGCGGACCGATGTTGACCACAAAGTCCTCAGGCTTGAATATTGTGAGTTCTTTTTTTACTATACTTCCGTCGGGCTCTTCAACGTAGCTTACCGTAGTGTCCTCCACCTCTTCATGGTCGAGGCGCACAGGGTTGACATTTGGAGAATCGTCATAATCCTTACGCAAAGGATAGCCTACCCAATCGTTTCTCAAGAAGAGACGGCGCATATCGGGATGGTTGATGAACTTGATTCCGAAATAGTCATAGACCTCACGCTCATAAAGATTAGCCACCGCCCAAAGGTCGGATATAGAATGAAGCATAGGATTTTCGCGGTCGCTTGTGGCGACTTTCACCGACACATGAGTGTCATGCACTGTCGAAGTGAGGTAGTACATACAACCAAGAGTCTCGGTCCAATCCATTCCGATCAGAGACACAAGATAGTCAAAGCGCAGTTCCGGATCCTCTTTAAGGGTTTTGGCAAGACTGTGCCACTCGCTGTCGGGGACACTGACGGTCAACCATTCCCCATCCTCAAATACTGCATCAGGGAACAACGCGGCTATCTTTTCCTTAACATTTGCCATATTTTATTATACTGGAGCGTTAATTCTATGTTAGTTATTCTTATTGAGTTCCTCTTCAGGGTGAGCTGCCAAGAAGTCGGCTATCTTTTCCTGACGGTTCACACCTCCGAAAAATTTCTCGACCTTCACCTTTCGCGACAACTGCATGATGCCATATATCATTGCCTCAGGACGAGGAGGACAGCCGGGCACATAAACATCGACCGGAATAATCTCCTCAACGCCTTTCACCACGTGGTATGAGTTTTTGAACGGTCCGCCGGAAATGGCGCAACCGCCACAAGCGATGACATATTTCGGCTCGGCAAGCTGGTCGTAAAGACGACGCACCACCGGCGCCATGCGGTGAACGATAGTTCCTGCAACCATCATGAAGTCGGCCTGGCGAGGTGAGGCGCGAGCCACTTCCCAGCCAAAGCGCGCCATGTCGTAGCGCGCCGCTCCAAGCGATATGAATTCAATACCGCAGCAACTGGTTGCGAATGTGAGCGGCCATAAAGAGTTACTGCGCCCCCAGTTGATAACATTGTCAAGAGTGCCGACAATGACATTCGTGCCATTGTCCTTCAACTCTTTCACCAATGATTCAATATACTCATTGTCTTTCCATTCGGAATACGGCATTCCTTGAGCTGTTACTTCCATTCAAGAGCTCCTTTCCGCCAGGCATAGCACAAGCCCAGCACTAAAATTCCAAAAAACACCGCTATGCACATAAGCCCGTCAACGCCGAGAGAACGCACGTTGACCGCCCATGGATAGAGGAATACCGTCTCTACATCAAACATCAGGAAGAGAATGGCGTAAAGGTAATATCCGACCTTAAACTGCGCCATACTTGCTCCTCGTGTAGGAATACCGCACTCATAAGCCTCGCCTTTCTGTGGATTGTAGGACTTTGGAGAAATAAGCCCTGCCACAATCAATGCCAACGCGACAAGAGCCACACCGGTCAAAGCTGCCACTACAGCGAGCGTAGAGTTCTGAATACCAAAGATTAGTGATACCATAAATTTTGTTATCTATTCTTGTAAAGCTGCATAACGATGCAGCATTGCACTGATTTTTTCTCAAATCTTCTGCAAATATACCAAATTTTTTCAGAACGCCTAAATATCACTGTCAAAATTTACAGATTTTACACAAGTAAGAATCAGAAGAATCGATGCCTCGGCAACATAAAACGAGTACGGCACACCTCACGGTGTACCGTACTGCAATCAATCCTATGAAAAAATTGAGAAGAGAGTATTTCTTTATTTATTAATCAATCTCTTAATTATTGTTTGTGTTACCGCCATTAGAGGTCGATGACAATACATTCTTGAGGGTTGAGCGAACCTGATAGTCGGTTGCGTTTCCGTCGCTGTCGATTTCTCTCCAAACGAACGACACTGAATAATCACCGCCGATTTTTCCTGTTCCGGAAAGATTCAAAATCTTGTAGTAGCTCAGAGGATCTTTATCAGTGGTTCTCTTATACACCGGCAGATCTGCGGCAGAGAATTGCATACGGTCGCCCACGATCTTGAAGTTGATATTCTTCGTGGCAAGATCAGCGATAAGTTCGCCATCTTTGAACCGAGCATTCGCCATCACAAAGTTGATGGTGCGGTTGGGAGTGTTTATGTTTTCTTCATTAATTTGAATCTGGAAGAGATTCTCATTAACCTGAGAAGTACTTACAGCGTTTCCTTCAGGATCCACTGAATTGGTTATGCTGTAAAACGCCGGACCACGATTCACTGCCAAAATATCGGCATTTCCGTCCTTAACAGTGAAAGTTGTGTTCATATAAGGACCGTCTATGGCACATGAAAGTTTGGATGTAGCCTGCGAAGCGCTCACGAGCTTGAAACCGGTGTTGGATCCGGTCAAAATGAGGTCGTCATACTTGAATGTCATAGCATTACCCGCACCCGGAACCAATACCTTATTGGCAGTGATGCTGCAATCTCCGGTATTGGAGTAATCAAAATGAAAATCAGCAGTTCCTATAGAATATGCCTCACCCGACGCAGAAGTCGTGTAGTAAAGCACTCCCATCGAGAAGTCCTGAGTGTTTGATCCTCCACTGTCACACGATGTCATCAAGAGCATCGACAGAGCGGCAAAAGATAAATATTTAAGTATTTTCATTTAGTTTTATTCGTTGTTTAAATTAAAAATTCATACGCAGGGTCATCCCCAGACGCATCGGTTTTCCTTTCTGCAGAAAAGCGTTCCCAATACTAACGAAATAAAATGTGTCATATTGCGCATCGGTAAGATTTTCTCCCCACACCGAGAGAGAACAGTTATTGTGTACAGCCGTGACGGAAGCTCCAAGGGTGGCGTAAAACGGTTGCTTTACAGTGTTGGATTCATTCCACATAATATCGCCGGCTCCGCGACAATTCACATCAAATTTTATCTCATTTACCCATCCTCTGACGGGCTGCGTATATTTTACGGCTGCAAAAATAGTATTTTTAGGTGAATATGGAATAGATTTTCCTCGATAATTTTCAACACCATCATAATATTTAACGAATTTTGCATTTGTGTAACCGTATGCAACATTTACGTCGAGACGGTCAATCGGCGAGTAATAGGCTGACAATTCGGCACCATAGCTCCTTGTTTTACCGGCATTAGTCATAATTCGTCCGGTGGTGAGCCCGTCGGGGAAAGATGTCAACTGCTGGTCACGGCAGTCTATGTAGAATAGCGCAGCCTGTCCTCTGAGCTTACCGTCGAGCAATAACAGATGGGCTCCAAGCTCATAATTCCAACTGTATTCCGGTTTATAAGACATGATTTTGTCAGCATCATATTTTTCCGGCGTTCCCATCACGCTCATGAGCTTCTGCTGAAGCACATCGCTGAACATCTGGGTATTGTAGCCGCCGCTCTTATATCCTCGCGCCACCGACAGATACACGTTTGAACCCGAAAGCGAAGGGATATCATAGGTCACTGACACTTTTGGGAGCACCTCCACAAAAGTGCTTGTCAACTTATCGGCATCCTTCAGGTCGACCGGCATACTCATCATAGGCACCCATTTGTCGCCCATCTTCCGCGATACAGTGAATGAAGTCTCGCAATCGCTGAAATATCTCAGCGTGTTCTTTTCCACATCAAGCCTGATGCCAGCTGAAAAGTTCCACTGCCCGGCACGGAATCCGCTCTGATGATATGCTGCCACGCCCCATACGGGATTTTTGAACCGGCTGCCAAGCCTCAATTCATCGTCATCGCATGAGAGCATCATCCCTTTCGGATTCATCCCTTTGTTGGCGTTATCCAGAATAAGATTGTCGATGCCATCCTTTTTGAAGGTCACCGGAGCCTCCATGCGTGTCTTTTTATAGAAGCCAAACAATCCCGCGAGCCAATTATAGGCGCCCGCCGAACCCTTGCCGATAAAATCCTGCGTCAACGCCCATTCATGGCGTTTCTGAGTCAGCGTGAAATAAGATAGCGGCAGGAAGTCCTGGTCAAGAGTCATGTTGTCATCGACATACTGGAAGCTCGTTATGCTCGACAGCTCCACATTTCCGAGATTCAATTTTACCGTAAGCCCGTCGGTCACTCCCGTGCGGCGGTAAAAGCAGGTGTCGTTATAGTTTATTTCACCACGGTCAATATTCTCGTATGGATAACCGCTCTGTTCCGACCACGAAAAAGAGGCGGCATTTTCAATCTTGACATTAGAAGCCGGATACCACACGGTTTTCCATCGAGCGGCAGCCTGCTGCTCTTTCCCGCAGTCACTGTCATTGTATTTATTGGTGAAATATCCGTCGCTTCTTCCATAAAATCCGGTCACAGCCATGGCGAGCCTCGGAGAAATCTTATCATAATATCCCACCGACGCCCGGAAGCTGTTGGCAGTTCCGTATTCCAGCATGGTCCTCATGCCTTGGTATTTCATAGGAGAGAGCGTGTAGACATTGACCAAGCCGCCCATGGTGTTGCGTCCGTAAAGAGTGCTTTGCGGCCCCCGCAGCACCTCAATCCGGTCGATGTCCTCAATGTCAAAGTCATAACCGTCCTTGTTCAGAAATGGCACGTTGTCGACGTTGAATCCCACGACAGGCTGGTCGATCCTCGCCCCCATTCCTCTCACATAAATAGTGGATGTCATGCGTGAGCCATAGTCGGGCACAAAAAAATTAGGCGACACCTCGCTCATGTTCTTAATCGTCTTTATGTTTAGACTCTCTATCATGGGCGAAGTCACCACCGTAGAAGCCACCGGCATACGGTCGATGGTCGATGCGCCTTTAATGGCGGTTACGGAAACTTCGCTCAACGTAAGCGTAGTGTCGGGAGCCTCCTCGGCAAATGCAGCCCCCTGAAAAGCGCAAAACAAAACAACAATACCTATACTCTTCATAACAGCGCAAAATTACCATCAAGTCATTTTCCCCACAATCCCTATATGTAGTGAATTGCAATCGAACAAATCACCTCGCTAATTTGTCATCTTATAAAGTAATTTAAAATTTCATTGCATTATGTTCAACATCCCGATGTCTATTTCACCAGCTCAACCCAGCACACAAGCGGACATAGCATTGCAAACCATTGCACCCGACGCTCACAACACCACTTATACCGTGGCGACATATCTGCTTGACATATCCGACTGGATATTGAGCTTTGTAGGGCTCTCCGGCAATAAAGTCGCTGAAACCTGGGTATATGCCATTGTAGTATTGGCAATATCGATGATCGTGGGCTACATCACCAAATGGATTGTGCTCGGATTGCTAAAACGATTCGGGAAAAAACTCACCAGCGATCTATACAATTATCTCACGGGGGAACATTTCTTCACAAAACTGTGCAGAATGATTCCCGCACTCACATTCCTGGTGCTCATACAGGTGACCCTTGTGGAAACACACACTCAGATAGCCGACATACTCACAAAACTGACCCTGCTGTATGTGATCTATGTGACGGGCGTGGCACTCACGGCATTGGTGAGCGCGATATGGAAGCATGTCGACACCCAGCGCAACACACGCCATCTGCCCCTCAACGGGCTTATACAGCTTATAAAAGGAGCCATCTGGATCATAATCCTGATTATAGCCGTAGCGATAATCGTGAACAAGTCGCCGGGATCGCTTCTTGCCGGACTTGGAGCGTTTGCCGCCGTGCTTATGTTGATATTCAAAGACAGCATCCTCGGTCTTGTCGCAGGAGTGCAGTTATCGGAAGATGACAGCCTCCATGTGGGCGACTGGATAAAAGTAAACGGCACTGACGCCAACGGCACAGTGATCGAGGTGTCGCTCACTTCCATCAAAGTCCTCAACTGGGACAAGACCACTACCAGCGTGCCGCCATACAGCCTTGTGAGCGGAAGTTTCACCAACTACAGGTCAATGCAATTGAGCAACACCCGACGCATACAGCGCAGCTATGTCATAGACTATGACAGCATCCTACCTGCAACACCGGAAATGCTTGAATCATTGAGGAAGATACCTTTCATGGACGAATTCATCACAAAGAAACTCGCCCAGAAGGCTGCCGGCAAAGTGGAGGATGTGAACAATTCCGAAGGACTTGTCGACGGCACAATCGACACCAATCTCGGACTGTTCAGAGCCTATATAAGAATGTGGCTTGACGCATCGCCCTACGTATCGCACGACGACACCTGCTTCGTATCGACATTACAGCAGACCGAGAACGGAGTGCCATTGCAGATCTATTGCTTCACGTCGACCTCAGCATGGTTGCCTTACGAGGCTATGATGGACACCATCTTCGAACATATCTCGGCAATGATGATTCCATTCCAGCTCATCGCTTACCAGGCAGCTTCGGGACGCGACACAATCCTCGAAGGCTTTGTGACCAACCAAGATCCACAGAAGATCTATGGTATGCCGCAACCTATCTATAAGAGCAACGCACTTAGCGAAGTCGCCGACACCACCAATGAAGAGTCAGGAGCCCAACCCACGACCGGGTCCAATTCTTAATGAAAGTGAATAATCGGCATTAGCTTTTGTTAATTCACGGCAATTAAGTAAATTTGGCATCTGTAACAAACCGAGCCAATATACAATGAGCACTGATACGATAAAAGATGACCCACTCTTGATAGAACGCCTTCGCGACAGTTCCACCTGCCGCGAAGCGTTTGGTGAAGTCATCAAACGCTACAGCGAGCCGTTATATTGGCAGATAAGGCGTATGGTGGAAAACCATGATGATGCCAACGACCTGCTCCAAAACACCTTTATGAAAGCATGGAGCTCCATCGAGAATTTCCGAGGCGATGCCAAGCTATCCACATGGCTCTACAAAATCGCCATCAACGAAAGCATCTCCCACCTTGCCCGTGAGAGAAAACGCCTCCACCTGTCACTCGACGACGAGGAATCGCACCTTGTAGATCTCATCGAATCCGACACATTTGTCGACGGCGATGAGCTTGCCTTAAAACTGAGAAAAGCTATCGCCACACTCCCCGAAAAACAGCGCATAGTTTTCAATATGCGTTATTATGACGAGATGAAATATGAGGATATGTCGGAAATACTCGGGACATCGGTAGGAGCGCTGAAAGCATCATATCATATCGCCGCAAAAAAAATCGAACAATTTTTTGCTGACAATGATTAAACCTATGCGCTACTATTAAGTCAAATAATTGAAACAACTATAAAAAACATCAATGATGAAGGAAAGACAAGATATACTGGATCGGATTGACCGTCGCTCAGGGATGACGGTTCCGGAACACTATTTCGCTGATTTTTCGGCAGAAATGATGTCTCGCCTGCCTGAAAAGCCTGCGGAACCAAGCGGAAAGGTATTGCCTCGCGGTGTGTGGCAACGCGTGCGTCCCTACATCTATCTCGCGGCGATGTTTAGCGGCGTGTGGCTGATGATGTGGTTGTTCAATGATATAAGCGGAAGAGTCGGAAATTCCTCAATGGAGGAGAATCCGATATTGGCTGAAGGATTTTCCAACGACCAATTCTTTGATTCATATATCTCTAACGAAGTAGATCAATATGATCTGCTTGAAGATATGTACAACGACGGCGTTACACTTACGAGTTTTCAACAATTATGATGTTTATGAGACGACTCACTATTATCTCTCTGCTCATGCTTTTAGTCTCGGCTATGAGCTTGCACGCTTCTGACAATCGCGACAAATGGTTTAAAGAGCTGCGTCAGTACAAGCAGGAATTCATGATCAAGGACCTTGAACTGACCAAAGAACAGCAAGCCAAGTTCTTCCCCATTTACTCCGAGATGACGAGGAAAATAATGAAGTTGAATGATGATACACGCGCTCTTGAAAACAAAATCGACAGGAGCAAAACCGAGGTATCGGATGTAGAATATGAAAAAGGCGCTGAAGCTCTGCTTGAATTAAAAGCGAAAGAAGCTAAAATCGAAGCTGAATACTACCAGAAGTTCAAGCAAATCCTTTCGCCCAAGCAGATGTATAAGCTGCCTAAAGCCGAGAAGAAGTTCACCCGGCAGCTTATGCGTCATCATAACAAAGCCAAAACCGGCGGGAAAAAAACTCCAAAGACGGCATTCGTCCCTTGTAGCGACTGCAACGCATAAAACCCACTTATAAACGACCTCTCATACAGATACTTTCCACCGGGAGGTATCTGTTCTTTTTTTCACATCACACTATTACGTCATGAAAAAATTATTTATAGCATTTACTATTATTCTCTATTCACTCATAATGAACGCACAAAGCCTTCCGAAACAACCCGATTTCGCCTTTCCTAAAAAAGTAAAAAGCGAAGCTATCGCAGATTATCATAAAGCTCTGCAAGAAAACGACGGCGACCGGATAATAAACTCCCTCGTAGCCTACGAGCTTGCCGTCGCCTCAATTGACCGCGACAGCGTCCTGCAACCACTCAACCTCATCGCCAAAACCGCGTCAATGACCGACGCCTCCACATCAGCCATACTCAATATACTTCTTGCCGATATATATGCCGATATATACACATCAGCGCGATATAAGTATGACCGGCGTGAGCTTCCTGACAATGATATGCCGGAAGATTTCCAACTATGGAGCGGCGACCAGTTCAAATTGAAAATCAATTCACTCATAGACTCCGCTCTCATTTCACCGGAGACACTCAAAGTTACAAAACTTGCCAAATATCCCCGGGCAATCACGGCTGACAGCAAAACACTCGATTTTTATCCTACCGTATATGATTTTGTTGCCACTAAGGCAATCATGTTGCTCAACAGGATGTCGCCGATGCAGCATGATTTCTCGGTCAACCTGTTGTGCCGCTATGATTTCTACACCAAGTTGTCATTCAACTATCAGGACCCGACAGCACAACGCATATTAAACTTGTATCGCGACCTGTTGGTGTTTCACGAAAATGAGACCGCTCCATTCATAATCACGGATATAAACCGCATAAATTTCATCTCCGGCAATGTTTTTCAAGATGGCGATCCTGAGCCGAAGGAATCAAAACGCGAAGAACTCCTCTACGCATTGTATGACCGCTATAAGTCGTCACCATTCTCAGGAGAAGCGTTGATCGAGCTTGACCGACCCGAATCAACCGACACTGTCGCAATCAAGAAATATTTCGATACGCTCACCGGCTATGTGTCGGCACATCCGGGATATTTCCGCATCAACTGCATAAAAAACTCTCTCGCCGCCGTCACAAATCCATATATCGAACTATCGTTCCCCCGCACTATTGTGCCCGGCCAGGAGATGAAAATTACCGTCAAGGCATTTAACACCGCGAAATATGAACTGCTAGTTTATAAAGTGCCCTATTCCTCTTATTCCGCCAAGGTAAAAGGAGGAACGCCGATGAAACGCGTGCAACACAGCATCAACCGGAAAGCGCCGTTCTTCTGCACTCATGAAGAGTCGCTGATACTGGAACAGCCGGGAACATACGCTATTGTACCAGTAATCAACGGCATTCCCGATCTGTCACGCCATTACGAGGTCACACAATGCACCAATCTGACTGCCGCGACAGCAACATTTGCCGGAAAGACATGGGGATATGCCGTCAATCCATTTTCAGGCGCCCCTCTTGGACAAAACGTGGAATTCATCATCACAGGCAACAGAAACACGGTTGCCGGCAAGTTGCCGGTAAAAGCCGACGGCATAACACCGATCACCGTAAAGGGCAACTTCATGTATGCAACATCAGGCAATGACCGTTCCGACAATGCCTATATATTAAACTCATCACCGGTATCAACAAAACCGGCATATAGTGTAACGGCATTCACTGACCTTGCCATTTATCACCCGGGCGACACCGTTCAGTGGAGCGCTGTGCTTCAACGCAGCATGAACAAGAGCGTTGAAGCAGTGCCATCAGTTGAAATTGAAGCCACACTGCGCAGCGCGAACTACGAACTGATTGACACAGTGACTTGCACAACCGATGAATTTGGCAGAGCCAAAGGCTCATTCAAGATTCCTGACGAAGGGCTCACTGGCTATTATTCAATTCAATTCCGCCATATTGATTCAAACGGGAAACCATCCACCTATGGATCTAAAAATTTCATGGTATCGGACTACAAACTTCCTACCTACACCGTGGAAATCACCGATGTGCGCCGCGATTATCCATCGAAAGGCGATGTGACCATCGACGGAACGGCAAAAAGTTATTCAGGATTCCCGCTCGGAGATTGCGGCGTTGCAGTAAACCTCAGCGGAATTAAATATTCCTGGTGGATGCGGTCGATGCAGAAATCATTCTATTCGACCGAGACAAGCACATCAGCCGACGGCAAATTCTCGGTCACATTCCCCTCGGAGCTGCTCGCCTCTTCTCCGATTGAAGGCGGAATATATGAAGCGGAGTTCATTGCCACATCGCCGTCAGGAGAAAACCGGTCGGCAACGCGAGTATTTTCACTCGGTACACCCTATCTGCTCAACGCTTCAATACCTAAAAATATAGATGCGTCAAAGCCGTTCAGATTTGCCGTTGAACTTACCGACCTCATGAGCAAGCCGGTAAACAAGCCAGTAATTTACTCAATCACCAAAGGCAATGACACCATCGCATCGGGCAGAGTGAACGATAAAGCGCTGACAGTCGATCTTGACGATGTTCCATCAGGAACTTACGACATTACTTTCTCCACCCTCGATCCTTCGCTTGCCAAGCCCTATACCGCGAAAGGGATCAACATATACCGTCCCGGTGACGCGCTTCCCCCGGCAACCGAAGAGCCGATATGGCTCCCAGAAAACAGGTATGTGATATCGTCTCGCAAAGTCTCCATACTCTACGGAACAAGAGCGGATGTCTGCCACATACTTTGCGCCATATCCACGCCGGACTCTTTGCTTGAACAACACTGGATAGAGGTAAAGCCGGGAATGCATCATTTCGATTACGAACTGCCGGATGGTGTTGACGAAGCGACAATCACGCTATACTCAGTCAACAATTACCTTACATCATCGCATTCGGTCAATGTGATCCGTGATGAATCAATAAAACAGATAAATCTTTCGATTGAAAGTTTCCGAGACAAAATTGTCCCGGGAGAAAAAGAGAGATGGACCCTGAAGGTGACAGACCGTTCAGGCAACGGCACACGTGCTGCGATAATGCTCGATATGTATTGCAAGGCTTTGGATGAACTCCTCCCCTATTCGATGCAGTTGCAGCGTATGCAGCCGGGACGCAATATGTTCCGAATCTCCACTTCATCTAATTTCGGCAACACGGAGAGCTATTTCTCTGCCAAAAGTCCGAGATACTTGAAGTGCAAGAATCTGCTGTCACCGGAAATACAGCATTGGAATCGCCCCTATTATCTGGAAGAGATACTAACCACTGTACGCACAACCTCGGCAAGATTGTATGCCGCAGGAGCGAGCGACATGATGTACAAAAAAGCGGCTGTCAATGGAATGCTTAAAGAGGAAGCCGCCGACGATGCAGTGGAAATGGAAGCTGAAGCACCGATGGCTGATGCCGGAGCGGCTGCACGGGAACAAAGCAATGACAATTTCCAATATCGTCCCGCTGAAATTCCTCTTGCATTCTTCGAACCGTCGTTAGTCACAGGAAATGACGGCACTCTTGAATTTTCATTCACGGCCCCGAATGCCAATACCACATGGCAACTCTGCGCTCTTGCTTTTACCCATGACGTAGTCACATCATCGCTATCACGCGAGATAATATCGTCGAAGCCGGTAATGGTTCAACCCAACCTTCCGAGATTCCTGCACGCAGGCGACAAGGCTATAATAAGCGCAATGGTGATGAATAATTCCGACATTGATCAAACCGTAAAGACCACTGTTGAAATTTTCGAGCCTGTCACCGGAACAATAATCAACACGTTTGATTATTCCGACTCAATTGCCGCCGGAGAGTCAACCACAATAAACACCAATGTTTCAGCACCAACCAACGGCGCCATGCTCGGCTACCGCATAAAGTCATCTATCCCGAACTTTGCCGACGGCGAACAGAGCATACTCCCCATCCTACCCTCAATAGCTCCGGTAATCGATGCAAAGACATTCTACATTCCCGCTACCGAGAAAGATTTCGAGCTTAAACTGCCTGAAATCGCCAAGGATGCCGCAATGACACTGCAATATTGCAATAATCCGATATGGTATGTGGTAACTGCATTGCCCGGGTTGCGCAATGACAACAACACAGACGCATTGTCGCAAAGCGCAGCAATTTTCTCAGCTGCAATCGCCGAGGGAATCGTATCCACCGACAAGGAGATCGCAGCCGCATTGAAAGAATGGAGCGACAATCCATCGGATTCAACCCTCACATCGATGTTAAACAAAAACAGCGATCTGAAAACAATGCTGCTGAATGCGACCCCATGGAGCATGGATGCAAAAAGCCAAACCGAGCGGATGGCACGGCTCGCACTATTGTTTGACAAGTCGGAGATAGAATCCACCTACTCATCGGCAATCAAACGACTGTCGTCGCTCGAATGCGCCGGCGGAGGATGGGCATGGACCGAACACTATAAAGAACCGTCGCACTGGATCACATTGAATATTCTCGGCAACCTCGGGAAAGCACGCCATTTAGGATTCGGACCTAAGGATGCAAAACTATCCAACATGGAGACAAGAGCCATAGGATACCTTGACCGTGAAGCTGCAAAAACACTGAAGAACAATCCTAAAGCCACCGGCTTGGAGTATCTTATAGTACGCGACTATTATCCATCGATCCATGTGCCGTCATCAGCTCAAGGCATCATCAGCAACACCATAGCCGACGTGCGTAAAGAGTGGAAAAACTACAATGCTCCGATGAAGGCTATCGCCGCAATTGTCATGTATAACCACAATGAGAAAGCTATCGCACAGTCAATCATCTCCTCATTGAGGGAATATGCTGTCACCTCTCCTGAAAAAGGAATGTGGTGGCCTTCACTTGACAACATGACAGCATGGTCAATGGGAAAAATCTCGGCGACATCATTGATTCTTGACGCATTCTCAACCGTCGATCCGGCATCGGCAGAGATCGACCTGATACGCCAATGGCTCATTTTGCAAAAAGAGGCAAAAGACTGGGGCACTTCAGTGTCTACATCCGATGCAATATTCTCAATTCTATCCTGCGGATCTTCATGGGTGAAAAAGTCAGGAATGCCGCAAATGAAAATCGGAAGAAAGCAGATCAAATTGACCGACACCGACTCTCGCCTCGGATATGTCCGCACTGATATATCGGAATTGCATCCGTCCAAGAACACCCTCTCAGTGTCATCGCATGACTCTATTCCGTCATGGGGAGCGATATTCATCCAGTATGACAGTGAGATTTCAGAAATAAAAGCTGCCGGATGTGATGATGTTTCCATCAACAAGCAATTATTCAAAAGAGTCATCGACCCGACAGGAGAAAAATGGACCGAAGCCGACACAATGACTGTAGGCGATGTGATTCAAGTCAATATCACCATCGAAACCAAGCGTGACATGGATTATGTAGTGATAACCGATGACCGCGGCGCCTGCTTCGAGCCGGTGGAGCAACTACCCGCTCCGATATTCTCTGAAGGGATCTGCTTCTATCGTGAGAACCGCGACGCATCGACCAACATATTCGTCGACCACCTGCCCAAAGGTGTCTACAGACTGAGCTACGAGCTTAACGTGAACAATGCCGGAAGATACTCAGCCGGTGTCGCAACGCTCCAAAGCCAATATGCTCCGGCAATGACAGCACACTCGGCAGGATCGATAATCACTGTCGGCAGATAATTGCAGGATAAAACAAGCAGCCGGACACTCAAGCATCATGCTCAGGGTGTCCGGCTGCAATATTTGGTAGTTGTTTATAACTCCAGTCGGGAATGTCATTAATGTGCTGACGAATCAGATTCCGGAGCTTTGTCAATCAATTCCATGAACTGGTCAAGCTTCGGAGTTATGATAATCTCGGTGCGGCGGTTGCGCTGACGACCAAGGTCGGTGGTGTTGTCGGCGATAGGATTATACTCTCCGCGTCCGCCGGCTGTTAGACGCTGCGGATTCACACCGAAATCATTCTGCAACACTTGCACCACTGATGATGCACGAAGAGCCGAAAGGTCCCAATTGTTGCGGATATTGGTCTGAGAGATGGGCACAGTATCGGTGTTGCCCTCTACAAGCACATCATAATCGCCATAGTCAGTTATGATTTTCGCAATTTTGCTCAAAGTTTCCATAGCACGACTGTTTATCTCATAGCTGCCTGAACGGAAAAGCATATTGTCGGCAAGCGAAATATAAACAACGCCCTTCAGCACCTTGATATCAACCTCACGGAGCTCGTCGCGTGTGAGTGAGCGAGTCAGATTATTGGTCAACACCATGTTCAGCGAATCTGACTTAGACTTGGCGTCAACAAGCTGCTTGATATACTGATTTGACGCATTTATCTCATCCACAAGTTTTGAGATATTGATACTTCCCTGAGCACTCTGTCGGAGGCTCTGGTCAAGCGAATTTTTCAAATCGGCGTAACCTCTTTTCAAATCATCAGCCTGGCTGCGGGCATCATCAAGACGAGCCTGAAGATTGCGGCTTGTGGCATTACACTCAGTCAGATCAATCTGAGACTGGTTATAATCCTTGCTCAATGAATCATAACGATCCTGAAGCTGAGCATACTTCTTTGAACTGACACAGCTTGAAAATGTAAGAACTGAAATCAATCCGAGAACAACCGGAATACGTACTTTCATAAAATTTTAGTTATAATTGTTATATTTTATCCTTTGATTTGACCGACAAAGGTACGGAATTATTCGTTCAGTTATAACGCCTACATGGGTTTAAATTGTTTTCATAATGTGCATAAAAGCTCCTAATAGTTAAAAAGAGTTAACTTATGAAATTTTTAAGCACATATTTTTGGTGAATTAAATTTAATCCGTACCTTTGTAACAGTTTTTCATGGTATTAGATTTAAGGTAAAAAGATTATTCGTCGTGATGACGAGTAATTTTTTTTTATTATCCTATCCGAAAATTCCCCCAAAAAGAAATAAACCGAAAGTATATAGTAATACTGTCGGGGTTAAAAGTTTAAATACGGAATCCCCGCCGACAACGATGGCGGCTTCGTGTTGGTGGTCTGTGCACATTGATTAAAGGACCAATTTCAAGCAGTCTTTCAGGTCATCTCCTGAAACTTAGCGAAGTGTAACTTCGGGCGACTCCATCTGCTTCCGCTGTCGTTGTCGGTCGGGTTCTGCGGGTGAGGTGCCTGTCGGAGTACTCCAACGGATCCGTGCATTCGCGGCGTGGCTCTCGGGGCTGACTGTAGCCGGCTGATGTCAGCGTCCTTCGGGCGTGTTGCCGTGATTATGGCGGAACCGTGACGGGATTCCTCTCCCGCAGATTGATACCGTTATGTTTGGGCAAAGATAGTGAGGGTTTGTCGGGGATTTACCCACTTTTTATCCCCATGTGTCGATTTTTTTTTGTAACACAGGCTCGTCCCGTCCGGGACTCGTTTTTTTGTGGGTCGTCCCCCCCGACTTCGCTTGCTCAGTCGGGGATAAAAACGGATTCGTGCCTATCGGCACTTAGCTCATTTGGGTCTAGTCCGTTGGTGGACGACATTTTGACAGGGTAGTTCGTGGGATGCGGTCTGCAGGACCGTGAGAGCTTAGCCCGGCATGTAGCGCCAGCGGAATGCCGGGTCACAGATAGTATCTCCAAAATATATAGAGTTCCGGAGGAACGAGACAATTGTATCGCTCTTACAGAGCTTAATTTTAATTGTCGACCAATTTACCCAGCATTCCGCTAGCGCTACATACTGGGCTAAGCTCTTGCGGTCATACTGACCGCTTCTTATACAACACAAACAATACGGAATCGACTCACAACTCGATATAAACATACAACCCGGATTACCCGGCATTCTTTACCCGGCATTCCGCTGGCGCTACATACTGGGCTAAGCTCTTGCGGTCATACTGACCGCTTCTCATACAATACAAACAATACGGAATCGACTCACAACTCGATATAAACATACAACCCGGATTACCCGGCATTCTTTACCCGGCATTCCGCTGGCGCTACATACTGGGCTAAGCTCTTGCGGTCATACTGACCGCTTCTCATACAATACAAACAATACGGAATCGACTCGCAACATGGCATCAACATACAACCCGGATTACCCGGCATTCTTTACCCGGCATTTTGCTGACGCTACATACGGCTGATGTCTTGCGGTCATACTGACCGATTTTATTGTTGGAAGTAGTATTTTACGGAGTTAAGTTGAGTTGGTTTGCTTTTTGAGGGATATTGAGCTATTTGCAAGGGAAAATATGTTATATTTGCAGGAAAATAAAGCGGTTGTAGGTAGAGTGCATGATAGTTTGGAACGGAGCATTGTTGCCAGTGGCATCAACATGAGGGCGTCGACAACCCCGCTTACAATCGCGTAATTAAAATAACTTCAGGATTAATCCAGAAGTTATTTTTTATATTTTATTTCATAAACTTCATTATTTCTTTGAATATTTCAGGTGTCATATCGGAAGCTGATTGGTGGGCGTTAATTTTGTAGGCTCATGCGAAAAAGCTAAATTTGCCATCGGTTTTGAACCGTATGGCAAACGATAAAGAGTAATATTCTTTTTACTTGATTATTTTTCATAGGAATGGCAACACCTCTAAATATATATCATACATTGAACAATGGGCTCCGTGTGGTCCACCGCCACTCTGACTCGCCGGTAGAATACTGTGGACTTGCCGTGAGAGCCGGAAGCCGCAATGAGGCTCCTGAGGAATACGGGCTCGCTCACTTTGTGGAGCATACCATATTCAAAGGCACGCAGAAGCGTAAATCCTGGCACATTATAAATAGGATGGAATCGGTGGGTGGCGAATTGAATGCCTACACTTCGGAGGAGGTGACAATGGTGTATTCAGCATTTCCCAAAGGAAACGCCGAAAGATGCGTGGAACTGATATCCGATCTTATTGCCAACTCTCGATTTCCGCAAAATGAGATAGATAAGGAGCGAGAAGTGGTGCTTGATGAAGTGGCTTCCTATCTCGACACTCCTGCCGATGCTATATTTGACGAATTCAACGACCTTATTTTTGCAGGATCATCTTTGGGGCACAATATCCTTGGGACCGAAAAGACCATCAGCAGTTTCTCTCCCGAGATATGCCGGAACTTCCTGTCACGATACTACACGCCCGGCAACATGGTTCTGTTCTATATGGGTCCCATGAGCGACAGCAGATTCATAAAGCTCGCTGAAAAGCATCTGGGAGCACTCGATCACCTTTCCAACATAACCCCTCCCACCCCTCCTGCCGAGGTGAAACCGTTCAACATCTCACGCCGCCTCGACACACACCAAAGTCATACTGTGGTCGGGACAAGAATTCCTGGCATGTATGACGACTCGCGTCATGCTTACGCTCTTCTTACCAATATAATAGGCGGTCCGTGCATGAATTCATTGCTGAATATAGCACTCAGGGAACGTCACGGATATGTCTATTCAGTCGATGCATATTCATCGATGTTCACCGACTGCGGACTTTTCACGGTATATTTCGGTTGCGACGACAACCATGTGAAACGGTGCTTAAAACTCATTTTCGAGACATTTGACCGACTCGCTTCAACGCCGCTTAATCCAAAGGCTTTACAGGCATCAAAAAAGCAATATTTAGGACAGACCATCGTAGCCGGAGAAAACCGCGAGCAACTTGCCTTGTCGATAGGCAGAGCCACTCTGTTTTACGGTCATGCAATATCAGCCAATGAAGTGATCGAACGCATCAACTCCATTTCCGCAGAAGAATTACGCAGCGCGGCAGAACGATTACGACCTGAGCTATGCTCAACCCTTACATTCGCATAACCTCCATCCCAACAACTATAATATGCTAAAAACAATCGCTCTCATAGGCATAGGCAGCTGCTTAGGCGGAATTGCAAGATACGGAGTAACCAAAACCGCCACCCACATAATAGGCATACAATCAATGTGGGGCACATTTGCGGCGAATATGCTTGGATGCTTGCTGATCGGGATTTTCTACGGCATATTTGAGCGCCACAATATGATCGGCGAACACTGGAGGCTGCTGTTCACTGTCGGTTTCTGTGGCGGCTTCACCACATTTTCCACATTCATCCACGAGAATTACTCCATCTTTTCCGACGGACGTTTTCTTCATGCCGCACTTTACACTGCGGTAAGCCTTTTCTTAGGTTTAATTATGGTTTATCTCGGTCATTTAATGACCCGCTAAATTTTTTCACTTAAATATTTGCACATTCAATTTATTAAACATACCTTTGCATTATCCCCCCCCACATACGATTTATTAACCAAATAAAGCAAAGACCATGAAGCGAAACTCGTGGGGATTAATCATTACATTCCTTGCCATTCTTGCCGCATTGCCGGCATTTTCACAATCCGACAACAGCTTATATCTCAGAGGGCGTGTAAGAGACGCCGTGACAAAAGATGATCTTATCAACGCAAAGATTATCCGCTATGATGTCAACGGAAATGCCACCGACACCATAACAGCCAACGGAAGAACCTACCGCAACGGCGAAATGATTGAAAATGCCTCATTCTGGATGCGGGTAGAACGAAAGGATTCAGTCTACACTTTCGACGTGACTTATCCCGGCTATAAGACAGAAACAGTAGTATTTCCGGTAACAAATGTTGGTAAGCGGGAAGAGAACCGCGAGATTCCGGTAATATTTCTTGAACGAGCAGCAAAAAAACTTGACAATGTCACTGTCACCGCATCCAAAGTGAAATTTTACAACCGTGGAGACACGCTGGTTTTCAACGCTGACGCATTCCAGCTCGCCGAGGGTTCGATGCTCGACGCCCTCATAGCCCAACTTCCCGGTGTCGAGATAAAAGACGGAGGTCAAATCTATGTCAATGGCGAATTTGTGGAAACACTTCTCCTCAACGGAAAAGACTTCTTCAAGGGCGACAACAAAATAATGCTTGACAATATCGGTGCCTACACCGTTAAAAACGTAGAGGTGTACAAAGGACAGACCGACAAGGAAAAATGGGAAAATGATCCGACGGTAGAAAAGCACCTCACCATGAATGTAAAACTAAAGAAGGAGTACAGCATGGGCTGGATAATCAATGCTCAAGCTGCCGGAGGAACAAAGGACCGATACCTCGGCAGACTGTTTGCCTCATGGTTCACCCCCACCACCAACATCACCATATTGGGGAATGCCAACAACCTAAACGACAACCGCCAACCGGGGAAAAACGACTCATGGACCCCCGAGATGCTCCCGACAGGAACCAGAACCTACAAAATGGCATCAATGAACTACGATTATCAAAGTCCCGACGAGAACCGCAAGTTCAACGGATATGTCAAATTTGAAGGCAACTCCAACAACAGCCTCACCACCACCAACCGCACCAACTTCTTTGCCTCAGGCGACACCTACGACAATTCCTTCTCCCGCAGGAAGAACAACGACATAAAACTGGAAACCAGAAATTATGGATCATTACGCAATCCCCGATGGTACTGGTGGCACATGGTGCTCGCCCGCTACATGAAGAGCGACAACAAGTCGTCGTCCATATCGGCATCATTCAACCGTGAGCAGACCGATATTACAGCAAAAGTCCTCGAAGCCATCTACAGCGACGGCTCGCCAGAGCTTCTTGACGCAGTGATCAACCGCTCGATATCGAAATCAGAGACCAGCAGCCAAAACTGGGAAGTACAATTCTATCCTGACTTTCAAGTGCGCATTCCCGGCACAAACGACCGTCTGCAATTCCAGCTCGGAGTGAAATACCAGGACCGCCGCGACGAGGAGTGGCACGACTACAACATCAATTACGGTGCCGACCCGAAGCCCGCAGAACTGAGAAGGCAATATTTTGACAACTCTCCCATAAGAACCCTCACCCTTGACGGGACCACAAGCTATTACGCCACGTTCCGATCATTCAGAATAGGACTCTCCTATAGCTACCGCTTCTTGAGCAGAGACAGAAATTCATCAATGTATGCGCTCGACCAGCTCGCCGACATGGGCATATTCGGCACTCTTCCCACCGGATATCAATCCACATTTGACCCTTCCAACAGCTATACATCACGCACTATCGAGAACAAGCATGAAATCAGCCCCTCGATAGGCTGGGCTAAAACATCCAAGAAGTATAATGCATTCATCAGCTTTGCTCCGGTATTCTCAATCATACACCAAAACCTCGACTACAAGCGCAACAACCATGCATATCCGGTGAAACGCACCTCATTTCTTGCATCATCAGGGCGATACAATCTATCGGCGAGGGTAGACTTAGCTCCCAAATATGAGAACCGCCGCACGATGTCGGAACACTCACTGCAATACAATCTCAAATTTGACACCAAGACCCCCAACCTGATGCACCTCATCGATATCGTGGACGACAACAACCCGCTTAACATATCGTTGGGCAATCCCGATCTGAAAAGCGCCTTCACAATGAGCCATGACCTGTCATGGAGATTTTCTCCGAGAGGAAAGCATCTTAATAACAATCTCAAGCTATCCTACGAGACTACATACGACGCCCTCGTGCGCGGCTACACCTACAATACCTCGACCGGTGTGCGTCATAACCGCACATACAACGTGGACGGCAACAATTCATTTTCAGCATCCAACTATTTCAACATCCAGTTCGGTTCCAAAGAGCAATTCACATTCTCCTCATCGACCACCGAGCGCATCATGAAATATGCCGACATGATCGGAGTGAACCAGAAAGAACCCACAAAATCAAGCGTGAGCTCCAACCTTTTCACTCAAGGGCTCTCAATCGCATGGCAAATAGGGAAACAACAGCTCAGGCTCAGCGGCAGCGGCACACACCGCCACACCTCATCGTCACGCGAGGATTTCCGCACAATCAATGCCAACCATTTCCAATACGGCATTATCGGAAATTTCCGTCTCCCGGCAGGATTCGGCATAAACACTGACTTCATGCTATACACCCGCGACGGTTACGGATCGAAAGAACTCGACACGACCGACATGATATGGAATATGCAACTGAGCTACACTCCAAAGGGCGGCCACTGGGTATTCATGATCGACAGTTTCGACATCCTTCACCAGCTATCCAATGTAAACTACGCCGTCAACGCCTCAGGCCGCACCGTCAGCTACACCAACGCTCTTCCGCGATATGTGATGCTCTCGGCTCAATACCGGCTCAACCTACAGCCAAAAAAGCGCAAATAGCAGGATTTTCCATCAAAAATATCTCCGATTTGACATATTTTAGCTAACTTAGCACATATATTAGGTGTTAATTTGCAGAGATATGAAAATCGGAGATATTGATTTAGGAACACGTCCGGTGATGCTTGCCCCGATGGAGGATGTCACCGACCACTCTTTCCGGCTCATTTGCAAGGAGCAGGGAGCCGACATGGTTTATACTGAATTTGTATCAGCCGACGCTCTGATCAGAAACATCGCCGCGACCACCCGCAAGCTCCACATAAACCCGCAGGAACGCCCCACCGCAATACAGATATACGGCAGGGAGATCGAACCGATGGTCGAAGCCGCTAAAATAGTGGAACAGGCTAAACCCGACATACTCGACATAAATTTCGGCTGCCCCGTGAAAAAAGTCGCCGGAAAAGGCGCCGGAGCGGGAATGCTACGCGATATCCCAAAGATGCTCGAAATAACCAAGGCTGTGGTAAACGCGGTCAATATACCCGTGACAGTCAAAACCCGCCTCGGTTGGGACCATGAATCAAAGATAATCGTGACACTTGCCGAGCAGCTTCAGGACTGCGGCATACAGGCGCTCACCGTACATGGCCGCACGCGCTCACAGATGTACACCGGCGATGCCGACTGGGAGATGATAGCCCGGGTGAAAGAGAATCCACGATTGACCATACCGCTTATAGGCAACGGCGACATCACCACGCCTGAAAAAGCTGAAGAGGCATTCTCACGCTATGGCGTAGACGGTGTCATGGTGGGCAGAGCATCGATAGGAGCGCCCTGGATATTCCGCGAAATAAAAAATCACCTTGAAGGCAACTCTTCGGAAGGATTGTCATTATCCGACAAGTTCTCACTGCTGCGCAGGCAGATCACCGAAAGCATCGGAAATATCGACGAATACAGAGGCATTCTGCACATACGCCGACACCTTGCCGCATCACCTTTGTTCAAGGGAATACCCCATTTCCGCGACACGCGCGTGGCGATGCTGAGAGCCGAAACCTGGGACGAACTTGACAAGATTCTGTCAAACATAGAACATAATATTTTACCACAATTCAATTAATTCAGTTACGTAGACACAATGAAAACTGCACTTATTACAATCGCACTATTGGCAACCGCAATATCAGCCAACTCCCGCGAGCACATCAAGCTCGACATGGGCAAAGAATTCTCCGGAATAAAAACATCGGCTCCCGTTGACATATACCTGTGCAACAAAGCCGATTCAGCCGGTTTTGTCACCTACGACATAGATCCATCGATCAACGACATCCTGAAGATTGAAGTCATCGACAAAACCCTCACTTTCTCCCTCGAAAACAATAACCGCGAGGTGATGAATGATTTTTTCAAGAAAGTTTCGACCGTGAAAGTCTACCTTCCGGTGCCGTTGGAGAATATCACCCTTTCTGGAGCAGGCGACATTGATGCCGCATCATCACTTTCCCTTGCCGACAATGTAAACATCAAAATCTCGGGAGCGGGTGACATTGAGATGGAACAGGTCAAGACAGGAACTCTCGACCTCTCCATAACAGGAGTAGGCGACATCGAAATTGACGGACTCACGACAGAAACCGCCGACATCAATGTGAGCGGAGCAGGCGACATTAAAATCAAGCATCTCGTAGCACAAAGCGCCGATATCACAGTGACCGGATCGGGCGATGTGAAAATCGACGGACAGTGCAAAGCTGCCTACATGATCGTTTCAGGCGCCGGCGACATATCCTGCCGCAAACTGATAGCCGATCTCGCCACAGCCAAGGTGTCGGGAAGCGGTGACATAAGCTGCTATGCTTCAGAAATGGCAACGGCAACCTGTTCGGGCGTCGGCGACATCGATATATACGGCGAACCGGCTACAGCTAAAATATCCGGGAAAAAAGACAATATAAACATTATAAAATAAATCGGTTATGTACAAGTCGATAGTTATTGCAATTGCTGCAATGTTAGGAATATCCTCGGCAAGCGCTGACGGATTGAAACGCTACAACATCAACGTAAAGGACTTCCATGAACTGCGCGTGATCGAAGGCTTGAAAGTGAATTATGTGTGCAATGACGATTCGGCAGGAATAGCCTCGTTTGTCACTGAGCCGGAACTTGCATCAGTGCTTATGTTCACAAACAACAAGAACCGACTCGACATCCAGATATCAACCGACGGCATCGACTATGACAATCTTCCGTTAATAACCGTATATTCCCGATTCCTCACCAAAGTGGAAAACAGCGGAGACTCTCTGGTGAAAGTGCTTTCACTAAAACCTACGCCTAAATTCCATGCGCGTCTCATCGGCAACGGCCGTCTCGCTATACATGGTATCGACGCAAGCAACATCGACGCAAGCCTCGAAACCGGCAACGGCACAATGCACTTGCAGGGAAAAGCAGGAAAAGCATCGCTGAAAGCAGTGGGAACCGGCTCAATACAAGCCGATGAAATGCAAGCCGATGATATTAACTGTACCCTGCTCGGCACAGGATACATAGGCTGCGCGCCTATTAAGTCGCTGAACGTGAAAGGAGTCAACGGCAAGGTGTACTACCATGGAACCCCCGAGAAAATCAAGAATCACTCCTTAGGCGTAAAACTGATACCGCTCGATGAGAATTCAGCGCCTATAGAAGAGAAATAAAAAGTCCACACCATAAAACACAATTACGCCGCACTAACCATCAGATCAGTGCGGCGCTTTATTATTCTGAGCTTGTCAAATAATCACATTATCTAACAGCGATAACCTCAATCTCCACAAGCACATTCTTGGGAAGAGTCTTCACTGCAACTGCCGAACGAGCCGGGAACGGTGCGGTGAACACCTCAGCATACACTTCATTCATCGCTGCGAAATCGCCCATATCTGCAAGAAACACGGTAGTCTTTACCACATTGTCGACAGTAAGACCGGCTTCGGCAAGGATAGCCTTTACATTAGCAAGTGACTGCTTGGTTTGGGCAGTGATACCTTCGGGAATAGTGCCGTCGGCAGGATTGATGGGAATCTGACCTGAAGCAAAAAGCATTGAACCTGTGTCAATAGCCTGGCTGTAGGGACCGATAGCCCCGGGAGCGGCAGTAGTTGAAATCTGAGTTTTCATTGTTTTGTTGGGTTAAAATGATTAATGTTTTTTTATTGACGGGTCGGGAGTGCCTTCAATATTGACAGGAATATCCATAAGCAATATATCGGACTTACCCTTTATCACATCCTCACTTATATCATTAAGCAATTTCAATAGAGGAGCGAACTCATCCTTGAAATGCGGAATGAACTGCGCCGAACCGGTTGTGTCGATCTTTTTCATCACATATCCGAGTGACAGTTGATGAATATCGACTGCCGGTTGGTAGGCACGCTCTTCATTGTTCTTGCCAAGGTACACCTCGCTCAGCAAACCTGCCTCCACAAGCTCGATTATCACATCATTCACAAGCCGTGCTGGCATGTGATAAAGAGCGGCAAAATCAGAGATTCTCAACGGCTGGTATTGCTTGTCAAAACGCTGCGTCACGATAGCCATTATCACCACGGCAATCTTGCGTTTGTAATCGGGCGAGATTGAATTTATGTCGCTGTTGAAGCTAAACTGGAATATATTTTGAGAGGAATAGCACAGCACCACTCCTGCCAATGTAATGGTCCACACAAGCTGGAGCCACAGCAACAGCAACGGCAGAAACGCGAAACTACCGTAAATGGCGTTGTATTTCGACACATACAACTGTCCTGACACAAAGAGATATTGCAGAATCTGGAATCCGGTTCCCGCAAGCACTCCGCTTAACAAGGCATACTTAAACTTCACCTTGGTATTGGGAAATAGCATATACATTCCGGTAAACGACAGCCAACACAAGAAAAATGGAGCCAGATCAAGAATCACCTTCAATGCCGGAGAAAATATCTTGAAAATCGTATGCTCAAGCATCGTGCTCGACATCATAAGCGATATACCGCTTGAACATATCATCAGAATCGGGAGCAAAAACAATATAGCGGTATAATCGATCACCTTTCTTGCCATGGAACGGTCAGATGACACTCCCCATATAAGGTTGAAAGTGCTCTCGATATTACTCATCAATGAAATCAATGTCCAAAGCAGGAACACAAGACCCACACCGACAAACACGCCCTGCGATGCCTGTTCAAGATACTGGTCGACAAATCCAAGAGCCGCGTCAAGAGCTCTCTTTTGCGACGGCAACGAGTTGAATAACTGCGATGTCAATATATTCTGAAAGCCGAATCCTCGCCCTATCGCAAAAAGAATGGCAAGCGCCGGCACTATTGCAAGAAGCGTATTGTAGGTGAGCGATGATGCCTGATTCTGCAATTTAGTGTTCATAAACGACCTAACTGACAGATTTATAGTCTTTATCGTATCTACTTTCCAATTGCTGCGAGTGTCGTTCCACACCTCGTCACTGCAATATGCCCATATCTTTTTCCATCTCTCAGGCAAGCCCTTGATGGTGCTGATAAGGGAGCTTAGTCGTGTTTTTTTAGAGTCATCCGTCATGTCTTTTCACAAAACTGTTTTGCAAAATAACAAAATTTCTGCGTGAAAAGTCGGATTTATTGGTAAAAACATTTAATTTTGCATAATAATGTTGGATGAAAAGTCATTGATTGCATTGCGTGCCGCATTGACGGAGTATCTTCGGGTTAAAAAGCTAAGGAAAACTCCGGAGCGTTTTGCCATTCTTGACAAAGTAGCTGAAATGAACCGGCACTTTGACATCGACACACTGTATGCGGCAATCGATGCTGACGGTTTTCATGTGAGCAGAGCCACGCTCTACAACACCATGGATCTGTTCTGTGACTGTGGAATAGTACGTCGCCATCAATTCGGCACACAACCGGCGCAATATGAAGTAGCGACGGGCATCTCTTCCAATCATCTGCATTTAATATGCCGTCAATGTGGCAAAATAAAGGAGGTCAAAGACCCCGAGTTGGTGCAATTCATAAACACGAGGCACTATTCGGCTTTCCAAAACTCCTATTTCAGCCTTTACGTTTACGGCACTTGCAATGCGTGTGTGCGCCGCAATAAGCGCCAAAGAAAAAAGTAATTAGAACCAACAACAGTAAATAAAGATGAAAGTTGATGTTTTGCTCGGGCTCCAATGGGGCGATGAGGGAAAAGGCAAAGTAGTTGACGTGTTGACACCGAAATATGATGTGGTGGCACGTTTCCAAGGAGGTCCGAATGCCGGACATACTCTTGAGTTCGAAAGCAAAAAATATGTGCTCCGCTCAATTCCGTCAGGCATTTTCCAACATGGGCAGACCAATATCATCGGCAACGGAGTCGTTCTCGATCCCGTTCTCTTCAAAGAAGAAGCCGAAGCACTTGAAAAAAGCGGTGTGCCATTGAAGAATATCCTCAAACTTTCAAAGAAAATCCATCTTATCCTTCCTACCCACCGTCTGCTCGACGCCGCTAACGAAAAAGCCAAAGGCGGAGCTAAAATCGGAACGACAGGAAAGGGTATCGGACCCACTTATACCGATAAAATCAGCCGTAACGGACTGCGTCTTGGCGATACATTCCACAATTTCGAGTCAAAATATGCGGCAGCACGCGACCGCCACGTTGCAATCCTGAAATCAATGGGCGAAGATCCGCAATTTGCCGAGCTTGAAAAGAAATGGCTTGATGCCATTGAATACATAAAGGGCTATGACATCATCGACAGCGAGCATCTCGTGAACCGCCTCCTTAAAGAGGGCAAAAGCGTGCTATGCGAAGGCGCACAGGGCACTCTGCTCGATGTGGATTTCGGCAGCTACCCGTTCGTGACATCAAGCAACACCATCTGCTCGGGAGCTTGTTCAGGTCTCGGTGTGGCACCTAATAAAATCGGCGAAGTATTCGGAATCTTCAAGGCATACTGCACCCGTGTAGGAGCCGGACCATTCCCTACCGAGCTTTTTGACGAGACAGGAAAACTCATCCGTGACCTCGGTCATGAATATGGAGCCGTGACAGGACGTGAACGCCGATGCGGCTGGATCGACCTTGTGGCATTGAAATATGCGATCATGATCAACGGAGTCACCCAATTGATCATGATGAAGAGCGACGTTCTTGACGGCTTTGACGAAATAAAGGCTTGCGTGGCTTATGAAATCAACGGTGAGCGTGTGGAAGAATTCCCGTTCTCTATCGAAGAAGATGAAATCAAGCCGATATACGTGACCCTTCCGGGATGGAAAACCGACATGACCTCTTTCCGCAGCGAAGACCAGTTCCCGCAAGCATTCAAAGACTATATCGCTTTCCTCGAAAAAGAGCTTGAGACACCAATCACCATCGTATCGATAGGTCCCGACCGCGAGCAGACAATTATTAGAAAATAATACCTTTAAAACTAAAAAACAATGGCTAAAATCAAACCGTTCAAAGGGCTTCGTCCACCGAGAGAACTCGTGACCGAGGTAGCATCACGCCCCTATGACGTGTTGAATTCCGAAGAAGCGAGAGCCGAAGCGGGCGACAATCTTAAGTCACTCTACCATATTATAAAGCCGGAGATTGACTTTGAGCCCGGCATGGATGAGCACGCGCCTGAAGTCTACGACAAGGCTGTGGCTAATTTCAAGGCATTCCAGGACAACGGATGGCTTGTGCAGGACGATAAGGAACACTACTATATCTATGCCCAGACGATGAACGGACGGACACAGTATGGTTTTGTAATCGCTGCCAACGTCGCCGACTACATGGAAGGCAGAATCAAAAAGCATGAGCTCACCCGCCGCGACAAAGAGGAGGACCGCATGAAACACGTGCGCATAAACAATGCCAACGTAGAGCCGGTGTTCTTCGCTTTCCCTGACAATGAAGAGCTTGAAAAGATCATCAAGGATGTGACCGCAGGAACTCCGGAATATGATTTTGTGTCGGCAGACGGCTTCGGTCACCATTTTTGGGTGATTGACAACGACGACACCATCAGCCGCGTAACTGAACTGTTTGCCGCGATACCATCGTTATACATAGCCGACGGGCATCACCGCACAGCGGCTGCCGCTCTCGTGGGAAACGAAAAAGCCCAGAATAATCTCGAACATAAAGGTGACGAAGAGTATAACTACTTCCTTGCCGTGGCTTTCCCGGCATCTCACCTCAAGATAATCGACTACAACCGCGTGGTAAAGGATCTCAACGGACTCACCGCACAGCAATTCCTTGATGCACTTGAAAAGGATTTTGTAGTAGAATTGAAAGGCGAAGATGAATATCGACCTGCCGCACTGCACAATTTCTCATTGTATCTTGATGGGAAATGGTACAGCCTCACGGCACGCGAAGGACGATATGATGACAATGATCCTATAGGCAAATTGGATGTAACCGTGTCAAGCGACCTTATCCTACGCGACATTCTCGGCATTCATGACCTACGCAGCGACAAGCGCATTGATTTCGTAGGCGGAATCAGAGGGTTAGGCGAGTTAAAACACCGCGTAGACTCAGGCGAGATGAAAGTAGCACTCGCACTATATCCGGTGACTATGCAGCAACTGATGGATATCGCCGACAGCGGAAACATCATGCCACCGAAGACCACATGGTTTGAGCCTAAACTGCGTTCAGGTCTCATCATCCATAAACTCGACGATTGATGCCTCAGCAATTATCCCATCTGGGCACTATCGAGGCTGTGCTTCCGGGAGTACTGAAAGTGCACGTGGGCGATGGAGGAGAGAAATGCGGAGGATGCAGCGTGAAATTCATGTGCAAGCCGAATGGAGAATCAGGATCAGTGATCGAAGTCCCGGTCAAGGATTCATCGATATATTCTCCCGGTCAACACGTGATTATCACGTTGGATGACTCGAAACAATACTCAGCCACGCTCATCGCCATGGTACTGCCGTGCATCATGCTGTGCATCGGTGTTGCCGCAGCCTACTTTGCCGGACTCGACGAGGGCTTGTGTGCCGTTTCAGGACTACTTTTCACAGCCATATACTTTGTGATACTTTACCTACTGAGGAAAAAGCTCAACCGCAAATTCCTCTGGAAAATCGAAAAACGATAACTAACTAATTTTTTATACCAACAAATTACCGTGAGATGTCACCAATTATTATTGCAATCTTGATTTTAGGAGGCATAGGCATTTTAAGTGCCTTGATCCTCTTTGTTGTCTCGAAGCGGTTCTATGTGAAGGAAGACCCACGCATCGAATTGATCGAAGCGGTTCTTCCGGGCGCCAACTGCGGAAGTTGTGGCCGTTCAGGATGCCATGACTTTGCTTGCGCTTGCGCCACTGCCGACTCGCTTGACAATCTGATGTGTCCCGGTGCCGGCAATGACGCCATGAAGAAAATCGCCGACATTGTAGGACTGACCGCCACCGCTTCCGAACCTATGGTAGCCGTGTTGCGTTGCAACGGTTCCTGCGAGAACCGTCCCACAACATCTAATTACGACGGTCCGAAGTCATGCGCCATTCTGAGCTCAGTAAGCGCCGGAACCACCGACTGTCCTTATGGATGTCTCGGATGCGGCGACTGCGTGTCTGCTTGTAAGTTTGACGCGTTGCACATGGATCCCGTGACCGGACTTCCTGTAGTCGACACTGAAAAGTGTACCGGCTGTGGAGCTTGTACAAAAGCTTGTCCCCGCCACATCCTTGAACTCCGCAAGAAAGGACCTAAAGGAATGCGCGTGTGGGTTGCCTGCGCCAACAAAGACCGTGGAGCAATCGCTATGAAAGAATGTAGCGTAGCTTGTATCGGCTGTGGCAAGTGTAAGAAAGTCTGTCCGTTTGAAGCAATCACCGTTGCCGACAATCTTGCTTACATCGACTACACCAAGTGCCGTCTGTGTCAGAAATGTGTAGCTGAATGCCCCACAAAGGCTATTCACACCACACGAGTAATTAAGGAAGTAAAAGTAACAGAATAACACCATGTTGCATACATTTCACAAGGGTGGTGTACATCCACCTGAGAGTAAATTGACAGCATCTGCCGAAATTATTCCGGTAGATCTGCCGCGCGAAGTGGTAATCGCTTTTGCGCAACATATCGGAGCTCCGGCAAAATGTGAACTCAAGAAAGGCGACCACGTGAACCGTGGCGACCTTGTGGCTGCTGCCGGTGGATTTGTTTCGGCAAATGTTCACGCATCAATTTCAGGAACTGTCACAAAAATCGACAAGAGCAAAACCGCATTCGGACTCCCCATCGACACAGTGACTATCGTAGCAAGCGACGAGGATCATGAACGCGACCTCGAAGCCGTAAAGAATCCTGTAGCTGTACGCACCGATGAAGAGATAGCCGCTCTTGATCCAAAAGAGATTATCGGAATCATCGACAACGCAGGTATCGTGGGTCTTGGTGGCGCCACCTTCCCCACAAAGGTTAAATTATGCCCTCCTCCCGGAAGTAAAGCTGAAGTGGTGATCATCAACGCAGTCGAGTGTGAGCCTTATCTTACCAATGACCACGCATTGATGCTTCAGCACCCTGATGAAATCCTTGAAGGAGTGAAATTGCTTATGAAAGCAGCAGGCGTTGACCGTGCTATCATCGGCATCGAAAACAATAAAGCCAACGCCATCGACCTGCTCACCCAGAAGGCGTCATCTGACAGCCGCATCGAGGTGATGCCGCTACAGGTGAAATATCCGCAAGGTGGTGAAAAGCAGCTCATCGCTGCCACTATTGGCAAAGAGGTTCCTTCAGGAGCGCTCCCTATTGCCACCGGCGCGATCGTGCAAAACGTGGCAACAGCCTATGCCGTATATGAAGCGGTCAAATTTGGCAAGCCGCTGATCGAACGAGTAATGACCATCACCGGTCCGTCGGTTGAACGTCCCGGCAATTATCTCGTTGCTCTCGGCACCAACCTCAAGGCTGTCATTGATGTAGCCGGAGGCGTGCCCGCTGACACCGGCAAGATCATCCTCGGCGGTCCGATGATGGGTAAGAGCGCTGTCAATATCGACGCGCCGACCATCAAAGGCACATCAGCAGTGTTGATGCTGCCGGAGTCCGAAGCCAAGCGCAACAAGGTCGAGCCCTGCATCCGCTGCGCATCATGCGTGAGTGCGTGCCCCATGGGACTTGAGCCTTACTTGTTGAGCACATTGTCACGCTTCGAACAATGGGAGGAAGTGGAAGCCAATAAAGTCATGAACTGTATTGAATGTGGCTGCTGCAGCTACATCTGCCCTTCTACCCGTCCGCTACTTGATTATATAAGACTTGGTAAAACGACTGTCGGCGGCATTATCCGTGCAAGGCAGCAAAAATAAACGATGGAAAAATGAATCCAATGCTAACTATTTCGGCGTCGCCACACTTCCACACCCGTCGCACGGTGTCAGCCTGTATGTGGCACGTCATTATCGCGCTTTTGCCGGCGCTCGCTTGCTCGATTTATTTCTTCGGAGTAGGCGCACTGATTGTAATCGTCACCGCACTACTCGGTTGCATGGCTACTGAGTATGTCATAAACCGATGGATGTTTGGCAATGAGGATGCCACACTTGCCAATGGCAGCGCTATCCTCACCGGACTTCTGCTTGCCTTCAACCTTCCCTCCAACCTTCCCGTGTGGATCGTGTTGATCGGTTCGGTTGTTGCTATCGGAATCGGTAAGATGTCATTCGGAGGTCTCGGATGCAACATCTGGAATCCCGCCCTCGTGGGTCGTGTGTTCCTCTTGATTTCATTCCCGGTTCAGATGACTTCATGGCCTATCCCCGGAGAAAACACCTGGAACTATCTTGACGCAACCACCGGAGCCACCACTCTTGGTATGCTCAAACTCGGAGAAACCACTCCTGATGCCATCAACCTTGCTCACAACGCAATCGGTTTCATGGGAGGTTCTCTTGGCGAAGTAAGTGCTATCGCGTTGCTCATAGGCTTCGTGTACCTCCTATGCGTGAAAGTAATCACTTGGCACATTCCTGTTGCCGTGCTTGGAGCAGTAGCTCTCTTCACACTATGCATCGGCGACAATATAGCAATTGAATTGCTCTCAGGAGGTCTTATCCTCGGCGCCTGCTTCATGGCTACCGACTACGTGACTTCGCCTATGTCACACAAGGGAATGATCGTATTCGGAGTTCTCATCGGCGTGATCACTGTTATAATCCGTAAATGGGGCGCTTATCCCGAAGGCGTGTCATTCGCTATCCTGCTTGCAAATAGCGTAGTGCCCTTGATTGACCGTTACATTAAGCCGTCTAAGTTCGGAGAAAGGAGTAAAAAATGAAAAAGCTCGCATCTACATTGCCCAATATGATCGTGTCGCTGGGCGTAATCACCATCGTTGCGGCATCATTGCTCGCATGGGCACATGGCGTCACCGCCGAGCCTATCGCACAAGCTGAAAAGCAGACCCGCGTCGATGCCATCAAGGATGTGCTTCCTGCATTTGACAATGATCCGCTCGCCAATGCCACTGAGATATATCAACTTGGAGAAACCAACGCTCCATTCACTGTATATCCAGCTTACGAGGGCGACAAATTTGTCGGAGCCGCAGTAGAAGGTTATACCAAAAGCGGATTCTCGGGTGAAATCAAAATCATGTACGGATTCGACGCTCAAGGAGTGGTAAGCGGATTCCAGGTACTGTCCCACGCCGAAACTCCAGGACTTGGAGCCAAGATGAACGAATGGTTCCGCATGGAAGAGGGCAACCGCTCTGTTCTCGGCAAGGATCCCGCCGTTGTCAACATGACCGTGGCTAAAGACGGAGGCGCGATTGACGCAATCACCGCCGCCACCATCAGCTCACGTGCGTTCCTGTCGGCATTAAATGATTGTTTCCACGCATTTGAAACATATAAAAAAGACCTCAACAATGAATAAATTACGCATTCTTACTAACGGAATCGTCGCGGAGAATCCTACATTTGTTCTCCTGCTCGGTATGTGTCCTACATTAGGAACCACCGGCTCGGCGATGAATGGTATGTCAATGGGTCTTGCCACTACCGGGGTATTGATTTGCTCTAACATAGCTATTTCAGCCATCAAGAGCCTTGTCCCTGATAAAGTGCGTATTCCCGCCTTTATTGTGGTAATCGCAACATTCGTGACATTATTGCAAATGATAATGCAAGCCTATCTGCCTGCTCTCAATGCAAGCCTTGGGCTTTTCATCCCTCTTATTGTCGTTAACTGTATCGTGCTTGGACGTGCCGAGGCATTCGCATCTCGTCATTCCGTAGGCGATTCACTGTTCGACGGTATCGGAATCGGACTCGGATTCACCATCGCCCTCACCCTTCTCGGCGCAGTGCGTGAAATCCTTGGTACCGGCTGTGTGTTTGGCGCCCAAATCTATCCCGAAACTTTCGGTTCGCTCGTGTTCGTGCTTGCCCCGGGAGCATTCATCGCATTGGGATTCCTTGTGGCTTTGTTTAACTACATCCGTAAACGCTCATAGTCATGCTTGCTTATCTTTCAATTATCGTAACGGCAATATTCGTAAATAATATTGTCTTCGCGCAATTCCTCGGAATATGCCCGTTCCTTGGCGTGTCCAAGAAGTTGTCATCGGCAACCGGTATGGGCGCTGCCGTAACTTTCGTAATGCTACTCGCCACTTTGGTGACATGGCTGTTGCAGATCTACGTACTGAATCCGCTGGGACTCGCCTATATGCAGACCATCGTTTTCATTCTTGTGATTGCAGCCCTTGTTCAGATGCTTGAAATCATCCTGAAGAAGATCGCCCCCGCGCTTTATCAGGCACTGGGAGTGTTCCTGCCGTTGATCACCACCAACTGCGCCGTACTTGGTGTGGCAATCCTTGTGATTCAAAAAGGATATAACCTTGGCGAATCATTGGTTTATGCCATCGCTACCGCTATCGGCTTCACACTCGCTCTGGTTATCTTTGCCGGAATCCGTGAGAAGCTTGCCATCATCGACGTTCCCGCCCCCATGCGTGGTGTGCCCATCGCATTGATATGCGCCGGTATGCTCGCATTGGCATTCATGGGATTCGCAGGAATCACCATCGGCTAATTATCTGAAAATACGTGAGGGGAAATGCTTTTATGTTCATGAGGCATTTCCCCTCATTCTATATTCAATTGATTCTTATTTCTAATATCGCGCATGGCAATAAGCTCATGCCTAACAACTCTAAAATATGCATTCCAATATCTTAAATTTATCGGCAGTCGCGGCAACAGCCACAACTTTGCTTCTGTCATGCTCACCGAAAGAGGTCACTCCTTGGGATGAGATGAACAATGTGCTTTCACAAATCTCTGCCCCGGTGTTTCCTGACACCACCTACGTCATCACCGACTATCACACCGAAGGAGACTCGCTGTTCACCAAAGCTATAAACAACGCTATTATCGCTTGCTCGGAAAACGGCGGAGGAACAGTGTTAATTCCTAACGGAACATTCAAGACCGCTCCTATCAGACTCCGCTCCAACGTCAATCTTCATCTCTCTGACAGCACATTGCTGAAATTTGCCACTGATCCGGCTCTTTTTGACACAGTGCTCACCCGCATAGAGGGTATTGACTGCTACAACATCTCACCCCTGATTTACGCCTATGAAGCTACCAATGTCGCTATAACAGGCAACGGCGTGATGGACGGGTGCGCCGACACTACCAACTGGTTCACACCGACACGGCTAAAAGGCACAATCAACGAAAAAGGGGAAAAGATAAACGAAAAGACTCTGCTCTACCAGATGAAGGAGGACTCGCTTCCCGTGGCTCAACGTGTGTTCAGCGGAGAAGCAGGAATCCGCCCGCAGTTCATCAACCTATACCGTTGCAACAATGTGCTTCTCGAAGGTTTCACCCTTCATAACTCACCATTCTGGCTCATACATCCTCTCATGTGCGAAAACGTGACTGTGAAAAACGTAAAAATGCAGAGCCACGGCGTGAACAATGACGGATGCGACCCTGAATCATGTCGCAATGTTCTTATTGACAGCTGCTACTTTGATACCGGAGATGACTGCATCGCAATAAAATCGGGTCGTGATCAGGATGGTCGCCGCTGGAATATCCCTTGCGAAAACGTAGTAGTGCGCAACTGCTCTATGAAAGACGGACACGCCGGTGTAGCTATGGGTAGCGAAATCACAGGCGGTGTGAACAATGTGTGGGTGGAAAACTGCACCATGGACAGCCCCAACCTTGACCGCATCATCCGCATAAAATCCAATGCCGAACGAGGTGGAGAAGTGCAGAATATCTTCGTGCGTGACATCACTGTGGGAGAATGCCGCCAGTCGATCCTCGGGTTTGAATTGCAATACTGGTATGTCTATGACGGTCCCTATCCTCCATATTTCCACAACATCCATCTGGAAAACATCACAAGCAAGAAGAGCCGTTATGTGCTCAATCTTGAAGGATTCCCCGACAAGGTCCAAGCACGCGACATAGTGATCAAGAACTGCACGTTTGACGGTGTGACCGATCCTGAAATCAACCACATTGTCGGAGTCGAAGACATCACATTCGAAAATGTGATCGTCAACGGCAAACCATTCCACTACCCCACCCAGGAATAAAAATCCAATATCCCACTACATACAACAAGGAGGTTGAACCGATGATCTTTCCGGTACAACCTCCTTGTATGTTTCATGAGGCCTATTTGTTATCGTACTACTATCTTGGTAGAATAACTGCGGTTGTTGCCAAGAACATTGACCACATACACTCCCGGCATAAGAGAAGCCTCAATACTATCGGAGGTACAATCCATACCAATACATTTACGCCCGTCAATAGAGTAAATATCCACTATGTCCCCCGGCTCCGTCCCCTTCACGATGCATACCATGCCATCAACGTAAACCGTGATATTCATGTCAGAAGTGATATCCGAAATTCCTGAGTTTCCGAAATTCACATAAGTCGATTCCTTGTAATCGACCGGATTCAGAATTACTGACTTCCAATAATCACCATCCATAAAGGTAAATTGCACCATCGCCATCAGCTTCATTTTTTCAACATCTTCCGTATAGGAGCCTATATATGCTGATGTCGTGATTGTTGTTTCTTCACCCGGATTCAAAACCTTCTTTCCGTAAGCGAAATCGGTACCGTAACCAATGTTATCATCTGACGACGGGTCACGAGTAAACTTCAAGCTCATCCATGCATTATCACCCTCAAAATTTATACCGGTATTTGACTTAACGGTAAATGAAATCGGGAAATATTGATCGGTCTTCACCGGATTGCCATTGTTTATGATCATCGGAGATGATAGCACAAGGTCATACTCAGGCTTATCCTCAACCACAGTGAAACTACCCTTATTAGCAGGTGCATCGAGATATACCCATTCATCGCCCGACTTATACTTAAGATAGAAGTCATAGACACCGGGAGTCTTCCAAAGTAAGTTGGCATAGTCCCAGATTATATATGATTTCTGAGAAGTAAAATACATCTCAGCGGCATCCACCTCTCGAAGAAGGAACTCGGCATCTTCGCTACCACGGCGCTTAGCCCAGAACTGAAGAGTCTTATCCTGATAAAACCAATCACGCCAGTTATCATTAACAACATATCCAAACTCATATCCCACCCAGCAATCGGTATTTGTCACCTCATCAGGATTTAGCATCAGATTGGTAGTCAACACAAACGGATGATTATCTGGAAGCTCCGTTATCTCGAAATAGACAGGTTGCGACATTTCAACCAACTTGTTGGCATAAGTGAATGCAAGACGATGCTTGCCCAACGCCATCGAATTGAATTTGGACTCCCAAGGTGTTGTAAAACTACAAGCTTTTGAAGCTCCGGGATAAATGCCGACCAACGAAATATAGCCTATATGTTCAGCTTCAGCAGGCAATTCCGTGAAAGATTCCGGAGCATTATCGGGCAATACATAGACCCAAGCCTCCCCAGTCAGAGTGCTATTACCATTATTACGGAATACCACATCCATCTGTAGCTTACTGTCTTGAGTATTGTATTTCGGAGCAGTCTGTTCAAGGCTGATCAACTCAATGCTATACTCTGAGTATTCCTTAGCCTCTCTCGGCAACAGAAGTTTGCCATCGCACTTGATCACAGGGTAATATGGGTCAGACGCATAAAAAATATCCTGCTTATATCCCGACTCCTCATTGGCATAATAACCTAAATATTCAAATTGATTATTTAGACACAAGTAATATTCTCCATCTGCCACATTAGTGAAGTCACATTTATTTGCCATTAAAGGATCAGCAGCTTGCGGATAACGCTCAGTAGCGTAATAATTCCGTCCAAGATTTCCTTGTGTACCACTGAGGAAATTGGGATCAATAACATTCTTGTCTTTGTCCAAAAGCGAGAAAGTCAACTTGATAGTCCTTGCTTTTAATTCCTTATCAGTGAGATTAGCAAAATCAAAATACATGCTCATTTTCATTCCATCCACCCAACCGTCATCATCAGTAGTTGCCATAGCCTTGAAATTGTAGAAATAGAGCATTCCTGGGTATTGAGCATTGTCAGCATCAGCATCACCGGGATGGATATTTATCAACATAGCCTGATTCTTGTTATAGGAACCGTCGCCACCACCTATGCCTGTGCTATAAGGTTCAAGAGAGTTGATATCAAAATATCCGTCAGCCATGCCGCCCCAACCCCAATTGACATGAACATATCCATTATTATCAATACCGTCGAGCACAAATTCATGACCGCTTGAAGCACTGCTTCCTGAGTAGACAATGGGCCACCCCTTCATGAGATTATCTTGAATCATCGACATCCATTCCGATGATTTATATGTGTCACGAAAGAGCATCTGCATATCCTTGGAATAATTGAAGTGACGGAACAGCCCCGGCAGCACCGCTTGATGTGGAGCACCTGATTGCTCTCTGCCATAATCCATGCACACAGCGGCACCGACATCATGCATTAACCGTGACACGGCATCAGCCTGAACCTGCGTGTACTCCATAGATTCATAATCGTCAATCATATTTGCCCAATCATAAACATGGTTCAAATCCACGTTATATCCATTCCATGAACCCTCCTTATATGCAACAGCCCCCTTGCCTTGAGGTGGAAAATTATGGACTTTCATCACCTGTGCGACTGCTGTGGCAACACAACCGGTAGGAGCCGGGTATTCATCTCCCGGGTATTTGGGACAGAGACTATTGTAAGGTAAATCCTGATTCCACTTCGTTTTCATGATTGGAGACACCGGAGTAGCTACAAAGTCGGAAGTCAACGTGACTCCACCGGCTTTCACGGTATTTTCATAACTTTCCAGAAACCATTCAAGCTGCGGAGGCAGATTGTCACTCTCCAGTTTTGAGTCAAGCGAATAAGCCACTATCGGATTACGGTCATCATCACCCGACACAATCACGAAACCAGAAGCATCGTTGAAAAGATAATAAGGTTGAGCAGTATCTTCTGATTGGACTTTCGATGAATACTTCTCCGTGGTTTTAGACGTCAATTTTACAACTTCAGGCACCAAGGCACCCTTTGCACTATTGCTTTTTGAGGCAAAAAAATCTTTAGCGATTACAGCAGCCTCTTCAAGCGAAATACTTTTTGCTGAAACGCCTGCCGGGATGAGAAGATTTGAGCCGAGGAATGTCGCGGTTAAAAGAAGTCTTATACTCATCCTTCTTAGCGTCATGAATCCAGGCCCACGTTGGGTCAGATTTGTCATAGCTTATTTTTTTTTTGTGATAATGAATTGTGGTAATTCACAAATTTAGCGACAAGTTCTTTTATTTACAAAAATTCAGGTGGTAAATTGTAGGTTTTTGCGTACCTTTGCACTCTAAATTGGAAATATAAATACAAGATACATAAAAATGCTGACAGCTAAGGAAATCAGAGAGTCATTTAAGGACTTTTTCCGTGAGAAGGGTCACCAGATTGTCCCTTCAGCACCGATGGTAATCAAGGACGACCCCACACTCATGTTCACCAACGCCGGAATGAACCAATTCAAAGATATTATTCTTGGCAATGCTTCGGCTAAGCACACCCGTGTAGCCGATTCTCAAAAGTGCCTCCGTGTGAGCGGCAAGCACAACGACCTTGAGGAAGTGGGTATGGACACATACCACCACACCATGTTTGAGATGCTCGGCAACTGGTCATTTGGCGATTACTTTAAGAAAGAAGCTATCGACTGGGCTTGGGAATATTTGGTTGATGTATTGAAATTGAATCCGGAAAACCTTTACGCTACTGTTTTTGAAGGCTCTCCTTCCGAGGGGCTTAGCCGCGACGATGAAGCAGCCTCTTTCTGGGAAAAACATCTTCCAGCCGATCACATCATCAACGGCAACAAGCATGATAACTTTTGGGAAATGGGTGACACCGGTCCTTGTGGTCCCTGCTCGGAAATCCACATCGACCTGCGTAGCGAAGAAGAGAAAGCAGCCATTCCCGGACGCGATCTCGTGAACCACGACCATCCGCAGGTGATTGAGATATGGAATCTTGTGTTCATGCAGTACAACCGCAAAGCCGACGGTTCGCTTGAACCGCTGCCCGCCAAGGTAATTGACACCGGCATGGGATTTGAGCGTCTTTGCATGGCATTGCAAGGAAAGCGTTCCAACTATGACACCGACGTGTTCACTCCGCTCATCAACAAGATAGCATCACTGTCAGGAAAGCGCTACGGCGACGACAAGAAGGTTGACATCGCCATGCGAGTAATCGCCGACCACGTGCGCACAATCTCATTCTCCATCGCCGACTCACAGCTTCCCGGTAATGCCAAAGCGGGATACGTGATACGCCGCATCCTCCGTCGTGCTGTCCGTTACGCCTATACTTTCCTGGAACAGAAACAGGCATTCATGTATCGCCTTGTCGACACCTTGATCGAAAGCATGGGTGAAGCCTATCCCGAACTTCCGCAGCAGCGTGAACTCATCATGCGAGTGATCAAGGAAGAGGAAGATGCATTCCTGCGTACTCTCGACAACGGTATTAGACTTCTCGACAATGCCATCGCAATGGCAAAATCGCAGGGCAAAGATATTATTTCAGGTAAAGAGGCATTCGTATTGTATGACACTTACGGCTTCCCCCTCGACCTCACAGAGCTTATCCTCAAGGAAAACGGCATGACTCTCGACCATGCTGAATTTGAAAAAGAGATGGACGCGCAGAAAGCACGTGCCCGCAATGCCGCTGCCGTAGAAACCGGTGACTGGATCCAGGTGCATGAAGGCGAATCGGAATTCGTGGGTTATGACACTCTTTCTTCTCCCGGCAAAATATTGAAATATCGAAAGGTAAAACAAAAAGGAAAAGAATTCTATCAACTGATTCTCGACCGCACTCCTTTCTATGCTGAAATGGGTGGTCAGGTAGGAGACCGTGGCACATTGTCATATCTTGACGGAGAGGAAATCGAAGTATTCGACACCAAACGCGAGAACGGTGTGACCGTGCATCTTGTGAAATCCCTCCCTGAAGAAAATTATCCTGAGTCAACATTCATTTCAAAAGTTGACGAAGAGGCACGTCTCGCAACATCATGCAACCACACCGCCACCCATCTTCTTCACGAGGCTCTGCGCGAAGTGCTCGGAAGCCATGTTGAACAACGAGGTTCATTCGTGTCACCCGATGTGCTGCGTTTCGACTTCTCCCACTTCCAGAAACTGACTCCGGAAGAGATCAAGAAAGTTGAGCATCTTGCCAATGAGCGTGTGCGCAAGGCAATCGCCCGCGACGAAGCTCGCAATGTTCCCATCGACAAAGCACGCGAAATGGGTGCCATGGCTCTTTTCGGAGAGAAGTATGGCGACGAAGTGCGCGTGATACGTTTCGGCGACTCAGTGGAGCTTTGCGGTGGAACCCATGTGGACAATACCGGAAACATCGGCATCATCAAGATTGTATCCGAAAGCAGCATCGCGGCAGGTATTCGCCGCATCGAGGCTATTACCGGAAAGAATGTGGAACTTGCCATTGAGCACATGCAAGATACATTGCACCAGATAGGCGCCATGTTCAACAACTCGCCAAATCTTGTTCAGGCTCTCCGCAAATCAATCGAGGAGAATGCCGAGCTCAAACGCCAAGCCGAAGAATATTTCAACGAAAAGGCAAACAGTACTGCCGACCGTCTTTTGGACAAAGCATATAATTCCAATGGCATAACAGTGGTTGAACTCCGTGGCACGGTATTGCCTGATATGGTTAAGACCGTAGCATTCAATGTAAGAGCCAAGTCACCGGAGCATACTGTGTTTATCGGAGCGACTTCTGACCCGTCGGGCAAACCGCTTCTCACACTTATGATCACAGAAGACCTCGCCAAAGACGGCATGAACGCATCCACCACAATCCGCACAGCAGCTAAACTTATCAAAGGAGGCGGTGGCGGTCAGCCCGGATTCGCACAGGCAGGTGGAAAGGACAAAGAGGGTCTTACACAAGCCTTTGAGAACATTCGCGCCACTTTGGGGTTATAATCTATATAGAGGCGACCACGCTTCTATAATTAAGTTATAATCATTATTCGCTCATGAAACATACATTTATCTCTATAATTGCAATGGTCGGCATAATTTTGCCGACCATTGTGTCTTGTAGCGGTACATCACAGGTTCAAAATCTGGATTACAGCAACGCATGGCAACCCGATATTCTTGGCGATGGCTATGAGATGCGTTATGTGCATCAACCCGATGACTACAGCGGAGCCGTGCGTTCGACCATCATACGCAAGCAAAGTCCTTGCGGCGGCTCCCGTGGAGTTCTCTATGTGCACGGCTTCAACGACTATTTCTTCCAGTCGGAGATGGGCGACCGCTTTGTGGATTCATGCTACAATTTTTATGCAGTCGACCTCCGCAAATACGGCAGATCAATCATGCCGGGGCAGAAAATGTTTCAAGTGCGCGACATGAGTGAGTATTTTCCCGACATAGATTCTGCCCTTGTGCAGATGAAGCGTGACGGTATTGACGAAGTGGTGCTTATGGGACATTCCACCGGAGGGCTCACCACCTCGCTTTTCATGAACGCCACGCCCGACAGCATCATTAAAGCTCTAATACTCAACAGCCCGTTTCTTGACTGGAACTTGAGTCCGTTTTTGGAAAAAGCTGCTGTGCCGGCTGTTGATATTGCAGGTTCAATATTTCCAAACATCAAAATTTCGCAAGGGAAAAGCCGGGAATACAGCGAGAGTCTGCTGAAGAAATATGGCGGCGAATGGGATTACAACACTTCATGGAAACTTGAAGAATCGCCCGATGTAGATGCAGGATGGATAAGAGCGATTGAAGAGGGACAGGAAAAACTGCACAAAGATTCGCATATCAGGGTGCCGATTCTGCTTTTGCATTCTGACTCATCATACGTGGACGGAGATAATCCTGAAAAAGCAAAACGTGCCGACGCAGTCCTCGATGTAGCCGACATATCGAAATACGGCAGATTGCTTGGCGAAAATGTAACCGAAATAACTGTCGCCGGCGGTCTCCATGACCTTGCATTATCACGCAAGGAAGTCAGAGACTCAATGTATGTGATAATATTCAATTGGCTCAACCACAATCTCTGAATATCTTAGTCACAGCCATAAACAATGTATAATTCTTTTTTGTTAAAGAATTGATGGAAAGTCCATCAGCATATGTTAAACTTAAAATTTTAGAATTATGAAAAAGTATAGATGTGAGGTATGTGATTATATCTACGATCCGGAACTCGGCGATCCTGAAGCAGGCGTTAAACCCGGCACAGCATTTGAAGATCTTCCCGAAGATTGGGTATGCCCGCTGTGTGGTGTAGGTAAGGACGAATTTGTTCCGGAAGATTAATTATAATCTCATGGCTGTGTCGGTGATAAAAAGGCACAGCCATTCTTCAACTTTTAGTACAACATTATGCTTAAGATTAAAGAAATATCTACCGTCACAATCCTGTTGTTGCTCATAGCTTGCAGCAACAGCCTGTGGGATGAACTTCCCGCTCCTATCTCAACATTTGTGTCCACTTACTATCCGATGTCGGGTATAAGCAAATATGACGAGTCAAATGACACATATTATGTCACAATCAAAAACGGAGCATCGCTCGTTTTCGATTCCAATTATGAGTGGAAAAATATCAATGGCAACGGCACCACACTGCCGGAAATATTCGTCACCGACAAACTTCCCGAAAAACTTGTGAAATATCTCACAGAACTTGAATTGACCAAGGATGTATATGCCGCCGAAAATGAACCGCGCGCCATAATTCTATCCATGATCAATTACAAGATAAAGTATGTCAAAGAGACGGGAGCTATAAGCCAGGAAGAATAACCGTATTGCGTCGTTAACCTCAGTATAATTTTCATTTATAGCACCACAAGCCTCTTCTGCTATTTGTTGAAATTTTCGGTGTAGAACGCGGCAATCTCATCCATAGGTATTATATCAAGCTGATCGTAAAGATCGCAGTGCGATGCTCCTTTCACTGTAAGCATCTGCTTATTGTCTCCTTTAAGTTTGGCAAATGTATCTTTCCCAAAATAATAAGAGTGGGCTTTGTCTCCGTGAACAATGAGAACTGCATTCTCCAGCTCGTCGGCATACTCGAAGAACTTGAAGTTCAAAAACGGAAGATTGGACGTTACGTTCCATCCATTATTGGAGTTTAGCGAACGCGGATGATAGCCTCGCGGAGTCTTGTAATAAGCATAATAATCCTTGACGAACTGCGGTGCATCCTCAGGCAGCGGATCAACAACGCCTCCACCAAGTTTGTAGCTGCCGTTACGATAATCCTCAGTACGCTGCGCGCACATCGCAGCACGTTTGGCATTGCGTTGACCGGCAGTATTTTCAGCGTCAAAATAGCCGTTGGCATTGACACGAGTCATGTCATACATCGTAGAGGCAACAGTAGCCTTGATGCGCGGATCATTAATCGCCGCCTGAATCGCAATTCCTCCCCAACCGCATATTCCAAGTATGCCCACACGGTCAGCATCCACATCTTCACGATTGAGAAGATAATCAACGGCAGCCGAAAAATCCTCAGTATTAATATCGGGCGAAGCGACATAGCGCGGATAGCCAGAACTTTCTCCGGTATAGGACGGATCGAATGCTATCGTCAGAAAACCACGTTCTGCGAGCTGCTGGGCATATAGTCCTGATGATTGCTCCTTCACCGCACCGAAAGGTCCACTGACTGCAATTGCCGGCAACTTCCCGCCGACATTTTTCGGCTTATACATATCGGCGGCAAGCGTCACGCCATAGCGGTTAACGAAAGTGATTTTTGAGTGATCGACCTTATCACTTTCCGGAAACACCTTGTCCCATTCCTGAACCAGTGTCAAATTTTCTATCTTCATCATATTCTTTGAATTTTTAGTTGTCTGTGCGTAAAGTGGAATTGCAAGCATAGCTGCAATAATTCCGGTTACATATTTTCTCATTGTAGGTCATGTTTTATTACGATGCGAAATTACACTTAATTCCCCGACAGAGAACTACCATATTTCTCGTTTCCTCAACCAAAATCACTTTTATATGTTAAATATGTCATAGCAGGCAAAAGTTTCACTAACTTTGTAATTGAAAATCAGAGCTATGGCTAATATCCTCAAAATTGAAACCCCTATAGATTATTGTGCATTCGTGGGTGCAGCCGGTCGGCATCCTCTTGTAGGTGTCATTGATTTTGAAAAGGTAACCCCCATTCGTTCCAGCCTTAACAGCTATGGAGTGTATGGCATTTTCATGCACAGCCATGTCCGCGATGATCTAACCTACGGGCGAGGGGCATTCGGGCATAGTTCAGGCTCCCTTATATGCGTGGCTCCGGGACAGATAGGCGGCCGTGAAGATGACGGCAACCTTATAGATATTGACGGATGGGCACTATTGTTCCATCCCGACCTCCTGTCAGGCACACACCTTGAAAAAGAGATCAGGCAATTCTCATTCTTCGACTACAGTGCTAATGAAGCTCTCTACATGGATGACTCTGAAAAAGAAGCGCTGGTGTCACTCATAAAAAATATACGCGATGAAATCGACCGACCGAGAGACAATGAACAAAATAGTATTATCGTGAGTTTCATCTCCGCAATGCTGCACCTGTGCAACCGCGCATATTCCCGACAATTTCACCAGATCAGGCAATCAAGCGACGACATTCTTGTAAAACTAAGCGCGTTGCTGAACGATTATTTCGATAACGGACTACAACTCAAAGAAGGGATACCGGGTGTGCAGTATTTCGCCGACAAACTATGTATGTCGCCCAATTATTTCAGTGATATGCTGAAGAAAACCACCGGAGAAAACGCAAGCAATTTCATCCGTGACCATATCATCAGAATAGCAAAAAACAAACTCACAGCATCGGGCAATGTTTCGCAAGTAGCCTACGATCTCGGATTTGAATATCCTCAGCATTTCAGCCGAATGTTCAAAAAACACACCGGAATGACTCCAACCCAATATCTCGCCAACATCTGATTCATTGATTTTGGTTGTCATTGCATGAGAACTGGTAGCTGATTCACATTTGAAACAAGTAACTTTGTTCCATCATAAAAATACAAAACAATGACCATCGAGAAATTCCAACAGATGATAGCCGAGGGCACACCTCTTGAAGGCAATGACATGATCCAATTCATGCGTAGGGAAAGTGATGCTTCACGCCGCATTCAATGCGAATTAAATTGCAAATACCACACTCCGGAAGAAATACGCGAACTGTTTGGCAAGATCATCAATCAGGAAATGGATGATGAATTTGCTTTATTTCCTCCTTTCTATACTGACTTCGGACGTAATACACACATCGGGAAAAAAGTTTTCATCAATTCATGCTGTCACTTCCAGGACCAAGGAGGTATTTTCATTGGCGACAATTGCCTGATAGGACATTGTGTCGTTATGGCGACTTTAAATCATAATCACGAGCCATCAAAACGTCAGAATCTTCATCATAAACCTATCAGAATAGGCAACGGAGTATGGATAGGAGCTAACGTAACCATAACAGCCGGTGTCACTATCGGCGACAACGCAATCATAGCGGCAGGCGCTGTGGTAACTAAAGATGTGCCTGCCGACATGATAGCCGGAGGAGTGCCCGCAAAAATCATAAAAAGCATATATGATTGATATGCCGTGCATCAGGAAGTCGTCAATCATTCCTTAACATCATTCATCAGCACAGGCTCAGGCATTGAGGTTTTATAGAATCTCAATGAGCTTTTGTGAATCGGGAATGACACGGTCAATATTCCCTCACTGTCAAGCGAAGCGCTACATTCATCGCCAACCAGATTCATCATCGCATCATACCATTTTACATCGAAATGCCCTATAAACGGTGTTTCAATAAGCTCTCCTTTAACCATCATCTGACTCCATTTCCCGGAATTGACTTTTGCACCGGAATGGTACAATATCAGATAGCGGCTTCCCTCTTTCACAACACATACCGTATAAATTCCACCGAGACGCGCTCGTGTATCATCGGTCACTCGATCAAGATATGTCCATGTACCTTCAACCGGGTCGGTACTGTTCTCAAACCGCTCCATCAAGCAATCGGTATCATAGCCAGTGGCAAGATGTTTCGACATATCGCTTTTATTTTCAACTACCAGCGTTCTGAGCATAAGATTCCCGGTGGAAAATACCCTGCATGAATCCACCGAGGGAATATCACCACCGATCTCAAATGCCTCTATCAGTATTTTTTCACCTGAGAACACCCTCATCTTTCCGTCAAACCACTCTACCGCGATGGTATTGTCACCACCTCTGAGATTATGGGCTTTTTCTATAGTGACAAGTTTAATCACCGAGTCGGTGCCTGATTGATGATGCCCATACTCAATTTCAGCAGCTCTGAAATCAGTGATATTCCCGAAGTCAGTATTTTTAAGCCTGAGCGCCACATAATCAAAACTGCCGCCATTGTCTTTACAATTCCACGCAATACCCCAGCATGCTCTTGAGCGACGTGGAGAATTGCCGCCAAAATCGAAAGCAGCCCGAGCCTCTATGGCAAGCTCGACCGATAATGTGTCGATATTGAACGCATAGCAGTCCACCACTGAATCGACCTGCACATATCTACGCTGACCGCCGTAAGAGGAAACCGCCCACAGGATAGAGATAAGGAAAAAAGTAAATTTCATAGGATCAAATATTCCGGAGTTTCTAAGTGGATGTTTCTAGAAAGAGTTTCACTTGGTCAATAAACTCATCGCGAGACATATCGTAAGGAAGCCAATGAATAGGGATGCCGCGTCTTTCCATTCCACGGAACCATGTCATCTGGCGTTTGGCAAACTGATGTATAGCTATCTCAAGCTCCCTCACCATCTGATCATAAGATATTTTTCCGGTGACATAGAGAGTGAGATACTTATATTCCAGCCCATAATAAATAAGATTCTCAGGATCCACCCCTGAATCAATCAATGATTTCACCTCATCGACCATTCCATCGTCAAGACGCTTTATAAGACGTTGGGAGATGCGTTTGCGACGTTGCTCCCGGTCAATATCAACCCCTACAACAAGGAATTTAGATGACGGTTCCCGCATAGAACTTTCAAGCGGAGCCTCTTCAGGATGCTGAATATAATAAGTCTGAATCTCGATGGCACGCACCGCCCTCTTTTCTGTATCAATATCGGTGACATTGTGGAGGGTTTTCATAGACGCGAGTATTTCAGCAAGCTCATCAAGCGACTTTCCTTGCAACGACTCTCTAAGCTCTCTGTTTTCCGGAACTTCAGGAAGTTTCATTCCGGTCAACGCGCTCTCCACATAAAGTCCGGTACCTCCACATAAAATCGGGAACTTCCCGCGTGCCTTTATATCATTGACAGCTTTGTCATAATCGCGCAGATAGGCATAGAGATTATATTTTTCACCCGCCGGCAGAAGATCAATCAAGTGATAAGGCACATCGCCATACTCATCCAGATCCTTCCCGGTGCCCAGATCCATGCCTGAGTACACCTGTCTTGAATCACCACTAATGATTTCGCCTGACAGCGCTCGCGCAAGATCAACCGCCCTGCCCGTCTTTCCCGAAGCAGTCGGACCGACTATGGCAAGAAGATCATATCTCATATCCTTTGAAATATCTCCGGAAAAATCTTTTCAACTTAAAGAAAGGACGATCTTCATTGTCCTTGGCTACCAACAACCACTCAGGATCATTGTAATCCACATCAAGCATCATCAGATCCCTCAATTTGAACGACGGCGTATAATGCTTCACTTTGTAAAGACGTCTGCCGTTCTTGTCGTATGTCTTGCGAGCCATCGCCACCGTATAAAGGCGGTCAATCTCGCTCACCATGGTCTGAGTGAGCAATCCGGCTTCATGCAGCGCCTTCAACTGATACAGGCTCAACCACTCCCCTTTCAATCTCGAGTCGCTCAGCACCGAACGAGTCTGCACTTGACAGAGATAATGGAAAATATTGGAATGAGCCATGCGGTCCACATTCTCATACAAGTATTTCACATCCACCAGAGCCTCGCTGACATCAGCAGCATGGCAGAACTTATTTTTAACTTCAAAATCAGACACCTTTTCTCTATAGTCCAATTTCAAGACAAGAGGAGTGTCAATCTTAAGCAAATCATCGGTGCTCTCAGGATCACGCATAAAGATGTGGTCATCGCATATAATCAGAAAGCGCAGCAATGTGACATTGCTCTCTTCAGTTGCCTCTCCTATTACATTATCACGGTAAAACGCAAAAATCTTCAGATAACGGCGTCCCAAGAACACTATCGACAGTAGAATGATTATAATCGGGATGTACAGATAAAACACCTTATCTGTACTGTTGAGATTCACATTGGAATAATGCATCCAATAGTACCAGGTAGTATAGATTGTGATTCCGCCGAAAATGTACAGCAATATCCTCAACTGATAGCGGCTTTCATTACGGAACACTTTACCCAGAAATCCTCGTTCGGAAGCATTACCATAAAGATTATGGCACACCTTACAGATGCTCAAACGGTTACGCATGATAGCCGCCCATGCGATCATGACACACACCACCGGCGACATCACAAGAATAGTGATATAGGGAATGCGGCGATTAGCTGTTCCATTTAGAAATTCATTGGGGTCAATGAACTTCATGTAATACAGGTTTATAACAACCATGACCAGCGTTATCGCCAACAGGATTCTCGTAGTGAGATAGAGCAATATATTGCACCCGCCATTGGATTCAGCACGCTCCTTGCTTAACTGAGCCAACAAGAAAAATTCAATTACGAGAACAACTGCCGGCAACCATAATTTGTCGACAAAAAGGGATGCGATCAAGATCAAAGCCAATGATCCTACCGACATTATCCATGACGACATCAGCGTGCTTATGCCATAAAAATAATATGTGCCGCGATTGTGTTGAGACATCGTTTATTTCAATTTTGAGTCAAAGAATTCAATCATACGTCTATAAACAAGCTCGCGGGCTCCACAGCCGTAGATTGAGTGGTTCATATTAGGAAAGAGCAGCATATCACAGGTCTTTCCATTGGATTGGAGCGATGAAACGTATTGCATCGTGTTCATCAGATGCACGTTATCATCAGCCGTTCCATGCATGATGAGCAACGGTGTCGTGATGCGGTCGGTATAAGTGATCGGCGCGCTCTCACGATATCCATCGACATTTTCATTAGGAGTGAGCATATATCTCTCAGCATAAACCGAATCATAATAGCGCCATGAAGTGACGGGAGCCACAGCCACCGCTGCATCATAGCCATAAGCAGAAGCTGCCATCAAAGCCTCGTAGCCGCCGTAGCTCCAGCCATATATTCCGACTTTCGATACGTATGGCAATGATTTCGCATATTTAGCGGCGGCAACTTGGTCGATAGTTTCATAGTGTCCGAGATTGCGGTATACAGCGTGTTTGAATGCAGCACCACGTCCACCGGTGCCACGACCGTCCACGCTCATAACAATATAGCCTTGTGTCACATAATAATAGTCCCAGTCAAGACGCCAACGGTTGAGCACCTCCTGAGAGCCGGGACCGCTGTATTGCGACATGATTACGGGATATTGTTTAGAGGGATTGAAATCGGCAGGTTTCAGAACCGAACCGTTGAGTATATTGCCATCGGAATTAATGGTGAAGAACTCTTTCACCGGATATGAAGCACAACGCTGTCTCAACGCCGCATTGTCCTCCAACACACGCAGCTCTTTTCCGGAAGCAGCGCAAAGAGTATATACGGGAGGTGTCGACACATTGCTGTAGGACATGGTGAAATGACTCATGTCGGGAGAGAATGACGCTGCGGATGTTCCTTTTCTATTTCCGAGTATCGAAGTCTTTCCTTTTGCATCGACTGCCGCTATTACCCTGTCAAGAGGTCCCGACTCGGTCGTGAGGCAATAGTGAATATTTTTAGCCGGATCATAGCCATAATATGCCATCACATCATAGTCTCCTGATGTAATCTGACGCATCTGCGCTCCGGAATAGCTGTATTGATAAAGATGGTTGAATCCTGACTTTTCAGAAGTCACCACAAAGAAATCGGGGAAGAAACTAGTATTTTCCCATGCTGAAGGATCAAGCCATCCATCAACAGCCTCATCAACATAGATGGATTTTGCCACTGTCGACTTAGGATTGACAGCATAAAGCTCCATGCGTGTCTGTGCGCGGTTGAGGGTTGTCACAACAAGGCGCTCAGGGGATTCAGCATATTCTATACGAGGAATATATTCGATATTCGGGTCTGAAAAAGCTATATGCTTAGTCTTTCGTGTATCAATGTCATAGCTAAGCACTGACACCTTGGAATTAGGCTCGCCGGCTACAGGATACTTATAGGTGTAACTGCCCGGATAAAGTTCATACTTATCCTTGGGATCACAAGTTCCTTGATAAAGCGGGAATGAATACAAGGGGACATCGGTTTCATCATAGCGTATGTAGCAAAGGGTCATATTGTCAGGAGCCCATGCCATTGATGAATTAGTGTCAAATTCCTCCTCATACACCCAGTCGGGGACACCGTTGATCACCTTATTCACTTCTCCATCCTTTGTCACCGGAACTTCGGTCTTATAATCGAGCTTATGGATGTAGATGTTGTTGTCGGCAACAAATGCTATCATCCTTCCGTCTGGCGACCACAGTGGCGCTCTCTGCACGGGATGTTCCACGCTCAGAGGCTGGACTATGTCGTGACGCACCTCATAGATGTAATGTGATGCAGTGTGCGAGCGGCGATAAATCGGGGTTGAGTTTTCATATATCAGTATATAAGACTCATCGGGGCTGAACTGGAAAGCCTTGATAGACTTCAAGCGGCACTCGCGGGCTGTGTTCACATCAAGAATAGTCTCCACTTCCTTTCCGCTCTTGATATCATAACGGATGATTTTAGTATTGTCGTCAGACAACGCGGCGTAAGTTTTCCCGTCAGCCATATAGGTCATTGCTGCCGGAGCCTTAGGTGCGTTTTGAGGATATACGTAGGAAGAGAGTTCATCGGCGGCAACCTGTGACGACAACGCTGCAGCCGATACTATTGTGGTGGTAATGATTGATTTTATATTCATGACAGTCTTCAAATTCAGAGATTAAAACAGTGACATCTGCGCATCGTTGGCAGGATGTGATTTTTTGGGAGGTTCCTGATAGCCAAATTCAGCATCTGATACTGCGGGAACCACTTTTGGAGCATTTTCCGGAGGAGTAGCCACCAGCCATTCAGTGCTGTCAATAGTCTCATCTATAGCCGAAATCTTGGGTGTTGTCTTGCGTTTGCGTCGCGGCCTTTCTACTGCCGGAGCTGCTTTTTTCGACAGCTCCTCAATTGTCGATTTCAATTCATTTTCAGTTGAAGCCCGCGCCATGATGTTTGTTTCCAAATCAGAAGCGAGACGCTTGTTTTGGCTTTCAAGAGCAGCAATCTTGGATAGGAGTTCTGAGTTATCAGCTTTCATCCCTTCGATTTTCTCATCGCGTTTTTTGAGAATCGAATCAAATTGCTCCATCTTTGCCATCACCTCATCGGCAGTGTCGAGAGTGGCACGAGCCTCATTAAGCTCGGCATTCAATTTCTCGATTGTAGCGACAGCCTCATTATATTTTAACTTTATAGCTTCGACTTCAGCCTTACTCTCCTCAAGTTCTTTCGATGAATTGCGATTGGTATTCCGTATGTCAGTCAACATCTTGTCGCTCATCGCCATACGCGATTTATAGAGTTCGGCAGTTTCGGCAATCTCCTTCTTCAACTTATCCACCTCGCTCTTCAACTGCTCGGCAATAAAATTGGACTGGCTAAGCCTGTTTTTAAGCTCGGCAACTTCCTGTTCATTTTCAACGGAGTGATCATTATCCTTTTCGATTCCACCCGTAGCCTCAAGTTTGCCAAGCAGACTGCTTATCTCCAGCTTATATTGCTCTTTTTCAGCTTCCAGTGTCATCACCTGCTGTTCAAGAGTCTTTATTTTGTCGGAAAGGGCTCTTTTCTGCCTGTCAGCACTGAGTCTCTCGTCATTAAGACGGTTTTCATGACCCACTACTTTCTCAAGTTCACCTTTCAATCTTGCCACTTCGTTCACCAGCGAATCGCGCTCTGCCGACGCACGGCTCTCCACATCCTTTTCGATACGTTCGCGGCACTTGTCGATGCAGTCCCTAAAAGATTGCCCCAACACTCCATACAGATATTTTCTTTGAGCATCGCGGTCTATGCACTCACGTATAAAGTCGGGCTGCGTATTATTAAATATTTCGAGTACGCTGTCAAATAGTTCTACCGGGAAATCGCGGTTTTCACCATTGTTTATGTCCTTAACAGGCTCGTTTGGACACGAGCAAGAACCGGCAACACAAGACGGCGAATCATCACGGGATAATTCAATCTCGCTCTCTTCCACTATATTTTCATCGCTGCCAAAGCCAAAAGCCCGTGCCAAGGATTTGAAAAATGACATATCTTAATTATTTCTCGTTAATTTTCAATTATATCAGGCTTAACCACCACTCCCGATCCTTTCCGTCCGTTAATTCCGATAGTGAGCGGAGTGTTGAACTTTACAATCCTCAAAAACTCGCTCTCATACACGGCAGGCATCCGGTTGAGGAAATCCACGTCATAAATACCATTGTTGGATGATGTATCTATCGTGAAATAACCTACACCGAATGAGGTCAGGTTCTGAAAGAAGTGTGTCCCTTGGCTCGGCTCTATCCTATAGTTGCTCAATGACGACTCCACAATCAGCCTCGCCGAAGAAATGTGAGGCCATTTCACGGGGATTCCGAGTGCAGTGTCGCTCGAGCCCCAGCGTCCGGGACCAATAAGCACGTAACCTTCGTTACGCTCTGTAAAGTTACGATTTATTTTCTCAATTTCACGTGCAATTAAGGAATTATTTGACGATGAGAAATTTTCAGGACGCACATACACCACGGTATCCACATTTTCAATATTCCCATGACCGAGCGCGGTGTTGCTGCGCAGGAGCACTTTATCATCGGGGAGTCCTAAAATCGACTCGTCGACAATATCTTTCTTCTCCACGATAGGACGTATCTGAAGCCAATAAATGGTTCCTTTTCCACGGTCATTGATGTTCAACATACCGGCAAATTCAATCTCTACCGGACGACCCATTTCCTGTTGTCCTTTCGACAGCATGAAATCGGTGATTTTCGCCAATGGAAACACATCATGCTGAAGGATGTTGGCAAATGTCACCACCCGTCTTCCTTCACCTTCATCGCAATCCCTTATTATCTGGTCTCGGAAATCATAAGTGGAAACCATATACCGGAGAGCGCCCGACTGAGCCACATCCTGGATGCGAAGTTTTGCGATGTTGAACCCGTCATCCACCTTAAATGTCGTGTCAGGATCATTTTTCATCTGCAAGGCATAGAAGCGGGTCTGAGTGTCACGCAAGGCAAGATCGAGAGTAGATGTCTGCAACACCTTGTCGGCGTGTTTTGGGGAGAACCTGAGGCTCAACCCACCGTCGACAATATACTTTCCAAGCCCCACGGCTGTTTCCACCACGCCATCTTCCGGAATCTCATCGTTGATGGGATAATAGTTCAATGACCTGCCGACTCCTGAGAATGACGGGAAATAATAGTCACCCACGCTTTCACCCACCACTTCCTGAATGATCACTGCCATCTTCTCCTGGTCAATGACATTGCTCGTGGCGGTCATGTATGCTTTGCTGTCGGCATAGAACACCGACGCATACACACTCTTTATTGCATCGCTAAGGAGTTCAAGCATCTCATATTTATCATCGACATGAGGAATCATGTAGGTAGAGTATATTCCGGCAAACGGCTGATAATGGCTATCTTCCAAAAGGCTGGAACTTCTTATGGCGAGAGGACGGTCAACCACCTCAAAGAGAGCGAAGAAATCCTCTATCAGTTTCTCGGGAAGCCGAGCCTGGAGGAAGTATTTGAGGATTGTTTCGTCGCTTTGATCCGACAATGCCACGGGATAGAGATTGTTAGTCTCCATGAATTCATCGAATATGTCGGTACATATCACCACCGTGCGCGGAATAGTGAGAGTCACCCCGTCAAAGTTGTCGCATATAGGATTCTTCTTTATGATTGAGTCAATAAACGCAAGACCGCGCCCTTTGCCTCCGAGCGACCCTTGTCCTATGCGTGCGAAATTGCTGTAATGGTCAAATCGATCCTTACGGAATATCGCCACAACACCGCGATTTTTCATCTTGCGGTACTTTACAATCAAGTCGAAAAACAACTGTCTCACCGCCGGAGCCTCATCAATATTGTTGAAACGGTGCATTTTCACCACTTCGGCTATTGGGAACAGCGCTCTTGAATAGAGCCACCGGGATATATCATTGTAGGAGGCATGGTATAGAAGCGACTTGGCGGGAATATCGAATATATGACGCTGCAAATCTTTCAGGTCATGAATCCTTAGCAACTCCTCGCCTGTCTCCGGATCGCGTATCACAAAATCGCCGAATCCGAAATCACGCATAATGGCGTTGCCGAGGTCTACCGGAAATTTTTTGCTGTTCTTGTCAATCCACCCTATTCCAAGCTCTTTCACCTTCGCTTCGTTCTCCACTTCCGATGATTCGAGAATCACCGGAAGATAAGGATCCTGTTCACGCAGATAGCGGGCGAGCTTCAGTCCGGCAGCCTTGTCCTTCTCTCCGGCTTTTTTAAACGATATGTCGCTGATGACACCAAGCATATTCTTGCCATAACGCTCATAAAGCTCCACAGCCTCCTCGTAATCACGGGCAAGCATCACCTTTGGACGCCCCCTCATGCGCAGCATCTGCTCATGCTCGTTGAGAGCTTCAGTCGAGAATATGAGCGACTGCTTAAGCAAGAATTTATATAGCGTGGGGAGAACCGAAGAGTAGAACCGCACCGAGTCCTCTACAAGCATGATCGCCTGCACTCCCACTTCATTTATGTCAGTGTCGGCATTCATCTTATCCTCAAGGAGTTTTATTATCGCGAGAAGGAGATCGACATTTCCGAGCCAACTAAATACATAATCAACCGACGAGAAGTCCTCCTTCGCCAGTCGGCGTGACACTTCTTTGGAGAATGGCGTAAGAACCACAATAGGTGTCGCCGGAGCTATCTCTTTTATCAGCTTGGCTCCGCTGAAAGTCTCGCTGACATCAACACCGGGCATCATTATTATGAGGTCGAACGCTTTTTTATGAAGCTCGTTAAGCGCCTCGGTCGTATCAGAGACTCGCGTCACTCGCGGAGGTGAACTAAGGTTGAGAGCCACATACTCAAAGTACAACTGCTCCTCCACGCGTCCATCCTCTTCCATCATAAAAGCGTCGTAAGGCGAGGCTACAAGCAGCACATTAAAAATGCGGCGCTGCATCAGATTCTGAAACGCCGTATCTTTCAAATATAATTGACTTAAACTGTCTTCATTCATGGAGCCAAGGCTATTGGTTTGATTCTCCACAAAATTACTACATTTTTTCTGTCTCAACGATGATTTTGCAAGCAAAATTAACGCAAGACAAGAATTTTATCAGCCTTGTTCAATTTGTAGTCAAGCCGTGGTTGAGCCAAGACCCTTTTATCAGGCGGAAAAGGAATATCGAACCTCGGAAACAGAGTTCTATGCACATGGCAAGCCACACACCGTTAAGTCCCATCGTGGGAGCAAGCAACGCGGCGATAGGTAGACGCACAAGCCATATACTCGAAAAATTCATTATAGCCGGAACAAGCGTGTCGCCCACGCCAACCATGACTCCGTAGGCAACAATCGATGCCGCAAACATAGGCTCTGCCCACGCCTCTATGCGCAAAGCCGACACGCCGAGATCCTGAATATCCTTAACCGGCGAGAGCAGCTCCATCACTGCCGGGGCGCCAATCCACAGAATCACGCCCATCAATGTCATCACGGCCATGCCAAGCCCCACCGTCAGATAACCGAATTGACGGGCAAGGTCCTTGCGGCGGGCGCCATAGCTCTGCCCCACAAGCGTAGTAGCCGCGTCAGAGATACCGTAGCCCGGCATATAACACAATGCCTCGGCGGTGACAGCAAACGCATTTGCCGCAATCGCCATCACTCCTAAAGGAGCCACGATTACGGTGACCATAATCTGTGCCCCACATATCACGGCGTGCTCAAGAGTCATCGGAGCCGATACTTTCAGGGCATTCACCAACACATTGCGTGTGGGCATAAAATCTTTCCAACCTCGTGTGGCAACATCCTCGGCACGCCGTCCGAAAATCGCGATGCCCTTCTGCCGGAAACAGGCATACCACATCATAAATCCGGCAGTCACCACCTCGGCGCCTACAGTACCGAGTGCAGCACCCAGCACTCCAAGCCCCGCACCGGGCATCAACAGAGAGTGCCCCAAAATCGATATTTCACGCGTGGGAAATATCAGGAAAAAGTTGAACACCACATCAAGGAGGCACATCATGACATTAAGTCCGCCGGGGATTTTCATATTCCCTGAAGCTCGAAGCATCGCAGCTCCAAGGTAATTCAAAGTCAGAACCGGCAACGCGCCCACAAAAACAAGAAAGTAAAGAGATGCCTTGCCGTTGACTGCCTCCGAGCCACCGAGCCACACCGGGAGTGGCGAGGAAATAGCCACCCCTATCAATGCCATGATAAGCCCGAAAAGCGCCGACGCCGTTATCCCTTGCCGGAGAATCTGTCGTGCCTTATGATAATCGGATGCTCCTACCCGATGAGCTACCTGCACGGAAAATCCCACAGTCGCAGCCGAACATATACCCCAAAAGAGCCACAGACTTGTGGAGACCAACCCCACCGAAGCGCTGTCATCAGCCCCGAGGCGTCCCACCATTGCGGCATCGATATACTGCATTAGAATGCTTGAGAGCTGAGCCATGATCGCCGGCCACGACAATGTGGCTGTCAATATGAGCCGCTGCTTAAAGGATAGCGGTTTGCCGGATTGAATCAACTCAAGCATATATCACACTGTCGGTTTATCGGGTTTCACATTTGCACAGATAGTCGGCGAGTCGTTCCAACCCTTCGGCAAGCAACGATCGTGGACAAGCGATATTCAACCGTATATAGCCATCCTTGCCATACATTTCACCGCAATTGACCCACACTTTAGCCTCCTCTTTCAACCGTTCCTCAAGTTCCGAAGAAGGAATGTTGAATGCCGACACATCAAGCCAAGGCAGATAGGTGGCTTCAAGTCTCGTAACTGGACACTCCGGAAGCCGCCGTGACAAATAATCGCGGGCAAATATATAATTTTCCCACAAGTATTGACGCAACTCATCGAGCCACTGTGCTCCGGCTTCACTATACGCCGCTTTAAGAGCCGCCACACCAAACGGGTTGACATCACACACCTCATTCACGTTGATCGCACGGTCGACGATCGCACGGGTCTCTGCATTGGGACACACGATATTGGCTATCTGAAGCCCGGCGATATTAAATCCTTTGGAGGGCGACACGCACACAATCGCATCTTTATCCACATTACCATAGGGGACATACTTATATCCGGGCATCGTCAGCTCACAATGAATCTCATCGCTCACCACCCTCACTCCGTGACGGTGGCATATTTCGGCTGTCTTAACCAGCTCTTCGCGAGTCCATGCCCTTCCTGCCGGATTATGAGGATTGCACAGCAGCATCACCTTCACATCGCTTCCTGAAGCCGCCTTTTCAAGCGCGTCGAAATCCATCTCATAAGTGAACTCATGAGCCGAAACATCCACTCTCTTCAACGAGCTCTCGACGATGCGGCACCCATTGTTGCGTATCGATGAGAAGAAGCAATTATAGACCGGAGTCTGTACAATCACGCCATCACCCGGCTTGGTCAAGCTCTTTATGATAGCCGATATAGCGGGCACCACACCCGAAGTGTAGATGACATTCTCCCGCTTGAATCCGTAGCCGTGTCGGGTCTTGAACCATTGCGTCAATGCCTCGTAGTAGTCATCGCCTACCAACGTGTAGCCAAACACTCCGTGCTTCACACGGTGACGCAACGCACTCAATATGACCGGAGCCGCCCTGAAGTCCATGTCGGCAACCCACAGCGGCACGACGGACGCATCAGCCGACGAATCCCATTTATAGGAGCCTGTGCCACGACGCGGCACCACTTCATCAAATATCGACATATCGCATTATATGGTTTCTATTTTACAATCAGCCGGAGCCTTTATATTCTCATCTATGATTATCTCACCATAGCCCTTGGCGCGGATCACTCCAGTAGTGGGATTCTTCACGCTCGTGATCACACTGTTGACCGTGGCATCAAGCTCGCTCTCCTCAAATGCGAGGTCGCAATCCTCAGCCATCACGCAATTCTCCACCACCAGCCCTTTAGCGTAGCACAGCGGTTGAGTGCCCGACAAGCGGCAGTTCACAAGTTTCAGGTTTTTGGAGTGCCAACCAAGATATTCCCCGTTTATTTCAGAGTCATAGACGGTCACATTCTCCGTGTTCCAGAAAGCATCCTTGGAGTTGATCACCGCATTGCATATCTCCACATTACGGCAATACTGGAAAGAATAATTACCATCCTGACGGTAATCCTTTATCTTTATGTTATCGCAATGCATGAACAGATAGTCGGCATTCTTCACCTCAACATTCTCCAGTTCCACATTGCGGCAATGCCATAAAGTCTCCTGCGCGTCAGGAATACGGACATTCACCAGCTTCACGCCATCCATCTCACGGAACATCTTTGGAGCTTCGACCAATGTATCCTCCATCACAAGATTTCTTGAATACCACAGCGCCGCGCGAGCTCCGGGAGTAAACACACTGTTTCTTATCACAAAACCGTCAACGTGCCAAAATGGGTACTTGCCCTCAAACCGGCAGCGGTTCACCTCCACATTGGAGCACTCCTTCAATGCCGATTCACCGGCGTGAACAGTGACATTTTCAAGTTTGATATCATGAGATGCAAAAAGAGGGCGTTCGCCTCCAAATTCTGTGTCTTTGATCAGTTCCATACCTCGTTTCTGTTTTTCGTTACAAAATTAGTAATTTTAGCAAAATAAAACAGTGCAAATTTACGATAATAGCTCATCGTGGCAGATACCACTATCCGACATTCTGCTACCATTTTCTCTGAAAAACCCCGTCCTCATGGCAACAGCGGCATAAAACACGCCCTGCGTTCTGATTATTTTGTGTAATTTTGCAGCCATGATCTCGAAAAGGACAAGAGGATATATTTCAGGAGCCGTCGCATCATGCAGCTACGGGCTCAATCCGCTCATGGCAATGCCGCTGTTTGCCATGGGGATGGCATCCTATTCAATGCTGTTCTACCGATACATTTTCGCCGCCATAATATTGGGGATGATAATGATCGCCACCCGCAAAAGTCTGCGGCTTCAACGACACCAGATACCTCCCATGATCATCTACGGGCTTCTGTTCTCCTGCTCCTCGCTCCTACTATTTGAAAGCTACCGCTACATCGACGTGGGGATAGCCTCGACGCTGTTATTCATGTATCCCGTGATAGTGGCGCTCATCAACCGCATCTTCTTTAAGGAGCGGTTGTCGGCGGTGACCGCCATCGCCATATTGCTCGCTCTCGGCGGAGTGACACTTCTCTACTTCGGTGGAGGCGAAGAAGGAGGCACGTTGAATCTGACCGGCGTGCTCTATGTCGTGGCAAGCTCCCTCTCCTACGCCATATACATGGTGGCTATAAACCGTGGCTCAATCCGCACCCTACCCTCCTCGGCACTCACATTCTACTCCATATTCTTCGGACTGATTCTTTACATAATCCTTATCGCGAAAGACGGAGGTGCCTACCCGCTCAACAATCTCACCGCATGGGCCTGCGTCATAGGGCTCGCCCTGTTTCCCACCATATTGTCGATACTCACCATGGCTGTGGCTATACACGACATAGGTTCCACCGCCACCGCCATCCTCGGCGCTCTCGAACCGCTCACCGGACTTGCCATAGGCATCGCCGTGTTCAACGAACAGCTCACCCCCATGACCATAGTAGGCATCATCATGATCCTCACCGCCGTACTCCTGCTCATCCTCGCCGCTCCCGCCATCCGCATCCTCCGCCAGCTAATCATCAACCGCCACAACCATTAATCTCTCCACCCGGACATGGGCTTCAGAGAGGGATTTTAGATATTTTATGTTAATGGGCGTAATTATTTTGCGTTATAGCGTGAATTACGGAAATTTTTCATTAATTTTGTGCCGGAGAAAAAAATAAAATTTTAGGTTTTTAATATTTACAATTATGTCAAAGGTTACAGTTGTAGGAGCAGGAAACGTAGGTGCTACCTGTGCAAATGTATTGGTCACCAACAATGTTGCTGACGAAGTGGTTCTTATTGATATCAAGGAAGGACTTGCCGAGGGTAAGACCATGGATATCATGCAGACTGCCAATCTTCTAACTATTAACACCCACATGGTCGGCGTCACCAACGACTATGAGAAGACCAAGGATTCCGACGTTGTTGTCATCACTTCAGGCATTCCCCGCAAGCCGGGCATGACTCGTGAAGAGCTTATCGGAGTTAACGCAGGTATCGTTAAATCAGTTACTGACAATATCCTCAAATATTCACCCAACGCTATCATCGTGTGTGTATCCAATCCGATGGACACCATGACCTATTTGATCCACAAGACTGCCGGCATCGCCAAGAACCGCATCATCGGTATGGGTGGCGCTCTTGACAGCTCACGCTTCAAATATTTCCTCAGCGTTGCCCTCAACGCCAATCCCAACGAAATCGACGGTATGGTAATCGGCGGACACGGCGACACCACCATGATTCCGTTGACCCGCTACGCTGTGTACCGCGGTGTTCCCGTGAGCCAGCTTCTCGACAAAGAAACCCTTGACAAAGTCGCTGCCGACACAATGGTGGGTGGAGCTACCCTCACCAAGCTCCTCGGCACATCGGCATGGTATGCTCCCGGCGCTGCATCGGCTGCCGTAGTAGCTGCAGTGCTTCACGACCAGAAGCGCATCATCCCCTGCTCGGCTCTCGTGGAAGGCGAATATGGCGAAACCGACCTTTGCATCGGCGTTCCCTGTCTTCTCGGCAAGAACGGTATCGAGGCTATCGTCGACATCAAGCTCAACGACGAGGAGAAAGAGCTCTTCGCCAAGAGCGCCGCTGCTGTGCGTAAGACCAACGACGCGCTCGCTTCTTGCCTCTAACAGCATCGCTGCAATTGAACTTATAATATCGACAAGGTGTTTTCAATCAGGAAACACCTTGTTGTCATTTTGACCCATTTTTGCAAAAAGACAGCATTAAAAATATTTTGGATTATGAGAAGCTTAACTTCATTCATGGCTATCGCTGCGGTAGCGTCATTCATGGCTTGCAGCTCCACAGGCAGCAAACAGGATGCCGCCCAGACTGCTTGGGAAGAATCATTTGCCCAAGGGGTGCCCATCGTGCTTGCCCCTAATGACACACTTGAATTCGGAATGCCTCAGAAGGAACCGGTTGTGGTGGATTTCTGGGCTGAGTGGTGTCCTCCATGTAAAGAATTTTCACCTATATTCCACAATGTCGCCAAGAAATATAAAGGCAAGGTCCGATTCATCTCCGTCAATGTCGACAGTTGCCCCGGCATGGCTAAAGAATATGGCGTGGGCTCCATCCCCACTGTGCTGATTGTGAGCAAGGAGGGAACCATCGACCGCAACGTAGGCTTTATGACCGAGGATCAGTTGATTCAGTCAATAGAGTCGGCAATGCAGAGCAACGGTAAGTAGCGCAGATGTGACGGTTTTGTCAGCGCGTAAGGATGGCCCGACAGGCTCGTCCCGTCCGGGACTCGGGGATTGCACGGCGGGGCAATATGACGTGCCACCGCGGGGGCGGCGGTGCCCGGGGGTGACACGCGTGAATTGCACTCTGGAAAGAGTGACCTTGTTTTTGATAAGGCATCTCTTTGCAGAGATGTTACCGGATGGGAGATGTCCGGGCACAGGTCGCCTGCGGCACCCTGTACCCGGCTACGCGTAAGGCTCGCCTTATCAGGCGATTACACGTGCCAAAGCTATGCATGGTACGGGGGCGATTATGACGTGCCACGGTGATTGCATGACGAGGGTGATATGATGTGCCACGGTGATTGAATCCAAATGCAAACGAATCCGCAGGATTCATCCGTTGGTAGCCGGGCGCCGAGCGTTAGCGAGACGTCCAGAAAATGTTTGTTTATAGGATGTTTCTGAAAGAATCATCTATATGAGACGAATCTTTCAGATTCAAATTCATTTTTGCATCTTTCCGTGGGTCTCGGCTTCGCCTCGGCCCACGGCTACCCAAAGATGAATCCTTGCGGATTCTTGATGCGGTTATCAGGGAATCGGGGGATTCGTGGGCACACAAGGATGAGGCTCGGCAGTGCCAAGCGGCAAGCCGATGACCTTGCGGATTCATGGTGTGGTTATCGGGGAATCCGCAGGATTCGTGTTAATAAGCTCCGGTTTGGCGTTTGACAGCCCTGACTGATACAGCCAATTCAACCTCTTTTCCGGATGCTATGTTATTCTGATATTCAAGTCGGTAATAACCACTCTTGTTAATGCTCATAAACATCGGATGATCTCCCTTTGAAGTTGCAGTATTGTAATATGCTTTATCAACAGCATGCACAGCGTCATCGCTCTTCCGTATATTGCCGGCAATGTGCAGATATATATATTTGTTATTTGCCTTAGATTTAACAAGTGCCACACTGACATTATTGATATTACGATGGGGAACAGTATCTAAAAAAACACAAATTGCCTCCGATGTTTTTATCGACAAATCATCTTTCCATTTTGCCAGGGCAGGTTTTGCCTCTGAATCATTTTTGTCAAGCCACTCTGCATAATGCGCGAGATCAAGAAACTCATTGAAAGTGGGAGTTCTCCATTCATCCCCCCAATTAAAAGAAGCGGCATCATGCTCCGGATCTCCTGAGGTCCAATCACCTTTGTATATATTGAGCAGGTGACTTCCACCCAATGTATACAATGTGGTTTTGCCCCAAACAACATACGCTCCATATTCATCAATCTTTTCAGCACCGAGGTTGAATGCCGCCCACTTGAGGGGGAGCCCCATGTCGACCGCGACTTTCGGATATGCATAATCTCTTGACTTGTCGGTTAGGTCGGCAACAACATAGTCGCCTGCCTTGTATTCGATATCAGCTGTAGCCGTCACATCCCATGTGTATTCGTCGCCCCATGGAAGGTTGGTGAGATAGTTCTTGCCGTAATCCGGATTATCATTCCTCATCGTGTCTTCGGGATCGAGCGGCATAACCGTGCCATCGAGTTCATCGTAGGTGAAAAGTTCAAATTTCAACTTATCACCTTTATTGATTGCGCCATCGGTGCCGCTTGCTGTCTGACGTATAAAATATGCCGTGAGCACATTGTCCTCATAGCCATCCTTGCCATACTCTCCGACCTTGACAAACGGCTCTGAATCATCCTTTGATCCAAGGGTGAGCTTTGTCACCTCGCTGCCCCATGCATCGCCGCTCATCCTGAGCTCAGATCCGCCGGGAATATCGAAGATGAAACCTCGGAGCATCACCTTGTAGACCACCGTATGTGGATGGCTGAATGTGAGCTGATGGTCATGCTTCAGATTATCATTCTTGAGGAACTGCGACCAATATTCAGTGTATCTTTTCGATCCATCCTCGCCAAGCTCGTGCTCGGCATATTTCAGATGCTCGTTATTTCCATTTGACTTCTGGACGTAGGCTTTCGCGAGAAATTCCTTGGAATCGACCTCTACATCAATATTGTCACCGCCGGGGAAAACATAGATTGCCTTGCCCGACCACTTCTCCCAGTTGAGGATGTAGCCCTGATGGACAAACACGGTGTGGGATGTGCCGGCACCGGTGTTGGCTATAAATTCATAGTAAGGCTCCGGATCGTTCATCGACGCGTCGGGGTAAAGGCGTATGACATCCCCCTCGTCCCATGTCATCTTCAAGTCGTGGCTTTCAGGATCCTCCTGATAACTTATCCTTGATTTCACATTGTCAAGCACGGCAGTAAAGGAATAGACATACTCTTCGCTCTCGCCACCTGACTTTGGATCATCATTGGAACTGCAAGAAAAAAGAAGCATTGCAGAGGTCAACAACACAGGGATATGCTTTAGTATCATAATGCGAATTAAAACATTGGTTATAAAAGAAATGCAAGATATACGCACAGATGTTTGAACATCATGGGAATCAGAGCGATATGCCTCTACCACCCCCTAATCCCGCTGAAGCGCAAACAATACCATCCATAGCCGGAGGATTTTACAAATGCAAATCTATGATTTTTATTTCATTCACATAATCATTTTTAAGCGAATAAATCTAAATATTTGTTAAAAACGCATCTGAGAATAAGCTGCTTCTCGACTCTTTAGCCGGAATGCGTCATTGTACTGACGCAAACGCGGGATGTTGATGTAACGACTTCCACTGCCACGCTTTATGGGAAACACCTCAGCCTTGCGGGCATTCACCTCATCGCAAAACCGGCTGCGCCACGTGGACGGATCAGGCTGCATATCCTCGGGAACCGAGTCGACAGTCACTTTCCGGGTGTAGGAGCATGGAGGATAGCCGAGCACGGTCCACATCACCGGACGCCCGTCGTCGAAGCCGATAGCCACCGAGGCGCTCGTGGAACGCCTCGGAATGAAGTCCTGATCCACCATCCACTCATCGTCGGTGTCAAGCATATCCTTGCCTATAAGGGAATGATAGAAACTTCTCGACAGCACATCGGTGAAAATATATGGAGTCAATCTCTTTTTCCCGTCAAGATAAGGCTGGAGAAGATGCTTGGCATTGTTCTCCCTTATATATCCGAACCCCTCATCGGGATTACCCGAATAGGAGTAGTTGGTGCGCAGAATCACCCCCGACGGTTCATCGGCGAGATCATATCTTTTAAATGAATTGTCGTCAGTCTCAAAATAAGCTCCGGCGCCACCGGCATCGATCACCCCGAAATTAGCCTGCACACCCATAGGTTTCTGACATCCGCCAAGAAAGTGCTCAAACTCATCGACCGTGCGGCACTTTTTTAACGCGGCAGCCATGATGGCTCCTTCACGGTCCTTATAAGTCGCGGTATCGGGCACAAGATTATAGGACGCAGTGTTCATTATGGCAAATCCCGCCTCGTTGACCCCTATCCAAGCCTCGGCGAGCAATGAGTCGCCGGCATTGAAGAGAGCCACGTAGGCAAGCTCGCCTGGAGCTGATGCTGCCACCTTTGCTACGAAATTGTCGGTAAAATCGGTGTCGCGGTTCTTCCATAACAGAGGCTTTCCGGTGTCGGTCATCGTTCCGCTCACAATCGCCGATGTGCAAGCATCGGCAACAAACGCCGCCGCCAACAACCCTATAATGATCAGTCCTATTCTTTTCATAAATAATTCATGTTAATACCGCAAAGTTAAAAAATCTATGGAACTTATTAGTATCTTTGCACGACTAATAGAAAAAAACATAACTCAATGAACGATTACGTAGAAGCAAGGTTTGACGTGTCGCCTTGCGATGAAACCTCGACCGACCTGCTTGCCGCTTTATTGTGCGAAAAAGGATATGAAAGTTTTGTGCCTGACGAAACCGGACTTACAGCATACGTGAAACAGGAACTGTTTGATGCCGACGCATTCAAGGAGGTTGTGAACGACTTCCCGATGGAGGCGGTCATCAACGTGAAGTGGTCGACCGTGGAAGGAAGGGACTGGAACGCCGAGTGGGAGAAGAATTATTTCCAGCCTATAGTGGTCGATGACGCGTGTGTGATCCACAGCTCATTCCACAAGGATATCCCGTCGATGCCCTACGATATAGTGATCGACCCCAAAATGGCTTTCGGCACCGGACACCATCAGACCACATCGCTCATCATACGCCGCCTGCTGCAACTGCCACTTGAGGGCAAGCGAGTGATCGACATGGGCACCGGCACAGGAATCCTCGCCATTCTCGCAGCAATGCGCGGAGCCGCCAAGGTTGACGCAATCGAAATCGATGAATTTGCCTATGTGAACGCTGTTGAAAATGTGAAAATCAACAATCATCCTGAGATCAACGTGATTCTCGGCGACGCATCGGCGCTTGAATCGCTCGACAATGCCGACATCTTCATAGCCAACATCAACCGCAACATCATCACCGGCGACCTCAAAGCCTACGCTTCACGCCTGTGCAAAGGAGGCATCATGCTGCTGAGCGGATTCTACGAAAACGATATTCCGGTGATCATGGAGGAGGCAGTAAAATACGGGCTTAAAGAGGTTGCCCACACCACCTGCGACAACTGGGCTTGCCTACAACTCACCGCCGAGGCTTAGGCATCAAGGCTCCAAATCAACATTACCACAACATATATACATAAAATGGACATTATCACTGTAACCGATGTGGTCAAGGACTATTCGGGGCACCGTGCCCTTGACCACGTGAACCTCAACATAGAAGAGGGGTGTGTCTACGGATTGCTCGGTCCCAACGGAGCGGGAAAAACATCACTCATCCGCATTCTCAACCAGATCACCCGCCCCGACTCGGGCGAAGTGCTGCTCAATGGCAAGCCGATGACCCAGGAGGACGTGATGCACATAGGCTATCTACCCGAGGAACGAGGGCTGTACAAAAAAATGAAGGTGCTCGACCACATAGTGTTCCTCGGAAGAATAAAAGGGATGTCGAAAGAGGATGCGCGCCGGTCGGCTAATGAATGGCTCGAGCGGATGAACCTGAGCGAATGGAGCAACAAGAAGATTGAAGCTCTCTCCAAAGGCATGGCGCAGAAAGTGCAGTTCATCTCCACGGTGGTGCATAACCCCAAGCTCCTCATATTTGACGAGCCATTCTCAGGATTTGACCCGGTGAACACCGAGCAGCTCAAGCAGGAGATACTGCGGTTGAACCGTAACGGCGCCACCATACTGTTCTCGACCCACAACATGGCTTCGGTCGAGGAGGTGTGTCACAACTTCTCGCTCATCAACCACTCGCAGGTGGTGCTTCAAGGCAATGTCAACGACATACGCCGTCAATTCGCAAAACACCTTTACCGCATCCACATCGCCGAGCCGGTGCTCGCGCCCGACGATTCACTTTTCACCATTGAGTCGGTGTCGCCACATCGCCTCGGCGGAAGCAACGCCACCATCAGGCTCAATTCCGGAGTGGAAATCAAAGACGCGATCAACGCTCTGAACAATAATTATTCGCTCATGGGATTTGAGGAGATACTTCCGTCAATGCATGAGATATTTATAGAAACAGTCACATCCTCCAATGAACAAAAATAGATTTTTCCTAATAGTCGAGCGTGAATACAAGGCGATTGTAGCAAAGAAATCGTTTATCCTCGTCACGCTTCTCGCACCGGTCCTCATGATAGGGCTGATGCTCGTGCCGGCGTTGCTCATGGACATGAACAGCTCTGACGCACGTCTTGTGTCGATAGTGGATATGTCGGGGAAATACGGCAAAAATTTCAAAGACACCGACGACTACAAGTTTCAAGTGCTCGAAAACACCGCTGTAAACGAAATAAAACAGCAATATGAGAAAGCTGACGGCGACATATATGCCATCCTTGTAATTCCGGCGAATGTAGAGACAACGCATCAGGTCAACATATATTCCGACAATCCGGTGAAGATGTCGCTTAACAACGAGGTCGAGGATGTGCTTGAAAAGAGCCTTTCCGATGCAAAAATCAGCTCATACGACATTCCGGGACTCGCCGACATAATAGAAAAGAGCAAGATTTCAGTGTCGGTCAAGAGCCACACCTGGGACGAAGAAGGAGAAAGCGTGTCGTCGAGCACCCTGTCGATGATAATAGGTATGGCGCTCGCGATGCTCACCTATATATTCGTGCTCATGTATGGCGCGATGATCATGAGCTCGGTGGTCGAGGACAAAACCAACCGCATTGTGGAAGTGATAGTGAGCTCATGCCGTCCGCTTGAACTGATGCTCGGCAAGATTGTGAGCATCGCCTTGGTGGGTCTTACTCAGATAGCCGTGTGGTCGGTGTTCATCGGCATAGGCTTGTTCGCGCTCTCAGCGATAGGTGTCACTTCATCGCCTGCCGACACGGCACAACTTCAGGGCGAGATGGCTCAACTCCCCATTTCGGAGGGTGAGGAGATAGTGCAGGCTATACTCGGAGTTGACTGGGGCAAGCTGCTGTTCATATTCGTGCTTTACTTCATCGGCGGCTATCTGCTCTACGCATCACTTTTCGCCGGATTCGGTTCGGCAGTGGATCAGCAAAGCGATGCCAATCAGTTCATGACCCCCATCATGATGATCATAATCCTCGCCCTGCTCATAGGAGAAGGATGTATGCAGGACCCTGACGGAACCCTCGGCGTGATATGCTCGTTCATCCCGTTCACCTCGCCGATCGTGATGATGATAAGGCTCCCCTACGATGTTCCGGCATGGGAAATAGCCACCAGCGTGTTGCTGCTGTATGGCACGGCGTTGCTGTTCACATTCTTCGCTTCCCGCATTTACCGCACGGGAATCCTGATGTATGGCAGAAAGGTGACCTTCAAGGAACTTCTGAAATGGGCTAAATAACCATTCACCCAAGATAAAAAGGAAGCGGACTCTCAATCGAGTCCGCTTCCTTTTTTATTTGCCACCTGACACCACTATATTGCGGATGACCGCCTGAGTGGGTTTGCCAGTGGATTTAAGCCTGAGTGTGAGCTTGTGGGGAACTGAGGCGTCGAGCTCGTCCTCAAGCACGTGAAGCCAGGGTATGTAGAGATTGTGGCTCCATGCCGTGTAGGTGTCAATCTCGCGGAAAGGAGCATCGTCGATCTTGTACTCCAACACACCCGAGCGAGGTCCACACGCCATGAAGAGTCCTATAACGCTTCCGGTGAAAGGCACCGTAAACGTGGCGCCGGGCACTGTGGAGTGCAACATAGGCACGTTGACAAATCCCGGACGTGTCTTTGCCTTATCGTCGGGCTTCCATGAATCGGAGAATGCCCATCCGTTCTTAATCTTCACATCCTTCATGTCGATGTATTTTCCATCGGTGTAGCTGAAGCTGTCAAGAAGCGCGGGAATATCGTGAGCCTTCAAAACCGGGTCGGAAATATTCCACATCGAGTCAAACAGCTCGTTGATCGCAGCCACATAATACTTGTGACCTTCCCATGAGGGGTGGATTCCTCCAAATTCTTTCCACGTGAATTCGCCACGGTTGATGCGTTCCGAAACCTCTCCGGCACAATTTATCGAGGGGATAAGATAATGATTTGCCACGCGGTCATGATTCATGATCACATCGGGAATCTGCCCCTTGGCAAACATATCGATGAACTTGTCGTGAATGAAATGGAGCATGACTATATCGGTATAGGGATTTGCGTCAAGGGCATGACGCACCACGCCCTCCATGCCCCTCACCTGCTCTTCGGGAGTGAAGCCGTTGCCATGATCGTTGACCACACCCTCGATGAACATGAGATCGACGGGACCGGCTGAAAGCACATCAGTAGCCATGCGGAAAGCGTGAGGCGTAGTTCCGGCTGACGGAAGACCCTGCTCCACAAAGTCAAATTCAGTGTCGGGGAAGCGTTGCTGAAGCTGTTCCTTAATCATGTCGCGCCACCCCTTCATGTAGGTGATCGAGCCGCCGAAGAACACGACACGTCCTTTCTTCTCTTTTTCAAATCTTACGAGCGAGTTCTGCAACGATCCTCTTACTGCATATTTCTGATGAGACTTGAACTCAGGAGTGTGGCTTACAACGAAATCCACAATAGCCTCAGGATTGTCAAGTCCGTGAGGGTGATGGTCGGCTCCCGGCTTCATGATGAGCCTTATGGGACCTCCAAGTTTCACATACTCGTCGCGAAGGAGCTTAATATTGTCGGCAAACGGCACGACTTTGTCGGCATCCCCACACACGGCGAGTATGGGCACTCTGTTTTCAGCCAAGGGGCGCAGATTGTGGATAGGATTGCCGTTGAACGATTCGGGAGTGGGATTCTCAATACCCCACAAGGAAGTGAACTCATTCCATTCTTTTGCACGAGCCTTTCCGGGCCAGCTGAAAATGTCGCACACCGGATTGTCAAGATACAGCGATGCTACCTTCTGAGGATTGGCGGCAGCCCATCGCAAGGCATAGTAACCGCCACGGCTCAATCCTTCGAGAGCCACCTTGGGCGAAAATCCGTAAAGCGACACCATGCTGTTGTAGAAATCGGTTCCCGCCTTGATTGACGACGGACAGCCATACTCATGGGTCATATTGTGATACACCACATGAAAGCCCTTCTTCAACAGAGCCTCGTCGGCATTGGCGAATGCTCCGAAAAATGCCGGCCGCCATATCCAAGGCTTCCCTTCGAGAGCTTTCTCGGGAACTACCACCACTACATCGCGGTTCTTGTACTTGAAATCATAACGGTCATATCCCTTCCAACTGCTTTTAAAGCCGGGGAAAGGCTGAGTGACGTGAGCCTTCTTTTCACCGGTCAATGCCGTGTAGATAGTCTCGGCGATGACTTTGGCTCCCTTTTCATTAGGATGCAGAGCATCGGCGAAACCGTCAGCCATATCCATCGTTGGAGTATGCAAGTCAATGGTCGTGGCATGGAGTTTTTTAGCCGCCTTATCGATCATAGGAATCAATTCGGCGGTAAGCACCCTCTCACGCTGTTGCATCTTGTCAGTGTAGATTGTGACGGGATAGCACAGGTACACCTTCACCGAGGGATTGTTTTTCCGGAAACTTTTGACAAGATCCGTCATATCGTTGATAAAATCGCCCTTGTATTTCCACACCACCGGATTGGTGTCGTTTGTACCGAGCTTCACCAACAGGATGTCGGGGTTATAATCCAACGCCTGTTGAAATGCATTTTCACTCATGTAGGATTTACCTCTCCTGATCATGGTTTTGGCACTTACTCCAAAATTACGCACTTCATAATCGGGACCGAGCATCTGCGACAGCATCATCGGGTAGCTGTCCTTCTCTCTGTTGGCAACCCCCACTCCATAAGTGATGCTGTTGCCGATGCAAGCCACTTTTGTCGGGTGGGCGCCGTAAGCCCCGAGAGCCGACAATGTGATAATTACTAATATCAGAATTCTGTTCTTCATGTGATATAATTTTATGTCCAAAGTTAGGGCTTACGGCAATAATCGCATTTAAATACAATCCCAATTATTATAAAAAATATGCTGAGCCGCAAGATAATTGCAAATTTCCGATTTATCATCCGCAAAAACGCCCGGATTATAGAAAAAAGCGACTGCCGATTTCAATTTTTTGCATTTGTGCGTACTTTGAATTACAAAATATCACAATTAAATAGCAAAACGCTTGATAATATCGCCAATTCATACTAATTTTGCAGCTTATTCTGAAAAAACAAAAAAATATCACATATATGAGCGACAGATTATTTATTTTTGACACCACACTACGCGATGGAGAGCAAGTGCCCGGTTGCCAGCTCAACACAGTAGAGAAAATCGAGGTGGCAAAAGCCCTTGAAGAACTCGGAGTAGATGTCATTGAAGCCGGATTTCCGGTATCAAGCCCCGGCGACTTCAATTCGGTTGTTGAAATATCAAAAGCCGTGACATGGCCCACTATATGCGCGCTGACACGTGCCGTTGAAAACGATATCCGTGTTGCCGCCGATGCATTGAAATATGCCAAGCGCAAACGCATCCACACCGGCATCGGCACATCGGACTATCATATCAAATACAAATTCAACTCGTCACGCGAGGAGATTCTGGAACGTGCCATCGCCTGTGTGAAATACGCCAAGCGATTTGTGGACGACGTGCAGTTCTATGCCGAAGATGCCGGACGCACCGACAATGAATATCTTGCCCGTGTGGTGGAAGCGGTGGTGAAAGCCGGAGCCACAGTTGTCAACATTCCTGACACTACCGGATATTGTCTGCCATCAGAATTCGGAGAGAAGATACAATACCTTATGGAGCACGTAGACGGAATCCATAATGTGACCATAGCCACGCATTGCCACAACGACCTCGGAATGGCGACTGCCAACACCATGTCGGGTGTGATGCACGGCGCCCGTCAAGCGGAAGTGACTATAAACGGAATCGGAGAACGTGCCGGAAACACCTCTCTCGAGGAGGTGGCGATGATATGCAAGTCACACCGCGAACTCGACATAACCACCAACATCAACACCACCAAGATATACGGCATCAGCCGCATGGTGTCGAGCCTGATGAATATGCCGGTACAACCCAACAAGGCTATCGTGGGACGCAACGCATTCGCCCACAGCTCAGGCATCCATCAGGACGGTGTGCTGAAAAACCGTGAAAGTTACGAAATCATCGACCCGAAAGATGTGGGTGTCGATGAAAACTCAATCGTGCTCACCGCCCGTTCAGGACGCGCCGCCCTCAAGCATCGTCTTCATGTACTCGGTATCGATCTGTCGAAAGAGGCTCTTGACCAGGCATACGAAGGCTTCCTGCGTCTTGCCGACAAGAAAAAAGAGATCAACGACGACGACGTGCTGATGCTCGCCGGTGAACACCACAAGGCTTCGCACCGACTCAAACTTGACTTCCTTCAGGTGACTTCCGGCGTGGGTGTCAAATCGGTTGCTTCCGTAGGCCTTGACATCGCCGGAGAAAAATTTGAGGCGTGCGCTTCAGGCAACGGTCCTGTTGATGCCGCTATCTCAGCCATCAAGCAGATAATACACCGCAAGATGCTTGTGAAAGAATTCCTCATCCAGGCAATCAACAAGGGCAGCAACGACATCGGAAAAGTACACATGACAGTAGAGCACGACGGAGTAAGCTATTACGGCTTCTCGGCTAACACTGACATCGTGGCAGCGAGTGCCGAGGCATACATTGACGCTATAAACAAATTCGTTCACTAAACAAAGCTAATTCAACATAATGGCAAATACATTATTTGACAAAATATGGGATTCCCATGTAGTGAACCTCATTGAAGGAGGTCCATCACAATTATATATCGACCGACACTATTGTCATGAGGTGACAAGTCCGCAAGCGTTTGACGGACTGCGCCAACGAGGATTGCAGGTGTTTAGAAAAGACAAGACCATCTGCTCCCCCGACCACAATATCCCCACCCTGAACCAAGACAAACCTATTGCCGACCCCATTTCCCGAAACCAGGTAGAGACATTGACACGCAATGCCAATGAATTCGGACTTACACTTTTCGGACTCGGACACCGCAAAAACGGCATCATCCACGTGATTGGTCCGGAAAACGGGTTGACTTTGCCGGGACAGACAATCGTGTGCGGCGACAGCCACACATCCACCCACGGAGCTTTTGGAGCTGTGGCATTCGGCATCGGCACCTCGGAAGTGGAGATGGTGCTCGCATCGCAGTGCATCCTCCAGCCCAAACCTAAGACAATGCGCATAAATGTCAACGGCAAGTTGCGCGACGGAGTCACCGCAAAGGATATAGCCCTGTACATAATCGCCAAGATGACTACAGGTGGCGCCACCGGATATTTTGTTGAATATGCCGGCGACACAATACGCAATCTTTCAATGGAAGAACGAATGACTGTGTGCAACCTTTCAATCGAAATGGGTGCACGTGGTGGCATGATAGCCCCCGATGAAACAACATTTGCCTATGTCGAGGGACGTGAATATGCACCAAAAGGCACTGAATGGGAAAAAGCACTCACCTACTGGAAGACTCTTAAAAGCGACGATGACGCCGTATTTGACAAAGAGATAAATTTCGACGCAGCCGACATTGAACCGCGCATCACATTCGGCACCAACCCCGGAATGGGCATAGGCATAAGCGAAGCTATCCCTGCTCCCGACCCGAATGATGAAGCCGGTAAAATATCTTATCAGAAATCGCTAGATTACATGGGATTTTCGGTAGGTGAAAAACTTGAAGGACACCCTATAGACTATGTATTCTTGGGAAGCTGCACCAACGGCAGAATCGAGGATTTCCGAGCCTTCGCTTCAATAGTGAAAGGCAAAAAGAAAGCCGACAATGTCACTGCTTGGCTCGTGCCCGGTTCTTGGATGGTCGATGAGCAGATCAAGGCAGAGGGCATCGACAAGATTCTTGCCGATGCAGGGTTTGAGCTGCGTCAACCCGGCTGCTCGGCTTGCCTCGCCATGAATGAGGACAAAGTGCCCGCCGGAAAACTTGCCGTGTCGACCTCCAACCGAAATTTCGAGGGCCGTCAGGGCCCGGGTGCGAGAACCATACTCGCCGGACCGCTCGTTGCCGCAGCATCGGCGATCACCGGATGTCTCACCGATCCACGTAAGTTATAGTCCATAACGTAAAAATCAGAACCCACGATGAAAGAAAAATTCACGACAATAACCTCCACCTGTGTCCCGCTTCCCATGGAAAATGTGGACACTGACCAGATAATACCCGCCCGTTTTTTGAAAGCTACCTCTCGTGAAGGATTTGGCGAAAATCTGTTCCGCGACTGGCGTTATGACAAAGATGGCAATCCTGTGAAAGATTTCGTATTGAACGATCCCACCTATTCAGGATGCGTGCTTGTTGCCGGAAAGAATTTCGGATCAGGCTCAAGCCGCGAACACGCAGCATGGGCGATAGCCGACTATGGTTTCCGCGTGGTAGTGTCGAGCTTCTTCGCCGACATCCACAAAAACAACGAGCTTAACAATTTCGTGCTCCCGGTAGTGGTCACTGAGGAATTTCTGGCAGAACTTTTTGACTCAATTGCCAATGACCCCAAAACCGAAGTGAAAGTGGATCTCCCATCCCAAACTATCACTAACCTCGCCACCGGAAAAAGCGAGAACTTTGAAATAAATCCATATAAGAAGCATTGTCTCGCCGAAGGGCTTGACGATATAGAGTTCCTTTTATCGAAAAAAGCTGACATCGAAGCCTACGAAGCTGCGAAATGACGACCCACATAGAAATAATGGACACCACTCTCAGGGATGGTGAACAGACATCAGGAGTTTCATTCTCTGCCTCTGAGAAATTATCTATCGCACGATTGCTGCTCGAAGAACTGAAAGTTCATCGGGTAGAGATCGCGTCGGCACGTGTTTCCGACGGTGAGCGTGATGCCGTGAGGGCTTTGTGTGATTGGGGACGGGAAACCGGAAACCTCAACCGGCTTGAAGTGCTCGGTTTTCTCGACAACGGCAAGTCAATCGAATGGATTAAAGATGTCGGGGCAAAAGTTGTCAACATTCTATCCAAAGGTTCAGAAAAGCATTGCCGTCTGCAGCTCAAACAGACTCCGGAGGAACACGCTGACAACATACGCCGCGAAGTGGAAAGAGCCGTAGACGCTGGGCTCGAGGTGAATCTTTACCTTGAAGACTGGTCCAACGGGATGAAAAATTCCCCGGCATACGTGTTCAACCTCATGAATGCAATAAAGGATCTGCCAATAAAGAGATTCCTGCTGCCTGACACACTGGGCATATTGAATCCATACGACACGCTGGCGTTCATGCACAAAATGACTACCCGCTACCCGTCATTGCACTTTGATTTCCATGCCCACAATGACTACGACCTCGCGACATCCAATGTATATGCCGCGATAAAAGGCGGAGCCAAAGGGATTCATGCCACAATCAACGGGCTTGGCGAACGTGCAGGAAACGCGACCCTATCAAGTGCTCTCGCGGTGATTCATGATCAACTCCAGTGTGAGACAGGCGTAGATGAAAGCAAGGTGAACAAAGCAAGCCGCATCGTAGCTTCATTCTCAGGCATAACCATACCGCCAAATAAACCGATAATCGGGGAAAGCGTGTTCACACAGTGTGCCGGAGTCCATGCCGACGGTGACAACAAGAATAATCTTTATTACAATGACCTTCTTCCCGAACGCTTCGGAAGGGAGCGCGAATATGCTCTTGGCAAAACCTCCGGGAAAGCCAACATCAAAAAGAATCTCGAAGCGCTCGGCATAGTGCTTTCCGATAAAGATATTCAGAAAGTGACCCGACGCATAATCGAACTCGGCGACAAGAAGGAGCTTGTGACGCAAGAAGACCTCCCGTTTATCGTTGCCGACGTAATCAAGCATCGAGAACAGCAGGACAAAGTAAAGGTGGTGAATTACGCCTTGAACCTTTCACAAGGCTTGCGCCCTTCTGCTACCGTAAAACTCTCAATCAACGGAACTGAATATCAAGCGACAGCCGCCGGCGACGGACAGTATGACGCATTTGTCAAAGCTGTCAGAAGCATATACTCGGGACTCGGCAGGGAATTTCCTGCATTGACCAATTATGCCGTAAATATCCCACCAGGCGGTAGAACCGATGCTCTTGTCCATACGACAATATCTTGGGATTTCAACGGGCATTCGATGAAAACACGAGGACTTGATGCCGACCAGACTGAAGCGGCAATTCAAGCCACGCTGAAGATGCTTAATATAATTGAGAATTGAGAGTCGAGAGTCGAGAGTTGAGAATGGAGAATGGAGAATTGAAAATAATTATATAACAATATTAGACTATGAATTTTAAAATTGCAGTATTGCCGGGCGACGGCATCGGTCCTGAAATTTCAGTGCAGGGTGTCGACGTGATGGCTGCCGTGTGTGAGCGCTTCGGTCACACAGTCGAATTCAAATATGGAATTGTAGGAGCTTCAGCGATTGACGCTGTTGGCGATCCGTTTCCGAAAGAGACACTTGCACTTTGCAAAGAGAGCGATGCTGTCCTCTTCTCGGCAGTTGGCGATCCTAAGTTTGACAATGACCCAAAGGCGAAAGTGCGTCCCGAACAGGGGCTTCTCGCCATGCGCAAGCAATTGGGGCTCTTTGCCAACATACGCCCTGTTGAGACTTTCAAATGCCTCATCGACAAGTCGCCGCTGAAACGTGAGATCGTTGATGGTGCCAATTTCATCTGCATACGCGAGCTGACCGGTGGAATGTACTTTGGCGAAAAATTTGAGTCAGATGATGTCGCTTACGACACCAACCATTACACACGCAAAGAGATCGAACGGATTCTTCGCGTAGGATTTGAATATGCACTAAAACGCAACAAGCATCTCACCGTTGTCGACAAGGCTAATGTCCTTGCATCATCACGCTTGTGGCGTAAAGTGGCTCAGGAGATGGAACCGGAATTCCCCGATGTAAAGACCGACTATATGTTTGTCGACAATGCCGCTATGAAGATGATCCTTGACCCACGCTTCTTCGACGTGATGGTAACCGAAAACACCTTCGGCGACATCCTCACTGACGAAGGATCGGTTATCTCCGGATCAATGGGACTACTCCCATCGGCATCTACCGGCGAGAGCACTCCGGTGTTTGAACCTATCCACGGCTCATGGCCGCAAGCCAAGGGACTGAACATCGCCAATCCGTTAGCTCAAATTCTGTCAGTTGCGATGCTGTTTGAATACTTCGGTCTTGCCGACGAAGGCAAACTCATACGTAAAGCTGTCGACGCTTCACTTGATGCCGGAGTAAGCACCCCCGACATCACCGGAAATTGCGGAAAACAATATGGCACCCGCGAAGTAGGCGCATGGATTGTGGAATACATCCGCACTAAATAATCGCTCTGAAAAAATCGTCAAATAAAAAGCCGGCTCGACTGCAGTTCATTCAGCAGCCGAGCCGTTTTTATTTGCAAAATTTGGATTCAATATCCTATTTCAGAAAGTCCAACAACTCAGGAAAAGCATCTATTACCTCGGTCGCTCCGGCAGCCTCAAGTTGTTCACGGCAGGAATTACCATAAGTGACACCCACTGTTCGACATCCGGCTCCACGCCCCATCGCTATGTCGACAGGCATATCTCCGACCACAACAGCCTCATCGGGGCTTTTCTTCAATATCTCCAAAGTTTTCAACACAGGTTCCGGATCAGGCTTGGCGTGAGTCACATCATCAGCCCCTATAATCAATTTAAAGAAGTGGGATATCTTATTGTCATCACAAAACTCCAGCAGAGACCATCGTGAACGCGACGACGCAACCGACATCTCATAGCCCCTCCTGTGAAGCTCTTCAAGAGTGTCCATCACCCCCGGATATAACTTAGGAATGAGCTTTGACTTATTTTCTATGAAAATACGCCTATAAGTGTCAACACATCGGTCAATATTTTCTCGCGACTGGTCAGGATAAAGCTGCTTGAAACCCTCTTCCAGTGGCACACCTATCGTTGCCTGACACTCGGCATCAGTGCGAGGTTCTGCACCCACTTCCTTGATCGCGGCTTGATAAGTAGCGATAATTGTTGCCGTTGTGTCGGCAAGCGTTCCGTCAAAATCAAATATAATCAAATTAGTCTGCATGATAGCTGGATATTTAGCATTAATAACACTTATCAATTGCACAAAGTTACGAATAAAAATGAAATCGGAAATGCACGTCATGTCTCATGTCATGCATCACCGATTTTCCATAATTATTAACTGTTACAAATATCCTGTTTAATCAAAAGAATAGCATTAATCCTGTCGAGAAACAACCGAACTTCATCCCCGCGCTATCCTTAAGCATATTCATCGGAGCATAGCGGGCATAAACACCGAGACACCCGTAATTCACCGCTCCCATGACATCGACCGTCACCGGACGCTGACCTATATGACGGGTCTTTACCGAATACTCTCTGTCGCCCTCACGCCAAGAGGTCTTGATGCTTGCCGAAGTATTGAAATTGAGCACAGGTCCCAAAGTCACGCCCCAACGATGCTTTTTCCCGAAATCAAAACTGTAAAGCAACGGCATCTGAAGACTGAATATCTTAATACGGGAACGCCTGTCACGCACGCCATCCTCGTAAGGCAACATAACAACGTCTCCACCATCAACCTTTTCAAAATAAGAGCCTCCGGTAGTGACCATATTACGCCAATCAAGTCCCATTCCAAGGCTCAAGTGATGCCGTCCATGCGACATCTTCACACCTATCACATTAGCCCAAGTCAATTCCACCGACTTGCCCATCAAAACATCCATCCCCACATTGGATGACACCGGCGTCACCCAACCTATACCGATTCCCGACGATATTACCGACCATTTCGTCTTGCCACTTCTTGCAAAAGTCACTCCCATATCAAGAAAACGCTCAGTCCCTCGATAGGAACCCACCGTACGGTTAAGTCCCTTTGATGCTTTATTGCTTAACTTGAGATTGCGCGTCACTCCGCTTCCGTCAGTATAAGCAATATCCACCTTGGACTCATATTCAGTGACGCTTCCTAAAATCAGCAAATCGGTCACACGGTTTGACGATGTGACATTCGGAGAATGTTTATGCTTTCTTTTGCTTGACATTTCCGATTTGCTCTCATACACGAAACGCTCACCTGTGCCGTCAATATCCCACACTACTATTTTGTAATCTCCATTGCCGGATGTTATTTCAATCCTTTTAGCCGACGATGCAGCAAGAAGCGTATCCATTTCCGCGATATTCTCACAATAAGCAGTGCCGGCTATCACCATTGACAGCATCAACAATAATATCTTCTTCATTATCTGATCTATATTGATTTATTACATTGATTTAAACAATCGGTTCGCCTTATCGGGAGTGATTGGTCCCTCGATATACAGTAGCATCACATTCCTCAACTGATTTTTTGGGCCGTCAAGATAGCATATATAGCGGTTTATCTTCACTTTGCCCACGGTTTTAGGCGGCAATGAATAAAACGCATAGTGAAGCCTGCCCTTGTCATAAGTCACCTTCTGTCCGATAGCTTTGCTACCGTCAGCCTTCAGCAACGGAACAATCTTTGATGCATATTTAGCCGACGGACCTTTGAACAATTGCATGAACGTGACTCCATTTCTCTTCAAAAAACTACTGTCACCGCTCATTATCATCAACTCCACTTCGGAATCGCTCTCATATCCCCCGTTGAATATTTTATCAACACGCAATCCTGTTGCCGCCGACAGCGAAACCGACAGTGCCGAAATAACCATGAATAATAACAACCGTTTCATATATTCAGATATCTAATGGTTTTAATGAATTATATCCCTCAATAGCCGGCTCCATAATGTCCAGCATTTCATCCATGCGTTCATTGACATCTTCGACACCTTGACGCATTATGTCCAAATTGGCGGCAAAGAGTCTCATCACCTCATCTTCATCAGTCACCGCCTCGCCGTTGACGTATGCCACCATCAGCTCTTCGGCGGCAGGCTGTGAGAAATATTTTGAGACTCCCCATGCTCCTGCTACCAACAAGGCTACTGAAGCGGCGATATTGACCGACACAGGCAATCGCAATGATCTCCTCTTCGCCACGACCCGCCTTCTGAGTCCCATCACAGCTCTCGCCTCATCAACCGCCGGATGCACAATCTTTGTGTGTGCCACTGCATGACGCAGCTCTTTCTCCTCCTCATCGCTGAGACGACAATCGAAATAAGCTTCAATCATCTCAAGAAGCACGGCAAGAGATTCTCCCGGCAAAGCTTTATGTGCTGATTCCTTCATAACTGTTGTCTGTATAATTCTCTAATAGTTTTACGGGCACGGCTGAGTGTCATCCTCACATTTTCCTGAGTCATCCCCATCATTTCGGCAACCTCAGCATAGCTCCTGTTTTCAAGGTCATGAAGCCGGAATACAGCGAGCTGCTTCTCATTCAGACTTTTCAACGCCAAATCCACAACAGCCGCATAAACCTCATCGCAAGACACGGCATCAGCCTCATCCTCTATATCGCCCATAAGCTCAACCCTTTTCCCCCCGTGAGCTGCTGAACGACGTATGCGGTCAATCGACGTGTTGTAAACAATGGTGTAGGAAAGACGTCGGGCATCAGCTTCGCTGCCAATATCCTTATAAGAAGTCCACAACCGACAGAATGCGTCATGCAGAGCATCCTCAGCCTCATCATCATCGCCAAGAATAGATCCCGCGAGATGCTGAAGTTTCCGTCGCAATTGCTGAAAAGTCTTTGTTAGGATATTTTCTTCCACTGCTTCTTTCTCTGACCTTTTACCTCTATAACGCGACGGGAAACCATTTGTAACAGGACTCCTATATTTTTTTCAAAAAAAAATTTCAGTGATCCGGATGCTAATCCTCGGAATAGTGCCTCAGCACACGACGATATGAGTTGAAAATCTTGGATTTGGAAACAAAGCCCACATATTTACCATTCTCAACCACAGGCAGATTCCATGCTCCGGTACGGTCAAATGTCTTCATCACATTTTCCATCGTGTCGCCTATTTCAATTTTTGCCGGAGGTGCGGTCATGAATTTATTGACAAACATCCGCTTATACAGGTCAGGACGGAACATTATGTTACGTATGTCGTCAAGAAGCACCACGCCCATGAGCATACCGTCATTGTCTACCACCGGAAAAAGGTTACGATTGGATTGAGAAATGACATCCACCATCTGCTTCAAGCTCATCTCGGGAGTCACCTTCATGAAGTCATCCTCAATCACACTGTTTATTTTCAACAGTCGCAACACTGACTTGTCCTTGTGGTGAGTCAGCAGTTCGCCACGCTTTGCAAGACGTATGGCATAGATGCTGTAGGGTTCAAAGATCTTTATTGTGCCGTAGGAGATGATCGACACGATAAGCAACGGAAGAAACAGATTATAACCTCCTGTAAGCTCAGCCGTGAGGAATATTGCCATCAGCGGGGCGTGCATCACACCCGCCATAACGCCCCCCATGCCAAGCAGAGCGAAATTCTTCACCGACAAGTCAATACCGAATCCAAGATGATTCAACAGATAAGAAAAGAAAAATCCGGTCATACAACCAAGATAAAGCGACGGGGCGAAAGTACCGCCCACACCGCCGGCTCCATTGGTCGAGGAGGTGGCGAAAGCTTTCATAAGGCAAAGACCGCCCACATAAAGCACTATGAACCACGCATTGTTTCGGTCGCCATAGAAGATTGAACCGTCGACAGCCGCACCGGGGTCGCCGTTCAACATCGCGGTGATCACCTCATAACCTTCGCCATAAAGGGGCGGGAAAAAGAAGATAAGTCCGGCAAGGATGGCGCCGCCTATCGATGCCTTGACCCACGTGTTCTTGATCTTGGAGTAGAAACCCTCCATAAGATTTATCACCCGGATAAAATAAAGCGATGCGAATCCGCACAACACTCCAAGCGCTATCACGTATGGAATACGTCCGGCTACAAACACATCACTCTGCGCAAAAAAGAACTGGGTCTCATAGCCCGTGAAAACGTAGGCAACCGTAGCCGCCGAGATTGACGCTATAAGCAGAGGCATGACCGACACAGTCGTCAAATCAAGCATCAGCACCTCAAGGGTGAAAAGAGCTCCGGCAAGCGGCGCCTTGAAGATTCCTGCAATACCGGCAGCAGCTCCACAACCCACCAGTATCATCAACAGCCTTGGAGAGAGCCGGAATGCTTGTCCGAGATTGGATCCGATGGCGGCGCCTGTCGCCACAATAGGACCCTCGGCTCCTACCGATCCGCCAAATCCGATGGTGATCGACGACGCGACAACGCTCGTGTAGCAATTATGAGGCTTTAATCGGCTCTTATTCTGAGAGATGGCATACAACACGCGTGTCACACCATGAGAGATATTGTCCTTCACCACATATTTGACATACAGACTGACTATGACAATACCGATAAGCGGATAAAGCAAATAGAGGTAGTTACCGCTGGTGATATCAATGTTAAGCAGCAACGTGCTCGCAATGAAATGAATCAACCATTTGAACGCCAAAGCGGCGAAACCACACACTATTCCCGTAATCAAAGCAAGGATAAGAATCAGATTCTTCTCCTTTATATGTTTTTCCCTCCATGTCAGCAATGCGTAAAACCATTGGGAGGTATGCAATTTTACTTTTCCTAATTTCGTCATCATATTCCTTTTCCTGTTAAGACAGTTCTAAATGTGTAGATCAGAATCTTCATGTCAACCCCGAGCGATACATTGTCAAGATATATAAGATCATAACGTAGCCGCTCAATCATCTCATCAATGTCGGAGGCATAGCCGTATTTCACCATTCCCCATGACGTAAGACCCGGCTTCACCTGGTGAATGAGAGCATAAGCGGGAAAACGCCGGCACAATTGCTCCACATAATATCTGCGCTCCGGACGAGGACCGACAAACGACATATCGCCCCGCAGAATATTCCAGAACTGTGGCAGCTCGTCAAGACGGTATTTGCGCATCACGGCTCCTATGCGGGTCACGCGCGGATCATTAGCCACCGACAGAGCCGGACCGGAGGCTTCGGCATCTGCCACCATCGTTCGCAGTTTATACATCGTGAACGGCTTTTTATGTCGTCCTATTCTCTCTTGCTTGAAAATCACATTACCGGGAGAATCAAATTTCACCGCCAAAGCAAGCACTCCTACAATCGGAGCCGACAGTATCAATCCTATCACCGAGAAAACCACATCAAACACTCGCTTGACATTCAACGCGCTCTCCGAGATATTTGACGACGAGAGGTCCACAAGCGGCTCGCCCGATACATTGGATGTCCTTATACGCGTGGTAAGCATCTCATAAGTGTCGGGAGAGATAAGCACCGAACATCCGGTAGGCAGCAAGCGGTTGACAAGCTCCTGCATGGACTCGGTCCGTTTTATGGAGGCAACTACAAACGCCTTTACATCATATCTACGTATAACTTCTTCGATGTCATTCATGGAAAACAACGGATGACATGACGGAGCGCAATGACCGCCCGACACATCTAAATAACCCACCACACGATAGCCCATGACAATACGATGTTTCTCCAAACGCGCGGCAATCGCTGCGGATTCCTCGTCACAACCTACCACAATCGTATTTATAGCCCAGACTCCTGATTCAACCCTCTTTCTTCCTATCCGGGACACCATTCTCCTTATCGGATAGACACACACAAACAGCAACCCGAACAATAAAAGGAGCAACAAATAGGTGTGAATCCTGTCAGGACGCAAGTCATTGATCAGCGCTATGAAGAAAAAGACAACCGTTCCCGCAAAGCAATTGGAGAAAGTCTTTTCAAGCTCCTGAAGCCGTGACTTCATAAACACCCTGTTATAGTAGCCCGACAGCCAGTAAATGAACAGCATCCCCAACGGAAACAGCAACTGCTCCTCAACAACAGGTCCATGCTGCAGATATAGCCACAACGAACCGAAATGACGCGAGGCATCATCAATATAATAGCGGGCTATGGCAAAAAGCCCCACAGCGATATTGGTCGACAAAAAGTCGCCCGCTATATACATTATCCGTTGTTTGGCTGTAAGAGTCAATTTCTTATAACGGTTATAGTTTTATCTGATTCCAGTTTTACAATTCTTGACGGCGTTCCCGCTCCGTCATCATCACGGCGTGTGCTACACACATAGTCAACGCCATTTTTGATTTCATCGGAAATCTCCTTAAAATTGCGTGCCGACGGCTCACCGCTTATATTTGCAGAAGTCGACACGACAGGCGATCCGAGTTTTCGGCATAATCCTGCGGAAAATTCATCTCGGCTCACTCGGAATCCCACACTGCCATCTGAAGCGACAAGTGACGGAGCCAAGCCCTTTGCTCCCGGCAATATGACTGTAGTAGGACGGCTCGCCCCTTCAATCAGTTCAATCACCTCATCCGGCAGCTCATCTACATAACGCGAAAGCATTTCGACCGAGTCCACAAGCACCAACATCGACTTGGAATCACTGCGCCGCTTAAGCAAGTAGATTTCTCTCACGGCATTATCACAGGTGGCATCACAGCCTATACCCCACACTGTGTCGGTAGGATACAATATTATTTTCCCTTGCTGCAAGAATTCCACAGCCTTCAGTCCGTCATTATCCATCTTATTACAAAGATACGAATAAGTCGAGTGCAAAACCAAATTTATTTACTATTACTATTAAGCATTTAAGCGAACAGCACCCTGAACGCCTCTTCGACTTTTGCCACCTCCACAATCTCTATTTTCAACCGCGAGGTGTCAAATCCCTTTATATTATTTTTCGGAACGATTATTTTTGAAAATCCGAGCTTCTCCGCCTCAAGCACACGCTGCTCTATGCGGGTTATGGGACGGATCTCACCCGACAGACCCACCTCGCCCGACATACACACGTCATGAGCGATAGCCATGTCGACATTCGACGACAGGATGGCGCATATTACAGCCAGATCCAACGCCGGATCGTTCACCTTCAGTCCTCCGGCAATATTCAGGAACACATCTTTCTGAGCCAACTTAAAGCCCACACGCTTCTCCAGTACAGCGAGAAGCATATTCATCCTCTTGGAGTCAAATCCGGTCACCGATCGCTGAGGTGTGCCATAGGCGGCAGTCGACACCAATGCCTGCACCTCGATCAGAAACGGACGGATACCCTCAAGGGTAACACCTACCGCCACTCCCGACAATTCCTCGTCGCCGTTGCGCGACAGCAATAGTTCCGACGGGTTGGTGACCTCGCGGAGCCCCCGTTGCACCATCTCATAGATGCCAAGCTCCGAAGTGGAGCCGAAACGATTCTTTATCGAACGCAAAATACGGTACATATAATGCCCGTCGCCCTCAAATTGAAGCACTGCGTCCACTATATGTTCAAGAACCTTGGGTCCGGCTATGGATCCCTCCTTATTAATATGCCCGATAAGAATCACCGGAGTGCCCGACGACTTGGCATACCGCAACAACTGAGCCGAGCATTCACGCACCTGGCTCACACTCCCTGCCGCCGATTCAATGCTGTCGGAAGCAATAGTCTGTATTGAGTCGACCACCACAATCTGCGGCTGCACGTTCTTGATATGCTCCATGATCGAGTCCATCGAAGTCTCGCACACTATGTAGCAATTGTCGCTTAGGCGCCCTATTCTGTCGGCGCGCATCTTCAGCTGGCTCGCGCTCTCCTCGCCCGATACATAAAGAATCTTTTTACCGCGTATCGAAAGTATATTCTGCAACACAAGCGTAGACTTGCCTATGCCCGGCTCACCACCGATAAGCACAAGTGAACCGGCAACAAGTCCGCCTCCAAGCACTCGGTTGAGCTCTCCGCTCGGCATATTTATTCGTTGCTCTTCATGTGTCTCGATCTGAGATATGGGGCGCACCACGCTCTCCTGACCTCGCAACGGCGCCGACACACGTCCGCCTTTCATCGGTCTCACCTTCTCCTCGATCATGGTGTTCCATTCCCCGCATCCGGGACAACGTCCCACCCATTTCGATGACTCGGTTCCGCAATTATTACAAAACCAAACTGTTTTTTCCTGTTTTGCCATGACGAATAAGATTAAAACTGACGGCGGCGGAATTCAGCCACAACAATAGATGTAGCCATACCCACATTCAGCGATTCACTTGTGGCGACACCTTGCGGATAAGACGGGATGGTGAGGCGGCGTGTCACACACTTTTCCACCTCTCGGGATATGCCTTGCCCCTCGTTGCCCATCACTATCATGCCACCTGCCGACAATGAGGATGTGAAAATATTCTCACCACCAAGAAATGTGCCGTAGACCGGAACTTCCACCCCTTTTAAAAATTCGGGAAGATCCACATAGTGCACTCTAACCCGGGATATAGCGCCCATCGTGGCTTGCACCACCTTAGGATTGTAGACATCAACAGTGTCATTGGAACAATAGATATCCCTTATGCCAAACCAGTCGGCGATGCGGATAATAGTGCCGAGATTTCCCGGATCCTGCACTCGGTCAAGCGCCAACGACAACGAGCCGGCAGATGCCGGCTCTATGATGTCGTCAGGAATTTCATATACAGCCATCACTTCGGGAGGCGATGTGAAATGGCTCATCCGCTCCATATCGGAACGATTCACCCTGTAGATCACATCATCGCCCAACTTGAGCGAATGGGATTCAAGCCATTTTGCAGTAGCGAAAAGATAACGACACGAAAAACTCTCAATTGTATCCAGCACACATTTGGTGCCTTCGGCTACAAACAATCCGCTCTCACGCCTCACCTTTGCCTCGTCAAGCGACGCGACAAGCTTCCTCAGCTTATTTGTAAGTTCAGGCATTACTGTTTTTTATATCCGTCAATTCCCTTTTCAAGGAACTTGGTAAACTTGGGAATATTCTCATCGTAAGAGAATGGACCCGACAAAAGCTCGCCCTCATTGTTGAGTATCACATAATAAGGCTGGGCATTTGCCTGGAATTTATAGCGCTGAAGATAGCTCCAACGGTCACCGTAAGTGTCAAGTGTCACTTTCTTGCCATTTTCAACCACCTCCATCGGCTGCGGAAGCTCCTTCTTCTCATCAACCATGAGTTTGATCACGACGAAATTATTGTCGATCATGTTATGGACATTTGCCTCATCAAGGACAGCTCCCTCCATCTTGCGGCAGTTCACACATCCGTAGCCCGAGAAATCAATAAGCACAGGCTTACCTTCGGCTTTAGCGGCACGCATACCCTCCTCGTAATCATTATACTCTTTCAATTCATTGCCATAGAGATTGAAATCCTGGGTGAACAACGGCGGAACAAATGCGCTCACGCCCTTCAAAGGAGCACCCCAAAGACCGGGCACAAGATAGACCGTAAAGGCAAGCGACACCATCGCAAGAAAGAATCTCACGGTGCCGATGCTGCTGTCGGCAGGACCATAATGAGCGAAATTGAATTTGCCGAGAAGATAAAGTCCGAGCAATGCGAAAATCACAATCCACAACGCAAGGAACACCTCGCGGTCAAGAATATGCCAGCCGTAAGCAAGGTCAGCTACTGAAAGGAATTTCAGAGACAACGCCAGTTCGATGAAACCGAGAACTACCTTTACGGTGTTCATCCAGCCTCCTGAACGTGGCGCGCTCTGCAACCATGACGGGAACATCGCAAACAGGCAGAACGGAATGGCAAGAGCCAATGAGAATCCGAACATACCTATCGCCGGACCGAATTTGTCGCCGGTGCTTGCCGCTTCCACAAGCAGAGTGCCTATGATAGGACCTGTGCATGAGAATGACACAAGCGTTAGTGTGAATGCCATGAAGAAAATGCTTAACAAGCCGGTAGTCTTCTCTGCCGTGCTGTCCATCTTATTTGCCCATGACGAAGGCAACTTGATGTCAAACGCTCCAAAGAAAGAGATCGCAAACACCACAAGAAGCAGGAAGAAAATTATGTTGCACACGGCGCTTGTCGACAATGCATTCAACGAGCTTGCGCCAAACAGTGCTGTTATCAACAATCCCAACAGAAGATAAATCACAATGATCGAGGCACCGTATATAAAAGCATCGGCTACTGACTTGGCTCGTGATTTTCCTTTCTTCAAGAAGAAACTTACTGTCAACGGTATCATGGGCCACACGCACGGAGTGAGAAGAGCCACAAAACCGCCGATAAAGCAAGTGATGAAAATATATATCAATGAAGTCGAATTGCCATCTTCCGAATTCTCACTGCCCGAGAAATCAACCGGAGCCCACAGCTTGTCTGCCGACATTTCTCCGACATCGTCAGCAGCCGCAGCATCGGCTATCGCTGAGACAAGACTGTCGACCGATGCGGTATCTGCAACCCCAGTTTCAACCTGAGCCGGAGCTGACTCTTCAACCTTCCGAGTCTCCTTTTTCTCTACGATCTTAGCCTTGCCGGTAAGAGAGAATGTCTCTTTGGACGGAGGAATGCAATTTTCATCATTACAAGCTGAATAGCGTATCGTGCCGTTGATTGCAAAATCAGGAGCTGTAGCAGTGAAAGCCTGCGAAATAACCACCGATTCTGTCCACCAGCTAAGCTCGGCATTGAACATTGAGTCAAATTGGGTATGAGCTTTTTTGTCGGAGGTCAAGGAACCGGAAAGCTCTACGCCTTCAAGCTTGTCCCACTTAACCTGCAACGGAGAAGGGCCCGCGCTCGGATCCAAATCATAGCTGTACATGTGCCAGCCATTGTCGATCCGGGCTTTCATCAACACCACCCCATGATTATCATCAGTCATCTGTGTTGACACATCCCATGTCACAGGCTTCATGAACTGCCCGCTGACAGTGCCGCCAAAAGCAGCCAACACGGTTAGAATAAGGAAAAAAATACGAGTCATAGCAATTGCTTTTTATGCATTATAATAATCATCGGCAAAGATACTCAATTTTTCCTAATCTCACTCCTATATCTATATGCAAAAACACTCTCCCTCTCCTCTTCTGCATATTTTATACATCCATATCCCGATTTTACGATGCCTCCCTTTGTTTTATATTTGTCATTTAACAAAAAATACCTATATTTGCTATCTAATCGTATAGGAATACACAATGACTCCATTATTTACCATTATAACAGTAACCTACAACGCGCAAAACACATTACCCCCTACACTGAAAAGCGTGGCGGAGCAATCTTGTCGCTTGTTTGAATATATAATAATGGATGGAGCATCATCCGACAAGACTCTCAAGATAGCCATCGATGCGGCTATACCGGAAGCCCGTGTATATTCAAGCCCCGACAAAGGCATATACGACGCTATGAACAAGGCTATGCAGATTGCCAAAGGCGACTACCTGATATTTCTCAATGCCGGCGATTCATTTCATACCGCCGACACTCTTGAGCTTATAGCACGCACCATAATAGACGCCGACTATCCCGGAATAGCCTATGGGCAAACTGATCTTGTCGACAGTTCACGTAAATTCATTGCACCGCGCCATCTGACCGCTCCGGAAACACTGACACTAAAAAGTTTTGCCGAAGGAATGACAGTGTGCCATCAGGCTTTTATTGTCAACAGGAAACTTGCGCAGCTCTATAATCTGAAATATCGTTATTCAGCCGACTACGATTGGTGCATAAGATGCCTGCAACGCTCGCGCCGCAACTGCTATATACCGGAAGTGCTCATCGACTATCTTGTCGAGGGGGAGACAACCCGCCACCGCAGAGCGTCGCTTTGGGAACGGTTCCGCATAATGTCCTATTACTATGGCTTTTTCCCGACACTGATCAGGCACATCGGATTCATACCACGTTTTTTTAATCATCAGAAGAAATTAAAACAAAACTCATCTATATGAAATTTTACATCGTTGAAAATCAGAAACCGGTAGGACCGTTTGAAATCCGGCAATTGATAGAACGCGGCATCAAAGGCTCCGACCTTGTGTGGGCAGAAGGAATGAATGATTGGGCTCCGGCTGAATCTGTAACTGAAATCCGCGAAGCTCTTTATTCCGCCCCCTCAGGCGATTCGTTCTCTATGGAATCCGGGACTCGTTCTGTTCCCGAGCCGCCATGCCCTCCAGTGCAGCCCAACTTCCCTCCCATAGAGCCGCAATATCAACAGCAAGCGTCCTATAACCAGGCACCGCAACAGCCATACTACAGCAATGAGATTCCGCCTAAGACATGGCTTGCCGAATCCATTCTTGTGACTATCCTGTGCTGCTTGCCATTCGGTATTGTCGGAATCATTAAAGCATCCAATGTGAGCAGCCTGTGGCAAGCCGGACGCATTGAAGAGGCGCGTGCTGCATCGGCATCAGCTAAAAAATGGACCCTCATAGGATTCTTTGCAAGCCTCGCTGTGTATTTCCTGTACATTGTTGGAATTATCATAGTCGCCCTTATTGACGGTGGTTTCGACAACTTATAATTGACCGATGATAGTTAATACCACATTTTGCGTAGAGGAACCACTCATCGGCGAATTCATCGAGTGGGGAAAGAGCGTGTACATGGAGACTGCCTGCCGCGACTGCGCAATGCGCGACGCATTGGTGATGCGCATATTGGCGCCGTCGGAAGACAACACGGTCAACTTCGCCATCCAATTCCGGTGTGACAGCAACGAACGTCTCGTTGAGTGGATTGACACCTACCAGCCTGTGTTGCTCGATTCAGCAGCTAAGAAATGGGGGCAACGCGTGCTCCACTTCACCACGTTAATGGAAGAGATGTAAACCGGCATGGAAAGGAATAACGCTGTAAGTGACTGGGACCGCATCATCATCGGTGTGGACCCGGGCACAAATGTCATGGGGTACGGCATCCTCGGCGTAAAGCGGGGCAAGCCTGCAATGATTGCGATGGGAGTCATAAAACTCAGTCGTTTTGACTCTCATTACAAGCGTCTTGGACACATTTTCAGCCGCATCACCGGCATCATCGAGCAATATCTTCCCGATGAGATGGCGATCGAAGCGCCGTTCTTCGGTAAGAATGTGCAGTCAATGTTAAAACTCGGACGAGCGCAAGGAGTGGCGATCGCAGCGGCGATAAGCCGCGACATCCCGATTGTCGAATACGAGCCACGAAAAATAAAAATGGCGATCACCGGCAATGGAGCTGCCGCAAAAGAGCAAGTCCAGGAGATGCTGAAACGCATTCTCAACATCTCAAAAGAAAATATTCTTCCCGAGCTCGACGCGACCGATGCGCTTGGAGCGGCGTTATGTCATTTCTACGAGTCATCAAAACCGGAAATTGCCAAAGGACCCAAGTCCTGGAAAGAATTCATTGCAAAAAATCCGTCACGCGTAAAATAGAGCAAGCATCTGTTGATTCTTTGTATTGAAAAGAGTCCACAGCCGCCTACAACCACCTGATTATCAATCATACACCAGAAACACATTAATCATTTTTAAGTAATCAATCGGCTTCATCAAGCCTCGATTTTCATTAATTTTAAGTATTTCACGGGCTTTTTACCAACCGTAACTTTGCAGCAGAAAAAACAACAGCACAGTTATGGACAAAAGTAAATTGCTCGCATCGGCACTTTCGCTGATGCTCATGTCAACGGCGACAATCACCGCTCAGGAAATAGCCGACACCGCAGGCTACTCCAAATTCCGCCTTGGAAGCTACGGCGAAATGGTAGCTTCATTCAAAGACTACGGCATCAACCGTTTCCAAAAAGATGGAGCGAGTCGCGACCATCGCAACACGATCGCGATACCTCGGTTTGTGCTTGCGATGGACTACAAATTCACTCCGAAATGGATCCTCGGCACTGAGATTGAGTTTGAATCAGGCGGCACAGGATCGGCTTATGAGCTTGAAAATAAGGAGAATGGCGAATACGAAACCGAGGTGGAGAAGGGTGGAGAAGTCGCATTGGAGCAATTCCACCTAACACGCCTGATAGCCAGAGAGTTCAACATCAGAGTGGGGCACATGGTGCTCCCTGTGGGAATGGTTAACGCACACCATGAACCAATCAACTTTTTCGGCACTGAACGTCCTGAGAGTGAGACATCTATCTTGCCGTCGACGTGGCATGAGACAGGTATCTCCTTTTTCGGAACTTTCGGCAAAGGTCGCGGGCTAACTGCCTATCAGGCAATGATTGTGGCTGGACTGAATGCCAACGGGTTCGACCGCGACCGGTGGGTTGCCGGAGGAAAGCAAGGATTCTTCGAAACCGACAATTTCACGTCGCCGGCATACGTCGGAAGAGTTGACTATTTAGGTATCAGCGGATTACGCACAGGTGTATCAGTGTATTACTGTCGTAATACAGTGTCTAACGCAGATAAGCCCCAGACGTATGCTGCCTATGGCAGAGTGCCACTTACCATCTTCACATGGGACGCGCAATACCGCAACCGATATGTGACCGCCCACGCCAACCTCATCTATGGTCATCTCGGCAACAGCAAGGCGGTGAACGAGCGCAACGGAATGCTTCAGGGAAGCTCGCCCTACAGCCGCCTCACCCCTGTGGCAAAAAACGCACTCAGCTATGGAGCAGAAATCGGGTTCAACATCGGCAACATATTCAAAATAAAAAATTGCCCCACCATCTATCCTTACGCACGCTACGAATACTATAATCCACAAAAATCGATACAGAAGCCCTACAATCCCGACAACCGTCTTGAAGTGAGCCAATGGAGCGCGGGGGTAAACTGGTTTGCCCTGCCCAACCTGGTGGTGAAAGCCGACTACCGCACCCGCCGGATAGGTACATCCAAAATATTCGGCAAAGGAGAGTATAACAGCGAAAATGAATTTTCAATCGGCATCGCCTACATAGGATGGTTCATCCGCAAGTAGTTCCCGGAGTTTGAAGCAATAATAAAACCAAAATAATCACAACAATGAAACAGTTTATTTACATGACAATGATCGCCGCTGCAATCGGATTAACCTCATGCGGCGATGACAATGACGGACCCAAAGAAAACGAATCAAAAGATCTTGATTACTCGGCAGCCGTTGCCGATTCATGGCACAACTACACCATCAACGTGGCACGTCTGCTCAAAGATGACGCTACCGACCTTTACAATTCATGGGCTACCTCCTACGATGGCGGAGATGCGTATGCCAACACATTCAAAAACCACAACAACGCCTCCTACCGTTCTGAACTTGAATGCATAGAAGAGATTCTCGACGGATGCGCCGACATCGCCAATGAGGTAGGAACCGCAAAAATCGGCGACCCCTACAACCTGTATATGGCTAAACGCTATGAGGAGGCACTGTATGCCGTGGAATCATGGTACAGCTGGCACTCACGCGAGGATTACCGCAACAACATCTACTCCATCCGCAACTCCTATTACGGAACCTCGGACATAAACGGCACTCCTGCCGCCGCATCTCTCTACATACTTGTCAATTCAATCGATCCGGCAATAAACTCAGAAATGGTATCGGCAATCGACGCCGCCGCTTCGGCAATATGGTCCATCCCGAGCCCGCTGCGCAACAATATCAATTCAGCCGAGTCTCTTGACGCAATGGTGAAATGCTCCGAACTCGAACAGGTCATCAACAACAAGCTCAAACCGCTTATCGCCAATCTCACAGGCAAAAACGCCGAACTCCATGCGATCATCGCAAACTACGTGGACAACATCGTGCTTCCCACTTACCGTGAACTTAAAGAACGTAACGAAGCCCTCTACACTGCGGTGCAGAACCTGAACACCAACCGCACCGACAACGCATTTGAAACCGCGTGCAACGCATGGCTTGAAGCACGCGAGCCGTGGGAACGCAGCGAGGCATTCCTCTTCGGACCTGTTGACGCTCTCGGTCTCGACCCCAACATGGACAGTTGGCCTCTCGATCAGGAAGCCATCGTCCAAGTGCTGAAATCAGGCAACTTCTCAGAACTTGAATGGGGCGACGGCGATGATGACAACCGCGTGGAAAGCTCACAGAACATACGCGGTTTCCACACCCTCGAATACCTGCTCTTCAAGGACGGTCAACCCCGAAAGGTAAAATAACATCCTGTCATGAAACAATTAGGCTATAGCGCTATTGTTTTCCTTGCCGTTGCCGCGTCGTCATGCACGACCGACGACGGCTTGGATGTGCTCGACATAGAAGTGCCTGATGGATACTCTCTATCGGCAGGAACCTCTACTATTTTCATAAACTCGTCCAAGGCATTCGACACCGATGCCGACTGGCTGTCGGGCACATATTCACAGCGGTTCATACGTGGCGACAAGCTCTATGACGATATGCGCACCAGCAGCAACAATCTCGGAGGCGGACTCGGACCGGTCTATGCCGGCTATTCCTGCGGAAGCTGTCACAGCAATGCCGGCAGGACACGCCCTGCGCTATGGAGCGACGGAGGATCGGGCGCCTACGGTTTCTCGGCAATGCTCGTGTACATCACCCGCAAGAACGGCGCGTTCTTCAAGGATTACGGACGTGTGCTGCATGACCAGTCGATATATGGCGTGGAAGCGGAAGGGAAGCTGAAAGCGGAGTGGCATTACCAATCCTACAGTTTCCCCGACGGAGAACCCTACGAGCTCGCCTACCCGACTTATACGATAACCGATTGGTATGCCGACGAAATAGACCCCGATGATTTCTTCTGCACCGTGCGCATTCCGTTGCGCCATGTGGGCATGGGACAGATGATGTCACTCGACCCCACCGAAATCGAAGCTCTCGCCGCCAAAAGCAACTATCCGGAATATGGCATCTCAGGCAAATGCAACTACATCACCGAACGCGGAGTAAAGATGCTTGGCGTGTCAGGCAACAAGGCACAACACGCCGACCTCACAGTGGAACTCGGCTTTTCGAGCGACATGGGCGTCACCAACAGCCGTTATCCGGAAGAGATATGCCGCGGACAGATCCAAGTTAACCAAGGATCCATGATGGGGCTGCTCTATGACCAGCTCGACATATCAACCGAGGACATGGAATGTGTGGACCTCTATATGCAATCGCTCGGGGTTCCTGCCCGGCGAAATGTCAACGACCCCCAGGTGCAGCATGGCGAACAGATGTTCTACAAGGCTAAATGCCATCTGTGTCATGTGACCACGCTCCACACACGTCCACGCGGATCCACACTCCTCAACGGCACCCAGTTGCCTTGGCTCGGCAATCAGACCATCCACCCTTATTCCGACTTCCTTCTTCATGACATGGGCTCAGAGATCATGGGCGTGGGGCTCAACGACAATTACGTGTCGGGGCTCGCCATGGGGAATGAATGGCGCACCACCCCGCTGTGGGGCATAGGATTACAGGAGAAAGTCAACGGACACACTTATTTCCTACATGACGGCAGAGCCCGCAACTTCACCGAAGCGATAATGTGGCACGGAGGAGAGGGCGAAGCATCCAAGAACTTATTCAAAAATATGAGCAAAAGCGACCGCGACGCGTTGATAGCGTTTCTGTGGTCCTTATAAACATCCTCTTAATAAAAACCAATGACAGGAATGAAAAAAATAATATCACTCGCATTAGCGCTGTGCGCGCTACCTGCGATGGCACAGTATGAGGCCGACACCGAAAACGGAGTAGTATCCCTTGCCGGACGTGACGGATTTTCATGGAGCACTAAGGACAACAATTTCGTGTTCAAACCATACTTGCTGGTTCAGACAGCTGCCAATTTCAACTACTATGATGACGAAGGACTTGATGCCGCCTACAATCAGGACAATATCGCCAACAGCGGTTTCGCCATCCCCTACGCAGTGCTCGGCTTCACAGGCAAGGCATTCGGTATAGTCACCTACAACTTATCTCTTAACGCGGCAGCGAGCGGCGGCTCACTTCTTCAACAGGCATGGGCTGACGTTAATCTCCGTCCACAATTCGGAGTCAGGATAGGAAAATTCAAGACCCCCTTCTCCCACGCCTATCTAACCACCTTGGGAGAGACACTGTTTCCCAATCTCCCGCTATCACTCACCTCATCGGTGATACTCCCCTACTCACTGAATGCCGTCAGCCCACACATAGGCACAGGATTTGACCTCGGCGTCGAATTCCACGGAATGCTCAACGGAAAATGGGGCTACCAAGCCGGCATCTTCAACGGCACCGGAGCCGCCGTGAATACTGCCACTAAAACATTCAGCGACGACTGGCACATACCTTCGCTCTTATATTGCACCCGCTTCACATTCCAGCCCAAGGGTGTCATGCCGGCAACGCAAGGTAATCCACGCCAACTGAACCTCGACAAAATGCTTATAGGAGTGTCGGCATCCATCAACGTGGAGAGCGAGAATGAAAGCACCAACGATTTCCGTGCCGGAGCTGAATTTGCGTGGATAAAAAACCGCCTGTATCTCGGTGCCGAGGTGTATTTCATGCACGTAGGCTTCACCAAGCGCCAGAAAATCGACAAATCCTACGACTATATGGGCGGATACGTCCAAGCCGGATATTTTGTGACCGACCGTCTGCAAGGGGCGTTACGTTACGACCTCATGGACCGCAACGGTCTTGACAAGGGCGGAGTGCTGAATATGCCCGCCATAGGATTCAACTATTTCTTCAAGGGCGCCAATCTCAAACTGCAAGCCATGTATCAGTATATGGGACGGTTCGGTCACGACACCCAACTTGACCGCGACAACGACGACCTCGGGCTCGCCATGCATAGCGGAACCATACAGCTCCAGTACACATTCTGACACATCACGACTATGAAAGTGCTAAATACTTTTTTCATCCCGGTGCTGTTGATGTCAGCTGCATCATGCGATGACGGAAAGATTTATGAGGATGTTCCCGATGCGCCCGCCTCAGGAATGACGGTGAAAGTGTCAGGCTCAATATCGGGAATAGATTCATGGACGGGAGATTACTCAATATGTGTAGCAGGGTTTGGTGACAGTGATTTCGCACTTATCTCCAAACCGCTCACCGAGATCGACAGCGACGGCAATATCAACATCGAGATGTCGGGGCTGACAGAAAATGTGACCGCTATAGAAATATGCGCCCTCAACCGACTGCGCAAACGTGTGGTGTCATTCGCGTCCATCAAGCCTGATTACAATGCCGATGATATAATCAATTTCAACTTTTCCCCCATCGATGCAGGAATGTACACCACGATACAGGGATTTTTCAACGCATCATGCGTGCAATGTCACGGCGGCAGCAACCACGCGGCGGCAGGTCTTAATCTCACCGCAGCGGAAAGCTACCTCCAACTTGTGGGAATCCCTTCGGTGAAATCGCCCGACATGGCGCGCATAACACCGGGCAACGCTTCGGAAAGCATACTATGGCAGACTGTGGCGGGTGATGTATCATCAGAGTGGGCATATAATCATCGGAATCTGTTGTCTTCCACCGGAGCGGATGTAATGAAAAGTTGGATTGATGGAGGGGCGAGACGATGAGCGAGAGATGAATCCGTTCGGATTCAGCGGACGCTCGAACCGAGCGTCCCTACAATTGCGGACATGAATTGATTTGGGGCGATGTCATGTAAAAATATAAATGTTAATGGATTATGATTGAACTGAATTGTAAAAAGCATAGAATAGCGCGTGATTGTGATGGCGCGATTGTCAAAATAACGCCTGTGCTGGAGGAGAGCGGAAGTGCCGAGTATCATGTGATGATAACCACCACACTTGCCGGTGAAAGTTTCAGCAGCCAACTTGATTCCATCATGAGGGCTTATGATGAAACGGCATTCCACCTCGGCACACGTGTGAAACCGGTGTTCAAAAGGTATTTCCTGAGTGATGCCGCCAATCAATTCAAATTGTTGCCATCGACCGACGAATGCGCGGTGTCAGTTGTGCAGCAACCTCCGCTCGACGGCACAAAGATAGCCTTGTGGGTGTACTTTGTGGAAGGCGCCGAGCATATATCCTCAGATGGCGGACTAAATGTGGTGGCACACGGCGCTTATCAACATCTATGGCAAGGGAGTGCGTGTGCACCCGACCTGAAATCGGAGGTGGCGACCAGAGCGTTGCTGACGGATTATGCTCTCAAACTTGAAAACGAGGGGTGCTCGCTTGCCGACAACTGCGTGCGCACATGGTTTTTCGTTCATGATGTGGATGTCAACTATGCCGGTGTGGTAAAAGGCAGAAATGAGGTGTTTAAAGTTTCAGGTCTCACGAGGGATACCCACTACATCGCCAGCACGGGCATAAACGGATGCCATGCCGATGCAAGAGTGAGCGTGGCGATGGACACCTATTCCATTAAAGGACTTAAACCGGGACAGATGGGCTATCTGTATGCTCCGGAGTATCTGAATCCCACCTACGAGTATGGCGTGGCGTTTGAACGCGGCACCTACATCGACTACGGCGACCGGCGCCATGTGTTCATCTCAGGCACCGCAAGCATCAACAATCGCGGCGAGGTTGAGCATAAAGGCGACATACGGAGGCAGACTCTCAGAATGTGGGAAAATGTGCTCGCGCTGCTCAATGAGGCGGGTTGCGGATGGGACGAGGTAGGACATATAATCGTGTATCTGCGCGACATTGCCGACTATGGAGTGGTGAAAGAGATGTTTGACAACAAATTTCCATCAATACCAAAAGTTATCGTGCTCGCGCCGGTATGCCGCCCGGAATGGCTTATCGAAATGGAATGCGTAGCGGTGGTTGAGACAGAAACCCAATATGATGTTTTCTAAATATTTCAAAGCTCTTCTGCACGACACGCCCGCCCTGCTGCTTCACTTATCGTTTTTAGTGATATCAGCCGGAGGGATTGTGGCTTGGTTGCGATTCGAGTCGCATGACATAGTTCTATATCCCGACCGTGAGCCGCAAAACACCATGTGCCACCTCCCTTTGGAGATGAGCCTCGACAGTTTTATCATAAAGTATTATCCCGGGAGCGATATACCACGAGATTACATCAGCTATATAACTATAGGAGAAGAGAAGCATCGGGTTTCAGTCAACCATTATGCTGAATGTGACGGCTGGCGCATATACCAGTCCTCCCACACCCAAGACGGAGGCACGGTGCTTGCCATGAACCGCGACGGAGGCGCCACGGAAATACTCTTCGCCGGATATGCGCTATTTGCCATCGCCGGGATAATTCTGTTATTTCCGCGAAGATCGAGGCTCAGAAGGATGCTCCGCATAGGCGCCGTTTCAGCAATGGCGCTTTTCGCTCCCGGCATCTCATGGGGGTCTGCAATAGCCGGTGTTCCGAAAGCCACCGCCGACAGCCTCTCGCGCAAACAGGTGCTGTACAATGGCAGAGTGATGACCTTCAATTCCCTCGCACGTGACTTCGTGACAAAACTTAACGGCTCTCCCGAATACCGAGGGCTATCGGCAGAACAGGTCGTAGCTTCCATGCTGCTCTTCCCCGCCGAATGGTCAAAGGAACCTATAATCAGGATTTCCGACAAGGAATTGAGAGCCAAACTCGGAATATCGGGCAACCGCATTTCCCCTGCTGAACTTTTTGACTCAAACGGGGCATACCGCCTGACCTCAATCAATCCGGGCAGCTCAACATCGCTTAACAAGGCGGTGCTGGATGCCGACGAAAAGATGGGGCTCATAATCATGCTCCACTCGGGCGACCTCATCAAAGAGGTGCCTGCCGGCACGCCACGTCTTTCCCCGCTGAGGGTCAAGATAGAGTTGCTTTACAACAAAATACCTGTACTGAAGATCGGATTTATATTGCTGTTTATCGCCTCCTTGTGGGGCTTTGCGGTCACGGCAGCCGGGAGAGGATGGCTCGCTCCCACCATCGCTACAGCGATATCGGCATGGACTATATTGCTTGCCGGATATATAGCCGAATGGTATATCTCAGGGCATATCCCGCTGTCGGGCACGGGAGAGACAATGGAATTCATGGCATTGCTTATCATACCCACCACCCTCCTTTCGGGCAGAAAGCTCCCGATAGCGACCCCCTCGGGCTTGCTGCTCGCCGGAGTTGTCACGCTGGTTGCCAATATGATATACCGCAATCCTGTGATGACTCCGCTCATGCCTGTCCTTGTGTCGCCCTGGCTCAGCATCCATGTGACGGTAGTGATGGTGTCATACACATTGTTTGCATTGATGGCGGTGAACAGCATGGCGAGCTTCGCATCACGCCGATCAGCGATCAGGCTCATGGAGCTCAACCGGCGGCTCCTGTATCCGGCAGTGTATATTCTCGGCATAGGAATCATCACCGGCTCAGTGTGGGCAAGCTACTCCTGGGGGCGCCCCTGGGCATGGGATCCCAAGGAGACATGGGCTCTTGTCACGTTTGTGATCTACGCGATTCCATTGCACCGTGGCATCAGGAGCCTTAATAACACTACGCATTTTCATGTGTATATCATAGTGGCGTTGTTGAGTGTGATGATGACATATTTCGGGGTGAACTGGATGCATTCTTTGCACGCTTATTCGTGAGGTGATGATTCTATAATTCTTATGTAATTTTTATGGGATGTAAATGATTTTTTGATTATTGTTTGTGTTAATCGTTGGATTATATTACTTTTGTGTTGCATAGAAGTTTTTCGGACTTCATGTGCATAAAACATAAACTTTACTATAGTATACAATGAAACAATTCTTCACTTATGTTCTTGCAACCATAGCCGGTATATGGATCACGGCAATCATCGCCATAATCGGCTCCATCTTAATGGCTATCGTAATGATGGCGGCAGGAATGTCATCAAGCACCCCTAGCATTTCATCACATTCAATCCTGCATCTTAACCTGAACGGAGTGATTGAAGAACGCCTTGAAGGCAGGTCGATCATGGACCGCCTATATGGAGTGGGAGAAGACCAACTGTCGTTGAAAGACATAGTGAAATCAATACGCCACGCAAAGGATGATTCAAAAATAGAAGGAATCTTCATCGACTGCAAGGGGGGCGCCGGAGGTTCGGCGACAATGGCATACATACGCGAAGCGCTAATGGACTTCAAGGAATCGGGGAAATGGGTTGTCGCCTACGGTGACACTTACACCCAGTCCAACTATTTCGTAGCCACAGCCGCCGACAGTCTGTGGGTGAATCCCGTAGGAGCCGTGGATGTGCATGGCGTGGGAGGCTCGCTCACTTTTTTCAAAGGGCTGCTTGACAAACTCAATGTGGAGGTTCAGGTCATAAAGGTGGGCACTTACAAGAGCGCCGTCGAGCCGTTCATCCTGACCGAGCCGAGCGAAGCAAACCGCCAGCAGATCAAAAGCTACATAACCCCGATATGGAATTACATGACGGAAAACATCGCCACATCACGCGGTGTGAGCCAGGCAACAGTCAACCAGTGGGCTGACTCCATCATCATTACCGGCGACCCGGAGCTTCTTCCCGGAATGGGTGTGGCGACATCGCTCCGTTACCGTCACCAGGCAGAAGAATGGATGAAGGAGCAGACCGACCGCGACAAGGATGAGAACCTGCGGTTGGTGAGCCCGTCGACCTATATCAGCACCATCAAGGATAAGAAATCATCGACACGCATCGCCGTGCTTTATGCCTCGGGCGACATCGTGGACAATGGCAATGAGGGTATCGTGGGCAACAAGATGGCTCCGCTCATCCTTGACCTTGCCAACGACAAGAAGGTGGACGCGCTTGTGCTCCGCGTGAACTCAGGCGGCGGCAGCGCTTTCGCATCCGAGCAGATATGGGAGGCTCTTGAACAATTCAAAGCTACCGGAAAGCCATTTTATGTGTCGATGGGCGACGTAGCCGCATCAGGAGGCTATTACATCTCATGCGGCGCCGACAAGATATATTGCCAGCCGGTGACCATAACCGGCTCAATAGGAATATTCGGCATGATCCCGTCGATCAAAGGATTCCTCAATGATAAACTCGGCATAACCACCGCCGATATAATGACCAACCCCAATGCCAACATAGGCATAGTCAATCCGATGACTCCGCTGCAACGCGCCGCGATGCAGAAGATGATAGACCGTGGCTACGAGACATTCACCTCACGCTGCGCCGAGGGACGCGATATGCCGATCGACTCGATAAAGGCGATCGCCGAGGGACGTGTGTGGGACGGCATTACCGCCAAACGCATCGGGCTTGTGGACGAATTGGGCAATCTTGACGATTGCATCGAGGATCTCGCCACCGCCAACGGGTATCTCAAATATGAAATTGTGGAATATCCCCGCAGCAACAAGGAGTGGTGGGAAGAGATTCTTGATGAGAGCGCAAGCATGAAGCAAGCAATGATACGCAAAGAGCTTGGAGCCGCCGCGCCATATTATGACGCAATCAAGAAGATCAGCAATATGGAGCACGTTCAGTGCCGTATGCAGGAAGTGGTGATAGAATAAAACTCCTCCAGCGATTCCTCACGCCCGAAAGAGATGCGACACAACAAGATACTGGACATACTGCTACTCAAACCGCTGTCAATGATATACGGTGCGGTGATTTATGTGCGTAACCAGCTTTTCGAGTGGGGAATACTCAAGCAGCATTCGTTTGACATCCCGGTTCTCGCCATCGGAAACCTGTCGGTGGGAGGCACGGGAAAGACACCGCATACGGAATATATCGTAGATGCTCTCAAAAATGAATACCACATAGGTGTTCTCAGCCGTGGCTACCGCAGGAAAACCAAGGGATTTGTGCTCGCGTCGAAACGCTCAACGCCATGGGACATAGGGGATGAACCGTTTCAGATATTCCAAAAATTCGGCAACGACGTGCGTGTCGCCGTGTGCGAGAAACGCGTCAAGGGGATAAAGGAGCTGCTGCGCATCGATCCGCAGATAGACCTCATAGTGCTCGACGACGCTTTCCAGCACCGTTACGTAAAGCCTTCGACCTCGATTGTGCTGATGGAATGGAACCGTCCGATATACAATGACGAGCTTCTGCCGCTGGGACGACTGCGAGAGCCACAACGCGCAATCCTGCGCGCCGACATGGTGATCGTGACCAAATGTCCGGCTGAGGTGCGCCCGGTTGACGTGAGACTCATCTATGACCATTTAGGGTTGTTTGCCTACCAGAAGGTGTTTTTCTCCCGCTACGCCTACGGCAATCTTGTGAGCGTGTTTCCCGACGAGGTGCGCTATATGCCCAACCTGACATGGATGACACCTGACGACTCGGTGCTTGTGGTGACCGGCATAGCCAACCCCTCTCCCCTCGTGAGATACCTCAAGGCTCACAAAGTGAAGGTTGAGGAACTGCGTTTCCCGGATCATCACCAGTTCACCCGCCGCGACTTTGAAGATATCACCAGCAGGTTCAACAAGATGAAAGGCAGAAACAAGTATATAGTCACAACGGAAAAGGATTCAGTGAGGATAGCCGGAAGCCCTTATTATCCCCACGACTTGAAAGCGTCGACATTCTATCTGCCCATAAAGGTAGAGATTCTGCCTCACAAGATGCCTCTCGACTCCGATTCATTTGACCGCGAGCTGAGGAAGCTGCTCAAGCGTCCGCTTAACGGGAAATGACAACATCCTGCGACAATAATTTGTTATTACCATAATACCAAAATTCTGACTTATGATAGAAAAAATCAACCAAACAGCCGAGTACATACGTTCGAAGGTGGCAGATATGCCTAAAACCGCCATCATTCTTGGCACAGGACTGGGTGCGCTCGTTGACCATATCGAAGATAAGCAATATATCCCCTATTCCGAAATCCCCAATTTCCCGCTTTCTACCGTGGAGGGACATTCGGGCAATCTGATATTCGGCAATCTTGGCAACAAGAGGGTCATGGCGATGCAAGGACGATTCCATTTCTATGAGGGTTATGACATGAAGACTGTCACTTTCCCGATAAGAGTGATGAAGGCGCTGGGCATCAAGACACTGTTTGTGAGCAACGCCGCCGGAGGAATGAATCCGGAGTTCATCATCGGCGACATCATGATCATAACTGACCACATCAACCTGTTTCCGGAGCATCCGCTGCGCGGCAAGAACTACTCAGAGCTTGGCCCCCGCTTCCCCGACATGAGCGAGGCTTACTCGAAGCGACTCATCAAGCAAGCGACCGAGATAGCACAGGAAAAGGGTATCAGAGTGATGCACGGAGTGTATGTAGGCACACAGGGTCCTACATTTGAAACTCCTGCCGAATATAAGTATTTCCACATAATCGGCGGCGACGCAGTGGGAATGTCGACAGTGCCTGAAGTCATCGTGGCACGCCACAGCGGCATGGAGGTGTTTGGCGTGTCGGTGATCACCGACCTCGGCGTGGAGGGAATCGTGGAAGAGGTTTCCCATGAAGAGGTGCAGAAAGCTGCACAGAAAGCACAGCCCAAGATGATGGAAATAATGACTGAATTGGTGAACCGATTTGAAAAATAATCCGGGAATGAACGAAGAAAAGCAAACTGAAATATCAGAACTCGGCGAATTCGGGCTCATCGACCGCATAACCGAGGGGATAACCCATGTCAACACGCAGACAGTGAAAGGCGTGGGCGATGACGCTGCTGTCATCGACACCCAAAACGAGGAGGTGCTTGTCACCACCGATCTGCTGCTTGAAGGGATCCATTTCGACCTCACCTACGTGCCGTTGCAACACCTCGGCTATAAATCGGCTATTGTCAATTTCAGCGACGTGTATGCCATGAACGGCACACCGCGTCAGATCACGGTGTCGCTCGGTATCTCGAAACGCTTCACCGTGGAGCATATAGAGATGCTTTACGCCGGCATCCGCCACGCTTGCCAGGTGTATGGCGTGGATTTGGTGGGCGGCGACACAACCTCGTCACGACAGGGACTTGTGATATCGATCACCTGCATAGGCACCGCGCCAAAGGATAAGATAGTGTATCGCGACGGCGCCAAGGAGACCGACCTGATATGCGTGAGCGGCGACCTCGGAGCTGCCTATATGGGGCTTCAACTGCTTGAACGTGAGAAGGCGGCTTCGGTGGGAGTGAAGGATTTCCAACCGAAATTTGAAGGAAAGGAGTATCTCGTGGAGCGTCAATTGAAGCCGGAGGCACGCAAGGACGTAGTGAAGATGCTTGCCGACAACGGAATAAAGCCCACGTCGATGATGGATGTGTCTGACGGACTGTCGAGCGAGCTGCTTCACATCTGCAAGGCGAGCCACACGGGGTGCCGCGTGTATGAGGACCGTATACCTATCGACTATCAGACGGCAATCATGGCAGAAGAACTCGGCATGAACCTTGTGACCGCAGCCATGAACGGCGGCGAAGACTATGAACTCCTGTTCACTGTGCCACTCACCGATCACGAAAAAATCGAGAAAATGGAGGGCGTGAAAGTCATAGGCTATATCACCAAGGAAGATATGGGATGCGCTCTCGTGACACGTGATGACACGGAAATACCTATCAAGGCACAGGGTTTCAACCACATGGCTAAAGAACAATAGCCTTCTATCCGGAAAGATGGAAGACTCCGGCTGTCATTTTATCCCCCTGAAGCGATTTCCTGTGAAATCCTTCCCGAATAATTTTGATAATCGGATAAAAAGCAGTACCTTTGCACCGCTTTAATACAAATCATAAACAAATTAAAAAATGGCAACTAAAATCAGATTACAGCGTCACGGACGCAAAAACTATGCGTTCTATCCCATTGTAATCGCCGATAGCAGGGCACCACGTGATGGTAGATTTATTGAAAGGATAGGTTCTTATAATCCGAACACTAATCCTGCTACAGTAACATTGAACTTCGAACGTGCTTTGTATTGGCTTAACGTCGGCGCTCAACCCACCGACACAGTGCGCACAATCCTTTCACGCGAAGGCGTGCTTCTCATGAAGCATCTCCAGGGCGGTGTAAAGAAAGGTGCTTTCAACGAAGAAGAAGCTCAGCGTCGTTTCGAAGCTTGGAAGAGCCAGCGTCAGTCAGCTGTAGATGCAGCTAAGACCGCCGTAGCAAGCAAGAAAGAACTCGAAATGAAGCAGCGTCTTGAAGCTGAAGCCGCTAAGAACAAGGCTAAAGCTGAAGAAGTAGCTAAGAAGAAAGCTGAAATCGCAGCCGCTAAGGCTGAAGAGGAAGCCGCTAAAGCTGCTGAAGAAGCAGCCAACGAGGCTCCCGCTGAAGAAGCTGCTGCAGAAGCTCCCGCCGCTGAATAATTCTCAGCCACGGATATTCAACAAAACACGAGGGTGTGCCATTTGGGCTCACCCTCTTTCTTTTTCCCAAAAGTGCAACATCACGGTGCTCACCCACATAAGCCGCTCGAGAGAGCACGCAGCGCGGTGATATCATCCAAAACCCCACATGAGCATCGCGAGTGTGGGGTCAGCGAAAGATGACACAATTGAGCTTCGGAGATGCGATATAGGAGATGTTATTCAGTCAATAAATGTCTCCCGTATCACTCGCGGGAAATGCAGTCTTTCAAGTTCATGGATTTTTGCCTCGACATCGGCAGGAGTATCATTCTCGGCAACAGGAACCGATGCCTGGAATATCACTTCCCCCTCGTCACAACCTTCACTCACAAAATGCACCGTGATGCCGGTATCCTTCTCCCCTGCCGCGACCACAGCCTCATGAATGTGTCTGCCATACATCCCTTTGCCCCCGTATTTAGGCAACAGCGACGGATGGATATTGACGATTTTATTCCTATACCGCTCAATCAGAAAGGAGGGTACCATCAAAAGAAATCCGGCAAGGACAATCACATCAACACCATATTCATCCAGAACAGGCAGCAACTTATCGGGATCATTTATCTCAGCCCTCGACATCACCACAGCATCGACGCCAAGACGCACAGCACGGACCAGCACAGCGGCATCAGGCTTGTTGCATATCACAAGAGCCACCTCACCGCCACAGCAGTGTTGTTGGAAATAATTGATCACATTTTCAGCATTCGACCCGTTGCCCGATGCAAATATGGCGATTCTCTTCATAATATATCCTCTCGTAGATTGTTTCTGTGAAGTTAATGATTTTCTTTATATAAATCATCAAGCCGCAAAGAAAACTGCGACGTTGGGAAAAATGTCGAAATTTAAATCGCAAATATTTTGTGGTTCAAAGGAAAAGCAGTAACTTTGTGGGCAATTTTTCCGCACAGGCTCGTAAAGAAGCGCCACAAGGATGCTCGCCTGACGGAGTTAACCTGTAATATTTTAAATTAACAGATGTACGCTATTGTAGAAATCCAAGGACAGCAATTCAAGGCAGAAGCCGGAAAGTTCTTGTATGTTCACTACCTCGGTGACGACAAAAAAGAGGGCGAAACAGTAGAATTTGACCGTGTTCTTTTGGTTGATGCCGACGGCAACGTAAAGGTTGGCGCACCCACCGTAGAAGGTGCAAAAGTAGTTTGCGAAGTGGCAACTCCGCTCGTAAAAGGTGACAAAGTTATCGTCTTCAAGAAAAAAAGACGTAAAGGCTATCGCCGCAAAAACGGCCATCGCCAGTGCTTCACCAAAGTAGTGATTAAAGAATTAGTAGCTTAACCCATTAAAATCTTAAACAGACATGGCACATAAGAAAGGTGTAGGTAGTTCTAAGAACGGTCGTGAATCAGAAAGCAAACGACTTGGTGTTAAGATTTTCGGTGGTCAGCATGCTAAAGCAGGCAACATCATCAAGCGTCAGCGCGGCACCGTTCACCATCCCGGTGAAAATGTAGGTATCGGTAAAGACCACACTCTTTACGCTCTTGTTGACGGCGTAGTTGTCTTCACTGAAGGCAAGAACGGACGCCAGTTCATCAACGTAGCTCCCGACGCTAAAGCTTAACCCGCTAACAGAAAACCCGAAATGAGGTGTGTTGACAATCAACACGCCTCATTTTGTTTTTAGAAAAAACGGTTCACAAATTTGACTTTTTCCTATGGCAATTCGCGGATTTATACATAACTTTACCCACTCAATTCTCAAATCCAACAGAAATGAACCGAAAAGGCAAACTATATTTCCGCTACGGCACCATGGGGTCGGCAAAAACCGCCCTTCTTCTCACAACCGCCTATAACTTTGAAGAACGCGGCATGACTTACGCCTGCCTGAAGCCGATAGTTGACACCCGTGAAAAAGAAAATGTGATAAGGTCACGCATAGGCATCGAGCGCACCTGCTCATGGATCTACCCCGACACCGACCTATACCAGCTCGCACAGGATATGTTTGAACAGACCATGACCGTGATCGACTGGTTTCTGATCGACGAGGCGCAGTTCCTGAAAGCCGAGCAGGTGGATCAGCTCGCCCGCATCGTTGACGATTACGGCAGCAATGTCATCTGCTACGGACTGCGCACCGACTTCCAGACCCACCTGTTTGAAGGTTCACGAAGACTCTTTGAAATCGCCGACACTATCGACGAGATAAAGAGCACCTGCACCTGCGGACGCAAGACCATAGTCAACGCCCGCATCGACTCTGACGGCGACTTTGTCACCGAGGGCGACCAGCTCGAAATAGGCGGCGACGACCGCTATATCGCAGTGTGCAGAAAATGCTGGCGCAACAAACGCATCGAACAATCCATACGCCACTCTCTCCCATTCAATGACTGACCGCGCCAATCTTAACGCACGGTGATTGAACCTTGAGAGGGTCTTGATTGTATTATCTATATTCATTTATCATCAAATGACCACTTATAGACATCTAAAAAAAGCTATCTCAGCCAGAATATGCGCGCTCTGCCTTATCCTTGCATTCTCACTCCCGGCAACAGCCATCGACCTGCTCGATGAAGATCTCCACTATGTGATAACCTACAAATGGGGACTTATAAACAAGGATGCAGCAACCGCCGTATTGTCGCTCAGAAATGACGGGCCCTACTATCAGGCTCAACTTGCGGCATCGACACTGCCTTGGGCAGATAAGGTGCTGATGGTGCGCGACACTCTCATCTCAACCATGTCACGCCCGTCATGCTTTCCGGTAGAATATCAGAAGATCACCCATGAAGGTTCCCGCTATGGAAACGACGTGGTGAAGTTTTCCAACTCAGGCAACAACGTGACCGGATACGCCACCCGTATGCGTTCAAAAAACCGAGGTCCTGTGAGCGAAAGCGACACGGTTCTGCACGCAAAAAGCCCGGCGCTCGATATGCTGTCGGTGTTCTACTATCTGCGCACAATGGATTTTTCGGCAAAGAGCCCGGGAGCCACAATAAATGTAGCTATATTTTCAGGAAAGAGCGCTGAAAAACTTTCAGTCTCCTATAAGGGCATCGAGACTGTCAACGTCAACAACCGTACCTACAGGACGTATCATCTCGTGTTCTCATTCACGATGAAAGGAAAGATCTCTTCCGATGCCATGGACACGTGGATAACAACCGATGACAGCCGCATCCCCGTGAAACTCGAAGGCGCGCTGCCTCTTGGAAAGGTACGAGCGTTCTACACCGGAGCCACACCACGTTAATATTTAGCCTCGGCACCCAAATTAATCTTTATCTTAGGGCAATCTGTCATAAATTATTGTTAATTTTGCAAAAAAATTCATCAATACAGATATGAACCGTAAAGTCAGAGTAAGATTTGCACCATCACCCACCGGACCTCTCCACATCGGTGGCGTACGCACAGCCCTATATAACTACCTTTTCGCCCGCAAACATGGCGGCGACATGATACTTCGCATCGAGGACACCGATTCCAACCGTTTTGTGCCCGGTGCCGAAGAATATATCAACGAATCCCTCGCATGGCTTGGCATCGGAATTGACGAAGGAGTTAAAGAGGGCGGCGCATACGGACCCTATAAGCAAAGCGAACGACGCGACATCTACCGCGAGCACGTGAAAATGCTGCTTGACAACGGCAAAGCATATATCGCATTTGACACTCCCGCCGAACTTGAGGCAAAACGTGCCGAGATACCCAATTTCCAGTACGACGCATCAACCCGCATGTCAATGCGCAATTCGCTGACATTGTCCAAGGAAGAGGTTGAAAAACTTATCGCCGATGGAAATCAATATGTGGTACGCTTCAAAATCGAGCCGGGAAGAAACGTGGAAGTCAACGACCTTCTGCGCGGAAAGGTGACCATCAATTCTTCTGTTCTTGACGACAAAGTCATATACAAAAGCGCCGACGACCTGCCCACCTATCACCTCGCCAACATTGTTGACGATCATCTCATGGAAGTGAGCCATGTGATAAGAGGCGAGGAATGGCTTCCGTCGGCACCGCTCCACGTGCTGCTTTACGAGGCTTTCGGATGGAGCGACACTGCACCGCAGTTCGTGCATCTGCCGTTGCTGCTGAAACCCGACGGAAAAGGCAAACTCAGCAAGCGCGACGGTGACCGTCTCGGCTTTCCGGTGTTCCCTCTCGAATGGCACCCCGAAGGTGGCGAAATATCATCAGGCTACCGCGAATCGGGCTATCTACCCGAAGCTGTCGTGAACTTCCTCGCGCTCCTCGGATGGAATCCCGGCGATGACACCGAGATTATGTCTATGGATGAGCTCGTGTCTAAATTTGATTTTGCCCACTGCTCACGCTCAGGCGCTAAATTTGACTTTGAGAAAGGCCGCTGGTTCAACCATGAGTATCTCCAGAAGATGCCCGATGAAGAACTCGCCAAACTTTTCAAGCCGGTACTCGCCGCCCACGACATCAATCCCGACAATTACTCCGACGAATTCTTAGCCCGCACAGTCGCACTCGTGAAAGGCAGAATATACTTCGTGAAAGACTTGTGGGATCAGACAAAATTCTTCTTCACAGCGCCCACAGAATATAATCCCAAGGATATTAAAAAACGCTGGTCGGAGGACACTCCACGCATCATTACCGAACTGATTGAAGTCATCAACGGCATTGAAGATTTCAGCTCGGCAGCCGCAGAGCCTGTGGTGCTTGGATGGATCGCCGATAAAGGCTATCATCTGGGCAATGTCATGAATGCTTTCCGCCTTGCTGTAGTCGGAGAGTGCAAAGGACCCCACATGTTTGACATCACCGAGCTGCTCGGCAAAGAGGAAACCATAAAACGACTTCAACGAGCCATAAACGAAATCTCAATCTGAGAGGAATGAATCCCATATACAATCTTGCAATTCGGTTGATGGGATTCGGGATAAATGCCGGATCCTGCCGTAACGACAAGCTTAAAAAACTTGCCGCCGGAGAGAAATCGGCATTATCCTATCTCCGTTCCAACATACACCCCGGAGAGCGCTATATCTGGATTCATGCCGCGTCATTAGGTGAATTTGAACAAGGACGTCCGCTGATTGAAAGAATACGTCGAGAGCATCCCGAAAAAAAGATACTTCTCACCTTCTTCTCTCCGTCAGGCTATGAAGTGCGTAAGAATTTTCCTCAGGTCGATCTGGTGAGCTATCTGCCGTTTGACATCAAGGATCGAGTTAAAGAGTTCCTTGACATCGTCAATCCCGGCATTGCCATATTTGTGAAATATGAATTCTGGGGCAACTATCTCAGCGAGTTAAAACGCCGAGGTGTGCCCACTTATATCATTTCAGCAATATTCCGCCCCTCCCAGATATTTTTCAAGCCATGGGGAGGAATGTTCCGCAAGATGCTTAAATGCTACACTCACATATATGTGCAGGACGAGCGATCAAAGCAATTGCTTGCAGGTATAGGCATCGACAAAGTGACAGTAGCGGGCGACACACGCTTTGACCGCGTGACCGACATCATGGCTTCCTGCAAAAAGATTCCTGAAATAGAAAATTTCATCGAGAAGGACAAGCTCACTTTTGTAGCCGGAAGCACATGGCAACCCGATGAAGCGCATATCATACCCTACTTCAACTCTCATCTGGAGATAAAGCTGATAATAGCCCCTCACGAGGTCGATGAAACCCGCGTAAGCGAAATCACATCTCAGCTCAAACGCCCCTACGTGAGAATGTCGAAAACCACTCCTGAGGAAGCGGCAAAAGCCGACTGCATCATTATCGACTGCTTCGGAATATTGTCGAGTGCCTACACCTATGGCGACATCGCCTACATTGGCGGAGGATTTGGTGTCGGCATCCACAATCTCAATGAAGCCGCAGTCTATGGCATACCTGTCATTTTCGGACCAAATCACAAAAAATTCAAGGAAGCTGCCGACTTGATATCAAATGGCGGCGGGATCTCCTTCAACGACAATGACACATTCAACAAGATCATGGACAGGTTCGTCACCGATGAAAAGGCACTCGGAAATGCCGGAAAGGCAGCCGGTGATTATATCAAGTCGAATATCGGAGCATCTGATATAATTTACAACAACCTTTTCGGTAAGTAAACCGTTGTCTATGATGTATGGGATTTATCACTTCTGAAAACATAATTCTAATAGGCTCCACACTCCTCATAGCAGGAGTGCTGATAGGAAAGTCAAGCTACCGCTTCGGCTTGCCTCTGCTTCTCATATTCTTGCTGGTGGGGATGGGATTCGGATCCGATGGGCTCGGAATCCAGTTCAGCGACATGGGCACCGCCCAGTTCATCGGCATGATAGCCTTGTGCATCATCCTGTTTTCGGGAGGACTTGACACCAAGATTTCATCCATACGCCCGGTGATAGTCCCGGGACTCATTTTATCGACCGTGGGGGTGCTTCTCACGGCATTCATCACCGGCACATTCATCTGGTGGCTATCTGGAATGCAATGGAGCAACATCCACTTCGCATTCATTCCATCGCTGCTGCTTGCCGCCACAATGTCATCGACCGATTCCGCCTCGGTATTCGGAATACTCGGGAGCCAGAAAGTAAAGCTTCAGAACAATCTGCGTCCCATGCTTGAGCTTGAAAGCGGATCCAATGACCCCATGGCTTATATGCTCACCATCCTGCTCATCCAAGCATTGACAATGAGCGGAAGTCTGTCGGCAGGCGACATCGCGTTGGAACTTATACTTCAATTCGGCATCGGTACCGCTGGCGGATTCATAATGGGCAAATTCACACTGTGGCTCATAAAAATGTATCGCCAATTCGGCAAAAAATCCGACTCCCGTGAAGATCCCGCACAGGCAGTGTCGATGATCTCGATACTTATCATCGGGTGCGTGTTTTTCACCTTTGCCATAACCACCGATTTTGCCGGAAACGGTTATCTCGCGGTCTATATATGCGGAATCGTCATCGGGAACGCAGGACTGCAATCCCATAAGGCAATCACAAAATTCATAGGCGGCATGACGTGGCTTGCGCAGATCGTGGTATTCCTCATGCTGGGATTGCTTGTCAATCCTCATGAGATGATTGACGTGGCTGCCGTGTCGCTGCTCATAGGAGTGTTCATGATACTTGTAGGACGTCCACTAAGCGTCATGCTGTCGCTCGCGCCACTGCGCAAGATTTCATTTCGCTCAAAAGCCTTTATCTCTTGGGTAGGACTACGCGGCGCTGTTCCCATAATATTCGCCACCTATCCCGTGGTGGCAAATATCGAAGGCGCCGGACAGATATTCAACATCGTATTTTTTGTGACCCTGCTCTCATTATTAATTCAGGGCACCACGGTCATATCATCGGCACGAAAGCTGAAGCTTATTGACAATGAAGCTGAGGATGAAGATGAGTTTGGCGTGGAGCTTCCCGACGAACTCCCATCCACGCTCCACACCATCACATTGACCGAGCAGCATCTTGTGTCAGGCAACACCCTCCGCGATATGCATCTCCCGGCAGGTTCATTGGTGATGATGATCAAGCGCGGACAACGCTACATAGTGCCCAACGGTTCTGTGGCTCTGCAACCCGGCGACTCACTTCTTATAATTAAAGAGGAATAAGGCTGATTGATAAAACCTATTTTGAACCACTAAAGAGGTCGATTGGTTGAAATATGCGGATACGGCAATGCTCTTGTCGGAGTAAACCGCAAGAGTACAATTATGAGCCGGTGCTTCAGAATGTCATTCTCTGATATTCAATTCGTTATGGCGGACGCTCGAACCGAGCGTCCCTACAATTACGGATAAAATTCTTTTTTGTAACACCCGCTTAGATATGTGAAGATGTGTGTCGCTGGGAGCTCTGGGAGCGTAAGGGGAATAAATGCGTATCCCCGAAACCGGTCGTGACGGCAGCTTCGTGTTGGTGGTCTGTGCACATTGATTAAAGGACCAATTCAA
>JAMPGZ010000006.1 GCA_023663655.1 Lachnospiraceae bacterium
AGGCGCCAGCCCTAATTTTTTATTCTTTCAAAAAATTTTTATCGGACAGCAATAAAAAAAATTGGGGAGTCTCAGTTTCACAACTAAAACTCCCCCGGAAAAATTAGTGAATGTTGATTGTGCGATATCTTAAATCCGTTTCCTTAACTAAACAGGCTGGAAATGGATGTTTTTTCTATTCAATGTTGGGGTTGGGGTATGCAAAGGCAACATCGCCTTTTATAATAAAAGACAATGCATGACTGCGGTTCCGAAATTTTCTAACTCCGGATAACGAATCGGTAATAGATAAAAATCTATTTATATACCATATATCGTTCATGGCGTTTTTAATTTTTTAATCCGCATCTTTAATCATGAATGGAGTTGATGCGGAAATAATCATCTCTTGAATGTGTTGACAAAGTTAACACATTTCGTTAAACAAACAAGCGTTATAAATCATTATATTCTAAAAAGAGCAGGAATTTTACTTAAATTCAAGAAAGGAAGGATGTTTTTTATGAATACGGTAACAACTATTCAATTCAAGCCTGTAAATATAGAGTCGATAGATGAAATAAAGCGATTTTTAGCGATGTCGCATAGCCGCACGTGTGACTATACCGTTGCCGGAATATTGATGTGGGCTGAATATTTCCATTATGAGTATGCTATAGTTGATGAAACACTGTTCATTAAGGGTGTGGCTGAGAATGATCTTGGCACGCCGGCATTTTCGGTTCCTATAGGTAAGATGGATTTAGAGGAGTCGATAGGGATAATAGTCGATTATTGCCGCAATCATAATCTTCCGGTGATATTTTCAGCTGTTCCTGAGGACCGGCTTGCCGACTTTCATACGCTTGGAGCGTGTGATATCGAGGAGCTTGTCGACTGGGCGGATTATCTTTACCGGGCAGAGGATCTTGCCACGTTGCAAGGGAATAGATACAGCAAGAAGCGCAATCATGTCAATAGATTTGCCTCGGAACATCCCGGCTATGAGTTCAGGGAATTGTCGAATGAGAATATCGATGATGTAAAAAGATTCTATAACGGATTGCATCTCGTTCATGATGATAAAGATGTCACTGCCGAGATAGAGCGGCAACAGGTGTTCAATGTACTTGATAATTATGATGCTCTGCCTTTTGAGGGTGCAGTGCTGTCGGTGCCCGGCGAAGGGGTAGTGGCATTTGCGATAGGGGAGGTGATTGGCGACACTCTTTATGTGCATATCGAAAAGATGATACATGGCGTGAATGGCGCCGGTGAAACTATCAACAAGCTTTTTGCCGCTGCAATGCTTGATAAATATGGAATCACCTATGTGAACCGTGAAGAGGATGTGGGCGATGAGGGGCTGCGCAAAGCCAAGATGTCCTATCATCCGGCGGCATTGCTGAAGAAATATAATCTAAGAGTGTGAAGGCATCTCGGCTCCACACTCTTAAAGTAGAAAAGTAGCAGAAGAATGTGCATATCTGAAAGATTTTGTGTATCTTTACATAGTGTCTGATACATAAAAGCAATGCTTATGGAGATATTACTTCCTCCTCATAAAGATGGAACACGCGACAGGATTCCTGTTGTCGGTAAGAGCCTTGTCATCATTGGTGCCAATGGCGCGGGAAAAACACGTTTCACTGACTGGCTTATGTCGGAGATTTCCGCCAAGGCTTACAGGATATCGGCATTGAATGCTCTTTATATCAAGCATGAGGTTGACAAATTGCCCGGATCTATCGATAATCTATATGATGAAGCCGTGTCAAAGGCGGCTTTCCTAAGGGATGATATAGTGAGTCAGTTTGACCGGATGATGGTCATAATGATTTATTATGAGATGCTCAATCTGATAAATCATAAGGTGTCGGGTGCCGGAAAGAATGGTGGAGGCAATCATGCCATAGCGGAGAGTCTGCTCGACAAGATGATTTCGGCGTGGCTTGAGGTATTTCCTGACAATAAGGTGAAACGCGCCCGAGGCGAAGTGCTTTTCGCCCGCAAGGATGATGGCGAGAATCTGTATTCCTCGTTCAAGCTGTCGGATGGCGAGAAGGCGGTGCTGTATTATTTCGGCTCGGCATTGCTCGCTCCAGAAAACGGCGTGGTATTTGTCGACAGTCCCGGATTGTTTTTGCATCCGAGCATCACCGGTATTATATGGGACAAGGTGGAGCAGCTTCGCCCTGACTGCACTTTCATATATACCACCCATGATATTGACTTTCTTTCTTCCAGACGCAATGCCAAGGTGGTATGGGTGAGAAAATTTTATTTCGAGATCAAGAGATGGGACTATGCTGTGCTTCCGCCTGATGCCGGCATAAGCGATGATATGTACATGACACTTGTGGGTGCCCGGAAGCCGATGCTGTTCATCGAGGGTGATGCCAAGCACTCGATTGACGCCAAGCTTTATCCTCTTGTGTTCAGGGATTATACAGTGAAGTCGCTTGGCGGTTGTGACAAGGTTATCGAGGCTACCCGCACATTCAATGATCTCAACTCGCTGCATCATCTTCTGAGTCGCGGAATCGTGGACCGAGACCGTCGCAGTCCTCAGGAGGTGGGCTATCTGCGCGGACGGAATATATATGTGCCTGACGTTGCCGAAATCGAGAATATACTCATGCTTGAGGAGGTGATACGCACAGTGGCTTCTGTTCATGGGAAGAATGAGCATAAGGTGTTTGACAGTGTGCGGCGTTCTATCATCGGTCAGTTCCGCACTGATCTCCACAAACAGGCGTTGCTTCACACGCGTCATCGCGTGAAGAGGCTTACGGAGTGCCGCATCGACGGTAAATTTCCCAATATAAACGCTCTTGAGAAGCACATGCAGAATCTGGTCAATGAGATTCGACCCCGGAAGCTCTATGAGAATTTGTGCCGTGAGTTTCAGGGCTATGTCGCTTCGGGTGATTATTCGTCAATACTGAGGGTGTATAACCAGAAGTCGATGCTTCCGTCGTCGAATGTTGCCGGGCTATGTGGACTTGCCAACAAGGAGGCTTATATTCAAGCGATAATAAATATATTGCGGCATAATGGGCAGCCTGCGGCAAGAATACGCAGGGCTATAATAAAATGTTTTGGAATCGATGATGAGCGTCTTGACGCTCCTATACCTGAAGTAAGTTTGATAAAAAATGATTAAGTGCTGGATTGAAGCGATGAGGCTGCGCACATTGCCTGTGTCGCTTGCGGGAGTGGCTATGGGTGTCGCTTTCTGTGTGCTTGACGGAGTATTTGAATTGCTGCCGGCATTGTTGTGCGCGGCATTTGCTGTGTTGGCACAGATCTCCTCCAATTTCGCCAATGAATATTATGATTATCGCGCCGGTCTTGATAAGGCAGGTCGTGTGGGCCCCCGCCGAGGAGTGGCTGAGGGTGATATATCACCTGAAGCTATGCGTAATGCCACGTTTATCACGCTCGGCATAGCGTGTATGGTGGGGCTTTCGCTGATTTATTGGGGCGGATGGTGGCTGATGTTTGCCGGGATTGTGATTGCGGCAGGAGCGATGGCATATTCCGCCGGTCCCTATCCACTGTCCCGTCATGGTCTCGGAGAGGTAGCCGTGGTGGTGTTTTTTGGAATAGTGCCGGTCAATCTCACTTATTATGTGCAATCGGGAGTCTTTGACATTCCGGTGCTCCTTGCCTCAGTAGCAGTGGGGTTGATGACCGCCAACCTGCTTATCGTGAATAATTATCGAGACCGAGAGGAGGATGAAAGCGTGGGCAAACGCACTCTTGCCGTGATCTATGGAGGGAGATTTGTGTCGACGCTCTATCTGTTGAACGGTCTTGCTGCCATAGCTCTCATGAGCGGATCGCTTGCCCATGTGCAGGGTATCGCCATTGGCTATATCGTGATTCACCTTGTGCTGTGGAAGTTTCTTGAGAGGCATAAAGGCTCAGCGCTCAATCCGTTGCTCGGGATGACCGCAATGCTTGTGTTCCTGTATTCGCTTTCGTTTTTGATCTACGCTTTCTGCATACGCTGACCGATGAGGAGCGATGCGTCGCCATAGCTAAGGAAACGGAATCCATTGGCGAGGGCAAAGTCGTACATCTTTTTCCAGTCGCCCCCCACGAATGCCGATACAAGCAGCAGCAGTGTGGATTGTGGCTGGTGGAAATTGGTGATGATTCCGCTCACCACGCGATAGGTGTAGCCCGGTGCGATCAGAAGCTGTGTGTCGGCAATGAAATCCTCCTCGTTATTGTTGTCGATGTGATGCAGGATGATGCTGAACGCGTCGCTAACCGAAAGGTTGGGATGCTTTTCGTCGTAAGGGAACCATTGCGGAACAATTCCGTGCCATTCACCCATGGCGAGCAGGCATCCGGCATGATACAGGCTTTCAAGGGTGCGTACCGATGTTGTGCCCACGGCTATCACCGGTGTGTCGGTTGATTCGGCTATCTCCTTTATGAGGCTGTGGTTCACTCTGATGAATTCCTGGTGCATCTCATGGTCGCCCACGCATTCGCTTTTCACCGGCTGGAATGTGCCGGCGCCTACGTGGAGGGTAAGCTCGCGGCGTTTCACCCCTTTTTTGTCGAGGGAGGCAAATACTTCCGGAGTGAAATGCAGCCCGGCTGTAGGTGCCGCCACCGAGCCGTCGATGTGGCTGTAGATGGTCTGATAGTCGGTTTCGTCGCTTTTTTCAGTGCCTCTGTTGAGATAAGGCGGAATGGGAATCTCACCTGCTGCTTCAATTATTTCGGAGAATGTCACATCATCGTCATCCCATGAGAACATTATTTTGGATGCATTGCCTTCTCGCCCTATTCTTGTGGCGAGGAGTGTCAGTTCTTTTCCTGCCACCGTCACATTCATTGACAATGCTCCTTCCTTCCACCGTTTTGAATTGCCTACGAAGCACAGCCATGAACATTGCTTTCTTGCGGCAAAGTTTTCTTGATGCTCCCAAGGCTCTATCGGTTCAAGGCAAAAGATTTCGATGGTGGAGCCGTTGCCGTTTTTCCTGAATTTCAATCTGGCGTTAATCACACGGGTGTTATTGTAGACGAGTATTGAATTTCCGGGAATGAGATCGGGCAGATCGGTGAATATATGTTGCTGTATTTTGCCGTCGGGATAGCGTGTGAGCAGTTTGCAGGCGTCGCGCTGCTGCAGTGGATGGCGAGCTATCCGTTCGTCAGGCAGATCATAGTTGTAGTCGGCAATCTTTATCTCTTTAACCATATTGTCGTTCAAATATAAGATGAGCGCAAAATTACTCATTTTCCACATACTTTCATATCTTATGAATCCCGATTTCCAAAAAAGTTCGTATCTTTGCAAGCTATGAAGAAGCTGATTGATTGGTGTAAGCAATATTTGTCGGTCACAATGCTGGTAATTGTGGCTTTTCTGGCAATTATACTGTTTTTTAATGACAATTCCATCTCCAAGTCGGTTGAATACAACAACCGCATAAAGGAGTTGCGTCAAGAAATAAAATCCAATCAGGATACTCTTGAGCATTACCGCCGGCTCAATCATAGTCTTGACACTGATCCCGAGACTATGGAGCGGATAGTGAGGGAGCAGTATCATATGCAGAGAGAGAATGAAGATGTTTATATAATTGAATGATGATGAATCAAAATAACAATAATTTGTTGACCGGCATAGTGACCGTCGGGATGATATTGATCGTAGTCGGGGTGCTTATGCCTATCCTCGGAAATTCGATCATGGTTTCGCGATGGATATTTTGCGTCGGTGCGGTTGTGAATCTTGCAGGGCGCATACCGGCAGGCTATAAAGGTGACAATATACGTATCAAACGCTTGGTAAGGCTTGAATTCTGGGCTGCGATTTTCTTTTGTGTGTCGGGCTTCTTCCAGTTCTATTCTCCTGCTACATCCGACTGGCTCGCATTCACTCTTGCCGGTGGCGCTATTTTGGTCTATACCTCAATAATGATACCCAGGCTGTCGAAGAAAGCTTAAGAACCGTGGTAAATGTACGTTAAAAGACTATAAATGGTAGGGTATTTATTATTCTGTGTCGAAAAAGGATGTATTTTAGACTGAATATTGGTTCGGAATTAGTAATTTTGTCACCGCGATGGGATATAATTTAGTCATAGATCAAGGCAATTCGGCGGCAAAGGTCGCTTTGTTTGACGGGAAAAATCTCGTCGAGCATTGGAGAACTGAGAAACTGGAGCCTGCCGATTTGGAGAAAATAGCATCATCTTATCATATTGATGCTGCGATCTATTGTTCTGTGGCGACCAAAGGAGAGGAGATTATAGTCTCGTTGAGGTCGTTTGTGCAACGTGTGTATGAGATGACCTCCTTGTTGCCGTTGCCGGTCAAGATATGCTATGCAACCCCCACCACTTTAGGACGTGACCGCATCGCAGCCGTAGCAGGGGCATACGCCGCTCATCCGGGACGTGATGTGCTTGTGGTTGATGCCGGGACAGCGGTGACATACGACCGCTTGACAGCAGCCGGTGAATTTGCCGGTGGAAATATCGCTCCGGGGCTATGGGTGAGGGCTAAATCGCTTCATGACATGACCCAGCGTCTGCCTTTGGTCGATGTCGAGAATATTGTGCCCGACTCGGTGTGGGGCGATAATACGGAAAACGCTATAATATCGGGCGTGGTATACGGCATAGTGGGCGAGACCGGATTCTACCGTTCACGTATGCCTGAAAATGCCATTGTCATGCTCACCGGCGGTGATGCCCGGCATCTTGCCTCGCTGATGAATTTTGACGTAGAGGTGGATCCGGATTTAGTAAGTAAAGGATTAAACAGTATACTTTTATATAATGAAAATATTTAATCGAGCAATATTTGCCGCCGTTGCGGCTCTATTTGTAGGAATCGGCGCTGTGGCTCAGACAGTGACTCCTTACTCAATGTACGGTTACGGTATTCTGAACGACAATGCCACGTCGGCTCAGCGTGCTTTGGGCGGTGTAGGTTATGCCATGAATGGCGGCAGACAGATCAATGCGATGAATCCGGCAAGTTATGCTGCCGTTGACTCGCTTACGTTCCTTTTTGACATGGGAATAACCGCCACTAAATTGTGGAGCAAGGATAACGACCAGTCGGCTCAGGATTTCGGAGGAGGTCTTGATTATATCACCATGTTGTTTCCGGTTCATAAGAAAGTGGGCGTGAGCCTCGGACTTGTGCCGTTTACGTCGGTGGGCTATAGCTTTGGCTCTAAGATAGAGAACGGTGTCACTTCACGCACAGGATCGGGAGGTCTCAATCAGCTTTATATAGGTGCCGGTGTCAATCCTATAAAGGGTGTCTATGTTGGCGCCAATGTGGGATATCTTTTCGGAACCACCATCAATGACATATACGGCTATCCAGGTGACTTGAGTTCTTCGGCATTGTTTGAGCGTGTCACTCAGGTGCGTGACTACCATTTGCAGTTTGGCGCGCAGTATGAATTGCAGCTACACCGCAATCATAAGCTCACTGTGGGAGTGTCGTTTGCTCCCGGCAAGGCTTTGTTGGGTCATGCGTGGCGTGTGAATTACTATAATATAAACACATCATCGGTTCAGGCAGACACGATTGTCTACACAAGTATGCGCAATAAATTCTCGTTGCCGGCGATGTGGGGATTCGGATTGAACTATCAGTGGAGCGATCGCTTGATGGTGGAGGCTGACTTCTCGCTGCAGAATTGGGCAAAAGCCAAGTATTCGGATCTTGATGAAACCGACGGTATGCTGGGTATGGACAATCGCACCCGTTTTGCTCTCGGCGCGCAGTACACCCCCAAGCCTCGCGGCAATTATGTGCAGCGCATCCAGTATCGCCTTGGAGCATATACTTGTCATGATTATCTTGAGATAAAGGGCAACAATGTGCGCGAGCATGGAGTGAGCATGGGCTTCGGGCTGCCAACCCCTGGTGGCAACAAGACCATGGTGAATCTCGGTTTTGAATGGAAGCACAGGCAAGCTCATCCCAATCCATTGATTAAAGAAGACTATTTCAACATCACTCTTGGCATTAACTTCAATGAGCGATGGTTCCACAAGTACAAGATTGAATAATTCAATGACATCATTCATAAAGCGCATTTCGAATGGCATGAATCGACTGACGTTCCTTTTGGTTGGAGCGTCAGTGCTTGTTGTTGCCTGTTCCGAAGAGAAAACTGAAGTGGTGCATAGGGAGGTCGATGGAAACATTGTGCCCACGATGCTCACTCATGATGTGGTCACGTTGATTTCCGATTCGGGAGTGACGCGTTATCGCATCACAACTCCGGTGTGGTATGTGTATGATGAGGCTGAGGTGCCCAACTGGAAGTTCCCCGACGGAATGTTTATGGAGAAATTCGCACCCGATTTTTCAACCGATGCCACTATCGTGTGTGACTCGGCTATATATTTCAAGAATGACGGGTTGTGGCGGCTTGATGGAAATGTGAATATTCTCAATACGGCAGGTGAAAAATTTCTCACCCAGCAGGTGTTTTGGAATCAGAAGGAGAAAACAGTGTATTCCGATTCATTTATCCATATCGAGAAGAGCGACAGGATAATTGAGGGCTACGGTTTTGAGTCCAATGAACGCATGACGATATACACCGTCAATAAGCCGGCAGGTATATTCCCTACATCGACATTTAAGAATAATAAGAAGGATTCAGTGTCATCATCCTCTTCTTCTTCCGATACTACTGTAGCCGCTGCTAAGCCCCACACACCCGGCAAGGTGCCGCCTCCTGTGGCTAAGCCGCAACAACAACCGGTGCCTGCTCCGAGAAAACCGGCGCATAGACCTAAAGAAAAGACAATGCCGGTGCCTTTAACTGAAAACGTAAAAAAATATTGAATTCATCTATGGCTGATAACTTACACTGGCTTATAATCGCCATCATATCATTGGCTTTCTCAGCGCTGTTCTCAGGTGTTGAGATTGCTTATATATCGTCTAACCGTGTCAAGGTGGAGATTGATGTGAAACGCGGTGGATTTATCGGATATATTGTAAATCTTTATTATAAGCATCAGAATCTGTTTATCTCCACCATTTTGGTGGGTAATAACATCATGCTGGTCATTTATGGTATGGGAGCCGCCGCGCTTCTGTCGCCATGGCTCGAAAGCGTGTATCCCAATGAGTTTTTCGTGCTCGTCATGCAGACTCTTATTTCCACGGCTGTCATTCTTCTCACAGGCGAATTTCTTCCGAAGACTATTTTCAGGATTAATCCTAATTCATCGCTCAAAGTCTTTGCGTTGCCTATATTTTTCTTTTGGGTCATCCTTTATCCCATTTCCACATTTACGGCGTGGCTGTCAAAGACGTTGATGAAGATGTGTGGTGTTAAGAATGCCGATGAATCGCTTGGTGTGTTGACAATAGGCGAGCTCAACCAATACATACAGAAGAGCATCGACGATACTGCGGCGCAGGAAAAGATGGAAAATGAAGTGAAGATTTTTCACAATGCGATTGATTTTTCATCGACACATCTGCGCGATTGCATGACGCCGCGTAATGAGGTTGTCGCTGTCAATATCGACACCACTACACGCGAGGAGCTGTCGCAACTGTTCACCTCGTCGGGACGCAGCAAGATTCTGGTGTATAAGGAGGACATTGACAATGTGCTGGGATATATCCATGTGAGTGAGCTGTTTCATGTGGATTCCGACTGGAAAGAGGCGTTGAAGCCGGTGATATTCGCTCCTGAAACTCTTCTTGCCAACAAGATGATGAAGCGGTTGCTCAGTGAAAAACGCTCGATGGCGGTGGTGGTCGATGAGTTTGGCGGAACTGCCGGATTGGTGTCGCTTGAGGATCTCGTAGAGGAGATATTCGGCGATATTCAGGATGAGCATGACAACAAGCGTCTTGTAGCCCGCCAGATAGCTCCGGGTGAGTATGAGTTCTCGGGTCGTTGCGAGATAAGTGATCTGCGCGACAACTTCAATATAGATATCCCTGAATCGGAAGAATATCAGACTCTTGCCGGATATATACTGACTGAACTGGGCGAGATTCCGGCTCAAGGGGCTACGATTGAGCTTAATGGATTTACTTTCTCCATTGTCAAGAAATCAGCCACACGATTGGAACTTATAAAGGTCACTTCTGCGGCTGAAGAGAAAGAGTGAGGCTCGCTCTCTGTCATGATGCATTAATGCTGAACTATGATTACTGTTGACGAAAGAATATTTGAAGGATATAGGTTTATTGACTTATTTGCGGGCATAGGCGGATTCCATCTTGCTCTGGAGTCGTTTGGAGCACGGTGTGTGTATGCCAACGAATGGGACAAATTCGCGCAGGATGTATATTATTCCAATTTCGGCATACGCCCTGAAGGCGATATCACCAAGGTCGATGAGTCCACTATTCCCGACCATGATATTCTTTGCGCGGGTTTCCCGTGTCAGGCTTTTTCCATAAGCGGAAAGCGGCTTGGCTTCAATGACAGCCGTGGCACTCTCTTCTTTGACGTGGCGAGAATCGTGAGGGAGAAGCGTCCGCGTGTCGTGTTCATGGAGAATGTCAAGAACTTTGCCTCGCATGACGGCGGCAACACCATCCGCGTCGTTGAGGCTACCATGCGGGAGCTTGGCTATTCATTTCACTACGCTGTGCTGAATGCCGTTGACTACGGAGTGCCACAGAAGCGTGAGCGTGTCTATATGGTGTGTTTCCGCAACGATATTGACGACAGCCGGTTTGCCTTCCCCAAGCCGTTTGAATTGACGAGACACGTGGAGGATTTTCTGCTTGACGACGCCAGTACGGCAAGTCTTGTGGTGAATCGCCCCGACACTTACTTCACCAATCCCAAGGATGACACATATAGCTCTAAATCGATACGTCTCGGCATCGTCAACAAAGGTGGGCAGGGCGAGCGTATCTACAGTGCCAAGGGGATTGCGATAACATTCTCGGCTTATGGCGGAGGGGTGTTTTCAAAGACCGGAGGCTACCTTGTCAACGGGAAGACACGCAAGCTGCATCCGCGTGAGTGCGCCCGGTTGATGGGCTATCCCGACACGTTTGCGATGAGTCCGCGCGCCACTCAGGCTTATAAGCAGTTTGGCAACTCGGTGGTGGTCGACGTGCTGCAATATATTCTTATCTCAATAGGGCGCGCCCTATTGAGATAATCGGTTATTTTAGTTTGTAAGGTAATATGACCGGGTTGGAATCCTCGGTTATACTCTTAGCCATCTCCTTTGCCCATTCCGATTTGGAATGTCTTGCCGTCATTTTTAAATATTCCGGTGGGTAGATGAAAAACACCATTGAACCATCGCCCGATACAGGTGCATAATTCACCGGAATGGGGATACCCTTTTCGGTGTCATATTTGTGGTTGATTCGCCTTATTTCGCCTGTTTCCTTGTCGGCAAGCATTAGTCCGGGCAGATTGGAGTGGAATAGCATATATTTTTCGCCGGATTGGAATTCCGATATATTGAAAACCTGTTCTTTTTCATTGCTCTCTTTCATAAGCCGATTGCAATCATAATCAACACCATCCTCCGGAACAAATTCATGACCATTCCAATCTACGGTATATGCAACGCTGGCTGTGGTGTCGCTCACGCAGTATATCTTGTTGTCAAATTTGTGGGTGAATATAGTCATCCCATTCCATTCTGCCAATGTAGTTCCATTAACATTGCAATTGGGGACGTAATCCTTTGCCACCGTAATCACTTCGAATTGTCGGTCGTCATTGTCAATGACCGTAAGGGCATATTGAGATTCTTCCTTGTCAAAGTTTAGGCGTGGGGCAAGCACAATTCCATTTGGATTAGTTGAGATATAATAATAAGCTTTTTCTAAATTACGATCCTTGAATATTTTTCCGTTGCTATCGACATACAGGAGCTTCTTCGGTGCTAATATGATAAGACTGTTGCTGTTTTCGTCCCACGCGATGTCATTGATAGAGACATACTCGAGCGGTCCGCTTCCACGGGCATCAATCACGTGTTTTACATTGCCCAGCTTGTCGGTAGCTACAATTTTGTGGGATCTTTTGTCAAGAAAATAATATGCGTCTTGCGAACTTGCCACTCGGTTGATTCCCTGTATTACCGATTCATCAGTCGTTTCGATGATGAAATGCTGCATTGGTTCAAGGAATGTCATTGCGTCAATAGAATCTGTTTTTCCGACATAAGTCAATACGGCTCCATCCGGAGATGTGTTCTCTTTAGAGCCGCAGGATCCAAAGGATGCCATGCATCCGAGTGCGAAATAGAAAAGGGATCGGTGTTTCATACGGTTATTTAGGGTTATGTTAATTGATATCGACAGCAACAAGGTGATTCATTTGATGATAAACCTATTTATGATGCTTGATTTTCACAAAAATAGTGATTCAGCGCCGAATAAACAAAATTTTAGACAAATAAAAATCTTACAATACGATTATATTCCGCTGATAATCAGATGTGGTTTCAGTCGATAATCTTACATTACCGTTTCACTGCTCTAAGTCCTTATAAGGTAAAATTTAGCGTTAAAGCGTGCTATACGCTAAGCTCATAATTATTAAATGGAATTATTTGTATTGATTAGACGTTTGATTGTTGTAGGGTTCGCCACCTGTGGCGACCTGTGTCTCCACATTGCAACTACACGGATGTTTCCCGTAGGAACAGCATGTTGTTAGGTCGCCACAGGTGGCGAACCCTACATTTCTTTGTCTTGTTTATAATCGGCAATTTTTCCATCAGAAGGATTGTCTTTGTTCGGTTATCGGTGATGGAATACAGCTTTATAGTTCATAGTGTGAAAAACAGGAGTTAATTATATTTGTATTTCAAGAGGATCCAGTTTTCTTCATCGAAAGAGTCGATGTTTGAGATATTTGCCGGATTGTTAAGGTAAAGAGCCGGATTTTCTTGTAAAGCGTCTTTACTTACTATGGCGTAGACGTAGTTATCCTTGACAAAATCAATCTTTGGGAACATAAATTTGCCATCTTTATAATGACTATATTCCTTTTTCTCAGAGCTATTTCTATCAAAAACTACAGTAGAAAATCCACGCATAGTATTTCCTCTTTTCAGCATTACAAACAGTTTGTCGGACGTTACTATAGTGTTAACAGGAATCGGTTTCTCGTAATCAAGTAAGTGATTAGCAATCTGAATCTCATCCCCCGATAGTTTTTTTATGTCGTCAAGTGTGATGCACCGTGAGCCTGATTCAATCTCAATAGCCTTGTCCATAGTCAGGTTTTCCGGATCAAGTATATAGGTGTACGGCAGCAATCCCTGTGGATGACAATATATAGTGCTGTCAGGCAGCACAAAGAAATGATTGCTCTGAATATTGATAGATGACCAAAGATCCTCTTCGTAAGAGATTTCCCCGATATTCTTCTCCTTGGAAGAATCGTAGACGATAAGTCTCCATGGGCGTTCGCTGGCACCTGTCGGTGCCATTAGATGGAGGTCAGATGATAAATCATAGATTGTTCCATACATCATGCCTTTTTTACCGTCTTTCCCGACGCGTGACTCTAATCGAGTGGATTTTACGAAATTAAAGTTTTTGTCGTAAAACATTAATAGGTAAGGGGTGATTATTTCTGCAAGTTGACTGTGGGGATTCCATGAAAATCCCATAACAAATGGATGTTCACCCGGTCCCTCTCCTCTCATTTTCAGTGAGGATGATACAGGGGTTCCGTCCTCTGTATAAATATAAATATTATTACGATTATCGTGAATAAATACCATGCCTGATTCTATGAACATTCGAGATATCGCTTTAGGATAATATCTGTCATCAAATCTCAGCTCAATTAATTCAACGTCAGAAAACAGATCCTCTATAGTACCATCCTTGCAATCATCTAAAGAATGCTTTTCAATCGATAAATCGCTAATCTTGTTGTCATTACAAGAAATGACAACAAGAAGCGATATAATGGTACAGACATTTATTATTCTTCTCATTATTAGCATGGTTCAGTGCAAGAGTCGTTCATAAATCCAGATAATACACATGGCTGATACATATCAGTGGGCAGTGTGGCATTAGTGAGGATGGTGAAGTCGGCAGTCGACATTGATGGTGTCATTAATTTCATGGCTATGTATGGTTTGTTTTGCAAATATAAGTAAATGTGATGCTTAAAAGCAAATATTTTAGTACGGAAAAGTTCGGATTTTTAATTCCGTACTTTTCCCGGTCTTTTTTCGTGTCGACAATAGTTTATATTCAAAACAGATAAATATCTGTTTATCAGATATAACAATTTATATTGTATCAATATTTTTAAGCGGTTCGTGGTGGTCGCAATGCCACCACTCAGATGCTTCTCGCAGGCGCTTTGCGTTGTTAGGTCGCCACAGGTGGCGAACCCTACAGTTTGCATTGTATATGGGAGTTGAGGATGGTGAGGGCTTTGCGGCGCATTTCGTCGACGGCGGGCGAGGGGACTTTTTCTTTCTTTGTCGCCAGTATCCGAGCCTCTTGGAGCATCAGGTCGCGGTCGTAGGATGCCGAGTCGGCGTAGAGCTGCATGAGCAGATAGTGGGGATAGAGGCGGTTGGGGCAGCGGTTGGCGGCACGGCGGGCATCCCTATGGCAAGATAGCATCCTGCCGGACCCGGATTGATGAACGAGCCGGTAAACCGATAGAAAGAATGGTTGCTCGGAATGAGGTGCATGATCTGCCCGACTGAGACCGCCGTTTAATACAGCCACAGCCCCATCACCGCAATCGCCGCCATGACGTGCAATTTTATTTTTCCTATCTGAAACATCGGTCAATTTATGCAACGAGTATCAATAATCTCCTTTGCTGTGATAGTCTTCGTAGAGCTGCGCTCCGCTTGGATGTAGCTTTAGCGGCAGTTTTTGCTGCGGATATTTGTCATCCTTATATTTCACGGTTATTGTGTAGTTCTGCCTTGGTAACGGTTTGTCGCACCATAACCAGATTGTGGTCAATACACCGGGTTTAAGTCTGTCCATTTTGGGCTCAGCCCTAAGAAAAGAATTGTCGGGCAATATGATAGAATCAATATAAACCGTGTCTGTTTTGGTATCATTCCGGATAGCGATGGAATAGGCATATTTGGCTCCTTGATCGGAATACTGGTATGCTCCGATATTCAGTGTATCGACAGGAGTTGGATGATGAGTGATAACATCCATGAGGGTCAATATTCCACTGCTTGAGCTTGAGGCGAAGTCCTTATTAGTTTTTTTTGCGTTATCTTTATCATTTTTGCCGGTAACGGTTGGCTCTTCGATTTCTATTTTATCCTTCTTGACATTTTTTTTATGTGTCGTAGCTTGTCCATCCAGAGTCTCTTGTAAATTGATATATCCGAATTGGGTTTCCCCATCAGTGTTTAAGTATAGCCTGTCGGTGCCGGGATGATAAACGAAAGAGTTGATGGAATATGGGAACCTGAGAGTTTTAAGATAATTTCCGTCAAGGTCAAATATCATGATATTCTTATTGGAATTCTTTGTACTTTCGCCGGAATAAGTTGCCAACATTTTGTTCCCGGAAATCTGCAAATTTGAGAAATATCGTTTTCCTCGTGGAGGATCCGCTTCATAATCCGGTCCATATATATACGAAAGAGGCTTGCCTTCTGTATTGAATATTTTTATCAAATCATGCTTATCATCGACTGAAAACACCACATTTTTCTCTGGAGAGACAGCGATGCGGCATCTTGATTTAGCAATAGCCTTGGTAGAGTCTATGATATCTACTCTGCTGTCAGTCAAATTAAGTTTACCTATACGGGATATTAAGCCACGAGTTTCTTTATCAGGTACATATACACTACATATTACTGTTGTGTCATCAATAAAATAAGGTGAGGTAATCGCATTATTTCCATTCTGAAAATCCATTTTGCATTTTTCAAAAGCGTCATAATCCGGATTCGAAATCGCCTCAGGAAGATGAAATCCTACAATTTTCCCCTGATTGGCATTTGCACCATAGAGATTTTGTGTTTTCGGGTCATAAAAAACCGCTCCAAAATTAGCAATCTCTCCCGGTCCGTTGCCAAATTTTCCAAACTGTCCTATCACAGTGTCCCGTTTAATATCGTACGCTGTGAATACAAGACCCCTCGACATTGCGTCTCGGAACAATAATGTGTCACCGATTACATACAAGGCTGTCACAGAATGTATTTCAGGCAAGTTGCCATCTATTGAAACCACGTGGGAGACTTCCGTGAAATTATCACGCTTGCCCTCATGACGCTCTGTCAAGCCTTGGGTTGCCGGTTGGCATGAAGAGATGGTTATGTAGAGCAAAATTGAAAGGATTGAAATATTTCGCAGATTCATTCTAAATTTTTAGATTAAAAATCAGAGAGTGATCTCTGTTATCCAAATGGCTAAAACCACCCTCTGAAAATTGGTTTTCAAATAAAGGGAAATGTCATATTATGTTCAATTTAATCTCGGCATACCGCTCCTCTTGCTCCGTTTTGTTGGAGCAAGAGAGCAGTAAAAACAGTGTGATTATGTAGAGAAGTGTATATCGCATTACCATCCGTAATATCCGGTGTAGATATAATCTTCCGACAGGAAGCACAGCGTGTAGCAGCCGGAAGAGTTGCTAAGGAATTTCAACAGATCGGCACTTTCGGTGAATGATGCGATTAGGATTTCCTGATCCGCATCCCACACCTCGTAGGTGATGATTTCCTGTGTTGCGGTCAGTTCAACGGTGCCCTCGGCAAAGTTTATCGTGCATAAAATAAGTTTTGATGGCGAACGCTTTCCGATCGGGTCCTCCTCTATATGAGTCTTCGGTCGCTGTTTCATTGGCACTGTAGTTGATTCCTCGTTAGCAGCCATTACAAATGCGGCTGACAATAGCATGGTGATGAGAATGGTTAAGTATTTTTTCATGATATTAAGGATTTGTTTATCTGCAAAGATAGACTGTAGTGAGGGAAAACACCAAATGTTTTAGGACGGAATTTAAATTCCGTCCTAAAAATAGTCCTGAAATGTATTTATATTTGAAAATATTAAGTGATTGATTATTAAGTGTAATTATTTATATTTTTGAGATATTTGTATGTCGTATGTCTTGTCACCTATGGTGGCAATTTATAACGAGCGAATAAGATTGTCGATTTCAGTTATGGCAATATCTTTATTAAAAATCTTATTACCAAGATATTTTCTCCGTGAATAAATGGAACCTTTGGCTTTGTTTAGCAGTGTCGCCATGGCTTTAGGTGGGATTTCGCACTTTATGAGCAACACTATCTGTAGATCGGAATTCGATATTCGTCCTTCAGTCAAGGCGATTAATTTTTCTTCAAATCCCGGTGAGACGAGTTCTACCACCTTGGCAAGATCTTCCCATAATGAATCAGATGTAATACCTTTTTGAGCGGATATTAATTCATGAATTTTATTGTAAACTTCAGATTGAAGGATCTCTTCGGGCACCTCATGTTGATTGCTATCGTCCAAGTTCTGTATTTTCAATAATAATTGTTCTTTCATAATTTTCAGTTTGGAAGATTCTTCCGGTTCCATATCGGTTCCTTGGCTTGGCTTGGTGTTCCGTTGTGCTCTGAGCTGGTCAATCAAATCCATGGCTCGGTACAGTTTGAGCAATCTTTTTGAGCTGTTATGTCTCACATATATAAGCACAATCAATAGAGTCAAGATTAAGCCTGTAAGGATAATCAGGAGCAGTATCATGCTGTCTTTTGACTCTTTGGCTTCGTTGCTTTCTTCAACGTGTTTTTGATAATTATAATAAGAGTTTTGAATTAACGCCTCGTTGGACTCGCTTGAGTAAATCAATGAGTCCAAAATTCCGGAATACTCGTTTATGTATATTCTCAGGGAATCACTGTTCACGAACTCGCGTAAATCGGGTGACAGCATCACTTTATAGCCTACTTTGCGGTTGTTAAGCCGCTCGCTTTTAGCTAATTCATGGGCATACATATAGGCGGTGTCCAATATGCCCGCGGACTGATATATCAAAGCGGCGCTTGATAGTGCACGGTTGCGAGAAAGAGGAGATACCAAGTCGGGCAGATTCCTTATAAGACATAATGCGGAATCGATGTTTCCTGTTTCTTGTTGAATGTCAGCGAGATATATTGCCATGTTTGCACTATCTGTGGCGGAAATTGTAGACGCATACTTGATTGCTTCACGAAAATAATCGGTCGCTGTGCCGTAATCACCTAAATGATAATGGATTGCTCCCAGTAATTTGTTGTCGTATGCAAGTCCGAATGTATCAGAAAGCTGCCGGTCGATGTCGATAGATTCTTTGATATATGGTATGGCTTGGGAATATAAATTGATTTGATTTAACAATCTTCCGGTCTGGCTCATGACGGTTCCTCGAAATTGACGGTTTTCGTTGTTGTCGGGCAGGCGGTTGAGTGCGTCCTGAAAGTAACGCAGGGCGGTGGGATAGTCGCCGAGGTCGCTGTACACTCTGCCGCCGTAGTAGAGTGCCTGCGGGGTGAGGCGGGGGTCGGAATGGGCGTTGTAGTAATCTATCACGCTGAGAATGAGACTGTCGGAGGTGTGGGTGATGTAAGCCTTGTCGGCAGCTTTGATGGTGAGTAGGTCGCGGTGGTGCCGCTCTTCTTCCGACAAGGTCGCCGGGTCGATGCTGTCAAGAAGTGCCGCAACCTCGGCAGGGTTGACACTCGTGAGCGAATCGATGTGCTCCAAAAGCAATGTGTTGCCGCTACGCCCATCTAAGCAAGCAGCGAGAAGCGATAATAGAAATATGGTGATTGCAGCTCTCATGATAATAATTAAAATCTTGTACTATAGAATTTTATGATTGCAAAGATACGAATAAAATTGAGAATTGAGAATGGGAAGTTGAGAATTGAGAGTCGAGAATTGAGAGTGGAGAGTGGAGAATTGAGAATTGAGAATTGAGAATTGAGAATTGATGTGAGTTTGTTTTAATGGTCTGAAAGACAGCACTTATGCGTAGCCGGGTACAATGAACCGCAGGCGAATTGTGCCCGGTAAGGTCGTGTTTTGTATCATCTCTGCAAAGAGATGCCTTGCGTCCATAGGGTCACTCTTTGCAGAGTGCCATAAATGCGTAACACCCACCGGGCACGTCTCGCATGGGCTCGCCGTACCGCGGCTACACATAAGCCCCGCCTTGTCAGGCTAAAATGGCGGCGTTGTTTGTCGGAGGGGGAATTGAGAGTTGAGAATCGTGAGTCGTGAGTCGTGAATTGAGAATTGAGAGTTGAGAATTCTTGCTGTGCAAGCGGCAAGCCGATATGGGAATTGAGAGTTGGTAAGCACCGGAGGTGTGCCGTCATCTTCACCCCACATGAGCAACGCGAGTGTGGGGTTAGCGGAAGAAAACATGATTGAGCTTCGGAGATGCGATATATTTTGTGGGCTTCCATATTCGCTGCTCGTTCATTTGTCTCGCCGCACCTCGGCTACGTTTCGTGGCTGTGCTTCAATATTAAAGCTAATGATGTTTTATTGTCGCGAGGTTGTTGCGGAATTGGGCTGTCTCGTCCGGGAGGCTGGTGTTTTTCAGCCTTATGGAAACGATGAAATTGGCGTTGCGAGTATTCGCCAAACGTCTTATCTCATACCGGTTGCCACCGATGTTTTTGAATTGATAGCGGTATTTGCTGCCTTGGAGTTTGAACTTTTCCTCCCATGCATTCATTTCGACAAACGCAGTCTTCTTTTCGATTACGATGGGACCATGCTCAAATCCGCTTTCATCAAGGATGGCTTCAATCTCACGGCGGTTATTCCGTGTAGGGATAGAGGAGCCGCTTGTCTTGACCCTGAATTTCGCTGAGAAATCGAAATATTCCTCCAGTCTCTCGACGGGAGCGATGATGTAGTTGCCGCGATCGTTGCGGGTGATGAAATATCGTGAGCCTTTGTGGTTGAGATAGTAATCCTTGACCCAATTGTAGATGAGCTCTTCAGGGATGGGCAGGTCATCGGCTGAACTTTTGGCACACGTGTCGTAGTGCTCCGCCATAGCCGCTATTATGGCTTTGACGTGGTAGTTGTGGGGGCATTTGTTCTTTGAAGAGAAGATGAATGTGCGCTTGTTGTCATCGGGTTTGAGCACAAACTGTCCGCACTGCGCTTCGGGCATCTTTGTCTCGATTGAAAACATCGGAGAGCCGTTTTTAGTCACGATGATGTCAGGAGCGGTTGCATCGTGACTTCCCTGATTACGAAATTCGCAACCGTATTCTTTGCCGAATGTGCTGTTAAGGTAGTCGGCACATTCGATTTCAAAATTTTCCCAGTTTTTCATGTCGGCATTAAAGAAAAAGAACATCATTGGGTGACAATTTTTTGATAGAAAAAAACGGGAGTGCCGCTGGAACAGTATCGCTCCTGCAACACTCCCGTAGAATAAGATTGACCGTCAAGGATTATCGTTTCCACCATGTTCCGGCGAGTACATTGTCGCGGGTATAGTAGGATGCTTCCGATTCATTGAGCTGGCTGCACCACTTGACTCTGCCTGTGGTTGAAGCTCCGGCTCCGGTGCAGTTGTATTCGGCATAGCGGGCTGTCTTCTCATTGGCGGGATTACGCCAGTTTTCCCAGCCCTCTGGACGGATATGCTTGCCGAGGCGGCAGTTCATGAACACTACGGCAGCGTAGGCGCGCCAGGGACGTCCCAGATACACTTTTGTGGCTCCATCGTCGGAAGTGAGGTCGCAGTTGTTGAACACATATCCGAATCGGCGGTCCTTGGAGGTTGACGCGGCGGTTATGTAGGAATCGGTCTTGCTGTGGATGCGGCATGACTCAAACCAGCAGGTCGCCGGACCGAAGATGAAGTCGGTGGTTCCGTCGATGTAGCATTCATCGAAGTACACGTGCGACTCCTCATTGCCGGTGAACAGTGTGTCCTGGTTGCCGAGAAGACGGCAGCGGCGCACTATGATCTGATTGCCCTCGGTGTGCAGAGCCACAGCTTGTCCCACGCGTCCGGCAGTATTCTCGATAGTGAGATTTTCAAGAGTCACTCTGTTGCCGGCAACGAGCACCGTGTGGGTGCGGAAAGTGCCCATCTCGGCGATTGAGTCGCCGAAGTACACGAGCGGTTTCTTGGCGAAATCATCCCATGTTATGATGGTGTTCTCCTCGCTCTCGCCTGAGATGGTTATGTCGCATTTCCACGATGGGATTATCAGTTTTTCGTGATACACACCTTTTTTCACCTTTATGGTGATGGGCACGGGTGTGTAGTCGCGCACGGCATAAACCGCTTCCTGAATGGTTTTGAAATCACCGGAACCATCCTGTGCCACAATGAGTGGAGTTTTAGGTTCGGGAACACTCCATGCCGATAGCCAAGTAGTGACGGCGAGCATGGTAAATAACATACGTGCAATGTTGATTTTCATGATTCGGTATTTTGATTTTTGGGATTATTCGTTTTCCATCAGGAACTTATCGGCATCAAGTGCGGCGCGGCAACCGCTTCCCGCTGCGGCGACTGCTTGCTGATAACGGCTGTCGGCGACATCGCCCGCCGCAAACACTCCGGGCACGTTGGTGGCTTGGGTGTTGTTGAACAATACAATGTATCCGCTCTCATCCAGAGTGAGCTGACCCTTGAAGATGTCGGTATTTGGCTTATGTCCTATGGCGAGGAAGAAGCCGTCGATGTCAATGTCGAAATGACGTTCTTTCTCGGTGCCGGCATATTCCACAAGATGTGCCCCTTCGAGGAATTCGTTTCCAAACAGTCCGGTGGTGTTAGTGTTGAAAAGCACTTCAATGTTCTCCTTGTCCATGACACGTTTCCGCATCACGTGTGACGCTCTCAGATAGTCTTTTCTTACGATCAGATACACCTTCTTGGCAAGCGTGCTCAAGTAGTAAGCCTCTTCACACGCAGTGTCGCCTCCGCCCACTACGGCTACCACGCGGTTGCGGTAGAAGAAACCGTCGCAAGTGGCGCAAGCCGACACGCCCATGCCTGAGAAACGCTGTTCGTCGGGTAAACCGAGATACTTTGCCGATGCTCCTGTCGCCACTATCACAGTCGATGCTTCGATCACATCGCCGTCGAGAGTGGTGCAGCGGAACGGACGCTTGCTGAAGTCCACCTCTCCGATTATGCCGGGACGGCAATCGGCGCCGAATCTCACCGCTTGCTGACGCAGTTCCTCCATGAGTTGAGCTCCCATGACACCGTTGGGGTAGCCGGGGAAATTCTCGACCTCTGATGTGGTGGTCAACTGACCGCCCGGTTGAAGTCCTTCATAGAGGATGGGGGAGTGGTTGGCGCGTGAAGCGTAAATAGCTGCCGTATATCCGGCGGGTCCTGAGCCTATGATGAGGCATTTTGTTTTTTCTGTATCCATAGGTATATTGAATTTTGGAATTAAATTGTGCGATTTTTTAACGAAGGTCGATCACTTCAGCTCCCGGCAGTTCCTTCTTATTGAATATAAAGGTTGAAGCGGGTAAAATGTTTCCTTTGACTATCGATTTGATGACGATGTTGACTCGTGATCCTGCCGACATCTCCAGCGTCACCTGTGTAGGCATGGAGGTTTTGTCGTTAAATGTAATTTCGGCTTTTTTTATGTCGGCGTGAGAGGTTGATTTCGGGATGAGCATGATCTTTGAAAATCCGGCGGGTGACTTTACTTTCGCTGAATTATAGCTTTTTCGGAGTGAGCTTATGATTACAAACGGGTTGATTTCTGTAAGCTCCTCGGGAGTCGGTTCGGTGATGTTCACCTCATTGGCAGCCGATGAGTAGGACCATTGGGTCTTACCGTCATACCATGTCGAGTATTCCTTTGACGAGATGCGGAATTTGTCGCCTTGTATTGTGATTGTGCCGGCAGTTGTCGTGCCGTCAACATCGGTTGAAAATTCAGCCTTGATCGATTTGCTGCCGTTGAACACAGCAGCCGCACGGTCAAGAATCTGGCGTGACGAGTTGCTGTCAGCTCGTGACACACCGCCGGCAAAGAGGGATATTAGTAATAATAGAAATGATATTTTTCGAGTCATGATTTAAAAAGTTTCCATTAGACGGTCAAGTTGCAGGGAGTCGATCAACACGCTGCGCGGCTTGGCTCCTGAGGCGGGTCCCACAACTCCGGCAGCTTCAAGCTGGTCCATGATTTTTCCGGCTCGGTTGTAGCCGATGGAGTAGCGTCGTTGCAGCGATGATGTGGATGCGGTGCCGCTTGCGATGCAGAATCGTGCCGCTTCCTCAAACAGTGAGTCGCGGTCGCCGGTGCTGCCCACATTGCCGTTGTCGCTGCCTTCGGGTTCATATTCAGGAAGCTCGTAGGCGCAAGGGTAGCCCATCTGCTCATTGACGGCACGGCATATTCCCACCACCTCCTCGGTGCTGATGTAGGCACACTGCACGCGTGTTATTTCCCCGGCTATAGAGATCAGCATATCGCCTTTACCTATAAGCTGATTGGCGCCGGGGCGGTCAAGAATAGTGCGGCTGTCCACCATCTGCATCACGCGGAAAGCCATTCGTCCGGGGAAGTTGGCTTTAATCATACCGGTGATGACGTCGGTCGACGGTCGCTGTGTGGCGAGAATCACATGGATGCCTGCCGCACGCGCTTTTTGGGCAAGACGTGCCACCGGGCGTTCCACCTCTTTTCCGGCTACCATGATGAGGTCGGCAAACTCGTCTATGATCACCACGATGTAGGGCATGAAGAAGTGTCCGTTTTCAGGATTCAGCCTGCGTTCAACAAACTTTTTATTGTATTCTTTTATGTCGCGTGATTCCGCTTTGTTGAAAAGTTTGAAGCGGTTCTCCATCTCGACGCACACTGAATTGAGCGTGTTCACCACCTTCATCGGGTCACACACTATAGGGTTGTCCTCATCGGGAAGTTTGGCGAGATAATGCTTCTCAAGTTTTGAATAAAGCGTGAATTCGACAGTCTTGGGGTCGATAAGCACGAACTTCAATTCCGACGGATGCTTTTTGTAGAGCAGCGATGCGATGATCGTGTTCAATCCCACCGATTTTCCCTGTCCGGTGGCTCCGGCGACAAGCAGATGCGGCACCTTTGCAAGATCGGCGATAAATACATCTTTTGAGATCGTTGAGCCTATAGCCATCGGCAGTGCGTAGCGGCACTCCTGAAATGCCTTGGATGAGATGATGGAACGGATGGGCACCATCTGCGGTTCCTTATTCGGCACTTCGATACCGATGGTGCCTTTTCCGGGGATAGGAGCGATGATACGTATTCCGAGTGCTGCGAGGCTTAACGCTATGTCGTCCTCAAGCCTCTTGATCTGGGCGATTCTGATGCCTTCGGCGGGAACTATTTCATAAAGCGTCACAGTCGGTCCCACTGTTGCCTCAATCTTGGAAATGGCAATCTTGTAATTGTTGAGCGTAGCCGTGATGCGGTTTTTATTTTCCTCCATCTCGGTTTCGTCAACGCAGTCCGATCTCACGGCAATGTCGTCAAGCAACTCTATTGAGGGGAAGTGATATTTCGGTAGTCCGGCAGTAGGGTCGTATGTCGAGCTTTGAATTTTACGTGCCTGCTCGATTTCATTGATGTTGACCACCATTTCACCCGTGCCATCTTCCAGGTCGGCATCCTCGTCAATGATTTCATTTTCCACGGGTTCATCTATCGGTGAGTCGATCTCTTCGGGAGCCTCTTCCTGACTTGTTTCTTCCTCTTGGAAGTCATCAATATTGTCATTGATGATCGGGATATATGGCACCTGATTGTATTCGTGGGCAACTGTTTCTTCGGCTGATTCCTCGCTGACCGGAAGTTCCTCTTCTTCCTCGTCGATAGCATCTGTGCTGTTTTCCGGCATTGTTTCATGCAGCTCTTCATCGGCAGGAGCGAATGCGGTGTTGAGGTCGATGAACTTGGGAGTGATTGTTGCTGCGGCTTCTTCCGAAGCTGTGGGGTCGTCATGTTCCTGCGTTTCCTCTTCGCCGGTCACAATTTTGCTTGATTCGCGCAACTGTTCCTCAATCATGCGCTGACGCTCTTCTTTTGCCCTGCGTTCAGCCGCCACCTTTTCACGATGTGCTTTCACCCTTTTCCTGTAGGCAAGGTAAAGCAGACTCAGTTCTCTCAGATATATGGAGGCGACGAGGGCTATAAGCACGATGTTGACAAGAAACGCCCCAAGATGATCCATGACCGAAATGAGGTATAAATTCACTTCGTGCCCGTGTATTCCGCCCCAATACACCCACGATGACACTCCCGTCTCGATTGCTACAAATCCGGCTACCATCGACAGTGTGACGGCATCTATGAGCGACTTGAATGTCAGCGACCAAAAGTGTACTTTTGATTTATGCAGCAACCGCCATCCGAGCATGAAGAAGTATAGGATGAGGATGAATACCCCTATTCCAAGCCCGTCGGAGATAATGTTTTGCGATAGATATGCACCGAGAGCTCCTCCGAGATTGTGGATTTCACCCGGATTCTGCGACATCTCTTCCACAGTCTTGTTTATGGCATTGCTCTGGTCATCGGCTCCGGCTGTGAAGAAGGAGATTGATGCCACAAGCAGATATGTAGCCCAACACAATATGGTTATGCCGGCAAACATCCGTGTGCGCTTGTCCCGCAGAAAGGTTATTATGCGGTTAGGGCGTTTCGGTTTGCTTGCTGATTCATTTTTTTTTGCCGATTTTTTCTTCTGAGTGCCCTCCGGCTCGTCATCAGGGTCGGTGTTATGTTGTTGCGCCCGGCGACGTTCATATTCGCGGTCAAGAGCGTCGGGGTCAAAGTTGTCTGTCATTATAGTGTTGCTTTCTGTCCTCATTTCAGTGAGATTGTAGGAATTGTTGGATATATACAAAGATACAACAACCCGAGCTTAATAACAAAATCCGAGCTGCACAAATGTATATAAGAGCTTGTTAAAGTGATTTAAGAGAGCGTATAGCTTCAAGCGGGTCGGGTGCGTTAAACACATAGCTTCCCGCCACAAGCATGTCGGCTCCTGCCGATGCCAATTGAGCGCCGGTGCGGGTGTTCACGCCGCCATCTATCCCGATTATAGCTTTGCTCCCGGTTTCGGCTATCATCTTTTTCAGCCGTTCGGTTTTGGATAATGTGCTTTCGATGAATTGTTGCCCGCCAAATCCGGGATTCACAGCCATAAGCATTATCAGGTCGGCATCAGCCAGAATCTCTTCAAGCGCGCACAGCGGCGTTCCGGGATTGAGAGCCACGCCCACTTTCATCCCGGCGTCGCGTATGAGCTGCATGGTCCGGTGGATGTGGGTACACGCCTCGGCATGGACTGTCATGATTTCAGCCCCGCAATCACGCACCTGTGGAATCAGTCTTGCCGGATCAACTGTCATAAGATGCACGTCGAGAGGCTTTGTCGCCGCGGCTCTCACCGCTTTAATGGCGGGAAAACCGAAGGTTATGTTGGGGACAAAGACTCCGTCCATGAGGTCTATATGTAGATAGTCGGCTTCGCTGGAGTTCATCAGCTTGACCGCGTTCTGCAAGTTTCCGAAATCGGCGGCTAATAATGATGGGGCAATAAGCATATAGGAAAATTTTGAGTTCGTTGTGTTGATTATTTCTTTTGCGGGGCAAATATTCTGTAAAGGACATAAACAAGACACAGGATGCCGATGCCATATCCTACATAGGTGAGATAATCATTATATTCTTCAACTTTAGAATAAAGCTGTGGCAACGGCACGATTGTCGACAGGAAATATCCCAAAACGGCAAGGGCTATGTTCCACACAAGAGCGCCGAGCGAAGTGAATATCATAAAGCTGAAGATATTCATCCGAGCTATTCCGGCAGGGAGCGATATGAGCTGGCGGATTACAGGAATCAATCGCCCGAAAAATGTCGATGCCTCACCATGCTCGTCAAAATACTTTTCGGCTTTCTCTACCTTTTCCTCATTTATCATCAATAGATGCCCCATGCGGCTGTTGGCGAATCTATATACAATGGGACGGCCCACCCACAGTGCAAGATAGTAGTTTATCAATGCTCCTACAAGAGCTCCGGCTGTGGCTACAAGAGTCACGAGATAGATGTTCATTGTCGAACCTTCCTGCATGGCAAGATAGGCGGCTGGAGGGACTACAAGCTCGCTCGGGAATGGGATGAATGAGCTTTCAATCACCATGAATATGAATACGAACCAGTAATTGGCATTCTCCACAAACCAGTTGAAGAACTCATGGGCGTCAAATATCTGTAAAGTAATGAGGTCAAGCATTGTCTTGGTTATATAGTTTATTCAAAATTAGCTATAAATTTCGGAAAATCATTTATTTCACACAAAAATAAACATCACAGTGCTATAAACGCGGAAATTGCGGCATTTGTTCTGCTCTTTCTAAAGCACGCCGGCTGAGCGTAATAGCTCGGCATAATATGCCGCTTTTTTCTCTAAAGCCATAGGGTAGGCGCGTGATGTGGATGGCATACGCCATATTTTAAGCTCTGAGGGATGTCGCGGAGTGGGTGGCATGGTGATCATCTCACCCATTTTAGGCAGACGTGTGCCGGTGATCTCGGCTATTACCCCTGCCGCTTTCTCTCCGGTGGTTGCTATTGTGTGGCAGTCGGGCATCTTGTCGAGCAGGTCGTAGAGAGGAACAGGCTTCAGTATTTCCAAAAATTTATCCGATGCGTTTCCTTTCAGGCGTCTCACTTCACGAGCCGTGTCGTTAAGCGCTATGTGTCGCTGCGTCATGAGTTCCTTTATGGATTCCTCGTTGAAATTTCCGGTAGCGTTGTCATATAGCGCTTTCGGATCATTGAGGAACAGCAACCCCATTATTTTCCAAAAATCATTTGTGCGGTTGGGGTAATAGAAATCCATGCTCCAGCGATGGCTGCCCGGAGGAAATGTTCCCATGATAAGAACTCTGGCTCCCTCAGGAATGAAAGGGTGCCAGGGATGCTTTTCAATTGGCGGCTGCTCCATCCTGATTCAAGAGATTGTCGGCTACCGCATCGGCAAGGGCTATGCAATTGTTCTTTGCGGTTTCGTCGGGATTCATCTTTGCCTCTACCGATATCACATCCGGAGCTGACAGTTTTGTCTGCTCAAACGCGGCATTGATGCGTTTCACTGCCTGACCGCCCCAAGTGAAGTTGCCAAATGATGCCACAACGCGATTCTTGACTTCGCGGTTGGCTATGGCATAAAGAACTGCCTCTATCGGAGGGAAGAGTGAGTTGGAATATGTGGGGGCGCCGATGATGAGCCCTTTATATTTGAAAATGTCACTGATGATGTACGACAGGTCGGAGGTGGCGGCATTGTGGATGCGTATGTTTTTTATTCCGCGTTTTGCAAGCTGTCGGGCTATGATGTCTGCCATCTTTTCTGTGTGACCGTACATCGATCCATACACTATTGTCACGCCTTCCTCTGCTTCATATCTGCTCAGGCGGTCATAGATGTTTACCACACGCTCGCGTGATTCATGCCATATAGGACCGTGGGTGGGGCAGATATATTCCACTTTCGTGTCGGAAAATTTTGCGATCGCTTTTTGAACGAATGCTCCGTATTTCCCGACTATGTTGGAGTAATATCGGTACATCTCGGGTATATACATTTCAACATCGGTTTCTGAATCAAGTATGCCTCCGTTGATGGCGCCGAAACATCCGAATGCGTCGCCCGAGAAGAGCATATTCCATTCGTTCACGTATGTCATCATTGTTTCCGGCCAGTGTACCATGGGGGTCATCTTGAATGTCAGTGTTACGCCTCCGAGGTCGATGGTGTCGTTTTCAGTGACCTTGAGGGTGTTTTCTGTGATGCCATAATAGCCTTTGACCATATCCAGGGTTTTTGCATTGCCTACAATCACCATGTCGGGGTAAAGATTGTGCAATATTTTTATCGCGCCTGAATGGTCGGGCTCCATGTGGTTTATGATAAGGTAGTCGGGAGCTGTCTTGCCGATGGCTTCATGAATGTTTTCATTCAATGTGTCGATTTCGCTCAGTTCCACGCCGTCAATAAGCGCGATTTTGTCATTGCCTTTCACAAGGTAAGAATTGTAGCTGACTCCATAGGGGAGAGGCCACAAGCTTTCAAATTTGTTGGTAACGCGGTCATTGACACCTACGTAATAGAATCCGTCAAAAATCTTATTCATAGTAGTAAACTTGTTTTTTGTATAGACAACAATATTCCTTCTTGTTTTTGCAATACCATGCCAAAAGCCATCTTGTAAAGACACGTTGTCAGTAGGTTGGTGCTGACTTGCTGAAAATAAGGACGCACAATCGTGCGTCCCTACTGTCAACAATTCGTTTTGCTGTTTTTGACACAGTCCCGGTTGTATGCGGGAAGTGATTTTACTGTAACGACGATTATTTTGCTGCGCGTTCCACGCGTTCTACATAAGAACCGTCGCGGGTGTCGATGCGCACTTTGTCGCCGGTTTCGCAGAATAGGGGCACGCGAACCTCTGCTCCGGTTTCAACAGTAGCCGGTTTAAGAGTGTTGGTTGCGGTATCGCCCTTGATTCCGGGTTCAGTGTAGGTGATTTCAAGAACAACGCTTGTGGGCATTTCGCAAGTGAGGATTGTCTCTGATGCTGCGTGTACCATAGCTTCACAGATGTCACCTTCCTTGAGGAACTCTACGCCATCGATGCTTTCGCCGGGAAGAGCCACTTGTTCAAATGTTTCAGTGTGCATGAAGTTGTAACCCATGTCATCTTTGTAAAGATACTGGTAGGGGCGGCGTTCGATGCGTACTTCTTCAACTTTAACACCTGAGTTCCAAGTCTTGTCGATCACACGACCGGTCTTTACATTTTTCAGCTTTGTGCGTACGAAAGCCGGACCTTTGCCGGGTTTTACATGAAGGAATTCAACGATGAAAAAATAGTTGCCGTCGATGTCGAGGCACATTCCGTTTTTAAAATCTGCAGTTGTTGCCATAAAATTTATTGTATCTTAATGTAATTCAATGAATCCAAGCCGGAAGCGTATGATTCACGCACTCCGGATTTTTAAAGTGCAAAGATACTATTTTTAGAGGGCATATCGGCTAAAAAAGTCAATTTTTTTAATGCCGTGTGTGAATTTTTTTGATTTACGGGAATCTTGGTAAGGCGCCTTAAAGGTAGCCGTTCATCATTGCGTAGACGCTGAGCCCGGAAGCGCTTTTTATGCCGAGTTTCGCCGAGATGTTTTTGCGGTGGGAGAGGACTGTGTTGAAGCTGATGTTGAGGCGTTCGGCTATCTCTTTGTTAATAAGCCCGGCGGCAACAAGACGCAGCACGTCGATTTCTCGTGGAGTCAGTTCGGCTGAAGTTTCCGATTTTTTCGGAGAATGATCTTTCAGCAGGTTACGCAGTTGATCAATGATATCGCTCTCGCAGGTTGTGGTGTCAAGCTGCTTTTCTCCACTCCCGAGCGTGATGGTGCGGCTGCGGCGCGGGATGAAGAAGTCTTGATTTTCACACCATCGGGAGGCTGACACTATGTACAATGTCGATTGGTCGGAATCAGCGGGCTTGAATCCTGTGCGGTCAGATATTTCCGCCGTGATGTCGAAAAATTGCTCAAGAATATATCTGATACCTACAGCCTGCGCGGTGTCGTCAGAGACAATAGTCACATTCATTGTCATGACTGTTTTTTTCCGAGAAGCTCCCGGTTTATGGGCAATAATATCCGGTTTCGTATGCGGTTGTTTTGACGCAGATCTTTTTCAAGAGCGAAAATGGCGGTGATCACAGCATAGCAAAGGTTCAGGTCATAGTCGCCTGAAAGATGCTTTATGAACATAATTCTGAGATCGCTCAATTTCTCCTCAATCTGCAATGACGTTTTCTCAAGTTCGTCAAGCTCAAGCTGTGGTGTTTCGGTGTCCTTGCCCTGCTCAAGAGCTATCACTGCCGGAAACCATTCTTTAAGGTCGTAATTTATCAGGTTCAGCAGTTCATGTTCAAGCCCTTGATAGAATCTGTACATCAGTCCCAGATTATTGTTGGTGTCGCTTCCCGCTCCGAGCAGCAGTTGGAAATGGCGGTGGATGTTGGGAAGCTGGAACTGGCGGTAATATCTGTCGGTCTTGGTGAGGTAATCGATTATTTCCGACGCTTTGAACCCTCTCAAAGTATGTTCGGGAAAATAGCCTTCGTTGATGAAGGTGTTTAATATGACAAGCAGGAACTCGCAGTCAAGATTTTTGTTCTTGCATACTGTGGCGACTGTATCGTCGCCTATTCCGAGCCTTATCCCGAAGCGGTTTATGACCGGAATGACAGTAGGCTCATTGATGATGAGCTCGTTCAGTGGAGTTTCATTGCTTATCAGTGCCATGATTTGTTACGATGCTTTATGGTGATTGTCGCCGATTGTGTTATTATTATGTCCATTTCGATGTCGTGGGGATCAGCTTCAATTTCATCGACAAGCTGGAAATCATATCCCACGCCTATTTTGGTGGCTTTGGTTTTAGCCAGCAGACGGTCGTAATAACCTTTGCCTCTTCCCACGCGGTTGCCGTTGCGGTCATAAGCCACGGCAGGAACTATCACGAGCTCGATGTTGTCGATGCTTTCAATGTCATCGCCGGTAGGCTCTTCGATGTGGAAAGCTCCGTATTGAAGTTTGCTGCGGTTATAAGGCAGTATGTCGAGATTCACGCCGTTTACACGTGGAAGGAAGAAATGCTTGCGGTCATGCCATTTTTCGATGAACTCGCGTGTTGAAAGTTCATCGGGGAGTGAATGATACATCAGAATTTTGTCAGCGATCATGAATGCCGCTGTCTTTTCGAGCAATTCAAACACTGAAGCCGCTGCATATTTGCGTTCGTTGTCGGAAAGCAGCGCTTTCTGTGCCTTGATTCGGTTTCTGATTTCTTCCTTTTTCATTGAGGTCAGATGTTAATGTTTACCGGAATGCTACGGCATTTCCGGTTGATTGCTCAATGGTGCCGAAGCATTTCCTGACTGAATTTCATTAAGCGCTTTCTGCACGGTGATATCCTGCTTGTTGACCACTTTGTAGTAGCTTTCTCGTCCCAGAATATCGCTTGCTATTAGCGCTTTCAGATAATTAACAATCAAGTTGCGTGAAATGTTGATGTAGTACCATCGTGCCGCAATGCCGTTGCGGGAAGCGTAGTTCACGAAGAGCTGAAGCAGCTCGTCGTCATCCGGAATCTTCTTCAGCAGAGCTTCGAGATCCTTTGCCGATGAAAGGGTGTCACGATATTTGTCGCTGTATTCAAAGGCGAATTTCTGAAGCAATCCGGCATTCATCACGTTTATATAATAGCTGGTGATGCCGATTGTGTCGTTAGGCACGAACACATCGGGCATTATGCCTCCGCCGCCATACACGGGTCTTCCTCCGAGGGTGTTGAATTGCATCTCCGGATTGAATTTTATGCTGTCGGAGTTGAAGAATTCGCCGCGTTCGTAGCGGTTGAGGATATCCATGTCATAGTCGCTGCGGTTGCCCGGCTTGTAATCTTTTTGGATGCATCGTCCCGAGGGGGTGTAATAGCGTGCCACTGTCAGGCGCACTGCACTGCTGTCGGCAAGTGTCATCTGGCGCTGGACGAGTCCTTTTCCGAATGATCGTCGTCCCACGATGAGGGCACGGTCGTTGTCCTGCATGGCTCCTGCGAAAATTTCGCTCGCGCTTGCTGAATACTCATCAAGAAGCACCACAAGGTCGGCATTTTGGAATGCTCCGGTGCCATCGGAATATACATGGCTCTCATCCATGCTGTCGCGTCCGCGGGTGAATACGATCGGCGATTTTGCCGGAAGAAATTCATTTGCCATATAAATCGCCATTTCCATGAATCCTCCTCCGTTGCCTCGCAAATCCACGATATAGCTCTTGGCTCCGTCATTGTGGAGGTTGAGAAGTCCGGTCAGGAACTCATCGGAAGTAGTGCGTCCGAATTTATTTACCTTTATATATCCCGTCTCGGGAGTTATCATGTATGAGGCATCGACCGAATTGACCGGTATATCGCCGCGTGTCACCTCGAAATTGAGAATCTTCTTGGCATTTTTACGCTTTACTCCGAGTTTCACGGTGCTGCCTTTCTCGCCGCGCAGCATTTTGACGATATCGGTGTTGGGGATATTGTGTCCTGCTACGAGAGAATCGTTGATTGTCATGATGCGGTCGCCGGGAAGCAATCCCACTTTTTCCGACGGTCCGCCGGGGATTACCTCGTTCACTGTGATTGTGTCGGTAAGCATTGTGAATGAGATGCCTATGCCGCTGAATGATCCGTCAAGATCTTCGTTGACAGCGGTCAGGTCCGATGCGGGAATATAAGTGGAATGGGGGTCGAGGTTGGACAATAGGTTGGGGAGGGTATTCTCTATAAGAGAGTCGACATCCACTTCATCCACATATCCGTTTTTTATGAGTGAAAGCACATCAGACACCTTTTGTTCGGCGGTCGAGGAATTATGGTTATTGAAAAGAACCCCTATCCATATACCGGCTATGATGGAAACTGCGATTATGAGCGGTAGCCATGTGACAGGGTTTTTAAAGGTCTTCATAATGGGTGGTTAAATATAATATCAGTCAATATCGGGAATGTGTACTGTTTCTACCCCTGCACGGTTCAGCACATCGAGCCCGTCGGTGATTCTGTAGAGGTCGTTGAACACTACTCGCTTTATGCCAGCCTGGATGATGAGCTTGCTGCATTCAAGGCATGGCGATGCCGTGATGTATAGCGTCGAACCCTGGCTTGAATTTCCGCTGCGGGCTATCTTGGTTATTGCATTAGCCTCGGCATGAAGCACGTAGGGCTTTGTAACACCGGCTTCATCCTCGCAGATGTTTTCAAAACCGGCAGGAGTGCCGTTGTACCCGTCAGATATGATCATTTGGTCTTTGACGAGCAAAGCTCCGACTTTACGGCGTTGGCAATATGAGTTTTCTGCCCATATTCGAGCCATTCTAAGATATCTTTTGTCGAGAATGGACTGTTTTTCGTTGTCTATCATAGATATAATTATACCGCTGCAAATTTACGCATTTTTTTTGCAGCGGCATAAGAAACTGTTCTTAAAAATTAATATTTTATCAAGCTCTAAGGCTCCAATTCATAAAATTCAGGAGCCTAAGCATTGTAAAGATAACGCTTTATCGATCTCTTGGGCGTTTTTTGAAATTCGTTGGCAATCAGTTGTATTTTGTCCACCTTCTCGTATGGCGCCACAAGTTTGTTGAGGTCGACTCTTATTTTTTCCATTACCTCTTCAAGATCGCGGTGGGTTATGCCGTCGGAATCCATCGCCTCATAATCGGGATATACGAGCGCCACAAGACGGCTGTTTCGTTCCACGACAAGGCTTTCCGACACATAGGGCATATTGTTGAGCTTCGCTTCGATCTCCTCGGGATATATGTTCTGACCGTTGGACGACAGGATCATCGTTTTGTAGCGGCCTTTTATGAATATGGTGCCGTCGGGGTTGCGTGTGCCCATGTCGCCGGTGTGCAGCCATCCCTCGTCATCAAGCACCGCCTCGGTGGCACCGGTATTCTTGTAATAACCTTTCATCACGTTGGTGCCTCTGACGCATATCTCGCCGGGTATCTCCTGCTCATCATCGCTTAATATCTTTGATTGCATGAGCCCGGGAAGTGTCTGTCCCGATGAACCGACAATAAACTGTCGCCAAGGTGTGTAGCTTATCAACGGACCGCACTCGGTCATTCCGTAGCCTACGGTGAACGGGAATTTTATGCGGTGCAGGAAGTCCTCGACCTCATGGTTGAGCGGCGCGCCACCTATTATGACCTCTTCAAACTCTCCTCCGAATGCCTCGACAAGTTTTTTGCGGATGAGGCTGTAGAATGCCTTGTCGATGCCGGGAATGGCAAGCACCCATCTCATGCCGCGTCGTGAAATCATGGGCAGAATCTGCTTGCGGTAAATCTTTTCAAGTATCAACGGCACGCATATCACGAGATTGGGACGCACTTGCGCGAGCGCTTTCATCAGCAGCATCGGGGAAGGAAGTTTTCCGAAGACTGTGACGTGGGTGCCCACAGCGAGGGGTACCAGCATATCGAATGCGCAGCCGTAGGCATGGGCGAGAGGGAGGAAAGAGAGTGCCCTTGAACCTTGGAAATGCAGCCTTGACTGTATACCAAATGTCACGTTACCCCATAGGTTGCGATAGGTTAGCATCACGCCTTTAGAGAATCCTGTGGTTCCTGAGGTATAGTTTATCACTGCGAGGTCGTCGGGATTCATATCGGGATAGTCCACATATCCGGGGAGGAATTTGCCGGGATAGCGCTTGTTGAATTTACGCGACAATGATTTTACCGCTTTTTTAATTTTGTCCTCATTGAGCGGATGTTCGGCGAGAATCTTTCCGTTGGTGAGTGATATGACACCATGCAGGTTGGGCAGTTTCTCAAATTCAAAAGTTTCCCAGATGTTGTTTTCCACGAAGAGCAGCACGCTTTCCGAGTGGTTCAGGATGTGCTGTGCGTCGGTAGGGTTGAAATCCTGAAGTATGGGTACTATTGTCGCCCCATAGGTTATAGTCGCCATGAATGTTATGATCCATCCGGGCGAGTTTTTCCCGATGAGGGCTATTTTGTCTCCGCGTTTTATTCCGGCAAGCTCAAATGTGAGATGCATTTTAGCGATTCTTACGGCAAGGTCGCAATATGTGAAAGTTTTGTCGCTGCCGTACTCGCTTAAAGCCGGAAGAGTCCAGTTGTCACGAAAACTGGCGGCATAAATTTTGTTTAATGATTCTTCTGTTGACATTCTGAGAAATATTTTCGTAAAGATACATAAATTTATCTTACATACTCTAAATACAAATAGTTAAATGATAAGGTTCGCTGAGCAATTGTTCTTGTCATACATATTGAGCTGATTAGTTCAATCAATCCCGTGCATGGTGAATAAATCTTCGCGAGCTTGGCGCAGGAAACAAAATTTTGTAACTTTGTGGCATGATTGACCTTACAGGAGTAGGAAATGCGAAAGCATTGTTCCATACATTCGGTTGCAAATTGAATTTTGCCGAGACATCAACTATTGCCAACATATTCAGTGAACGCGGCATAACTCGCGTCCATGCCGGGGAGACACCTGACATAGTCGTCATCAACACTTGTAGTGTGACAGAGATGGCCGACAAGAAGTGCCGTCAGGCGATACACAGGTTTGCGAAGCTTTATCCCGAGGCTTCTATCGTGGTCACAGGCTGCTATGCCCAGTTGAAGAGTAAGGAGATTTCCGCTATGCCCGGAGTGGCAGTTGTAGCCGGCACTGACCGAAAGATGTCTCTTCCCGATTATATTGATGCATGGCTGAAAGAGAAGGAACGGGATGCCGTGACTCACGTAACTCCCACGCCGGAGATTGTGAAGTTTGAACCCTCATGCTCGCGAGGCGACCGCACACGCTATTTCCTTAAAGTGCAGGACGGATGTGATTATTGGTGCACATATTGCACCATTCCTAAGGCGCGAGGCAGAAGCCGTTCAGGGCATATAGCCGATCTTGTGGCACAGGCTCGTGAGGTTGCTGCTGAAGGTGGCAAGGAGATAGTGTTGACCGGAGTGAATATAGGCGACTTCGGCAAGGGGCGAGATGATTCTTTCTTCGATCTTATAAAGGCTTTGGATGAGGTCGACGGGATAGAGCGTTACCGCATCTCCTCGATAGAACCCAATCTGCTTACTGACGAGATTATCGACTGGGTGGCGTCGTCACGCCGCTTCATGCCGCATTTCCATGTGCCGTTGCAGGCAGGCAGCGATGAGGTGCTGAAACTGATGCGCCGCCGTTATGATACGGCGCTGTTCCGTCATAAGATGGAGCGTATAAAGGAAGTAATGCCTCATGCCTTTATCGGAGTTGACCTGATAGTGGGAGCAAGGGGTGAGACACCTGAGCTGTTTGAGAAGTCGCGTGAGTTTGTGGAGTCGCTCGACATTTCGAGGCTCCATGTGTTTCCTTATTCTGAGCGTCCCGGCACCAAAGCGCTCGACATTGACTATGTGGTGTCGCAGGAGGAGAAACATCGCCGGGCAAATGTGATGTTAAGACTGTCGGAAAAAAAATTGGAACAGTTTGCCCGCAGCTTTTCCGGAACGTCAAGAAAGGTGTTGCTTGAACATCCGCGCGACCTTAGCGGTTTAGCTATGGATGGCGATTGCGAGCAGCAGGAGGGTGGAATGTATGGGTTTACCGACAATTATCTTAAAGTAAGGATAAAACCGGCTCCGGAATTGTCGAATAAAATCATCAATGTGTCGCTTGGAGATGTGCTTGAGAGCGGCGCGTTGATAAATGGAGAGATAATATTATGAGCGATAAAAAAGGAGAATGGAAATATGCCCCGCTCGGGTGGCTGCTTGCCGGTATCGCGCGGTTGCCTTTCCGTGGTCTGTATATATTGAGCGATGTGCTTTATGTGCTGGTGTATCATGTTGTGAGATACCGGCGCAAGGTGGTGATGAAAAATCTCACCAATTCCTTTCCTGAAAAAACAGAAAAGGAGTTACGGGATATCATGCGGAAGTTTTACCGCAACTTCACCGATTATTTTTTCGAGACTATAAAGCTCGGGCATATATCTGACGAGGAGATTGAGAAGAGAATGGAATTTGTGGGGCTTGAGCAGTTTGACGATTGTATAGAGCGTGGCGAGTCCATCGGAATATATTTCTCTCATTGCGGCAACTGGGAATGGGCGCCATCGATGACATTGTGGATGAAGCATTCCATAAGCGAGAAGGTGCAGTTCTGCCAGGTCTACAGGCATCTTGACAACAAATGGTTCAACGATTATTTTTTGAAGCTCAGAAGCCGTTTCGGTTCCGTGTCGTTTGAGAAGCGCACCGTTTTCCGCGATCTTTTCCGGTTGAAACGGTCAGGAGTTGTCACTACCACCGGTTTTATGAGTGATCAGAAGCCGAGCCATAATGACACGGTTCATGTGGTTAAATTCCTCAATCAGCCCACGGCGATGATTACCGGCACCGAAACTATAATACGCAAGTTGGGGTTGAAAGCCTACTACTGGGATATAGAGAAGACGGGGCGAGGATATTATCGCCTGACAGTAAGGCTGATTTCTGATGATCCCGCATCGGAGCCGGAATTTGCCATCACCGATGCGTATGCCCGAATGCTTGAAACCACCATACGGCGCAATCCGTCGATATGGCTTTGGACCCATAAACGCTGGAAACATAAAGTAAACTATTCCGACAATGAACAACCACGCAAGTAAGGCGGTAGCCGTAATCATACTTAACTGGAACGGAGAAGCGATGTTGCGTCGTTTCCTCCCGTCCATAGTGAAGCACACACCTGAATGGATGGCTGATGTGGTGGTGGCTGACAACGGCAGCACCGATGGCTCGTTGAAGTTGCTACGTGAACAGTTTCCATCGGTGCAAGTAGTGGAGCTTGGAAAGAATTTTGGCTTTGCCGAGGGGTATAACCGTGCGATTAAAGCTGTCGATAATCCTTATGTGGTGCTTCTCAACAGTGATGTGGCTGTCAGTGACGACTGGCTTTCTCCGATGTTCAATTATATGAATGAACATCCCGAGTGCGGAGCGTGCCAGCCAAAGATACGTTCATTGAAGAATCCAGATATGTTTGAATATGCCGGTGCCTGTGGCGGATTTCTTGACAAAAACGGATTTCCTTATTGCCGAGGAAGATTGTTTGACACGGTTGAGGAGGATCAGGGGCAATATGATGATGTGATGCCGGTGTTTTGGGCTTCGGGGGCTGCATTGATGGTGCGTCGCGACGTTTATTTGCAGCTTGGCGGGCTTGATGCCGAGTTCTTTGCCCACATGGAAGAGATTGACCTGTGCTGGAGAATAAAACTTGCCGGTTATGAGGTCATGGCTGTGCCGGGAGGCAAAGTTTACCATCTTGGCGGCGGTACGCTTTCGTCATCGGATGCCCGCAAGACATATCTCAATTATCGCAACAATCTTCTGTTGCTACACAAGAATCTGCCTGATTCGTGCCGCCGTCGGAGGTTGGTGATCCGTCGACTGTATGACACAGTGTCGTGGGCTAAATTCATGCTGACGTTTGACTTCAAGAATGCGTTTGCCATACTTCGCGCCCATCGCGATTTCCGCAGCATGAGAGTTAAGTACCGTCATCACCCTGATGTGAATCTGCTGCCTGACAGACCTAACGCTGTTACGGGATATTTTCTGAAACGTCGACGCACGTTTGACCGACTCTGACGGTTTTCTCTGCAACTTTTTTCGCATAGGAAATGTTTAAGTTAAAGGCGGTTTTCCCTGAAAACCAACCGGATTACAAAACTTAAACTATGCCTCAGTGAAAACTGCGGTCCGAATGCGATATGGAACAGTTTATTTTATCATTGGATCAGGGCACAAGCAGCTCGCGTGCCATTGTCTTTGACCAAGCCGGCAACATTCGCTCGGTAGCTCAGAGAGAGTTTGAACAGATATTTCCTAAATCGGGCTGGGTAGAACATGATCCCCACCAGATATGGGCTTCGCAAGCATCGGTGATCGCCGAGGCGATAAGCAAGATTGACATCAACGGTAAAAATATCACAGCTATAGGTATTACCAACCAGCGCGAGACTACAATCGTGTGGGATGTGGACAGTGACGAGCCTGTGTATAACGCTATCGTGTGGCAGGACCGCCGCACAGCCGATTATTGCGATCGGTTGAGGGAGGAGGGCGATGACGAGCTTATCAGGTCCAAAACCGGACTGATGATTGATGCTTACTTCAGCGCCACCAAGATAAAATGGATTTTGGATAATGTGCCCGGAGCGAGAAAGAGGGCTGAAGCCGGAAAATTGCGGTTTGGCACAGTCGACACTTGGCTTGTGTGGCGATTGACGCGCGGAGAAGTTCATGTGACTGATGTGACAAATGCGTCGAGAACCATGTTGTTCAATATCCACACACTGGAATGGGACAAGGACTTGTTGAAACTGTTTGACATCCCTGAATCGATGATGCCGCAAGTGAAATCGTCAAGCGAGGTCTACGGCTATACCACTACCACCATTTTCGCTCATAAAGTGCCCATCGCCGGTATTGCCGGTGACCAACAGGCGGCGCTCTTCGGGCAGATGTGTGTTGAGCCGGGTGCTGTTAAGAACACTTACGGCACCGGATGCTTCCTGCTTATGAACAGTGGCAATCGACCTATAGAGTCGGTTAACAAACTATTGACCACAATCGCATGGAAGATAGGCGATGAGGAGGTCACATACGCTCTTGAGGGTTCGATTTTTGTCGCAGGATCAGTGGTGCAATGGCTGCGTGACGGTCTTGGATGTATTCATGATTCGGCTGAGGTGGAAAAACTCGCTGCGTCAGTACCCGATGCCGGTGGCGTATATTTCGTTCCGGCATTGACAGGGCTCGGCGCGCCTTACTGGGATCAATATGCCCGTGGATCTATTTCAGGGATAAGCCGAGGCACTACTTCCGCTCACATTGCACGTGCCGCACTTGAGGGGATAGCCTACCAGACGTATGACATTGTGCGGGCTATGGAGCGTGATTCAGGGCTCCCGATAGCCAATCTTAAAGTCGATGGCGGAGCATCGCGCAACAATCTTCTGATGCAGTTCCAAAGCGATATTCTCGACACCGAGGTGCTTAGACCTAAGGTGACCGAGACCACCGCCCTTGGTGCCGCATATCTTGCCGGACTGTCGACCGGATTTTGGTCGGGCATAAATGAGATAAAATCGCAATGGCAGGTCGACAGGGCATTTTTCCCGTCGGAACCTGAGGCTGAGGTCGCCCGCAGAATCGACGGGTGGCACGATGCGGTAAGGCGCGTATTGTCGGCTTATCCGGAAAAGGTGTAACCTAAAAACAGTGGAGTCATGCAGGAAACATCGCTATTTGTTCAGTGTGTGTTTGAGTTCCTTGGAACAATGGTGCTCATTATTCTTGGTTGCGGAGTGGTGGCTTGTGTGTCATTGCGTAAGTCCAAGGGCGAGGGTGCGGGGTGGATTGTGGTGACCTTTGCGTGGGGTCTTGCCGTGATGTGCGGAGTGCTTATCGCCGGACCCTATTCCGGCGCTCATCTGAATCCGGCGGTCACTCTCGGGCTGGCGGCTGTGGGGAAGTTTCCATGGTCATCGGTGGTGCCGTTCATTGTGGCACAGATACTCGGTGCTATCATCGGTGGAATGCTTGTGTATGTCTTCTACAAAGATCATTTTGATGCGACTGAGGATGCGGGGGCTAAGCTCGGCGTGTTTGCTACGGGACCGGCAATACGCAATCATCGCCGCAATCTTATAAGCGAGGTTATAGGCACGTTCATCTTGGTGATTGTGATTCTCTTCATCGGCGATGAGGGAAATTCATCGCAGGTGGGGCTTGGCAGCATCGGAGCATTGCCGGTGGCGTTGCTTGTAGTGGTGATAGGTATGGCTCTTGGCGGAACTACCGGTTATGCCATTAATCCCGCTCGTGATCTCGGTCCGCGAATAGCCCATGCCGTTCTGCCGATAAAGGGTAAGGGTTCGAGCGACTGGGGATATAGCTGGGTGCCGATCGCCGGTCCGGTAATCGGAGGATTTTTAGCCGCACTTGTCTATATATTTGTCAAGTCGCTGTGATAATATGACGGGATCCCCGAGCCCGACAACTATAGCGGCTTCGTGTTGGTGGTCTGTGCACATTGATTAAAGGACCAATTCAAGCAGTCTTCCAGATCATTTTCTGAAACTTAGCGAAGTGTAACTTCGGGCGACTCCATCTGCTTCCGCTGTCGTTGTCGGTCGGGTTCTGCGGGTGAGGCGCCTGTCGGAGTACTCCAACGGATCCGTGCAATTGCAGCGAGACTCTCGGGGCTGACTGTTGCCGGCTGATGTCAGCGTCCTTCGGGCGTGTTGCTTTGATTGCGGCGGAACCGTGACGGGATTTCTCTCCCGCAGATTGATGCCGTTGTTTTGTAGGCAAAGATAGTACATGGTTGAGGGGGATTTACCCACTTTTTATCCCATGTATCAAATTTTTTTTATGGGCTCGTGGGATGGCAAGATAAAATGCAGTCATACTGACCGCTTTTTATCCAACACAAACAAAACACCATCAAAATATTCCAAGCCCGGCATTCACCTTGGGTCTTTTCCTTAACCTCGGCTACGCTTCGTGGCGGATGAACTGCCTTTGCATGACATTTTGAACCCCGATATTGTGCTGGTGCTACATACGGCGAGCAGTATCATTGTTTCGTTATAGGCGGCGGTATTCGGGGAGGCAGGTGTTGAGGTAGCTCTTGGCTCGTTCCCAGGGGATGTAGATCTCTTCTGAGTCGGGGAGAAGCGGTACCGGGACTTCGTTGAGGTCGAAGCGCGCGTAGGTTTTGCCTTTTGCCGAGCGGAATAGGATAATCTGCAGATTGGATGCCATCGGAACCACATAGAAGTTGTGCCAGTGGGAGGCGACGGTGTCAAAATAGTTGGTGAGGTAATAGCATCCTTTCAATCGCATGAGCGAGAGCAGCGGCATCATGGTTTCGGCATGGCCGAAACGGAGCTGTACGCGGTTGTCGGAGTTGCCGGTCACAACATCGTCGGTGGTGGAGATGAGGTTTTCAAGCAGGTCGGCAGCTATTTCAGCGGGCACGGAGGAAAATGTGTTGGCTGTGCGTGTGAGATATTGGCTCAGATTATTAGCCTCCCATGCACGGTTCATCTCTTCTTCAGTGAAGAATTGCAGTATGTCACACTGTAGCCCCATGGCGCTCATTCCGGCAAGTATGGCAAATTCGGTGCGTGTTATGTCCTGCAAGTGCTTGTCGTCGAGGGGATAATTTTCGCCGAGTATGCGTCGAGCCGGTTCCGGGGAGACGATTGAACGGAAGTATGCCTCGTAGGCTTCTTTGTAAGGCTCCTCCTTGCGGTAGTCAATATAATCGGCATCGAGGTCGAAGGGGCGCATGAGTGGCGAATTCTGTCGACCTGACGAAGTGTAGATCTTGATGTGATTGTTCATGCGTGCCAACTGATGAGTGAATGAGTACATGCTCATAATGCATCGTGGAGCGTAGGATGATAGGGCGTGGACGGTGGCGTTGTCAAAGAGTTGCGGATAGGTGGTGTACATTCGTGCGGCTATTCCACGCTGTTCCGCCATTCCGAGTGAGTCGAGTGCTCCCCACTGATTTTTGCTTTTGTCCATGATGAGGTTCACAATGTCGAGGAATTGCCGTCCTTTGTCAGTGATTGTTCCTATCGAGTCGGCGTGCATCAGCGCCTGACGCATCTCGGTGGTGCGTTTTGCCGATGACGGGAATCGAGCCCCGTGGCGGCTCACGTGATTGATCATTATCGGCTTCAATGAGTCGGGGTAGGCTATGATTTCCGACGGAATCGGATAAGGGGTGGCGCTACCCTCACATTGTGTCGGGTTGAATGATGTGGTCATCGGTTGTGAGGCAAAGGCAGGAGCCGATATTAAAAATAATCCTGACAGAAGCGAGGTAATTCGTGACATAGTAGTTAAATTTGTGTTGTCAAAAGTAAGAATAATTATGGAATTATCCGATAAAATAAACTCTCTTATTAATAATAATGATTTAGAAGGGGCTATTGTTGAGCTGGATAAGATAATTGAAGGTGATTCCGGCGATGCTGACGCTTATTTTGAACGGGGTAAGCTGTATTGGCGGCTGGGACGGCATCGGGAGGCGATAAATGATTATAATCGCGCAGTGTCACTCAACAGTTCTTCTCCGGCAGCCGAGGCGTTGCGTCAATCGATGGAGATAATGGCATTTTATAACCGAGATCTTTATAACCCCTGATATCAGCTTATGACAACATTAAAACCGATTATGCTCGGCGGCACCGGCAGTGATGTGGGCAAAAGCCTCATTGCCGCTGCGTTGTGCCGCATATTTCTACAGGACGGTTATCATCCCGCTCCATTCAAGGCTCAGAATATGGCGCTCAACTCATTTGCCACCGCCGACGGTGGCGAGATCGGAAGGGCGCAAGCAGTTCAAGCGGAAGCTGCCGGAATTGAATGCGTCACCGATATGAATCCGATTCTGCTTAAACCGTCGGGCGACAGAATGTCGCAAGTGGTGCTCAACGGCAAGCCGATAGGCAACCGTGACGCTTATGAATACTACCATGGTGATGGGCGCGAAAGGCTGCGTGAAGAAGCCTGCAAGGCGTTTGACCGTCTTGCCATGAGGTACAACCCTATAGTCATGGAGGGCGCCGGCAGCATTGCCGAGATCAACCTTAAGGATACCGATTTGGTGAATATCCCGATGGCACGTCATGCCGATGCGGCGGTGCTGCTTGTCGCCGATATTGACCGTGGAGGGGTGTTTGCCTCTCTCTATGGGTCGATAATGTTGCAGTCGCCTGATGACAGAAAACTGATACGCGGTATAATTGTCAATAAATTCCGTGGCGATATGCGGCTCTTTGATTCCGGCAGACGCATGATTGAGGATATATGTGGAGTGCCGGTGTTGGGAGTGTTGCCTTATATGGACGACATCTGTATTGAGGCAGAGGATTCGGTGGCGCTTTCCAAAATGAACACTACTGCCGAGGAGGGTGTGGTGAATGTCGCCGTCATACGTCTTCCAAGACTGTCTAATTTCACCGATTTCGATAGGCTTGCCGCCTGTGAAGGGGTGAACCTGTATTATACTTTTTCACCTGATGAGGTCAAGAAAGCCGACATTATCATATTGCCCGGCACAAAGTCGACCATTTCCGATCTTGTAGCCGTGAGAAATTCCGGCATAGAGCAGGCGATATTGGAGTCACGCCGCCGTGGAAAAACTATTTTAGGAATATGCGGAGGCTATCAGATGCTCGGTAAGGAGATCAGCGATCCTGATGGCATCGAGGGCAAGCCTGGACGTGTAAACGGTTTGGGGCTGCTTCCGGTCGCTACTGTGATAACCGAGGCGAAGATCACCGAGCGAAAGCGTTTCTCATTGACTCCCGGTGGGAAAATGCTTGACGGTTACGAGATTCACCAAGGGCGAAGTGAGATAGAAGAAGAGGGTGTGCCACCGATGATATATTATGCCGACGGAACTACCGACGGTTGTATTGCCGATGAAAAGTGCATGGGATCATATATGCATGGCGTGCTTGACCATGATGAGATGATAGACCATCTTTTGGCTCCATATAAAAAGGATGAGAGTGTGGGAACGGTGACTGATTATGCCGCTTTCAAGGAGTCGCAATATGATCTTCTGGCGGAACGGGTGAGAGAGTATCTTGACATGGATAAACTTTATGAAATAATGGGAGCGCGATGATAGAAGGGCATGGCGATGATCTGTACCGCTATGGTGATAAGGTCAAAAGCAATTTCAGCAGCAATATATATTGCCGGTTCAATCATGACGGACTCAAGGAGCATCTTGCCGGAAGGCTCGGGTGCATGACATCCTATCCTGAGCCGTCGCCATTCTCGCTTGAAAGGAGGCTTGCCCGTGATTTTGGCGTGGATGAAGGCTGCGTTGTGGTGACGGCTGGCGCGACCGATGCTATCTATCGCATAGCCGACCGTTTCCATAAGAGGAGATCATTTATCATGAGCCATCCCACCTTCAGTGAGTATCATGACGCGTGCAAGATAGCCTGTCATGATTTCTGCGATGATATTGAGGATGCCGAATTGGTGTGGATATGCAATCCTAACAATCCTACCGGCGAGGTGATGGGGAAAGATGCGCTTCGTGGTATAGTGAACTGCAATCCCGGAAAGATAGTTATAATCGACCAGTCCTATTCGGAATATACGAATGTGCCGTTGTTTTCGGCTGCTGATGTGCGGGATATGGATAATGTGATTCTCGTCGGGTCATTTACAAAGCGATTTGGCGTTCCGGGGCTAAGGTTAGGATATATGGTAGGCAATGCGGAGCTGATGACCCTTATGCGTGTCAATGCCCGTCCTTGGACGGTGAGCCAGTTGAGCATAGATGCGGGGATATATCTTCTTGATCATGCCGAGGAGTATCGGTTGCCGCTGCCATTGTTGCTTGACGAAGCACGGCGTGTAGGGGAGTTGCTGAGAGGTGCCGGAATAAAAGCAAATCCTATGGCTACGCCTTTTTTCTTGTGTGAAACTCCTGAAAATGCTACGGCAGTACAGCTTAAAGAATATTTGATTGACGAGCATGGGATTTTGATTCGTGATGCGTCTAATTTTTCAGGGTTGAGTGGGCGTCATTTCCGCATCTCCGTGCAGTCGCCGGAGGAAAATGATATGTTGATAAAAGCTATCGAACGATGGAATATGTTGTAGCGTTGTTGCCGTTATTCGGCGGATGGTTTTTGGATTTGCTTTTCGGTGATCCATCCCGATTGCCTCACCCCATAGTGGGTTTTGGCAAAATGATTTCTTTTTTTGAACATAGGTTTAATCGCGGAGCTCATCGCAGTCTTAAGGGGAGCATTGTTGCCGTGGGGCTGATAGTAGTGGTATTCTGTGCTGCATTCTTTTTGCTGAATGCCATGCCTGTGGCTTTGCGTGTGGCGGTAGAGACGGCAGGTGTGTTTTATTGTCTTGCCGGAACGACGTTGATACGCGAAGTGAGAGGGGTGTCGCGAGCTCTTGATGTGTCGCTTGATGCCGGTCGGCGTCAGGTGGCAAGAATAGTGGGACGCGACACAGATGCTCTTTCCGAACGTGAGATCAGGGCTGCGGCGTTGGAAACACTTGCCGAGAATCTTTCTGACGGCGTTATTGCTCCACTTTTCTGGTATGGAATTCTCGGTCTGCCAGGAATGCTTGCCTATAAGATGGTCAACACGCTTGACTCGATGATAGGGTATCGCAATGAGCGTTACCGTGAGTTTGGCTGCGTTGCCGCCCGCATTGATGATGTGGCAAATTATATTCCGGCACGTCTCACCGCACTGTTGATGGTGATTTCGTCAGGATCAATGAGGCATCTTCGCAATGTGATTAAATATGGACCAGCCCATGCCAGCCCTAACAGCGGATTTCCTGAGGCAGCTCTTGCCTCAGTGCTTGATTGCCGGTTTGGCGGTCCGCATGATTATTTCGGGGAAGAGGTGGTGAAGCCTTATATCGGTGATAATCCGAGGGATTTTTCCGTGGAGGATACCGAAACAGGGGTTAAGATAAACCGCCGCTCCGAGCTTATTATGGTGCTATTAACAGCCGTGATGCGGATGATTATATGAGTAGGTGAGATATTATTAGAGTCAAATCAGATAAGAGTTTGTGCAATAAACCTGTATCGAGTGAACTAAGTGCCGTCAGGCACGGGTCTGTCTATATCCTCGGCTGAGCAAAGCGAAGCCGGGGTCGGGGTGGTAAGTCTCTATTTGGCACGAGTCCCGAATGGGACGAGACTGTTTTGCCATGCTGATGATATGGCATGGACTGGAGGACATCTTCGATGCCCGACCATTTGTCCCATCTTACACCGCACCTCGGCTGTCGCCTCGTGGCGGTGCTCAAATTATTTAGCCGTTTCACGGCTATGGGTCTCTGTCCGGAAAAATGTATATAGCTTTTTATACGCGTGAACTATATAGGGCTATTTCATATTTTTATAGGATACCAATGATTAAAATGAGGGTGTTGCAGAATCATCAATCGTGGGGACAGAACCTCTAAAATGTAGGGACGCACGGCTCGTGCGTCTGAATACCATGTCTGATATTCAGCTGATTACTGTGGACGCTCGAGCCGTCCCTACAATTACAGCTAAAAATTATATTCTGCAACATCCTCTGATGATGATTGGCAGAGGAAAAGAAAAGCGGACATAACCGATGAGGGTTGCGTCCGCTTATGGTGTAGCCGGATGGATCTCCGGCTGATTTGTTGTGGTTGATTACTTGTTCAAGTATTTCTTGCCGTTTTTGATAACGATGCCTTTGTAGTTTTCGTCAACCTGTACGCCCTGAAGGTTGTACATGGGAGCGTTTTCATCTTCAGCAACTGTTACATCTTCGATACCTGCATCTGGTTTAGAATTTAAATCGACATTTGAATATTCAAATCCGAGATAAGCAAGCTTACTGCCAGTGCAATATACATAGTATGATTTGCCTGCTTTTACGTTAAATTTAACCAATCCATTAGTCAATTTATTTTCAACGCGATCATTTACTGGAATTACTTCAGTGCCATCACTTGTAGATAATGTGTAATCAGTCTTTTTAGCATTATTTTCAATGACATAGAAGCTTTTACCGGAATTTAATGTTATGCAGATTTCAAGAGTCCCATCGTAAGTAGGTTCAAACTTCCAATAAGTTCCGCTTTCAGGTTCCCATTTTCCGTTATCACCTGCAGCCGCATTTTTTTCTACATCGTCAACGATTATTTTACCAAAAAATGGATTTTCGTTTCCTTGTGTAGTTACAGGGCAATCATTATCGCCAATTTTACCTTTTTGCCCGGCTTTGTTAGCTTTCCATCCTGTACCCCAAGTGAGTTTTATATTTTGAACATTTGTAGTCACTTGATTTGCTTCCGGGGTGCCTTCTTCAACAGCATAGAAACCTTGAGCATTTGCACTGACAGCCACGATAGCAGCTGCGATTAGAGTAAAAATTTTTTTCATGTAAGTGAGTTTAGTTAAATAAAAAATTTGGTATTAAAAGTTCACAAATGTAATGAATATTATTGATTGTTCCAAATATTTAACAGATTATGGTTAAATTTCGACTTCGATTATGGAACCGTATGTAGGTTGGGCATTAAATGCTTGGTCGATTGAGTAGCCGAGGCAGACGGTCATTGCTTGTATGAGTATTCCGGCGTGGGTGAAAATGGCTATGGTGGAATTGTCGTGGGGCAATGACGATAGGAAGGATTGGAACCGGTGTCGTTGGTCCATGAATGACTCTCCTGCTGTAGCTTTGACGTTTACATAGTCATCAAACCAGGTTTGCAGCCGAGGATCCGATATTTCATCATAGCGCTGCATTTCCCAATCGCCAAAGTTCATTTCCATAAGTCGGTTGTCTTTTACCGCATCGGGAAATCCGCACGCCACGGCAAGTTTCACACATCGTGACAGCGGGCTGGTGTAGGCGGCATCAATGTTGTACTGGGACAAACGGTGTTTTACATCCGCAGCTTCATGTGGGAATGTCGGTGATAGATTTACATCGCTCTGTCCGTAGCATATTCCTTTGGGAACATCGACCGAGGTGTGGCGTATGAACAGCAGTTTCATATCACGGGGCTGAATTGTAGGATTATGAGAACACCTGTGTAGAATGACAGCTCGCTTAAAAGAAACGTGGCGCCGCAGCAGTCGCCTGTGTAGCCTCCTATCCGTCGCCGCATGGTCATAATCATCAGCCCTGTCGTGATTGCGGGTAATGTTATTGCCGGCAGCATCTCCACAGGTAAAAGCAGTAATGGAAGGATGCCGCCTATCATTGCCAAGCAGAATAGCTTGATGTTCATGCGGTTGTATACAGTCTTGTTTTTAGCTTCGCTCTCTTTGCGTGCGTAGGGGAGGAAATTGATAATCTGTGCGGCACAGAATTTGCTCCACGCGTCGCCGCCGATGAGTATTGCCGGCACCAACCATGAGGGCATTTCCATCAGGCACATATAGCACGTCATGTAGTAGATTATGAGCCCTATCACGCCATAGGTGCCTATGTGGCTGTCTTTCATGATGGCGAGAATGCGGTCGCGGTCATCTCTGCCGCCACCGAACCCATCGCAGAAGTCAGCGAGTCCGTCTTCATGAAGAGCTCCGGTGAGCAGCAGGCGTGATAGAATTGCCAAGATAAGCGCTATCGACATGGGGAATAGCGCTGACGCCGCAATATATGTCAACGCCATGATTCCTCCGGTAAGCCACCCCACATAACTCCAATAGGGAACTACATTTTTAAACGCCTCGGCAGGGAGTTGGCACACCCGCCACAGTGGCAGACGGGTGAAGAAAGTGACGGCGGCAAGCAGTTCTTTCACGGGTTAAAAGTATTTGGTGACGTTGACCGAGCTGAATGAATCCATGTTGTTGATCATGTTGACCGCCGACATGACGATGGGGTAGGCACATACTGCTCCGCTTCCCTCGCCAAGACGCAGGTCGAGATGCAGCAACGCTCTCACGTTGAGATGCCGCAGCATGAGCTTGTGTCCCGATTCATCGCCTTGGTGTCCGAATATACAGTAGTCAAGCATTTCCGGATATAATTTGGACGCGGCAAGCGCACAGGCGGTCATGATGAATCCGTCGACAAGCACAATCATGCCGAGTTCCGCAGCTCTAAGCATCCCGCCTACAGCCATCGCCAGCTCATAGCCGCCAAACCATGTCATTATCTCTTCCGGATTGCCGGCATCGGAAGTTTCGCTCTTGAACTTGGCGAGTGCACGACTCAACACATCATATTTGTGCCGGATGCCGTCATTGTCAAGCCCTGCACCGGCACCGATGCAGTCGGCGAGCGGTATTCCGGTGAACAGGTGCATCCACATCGATGACGATGATGTGTTGCCGCTTCCCATCTCGCCGAAACTTACTATATTGCATCCGGCGGCGTGCACTTCGTCGACTGTTTTGGCTCCCTCCTGAAGGCATCGGTCAAGCTCGTCGGCAGTCATGGCGCGCTCATGCAGGAAATTGCGTGTTGAGCGGCGTATCTTACGGTCTATTATGCCGTGACCTGCGGGTATGTCGTAGTCCACTCCGGCATCGACGAGTACCAGTTTAAAGCCGTTCTGGTCGCATAGGAAATTTATTCCGGCTCCGCCCTTTGAGAAGTGGCTGAGTTGCTGCCAGGTCACTTCTTTAGGTGATACGGTCACACCTTCTTCGATGATGCCGTGGTCGGCAGCGAAGAGGATGTTGTGAGGATTGCGCAGCTCGGGAGTGAGCGTGTGCTGTATCATTCCTATCTGCAGAGCGAGTTCCTCAAGGCGACCTAATGAGCCCTTGGGCTTTGTGAGATTGTCTATTTTGTTGAGTAGTGCCGGACGAAGATCCTCGGCTATTGGGGTTATATTGAACTGTTTCATTTTATTTTTACATCTATACCTGAGATTATGAGATGCGCTTCATCGGCTTTGGAAGCGATATATTGGTTTATTTCACCTTGCAGGTCATTGAAACGGCGTTGCATGGGGTTCTCGCTTGTTCCGCCAAGACCGGTTTCGGTGGAGACGAAGATGAAGGTGGCATTTTGCGAGGTGAACTTGTCAAATTCCTCTTTCATCATGCGGGCGGCAGTGTCAATGTCGTTTTCGTGGGCAAAGAACATATTTGTAGCCCACAGTGTCACGCAGTCGATAAGCACTGTTCTGCCGCCAACATCAACACGCGACAGGGATAGCGGCTCTTCGATATTGGTCCATTGGGGACCGCGCCGTTGCTGATGAATCGCCACGCGGTGTCGGAATTCTTCATCGAAAATCTGCGCAGTGGCAACATAAACCGGAGTTGAAGAAAGACGCAAGGCGAGTGTTTCGGCAAAAACGCTTTTCCCCGACCTCTGTCCTCCTGTCACCAATATTATTCTGCGGTTTTCCATCGGGCTTATTTTTCCGGTTCATTCAATGCTTGATACACTATTTCCGATATATGGGCTATCATTGCCGAAGTCTTTTGAGGACTCTCTTTGGAATCTTTGATGAACACTGCAATGCTGTAGCGGTGTCCGTTGGGAAGAAATACAAAACCCACATCATTCAGCCCGATTATTTCACCGTTGGCATTTTTGTCTCCTGTGCCGGTTTTGTGTCCTATAGTGGCATTTGTAGCTGATAGTGGTGCTGCAAGGCGGTCATCTCCGGTGGCACAAGTTGTCATAAGGTTGAATATGGTGTGCATAGCCGGTGATTGCCATCCTATAGCTGTGGAGAATATTTCAAGTAATCCTGCCATAGCCAACGGATTGGCGTAATTTTCATAGCACAATCCGGTGTCGGCGTGCATATCAGCTTCTGTCGCAACTATGTTTATGCCGGTTATTCCGATTGAATCGAGATAGTGCTGTGCTGTTGCCGGACCGCCGATCAACCGAAACAGAATGTCGCACGCGTTATTGTCGCTATGTTGCAGCGAGAACGCCAACAGCTCATGGAGCGGCAGGCTCAAAGCGCCGGTGCCGTAACGCTCGCGCATGGGACTATAGGTGTCAGGAAGAATCTCCCCATCGCGTATGTCGATGCTATCGTCGAGGAGTATGGCATGGTTCTCGGCGTAGTTTGCCACGGCGAGTGCCTGAGGAAATTTGAATACGCTCATCATGGGATAATCTTTATCGCAATTTACGGTCACGGTGTCTTTGCCGTCAATAATCACGGCAATCCCGACTTCGGCATTGCAACTGTCGGCGTACTCAGAGAGAGCATTTTGCAGATTGTCGTATTTGCCTCTGCTTGAGCATGAAACCGTTAAAATGACGACAATAGCAATCAATGGTAATCGTAGAAAGTTCATTGACAATGGATGAGGTTAGTCTTCTTTGATATGACGAGGGAGCGACCGAATTTTTTCAATGGCGGCAATCATAGCCGTCATTGAGGCACGGATGATGACACGCTGGCGGTTGCCCGGGAAATGATGAGTGAATGAAAATATCTCTTCGGGTGTCTTGATGGCGATACATACGGTACCCACCGGTTTGCCGTGTGTGGCTCCTGACGGTCCGGCAATACCCGATGTGGCTATGGCGCAATCAGTATTAAGGGCTTTGCAGGCTCCGGTCACCATCTCTTCAACTACCGGTATGCTTACGGCTCCGTGAGCTGCGAGAGTTTCGGGGTTTACACCGAGCACGTGTTCCTTTACTTCGTTGGAGTATGCCACGACACCTCCGTTGAACACTTTTGAGCTGCCAGGCACCGATGTGAGCAGATGGGAAATGTTGCCTCCTGTACAGCTCTCGGCGGTAGCCATCGTCAGCCCTCTTGCTTCAAGCTCCTGAAGCAGAATCTCTTCAACGGGAATATCGGCATTGCAGAGTACATTTTCTCCGAGTAGATTGCACAGCATGGAGTGGTGATGATTTATTTCACTGATGAGTAGCGGCTTATCGGTGTGCGCTCCGTCGATGCGCAGTCTTACGAGTCCCGGTTTCGGAAGATAAGCGAGATGAAGATATGGCGGCAGTGAGTTTTCCCACTCCTCGATTTTCATGGCGAGGAGTGATTCGCTGTAGCCCACCACCATTACGGAACGGTGTTCGTAATTCATCTTTGAAGGAAAACGCTGGGCGAGTTGTGGAATAACCTGCCTGTCGAGCATTTCGCGTGTCTCAAACGGAACTCCCGGCAATGTCACCAACACTTTGCCATCGCGTTCAAACCACATTATCGGAGCTGTGCCTACCTCATTTTGGATGACGCGGCATGATGACGGAACCATCGCTTGCCTTGCCGTAAGATCGTTAAGCTCGAGTCCGCGACGTGCGATGACGCGTTTCACTGTCTCCAGCACTGAAGCGTCATGCACGAGTTCTCCTCCGAAATAATTGCAGAGTGTCTGCTTGGTTATGTCATCTTTAGTCGGTCCGAGTCCGCCTGTGGTTATGACTACATCGCTTGATTCAAAAGCCCGGTCTATAGCTCGGGTTATCTGGTATGCATCGTCGTCTACAGTCTGTATGTCGCTCACTTTCCATCCAAGCGGGTCGAGACGATGGGATATGTCAGATGAATTGGTGTCGATAACTTGCCCTAACAGCAGTTCTTTACCGATCACAACTATTGATACTTGCATTATGGTTATTTGTTGTTATTGACGGGTTCTAAATTGTGACTCTTGCATAAGGCGCTTCATCGAGCTTGCAGAAATCCCGTTTCTGATATTTGAAATATCCGGCAATAGCCACCATGGCGGCATTGTCGGTAGTGAATGCTCTTTCCGGAATGAATGCTTTCAGAGAATTGCTGCGGCAATATTCAGCGATAGCCTCACGTACTCCGGAGTTAGCCGACACTCCACCTCCGATCGCTACAGTTGAGACTCCGGTGAGTTTAACCGCTTTTTTCAGTTTGTCGAGCAATATTTCAATTATGGTGCGTTGAAGCGATGCGGCAAGATCGGCTTTGTTCTTTTCGATAAATTCAGGATCGGTTTTCAGATTGTCGCGCAGTGTGTAAAGGAACGAAGTCTTTAAGCCGCTGAAACTGTAATCGAGTCCCGGAATGTGGGGCTTTGAGAATTTGAAGCGTGATGCATCGCCTTCAGCAGCGAGGCGGTCGATGTGTGGTCCGCCCGGATAAGGGAGTCCCATGACTTTGGCACACTTGTCGAAAGCCTCACCGGCAGCATCGTCGATGGTTTTTCCTATCACTTCCATGTCGTAAGGGCTGCGCACATGAATCAATTGTGAGTTACCTCCTGAAATGAGCAGGCACAGATAGGGAAATTCAGGAACTACATCGGCTTCCTCTTTTTTTACAAAGTGTGACAGTACGTGACCGTGAAGATGGTTCACATCCACAAGCGGGATATTTAAGCCCAATGCGAGCCCTTTGGCAAATGAGGTGCCCACGAGCAGAGATCCGAGCAATCCCGGACCACGGGTAAATGCTATTGCCGAGATATCGTGTTTATCGATTCCCGCGCGTTTTATAGCCGTGTCCACTACCGGCACTATGTTTTGCTGGTGAGCTCTTGATGCAAGCTCCGGGACTACGCCTCCATATTCTTCATGTACTTTCTGGCTTGCAATGACATTGCTTAAAAGAATTCCGTCTTTTACGATAGCCGCTGATGTGTCATCGCATGATGATTCAATCCCCAATATTATTGTGCTCATAAAAAGTCTTGTTTTAAAGTGCAAACTTAGCCAGAATTTTTGAAACAAGCGCCTAAGAGGCGAAAAAAATGCTTAATTTTGCAATAATAATTATGACGAGAATATACAACATACTCAGGGCTCTGTTTGTAACTGTATTTGCATTGGCAATTATAGGACCATTGGTGCTTTATCTTGTGCTGTCGGTAAGCGGAGTGCAGAGAGGTGTGGGTGATATAGCCGAAAATGAGCTAAGTGAGTTGCTTGGCGCCGATGTGGAGATCGGAGAGGTGGATTTTGCACCGTTTAATAAGCTGACTCTTAAAAATGTGGTGGTAAGAGACTCACTGAATGACACTATCCTGAATGCTGACCGCATAGGTGCCGGTATTGTCATGTCGAAACTGCTTGTGAAGAGAAGGCTTATTTTTTCGTATGCTGAAATTCTCGGGCTAAACGTGAGTCTGTGGAGGGATTCTATAGGAGCTCCGCTTAACATACAGCCTATCATTGACCGTCTGTCGTCGAAAGATAAGAATAAACCGTCGGCTCAATATGATTTGCGCATAAACAATATCGTGATCCGTAAAGCCGGAATCGAGTATGACGTGCTTTCCGAGCCGCATCTGAATCGGTTTGACAAGAATCACATCAAGGTTACGGATGTTAAAGCCGATATTTTTCTGCCTGAAATAAGGAATGACAATTATCGAATAGACCTGAAACGTATTGCATTGAAAGAGCGTTCGGGACTTTATGTCGAGTCGCTCAGCGGTAAGATTGCTATTACGGACACTCTTGTGACGGTCGATGATTTCGACCTGAAGTTGTCGGAATCAAGGATCGCTCTTGGACCGATCGCGTTGAGGTGCAGCAGTCTCAAGAATCTTGGGAAAGAGATATTCGATATTCCGATAAATTTTGAAATTCTTCCTGAAAGCCGTATATCCACTTATGATGCGGCGCCTTTTGTGCCGCAACTCGGTTCGCAATGGGTGACACTCGCTTTGAGTGGAAAAATGTCGGGACGCGTGTCGGATATCGATGTGCATTCATTGTCGGCACACACCGCCAACGGAGGCTTCGGATTCCATATTAAAGGAAATGTTTCAGGGCTTCCTGATGTGGGAAATCTTGAAGTCAAGCTGCCTGAAATAGAACTCGCGGTGAAGCCGTCGCACTACCTGCCATTGATCATGTCATTTGTAGGAGATAACAGTAATGTTCAGGGTTTGATCTCTCGGGCAGGAGATTTGCATTATAAGGGAATTTTTGACGGACGGCTTAATGAAGCTGTGTGCGACGGTCATCTTGAAACCTCGATCGGTGCTGTGGATATTGATGCCTCTTATCGTCTTGACACTGTGACCGCCGGTCGTTATCTGCTTGGAAATATAATGATTGACTCATTTGATCTCGGACGGTTGCTGGATAAAAGCGAATTGGGTACTTTGTCGGCTAATATTGATGCCGATGCCGTTTTTAAAGGTAATGATGTGAGTGGCGACTTTGACATAAATCTTGACCGTTTTGTGTTTAAAGACTATGAGTACGGAAATGCGACATTTCAGGGCAGAGTGGATAAGCGGCGTGTTGATGGCGCTTTCACCGTTGATGATGAGAATGTGAAGATAAAACTGGACGGATGGGCTGATTTTTCCGAGAAGATGCTCACTTGTGATGTTGAAGGATATGTGAGAGACTTTAATCCCCATGCTCTGCATCTGCTTAATTCCTATCCTGGATATTCGCTTGCCACGGATATTGATGTGAAGATAAAAGGACCTGACCCGGATCATGCCGATGGCAAGGCTGAATTGTCGCGGCTTAGTTTTAAGGATGCTTCAGGCAACGGTGTAGGGTTGAGTCATCTCACTTTTCTTGCATCGGGTAGCACGAGCCCGCAGTTCATAGTGCTGAGGTCGGATATCTTTGAAGGTCAGCTTTCGGGGCATTATCGGTTTAAGGATATTATACCTGCGGGTAAGCAGTTTGCTGCATCGATTTTTCCGGCGTTGGTTCCGGTTGACAGGAATGATCAGGTGTCGGAACATCCGGTGGAGCTTTCGCTTAATTTTGAACTCAGGGAAAATGATGTCACAAATAAATGGCTTGAATTTTTCAAGTCGCCGGTGAAAGTGTTGCATCCTGTCACAATTGAAAGCGCCCTTAATACTGAAAGCCGCAATATGAGGCTTACTGTCGATGCTCCATATCTTCTTAAAAAGGATAAATTTATAGATAAAACTTCACTTCAGGTTAATGTCGACGGGGAGGAGGGGGCTGCCGATGTTCTGTTTACGACATTATACCCTACAAAAAATGGTGGTGCCACGCTTGAGGTGACAGCTCATGGACATAATGATGTGCTTGAATCTCAGATTTCATGGGACATAGACAGCAAAAGGCGTTTTGACGGCATGATCGGTCTTTCCGCTCTGTTCAAGGAGTGTAAGTTTGGTGGAATAGATGTGAAAGTCGGGATAGAGAAGAGCCATTTTGTGATAAACGATACGGCATGGGTGGTGCAACCGGCATCTATAGATATCGCCCATGGTAAGATCCATGTGAATGACATAGATGTGGGTCGATCCGGTCAATTCATAAAAATAGGCGGTGTGGTGTCAGATGATCCTGATGATGTGCTGATATTGAATCTGAATGACATGAGCCTCGATTATGTTTTTGAGACTCTGGCAATAGGCAATGTCGATTTTGGTGGCACTGCGACAGGCGATTTCTATGCGAGAAACTTGTTGTCGAAGGAGCCGCGTCTTGACACCCCTAATCTTCACGTGAAAAGATTCTGTTATAATAAATCGCTGCTCGGTGATGCCGATATAGTGAGCCGCTGGGACAATGAGCAGAAAGGTGTTACCATCGATGCCGATATATTGCAACCCAATGGCAGACGGTCGACAGTGAACGGAATCATATATCCGATGGCGGAAGCGCTTGATTTCCGGTTTAAAGCCGATAAACTTAATGTGGGGTTCATGAAGCCTTATATGGAGGCGTTCACATCATCAGTGAGCGGATATGCTTCAGGCGAAGCACGTCTTTTCGGCACATTCAAGCTGATAGATATGACCGGCGAGATATATGCTGAGGATCTAAAATTGAAGCTCGACATTACGAATACATATTATTCAACGACTGATTCGATTCACCTTACTCCCGGACGCATCGAATTTGGTAATGTGACATTGTATGATGAATACGGAAATAAGGCTAAACTTGACGGTTGGGTGACGCATAAATGCTTCAAGGAACCGGAATTTGAATTCCGAGTGTCTAATGCCCGCAATTTCCTGTGTTTTGATGTGAACAATACGATCAACCCTGTGTGGTTTGGCAGAATATTCTGCAATGGAATGGCATTGATAAAAGGTGTGCCGGGTTTCATTGATGTAAATGTCGATATATCCACGGCTGCGAAGTCGGAGTTCAATTTCGTTTTATCCGATACTGAGGCGGCAAGCGAATATACATTCATGTCATTCAATGACCGCGATGCCGTGAAAGGCGATCTGCTGCTGTCGGTAGAAGATCCGCGCGCGGCATCAATAAAGCGCCTTAAAGAGCATTATGAAAGGCTTAGGCAGGAGGAGAACACACCATCGGTATATAGGGTGAATCTTCAGGTGGAAGCAAATCCGAATGGCGAGATGGTGCTTGTGCTGGATCCTGAAGGCGGCGACCAAATGAAAGCCCGTGGCAATGGAAATCTGCGTATAGAATATAATTCGTCTAATGACGATATGCTTATGTATGGCACTTACACCTTGACTCAGGGCGATTATAATTTCACGCTTCAGGATATAATCATAAAGGATTTTACCATAAAACCGGGAAGTTCAATTGCTTTCCACGGCGATCCTCTTGATGCCGTGCTTGATATTCAGGCGGTGTATTCGGTCAATGCCAATCTTAGTGATCTTGACGAATCATTCCTTCAGGACAGGGAGCTGACGCGCACCAATGTCCCTGTCCATGCCTTGCTGAAGGTGTCGGGCGATATGCAGCAGCCCGATATAAGTTTTGACCTTGAATTTCCTACTCTGACACAGGATACTTACCGCAAGGTGAAGAGTATTGTCAGCACCGAGGAGATGATGAACCGTCAGATAATTTATCTGCTTGCCTTGAACCGGTTCTATACTCCCGACTATATGGCATCGACAACAAAAGGAAATGAGCTCGTATCGGTCGCTTCATCAACCATATCCTCCCAGCTTACATCCATGCTGGGACAATTGAGCGATAATTGGACCATAGCTCCGAATATACGCAGTGACAGGGGCGACTTCAGCGACATGGAGGTGGATCTCGCTTTGTCAAGTTATCTTCTTGACAATCGGTTGCTGTTTAATGGAAATTTCGGTTATCGTGATAATGCCATGAACAATAATAATTCGTTCATCGGGGATTTTGATCTGGAATATCTGTTGAACAAATCTGGTAATATAAGGCTGAAAGCCTATAATCGCTACAATGACCAGAATTATTATCTGCGTTCGGCCCAGACGACGCAAGGCGTGGGCGTGGTGTTCAAACGCGATTTCGATGATATATTCTCCTTCTGGAAACGTCTGCGCCGAAAATATAAACAGAAGAAAGCTTCAAAAGAAAAAGGCTCTTCATCTACCGTTGAGCCGGCAGCCAAAGAGCCTTGATGCTGGAGTAAAATTATATCGTTTTATTCTTCGTCGAGCTTGTCTTCCTGATCGAGTTGGTAATAGTGGGCGAGCAATGCTATGAAACGGGAAATCTGAGTGATAGCGGTTGCGGTCTCCTTTGAAATCTCGGCACCTTTAAGTTTAAGCATCAATGCGCCATAAAGGGCAGTGAAGCAGGTCTCGATTTCTCCGGTTTTATTGTCGCCCTGCCTTGAACGCAGTTCCACTATGTAGGGGAGTGTTTTGTAAAATTCCCCGGCATAATCGGGATGCTTGGGGTCTTTAAGCAGTCGCAGGTGAAGGTCGTCGAGTTGAATGAGCACGTTTTTATTGAGCTGCAGATGTCCTTTGGCGGCTACATCTTCACGGTGCATCATGTCGATAAGTGATTCATACCACTCAGCCATCTCCTTATATTGTTGAGAACTTAGAGTGAATCGGTCGATCACATTTGACTTGATTTTGTCAAGATCCATTCCGTTGGCACGGATTATATCCTCGATTTGCCACATATATAGCAAATACTCCGCGATATTCTCTTTGCGTTTTTGTGAAGCGATATACATAAGGATGTCTATTTTTTGAAGTAGAAGTCGAGAACGTCGCGGGCGGCGGTGAATGAACTTTGTTGATTGTCCAGAACCTTCAGCTCCTTCTCATGCAACAGTTTTTCAACTTCAGGATTGGAGTAGAAATGCTGACGCAGTTTTTCGTTTATGGTTTCATACATCCAGTAGCGAGCCTGCTCCTGACGCTTGATGTCGAAATAGCCGTTTTCTTTTACGAAAGCGAAATAGCGGTCAATCATTTCCCACACTTCGGGCACTCCTATGTTGTAATATCCGGAATAGCACAGTACCTCAGGTTTCCATCCCGACGCTGTGGGCGGGAACAGATGGAGCGCGCTGCGGAATTGAGCCTGGGCGAGACGCGCCCGGTCAATATTGTCGCCGTCAGCTTTATTGATGACGATTCCATCTGCCATTTCCATAATGCCGCGTTTTATTCCTTGCAGTTCATCTCCGGTGCCGGCGAGCTGTATGAGCAGGAAGAAGTCGACCATGGAGTGTACAGCGGTTTCGCTCTGTCCCACGCCTACGGTCTCTACGAATATGTTGTTGTAACCGGCAGCTTCACATAATACTATTGTCTCGCGTGTCTTGCGTGCGACACCTCCAAGACTTCCTGCCGACGGACTGGGACGAATGAATGCCGCCGGATGTACGGCAAGTTGCTCCATTCGGGTTTTATCGCCGAGAATTGAGCCTTTGGTGCGCTCGCTTGACGGATCGATGGCGAGCACGGCGAGTTTTCCGCCTTCTTTAAGAATATGTAGTCCGAACACGTCGATTGACGTTGACTTTCCTGCACCCGGCACTCCGGTGATTCCTATTCTTCGGGAGTTGCCCGAGTGAGGGAGGCATTTTTCGATGACTTCCTGTGCTATCGCCTGATGTTCGGGCGACAGGCTTTCTACCATTGTTACGGCACGGCTCAAAACCGTGACATCGCCTTTGAGGATACCTTCCACAAGCTCTCCTGCTGAAGGTAGCGGTCGGCGTTTGCGGGGTTTAAGATATGGATTGACAACAGGAGGCTGCTTGACACCGCTGTTCACGGTGAGCCCTACGAATTGTTCGTCGTTTTCTATGTGGTGATGATTGTCTGTCATGATTTATAAAACAACCGATTAGTATTCTCCGGTGACTCTGATGTTGGATACCGGACGATCAGGGTCATTGGTGATTATTGTAATTCGTGCATTAAGCATTTTGTCGTTGCTTTTCGATGTGTCGGCGTTTATTTTTATAACGGCATTTCCGCCACCTTTGATTTTTGTCTTGGATGCCTTGACGCTCACACAAGGGTCGGATGAACTGATTTTCCGGATGATGAGTTCATTCTTTCCGAAATTGTCAATGTTTATCTCTCCCGATTTTTTTTCTCCTTTTTTGATAGTTCCGAAGTCTATGCGTGTTTCTGACAATGCTATTTTAGGGGCTTTTTCAAGCTCGGCTTTTGTCATTTTTGAGAAATCTTCATTGACGATGGCTGTTACATTTATGTCATGAGAAGCTCCTCCACGGCTGTCAGAGTTTATTTTAGCCTCATGAGTGGCGAGCCCCCAGTCATTTTCACCTGCGGTGTTGTAGAATAGGGTGAATGTCACCTGCTCGCCGGGAGGAACACACTGAGGTTCGGTCTGGACAGTTATATATTTAGGCAGCCCTTCTATTGACGGACGTATAGTGTCGGAACTCTGGTTATATCCTTCAAGGAACGCTGTTTTGGTTCTTCCTTTCAGAATCTCGCCTACCGGCACTATGTCACGTCTCAGCTTTAGCTTGCCTACCTCTATTGGGAAACGGGCACGCAATGTGTTGGAGGCGCCTATCACTACTCCTTTTATCACAAGTATAGTCTGTCTGGGATCGCTGTTGGTCTCCACTTTGACTTTTTTGTCAAATTTTCCCGGACGACCTGCCGGATCATATACCACTTTTATTACGGCAGTATCGCCGGGAGCTATAGGCTCCTTGGTATAAGATGGTATGGTGCATCCGCATGATGCGCGGGCGGCATAAATCATGAGTGGTTCGTTGCCGGTGTTTACCAGACGGAAATCGGTAGACACTCTTCCCATGTCTTCATCGAAAGCACCGAAATCATGTGATGTTTCAAGCCATTTAGCCGAAGTGGCTCCATTGGCGCTGAGGGCTGATACAGCCAGCGCCAATGCCGGCAGAACGCGTAGTATATTCATCATCGACTATTATTTAGAAGGTGGTATTACCACGCCTTTTATTTTTATGGTGACGCGGGCATTGCTCGCGTTGGATTTTACCTGAATGTTTTTCTCAAATTCGCCCGGGCGTCCTTTAGGGTCATAGCTAACTTTAAGCACAGCGCTTTCTCCCGGCTTGATCGGTTCCTTGGGTATTTCAGGAACTGTGCAACCGCATGATGCACGTGCCGATTTGATTATCAACGGAGTTTTGCCTGTATTTTTCACCACAAATCCGTGAGATACGATTCCGCCATCTTCCTTTACATTTCCGAAATCATATACGGGATTGGCAAATGCTATTTTGGCATCATTTCCGGCGAAAGCTGTCAAACTCAGCAATGCGATAAAAATAGAAAAAATAGTTCGTGTCATTATAATATCGTTATTACGTTACTATGTATATAACGTAAAGTTAACAACTATGAATTTTTGAAACCCTTAAATAAGGGTTAATTTAAGTTAATCACCGGTGACGCTTGCCTTCTCGATGCCTATCCCGAACAGGGCGTAATCATAATAGACAGGATCGTCACGCCTCATATCTCTGAGACGGTCGGTGAGTTCAATCACTGACTTGCGGTCATTTGCTTTGCGTGTCAGCAGCTCCAGCTCACGTGCCGTGTTGCCAACGTGCACATCAAGCGGGATATAGAGTTGAGAGGGCTTGATGATGTCCCACACTCCGAGATCAACGATTCCATCGTTTCTCACAAGCCATCTTAATGCCATGTTTACGCGTTTTAACGCTGTTGCGTCGAGGTTGCCCGGGAGGCAGCGTGAATCCTCGCAACCGTTAGCTTTGTAAAGTTCCTTGTTGAGACTTTCAACAAGTTTCCATGCCGGAAATTCATTCTGGGCTACGGCTTCATGGGCGGCAAAGTCGGCAATGCTTCCATGAGATGAGTAGATGGCATGGAGCCCTCTGAGGAAATGTCGGAGATTTTTGGCGAAGAATGTGCGATGAATGTTCATGTCTGGCAAGTCTTCATAACCTTTGTCCATGACATAGCTATAGGGAGAATTATCCATCAACGACAGCATTTTATTGCAGTTGTTGCATATCATTTTCCTATTGCCCCATGAGATTGTAGCACAGAGAAACGCGGCTATCTCGATGTCGCGCATATCGGTGAATCGGCGAGGAAACTGCACCGGATCATTGCCGATGAAGTCGGGGTTGTTTATGCGGGCTGCCTCATAATCGAGAAGATCTTTCAGGTCTTTTGGTGTCATGATTGTAGGGATGTGGTTGAAATGGGATTTGTATAATGTATGTCGCTGCCTGCCGGAGACTGGAATATTCTTAATCCGAACTCATGGGCTATGGCTATTGTGTGGTCGAATATTTCAGACTGGATAGCTTCATATTTGACCCAGTCGGTGGTCGAGGTGAAAAAATAAAGTTCCAATGGAAGTCCATGTGGAGTGGGTTGCAATTGTCTCACCATTACAAACATTTTGGAGGCATCGTCGATTTTAACCCCCGGATGTTGTGAAATATACTCAATCAGATAATTGCGGAATACTTTTAGATTCACAGTCTCGGATGAGCCGCTTTCTTCAATCCAACCTTTTTGTCGATATCTTTCAATCTCTTCCGGCGAGCAGAATCTCACTGTGTTCATATCGATGTTTATCGAGCGCATGATGCGTCGCCCGCGGCTGTCGACCATTCCCCGCCAGTTTTGGAATGAATCGCTTATAAGGGAGTAGGGTGGTATTGTGACGATTGTGTTGTCGAAGTTTTTAACTTTGACAGTGGTGAGTGACACTCCGATCACATTGCCGTTGACATTGCGTGAAGGAATGGTGATCCAGTCTCCTACTTTGAGCATATCGTTGACCGATAGCTGCACGCCTGCCACTAAACCGAGTATTGTGTCTCTGAACACCAACATCAGCACTGCCGCCGAAGCTCCAAGTCCGGTGAGAATTACCAATGGATTCCGGTCGATGAGTGTGCTGATTATAAGGATTGTTCCCATGCCTATCACGATGAGCTTACCCATTTGAAGCAATCCGTGCAGAGGGTCGTTTTGTCGCGAAGTTTCGTGGGCTGTGGCTAAATAAAATCCTTCCAGAATGGCACACAGGAACTGTATGCCTATGATTATGATTGTTATCCCGACGAACTTTTGCGCATAAAAGCACCATGTTGACTCACCTTTGAGTATGAGCGGCATGAAAAAGAACAGTAGCACGGGATAGATGAGATGGCACAGAGTGTGGAGAACTTTTTTGCTGAGAATGTAGTCATCCCATTTGGTCGCCGTTGCCGAAGTGGCTTTATCTATTATAGGAATTATGACCTTGCGTGCGAACGTGTCGATGATTCCTCCGGCAAGAATCACGGTAAGGGCTATTGTTATTCTCGCCGACCATGATATGTCGTCGGGGGAAATGCCGATATTCAGTAGGATTTCTTCCATCAGTGGTTTTTGTATAGTCGCAAACTATTCACGGCGTGCCGTCATGCTTACAGCCATAATTGGACTTGCATACCGACCCGCCGTGGATTATAAGATTGTGGATTGAGTAGAGGAATTATTCTTCGCTTTCGTCTTCCTTCATGTTGTGGAATACATTCTGTACATCCTCATCCTCCTCAAATTTTTCAAGGAGCTTTTCAATCTGCGCGCGTTGCTCGGCATTTACTTCTTTTAAGTCGTTGGGGATGCGCTCGAATTCCGCGCTGATTATTTCTATGCCGTTTTCTTCAAGATGCTTTTGGATATTGGCAAATTCTTCAAATGCGCCATAGAGCACGATTTCTTCTTCGTCGGCTTCCACTTCGTCTACACCGTAGTCGATGAGTTCAAGTTCGAGATCCTCAACTGAAATACCTTCGGCAGGTTTGATCTTGAATACGCTCTTGTGGTCAAAAAGGAATGAAAGTGATCCTTGAGTTCCAAGAGTGCCGCCGTGCTTGTTGAAGTATGAGCGTACGTTTGCCACAGTGCGGGTGTTGTTGTCGGTGGCAGCCTCGATCACGATGGCGATGCCATAAGGGCCGTATCCTTCATATACGATCTCCTTGTAGTCGCTTGAGTCCTTGTCGGTGGCTTTTTTGATGGCACGTTCAACAGTGTCTTTAGGCATATTCGCAGCCTTTGCATTCTGCATCAATACGCGTAGACGGGGGTTGGTGTCGGGGTCGGGACCACCGGCTTTTGCTGCGATGGTGATTTCCTTACCGATGCGGGTGAATGTGCGCGACATATTTCCCCAGCGTTTCAATTTTCTGGCTTTGCGGTATTCAAAAGCTCTTCCCATAATATGTTCTTATGTTTATATATTATTGTTTTTTGTTTAATTATCTGAGTGATGCTCCAAGTTGTTTCTGAAGATTGGTGATGATTTTCGACATTACATTATCAATCTGTTTATCCTGAAGGGTTTTCTCATCGTCTTGCAGCGTGAGAGAGATGGCGTAGCTCTTCTTTCCGGTTTCGAGTCCTTCGCCGGTGTAGACATCGAATAGCTCCACATTTTTAAGCAACTTGCGTTCGCTGTCCTTCACCACTTTCTCTATCTGAGCGAAACTGATTCCGTCGTCGATGAGCAGGGCGAGGTCGCGTTTCACCGGCTGAGTCTTTGGAAGCGGAGCGTAAAGCACTTTTTTCTTGATCGACAGATTGACAAGAGCACGCCAGTCAAGCTCGGCATATATCACTTCCTGCTTGATATCGTTCTTTTTCAGAAGTGACTTTTTAAGTATGCCCATTGTTCCGAGAGCTTTTCCTGAACGGGTGCTGATAGCCACGCAACCTGAGTAGATGGGATCAACTGCTACTGAAAGGGCGATCTCGCGGTTGGAGATTCCGAGCTTTTCAAATATGTTGCCCACAATAGCCTTCATGTCGTAGAATGTGGCTTTTTCCTCTTTGCGTGCCCAGTTGCCTGTGCGGAAGTTTCCGGTGAGCCATAATGCGAGGTGTTCCGATTCGCTGAACGGAGCAATAGGATTTTCGGCGGTCATCTCGACAGTGAGATCGCGGCTGTACACATTGCCGAATTCATATAACATCAAGTCACTGTCGCGGCGATTGATGTTGTGGCATATCGATTCGAGACCTCCGAAAAGGAGAGTCATACGCATTACGTTCAAATCGTTGCTGAGCGGATTGAGTAGCTTGACAGGAGAGTGTTTCTCGTCGGTCAAACCGTCGTAATAAGCTTCGGCGGTGAGCGAATTGTTAAGAATCTCGTTGAATCCTGTTGCCGAGAGTTGGTTGCTGATCATTTCACGCAGTTCGTTGCTGCGGTCGGTTAAGCCTTTATAGGAAAGGCTCGAATGAACAGTGGTGGTAAGTTCCACATTATTGTAGCCATAAATGCGCAGCACGTCTTCTACCACGTCACAAGGACGATTGACATCGACACGATAGGTAGGGATCAAAAGGTCGATTGAGTCATCGTTGCTGGATACAATCTCCATTTCGAGTGATTCGACGATTGAGTCGACAGTATCTTTTGGAATCTCTTTTCCCACAAGGTTGTTGAGGTAATCGTAGCTTAATGTCACCGGGAACGGTGCGATCGGTTCCGGATAGAGGTCAATCACATCGCCGCATATCTCACCTCCGGCAAGCTCCTTAATCATCTTGGCGGCAAGTTTGAGGCAGTAAAGAGTGGCGTTGGGGTCGGTGCCGCGTTCGTAACGGAACGATGCGTCGGTGTTCAGACCGTGGCGTCGTGCTGTTTTTCTTACTGATGTGGGATTGAAATATGCGCTTTCAAGGAACACTGAGGTGGTCTCTTCGGTCACTCCTGAGTCAAGTCCACCAAACACACCTGCGATGCACATGGGCTTTTCAGCGTCACATATCATCAGGTCGCGGGAGTCAAGTTTGCGTTCAACTCCATCCAGCGTGGTGAATGGGGTGTTTTCAGCACAATGCTTCACAATCACCTTGCCTCCGCCGATTTTGTCAGCGTCAAAGCTGTGGAGCGGTTGCCCCATGCCGAGCAGAATATAGTTGGTCACATCGACTACATTGTTGATGGGACGCTGACCTATCGCGTTGAGATAGTTGCGCAGCCATTCAGGGCTTTCTCCCACTTTTATGCCGCGGATTGTCACACCGGAATAACGGGGACACGCTTTGGCATCGGCAACTTCAACTGTTATGGCTCCGTCGGTCTTGTCGCTCTTGAATGAGTCAACTTCGGGGCGGCGTAGCTTTGATGAAGTGGCATGGCAAGCAAGCCAAGCCGAAAGGTCGCGAGCAACTCCGTAATGCGATGCCGCATCAACACGGTTTGGAGTGAGGTCGACCTCGATCATATAATCGCTCTTCAGATTGTAATATTCGGCTGCCGGAGTGCCCAGTGCAACTTCCTTGTCGATCACGATGATTCCATCATGGGAAGTGCCTACGCCGATTTCATCTTCGGCACAAATCATGCCGAATGACTCAACACCGCGTATTTTTGATTTCTTGATCTGGAATTCGTTGTCTCCGTCATAAAGCGTAGTTCCTACGGTTGCAACTACCACAGTTTGTCCTGCGGCGACATTGGGAGCTCCACACACTATCTGAGTCGGCTCTCCATTGCCGAGATCCACGGTAGTGATGTGGAGATGGTCGCTGTTGGGGTGTTCTTCGCAGGTAAGGACTTTTCCGATCACAATTCCTTTTAGACCTCCGCGAATAGACTCTACCTCTTCGACTGTGCCGACTTCAAGACCGATTGAAGTGAGCGCTTCGGCTGTTTCATCGGGAGTAAGCGAGAAATCGATGTACTCTTTTAACCAATTATATGAGATATTCATTACTTAAGTTGCTCTGTGTGGGACATTTCGCTGTCCCAAAGTTAAATCGTGCAAATTTACAAAAAAATCTTCACACATCAAAATCTCTTGTAGGGGCTATTTTCGTGCTTATTGTTTTGTGTTGGATGCGATGTGTTGCGTCTATAATTTGGGGATGGTATTTTTTGAGATATCACGGGGAGTGATTACTTTTGCGTAAAGTTTAATACCAAAATACAATATGTTACGTAATTTTGTTTTAGGCGCGTCATTGTTGTTGGCAATGACTGCCGGAGCTCAGTCTCAGTGCAAGAAAAGTGATTGTCCCCATCATTCATGGATGGAGAGCAATGTGTGGAACAACGGTTGGAATGTCGCTGCTCATTCATCTATAAATGCGAAAGAATTCCACGAGCAATATGAGAAAAACCGAGAAGTGTGGGATGCTATGTTTGCTTATCTGGCTAAAATTGATCTTGACACGCTTTCACTGGGACGTATTGACATTGTGCCGGGGCGTTGCTACATAAAGATGAGTGAATACGTTCCTCGCGAGTCGGAAAAAGTGAATATTGAGCAGCATCATAACTGGATTGATCTACAGTACACTCTTAGTGGAAATGAAAAGATGGGTTATGCCAAGGATGTTACTGTGAAGCATGAATATAATCCCAAAAAGGATGTGGCTCATTTCAATTCCGATAATGTGACTTATTACAAGGCTGGTCCGGAAGCGTTTTATTTGTTCTTCCCGACCGATTATCATCAGCCGTCGGTAATTGACGGGGAACCGGTGACAAGTCGCAAACTCGTGTGCAAGATAGAATACGTGCATTAACATTGACAATGTTGTATGATGTTTTTGCGTAATGGGCGTGTGCTGATTTTGTCGGCTCTGTTGTCGGTGTCATCTTTGCCGGGGTTATGTGAAAATGATTCTTTCAGCCGGCACTCTCTCAGTGATATGCTTGAATGTGTCAAGTCGCGTTTCGGGATAAAATTGAAAATAGATGTTGACACTGCCGGTCTTGAGTTGAATCATGCTTATTCAAGATTGCGTCCATATTCGGTGGAGGAGTCGATGCGCAATATTCTTGCGCCGTTTGATTTTCATGCGGTAAAAGTAAGTGAGAATTATTACCGGGTAAGACGTTATGAGCATTATCGCCGACCGGAGTCCGACGGAGCTAAGATGTTGTCATGGTTGCTGTCACGCTATCCTTCAAAAGAATCATGGGAGTCTCGGCGTGACTCTTTAAAGTGTGACATGATGCGTATATCAGGTGTAGGCGATGCACTCGATAAGAGGGTAGGAGCTGATCCGGTCATGTCGGGATTCCGTCAATTTGACGGTTATTCTGTTGAGAATTTTTATCTTGAGACTCTCCCCGGCTTATACGTGTGCGGTTCAATATATTATCCGGCGACATCCGGGAAGCATCCGTTGATAATTTGTCCTAACGGGCATTTTAAGGATGGACGATATTGCGCAGACCAGCAGAAAAGGCTTGCCACCCTTGCAAGAATGGGTGCCGTGTGTGTTGACTATGATCTGTATGGTTGGGGCGAGTCAGCATTGCAAGTTGGTGCCGAGGGGCATAAATCGCCTGAAGCTCTCACTGTCCAGTTGGTGAATGGCATCTCAATACTTGATTTTATGCTTGGGATGGATAATATCGACGTAGAGCGTGTTGGGGTGAATGGAGGTTCAGGAGGCGGCTCGCAAAGTGTGCTGCTTGCTTTCATTGATCAAAGATTCACTGCAGCGTGTCCTGTGGTGAGCCTATCCTCTCATTTCGATGGCGGATGCGAGTGTGAGAGCGGAAAGCCGATAATGCTTTCCGGCGGAGGTAGCTGTATGGCTGAATTTGCGGCATCGTTTGCACCCAAGCCTATGTGCGTAGTGTCGGATGGTGGCGACTGGACATCCACTGTTCCTGAGATTGAATATCCCTATCTTAAACAGGTATATGCCATGTATGGTCGGGATGATGCTGTGTCTAATGTGCATTTTCCCGATGAAGGACATGATTTCGGTCCCAACAAGCGTAATGCGGTATATGATTTCTTCATCGATACGTTTGGTCTCGACCGCTCGATGCTCGATGAGTCGAAAGCGAAAATAGAGGCTCCTGAAGCGTTGAAGAGCTTTGGGCGAAATGGAGAAAATATGCCTGACAATGCGATAAAATATAATTCTGAAAGAAAGTTATGAATAGAGTTTGTCGAATAATCCTGTCAGCATTTGTGTTGATAGTTACGATTGGTGCTTCCGGTGCCGTCAGAGACCGGCTTGTGAGAGATTATATAACACCACAGCGTATAATCTGGACTGATACTGACAGTGTTATTGATGATCCCGAGGCGTTGTTGGTCGTTGGCGACGGTCAAGCATCTCTTGCGAAAACGCGTTTCTGTAAAATAGAAAATAAAACACGTTCAAGCATCATTCTTGATTTCGGCAAGGAAATGCATGGCGGCATACAGATATTCACCGGTACAGGTTCGCGGATAAGTACCCGTATCAGAGTGCGATTTGGAGAATCGGTGGGTGAGGCTTGCAGTGAAACAGTGGAAAACAGCAGCGGACAGCATGGTTATTCTACCAACGACCACTCTCAGCGAGATTTGATTACGAGTGTTTCAAGGTATGGTTTCAAAGAGATCGGGAATACCGGATTCCGGTTTGTCAGAATTGATATTCTTGAGCCTGACGCACGTCTATTTTTGAAAGAGCTCAGAGCAGTGGCTCGATACCGCGATATACCCTATGAAGGATCATTTCACTGTAGTGATTCCCGCCTTGATTCGATATGGAGCACGTCGGCATATACGGTACACCTTAATATGCAGGAGTACTTGTGGGACGGAATAAAACGAGACCGTTGTATATGGCTTGGTGATATGCATCCCGAAGTGCGGACGATAATGGCTGTGTTTGATGATCGAGAGGTGGTTGAGAACACTCTTGACAAAGCTGTTGAGCAATATCCGCTTCCGCAGTGGTTAAATGGAATGAGCAGCTATTCGTTGTGGTATCTCGTGATACAGCATGATTGGTTCATGAGGCATGGTAATCTTGATTTTTTGAATAAGCATAAAGATTATATAACAGGATTGGTGCGTCAGATTTCGGAACGTATCGATGCTGATGGTAATGAAGAGATGAATCCCGGCAAAAAGGGAAATATGACGCGTTTTCTCGATTGGCCTTCCACCCCCAACCGTAAAGGCGTGGAAGCAGGTTACAGGGCGTTGATGTCGTGGGCGCTTGCATCAGCAGAGGAATTGTGTGGATATTTGAAAGAAGACGATATTGTCAAAATGGCACAGGATGCCAGATTGCGTCTTGATTCACATCCTCATGATCCTAATGGATCGTTGCAGGCTGCGGCGTTGATGTCAAAAGCCGGTACTATTTCTCCTGACGATGCTACGGCTATGATTTTGTCAAAAGGTGCTTACGGGCTCACTACGTTCTATGGCTATTATATGCTTGAGGCTCTTGCCGAGACAGGTGACCATCAAGGAGCTTTGGATATAATCCGTTCTTACTGGGGCGCGATGCTTGATTTGGGTGCTACCTCGTTTTGGGAGGATTTCAATATGGAATGGTTGAATAATGCTGCAAGAATAGATGAGATGACACCCGACGGAAAGATTGACATACATGGCACTTATGGTGACTATTGTTACAATGGCTATCGTCACAGTCTGTGTCACGGGTGGTCTTCCGGTCCTTGTCCGTGGTTGTCCCGCCATATTCTCGGCATAAATATTGTAGAGCCTGGATGTCGGAAGGTGAGCGTGAAACCAAATCTTTGTGATTTGCAGTTTGCCGAAGGCACGTTCCCCACGCCTTATGGCACTATATATGTGAGCCACCGTAGAGCTGATGATGGATCGGTAATCTCAGACATAAAGCTCCCGGAAGGAGTTGAATTGGTGGATTGATACATAAAATAAGCACAGCGATTTAAGTCGCTGTGCTTATTTTATGTATTTAAGTTTTATTCCGAGAGGCTGATTTCTGCTCGCCTATTCTGGGCGTCACCGCCGGCGTAAGCGTGGGTCGGTCCCATTCCTTTAGCCTTTACATTGGTGGCTGGAACTCCATGCTTCACCATATAATCGCGGATGGCGTTGGCGCGTCGGTCGCTAAGTTTCTTGTTGTAAGCGACTGCTCCGTGTTCATCAGTGTAGGCTTTGATAAGCACGTTTTTGCTGTCGGTCACGGCTTGTTTTGCCACTTTGTTCAAGTCGGCGTTTTCGGGCACTCCCGCTTTGTCATAGCCAAACAGATACACTACAACCACTTGCGGTGTGCCGGCGATTCCGGCATTGGCAGCGTCTGTGCCTAATGCTCCGGCTGATACCGCACGTCCGTTCATGATACCTGATGCATCAATTTCATCGGCGGTTGCTTCCGACGGAGTTTGATAATAATATAGTCCGTCTGATCCGAAATCGGGGGCTGTTGCCACTTCATCGGTTTGTGCTACCCTCGGATTATAATCGTGCCTCATTCCTGTGTGGGAACCGTAATACAATAAAGCGCCTAATGCTACTACGGCGAGAGCTACAACAGCCCATACACCTGTCTTCAGAATTCCTGATGCCTCCTGAGCGTCGGTGGTCTCACTGCCTGCAGCCGCAGCCGCGATTGGAGCTGCAGCCACGGTCTCTTCTTCTTCTGCGGGTGGGAGTGCTCCGGCTATGGTTTCTTCATGCTGAGGAAGCTCTTTGGTTTCAGGGCGTTCCGGCAACTCTTTCCTTGATTCCAGCTTGTCTACGCTGTCTTTGAAATTGTCTTCAGCCATAATATTTGAATTTAAATGATTTATAGACTTAAAACATCTATTTACTATTAGGGGTTTGATGTATTAAGACTATTAACAATGTGAATTAATGAAGATTCACGTTTAAGTACAAGTTTTTACGCCTGCACTGTCGCCAAATATTATAAAAGTCACGGTTTTTAGTTAAATTTGTAGTCTAAAAACAGAATTGCAAAGTGATATACCCTGATTCATTTGAATATAAGATAGGATTTTCGGCGTTTCGTGAGATTTTGAAAGGTTCATGCATTTCGGGGCTTGGACGAGAACGCTGTGACAGTATGAGTTTTTCTTCCGATTTTAATGTGGTGGAAGATAAGCTCAATTCCACATTTGAAATGATGACGATCATAAACAGCGGCGAAGATTTCCCTCTTGATGGATTTGTCGATGTGACCGCTCTGCTTGACACAGCGTCCATTGCCGGAACATTTCTTCCTGCATCTGATTTCATGCAGTTACGCAAATCATTGATGGTGATTGTCAGTCTGGCATCGTTTTTCAATTCAAAACGTCATGAGGAAGGCTCGGAATATCCATGTCTTGACAAGATCGCTGTAATGCTTCAGCCGTTTCCCCTTACGGTAAAATCAATTGACAGGGTAGTGGATATGCATGGAGAAGTGAAGGATTCAGCCTCTCCGGAGCTGGCTGAGATACGCCATCGTCTTGCTGCTACTGTCAATTCGATAAATTCCACGATGAGGCGTGTCATGTCAAATGCCGTTCAAGCAGGATATATCGACAATGACACTGCGCCATCCATGCGCGACGGGCGCCTGGTGATTCCGGTGGCACCGATGAACAAACGTAAAATAAGCGGTATCGTTCATGATGAATCGGCTTCGGGAAAAACTGTCTATATCGAGCCTGCTGAAATTGTGGAGGCAAATAACCGCATCCGCGAGCTCAGGATGGAGGAGCGTCATGAGATAGCCCGCATACTTACTCTGCTCACCGATGAGCTTCGTCCTCACATTGATGATATCCGTCAAAGCATGGAGGTGATGGGTGAGATGGATTTCATTCGCGCCAAAGCTCGGTTTGCCATTGATATTGACGGACGTCTTCCCTCGGTTGTCGATGTTCCTGAGATGGAGTGGTTCCATGCGGTTCATCCGGGATTGCTTCTGTCGTTGCGCCGTCAGGGAAAAGAAGTGGTGCCTCTCGACATGACACTCACTCCTGAGAACCGCATCCTGATTATATCAGGACCTAATGCCGGCGGAAAATCAGTGTGCCTTAAAACTGTCGGAGTCATTCAGTATATGCTGCAGTGCGGACTATTGCCTCCGGTATATGAAAATTCGCATTTCGGCATTTTTGACAATATATTTGTTGACATAGGCGATGATCAGTCGCTTGAGGATGATCTCAGTACCTACAGCTCACATCTGCGCAACATGAAGCTGTTCCTGCAGCGTGGGAAAAGCGGCACCCTTGTGCTTATCGATGAGTTTGGCGGCGGTACGGAACCGCAGATCGGCGGTGCCATAGCCCAAGCGATATTGAAGCGTTTCAACGAGCAGCAGATATGGGGCGTGATTACGACTCACTACCAGAATCTCAAGCAGTTTGCCGAAGATACTCCTGGGCTGATCAATGGCTCTATGCTTTATGACCGCCACCTGATGCAGCCTATGTTCAAGTTATCGATAGGTAATCCGGGAAGCTCGTTTGCGGTAGAGATAGCCCGCAAGATCGGATTGTCTGAAGGAATTATCTCAGATGCCGAGGAGATTGTGGGCAGCGATTACATAAACATGGATAAATACCTGCTCGACATTGCCCGCGACAAGCGTTATTGGGAAAATAAGCGTCTTGCTATAAGACAGAAAGAGAAGAAACTTGAGACGAGTCTTGCTCGATATGAGGATGAGGCTACGCAATTGCGTGAAAGCCGCAGAGCTATACTGAGCGAGGCTAAAGAGGAGGCTCGTAAGATTCTTGAAGGGAGCAATGCCGTCATCGAGCGCACTATCCATGACATCAAGAAGGCTCAGGCTGAAAAAGACCGCACGCTTGAAGCGCGTCGACGCCTGGCTGAGGAAAAAGAGCGGCTTGCCAACGGCAAGGACTCCGAACATCCATTGCTTAAAAAAGCCCCTAAGTCGAAGAAAGCCGCTAAGCCGCAGGAATCTAAGAATGACCGTCCGGTAGCTGTAGGCGACAATGTGAAGCTTGACGGGCAAGGCGAACCGGGCAAAGTGTTGAAAATTGAAGGTAAGAATGCCATTGTAGCGTTTGGACTTTTGGAGACTACAGTGAAGCTCGACCGATTGAAGCTCACCATCGCAAAGCCACGTACCGGAGCATCAGCATCAGTATCGGTAGGTGGTGCATTGTCTGATTCACAGCGAGACAAGCAGCTTAATTTCAACCGAGAGATTGATCTGCGCGGAATGCGTGTCGATGAGGCTATACAAGCGCTCACCTATTATATTGACGATGCCATCCGTTTCAATGCTTCTACGGTGAGAATTCTCCACGGTACCGGCACCGGAGCGTTGAGGCAATATCTGCGTCAATATCTTGACACTGTTCCGGGAGTGAAAAACTATCGTGACGAGCACGTGCAGTTTGGCGGTGCAGGCATCACGGTGGTTGATCTTGCTTGATATTGTTGGCTTAATTTCACGGAATGTGAATATTTTCAATGATTTATTGAGGTTTTTATTGGAAATTTTGTAATCTTTGCGTATTCAAAATATTCAACCATGAAACCTCAATTAATCTTGACCATTTTGCTTGTATTGCTTTCCGCATTTTCCATTTCGGCGAAGAAGAAGGTGTATCCGCGTGCCGATATAAAGGTGGGTTACACCTATCATGAAACTTTTGTGCGCGGTTCTGACGGCATTGTTGAAAAAGATATTCCTTTCGTGCTGCTTGCCAATCAATCGCAGGCAAAATTCTATTGCCCCCATACAGAATATAAGGATTCTTTGCAATCCACTCCTTCAGGCAGAAATAAAGAACGCAAAATATTTGATGCGGCATTTAAAAAGTATTGGGAGACGAAGGATGAAAGTTTTATGAACAACGTGATTTATAAGATCCATCTCTATGTTTTCCGTTCACGTGATGAAAATGAGACGCGTGTTTATGACGCGGTAGGACCGCTTGATTTCGCTTGTTATGCCGAGCCGATCGACAGGATAGAATGGGAGATAGGCGATTCGGTGAAAATGCTTCTTGGCTATGAATGTGTTATAGCTGAGGCTGATTATCATGGACGGCATTGGACTGCATGGTTCGCTCCCGATGTTCCGATTCAGGAGGGTCCATGGAAACTCATCGGGTTGCCGGGGCTTATTCTTGAAGCGAGGGAATCATCGGGGCAACATTGGTTTGTAGCTACCGGAATTGAGAGTTCCAATCAAGAGATATACCCCATATACTCTTATCGGAATTATGATAAGATGAGCCGGATAGAGATGTTGAGAACTAAGCGCTATGGCACTGACCACAGCTCATCTATTGCCGGAGCTGAAGTGGGGCTTAATCTTGGCACCGACCATATATTAACCGAAGAAGAGTCAAAAATAGATTTTCTTGAAACCGATTATCACTGATAAGCAATGAAACGACTTGCACTTATGCTGCTATTCGCTTTTGTCGCGATAAATATATTATTTGCTGATGAAAAACCGAAGTCTTTGATTAAAGTTGAATATTCCGAAACCACTAAGTCACATTTGACAAGTGAGGGAGATACCATTATGACGAAGTATGATTTTATTTTGCAGGTAGCTCCGGGGTATTCCTGCTATTATAATCCCCGCACATATTATGTTGATTCGCTTATGCATGATCCGGTAGGGAAACTTGTGTATGATCAGGTTAACGTGGATGCTTTGAATGAAGCCGTTTCATCAGGCAAGTCATATTTTGAAATATTGGAAAAGAATGGAATGATGTCGGAATCGGCAAGAATTGACTTTAAGGATTTTGATACCGGCACTATACAGGTGTGGGATAGGGCTGGTGATCGCTATCGTTATAATGTGGCAATGGCGGATCTTGTTTGGGAAATCGGCGATTCTATAAAAAACATATTGGGATATGAATGTTTGAACGCAGCTGCAGATTATCATGGACGAAAGTGGCACGCATGGTTCGCTCCCGATATTCCTGTTCAGGATGGTCCGTGGCAATTGTGCGGACTCCCGGGTTTGATAATGGAAGCTGAAACTTGCGACGGATTGTTTAAATTTGAGATAAAAGGATTGCAACAATCGGAGGAAGTGCTTAAATCGGTCTTCGATCAGGATAAATATTTCGATTCAAATCGTAAAGCATTTTTGAAGATGAAAAATTATGGTCGGCAGAATAGGGCGTCTCAGATTGGAGCGATGACAGGTGGGCAAGTCAATCTTGAAAACAGAAGACAAACTTATTTTGACCTAATCGAAACAGACTATCACTGATAAAATCATGGTGATATGTGCTTTTTACTTGATGAATTGTTCATTAATAATCGGTTAATATGAAATATTATCATTAACTTTGCCGTGGATAGATTCAGTTCTGTCAAGTGTTGGAAAAAGTAATAGGCAAATCATTATATTTCGATCAGTATGAAATTGATATCAGGAGCTCTGGCAGTCTTGCTGCTCATGGTCTTTGTCTCTTGTGAGGAGCGTTCGGGTTATCTTGAGGATGATCAACAGACCACTGTCGAGCTGCTGACCGATGTGGAGTGGCTCATGACATGGGCTGACTATGGAGCTCTTGGCGAAAGCTCATTTGAGACTGATACGGATATCTATCGATTTGAACGCACGGGTAAAGGATGGTTTGCCAAGGGGTCATGGATTGACACCGAGAAGAAGGACGGGACCGGATATTTTCAATGGTCATTCACTACGGCAAATTTTTCCGTGATTCGCATGACCGGTTATATTGAAGGTTACTGGCTTATTGAGAAACTTACTCCTGATGAACTGTGGGTCACATCCGCTCAGCAAGATCCTGTGATATATCCGTCGCAGGATAATCGCCGGTATAAATTCAAGGCTCGTAAATAATTAGCTCTATGTTCAGGCGGTTGTGTGTGATATTGTTTCTTTTGGCGACGCTTGTCGGAATTGCGCAGATTAATGTGTCGGGAATAGTTTTGGAAAAGGGTCCAGACACACCGTTGGCAGGTGCGTCTATAGTTCTGAGAAATGCTGAAGGCAAGATAAAAAAGTTTGCAACTTCCGATGCCAAAGGCGAGTTCTCTTTATCAGTGCCTGAACTGAAAGGGTGCACTGTCGATGTGGCTATGATGAGTTTTGCCAAGCAGACCATAAATCTTGATTCGGCTAAATTTCCCTTGACAGTAAGAATGGAGGTGGCGGCGACGGTTCTGAAGGAGGTTGCCGTGAAAGCCGACCGCATTCGTGAACAGGGTGACACCATCACATACAATGTAGGCAGCTTCGCGCAGGCTCAGGATCGCAGCATAGGCGACGTGTTGAAGCGTATGCCGGGAATTGATGTTGCAAAGAGCGGAAAGATTCAGTATCAAGGTGAGGATATCAACAAATTCTACATCGAGGGTTCTGATCTTCTCGGCGGGAAATATGGCATAGCCACCAACGGCATAAGCCACGATGATGTAGGGGCTGTGGAGGTGATGGAGAATCATCAGCCCATGCAGGTGCTTTCCGGAATAAGTTTTTCCGATAAGGCGGCGATTAATCTTAAACTTAAAAATAAGGCAAAAGCCACATGGACTTTCCATGGCGACGCCGGTGCAGGCTACTCGTTGCAACCGGAAGGTGTCGTGTGGGACGGTGAAATATTTGCGATGGCGGTTATGCCAGGTTTCCAGAATGTCACAACCATTAAAACTAATAATGTCGGGGAGGATCTGTCGTCTCATGCCACTGATTTCTTTGCCTCGCGCCGCCAAACCGCTTTGAGCCGCTATGTTGACGTGTCATTGCCCGGAGTGCCGTCGCTGAAAGAGAAACGCACGCTTTTCAATCGTTCGGTTCTTGTATCGACCAACAGCTTGTGGAAAGTGCGCGGCGGCGAGTTGAAGGCACAGATTGATTATGCTTTCAACCGAGTCACGGCTAAAGCTGAAAATACGACCACATATTTCGTGGCGGATCCGGACGGGAATGGCGATAATTTGACAAGCGGCGACCGCATTATCTCTGAAAAACGGGATGGTCGTGACCGCACTCATTCATTGTCAGGAAAATTTGTGTATGAAGTCAATCAGCGCACTACATTTATCAACAACACGCTCTCGGCAAATGTTGATTGGGATGATGTGCGGCTCAGTGTCACCGGCTCTCTGCCGAATAATCAGTCGGTGTCTTTACCTGATTATTACGTCACCAATAAATTCAAAATGATTAAGCGTTTCAACGGCAACCATCTTGTGACTTTCCAAAGCGATAATGAGTGGGAGTCATTGCCGCAGATGCTAAAAGTGTCGATTGGCGGTGATAATCTGCGTCAGCATATAAGTGACCATGCTTTCTATACCCATGAGAGCGCTGCCTACGCTTTCTCGCTGAAAGGTGTGACAGTGAGCCTCGAGGGTGGCGTGAAAGGGTATCTGCGTTCGATGAATGCTGATATGGCTGATACGCGATTTATCGCCTCGCTGCCGGTGGGAGATGTGGAAAATGTGGTTAATACAAATTACTTTACGCTGTATGCCGAGCCTAAGTTTGAGTATTGGGTGAAGCGTGTTAACTTCTCGCTTGACGCACCTGTCAGCTTCGTGAATTACACTTTTGACAAGGCACTTGCCAACCGCTCGGAACTCTATTTCTCGCCGGCATTGAGTGTGAATTGGAAGCCTAATAATAGGTTTTCGGTCGGGCTGCGTGGTGGAACCGGGCGTTCGCCCATGAATCTTAATATGATTCATCCCGGTTATATCATGACCGACTACCGTTCGTTTGATAGGGGTGTGGATGATTTTTATAATATTACATCGCAGAATCTGTCGGCTAATTTCGCTTATAAGCATACTCGCCGTGGTGTTTTTGTAAATGCTTTCGTGATGCAATCATGGACACACCTGCCTTACACCATGGAACAGCAGCTCTACGGCGACTATATAATGTATTCATACATTGATGCGAATAGCGACCGGAAGATGCTGATGGCAAATGGAAGTGTGGGAAAGACTCTTGATTTCATGCGAGGAAGTGCCGGTGTCCGCGGTTCGTTCAACCGTAATGAATCTCATCTTTTTTCAGAGAGCCAGGCGGTAAATTCAGTCAGCACATCGTGGAGCGTCGGAGCGAAAATAAGTGGTGCTCCATTTCGTTGGATGAGCTTTGATTATGCAATCGATTTCGGCAACAGCAGGCTTGAAATGAACAGCTTTAAAAATTCCTGGCTTGGCAGAATGGAGAACTCGTTGCTCATCAATATCATGCCCCACTCCAAATGGGAATGGCGGATCATGGGCGAACATTATCGTAATGAACTCACGTCGGAAACGTATAAGAATGTGTTTTTGCTCGACACAAAATTACTTTATAAATTAAGCAAGCGGCTCGAACTTTCAGCCAATCTAAGCAATATCTTCGACCAACGCTCTTATAATTACACTACCTATAGCCAGCTGTCATCCTTTGAGTCACAACGATGGCTTCGTGGACGCGAGCTGCTTATATCAATATCACTCAGAAAATGAAAAAGGTTATTCTACTGACAATCGTGTGCTTCGCGACGATAGCCGCTGTGGCACAAGGGAAAGCTGACATTGAGGTCAGCTACAATGCGTCTTTGCCCAACTTCAGGACCGGCGAGGTGGATAGGTTCAATCAATATCTCCTGATTGCCAATTCAATCGACTCGAAATTTTACTCCCCGATGACCGAGTATATCGATTCGCTGGAATCTACGCCCGAAGGCAAGGCGAAATATAAAGAGATGACGCGTAGTGCATTTGCCGGCGGCAAGATGGATAAGATGCCGCGACGCGACGGACGCTATTATGTCATAAAATCATCGAAGGATAATGCATTGACAACCTATGATGTCAATGGTCTCGACAAGTATGTGACTGATGAGCCTATGCCTGAATGGAATTGGCAGATATCTGACAGCGTCAAGAATCTGTTGGGCTATGAATGTCAGATGGCGGTAACGCAGTTTCACGGTCGCGAATGGACTGTGTGGTTTGCCACTGAGATTCCTGTGATGAACGGTCCGTGGAAACTTGGCGGACTTCCTGGATTGATATTGGAGGCATCTGATCAATCTGGACTATACACATTTACAGCTACCGGCATACAGCCCTCTTCAAAAGATATAATCCCGGTGTATTCCTCTGATTCTTACGACAATATTGACAGAAAAGAACTTCTGAAAGCAAAACGCAAGATGATAGATAATCCGGTGTCACAGATGAATGCTCAGTTAAGCGGGCTTGGTATATCCATACAGGCTGATGCCAATACCATAAACCACAAATCGCGTGAAGAGGTAGACTTCATCGAAACGGACTATTGAACATCTTTTATGATAGTTTGATGTGAATATAGGGAAATGCGCTATCTTTGTATATTGATTTTTGCATTTTTAATCCTGTTTTATTCACGCAATGAAGAAAAGAGTATGTATTGCTGTGTCGCTCCTGCTGTGTATCTCGCCGGGAGTGTTTGCTCAGAAGAGCTCAATCTATCATAAAGGATGGATTGATTTTAATAAAAATGGTGTGATGGACGTGTATGAGGATCCATCACAACCTATTGACAAGCGAGTGGACGACTTGCTTTCACAGATGACTTTGGAGGAGAAAAGTTGTCAGCTTGCCACTCTTTATGGCTATGGGCGAGTGTTGAAGGACTCGCTACCGCTGCCGTCATGGAAAGACGAGATATGGAAAGATGGCATAGCCAATATCGACGAGCAGTTGAATGGCGTGGGGCGTGGTGCTGCAAAAGCGCGTCATCTCATCGTGCCATTTTCAAGCCATGTGAAAGCGCTTTATGACACGCAGCGGTGGTTTGTGGAAGAGACACGTTTGGGAATACCGGTGGAATTTTCCAATGAAGGTATTCATGGGTTGAATCACACTCTTGCCACTCCATTGCCTGCGCCGATAGCGGTGGGAAGCACTTGGAACCGCGCTCTTGTGCGTCGTGCCGGTGAGATTGCCGGAAAAGAGGCTCGCTTGTTGGGATACCATAGTGTGTATGCACCGATTCTCGATGTGGCTCGAGATCCCCGCTGGGGGCGTGTGCTCGAGTGCTATGGCGAGGATCCGTTTCTTGTGTCGGAACTCGGATGCGAGATGGTGAAAGGAATCCAAAGCAATGGCATCGGCTCCACATTGAAGCATTTTGCTGTTTATGGAACACCTAAAGGCGGACGTGACGGAAAGTGTCGTACCGATCCTCATGTCACTCCTCGTGAATTGCACGAGATACACCTGTTCCCGTTCAAGCGTGTCATAATCCGTACTAAGCCGTGGGGTGTGATGAGCAGTTACAATGACTGGAACGGTGAGCCGGTTTCGGCAAGTCACTATTTCTTGACCGAGCTGCTTCGTAGCGAATATGGTTTTGACGGTTATGTTGTGAGCGACAGTGAGGCGGTGGAGTTTATCCACACGAAACATCAGGTGGCTTCTACTTATGAAGATGCCGTGCGTCAGGCTCTTGAAGCGGGGTTGAATGTGCGCACCCACTTCACAAAGCCCTCTGATTTTATTCTCCCGGTGCGTAAACTTGTCGAGGAGAATAAGCTGTCGATGGCGACTGTGGATCAACGTGTGCGCGACGTGCTTCGCGTGAAATTCCGCATGGGTCTTTTTGACAATCCTTATTCTGTCAATCCGGCTGATGCCGATAAATATGTAGGTGCCGACAAGAACCCCGATTTTGTCAAGGATATGCAGCGTCAGTCGTTGGTGTTGCTTAAGAATGAAAACAATCTGTTGCCGCTTGATAAAAAAGTTATAAAAAATGTGTTGGTGACTGGTCCGCTTGCCGATGAGGATAATTTCATGCAGAGCCGTTACGGTCCTAACGGACTTCCAACAGTTTCAGTATTGAAAGGAATCCGTAATTATCTTGATGGAGTTGCTGAGGTCAACTATGAGAAAGGATGCGACATTGTCGATGACCTGTGGCCGGCGAGTGAATTGATGCCTGTAGAGCTGACTCAGGCTGAGGACAGCATGATGCAGGCGGCTGTCAACAAGGCTAAGGAAGCTGATGTCATCATTGCCGTGATGGGCGAGGATGAGTATAGGGTAGGTGAGAGCCGCTCACGCACATCGCTCGAGTTGCCGGGACATCAACGTGAGTTGTTGCGTGCGCTTCATGCCACCGGCAAGCCTATAGTGCTTGTGCTCATCAACGGACAGCCGCTCACCGTTAATTGGGAGGATGCCAAGTTGTCCGCTATTCTCGAGACTTGGTTCCCGTCTTATCGAGGCGGTGAGATAATCGCTGAGACACTTTTTGGAGATAACAATCCGTCAGGTAAGCTCACCGTGACATTCCCTAAGTCGGTGGGACAGGTTGAATATAATTTTCCGTTTAAAAAGGGCTCACACGGCAAGCAGTCGAAGAGCGGTCCCAACGGCAGCGGCACCACTCGCGTGATCGGAGCATTGTATCCTTTCGGACATGGACTGAGCTATACTCAATTTGACTACTCCAATCTAAAAGTAGATGCTCCTGAGAACGGGACACAAGGCAATGTCAATGTTTCTGTTGACGTGACCAATGTGGGCAAGCGTTTTGGTGAAGAGGTGGCACAGCTTTATCTCCGTGATAAGTACAGTTCGGTGGTCACTTATGATTCGCAGTTACGTGGATTTGAAAAAGTGGCGTTGCAACCCGGAGAAACCAAGACCATTCATTTCACCCTCACTCCTGCCGATCTTGAATTGCTGGATAAAAACATGAACTGGACTGTCGAGCCGGGAGAATTTGAGGTGATGATAGGGGCAAGTTCAGAAGATATCAGACTCAAACATACTTTCGAGCTGAAATAGCCCTACCGAGCTTATTAATATCGTTGCTCTATGTAGAATCGCCTGAAATAAGGTTTGTTGATACGTCCGTATACCGGACTCCAATACATAAAAAAAGTGGACTGAGTTTATCAGCCCACTTTTTTATGTGAAGAATGAAATGTTTATTGCATACGGCGAAGACCTTCCCAACGCACATTCCATTTGCCGTCTTTCGGGAAACCGGGGTTCAGAACCTCTCCGCTGCCGTCCCATCCTGCGCACATCATTGCGATTGCGTCAAGGAAGCTTCCGTTGCCGGGGAGATACAGGCGCAGACGTTTCGGTTCTTGGAAGTTGTGACCGCTCACGAGGTAAGTATTTTTTCCCTTGTCGATGAGAAGAGCCTCAAGTGCGGTGTCGGGTTCATTGAGACGAGCGGCTGCCATTGCGATCATACCGTAGTCCCATCCCCAGGTAGTATCCCAGTTCCAGTTCTTCATCACCCAGTCGAGAGTTTTTCTCATCACGTCAGTATTGTATAGCGGTGATGCGGGAAGAAGTCCGCAAGCTCCGAGCACTGCGGGGTGGTCGCTGCGTGATTTAAGATTGAAATCCTCTTCCGAGATGTTGGCTTTTCCTGAAAGTTCAGCAGCTACATACGGATCAAATTTCTGAGCCTTTGACTTCTTGTCGAATGGCTTCAACGGTTCGCCGGCGGTGTAGATGCCGTCTTTTTCAGTGAGGGGAGCAAGGCGGCTTACGATTACATCCCACTCGGCATTGCGTTCAAGACCGCGACGTTCACGCCAGTTCTGGGCTGTGGTGAGAGCATAATACCAGTAAGCCTGTTCAAACGGGTGGTTGAATGAGAAGTCTTTTGACATAGACTCCTGCATTGCAGTTTGACCATATAGCTTTATGTCGCCTTTCTTGGGCGCGCATTTGAGAGCGAAGTCAGCCATGAATTCAGCGGTGTCTTCAACTCCCTGAGCATATTTGTCAAGAGTCTCCTTGGAAGGATTAGCACGATAAAGCTCCTCAGCCATGTAGATGTAGTGGGGCTGCTGCCAAGTGAGGAATGAGCCGGTGTTGGACGGTGCTTCTCCTGCATCGGGGTCAGTCATCTTCATCCAGCGCACACCCTTGAAGCCTTGACGCTGCGCGATTTTCTTTGCTTCAGGATAAGCTGTCTCGTTGTACCATTCCATCACCTTTTCAAGCACTTCAGGACGATTCCAGAGAGCGAAGTCGATCATGTGCCAGAAAGTCATTTCAAGGTGAGGACGACCAAACCATGAGTTGTAGGTCAATCCGGTTTCCTGCGGAGGAGTGGTGTTGGCGCAGTTGATTTGGGTAAGATACTGCGACAGGATAGTGCGGCGTTCAAGTTCGGGTGCGCGTTCATCGGTGCAAGCGCCGAAGTCAACGATACCGCCTTTTTTCCACCATGCCGACCAGTATTTCATGATAGCTTTGATAGCCTGGTCGTAAGAGTAGGAAATGTCGCCTTTCACGGGCTGTTTTTCAGCAAATTCAGCCGAGAATGAGAGAAGATCCTCGTCGGTTGAAAGGGTGAAATAGTGGTCGCCTGCGCTTTCAAGCTTGGCGTTGCCTTCCCATTGGATAAGGATGTAATATTTTGTGTCGCCGAGAGTGCGCTCGATTGTTGCCGAGCGATTGTCTGAGCTTATGATTACGCTCTTGTGCAATTCCGGCTTGGTCCAGTCGTTAGCATCGTCGGCGTGCTTTCCGGTGGGATAAGAGAAGTTGAATGCCACTTTAGCGCCCTTGGATGCGAGCAGCGGAGTCTTGATGCGTGAGAAAAGACAATCTTTGTTGCCCATCACGCCGGTTGATACCTCTACAGTCTGACCGTCGGCAGTGAACTTTGACTCGATGATACCGTCCCAAAGTTTCAGCTCTTGGTTGATCGCGGTGAGGTTTTCGATAGGAATTATGTTGCCGTCCTTGTCGCGGAGTTCGAGACCGATGGTGCCGAGATTAAGGCGGTGAGGATTTACGCGGAAATATTCAGTGGCATCCTTGTTATGACCTTCGGTTTTGTACTCAACAGCATATACGCTCTGGTGTCCGTGAAGGTTGAATGACTTTTCTGTATCGGCGTGGGTCACGTTCTTGTCATTGGCGAAAGAGTGCCAACCCCAGTCCGACATTGTATTCAAAGGAACACCGTTCACATAATATTGAGGATAGCTCTGAAGTCCGGTCACGTCGACAGTTGCAGCCATGTGTCCGTTTCCTACTGAAAGCGATGAAAGCGGATCGGCTTTGATTACCTTAGGGTTGTTGCGGCTCACGACAGCCTGGCGGTCGATCGGCTGGTTTACGTTTTCGGTATTGTAGCCGAGATCCTCCATTTCAAGAGAAGCCCAGATGAACGGACCGATACCCTTTGCATCGTTGTCACGGATCTGTTCGCTGAGGTAGTATTCGTATGAACCGTCACGACGCTTGTTTTCTTTTACTTTTGGAGCAGCTTTCAGCACTGACGGGCTGAGACCCGGACCAAGACCTGCCACAGCGCAGCAGTTGGTGAGTGAGATGGTGCTGTCGGGATTAACCTTGATGAAGTTGTTGAGGATGCCACGATAAGCCTTGATACCGGCGTCGCGGTATTTCTCGCCGAGATAACCCTTGCGGTAGGCTTTGAGCAGTGAGTAGGCAAACATTGACGATGCTGTTGACTCAAGGTAGTTGCCTTCACGTCCAGGGCTGTCCATCACCTGATACCATACGCCCGATTTCTTATCTTGCCATTTGATAACAGCGTCGAGGTCCTTGCGGAGCAGGTCGATCACTTCATGACGGCGGGGATGATCCTCGGGAAGTGCGTCAAGAATCTCGATGAGAGCCATTGTGTACCATCCCTGTGCACGTCCCCAGCAGTGCTGAGAGAGTCCGGTCTCTTTGTCTGACCAGAACATATCGCGGTTTTCGTCCCAAGCGTGGCGGTTTAGACCTGTCTTGGGGTCGAGAGTACGCTCGTAAGTTTTCTTTACCTGATCGATCGCATCGTTGTAGATAGCCTCAGCCTCCTCTTTGGGGAGAATCATTCCTGCAGTGAGAGTCGAGTAGGGCAGACCCATGAAGATTCCATCGAGCCACACCTGGTAAGAGTAGATGGCTTTGTGCCAGTAAACACCCTCTTTTGTGCGCGGCTGATCCTTCATCTGCTTCATGAGGGTCTTCATTGCCTTGAGATTCTTCTCTTCGGGGAAGTGCTGGTACATACGTGACACGAAGTGTCCGGTGCGGATATTGTCAAGATTGTAGTCTTCGAGATTGTAGCGCTTGATTTCGCCATTCTCGTTGATCATGGTGTCGGTGTAGAGCTTGCAATAGTCCTTGATGTGGTCGCCGCCGTATTTGAGATAGGTGTCGAGCATTGATTCAAGTTCAATTCCCATCACATAGCTCCATTTGGGGCGGGTTGAGAAGTCGAGCATATAGCTTAGCGGCTGACGTTTCATTTCTGATTCGGTCATCCACTGGCTGTAGTTTTTGTAGGGCTTTTCAGTGAGGCAGAGTCCGCCGTTCACGTAATAGTCCTTGAAATTGATATCGCGGGTGAGACCTGAGATGAAGTTGCCTTCAGCCACATTGTTGAAGTGGCAGTTCACCACGTTGATGTCATATACATTGGTGCAGGTGTCGAGAGCGATGATCTGAACGCCGTATTTGCTCTTTTCGCAAGTCACATTCTCGATGTTAACATTGCGCACGATGGGGAGGTAGCCACGGCAGCATATTTCGTTATGCTCGTAGTCGAGGTTGATCTTCAATACAGATTCGCCGCATTGTCCCACAGTGATGTTGCGGGCGTTGATATTTTCGATGATACCGCCACGGCAGGTGTTGGTCTTGATTCTTACCACACGGTCAAGATTGGGGCTGTCCATCTTGTTGTTTTCAGCATATACGTTGCGGCAACCTCCTGAGATTTCACTACCTATCACCACGCCGCCGTGTCCGTTCTGCATCTCGCAGTTGCGGATGATGATGTTTTCGCTGGGACGTTCCCACAAGCGACCGTCATTGTTACGTCCGCTCTTGATTGCGATACAGTCATCGCCGGTGTTGAAGAAGCAGTTTTCAATCAATACGCCGTCGCAAGATTCGGGGTCGCAACCGTCACCGTTAGGACCGTCGTTGTTGATGTGGACGCCACGCACTGTCACATTCTTTGACAGAAGCGGGTGTATCACCCAGAATGGAGAGCGGAGCAAAGTCACGTTCTCAATGAGGATTCCGTCACACTGATTGAAGTTCACAAGCTGAGGACGCAGACCATCCTCCGGACCGAAGCGGCGCTCGTTCATGTCCACGCCGTCTTCTGCCATCTTGAGCAGACGCGCGCGGCTTCCATTGCGTTGGCTTATGACACCCTCTTTCCATCCGTAACGGGGAGCGCCACACCATTTCCACCATGTCTCGTTTTCGCCGCCGCCATCGATGGTGCCTTCACCGGTAATGGCAACGTCGGTAGCCTGATAAGCATAGATACATGGAGAAAGGTTCCAGCAGTCGATTCCCTCCCAGCGAGTGGGGACGATGGGGTAAAGCTCCGGTTGGAACACGAATTGAAGTTTAGCGTCTTTCTCTACCACCAAATTCACGTGGCTTTTCAATGTGATGGCGCCGGTGTTGAATGTTCCTGCGGGCACAATCACCTTGCCTCCTCCCTTTTTGGAGCAAGCTTCGATAGCCTTGTTGATAGCTTTCTGGTTCTTTTCGGCAGTAGCGTTGACACTTGCCCCATACTTGGTGATGGGGAATTCCTTAGCACTGAATTTTGGTTCGCGAATGCTCTGCTCGATTCGCTTGTACTCCGTGTCTGACCAATAGTCACCACGCACTGCGAGCGGCAGAAGCATTAGAAACACTAATAGATTTAAGACTTTCATATAAAAATATTACTGATATTGCTGTCCGGCTGTGATCCGGACGGAGTTAAAAATAAAAAATTTCGGTATAAATAAGGTAGGAAGCCTTGACTTTTCAAAGCTTCCTACAAATTTAATCAAAAACCTTTAATTAAAGGCTATATTGAGTGCAATATCGTAATAAAGTTCCCGATTTTAGCTTTTTTATGAAGATTGTCGGGTGTCGTGAATGCTATTTGTCGATACGGTTGTAATAGAATTGTTTTGTGTCCGCATCATAGACAACTTTATATTCATATTCAAGCCGCTGTTGTGAATCGTTATAGATGCGGATTTCAAGACGGTATCCATCAGTGAGCTGCTCCCCGCTATTAAGACGATTCACTATGCCTTGCATCATTCCGTTGCCAAATGTCACTACATCAGCACGGCGGTAATGAATTTTCTTGGTGTCGGCATAATATTTGCCAAGTTTTTGGCGTGTTTCATAGTTTCCTTCCACCCATATCCTGTAAGTGTCGTGGTCATGGTCATCTATCCAAGCGAAATCATCGTCTTTTCTCGTGCAAGAGCCATGGTCTAAGTAGTATATGTTGCGGTCTCTGATTTTTTGCCAGCCCTCAGGGAGTTCTGATTCGTCGTTGCGGAAGTAATATGCCAATGCAAAAGTAGCTTTGTAATCAGCAGGATTCTGCTTAAATTCTGATTCCATTAACTTAGCAAGTTCGGAATATTCGTAAGGTGCGACATTCAATCCGTTGGCACCGCCAAGTTGTTCATTCATATTATCAACAATGGCGTTGGCTGCTTCCCAAGTTAAATCCCCATTGTCAATCAATTCCCATATCGCGTATGCATCATAGACAATTTCCGGCTCATCGTTATTGTCGTCGCTGCTGCAAGCAGAAAATGAAAATGAGAGTGTAATTAAAGATAAAAATGACAAGAGATGCAAATAATAATTTTTCATGAGTTAAAAATTTGAATTAAAAATAGTTTTCAATCTTCACTAACGCCGCTCACAGCAAACCAAAGTTTTTTAGAGGCGGCTTTATAGCGTTTGATATTTCGGTCGTTGTAGTCAGTCGCATGCATACTAAGTTTAGGGCAATCGATGATTATTTCAGTGCCGGCGGGAACTACCACCATGCCATTTTCCACTTTGGCAGAAGCTCTGCCGGCAGCGTTAAGCATGTCATAACTAAATCCGCTGTCACTTTCGTCATCATCTTCGGGTACAGCCAAGTCTATTCTGACCATTTTGCCTTCGTTTATTTGCTTGGCATGATGGCTGTTCCAAGGCTTTACTTTTATATCTTTAGTAGTCTTGACTTTTCCTCGCAGTGCGAGACAGGCGGAGCCTCCTGATGCTCCTACAAATGAAATTTTGATCGGTTCCAGAATTTCCATCTCTCCGTTAAGGTCGACATCAAGAGTCTTGCCGTCAAGTTTGCGTGCTTCCTGTTCGATGCGTGAAGACAGATTGTTGAGTTTTTGCTTATTCTTTTCAGCCATAGTCTTCACATCTTCCCAACTTTTGCCTTTCAAGCTGCCGGGAGAAGTGTTGTACTGGCTGTTGTAGTCAGCCAATGCTCCGGGTAAACCGCCAAATGGAGATCCGGAGCATGAGGATAGAATAAGTGCGCATACAGCTGGAAACAGCAGATTGTAAACCAAAGAATTTAATTTTGTCATGATTTTTAGTTTAAGGGTTAATCGGTTATTTTATTGCCTTTTCGATCAATTTTGAATCTTGAAATAGATTTACCATAAAAGTTGTTGAATCCCACGCGAGCAGTGCCGTCATCTTTGAAATCTTCGGCATACTGATATGCTTCAGGAATTACCACGTCGCCTTTTTCATTTATATAGCCTTGGGTGATCTCCATGCGTTTTGTGTTCTGGTAGTAATCGACCAGTTGATTGTCTTTTAGGTTTTCATGCATAATTTTGGGCTGACCGTAGCCCGATGTGGAATATCGAGCCAAACCGTTGTGGAAATCTCCTACAAATGTGTATTTTCCGACAGGGGCAAGCTCCTTGCCGTTGCAATCGACAATCGCGTAATCCCAAAGTTTCTTGTAGCCGCCACGAATGTAGTGCCTTAGCACGACTGTGCCGTTGGGCAGTTCCTGCTCAATCAAGGTATTTTCATATATGGGACTTAAAACCGTCCCGTCAGTTACATCGATAAGCATGATTTTTTTATCAAGATCTTCAATCCAGATGCTTTTGTTCTCATTCAATTTGCTTATTAAAACTGTGTAAGAAGATGAAGGATAGGCATATTCCTTCAAGTCAGGGCTGATGAATATCAAGGAGTCAGATCCGGGAATACGACCGTAATGAAATCCGTGGTCAAGTTGGAATAATGAAGTAAAACGTCGGGAGACAGGCTCGTATTTTTCATTGATTAACAGGTGCTGTCCATCTCTTGCCATGTCTTGCGGCAAATTGGCTATTGCGATTCCATCTCTGAACTCGTCGACATGAAGATAATCATCAGCAGAATATTTGTGACCGCATGACATGAGTAATGCTGCAAGTGCAATGACCGGCATTATCTTTTTCCTGATTGTGTACATAAGTGATTTGTCGATAATGAATTTAAGTAAAATGCAAATCTACGCATTTGCACGCAAATCACCCCCCCCGTTAGTTAAATGATGTTAATGGCGTATTTTGCGTTCACACAGAACGCAAAATACCAGTCAGGATTGTCAAATATCAAACTATCACAATATATAGAAACTGCAAGGGATTAATTGATGGAAAATGCTATATTTGCAAAAAAAATCGAGTGCCATGGAAGAAGATAAGGAGCATGTTTTGTCGACTGACCGAGTAAAGGTGTTGTTGACCGAATTGTGGGAACGTCATAAAAAGCACAATGACGATAATAAGACCGACACCAAGCCTGGGAGCAATATATTTGTCGTGGACTTTAAACCGGATCCGAAGGAAGAACCCGATGACGACATTCACGAAGAAAACCTCCGTGAACTTTATCGCAAATTCTATGGCAGCAATCCGCCACGCCCATCACGTAAAAAATAGCGTATCCCTGGTGCAATGTCTATTTTGCATTGCCGAAATCATGAGATGATTCTTTCAGAATCTGAGCAATAAATCAGCATAGAGTGAACTAAGTGCCTTGCCAATAGTTCCGGACGGAACCGTTATGCTATTTCGACGATACGGTATTGACCGGAGGACATATTCGATGCTTTTAATTTGGCGTTTATAGCTGATTTCTCGGTAATACCCTCGGGTGTCATGAGTCTAAACAAACATTTTTAAAATAACAGTAATTAGAGCGAGAACTGCGTATGATATTGCAAATGTAACGGTTATGGCATATAGTTGAATGAATGTTCTCTTTAAAAGATGAAATTCTTTAAAAGATTTTAACCTTTCACAATGAATGCAACTAGTTACATTCATTGTTGTAAATATAAAAATTAACGACATTCTTGTGTCAGGCAGCGAGTTAAAAAATCGAATAAGATGTATTTCACTATGAGTTTGACATACGTAATTTTGGGGTAGATTATGATAAGCATCAAACATTTGATATATATCATTCGTAACAATCACGATAATTACAATTGCAATTTCGATTGCCCAAAATGTTATTTTACCTCTTTTAGTCATAATTCAATTCATCTATCTGCAAATAGACGTAGCCCCTTCTTGGTATCTTTGTCGAGCTGCTTTTATTTTTATCCAACAGTAACTATCGGCTGTCCGAAGAAAGCAGATAGCATACTGAGTGTGGCGATGGTGAAATTGTGCTGACCACTCAACCATTTTGTAATCTCGCTTGGTCTGCGACCGAGAGCGTCTGCAAATTGTTTCTTAGTCAGACCTCGCTGGTGCATCAGTTCATATATTCGGTCAGAAATGGCGAACGAGAGATTTACTTCTGCCTTTATGTCAGCCGGGACTGAGGCAACCATGTTGCGATATATGTTTTTTGCCTCTTTCATAATTCAAAAGTATTATCAGTTTTAATTATTCTTTCTGTTATGACCACAGATCCATTGCGTTGTCCCTCTTTGAGCAAATCTTCAAATTTTTGAAGATCGAGAACATATCCACGCAATGAATCATCCTCCTCGTATGTGCGTGAGTTTTTTACTCCACCATTGCCGAGAATCAAAATGCCGTTAGAAAGACGCAGGCAATACAGCCGGAGTTTTGAGGAAAGCACCGGCAACGCCACTACCGAATCTTTCATCTTACCCTCCGGACGAAACAGTCGTTCAAATGCACCTCCGTCAGCGATTTTGTCAACAATCTGAACTATGCGCAGAAGGTCTCGGTTGAGCTTGGCATCTTCTATGAATTTTGCGTAGAAGCGTTCATACTCAGAATTATCTTCAGTGGCAAACTGAATAGAATAGAGAGTGCATTGATTGCCCTCATTCAAAAGGATAAGTTCCACTTCACTCATAGCCATATTATTTATTATTATAACGCAAAGGTACGACAAATATTTCACTCAAAGATAAAATGACGTGAAGTATTTCCATTCTCCATTCTCAATTCTATAGCGTGAGCGTTAGCTTGTTATCCGGATCGTAGCGGTCCGCCCATTGATTGTATATGTCGTAGACTTCGCCTGGACGATTGTCATACCATCCGTAGCCGGTGCGGCGCTCGAATCCTATTTCGTCGAGGCTGCGGCGAGGGATGCCGTCGCGGTCGCAGAAAAAAGGCAGGCACTCCTCAAGGTCATAATAACGAGCCCATAGCGGGGCTGCCTTGGGGTCTTGCACAAGGCGTGCATCGTAGGCTTTTCCATCTTTGTCGCGTGGTCGGTCATATCTCATACCGGTTATCTTATTGCGGTCAAGCCATTTCATGCCGCCATGCACGGCTTTTTTCACCCGGTCATCAGGATTGGGGAGCGACATCAGGAATTTTAGCAGATTGGCGCTTTCGAGCGATGTGTAGCTCGGCAGTTCGTAGGCTCGTGCTTTTGCGGGGGCGTATGTGTCGCGGTCATGCTGCTGGCACCACACTGTAGGCTCGCCGTCCACCTTTATTTGTGTGGCGAGGATTATCTCAACGGCTTTGTCAACTGATTTCTGTATTTTTTCCATCATCTCCTCATTGATGACTCCGGCAAACGGACGCTCACCCGACAAAATCTCCTGAAACAGCGACAGGGTGCTATACATCGCATCGTCATTGTAGGTGATGTGAATCTGGTAGCCTTTCGGATCGGGCCAGAATTGGGACCAGCCGCCATTTTCATACTGTCCGCTCAGCAGAAAGTCCAGTCCGCGATGAATTGCCTCGCTGTAGCGAGCCTCGGGATTTGCCTCATTGAGCCTTGCGAGATAGCGTATTTCGGTAGTGGTAGCGTAGTTGTCGATAGTTGAATCATCCTTGCGGGATTTATCTTTGACAGCTTTCGCTACTTGCTCTGCGCTCATTGGCGTGATTAGGTCGGTGTTCTTGGGCCAGCCTCCGGTGCATCGCTGCATTACGAGGATTCGTGCCCCTACCTGACGTGCTGTCTCGGTCTTGAAAAATTCAGGATCGGTGGTCTTTAGATATTTGTGCCGAGGTTTGGCATCGAGGTTCAGCGATGAGAATATGATGGCGGCTGATGCTAATGGTGTGAAAATTTCATGAAATTTCATGGCAATGAGGTTTAAAATGAAAAAAAGGAAACGCTTCAGTGCGTTTCCTTTTAGAGGTCCCTAGCAGATTCGAACTGCTGTAAACGGTTTTGCAGACCGGTGCCTAACCACTCGGCCAAGGAACCTTGTTGGTGGTTTTACGGCTGCAAAGTTACAATCAATTTTTTAATTATGCAACACCTTTTTAAAATTTTGCATTAAAAAACTTACTTTTCATTCTTAATCCGTTCATCCATAGCTGCTGCTGCACGGCGTCCGTCGCCCATCGCGAGGATTACAGTGGCTCCGCCTCTCACGATGTCGCCTCCGGCATAGATGTCGCTCACTGATGATTGCAACGTCTCTTCGTTGACAACGATGGTGCCACGGCGGGATATTTCAAGCTCTTTGATCGCATCCGGAATAAGCGGGTTGGGGGATACGCCCACGCTCACTATGACAAGATCTACAGGCACATTGATTATCGCCCCTTCGACAGCCACCGGCGAGCGTCGTCCCGATTCGTCGGGCTCTCCAAGCTCCATCTTCTGAAGGCGCATCATGTTGACGCGTCCCTTTTCGTCGGCAGTGTACTCGATAGGGTTGTGAAGTGTCATGAACTCCACGCCTTCCTGCTTGGCGTGCTTTATTTCTTCGACACGGGCAGGCATTTCAGCCTCGCTGCGGCGATATATGATCATTGCTTTTTCGGCACCCATGCGTCGGGCGGTGCGCACCGCGTCCATCGCCGTGTTGCCGCCGCCTATCACAGCCACGTTTCTTCCTCTCAACACAGGCGTGTCATATCCGGGACGTCCGGCTCCCATGAGGTTGATGCGGGTGAGATATTCATTGCATGACATTACGCCGATATAGTTTTCTCCGGGTATGCCCATGAAGCGTGGAAGTCCGGCTCCCGATGCCACAAAGATTCCTTTGAAGCCCATTCCGTGAAGGTCGTCGTAGCTTAAAGTCTTGCCTATGATGCAGTCCTTGACAAATCTCACTCCGAGAGCGGCAAGGGCGTTTATCTCTTCATCGACCACCGAATTGGGCAAACGGAATTCAGGAATGCCATATTTGAGCACGCCTCCGATTTCATGGAGCGCTTCAAACACTGTCACCTCATAGCCGCGGTTTGCCATGTCGCCGGCAAAAGAGAGTCCTGCGGGTCCTGATCCTACGACTGCTATCTGAATACCGTTGGACTCGGCAGGAACTGAAACCGGAGTTTCATGTGCAAGACGGGCAAAATCGGCGGCAAAGCGTTCGAGATAGCCTATCGCAACAGGCTCTTTCTTCATTTTGTGGTATATGCAGCGTGATTCGCACTGCTTTTCCTGAGGGCACACTCTTCCGCACACTGCCGGTAAGGCGCTTGTCTTTTTGAGGACAGCTGCGGCAGTGGCAAACTCACCACGCTGTATATTCTTGATGAATCCCGGAATGTCGATGCTCACGGGGCATCCGTTCACGCACTGCGGGTCGGGGCAGTCCATGCAGCGGCTTGCTTCGACCACGGCGGCTTCAGCCGATAGCCCTTGGTTGACCTCCTCATTGCAGGTCACACGGTAGTCAGGATCCAGTTCCGGCATCTTCACGCGTGGAATCGCGGCGCGTTCTTTTGCCGGCATGGCGTTTCTCAGTTCTTCACGCCAGGCGGCGTTGCGGGAGGATTCGTTAATGTTGTCTATACTCATGGCTATATTAATTATAGGAGCGTAAACGCATCATCATTTCATCAAAATCTACTTGGTGGGCATCAAATTCAGGGCCGTCGATGCACACAAATTTGGTCTTTCCGTTGACAGTCACGCGGCAGGCTCCGCACATTCCTGTGCCGTCGACCATAATGGTGTTGAGGGAGCACATGGTGGGTATGTCATATTTCTTTGTGAGGAGTGACACAAACTTCATCATCACCGCCGGTCCTATGGTCACCACTTGGTCCACTTTCTCGCGGTTGATCACGCTCTCCACTCCGTTGGTTACAAGGCCTTTGTTTCCGTATGATCCATCGTCGGTCATGATTATCAGTTCATCGGAATACTCCGCCACCTGCTTTTCAAGTATGATAAGCTCCTTGGTGCGGGCGGCAAGAACCGACACCACTTTGTTGCCCGCCATCTTGAGTGCTTTTATAATGGGTAGCAGGGGCGCTACACCCACGCCGCCGCCGCAGCACACCACTGTTCCCACTTTTTCAATGTGTGTGGCTTTTCCGAGTGGACCCACGACGTCAGTTAAGTATTCTCCTACATTGAGGGCGCATATTTTTGCTGATGATTCGCCCACGTTTTGAACCACAAGGGTTATAGTGCCTCGGTCAGTGTCGGCGTCGGCTATTGTAAGAGGAATTCTTTCTCCATGTTCACACGCTCTCACGATCACGAAATGACCGGGCTTGCGCGACATGGCTATTGATGGAGCTTCAACCACAAGCTTCACCACCTTTTCCGAAAAATGTTCCTTTTCAAGAATCTTGTTCATGAAGTCAATAGATAATTTATGTGATGATTTATTATACTGTTGGCAAAGGTAAACAAAATAATTTGGACAAAGAATATAAAAGAAAGGCAAGATGCTCTGTTTTGAGCAAAATGGATGAAAATTTAAACGAAAAAGTACAAATCCGATAGTTGCGGCTGCTGTTTGCCTATGCGGCGATATCATTGCAGGAATGATTTTTTCAAGAATTTTTGATGAGGTTCTCTTATCACGGAAATATTTTGTAAATTTGCACCAATAAAGTAATTAAGACAGCTATGCTTGAAAAAATAGAAAATCTAAAGGCGGAAATAGAAAATCTTTCAGCCACTTCTCCTGAGGAGGTTGAGGCTATCCGCATTAAATATTTGAGCAAAAAAGGGGCGATTTCTGCGTTGATGAATGATTTCCGCTCGCTTTCGGGTGATGAGAAACGTGCTCTCGGAGCGCCGTTGAATCAATTGAAGGATTTTGCTACGGAAAAGATTGCCGCATTGCGTGAATCGCTTGAAAACAAGGAAGTCGATGCTGCCGAGTTCGACATGACTCGTTCGGCTTCGCCGGTTAGGCTTGGCACCCGCCACCCGCTGTCGGTTGTCCGCAATGAGATTGTTTCGATTTTCTCCCGTCTTGGTTTTTCTATTGCAGAGGGTCCTGAAATTGAAGATGACTGGCACGTGTTCTCGTCGCTTAATTTCGCTCCCGATCATCCTGCCCGCGATATGCAGGACACATTCTTCATCCAGCGCAATCCCGACGTGCTTCTCCGCACCCACACCTCAAGTGTGCAGTCGCGTGTGATGGAGACCACCCAGCCACCCATCCGCATCATCTGCCCGGGACGTGTGTATCGCAATGAAGCGATTTCTGCGCGTGCCCACTGCTTCTTTCATCAGGTTGAGGCGCTTTATGTGGATGAGAATGTATCGTTTGCCGACCTTAAGCAGACTCTGCTCTACTTTGCCCGCGAAATGTTTGGTCCCGACACCAAAATCCGTCTTCGTCCCAGCTATTTCCCCTTCACCGAGCCATCTGCCGAAATGGACATCTCTTGCAATCTGTGCGGTGGAAAGGGTTGCTCGTTCTGCAAGCACACCGGATGGGTTGAAATCCTTGGTTGCGGAATGGTGGATCCCAACGTGCTTGACGCTTGCGGCATAGACTCTAAGAAATATTCCGGATTCGCATTGGGCATGGGCGTGGAGCGCATCACCAACCTGAAGTATCAAGTGAAGGACTTGAGAATGTTCTCGGAAAATGACACCCGTTTCCTTCGCGAGTTTACTGCGGCGCATTAAACAATTCGGCTTATGACCGTTAAGCAACGATATGCCGAGGTGATTAAATGGTTTCAGGCGTCGATGCCTGTTGCCGAAACGGAGTTGCATTACGACACTCCGTTTCACCTGCTGCTTGCCGTGATTCTGTCGGCTCAATGCACCGACAAACGCATCAACATGGTCACCCCGGCGCTGTTTGCCGCCTATCCTACGCCCGAATCGCTTGCCGCCGCCTCTCAAGAAGAGGTCTACGAATATATAAAGTCGGTGAGCTACCCCAACAATAAGGCTCGCTCTTTAATAGGAGCGTCAAGAGTGTTGGTCGAGGAGTTTGGCGGAGAGATGCCTTCCGACATCGACAATTTGATGAAGCTCCCCGGAGTTGGCAGGAAAACGGCAAATGTGATGCTTTCGGTAGTGTGGAATAAAGCGGCAATGGCTGTCGACACCCATGTGTTCAGGGTGAGCGAGCGCATAGGGCTTACCACCAACAGCAAGAACCCGTTGCAGACTGAGAAGGCTCTGTGTGCCAATATTCCGGAAGAAATTATTCCCGTGGCTCATCATTGGCTCATATTGCATGGGCGATACGTGTGCAAGGCACGTCGTCCCGATTGTCTGAATTGCGGGCTGACCGGTGTGTGCCGGTATTTTCAACGAGAAAACAAGTAGAGATGGCGATGGACGCTGAAGCTACATTTTTATTTATCATCGAGCTTATCGGAACCGTGGCGTGTGCCATAAGCGGTATCCGCATGGCTGCGGCAAAACATTTCGATTGGTTTGGAGCCTACACCGTGGGGCTTATGACCGCCATAGGTGGCGGCACCGTGAGGGATGTGCTTCTTGACATCCCGGTGTTCTGGATGCAGACATGGTGGTATCTCGCCGTGACCGGGTTGTCGCTCATTGTGGTGATCCTTTTCCGCAGTGTCCTTGTCAAGACGCGCATATTGTTTATATTCGACACCATCGGGCTTGCCCTGTTTGTAGTGATCGGAATCCAGAAAACTCTTGCCATCGACTATCCCTTTTGGGTTGCGGTGGTTATGGGTATCACTACCGGTGCCATAGGAGGTGTCATTCGCGACATCCTTCTCAACAATGAGCCTCTGCTGTTCCAGAAAGACATCTATGCCACCGCTTGTCTTGCCGGCGGAGTCGTCTACTGGATGCTCCATGCGGCAGAAGCGTCGCCTATGGTTCAGGGACTTGCGTGTGCCGTCACTGTTATAGTCATCCGCATCCTTGCCGTGAAATATGGCTGGTCATTGCCGGTGCTTGTTAACGATATAAAGACAGAAGAGAATGAGTAATTTGATGGACAATCTTAAGTCTCGCCAATCCCTGTGGCAGTTTGTGAAATATGCTTGTGTGGGAGTCATCAACACATTGGTCACTTTGTGTGTGATTTATGTGTGTAAATCACTGATAGGTATTAACCCCTTGGTGTCCAATGCCATCGGTTATGTGTGTGGCGTGATCAACTCATTCCTGTGGAATAAGAATTGGGTGTTCAAGACCTCGGGGCGGTATGCGGCCGAGGCTGTGAAATTCCTTGCCGGATTCTTCATCTGCTATGGCATCCAGTTGCTCACTGTATGGTTGTTGAGCTACAAGACCGATCTAAAGCACTTTGAACTTGACATACTCGTATTCACCCTTTCAGGATACGGCATCGCCACTCTCATAGGCAACGTGGTCTACACCCTCACCAACTACATCTACAACAAAATCATCACCTTCCGAAAATAGCATCTCCGCACCGCCCCCACCACCTTATACACCATCAATGCCGTGAAACGGCAATGCAGTCGTAGCTCCGCCACGAGGCGAAGCCGAGGTGCGGAGAAAGGGCGCCAACACGAAACGGGCGTCGAAGACGTCCATCAACCACCGAGTACTGATGACGGCAATCCTTACGTGTTAATTGCCTGAAAGGCAAACCAACACGCTTGCCGTTGGTGCAATCCTTACGTGCAAATCGCCTGAAAGGCAAACCAACACGCTTGCCGTTGGTGCAATCCTTACGTGCAAATTGCCTGAAAGACAAACCAACACGCTTGCCGTTGCCGCAACCCCGATGTGCTAATTGCCTGAAAGGCAATGCTTACGCATAGCCGGGTACAATGAGCCGCAGGCGAATTGTGCCCGGTGCGATCCGAGCACAATACATCTCTGCAAAGAGATGCCCTACGCCTTCAGGGGCACTCTTTACAGACTGCTTTTCTGTGATGTTGCCTACCCGGGCACGGCTCGCAATACGCTCGCCGTACCGCGGAAATCATAAGCCCCGCCTTTCAGGCATGTTTTGCCGTCCGTAGGACGGTGATAGATCAGCCCGGCATGTAGCGCCAGCGGAATGCCGGGTAAATTGGTCGATAATTAAAATTAAGCTCTGTAAGAGCGATACAATTGTATCGTTCCTGCGGAACTCCATATATTTTGGGAATAATCCATGCCTCGGCATTCCTCTGGTGCTCCATAGCTAACATCTTGCCGTCATACAGACCGCATTCGCGGGACGAGGATGCGAAATTGCCGCCAATAGCGGCAACATAATAGGAGCGGCACAGCCGCGATATTGTGGTTAACCCCACATGAGCAACGCGAGTGTGGGGCTGTTTAGTCATACCTATCTATGAGCTTCGGAGAAGCGATGTAGTGATATATCATGCATATTATAGTTGCTTCGCATCTCCGAAGCTTAGGTGCATAGATTCCCATTACCCCACACTCGCGTTGCTCATGTGGGGTTAACCATGACGACACACCTCCGGTGCTTGTGCTCAATTTTGTAACACCATCCTTAAATTGCTGCTGCGTTGATGAGGTCGCCACAGGTGGCGGACCCTACGTTGCGGGTGGATTGTTGTGGTGTTTTAAAATAATTTATTATCTTTGCGGTTGCTGACCGCACGCGGAGGCCCGGTTGTGGGATTATGTGGGGCGGGAAAGCGACAACATGATTAAGAAGCGTTTACTCGACGCTCTTTCTTGACGTTCTGAAACCTGGAAAATTTCATTGGATTAGTCAAGGATGCAGCAACGGTAGATGCCTTTAGCGGATATGTATATTCAGCCATGCGGCGATGTGTGAGCATCGTCACGTGTGGCATATCCATATTCAGCGTGAGGCCTCTGCATCGTTGCTCGTTCTACTAATCCGGGCAATTCCAGGGCCTCAGAACGTGGGACGGGCAACAAGTACAGACCTTGCGCTTTTTTTGTGCAATATAGTAAGCCGACGAGGAGGTCCCGAAGCTATGAAAACATTATGGATTTACATCATTACAAAAGGGTGCAACGCTATGTGAACAAGCTATGCACAATCAAATCTAACATTTTAAAAACCTTACTTATAGCCATAATTATGGCTGCGTCATCCGCTGCTCACGCCTACGACTTCAAGGTGGACGGCTTGTGCTATAATTATTTGTCGAAGGAGGATCGCACGGTAATAGTCACGTATCTTAGTGACTATAATTATTATAGTGATAATAAAAACTATGTTAAGGGGGATTTAGTGATTCCAAAGAAAATAGTTTATATCTCCACAACATATACAGTGACCTCGATTGGCAACTATGCGTTCAGTGGCTGTAGAGGCTTGACGAGCGTGACAATTCCAAATTCGGTGACTTCGATTGGTTACTGTGCATTCGAGTACTGCACAAGTTTGACAAACGTGACAATTCCAAATTCGGTGACAGCAATCGAATCGAGAGCGTTCGGTAACTGTGGCGGCTTGGCCAGCGTAACGATTCCTAATTCCGTGACATCTATTGGCGACTCTGCGTTCGGGCACTGTCGCGGCTTGACGAGTGTAACGATTCCAAACTCCGTGACCGAGATTGGCAACTATGCGTTCTGGGGCTGTAGCGGCTTGACAAACGTGACAATCCCAAATTCGGTGACATCGATTGGCAACTCTGCGTTCTCTGGCTGTAAAGGCTTGACAAGCGTGACGATTCCAAGCTCAGTCACCGCGATTGGCAACTTTGCGTTCGGTAACTGTAGCGGCTTGACAGAAATCAATGTTGATGTAGAGAATCCGAACTATGTTTCCGAGTCAGGAATTCTTTATTCCAAGGATAAAACGACATTGATAACTTGTCTCCAAAGTAAAAAAGGAGAAATCGTGATTCCAAATTCGGTGACGTCTATTGGCTCCTCTGCGTTCTGGGGCTGTAGCGGCTTGACGAGTGTGACGATTCCAAGCTCAGTCACCGCGATTGGCAACTCTGCGTTCGCTAACTGTAGCGGATTGACGAGCGTGACGATTCCAAGCTCAGTCACCTCGATTGGCAACTCTGCGTTCGGTAACTGTAGCGGATTGACAAGCGTGACAATTCCAAATTCAGTGACCTCGATTGGCATCGATGCGTTCAGAGACTGTAGAGACTTGACGAGCGTTACAATCCCAAATTCGGTGACATCAATTGGCGACATGGCGTTCTATGGCTGTAGAGGCTTGACGAGCGTTACGATTCCAAATTCGGTTACCTCGATTGGCGCCTCTGCGTTTATAGACTGTAGCGGCTTGACGGAAATCAATGTTGATGCAGCTAATCCAAATTACGCTTCCGAGTCAGGAATTCTTTATTCCAAGGACAAGACGACACTGATAACTTATCCAGCCGGTAAAAAGGGAGAAATCGTAATACCTAATTCGGTGACATCTATTGGCTCCTCTGCGTTCTGGGGCTGTAGCGGCTTGACGAGCGTGACGATTCCAAGTTCTGTGACCTCGATTGACATCTTTGCGTTCGAGGGCTGCGTATTGAAATCGATTTATTGCCAATGGTCTGAGCCGATAGAGTGCAGTCTGATATTCCCAGATTACGTGATTAAGAATGCGGTGCTGTATGTGCCTAAGGGGTGTACTGCCGCTTATAGGAATGGTGAGCCTTGGAAAAACTTCCTTAATATTGAAGAGATGGATTATTCCGGTGTTGAGGCTGTTGCCGGGGATGGTGTTGAGGTGAAGGTGGTTGATGGGGCTGTCGTTGCCGAGGGTTGCGCTGAGATGGAGGTTTACTCCATGAGCGGACAATTGGTGTATCGCGGTGCCGGACGTGCCGACAACCTCGCTCCGGGCATCTATGCCGTGCGTGCCGCCGGCAAAACCGTCAAGGTGATGGTGAGATAACGCACCTTTGGCGTTACGATAATCCGGGAGCGGCGGGCGTAAGTGCCCACCGCTCCCGTTGTGTTTTAACGGTGTGATGCCTGAAAGGCAGTGCCTACGCATAGCCGGGTACAATGAGCCGCAGACGAATTGTGCCCGGTAATTATCGAATAAATTTCATCTCTGAGAAGAGATGCCCTGTGCCGTAGGGACACTCTTTGCAGAGTGCGTCAACCTCTTGATTCAACCGGGCACAGCTCGCCAAAGGCTCGCTGTACCCGGCTAATCATAGGCATCGCCTTTCAGGCGTGTTTTGCCGTCTGTAGGACGGCAAGAGGTCAGCCCGACATGGAGCGCCAGCGGAATGCCGGGGAAATTGGGTGAAATATAAGATTAGCTCTGTAGGAGCGGCACAGCCGCGATATTGTGGTTAACCCCACATGAGTAACGCGAGTGTGGGGTAATGGGAATCTATGCGCCTGAGCTTGATATATCATTACATCGCTTCTCCGAAGCTCATAGATAGGTATGACTAAACAGCCCCACACTCGCGTTGCTCATGTGGGGTTAACCATGACGACACACCTCCGGTGCTTGTGCTCAATTTTGTAACACCATCCTTAATTTGCTGCTGTGTTGACGAGGTCGCCACAGGTGGCGAACCCTACGTTGTGGTGAGGCGGCTGATTTGGTGCGGTCGCCACAGGTGGCGAACCCTACGGTTACGATTATCTTGCTGCCGGGTGCTTTTTCCCGAAAAATTTGTCGACGATGAGAGCGATGAATCCGTCGCCGGTCACATTGCAGGCGGTGCCGAAGCTGTCCATGGCTATGTAAAGCGCGATCATCAACGCCTGATCCTGTTCGTTGAATCCGAGCATTGAACCGAGCAGTCCCAACGATGCCATTATCGCTCCTCCGGGAATCCCCGGGGCGGCTATGATGGTGATGGCGAGCATGGCGATGAATCCCGCAAACATTGGGAGGTCGTAGGGCAAGCCCTGCATAATCATAAGTGCGAGGGCGCACATCACTATTTTCAGCGTGCTGCCCGACATGTGGATTGTGGCACAAAGTGGGATTACAAATCCGGCAATCTCCTCCGATACTCCCATCTTTATTGCTTGACGAAGCGTGACAGGAATTGTTGCCGCTGATGATTGTGTGCCCAACGCGGTGAAGTAGGCGGGGAGCATGGTCAGCAATAGCTTGAACGGATTTCTTTTGACAAACAATGCCGCGATGCAATATTGCAGAATCAATATCACCGCTGCCATGAGAAATATGATGCCGATGATTTTCAAGAATGATGACAGAACGCTTGCCACCTGTCCCGACATGGTCATGTTGAGGAAAATGCCGAAGATGTATATGGGCAGAAGCGGAATGATGACTGTGCGGATTGTCGCCGCCACAATGTCGCGAAATTCTTCAGCCCCGCGTTTGAGCACAGTGCCTTTGCCGTATGCAATGCCTATTCCGGTCATGAAGGCGAGCACCAGGGCTGTCATCACCCCAAACAAGGGCGGTATTGTGACTGTGAAATATGGCTCAATGTCGTGTCCGTTCTCAAGCTGTGTTTCGAGAGAGTGAGGCGTGATAAGGTTAGGGAAGGTGGCTTCGGCTGTGAAATATGACAGAAGCCCTGAGCTTACAGTAGCGACGTAGGCTATTGCGGCTGTGAGAAGCAGCACTTTTCCGGCTCGGTTGCCTATTTCCGCAATTGCCGGAGTGACGAAGCCTACTATTATAAGCGGGACAAGAAATCCCAGCAACTGGCTGAAAAGCGAGTTGAAGGTCATAAAAATGCCGGCTGCCCATACGGGCATGACATATCCAATGGCAATGCCGAGAGCGATTGCCGCCAATATCTGAATGAGGAGTCCCGGTTTGAATTTTTTCATATAACTTAATAAGAAGGTGTTTAAGTGAACTATCTGGAGCTCTCGGGTGCAAAGTTAAGATAAATTCATCACACAGGCAATCGGCTTTTTAAATTGCCGGGTGGATAGGGATGTTGCAGAAATGAAAAATTATGATTAATTTTGCTGATGCAAACAGAGACTTGCGCATTAACTGCGTCTTGTTTCTCTGAGGGAGATTACATCACCTCGGCAATTCGGCGGTTCAGGCTGCTGAAAGTGATGGGACGGCTCTTCTTCCTTAAAAAATGACATATCTGCATCCCGTCTTGCGGAATTATTGGAGGCTGTACGTTTTTTCGGCGTGTGGTGTTGCTCTTTTAATTCGGAAGCGAGATGTGTTAATATAAAAATCAACCGTTGCGGTTTTCGGATTACGAAGCTCGCGGCGGTTGATTTTTTTTGCCGTTGCCTGATTTAGAGATAGTGAAATTTTTATTGTAAACCTTTTCAATATATAATTTGAGGTTGATTGTGAATCTCGCGAGAGGATATCGGTTTTTCCCTTCCGGTATCCTCAGCTTTTTTATGTTTGTTAACATTTTGTGCTCCTAATCTGTCGATTATCCATGTTTTGTGGCTTAAATCACACGATGAGAATGAGGATTATCTATTAAGTTTTGGCAAGAATTTTTATCAAATTACTTTTGCAATGTAAAAAATTCCTACGAATGAATAAGATAGTATTAGTATCATCAGTCTTAATCGGGTGCTCTTTCGCGACTCATGCCCGCGAATGGTCCTACAACGATTGTGTCGAGTGGGCAAAGGAGCATAACATCTCTTTGAGACAGAGTATTCTCAATGAACAGATAGCCGGGGTGGATGAGGATGAAGCAAAGGCTGCGTGGCAACCGTCGCTTGATTTCGCCACTACTCATGGCTATTCCAATGCTCCGTGGGGCGACAATAACAAGAACAGCTACACGAGCAATTACGGGTTGAATGCCCGCTGGACAGTGTGGAATGGCGGAGTGCGTGAGAACAACATCAAGAAATCGCAGTTGCAGTCGGCTATCAGCCGATTGAGCATCACCGATAAATTGCAGTCAATAGAGGTGGATATGCTCGGCGTGTATGTCAATCTGCTCTATGCCAAAGAGGCTATCTCTATCTATGAGGAAGCCGTGGAACTCAGCAAGGCGCAAGCCGACCGTGCCCGACAGCTCATGGAGGCAGGACGCCTGTCGAGAGTCGATTATGCCCAGCTTGAGTCCCAGTATGAGCAGGACCGATATGCGCTTGTCAATGCCAAAGCCACTTATGACACTCGCCGCATGGAGCTTAAAAAACTTCTTGAACTCGGTATAAATGATTCTATTTCGGTCAAGGATCTTGAATGGTCACGTGAAGAGGTGCTTGCCGTGGTTCCCCCCATGGATGAGAGTTACCGCATGGCTGCTGCCATTGATGTGCCTCTGCAGATCAATGATCTTGAGATCGATGACGCCGACCTCGATGTAAAGGTGGCTAAAGCCGGACGTATGCCCGATATATCGCTTACCGCAGGGGTAGGAACCGGATATTATGCTCCGGGCGATGCTTTCGCATCTCAGATCAAGCGCAGCGTGAGCGAATCGGTGGGACTTACATTGTCAATCCCCATTCTTGACAATAAAAAGACCAAATCGGCAGTGGCGCGTGCCAATATCCAGCGTCTTAACGCGCAGCTTGACCGCGAGGCGCGTGAGACCGAACTCGCCCAGCAGGTTGAGTCATGGTACATAGACCTTCAGTCGGCACAGTCACGATATATAGCCGGAGAGCAGCAGGTGAACTCTACGAAGCTGAGCAATGAGCTTGTCAACGAGCAGTTCAATCTCGGACTTGTAAACACAGTGGAGCTTATGACTGCCCACAACAATATGCTTGAGGCCCGCCACTCTCTGTTGCAAGCCAAATATATGGCTATGCTGGGTCATAAAATGATAGAATATTATCGCACGTCAAATATAAATATGCCATAATAAAAATGAGTGTAAAAAATTTAGGATTGTTGGTCCTGGCGCTGTTGGCGGCAGGATGTTCCAAAGAGAGCAAAATCACGCTTGAGACTGCTCGCGTGGAACGCGGCGACATCAGTCGTTCCGTGACAGCTACAGGAACTGTGGAGTCGGTCACACAAGTGGATGTCGGTACACAGGTGACCGGTATAATCGACAAGCTGTATGCCGATTATAATTCAGTTGTTACCAAAGGGCAGCTTATTGCCGAAATAGAGAAGACCCTTCTGGAGAGCGACTTGAAGAGCGCCGATGCCAATATGGAATCGGCAAGGCTGAACTATGAGTATAACAAGACCAATTATGAGCGTGACAAGGCGCTTCATGACAAGCAGCTTATAAGCGACTATGAGTTTCAGACCTCGATGAAGGACTACGAAGTGTCGCGTCAATCTTATGACAAAGCTCGTGCCGACCGCGTGCGTGCCGCAAAGAACCTCAATTATGCCGAGATATACTCGCCGATTGACGGAGTTGTCATTTCACGAGAAGTGGAAGTGGGGCAGACAGTGGTTTCCAATATGAACGTGGCAAACCTCTATGTTATCGCTGACCTTGACAATATGCAGGTGATCGGTGATGTCGATGAGGCTGATATAGGTCAGGTGAAGGTAGGTCAGGAAGTGGAATTTTCAGTCGACGCTTATCCCGATGATAAATTCCGTGGAACAGTTACCCAAGTGCGTCTCAATCCCACAGTGGAGAGTAATGTGGTGACATACGAAGTGGTGGTCAACGCTCCTAATCCGGAACATAAGCTGATACCTGGACTTACGGCAAATCTCACTATTTTCACTACTCGTGAGACCGGCATTCCTTTGGTGCCGACCGCAGCATTCCGTTTCACCCCTCATGATTATGACAAAGTGGAGGGATTGCCTCAGCCGGCTCCCGATGCGAAAGCTTTTGTGTCGGAGAATGCCGATGAACGAAATGTGTGGGTGGTTGATGGTGACCGTCTTATGCCGGTTTTGGTGAAGACAGGCGTAACTGACGGTGCAAAGACTCAAGTCATCTCAGGACTTGCCGACGGCGCGGTGGTGGCTGTGGACTATGAGGTGGCGGCAAGCAATGAGAAACCTCAGGAAAACGCCGAGAAGAGTCCGTTTGCTCCGCAACCTCCGGGCAGAAACAAGAAAAAATAGAGTGACGATTTTTGAATAGCTTCATATTGTAGTATATGAGTGATAAAAGAGAAATAATACGGGTCGAGAATCTGCGACGCAATTTTACGGTGGGCGGCGAGGAGGTCCATGCTCTCAGAGGTGTGAGCTTCTCCATCTGCGAGGGTGAATTTGTGACTATAATGGGAACTTCTGGTTCGGGAAAGTCCACGTTGCTCAATCTTCTCGGTTGCCTTGACACACCCACTAAGGGCGAATATATCCTCGATGGGGTGTCGGTGCAGTCAATGAGTAAGAATGACCGTGCCGTGACACGCAACCGGAAAATCGGATTCGTGTTTCAGAATTATAACCTTCTGCCTAAGACTACGGCGGTTGAGAATGTCGAGCTGCCGTTGCTCTACAATTCTGCGGTGTCATCCAAAGAGCGTCGTTCAAGGGCTATATCCGCTCTGGAGGCGGTGGGGCTTAAGGAACGCCTTTACCATAAGAGCAATCAGATGTCGGGCGGTCAGCAGCAGCGTGTGGCGATAGCCCGTGCCTTGGTCAACGATCCTGTGATCATTCTCGCCGATGAGGCTACCGGTAATCTTGACACACGCACATCCTTCAGCATCCTGATGCTCTTCCAGGAGCTTCATGCCCGAGGAAGGACTATAATATTTGTGACCCATAACCCTGAGCTCGCGGCTTACTCTTCGCGTAACATAGTGCTGCGCGATGGAAAGGTGCTGTCGGATGTGTGCAATCCGTCGATGGCATCGGCTAAGGAGGCTTTTGAAGCTCTACCAAAAGATAATGACTGACAATGAAATTAGCTAATCTATTAAAAATAGCGCTGAAGGCGCTCAACAATAATAAGCTGCGTTGTTTCCTGACGATGTTGGGCATCATTATCGGCGTCGCGTCGGTCATAACGATGCTTGCAATCGGGCAAGGCTCAAAGAACAGCATCAAGGCTCAGATTTCCGAGATGGGTTCCAATATGATTATGATCCATCCGGGAAATATGCAGCGTGGCGGTGTGAGGCAGAGTGCCGATGATATGCAGACTCTCGAAGTAGCCGATTATGAGGCTATCCGCGACCGTGCCGCCTACATATCAGCGATATCGCCTCAGGTGAACAGCGGTGGTCAGTTCATTAACGGAAATAACAATTATCCGTCGACCATTTATGGCGTGACACCCGACTATCTTGACATACGCAAGGTGAAGGTGAAGGACGGTGCCATGTTCACGGATGCCGACATAAAGTCGGCGGCGAAAGTGTGCTTGCTCGGAAAAACCGTCATTGACAATCTTTTCCCCAATGGTGAAGACCCGGTAGGAAAAGTGGTGCGGTTCAACAAGATTCCGTTTACAGTGGTTGGCACACTTGAGGAGAAGGGAACCAACTCTATGGGCATGGACCAGGATGATGTGGTGCTTGCGCCTTACACCACGATAATGAAGCGAGTTCTTGCTGTGGATTATATCCAAGGGCTTTTTGCGAGCGCCCTTGACGAGCAGTTTACCGATCAGGCGATTGATGAAGTCACGGCTATTCTTCGTGAGCAGCATCGCCTGAAAGAGGATGCCGATGATGATTTCAGCATAAGAAGCCAGCAGGAATTGAGCGAGATGATGAATTCCACGAGCGACATGATGACCGTGTTGCTGGCGTGCATAGCCGGAATCTCGCTCCTTGTGGGTGGTATTGGCATCATGAACATCATGTATGTGTCGGTTACCGAGCGTACACGCGAGATAGGGTTGAGAATGTCGATCGGGGCGCGAGGCATAGACATCCTGTCGCAGTTCCTTATCGAAGCTGTGATAATCAGTGTCACCGGCGGCATCATTGGTGTGCTTGTAGGGGTTCTTGCCTCATGGCTTGTTAATTTGATAGCCCACTGGCCGGTGTATATTCAGATTTATTCTGTAATTTTGTCATTTGCCGTGTGTACCGTTACCGGAATCTTTTTCGGATGGTATCCGGCACAGAAAGCTGCCAATCTTGATCCGATAGAAGCCATCAGATATGAGTAATAAAGTCATAGGACAACCGTCGCAATCAACACAGAAGTGGGTGAAATTTTTCATCCACCTTCTGTTTTTGAGTATAATATTCATTCTTCCCGAGATATTGATGAGCCGTAATTTTCCCGATATATCGGGATCGTGGCGCATATATGTGAAGTCGGTGGTGTTTGTGGCGCTTTTCTATGTGAATTATTATATAATCATAGACCATTGCCTTGGCAGGAAGAATTGGGCATTGAGGCTTGTGCTGATAAATATCGGTGTCATAGCTCTGGCGGTGGGCGTGATGGTGCTTTTCCATCTGAACCCTCCTCGGCGCATAGGCATACATATAGGGATGATGCACGTGTTCACGGGTGTTTTCCGCGACATGGCGATGTGTGTGCTGACTATCGCCCTGTCGGTGGCGATGAAACTCAGCGACTATTGGGTGAGGCTCAGCGCGCGCCATAAGGAGATGGAAGCCGAACAGCATCGTGAGGAGCTTGCAAGCCTTAAAAGCCAGCTTAATCCGCATTTTTTGTTCAACACGCTCAATTCGATCTACGCCTTGATTGCCATAAGCCCCACCAAGGCTCAGAATGCCGTGCATGAGTTGAGCCGGTTGTTGCGTTATGTGCTTTACGAGAATGCTCCGACCGTTCTGTTGAAGGATGAGATTGAGTTCATAAACAATTATATAAAGCTGATGAAACTGCGGTTGAGCGACACGATACCCGTTCATGTGGAACTTGATGCGGGCGATTGCGGCAACTGCCCCATAGCCCCGTTGCTGTTCATCTCGCCGGTGGAAAATGCTTTTAAATATGGCACCATGTGTGGTCCCGATGCCGAGATTTCCGTATCGATCGTCGCACGTGACGGAGTTGTCACCTGCTTGATTAAAAATAGTTTTGAACCGGGATCTTCGTCGGTGGATTCCGGCATAGGTGACGCTAATCTTCGCCGCCGCCTCGATCTTATTTACGGGAAACACGCTACTCTTAATACTGTGGCGGAAAATGGAATCTATATTGTTGAATTGAGAATAAAACTGTAAAGTATGATTATATTGCGATGCTGCGTGGTTGATGACGAACCTCTCGCCCGCGATTTGATAGCCGCTTATGTCGATAAGACTCCCTTTATGGAGCTTGTGGGTAAGTTTTCATCGGCTCAGGAAGCTATAAAGGTGATTCTTGAGGAGGAGATGGATGTGGTGTTTCTTGACATTCACATGCCTCAGCTCAACGGGCTGGAGTTTGCCCGTATCATTCCTCCCACTTGCCGCATAGTCTTTACCACAGCATACGACCGTTATGCTGTCGACGGCTATAAGGTGAATGCTCTTGACTATCTGATGAAGCCTATCAGCTATGAGGAGTTTGTCGGCGCAGCCAATCGCGCTCTTGAATGGGCTGATATGCGCCGCCGTGCCGATGAACACAGCCGTGACAACCGTTATCTCATAGTAAGGAGCGAGTATAAGCAGATTCAGATACCGGTGAATGATATAATATTTATCGAGGGGCTGAAGGATTACGTGAAGATTTATGTGGAGGGCGAGACCAATTCCATCATGTCGTTGATGAGCATAAAGGCGCTTGAGAATTATCTGCCATCTTCTGAATTCATGCGTGTGCACAGGTCGTATATAGTCAATAAATCGAAGATAAGGGTCATCGAGCGCAACCGCATCGTGTTTGGTAAACATTATATTCCCGTCAGCGACAGCTACAAGCAGTCGTTCATGGAGTGGGTGGGGTCTCACAGTCTGTTTCCGCCGAGCGGAATTAACAATTGACACTTTTCCATAAAGCTCAACTGTTAATTCCTGCTGAAAATGCATAAAAAACAGGCACAAGAATCGGTAAAACGCAAGATTGTGCGTTATTCCTAATGTTAGTTTGCAAAAAATATTGTAACTTTGTACATTAAAATTCATGTGTGATAACAGATGAGACAATTAAAAATTACTAAGTCAATCACCAATCGAGAGAGCGCATCGCTCGATAAATATCTTCAAGAGATTGGTCGTGAGGATCTTATCTCGGTAGAGGAAGAAGTCGAGTTGGCGCAACGTATTCGCCAGGGTGATCAGGCTGCTCTTGAAAAGCTGACTCGTGCCAATCTGCGATTTGTGGTATCTGTTGCAAAGCAGTATCAGAATCAGGGTTTGTCGTTGCCTGACTTGATCAATGAGGGAAATTTGGGACTTATAAAAGCGGCTCAGAAATTTGATGAAACACGCGGTTTTAAGTTTATCTCTTATGCCGTGTGGTGGATTCGTCAATCGATTCTGCAAGCCCTTGCCGAACAATCGCGCATTGTCCGTTTGCCGCTCAATCAGGTAGGTTCGCTCAACAAAATCAGTAAGGCTCTGTCTAAGTTTGAACAGGAAAATGAACGCCGTCCGTCGGCGGAAGAGCTAGCCGATGCTTTGGATGTTCCGGTTGACAAGATTGCTGACACCCTTAAGGTGCAGGGCCGTCACATTTCGGTCGATGCTCCATTTGTGGAGGGTGAGGACAACAGTCTTCTCGACGTGCTTACCAATGATGACTCTCCCATGGCTGATGCCACCCTTACTCAGGAATCGCTCTCTAAGGAAGTGGAACGTGCTTTGCGTCAGCTTCATGAACGCGAACGCGAGATTTTGAAAATGTTCTTTGGCATAGGTTGCCAGGAGATGACTCTTGAGGAGATAGGCGCTAAATTTGACCTTACACGCGAGCGTGTGCGCCAGATTAAGGAAAAGGCTATACGCCGGCTGAAAGGTCAGAAGAGCAAGTTGCTCAAGACATATTTAGGATAATAAGCGTGAGCTTGATTTGATAGGGGAGACAATGAGTCTTCCCTTTTTTGTTTAGGGCACTGACGGTTGCGGCAAAATAAAATTTTTTCGGTTGCGCTCTAATTGTTTGTATCTTTGTGGCGGATGATGTATATTTATGTGAAATATAATTTTTGATTGAGATGGAAATAATATCGCTTCGCCGGAATCCGGAGTATCTTGAACGTGCCATAGCCTATTTTCAGGATAAATGGGCTACGGAGGATTCTGCGGCAGTGTATGATGATTGTCTGCGTAATTGCATTGATGCCGTCAACCCGTTGCCACAATGGTATCTGCTTGTCGGAGATGACCGTATAATCGGATGCGCGGGCTTGATAACAAATGATTTTAACTCGCGAATGGATCTGTATCCTTGGCTCGCCGCGCTCTATGTCGAGGAGGATTGCCGAGGTCGTAATCTGGGCAAGATGCTTATTGATTATGTCATGAACGATGCGAAATCATTTGGATTCAAAAATTTGAGCCTGTGCACTGACCATATCGGCTATTACGAGAGGTTTGGATTCTGTTTCGCGGGATATTGCTATCATCCGTGGGGTGAGAAAACGAGGATTTATCAAATTGAGTTATAAAAAACAGTAAAATTACGCAGCCATGAGCATAGAGTTTAGGTCGCTTTCCGCGACTTCGATGGAGGAGATAATAGAGGCTTTTCAGAAGGCATTCGGTGATTATGCGGTGAAATTTGAGAGCAGGGAGATCCAATCGATGTTAAGGCGACGGGGATTTAGAAAGGATATTTCATTTGCGGCTTTTGATGGTGATGAGATATGCTCATTCCTTCTTAACGGATATGGTGTGTATGCCGGAGAATCTTGCTGTTATGACTGCGGAACAGGCACATTGCCGCTCTACAGGGGGATGGGACTTGCCGGCAAGCTGTTTCAGGTGTCTCTTCCCGAATTAAGGAATGCCGGTGTTGAAAATTATATTTTGGAGTCACTGATTTCAAATGAGACGGCTGTAAATATTTATCGAAAAAGCGGTTTTGAAATTGTAGCCACCTATAATTGCTATAATCAGAGCATCGATAATCTGAGGCTGTCGCCGGGATTGTCGGGCGATGTTTCAATTGAGAGGATAGGTGCTGATGCATTGAGGGGGATGACCGAGTTTTGTGATTTTGTCCCTTCCTGGCAAAATTCTATCGAGTCGATTGAAAGAGCCGCCGATGAGTTGATTATTCTTTCGGCATTGCATGAGGGAAAAAGGATAGGTTATTGCGTGTATGACGCTTATTCGGGAGATATCGCTCAGATTGCTGTGGATAAGAGTTTTCGCAGGAGAGGAGTGGGGAGATTTTTGTTGTATTCCGCAATTCAGATGTCGGAGTCGGGAAGAGCGAAAATCCTGAATATTGATGCCGGTTGCCAATCTTTGTCGGGATTTGTTGAGGCCCTTGGCTTTGATAAGGGGCTTTCTCAATATGGCATGATGAAGAAGATTGATGTGGCAAACGGCGATGAATAAAATATTTGAAATAGAATCTATTGACGCACTCCGTGAGTATCTGTTGGGTAAAGGTGATTTTGATGCTCTGCGGGAACGATTGTATGCCGAGTTTCTTAAATATTCCATGTACGGTGATGCACGTGAATGGAATGTTGCTGTAAGGCTTTGCGAGGCTCTTGCCATCGTAGGGTGGGGTGAGCACGAGCCATTGGAAGCCATAAAGGGCAGATGGTTTAACGGCAATCCGGAAACGTATTTTATAAACCGGGATGGCAAACCGCGTTTTCTTGACGCTGTGTGGTCGAAGCGTAATGCGGGATATGCCATTGACTGCGGATTGTCATTTTTTCATGGCGATTCCGACAACCCGTTGGCTGAACCGACACGCCTTGAGGGTCGGGCTGGCGAGCCTCAGGAGGTCGCGCTGTGCAGTCAGCGCAATTGGATCCCTAAGAATCCGATTCGCATAGTAAGGGGGCTCGCAAATTGCTACGAGAGTTCAAAGCCTGTGGTGGAAAGCATTGAAAAGGAGCTTATTCCAAGCCTTAACCGGAGTATGCGTCCCGAGCTGTATGGCTGTGCGATAGATGCGATAGTGATCAATGTTTCGTTCAGTTTTTATGATAATTACCATTGCAAAACCAATTATATCATTGCCGATGAATCGCTGAAACTGAAGCAAAAAGATTTTTATCCGAAACTTCTTGAGATGTATTCTGAAAAGGAGATTGAGGATAATGGTTATTATCTCAGAAACCGCTATGCTTATAAACCGTTTCGGAAAGAAACCGGAACGACACGGGTGGATATTGTTCTGGAAAAAGAATTCAGCCGGCAGACTGAGGTGGAGCAGAAGCGACTGTTGAGCGAATATCTCATTCATGCGGTTGAACAGGTGGCTAAGCGGCTCGACCGGAAAGTCGGTTATGGGTTTCCGCTGATGATTTCCGATTTCAAGGAGGTATTGCATTCATGGTGCAATTGAATCCGTGTAAATGTTAATTGGAAATTTTGTTACAAAAACACGTGAATACTGGAAAATTGCCAGTTAATAAGGCGTGTGAACAGATGCGAGTTTAAAATTTTGTTAAATATGCGGCAAAATGCCGAAACTAATTTTGGGGAATCAAAAAATATGCCTACCTTTGCATTGTGTTTTTCATGGTATTAGATTTAAGGTTAACTAAGATTGGTTGTCGCGATGACAATCAATTTTTTTTTTGCCCCTATTGTGTCTGCATCCGTGCTCTCTCCCCATGTTCTCCCCACACTCTCCCCACACTCGCGTTGCTCATGTGGGGTTTTGGATGATATCACCGCGCTGCGGCTCACTACCGGAAGCTGATGGTTTTATATGGCTTTTTAAGTTTTTTGGTGTGTTTTTTGCGATTTTGTGAAAAATATTTTCAATTTTATTTTGATTTGAATACTTTTAATCATATCTTTGCGATTGAATAAACATAATCATATCTAAAATACCATATAACGGAATGTTGAAATTGCGTGTCATAACAACAGCACTATCCTTTATCTTATTATCGATGCAATCCATTGGTAGTCAGGTGATTACCCCCCCCCGCCAAGATAGGCTGAGTGCTGATGCAGAGAATGTTGCCGAGGATTCGGCGGTGTTCGTTGCATATTTTCAAAAGAACTCAGCGGTTCCTGCCGATTCTTCATCGCTTTATGTGATTGCCGATTCCATCTGTGTCATTCATGACCGTAGCCATATAAAATTGGTGGAGGTCACGGGCAGCGCTTCTCCCGACGGCGCTCTGGAGCTGAACCATAATCTTGCCTCGCGGCGTGCCGACGGAGTGAGGCGGTTCATCATCGGCAGGACTCCGGTCGACTCTTCGGTGGTGTCGGTCAGGGCGGTCGCCGAGAACTGGGAGCTTCTTGATGAGCTTATCGCCGGCGATTCGTCGCGGTTTGCCGACTCGATGCGCGCCATCGCGGCGGCGCATGAGCCTGAGCAGAGGGAGCATTCATTGCGCTATCTGTCAAACGGCGAGCAGTGGCGCATGCTCAGCGAGGAGGTTTTCCCGAAGTTGCGGCTGGTTGCGGTCAAGGTGGTCTCTGAGCCTAAAACTGCCGCGCGGCACACGCCGTCATCCCCCCGGAATTCAGTTTATGTGAGCGATGCGGTTGACGCTGAAGACTCAGCCGCGCATGCCGATGAATTACCGGGCAATGATGCCGCATCATCTTCAAGCCGCCGTCTATATCTTAAGAGCAACGCTCCGGCGTGGGCGATGCTGTGGATGAACATAGCTGCCGAGCTCGACGTGGCGCCGCACTGGTCGGTGGCGCTGCCGGTGTATTATTCCGGATTCAATTATTTCACGGGTCACACGAAGTTCCGCACATTCGCTGTTCAGCCTGAGGCGCGCTACTGGTGGCACGAGGACAATACGGGCTGGTTCATCGGCGCCCATTTTGGCTTGGCTTATTACAATGTGGCATTCGGCGGCGACCACCGCTATCAGGACCACGGCAAGGACACTCCCGCCCTTGGTGGCGGCGTGTCAGGCGGCTTCCGCTTCCCTCTCACCGCCGACGGACGCTGGAGCATGGAGGCTTCGGTCGGAGCCGGTGTGTACCGGCTTGATTATGATGTGTTTGACAACCGCCACAACGGGCTCATAGTCGACCGCCGTCGTCGCACTTTCGTGGGCATAGACAATGTGGCGCTGTCGTTCTGCTACCGTTTTG
>JAMPGZ010000007.1 GCA_023663655.1 Lachnospiraceae bacterium
TTGCTACGGTAGGTTCAGTGCCGTCAAGAGTGTAGTGGATCACTGCGCCGGCGGCGGCAGTAATGGTGACTGCAGTTTCCATATTGCCGTTCACCTGCTCGATCTTAGGAGCGGCAGTAGCTACAACCCCTCTCTTGGTGGAAGCTGCATAGACAGCAAGTTCGGTGAACATTGCGTTAGGTCCATCAAATGTGGGAACACAAGCTGCATCCATCGGAACATTGATATAGGTGTTACGACCTGCGTTATGGCGGTGCATAGCCACCTTGTCGCCGATAGTCGCAATAACAGCATCATTAGCGAAATAGTCGCCGAGCTCGATTGTAGAAAGCATTCCATCCATGAGAAGAGCTTCACCATTGGCGATAGAAGCGAATGTCTCATCGGCAGCAAAACCTTCAGTCAATGTCACGCTCTGAGCATCTGACACAACAGCCTTGCCAAGACCCCATGCCTCATAAAGAGCGGCGTTGAAGTTCACCATAGGCTGGTGAGCGATAGCGCTCTTGAGGACGGGAACAATTTTGGCGTCAGCAGCTACGGTGTTTGACACAATCACAGCCTCAAACTGCTGGAGTGAATCCAATGTAACCTCGTCATCAGCACCGATGGAAGTTATATCAAGACGAGATTCATCAAGAGCTGACATCAGCATATCCTCAGCACTGCCGACGAAAGCAACCTTCTTAGCTTCTTCTACGACACCACCTCCACCGTCGATGTTGATTGAGAAAATATCAACACCGTTAGTTGACTTGAGGATAATTTCAGTAGGTTCAACAATGTCATCATTCACTTGGAAAGTAACGACATAACGGGTAAGGTCAACATAAGCATCTCCTGCGGGAGCACCATCAATGGCAGTCATCTGCTCACTCGTCAAATAACGACCGCCGCCTTTATCGGAAGGAGCAGCCGACATAAAGTCAACCTGCACTTTCTGTCCGGCTTTCAATGCGGGAAGAACAAGCTCCATATTGGCACGGCAAAGACGGAAACGTCCATATCCGTCAGGAAGTCCCATTATAGGTCTAAGTGTTTCAGTCTGAACACCAATTCGGAAGTCAGAACCGCTGCTCACGCCACTTTTAGTGAGTTTAAGACCGGCAAGTTCTTCAATTTCCACGCCATTTGCAATAAATGAAATTGTTTCAGTAATTTTGTTGGCGTTAGTCCATGATCTCGGAGTTCCGTCGGCTTCCGTATCAGTTTCTCCAGAATCCTTCCAATTGGAATCGGCTTTAAGATTGGCAGTGGTTTCAGCGCTAAGCCCCTTGGTGAAATCCCAAGTCTTGCGATCCTGTGCGGTAGCACCTACAGCAACACAGAATGCGAGCGCAACCAATGCATGAGATAAAATTTTTTTCATTAGCATGGTTTGTTTAAAGTTAATAAATAGGTATTTGGTAATTATATTCACTGTTATTTTAAGTCCTGATTTTGTGCTTCATGGAACGCGACAAATATACATATTTTATCGTTATTTACCAAATCTTTAACTAAATAATTGAAGAAATATCTTTATGTGCCCAATACAATAAGCTATTCGTAAGTCGAGCCTTGCATGCTCCATGGAGGTTGCGGTTTTGTGTCATCGCGGTCTGTAGGACCGGAAGATTTCCCGGTATGTAGCGCCAGTGAAATGCCAGGTTAACGGAGCCTAAATCAAATTCAAGCTCTGTAAGAGCGATACACATGTATCGTTCCTACGGAACTCCAAATATGGAGCTATTCACGATTACCCAGCATTTCGCTGACGCTACATACCGGGCTGAAATCTTTCGGTCCTATAGACCGATTTTTTTTGTGAGAATCGGGATTGATGGATGAAAGAATGCAAATGTGAATATGAATCTGAAAGATTCGTTTATTTTTAAGATGATTCTTTCAGAATCATCTTATGAACCAACATTTTCCGAGGGTCTCGCTTCGCTCGGCCCTCGGCTACCGAGAGATGTTTCCTGCGGAAACGTCATTTCGGAAATCGAAATCCACCGGACAATCCACACAAACCCGAATCCGCAAAGCCACCGTCCTGCTGCTTCACAGCACACCCTCTCCACTCTCGACTCCCGATTCTCGATTCTCAATTCTCAATTCTCCACTCTCAATTCTCAATTCTCGATTCTCGATTCTCAATTCTCAACTCTTGATTCTACACTCTTGATTCAAAAAAAGAGTCTCGGCCGCGTTCGGTCAAGACTCCTTCGTTTAAGAGTTATTTTGTATCAATTATTGAGCAAGAGAAAGAACCAAGTCCTTTTCATCCTCATTTTCTGCAATCAGAAGCTTACCTTCACGGGCAAGCCAGCCAATAGCTGCATAAAGCTCTTTATCCTTCAATTTTGTTGCTTTCTTAATCTGCTTAAGACCCATAGCCTCAGCTTCATTTAAAGCATTCCATAATAGTCCGGCATTGTAGCCGATAGTGTCAATGTTCATGTTGGTTAATTTTTATTTGTTATACATTAAATGATAGAACACGGCATTATGTTTATAATCTTTCGGCAAATTTACGATTATTTTGCAAATAATAACATATTTATCCACTCTTTTTTAAGAATTCGCTTAGAATCCGCCGAAATCAACATTAATCCACACACAGATGTTATAATAGAAAACGCGTCACCATTATGCACGATTCACATTCACGCCCCTACACATTCGACCGCGTGGTGCGCATTCTCGCCACCATCGCAGTGATTGCCGCCGCGATATGGCTCATCAACCTGCTGCGCAATGTTTTGCTGCCGTTTGTAGTCGCTTGCCTCGTAGCCTATCTGCTGGACCCCCTTGTCGAGCTCAACCGCAAACTTCTGCGGATGAAGGGCAGAGGGCTTGCGAGTCTGCTCACACTCGTAGAAGTGACATCCATAATAGCATTGCTCGGATATTTCTTCGTCCCATCGATAATAAAGGAGGTCAACCAGCTGGAAGCGTTGGTGAAACAAAGCTCGCAAGGTTCACCCATCCCATTCATCCCCGAAGACATAGCCACGCCCATACGCAAATGGGTGAGCGACTTCAATGTGAAAAACATCATGCAGAACTCCCATTTCATGTCGCTCCTCAATTCAGGCTCATCGTTCATATCGGCCACCGTCGACTTTCTCCTCCACACTCTCGAATGGCTCCTGACATTCATCTACATAATCTTCATCCTGATCGACTACCCCACCCTTATGACCGGATTCCGCAAGCTGGTGCCCATCAAATACCGCTCAGGAGTCTACCGCGTGGAAGACGAAATAAAGGACAGCATGAACCGCTATTTCCGCAGCCAGGCGCTCATAGCCCTGTGTGCGGCAGTGTTCTATTGCATCGGATTTTCCATCGTGGGGATTCCTCTCGCCATCATTCTCGGAATCACGGTGGGAGTGCTCTACATGATACCCTATTTCCAGTATGTCACCCTCATCCCGGTGGCAATAGTGTGTCTCATCGACTCGGGTACAGGCGATGTGCACTTCTGGCAGGAGCTCGGGGAATGTCTCATAGTCTACGCCGTGAGCCAATGCATCTGCGACTACATTCTCACCCCTAAGATCATGGGTAAAAGCCTCGGGCTCAACCCGGCAATAATACTTCTGTCGCTCTCTGTGTGGGGCACCCTCATGGGGATAATAGGCATGATCATAGCCCTTCCGGCGACAGCGCTCTTGCTCGACTACTACCGACGCTACATAATAGGCGACGAACCGTCCTCCATTGAAAGCAAAGTCAGGAAGGATTCATCAGCGAGTTAATCTGACGGTTTCTGAAAGAATCATCTTGGGAAAATAGATGAATCTTTCAGATTCAATCATTATACAAACCGCTTTCCGGGCGTCTCGCTTCGCTCGGCGCCCGGCTACCCAGAGATGAATCCTTGCGGATTCATCGACGCTCGCTATCTTATGACGAATCTTTGCACGGCAAATCAGCTAAAGACAATGTCCTTGCGGATTCGTCGACATACCGCTATAATATGATAAATTATTACGCCATTGAGGGATTAGGGGCGGCGGAGGTAGCGGGCGAGCCCGAAGAGGTAGCGGCGGAAGCCGGGGCGGTAGTGGAGGAGGCGGTCAAACCAGGGGATGCGCGCTCCGATAAATTTCACTACGAGCCCTACGTAGATCATGGCGAAGAGTGTGCCGGGACCGACGATGTTCCATTTCCATGTTCCGAAGAAGATGTAGCTGCTGATGACGGCAAGCACGACGAGGGCTGTGTCGACATAGATTTTCAGTTTGGGGAACGGTTTTCCGGTGACACGGCTCAATGCGACAGGGAACCCTTCGCCGGGCATGGTGACTGATCCGCATCTTACTTCAAATGCGATTCCTATTCCCATCACGGTGCATCCGATGAACTGTGTCGCGGCACATGAGATGGCGCTGTCGCACACTAATGAGGAGGTGACAATCATATTAATGTCGATGAGCCAGCCGAAGACCCACCCGATGAGGAGCTGGAAGAGTTGCACTGCCTCAAAGCGGCGGCGGAGCACCAAAATCTGGAGGAATACGAGCACGAAGTTCATGACAATGGTGTAGCCTCCTACGCTGAGCGGGGGAACGATGCCCTCGGCACCCGCTATAGAAAAGGACAAGGGCAATGATGAGATGACGCTGCTGCCGAGCGCCGACTTGATGCACAGGACGACTCCGAGAGTCATCAGATAGAGTGAGAATAATAAAAGAAGATGCTGCCACACGAATGAAACCACACGGTCTTTTGCGGGCAATTGATAAGTAGAAATCATAAGCACTGCATTTTTTTGTCAGCGCAAAATTACGAAATTCTGAGGAAAATTCCCAGTGAGGGAGTGTCAGGGGGCGGCAACGGCGAGCTTGCGGGCGGCAGAGACGTGCTGCTGACCATCGATGGCGACAGTGGCGCGATACACATAAATGCCTCTTGGCACACGCCGTCCGGCAGCATCGCTCAGATTCCATTCCATAGGCGCCGAGGCACTGTCGCCTGAACGTCGAGTGGACCACACCATGCGTCCCATCAGGTCGTAGACGGCAAGGGTGACATCGGCATTTGCCCCGGGCTTGTTGTGCTCAACAAAGAAATTGACTCTGTCGACCGCCGGGCTGCAATCGGCATACAGATTGATGATTTCGGGCACACGTCCTTCCTTGACGGTGAAGGATATGGTGGACTCGGCAAGATTGTTGGAAGTGTCCCACACCCGGAGTCTCAGCGAGTGTTCACCGTCCTGAAGTCCGCTCAACGGATAAGAGAGGGTGCCCCAAACGGGACCTTCATCACCGGGCTGATAGAATTGAGCGACATCGTTGTAGGTCTTGTCGCCGTCAAGGAGCAATGAAATCTGATGTCCGATTCCTGCCGAAGAGATGTTTATGCCCACATCATCGCTCATGCGCGCAATGACGGTGGGGGAAGAGTTGACACGCTGTCCGTCGCGGAACGCTGTGGAATTGAGGGCGAAATATTCGATGACCGGCGGAGTGAGGTCATCGTCGCGGGTGTCATCGTAGCCGTACACAAAGAAGTCGCGGTTGACACCCGAAGCGTCGCGCCCCGATGCATCGTAGGCAAACATATTGAACGCTGCCGGGCGGAAATTGGATGCTATCTCCACGGGCATCGAGATCTTGACATTGAAGCGTCCCTGCCGCACTGAATCACGCCCCACGTAAAGGCGGTCGCCCTGCTCCTCGAATGTGATCTCCTTGCCATCCTTGCCGTGGGCGAGAGTGGTGGTGCTGTATTCGGCATCATAGACAGTGGGGATGAATACACCGTTGAAATCCTCAACGATGGTGCCATCCATGCCGACTACCCTGCCCTCCATCACCACGTCCTGACGGGCTTTGATGGCGGGCTGCAACTCGGGATCGACCTCCACGCCATTTATGCGGTCGAGCACCATGCGCCGACGCGGAGTCATCAATGACAATGCCGGGTCGCCGAGAAGCACGTAGCGCAGCTTGTTTTCTTCATTATTAAGCATGGTGTTTTTTGCCCGGCGCATCATTTCGCCAACCGGAATCGGAGTTCCAGAGTCGTATTGGTCAAACACTTTCTTGGCAAGCGCCAATGCCATGTCGCCATTATAGGAAATATAGACGGGACGAGTAGCGGCAATAGCACCGATTATGCCGTTGGGATTGAAGAACAGGGATTCGGCACCGGAATTGTCGGTAAGGTCCCAGCGGAGAAAATCGCAGGTAGCCGCGAAAAGCATGGGCTGCGATCCGAAACTTGCCGCATCGATATCCTGACGCGTAAGCAATCCCTCGCCTGTCCAACTGAAGGTGTTGGCATGACCTATGTACCACCACCATGACACACCGCTGTTGAGGGCTCGCATCATGCGGTCATGCGCACCCACAGCCACATTGTCAATAAGGGGGAAGGCATCGACATATACTTTATTGTAAAGGAAATTACGTCCCGCATCTTTTGACATCATCTCCTTATACACAGCCTCCATCTGGTCGAGATGATCGCCGCCGTTTTCATCATCGGCAGCGAGGATCATGCGGTTTTTCCATTCGCTTTTCTTTTCATCGGCGATGTAGGCACGCAGTTTTTCCACGGCAAGCGCGGCATCGGCAACCGAAGTGACCGGAATTCGACCGATGGCGACACAGTGACGGTCGCGCCCCGGACGCACACCTGAGCCATCTTCAAGAAAGGCGAGATAGTCCTCGGTGGTGTAGGATGAATTGTCGTGGCTGCCGTCGACAGTCTGCCACTGCAGGAGAATCGGCTTGGCAAGCATTTTCACATCATTGGATATTGCCCGGTGGTCATATATGCCTCGTCCGAGCATTAACACAAAACCGAGACGGCTGTCGACACCGTCACGCCCACGATCCCAAAACATTTTGAACATACGGCGGAAAGCGTTGACATGAGGTGTGCCAGACGAAAACTCGTTGAACACCTCATCCTGAGTCACAACCATCACATCGAGCGGAAGTTCAGGTGAGTTGCGATGCAGATCAGCTATCTCCTCCGCTTTGTCACGCCACTCAGGCATGGTAACGATAATCATTTGCGGAGTATCAGCGCCATGGAGGTTCTGATTAGCCACCGTGCCCACATACACAGGCGAGGGCATCTGAGCATCGGGGTTCCAAGCGACATAGTGCCTCATGACGGAGGTCGCCGCGCTCCATCGGAGAGTGTTTTCTGAAAGCGCCGCATTCACATTGGCGGCAGCATCGGGGCGGGTCACATCCCACAACCGGGTGTCGGCAGAGGCTCCTGCGAGAGCCGCCGATCCGGATTTGAGCCAGAAATCAAGCACGCCGGAAGACAGCTCCAACCGGCGGGTGTAATTGACGACGATGCGGTCGAGACGCGCCAGCATGACGTTGCCGCCTTTTGGCTGGAAAGCAAGCGACAACTGCATATCGCCGTCTTCCACCGATATGTTGCGACGAATCTCTTTCATCACATAATGACGGTGGGAATCATTGGCGGCAGCATCAAGATTGTTGTCGGACGCAGCCGGAAGAGCAGTGCCGTTGACTGAGAGATTCAACTGCGATCCTGCACCGATGGTCTTTGTGGCGAAATAGCATGAAAACGACACCTTATCGCCGACCTTGCCCACAAGGTTGAAGTTGAACGACCTTGTGCGTGTCGCCGAGAAGTCCTCGCCGAGAAATGTGTGACCGGTGGCTCCGGGCGATACGAGTTCCTGCTCGTGATAAAGCATTTCAGTAAATGAATCAGCCACGCTGCCTGACAATTCAGGAGATCCTGCGGAAGGGAAAGATGTCTCCTCGCCGCTGTCGGTCAGGAAATAATAAGCGTGGTCGGAATAGTAATTGCGCTCATAGTCCATAGAGCCTGAACGCTCCACCGGCATAATTGCAGCATGAGCGTAGAAAACGATGCCTCGCGGAGTCAATTCGGAAATCGCCATCGGGAGGTCGTCGACATAATTTTCAAGAGAAAGATTGTCGCTGATAGGGGCACCGCCGTAACCGTAGACCCTCACTTTTGCCGGGTCGGAGAATCCCCATCTTTGCAAATCGGCATTGGAGATGAGATGAACACCTGAGGCACTGACCCTTATCTTCACCCATCTGCCCGACGAGAGAGCCGAGGCAGGGGCGTAAGTGTCAAGAGAAAAGGCAGATGCCACTGCGGCGGCAAGCAGCGAAAATGCCAATACAATAAGTCTTATATAATTAGGATATCCTTGAGTTGTCATAGCTATCCAATTAACGGACAGAACAGGAAAATATTGTTATTCTGGTGGGGAGAATGGGACGGATGGGACTTATGAGACCAATGGGACTGATGGGAATTATGGGGTGATTTGAGTTTATTTTCACTTTTCTTGGGGTGAGGTATTGCAGTTTCAGAAAAAAGCAGTACCTTTGTGCCCGGGTAAGTCCTACACGACCAGCTCCCCGGGAACTCCGCCAGGCCTTGACCGGAGCAACGGTACCGGGTTGTAGCGGTGCGATGTAGTAAGCTTACCCTTTTTTTGTGTCCATACGTGAGCCGCCACGAAAAATATTGCGGGCAAATTTCGAGTGTGTCGGGTTTAAGTTGTATCTTTGTTTTTCAAATATAAGAAAATTACTATGGATAAAATCATAATTGCCATCGACGGCTACTCATCGTCGGGCAAAAGTTCGATGGCAAAAGCTCTTGCCTCAAAAATAGGCTACCGCTATATTGATTCAGGCGCTATGTACCGCGCTGTCACCCTTTGGGCTATGCGCAACGGTCTTGTGGCTAACGGCAATGTGGACCGCGACGGTTTGATAGCAAATCTTTCCAAGATAAACATTGATTTCCAAGTGATGCCCGACGGCAAGCAACACACACTCCTCAACGGCGAGGATGTGGAGGAGCTGATACGCCGCATGGATGTGTCGTCGAATGTGTCGCAGGTGTCGGTCATTCCGGAAGTGCGCCACAAACTTGTAGACCTACAACAGGAACTCGGCAAGGGCAAGGGCATAGTGATGGATGGCAGAGACATAGGCACAACGGTATTTCCTCATGCCGAGATGAAGGTGTTTGTTACCGCCTCGGTAGAGACACGCGCCCAACGCCGCCTGCAAGAGCTGGTAGCCAAAGGTATTCCGGCAAATTACGAGGAGGTTTTCGCCAATGTCGCCCAGCGAGACCACATTGACGAGACGCGTGAAGAGAGTCCGCTGAGAAAAGCCGCCGACGCAGTGACGCTCGACAATTCCACCATGTCGGTTGAGGCACAGAACCAATGGCTTCTTGATTTATATCACCGCAAGATAAATGCATGATACGCATAGAGATTGACAAGGATTCAGGATTCTGCAACGGCGTGGTGTCGGCAATACGCAAAGCCGAGGATGAACTTGACCGCACAGGAACGCTGTATTGCCTTGGCGACATAGTGCATAACAGCGACGAAGTGGAGCGACTGAGGCAACGCGGACTTGTGACCATAACCCATGAGGAGCTGTCGAAGCTGCATGGCGTGAAAGTATTGCTGCGCGCCCACGGAGAGCCGCCGTCCACTTATGAAATCGCCCGAAAGAATGACATCACCATCATTGACGCAACCTGCCCTGTGGTGCTGCACCTACAGAAACGCATCAGGGAATCGTATGACAAACGGTCGGGCAAAGAGACTATCGTGATCTACGGCAAGCGCGGACACGCTGAAGTGAACGGGCTGGTAGGTCAGACCAACGGAGAGGCGATTGTTGTGGAAGAGATATCAGGTCTTGAAAAGCTGGACTACGACAATGACATAGTGCTTTATTCACAGACCACGAAGTCGCTACAGGGACTTTCGGAAATGATATCAGCGATAGAGTCAAAGAAATCGCCTGACACAAATTTCAGATACTACGACACGATATGCCGTCAGGTGGCAAACCGTGTACCCAAGCTCAGGGAGTTTGCATCGGCTCATGACCTGATCCTGTTTGTGAGCGGCAAGAAGAGCAGCAACGGCAAGATCCTGTTTGGAGAATGTGCCGATGTCAATTCCAACACACATCTCATCTCCAATCCCGACGAAATAGAGCCATCGTGGCTTAACGGAGTCGAGAGCATAGGAATATGCGGTGCCACTTCCACCCCGCGCTGGTTGATGGAAAACGTGAAGGAGCATCTGCTAAAAATCACCCGCGATGAATGACTTTATAGCCATAGATGTAGAGACCGCCAACAATCATCCATCGAGCATCTGCGCGCTTGGCGCCGTGAAGGTGGAAGGTGGCGTGATTGTCGATGAGTTCTACGAACTTGTGAAACCGGAACCGGAATACTATTTCCGCCACTTTTCAGAGAATATCCACGGCATATTCCGAGAGGATACAGAGAACTCCCCTACTTTTGACCGGGTGTGGATGGCGATGCTAAAGCAATTCGGCTACGAAACCCATCCGGAAGAGGCGGTGTTTGTTGCCCACAACAAGATGTTTGACGAAAAATGCCTAAAGGAGGCACATAGGGTGTATGGGCTCACATGGTGTGACAACACGTTCCTTTGCACGCTTCAGAAGGCTCGGCGAACCATTCCACGTCAACTCATCGGAAGCTATTCGCTTCCGGTAGTGTGTGACTTCATGGGTATTCCGTTCAATAACCACCACAACGCGCTTGCCGATGCCGAGGCTTGCGCAAAAATAGCAATGACACTGTTATGAAAAATTTATTATATGTTGCTCTTATTTCCATGCTTGCGCTTACCGGCTGCGGAAAGAGCGCCGAGGAGAAAGAGGCTTATTCACGAGGAGAGGCTGATGCCTCAGCACTCATCGACTCGATAAACTCTATGTCGGAACTGCAACTTGAAGGCTATCTGCTCAATGTGAGAGCCAACGAGTATAAATATGTGACCTCGGGCGACTCAGCCTCCGCTGTCTCCTATATCGAAGGATTTGAAGAGTATATCAGAGCCAATTCCGACTCCATCACATCACTCATATTTTGAACATAACCAAAAAACTTCCCGATATCATGCACACTGTCAACGAATATGTTGATTATATCAACTCTCAGATTAGCGCGATAAAATATCCGTCGCATCCTGCCGGTCTATATGAACCGGTGAAATACACAATCGAAGCCGGAGGCAAGCGACTACGACCGATGCTTCTGCTCGCTGTTGCCGACGCTCTTGGAGTGCCGATGGGGATGGCAGCCAACCAGGCTCTCGCAATCGAGATGTTTCATAACTTCACGCTGCTGCACGACGACCTGATGGACCGTGCCGATATGCGCCACGGCAAGCCGACGGTGCACGTGAAGTGGGATGCCGCCACAGCCATACTCTCGGGCGACACGATGCTCACGATGGCAGGAATGATGGTGACTCGCGGACTACGCGACAAGTCGGCACTGGATATCCTTGCACTGTTCAATGACACGGCTATCGACGTGTATGAAGGGCAGCAGAAGGATATGGATTTTGAATCACGCACCGATGTCACAATCGAGGAATATCTCGACATGATCTCACAGAAAACCGGCGCATTGATAGCTGCACCGTGCCTGATGGGAGCTATACTTGCCAATGCCGACGAGGACAGACGACAGGCATTCAATGACTTTGGCAAAGCGCTTGGCAAGGCGTTCCAGCTTCAAGATGACTGGCTCGACACTTATGGCGACCCGGCAGTGTTTGGCAAAAAAATAGGCGGCGACATACTCAACGATAAAAAGACCTATCTGCTTATAAAGGCTCTCGCCGACTCAACCGGAGAACAAAAATCGGAATTGCTGTCACTGATGGGCACACGCTCAGAAGAGAAAATCGAACGAGTACGCGCCATATATGACGCAACAGGAGCCGAAGCAGCGTGCCGCAAACTGATCGAGGAGGCTACCGATGAAGCTATAAAAGCTATTGAACGCGCGGAACTATCCGATAAAGCTACCGAATTTTTCCGCACACTTGCCGAAAAATCACTCACCAGACGTTCATGATAGTAGACACTCACACCCATCTCTATCTTCCGGAATTCGATAACCCATCGGAAGCGGTGATCCGTGCCCTGAATGCCGGAGTGGGACATCTTATATTTCCCAATGTCGACCTCGGCACCATAGCTCCGATGAAGGAGCTGTACAATGCATTCAGCACACAGACCTCCCTCGCCATGGGGCTTCACCCGACCGAGATAACCGATATTTGGGAGGAGGATCTTGAACGGATCAAGACTGAACTCGACAGCGGCACCAAGTATGTGGCAATAGGCGAGATTGGGATTGACCTTTACTGGGACAAGCAATTTCGCGAGGAGCAGATGAAGGCGTTCCGTGCTCAATGTGAATGGGCGGTAGAACGCGATCTTCCGGTGATAATACATTGCCGCGAGGGACTTGATGAGATACTTGAGGTCTTTGACTCGATAGAGAGAGTGCCAGCCGGAGTGTTTCACAGTTTCGGCGGCACGAGCGAGGATATAGAGAGAATACGCCGCCGCGGCGACTTTTATTTCGGCATCAACGGCATAGTCACATTCAAGAACTCAAAGCTGCGCGACACATTGCCCTCAATCGGCGCTGACAGGCTTCTGCTTGAAACTGACGCACCTTATCTTGCTCCGGTGCCTCATCGCGGCAAACGCAACGAGTCGGCATTCATCATCCACACCGCCGCTTATGTGGCAAATCATTTAGGCATGACTGTTGAAGAGCTTTCCAATGTCACCACCGCCAATGCCGCAACCCTGTTTCATATCGATGTAAAATGATAAGACCTGTAGAACTGCAAGACGCGGTAGCGATAAGCCGCATATATAATCATTATGTAAAGGAGACTACCGTGTCCTTCGAGACCGAGCCGCTGACTGAATCCGGGATGGCTCGACGGATAGCGTCTATTGCATCACATTATCCATATTTCGTGCATGAGGACAGTAATGGCGAAGTAACGGGCTATTGTTATGTGCACCCATGGAAAGAGCGAGCGGCATACGACGGGACGGTGGAGACCACCATTTACCTGAAAGCCGGGACGGAAGCAAACGGCATCGGTACGATGCTCATGGAAAGGCTAATCTCGGAATGCCGAGAGCGCGGCTACAGGGTGCTGATAGCCTGCGTGACGGCTGAAAACACGGGAAGCGTGGCATTTCACAAGAAACTCGGATTTGAACAGGTGTCGCACTTCAAGAATGTGGGCTGCAAATTCGGCAGACTTCTTGATGTCATTGATTTGCAATACACGCTGTAATCTAAAGTTAACGGAAGAAAAGTCAAAGGGTGTTGTCATCACGACGACACCCTTTTTAATCTACAATCTATAAAAACATATATTTTGAAAAAACGGTCAAGTATGTTGTTTCTCCAAAAGTATGCAAAAGATTTATCATTAACAAGGGTTTATGTTGCAAAACATATTTTAACTATTTCAGCGGATAGATCGCCGGGCGTAAAACCCACGGGAAAGGCGACTTCTTGACAATGGACTTGTCGTCAGAAACCTTTTTGAATAGCACGGCTGCCTCTTCAGCGGAATCAGCACCGGCAGCAACTACATAGTAAAGCGGCTCGGCGGTAACCACAAGGAGAGCATCGGAGTAGCCAGAAGCACGCAGACGGTCGACCTGCGACTTGGCGTTGAACACCTGCTTGAACTGGTTGATGACAACTGAATACCGCTTCACATCCTGCGGAGTGGAGTAGCCAGGCACTGTAGCTATCTGTGCCGTCACCATGGGGATTGAATCGCCATCCACTATCAACCGCGAGTCAATCGCCTCGCGACGCATCTGGTCATATATGGTGCCGTCGACCGGCGACTTTTCAGCCGATTTCTCCTTTGCCACCTCGTATGCAGCCCGGTAGTTAGCCTCGGTAGTCTTACATCCTGTCGCCGCCCACATAATTGCCGCGAAGCAGGAGATCAATAGAATTTTTTTCATATCTTGGGGGAGTTTAATAATAAAATTGATTCTCAAACGAATTCCATCATATCGAAAAACATCAGACGAGTATCTTTATCTATCGTCTGAGGTGATAATATCTTGAAATTGTTCTTTTCGTAGAATCCGATGGCTGATATATAGGCATCTACGGTAAGATAACGGAATGCAGAATAATTAGGATTATCATAAAGCATATCCTTAATTTTACGAATGAGGTCTGTACCTATATTCATTCCCCGATGATTGGACGAGACGGCGAATCGTCCAATCTTAATGGCTGGATAACTGCTGAACTGTTTCCCTTCAGGAAACTCCTTCTTCAGCTTTTTCCACTTGTTGTTTGAAGATTCTTCTTGACTTACTTTGTCGTTCAACAGACAAAAGTAAGCAGCAATCTCATTTTCATCTTCAAGCACAAAAGTATTGGCAATACGCTGCTCTGAAAATTGTAGCGCATTGTCACGTAAAAATTCATTGAGGTCACTATCTCCACAATCGAAGTGAGATTGGCTGTGTTCTTTAGTAAGTCTTACCAGTCGCATTTATATACAAATCTCTATCCGATTTTTTGCATTCTGAATGTCCTCTTTCAACTTTCGGGTGTTCTCAGCACGTTGTTCTTTGGTAAGGCTGTCCACTTCCTTTCTCAGACGCTCAAAACGTATTGCATCCTCGCCTATCAATATCGGGGTTTCAGCTATCGGTCTTGCCATAATTATATCTCCTACATTTATCTAAGTTACAAAAATACAACAGTTTTTCGATATAATAAGATTTTAAGACAATGATTTTTCAGCGGTTTACGCAAAAAAACACGAGATTTCACCATTCCCTCCACTTATTCATATCAAGGATGATTCCGACGAAATGTGAATGTGGCTGTCAACGGCGGCGGCGAATGATGACGTAAATGATGACAGGAGCACCGATGAGAGGGGTTACGGCATTGAGCGGAATCACTCCTGACTCGGGCAGGACGGTTATGAGATTGCATAACAGCGCTACGATGGATCCGCATACAAGCGTTGCCGGCAGCAGGATGCGATGGTTGTCGCTGCGGAAAATCATGCGGGCGATGTGGGGCACGGCAAGCCCTATGAATGAAACGGGACCGCAGTATGCCGTTATGACGGCAGTGAGGATGCCTGTGGCGAGCAGCAGACGGTTGCGCACACTTTTCACATTCAGCCCGAGGTTGATGGCATAATTGTTGCCAAGCAACAGAAGGTTGAGAGGCTTTATCAACAGCACCGCCATAAGAATCCCGGCACAGGTTATCGCCGCAAAAAGAGGCATCCGATCCATCGATACAGCATTGAATGTGCCCATACCCCACATGGTATAGCTATGCACGCCTTGCGCCGTGGAGGAAAAATTGAGCAGCGTTATCGCCGAGGAGGTCATGTAGCCTATCATTATTCCTGATATCAGCAGCATGAGGTCATTTTTGAGCCATGTTGAGAATAGAAGCAACACTCCCATTATAGACAGACTGCCCACAAAAGCACCGGTTATGATGGCGGCATATCCGTTCCAAGCGAAATTGCCGGCAACAATCGTACCGCCAAGAAGCAGCATCACCAGTGCCACACCAAGGCTCGCGCCCGATGTAATGCCGAGGATAGAGGGTCCGGCAAGAGGATTGCGGAAAGCTGTCTGAAGCATCAATCCCGACACCGCCAGCCCTGCTCCGGCGAGAAGCGCGGTTATAGCTTGGGGCAACCGGCTGCCAAGCACAATGAAACTTGTGGTGCTGCCGGGATCGGCATTACCGGTCAATACCATCCACACATCGGCACACGGGATGCTTACCGAACCGATAAAGAGGTTCAGCACAAACAGCACCGCTATGCCGACTATCAGGATGACGAATCTTATCAAGGCTTCAATTTTTTGAAATAACGCGGCGACAATGAATCGGCGGCAAGTTCAGGATGAATGATAGCGACAAATTCGCCTAAAAGCCATTGAGGGTGAAACGGTATCTCCTCGTAGAAGTAATTCACCGACGTATTGCAGCCGTAGACATTATTATTAGTAAACGGAGCGAATTTGCTGTATATTGCATTGTCGTCGGCAAGTTGCGAGAGGGTCATGTCATCTTTCTGAGAATATCTGATGAGCCATATATCGGCATCGCCAGCCTTATACAGCACCTGCTCGGGGGCAAGAGGAGTGCTGCCGGAAATCTTGTATTCACAAAACGGATTGGCACCGCCTGCATCCTCGATGAAACGCCCCATAGTCGAATAGGCTCCGGGAAGATTCCACACCGCACCAAACATACGATCCATCAACACTGCAGGACGGCTCGCGGCAGAGTCGGCAAGATGCTTTATAGCGAGATAGGCAGTTTCGGTACTGTCAAACAGCGAGTCGGCGAGCAGTTCCGCACCGAAAAGACGTCCATAGAATTTCATCCATTCAGCTCGTCCGAGCGGCGAGGTCTCCATATAATCGGCACACTCAACAATGGGGATTCCTAACTGCGACAATTTTCCATAACCACCGGAATTTTCAAACGGAGACAACAGTATCGCCTCAGGACGCAATTCGATGATACGCTCTATATTTGGGGTCATGCTGTTGCCGCAATCAGCAATGTCGCCTGATTTTATACGCTCCACAAGGCGAGGTTGATGGATGTACTGCACATCGCATATCCCGGATATCGCGCTGTCGGCACCAAGTTCAGTCACAAGACTGTTATGTACTGAAGAATATATCACCGAGCTTTTAAGCGGAGTGCGGATTACAGTCCCCTCCGGGAGCGATTCCGGCATAGCATCGGCGGCAGGCACCAACAGATAGGTGTGCAGAGTGCGAGTGGTGTCCCACGGATTGCGCACATCAACCCTGGTATAGCCATCAAAATCCACCATCGACAGATTGACGGCATAGGACATGGGGATTGTGTCGCCACCATCTCCGGAAAAACGAGCATTGCCGCTCTTGCACGAAAACAAGAGCGACAACACCACAAACGCAGAAAAAAAAGTTATCGAAAGTTTCATCAATTTATTCATAGTTGAAGAACACAGCGGCAGGACCCACGCCTACAGTATATTTGCGTGTGAAATTGCCTTGCACGTCATATTCATTGCAGTAACCGGGAAGAGAATAGCTCACGTTGCCGGCATCCTTGGTATAGGATGTGATATAGATCTTTCCTGTGATAGGATCCACTCCCAGAGCCGCAGGGCTGTCGATGCCTGACGCATCCTTAAGCATATCGGACTTAGTGTTATTGCGGATGTCATAAACCGAATATTCAACCGATGGAGCACCCCATACCGAGTTGATGTAATAGATCTCATTACCGTGTATGTCAGCGATGGTAGCCTCAGCTATTTCAGTGAACGACTTGTCGGACTCCATTTTATAGAGTTTTGACTTGACATCTCCGTAATCGCCCTTTGCGAGCAAGAAGAGGTCTTTGCCGTTGGTCATGAACTGATATGGATTCAATGGCACGGTGAATGTTTCGGCAGCGGTGAATGTAGCAAGGTCAATGCGTGTAGCTGTTGTGCCATATCCTGTAGTGTTATAGCTCATACCTTCGGAGTTGGGCACATAAAGGTCATTTCCGTGGATTGCCATAATTTCAGGATTCATACCCACCTTCACGGTCTTGTCAATCGACAGCGAAAGGGTGTCAAGACGTGACACATAGCCATTGTACATAGAGATATAGACGTTGCCATCCTTGGCGATGAGGGCACGCGGGTTCTGACCCTCTGCATCGGTCAATGATATTGTTTTCTCAGCTTTCAAGGTCTTGCGGTTGAGAATCTCGATAGTATTTGACTGATATACACCGATGTAGATTTTCGATCCGTAGACAACTGCTCCTTGAGGTGTATCGCCGATCCTGCGGTCGTTAGCGTTGAAGAACACTTCCTGCGATGCCTGCTGAGTGGCAAAATCAATGTAGGAAAGACTGCCTTCAATCTTGCTTCTCATGTTGCCTTGATTAATTACAAACAATCCTTCGCTTATTTCAGGACGGTCAGGATTGGGAGCCTTGTTGTCGTCATCATCACTACAAGCCACAAAGCCCACAGAGCTAAGGGCGAGAATCGCACATAGATAAATGTTTTTTCGCATAATTAATTATAGATTAGTTAAATGAATATTTCACGGAAAAGAGCCACGAACGTCCCGGCATGGGGTAGCGTGCCACGATCTCATACTGCTTGTCGAACATATTGAGCAGGTCAGCCCTAAGCTCCACTTCATGATCGCCAAAATGGAAAGCGCGGTAGGCGGTGACTCCGGCTTCAATATAGCCGGGGATGCGTGTTTCAGGCAGATTGTTGTTGGTAGCATAGCGGGCACTCACTCCGGTGGCGTGAATAGCCACATTAGCCCATGGATTTTCATAGCTCAACGACGCTCCTCCGGAATTAAGCGGGATATATGCCACCTGCTTCATCCAGTCGGAAGCGGTGCGGTCGGTGCGCGGCTGGGCACGTTGATAACTGTAGTTTCCGGCAAAGATGAGCGATTGCTCTTTCGATAACCGGAATGTGGCATTCAGCGTGACATCCAGTCCCAGCATCCTCACCTTTCCAAGGTTCATCATGTTCCAAACGAACATATTATAGGGTATAGCCACAATTTTATCCTTGATGTGGTTCATGTAGCCATCGACCGTAGCCGTGAGTTCCGGCAACCATGAAAGCGCCGGCGTGCTATAAGTGACACCCACGTTAATCTGATCGGTTGTCTCCGGCTTAAGGTCCTTGCTGCCGTAATGATCGAAATAAGCCTCATTGAAAGAGGGCATTCTGAAAATATTTTTATATGACAGCCTGAAATAAAGAGTCTGCGCGGCAAACGGTTGCCACGACAAGCTCAATGACGGAGACAATCTTGACGCATCGCGACTCTTCTCCCCCTCCTTGACATCATTCAGATACACCGAATACAATGCCCGAGCCATCATCGTGACACGATTATAACGGTAGCGTGCCGTAAGCGACTGGAGGATGCTGTTACGATAGGGGCGGCTGTCATCGCGGAGATTGCTGTTGAGATTGTTGAAGGCATAATCGGCTGAGTAGTCTATCGCCCAGCGGTCGTCGGGGAGAAACAACACGCACCCCGACACGTATGCCTCCCGCTGCCAATAGTTTTGATTGAGCACACCGCCTGGATATATTCCTTTCTCATCATGATACAGCGATGCCGCCCAGTTGAATTTGGCATTTCCCTGCACCGACCATCTACGGTCTATGGCATTACGATATTGCAGCTGAGCAAAGAAATTACGTTCACGCAATTTTTCATTGCTCACGTCATTATAGTAGATCACCGGTCCCGGAAGATGCCGTGCGTTGTCATAGTAATATATCTTTCCTTTGAGCGATGACCTTGGAGTCACAGCCCAACCGACGTTAAGTTCAGCGTGTCCGGAATTCATTCGGCTGTTGTTGCGTTTTTCACGCGTAGTGGCTGAGCCGTTCTTCAATGTGAAGGGGTAGTCATTGTCGGTGTGCATGAACTCCCCTATTGCCGATAATGCCACTTTCGGACTAACATTTTTGCTGATTCTGAAAAACGGGTTTATATTTCCAAACGACCCCACACGCAATTGTGTGACAAGCCTCAGCCGGTCGTCATCTTCATCAGGCAAACCGATTGTGGAAATCGCCAGAGTTGCGGCTGATGCAGCAGCACGAGCAGGGATGAATATGTCATCATTATCGCCGATTATCATCGACAGGGAACCTACGTTGTCAAGGGAATAGCGCGAAACATCTATCTGCCCGCTCTGGCAGTCACTTAATGAAATTCCGTCATACACGACAGCCGTGTGTCCGGCACCGAAACCTCTCACCGAAACCGTTTTCAATCCGCCGGCACCACCATAGTCACGCAATGTCACGCCCGGCAATCGGTGCATGGCATCGGAAATATCAGTCACTCCGGTCATCTTCATGCGGTCGGCATCAAGCGAATGGAGCGGCGCCGAGCTGGTAAGACTCTTGTCGGCACGTGCCGACATCACCTCAACACCATCAAGATTACGTACCCGTTCTGAAACAGTGTCAGGCTGGACGGCATTTCCAAACGCCGTCAACGCACATAGCAATAAATTTACAGTCATGATATGCCTTCTCATCCTCGAAGAAAAACATTATTAAATCAGCAAAAGGCAGGTCTTCGGACTTATCTCTTCGGGGCAATGTCGGATGCCTTCCCAAAACCGATTGTGGTTCCAGTGGCTTTTATCCGAGCCCGTTCCACCGTGAGGCAGAAGTGAGAATTACCGCAGCGGGACTGTCCGGGATTCACACCCGAGTTCCCTTTTAATCGCCGTCAAAATAACAGGCGAACCAAATGCACGGCAAAATTAATGAAAGTTTTTGCAATAGCAAAAAAAAATGTGATACCAATAACACAGATAGGACCAATAAGACTTATCAGTCCTATTAGTCCTATCAGGTTTATTAATATGTCGGGAAGAGGATTATTTCTTCCGGATAGCGACTATGTTTTTGATGTCAGGGCTACCGTTCACGTGCCATGCCTCGGGTGAATCGCCGTCAAGGATATCCTCATAGAGAAGGCTCTTTATCTGGCAGATGTAGAAGGAATTGGCATGAACCGTAGGATAGGTGTTAGGCACAAAATTATATGTGCCGGGATTGTTGAGATCCTTCATCGCATAAACGCCACACTCGGTGTTGACCGAATATTTGCCGCCATACTCTTTGCCGGTGAACCAGATGAGTACCTCATCATTACCCACCATGTCGGTGCCTATCTGCTGAGAGGTGAAGTTAAGGCAACCGAGAGTGCGGTCATATCTCACCTTTACGTCATACTTGGGATTAAGCCCTTTCATAAGATAGCAGTTGTTAGCCGCATCGGGCACGAGCTGAATGTCGAGCGACTTGTCGCCATTCTCGTAGATGAGCGAATAATCGCCCTCGTAATCCTCAAACAGCGTGTAGTCCTCCCCTACCGTATAGGAGAGCTTTATATCCACACGAGCCGATGGATCGCTGCTGAACGTGAGTTCGCGATGAGAATATTCCAAAGTTGAAACAGTGTCGCCCGCCACAACCACCGGATTGAGGAAACGGATGCCGCCCGGAACAGGGATAAAGAATTCGCTTGCCGACTCTTCGGGACTGCTACCCCATGAGAGGGTCATGCAGCGCTGATCCACCGCGATTGTTCCGGTGAGAGCCACATTGTCGACAGTTCCCACAAGCGAAGGCAGAAATATGTCGCGAGCCATCTCGACCACATCATCAAGATAATCTTCGGCACTACGATCAAGGCGGTGCATATACATGGTGTTGCCGGTACGCTTGCCACGCAGAGTGATCAGCTCATCGGTGACATTCATCAGTATGAACTCGAAATCGCCATCATAGGCATGAGGATGATCGGAATCAGGCGTAGCAAAATAGTGCATCAGATCATTGTAGGAGTCAAACGACAGCACAGGACCATTGTCATCGTGGAGGCGATAGAGGCTTGTGTGAAACTCTCCGGGCTTCATCTCGGCACCGACAGTGGCACGCGACGCATCAAACTTCACGGTATAGGCATAGCCGCCATATTGCAGATAGCTGTCAGGGTAATAGTCGAGCGCCCATCCGTGGGGAGCGCTTACAAGAGTGGCTTTGGCATCGTCGAGCATAGCCTGCATACGCAATGACGGTGACTCGTCGAACACATCTTCCTGATCCTTCAAGCATGACTGCAACATTGAGGCTCCTAAGAGAATTGCGGCAGTCAGCAAAATTTTATTTATAGTCATAATATTATTCGTGTGCTATAATTTTTATTTAACTGTTATGTCGGACAGATCCACATTTCCGGCTACTACATCAGCCTGACGGCGTTGCAACACATCGCGCAACTCATCGATATCCACGTGGAAATTCTCGGTGAGATATTCCCTAACTATGTCAAGTTTCGTCAGGATAAGCGACTTACCCTCATCTCCGGCAAGTTTCAGCTTTTCATCCCACGCCTTGGGGGTGTTGGTGATGTAGATCGACATCACCTCGGCGAAGTCCTCGCCAAACGATTCCTGAGCGTAATCCGACACAAATCCGCGTGTGAGATAGCCGGTGTTGTAAGGCTCCTGATTCCACATTCCGGCAACATAGGCATCGGAAGTCACCGCCTGAAACGCTGTTGGGATTGACTTCTTCTGGTTAAGCACGTGAACAAACTCATGGTGGATGGTCTTGAAGTAAAACTCGTTGAGCAGAGTCTCGCTCTTGATGTAACGCGGAAGGTAGTTGAGACCGGCAAGGAAGATTTTACGTCCGCCTTCCGAGGTTCCAAGCACTATGGAGTGATTGTTGTTATACTCCCACTCGCCCACAGTGAAAAACATCTTTGGGAAATAGCTGCACGTGAAATCAGTGCCGGCAACCTCATTGTAGGTCTCGACACACAGATATTTCACCAGATGAGCCATGGTGATCGCGTCATCGTAGCGTGCCGGAACCAGATAATAGTCATAGTCGCCTTCGATGTCCTCGTAGCGGTACTTGAAATCGATGTTATAAGGCTTGACAAAGTTTTCATCGAGCCAGCGGTCAAATTCATTTTTCTCGGTGTTGCCGGTAGTAATGACCGATTTTGATGTGTCGGGTTCATCGGATGAACATGAATAGAAAGTTATCCCCGCAATCAAAACCGCAACGCGAAATATATTCTGTATCTTCATATCTTTTTGTCAGTAATATTCATTAAAAAAGTTTTTCAACGCGGATTAGCCTGAAAACCGGCGTCACGCACATCTTGCGGAATCTGATATACACGGCGCAAATCATCTTTCGTCAAAAAGTCGGTGATATGGTCGGGCTCACCCTCCACATTGCACACTCTGCGCGGTATCTCGATGCCATAACGCTTGATGTCAAACCATCGCAATCCATCGTGAAGAGTCTCGATGCGGCGCATGGCAAGCACACATTGCAGCATCGACTCCTGCATTGAACCCTCCTCATCGATAGCGAATGACGGATTGAGGTGCTTCTTGTGAGCAGAACTCAATTTCTTATCATCGTCATAGCAATATGCTTTCTCGGAATAGAATGCCGTGATATGCTCCTTGGTCATGTCAGGGGTGCTCTTCAAAATCATCGCTATATTTTTCACCCAGATGTCAATATCGGCAGCCGCCTCATCATATTTTTTAAGAAGCGTGTATGCCTCCGCGCGGCACAGCAAAGTTTCGTCGGCAGTGAAAGCGGCAACTACAGTGTGGGGATAGCCGATTCCGGCGACAGGATCAGTGAACTCAAATGCGTATGGCGATTTGAGAATCATGCGTTTGTCGGTTCCGTCGCTCACGGTGGTCACAAGCTGTCCTTTCAGATAACCGCCCCACACATTTTTCAACGAGATATCCTCATTGTAGGCAAGATAATAAGTGTGGGCATAACGGCTATACTGGCTGTAGCGTCCGAAAGCGGCGCCACGGAACGAGTATGCCGCCTGAAGAAGCAGATTGCAGTTGGCTGTAGGCTCGATGTAGAAGTTGGGGCGAAGCTGACCGTAATGGTTCAATTTCACGAATGACGCCCAATCGCGCAGCATACTCTTCGGCTCGGAACCGAGAACCTTGTTGGCATACTCGATAACCTTATCCCATTTCTCGGTATAGAGATAGAATCGAGCGGCAAACGCGTAGGCAGCCTTCTGATTGAAATGATACTTGGGCACAGTATAATAGGAATCGCCCACGAGCGATATCCCTTCCAATAGATCCTGCTCTATGTAATTGTAGAAGTCGGCAAGATTGCCTCGGTCATAAGAGGGACGGAGCGAAGTCTCAGGCTTATGCATATAAGGCAATCCGAGATCATTTGCCGCGTTTTGCGTCCAGTGGCGGCAAAACAGATTGCCAAGCACAAAATGGCTGTAGGCACGGCACAACAGTGCCTCGCCCCTGAGCTGCGACAGCATCTCGGATGCATCCTTTCCGCCAAGCTCATCAATTGCTATCAGAGCCTCATTTGCCGCAGAAATAGCCTCAAAACAGCTCTCCCAATTTTCGCTTAGGGAAGAGGTCATAGTCTCCGACTCATCACGCCAGTTGAATGTGTCGTCCATCCAGCGTGTAGTCTCGTTGTACAGAACACCTATGTCATCGGAATTGTCGGATGACAGTTCGTTGACCCAGGCATACTCTTTATAAGGATATGCCGACACGAGCAAGCTCTTTATCTTCTCCTCCGAGTCGAGCGTGGTGCGGTTGTCAGGCATCTCGTCCAGAAAGTCATTGCATCCGGTGAGCGCCATGGTCGCCAACAGCGTCAGCGCGACGCCTTTCATATATCTATTCATGTTATAATGATCTGTTGATGATTAAAATCCTAAATTAACAGTGAGAGTGAACTGCTTTGGCACAGGCGCCGCCACACCGCCGGTATTGAAGAACTCCGGATCCTGACCGTTCAGCTTTTTATCAGCATAGATAAGGAACAGGTTAGTAGCTTGAAGCTTTACCATCGCCTTCGACACTCTCAGCGCCTGGGTAGCCTTTGCCGGGAACTGGTAGGACACCGATATCTCCTTCATTCTGATGAAATCGCCCTTCGCGATGCGTATGTCAGAATAGTTATAGGCGTTGTAGGCAAATGCAAGGTCGGAGTCATTGCGGTTCTGGCGGCGTGAAGCTATCACAGGCACATTGGTGTGACGCTCATCGCCAGGCACCGACCAGCGGTTGTTGAATTCCTTGGGTGTAGCGGTCAGGTCGGTATAAGTGTTGCGGAACACCGGATCAAGGCGAATGACATTGCCAAACGAATAAGTCACATACAGATTAAGCGACACACCCTTGTAGCGGAAAATATTGCCGAAAGAACCGACATCCGACGGATCCATGCTGCCGGAATATTTCAAGAATCCAAGTTTGTCAGGATCGGAGGTCTGGAAATACACCCCTGAGGTAGTGATATTGCCGTCCTGATCAAGGAAAGTGGGAATACCCTCATCGTTCAATCCCATGAACGGGATGGAGAATAGCGATCTCACGGGATACCCCTCCTGCGCGAAACCGTTGCCGGCTACGAGGTCTATGACACGTTTGGTGGTTTTCAGGTCGGTCACCTCATTCTTGTTGTAGGAGTAAATGAAATTGGTGGTCCATGTGAAATCGCGTGTCACAATGTTGCGGGTGGTGAGCGAAAGCTCCACACCGTGCGATTTCATCGAAGCGATGTTACCGAACTTGCGAATCTGTCCGCCCACACCCTGCGTGTTGGCGATACCGATAAGGTCATAGTTGTTTCGGCGGTACCAATCGAAATCAATGTTTATCCTGTTGTCAAAAAATCCGGTCGACACCCCGAGATTAAGCTCATGCTTTTTCTCGTAGGTAAGGTCACTGTTGGCAAGCTCGGCAAGATAAAGCTGTGTTTCGCTTGTGCTCGTGCTGGGACGCCAGGTATTTGACGCCTTGATAATAGAGTATGCGTTGCTCACCGAAGGACGGTCGCCGGTAAGAGAATAGGATGCTTTAAGAGTGAGATGGCTCCAAGTGGGTTCGAAATCATGGAACCATGACTCCTCATGCACGTTCCAAGAACCGGAGATATTCCATGTGGGAAGCCAGCGCGACTTGCGGCTTTTGCCGAGAGAGTTGGTGCCCTCGTAGCGGATTGTCCCGTTCAATGTATATTTTCCCTGATAGGAGTAGGTGGCGTTGGCAAAGAATGCGGCACTGCGCTCGCTCGTGTTGGTCAACGTGTAGTAGTCGGTATTCTCCTCCTTACCTCGCTTGAACGCATGATAGGCGTAATTGGCGATCTCGCCGAGATTATATTGCATACCCCAGCCACGGAACCATGTGGAATGACGGTCCACGGAGTTGGTCTCCATACCGGCATAGAAGTTCACGATGTGGTTATCATTAAATACATCATTATACTTTGCTGAAACACGAAGGTCCCACTTGAACATATCGCGGTCGGCACGTTCATATATACCGCCGTTTGGCAATATGGTGATGGGCACTGCAAATATGTCATCGGGATCTGTGTAGAGATATTTGTTCTTGTCGCGTATGTCGGTCGACGGCATAGCACGATAAGCCTGAGCCTGATTGGACTCGTCAAGAATGTAATGTTCCTGACGGGTGGTAGTGCTCTGCAAGCCGCCAAGAAGAGTGAACTCAAGTTTACGGATAGGCTTGTAGGTGAGCACACCGGTAAGGCGGAAGTCATTCACCCCGAGCTTCATGTAGTTATGCTCCAGCTCGTGAGAGATGTTGAAAGGAGCATAGTTGCGGGTATAGAACGTGTTCGGGTCAAGCGTGCGCGAAGTATTGAGCGCGAATGAGTAGGGGTTGATGTCGAAATCACGTTTCACCTCGCCGCTCACCACATCCACATCGCTGCCGAGAGTACCCGGAGCCTTCTGCTTGCGGAAAGAGGCGTTGCTGATGAGATTGAACGACACTTTATCGGATATATTGAAGTTGCCGTTGAAATTGGCGGTATAACGCTGCACTGCGCTCTGCTTGTACCATCCCGGATCATACATGGCGCTCGCCGACACATAGTACTGCGCCTTTTCGGTTCCTGATGAAAGCGACACTGAGTGATTCTGCATCACTGATGTTGAGAACAGCTCGTCAAACCAATCGGTGTTGCGGTATTCAGCCTCTCGCAGATACTGTGCGCGAGCTTCGGGAGTGTTTTCAAGCATGAATCTCTTGTTGACGGGATCATACTGTGTGATAAGCTCATACATCTTGCCATAGACACCGCTTGCCGATGCATTGGCGATCTCGGCATAATTCAGATAGCCTTTCTTCTGCAGCTCCTGATATACGCTCATCTGATCCTGTGAGTTCATGATATTATAGGTGCTGTAGCTCGGTTTAAGACGCATGGTGAACTCACCTGTATAGGAAATGGAGTTCTGCCCTGTCTTACCGCGCTTGGTGGTGACTACAATCACACCCGCCATAGCACGGGCACCATATATAGATGTTGCCGAACCATCCTTCAATATGTCAAAGCTCTCGATGTCATCGGCATTCAATCCTGCTATCGCCGATGAGATCAGTGTCTCGGCATTACCCGATGAAAGGTCATCAGCCGATACGTTCATCACGTCCTCCATAATGACACCGTCCACCACCCACAGCGGCTTGGAGCTACCGTAGATGGAAGTGGCTCCACGAACACGGATTTTAGGCGCGGTACCGAAGGTTCCCGACACATTCTGCACCGACACTCCGGCTGCACGTCCTTCAAGGCTTCGGCTTATGTCAGCCATACCGCTTATCCTTGCATCCTGAGCATTAATTTTGGTGGCGGCTCCGGTGAAAAGGCGTTTGTCCATCTTGTGCATACCGGTGACAACAACCTCCTCAAGCTGTTCCGACGATGATACAAGAGTCACCGTCATAAATTCGTTTGCGATGGGAACCTCCGCAGTCTTCATGCCGATATAGCTCACTGTCAAAGTTTTTGCGCTTGAAGGAATGCCGGTGATGGAGAATTTCCCGTCAATGTCGGTCGTGCCGCCCACACGGGTTCCTTTAACCATCACTGTCGCCCCAAGTATCGGCTCATCGTCATCTGCCGACAATACGACTCCCGACACCGTGCGTGTCTGAGCTCCTATCGACGACATGGCGAAAACCATCATGGTCAATAGCATTAAGAGACTTTTTTGCATGGAAAATGAATAATAACTGGTTTTAATGTTAAATAATAATTATACACAATAAGTATTGACAAAAAAATCATATACGTCACATCGCCTTTGTAATACATTTTAAGCAAAAAGATGATTACATCTATTAATTTTTGTCTTTACAAAAACAAAGATATAGAAATTCCTCATGAGATAAGCACGCCATTAGTTAAAAGATGCTAACAGCATTGGTTAATCGCAATAAAAGCCATTATCGCAGGGCAAAGTGTCACTTTTTGAAAGAAATTACCCTCGACAGCACACAAATTGAAAATTTCGCACAATCCGATGCGTCATTGACAAGGCTGTAACGGAGCAAAGCCGTAGATAAAAACAGCCCCGCACCTGATGAAGGCACGGGGCATTATAGCAATCAATCAACGACTAAGCTAAAACATAGGCTTGTAATGATAGTCCTCCAGATTGCGTGTCACGGTGACACCATCAATCGAGAACTCAAGATTCACGTGTATGATTTTCTTAATCAATCCTTTTTGATCTGCGAATATTTCACGCAAGCTTCCGGAGCGGGTCACTACGCCCGATTCTTTATAGACATCCTCCCCATCCTTTTTTGTCAGCACCACATACACGACTTCAAATCCCGGATTGTTGCCTGAAATAACGCCATTCATCGGGATAAGATAAACCGATTTTCCAAAGATGTTTATCGGATCCTCCCCCTCTGAAATAACTACGGCAGTATCGGTGCAGTATCCATCGGCAGGATTATACACATACCCCGGAACCACATCCTCGATTTTCTTTCTATCCATATTCCGAGTCATCTCCAATGGCAATTCTTTGGTATAATAACCTCTCGTTCGACCCCAACTGCCGTCCGACATTTTGTATTCCCCATTCCTATAGAATCCCCATATACGGAATTCTTTTATCAGGAAACGGCAATATTTATACTCATCGCTATCCACTTCATCAAAAAGACCACTATCGGCATTTGCCGTAAAATTAATCTTATTGAGCAGAGGAGTAAAACCTAACCGGAGGTTGCCGTTGGCTCCGATTCCATCGCCCGACAGTTCTCCGTTTTCAGCCTTGACCAAGGAATGAGCCTCATACAGCGGCTCCAATCCCGTCTTGCATTCGTGAGTAATTGTCGTAAACCAGTCGCCGAGTTTGTCATATTCTTTATTATAGGGGAAATATCCGCGAAACTCCACCGTACCGTTCACGTGCCAATATTTGAGTGGCGAGTAGGTCCATGATGAACCGTCGAACGATACAAGCTGATTGTGCATGAAATTGGATACAAAGGGTGTCGCGCCGGCATCGCTTTGGGGCTTGTAGCAAGCAAACACTCCAACCCCGTCGCCTGTGCCGAACACAGCGGGAGAAGCAGCTCTTGAGGGAAAACCGTCCCTCGGAGCCTCAACGGAAAATTTTATAGCACGTGCGTCGGTAATCTCCTCACCGGCTTCAGAGCAACTGAAAAGCAACGCGGCAAGCGACAACCCTATAACTATATATCTAAATATTTTCATGTCAATATCTCAGTTTTAGAGATTTTCGATTCTCTTTCGGCTACAAGCCTACACTCATTGTTTCTCTTCCGGCTTCCAATCGGTTTCAGATTCTTCCCAATCAGTAATGACCGGATCCACATCAACCGATTTAAGACCTAAACGCAGAGTGAACCAGTAGGCTTTCCCCGTTTCAAAATTGAAATCAAATGCAGTGGTGATCTCATTGTTGATTGTAATTCCGCCGGCAGCGAGATTATCATCGACAGTCGCAACATCGTAGTTCACGGTAATAGCTACCGGCACAGCCTTATTTGACGGAATGAGCATAAGATACTTTCCATTTGCCGTCAGATTGGACATCTTTGTCCCGGCGGCATTGGTTATCACATTGCTGCCTGCGATGAAATCCCCGGTTTCAAACGGATATTCCATCTTTTCAGCCACTATGTTTTCCCACTTGCCTGAAGCCAAATTCAAGTCGCCCGAAGAGCCAAGCGATGATGACGAGAATACCACACTGTTGATTGTGAGAGTCGTGGCAGCATCGATAACCTCATCGGCAACGATCCGGAAGCCAACTCTCGACAACGCGTGCCTGAAATTGAACTGCACCTGAGCAACCCTCTCGAGATTGACTGTTTTTTCAGCATCGGCATAAAGAAAATCAATCTGCTTATCAACATCAATATCCATCTTGAAAGTCACTTTCGGACTTCCCGACACCTCCTTATCGGTAATCCCGGTAATTCCGGTCTTACCAAACGTGGCTGCATGAGGAGCATACGCAAAAAACGACACCTTACCCCCAGGCCAGGATTTATCCTGATCATAAGACCAAGAACCTGCACCGACAGCACCCGAACTTGCAGCTTTCCACCACACTTTCTGATTGTACATGAAATCGGAGGTAAAACCCTCGGTGGCATCGGGATTGAAATCATCAGCGCCTGTATTGGAGGCAAACACGCCGAAGCCCATCTTTTTTAAGTCATCGATATTTGCCACCGAAGCGCGCGACTCGTATGCGTCGCTTATGTAGGCGCCAAACACGATAGAATTACCGTTGCCATAATCAGGCTCATCGCCTTCACCGGAGCAACTGCTCAGTGAAAGCGCCGCAAAAACGGTCAACGCTATCCATCCGTTGGTTTTATGTTGATATTTCAGCTTATACATACTCTTTTCTGAAAAACAATTTTATATCGGCATATTGAAATCGATATGCTCATCCCAATCGTTGAACCACACATCGACTCCGCCTCCGTTGCCACTGTATGGCGGCAATGCCGGATCGAGCCGCAATTCAAGATAGAGGTCGAGATTGTCACCCCTGCCCGCAGCTGCGGGTACCGGCTCTTTGATAAGATGCCCCACCGGGATATCATATCTCTTGACTGTTTTACCGTCGGCAAGCAATGCCTGGATTTCAAGCCGATTTTCCTCAGGCGTTCCATTATGGTTTGCCGGCAATCCGAAACATCGCACATCGGCTTTTACAAGCCCTTCTCCCTGCAAAGATGATGAGCGGGAGCATATCCAATCATCAGCTTCCACGAGGTGAGTCACTGTCACAGTATTATCATTGGGCGAATCGGCGACAAAACGCCGTCCTGCAGCAAAACCGCTTATTGCTCCACGCACGGCAAGCAGATTGCCTATATTGTCGATGTGAACAGTCACATGAAGTGTGTAGATTATATTCTTCGGGCGAAGTGTCCCTATGACTTTCACGTCATCAGCAACCGGATCAACGGCAGTTGTCATGATTGTGTCAACCGCAAGCCATTCGGGTTGACCGGCTACATAACTGTCGCTTCCGGCAACACCGTCATACCATTTTGACGGAGCAGATTCATCAGCATACGCCTCGGCGGTCTCCACATCGTCAAGTCCACGGAAGCTGATGTTGACAAACTCCTCTTCGGTGAGATTGAACACAGTTGCCCAATGCCGTCCCGAAGAAAGACGAGAAGTGATGCCGGTGACATCATTGTCAATCACCTGCACCATATCTCCGGTTTCAATGTGATGAAACAATACAGTCATTCCCGCAGGCACGCTCTTTCCGTAGCCGCTCCAGTCGACCTCGATGCGTGAGAGTGATTTTTTTTCGTCACTATCTACTGTGTCATCACATGATGTGAAACTAACACACAACACAACAAGCATGGAGCGCAACCAATAATTGCACCACCATGCTTGAAGTCTGTATTGTGAGTCGAGAACAACCATCTATTGAAGGTTAGTTCATCGGAGTCTCAAGATCCTCTTGAGGATTATCGTCGCTAGTCCAGTCAGAAACAGTCACGCTGAATGTGATGGGATCGTCAAGCACCGGATGGCCGGGTTTTTTGTCATCGGGGCGTTTCTCACCTTCAGGAATTCCATCAGGAAGTGGTTCAGGAGGATAAACACCGGCACCACTGTTTCTACCGCAGAATTCAAGAGTGTACACATATTTCTTGCCGGGAAGCCATGTGCCTTCGATGGGAACACATGAATAGCCATAGGCATCTTCCTTGAATGTGTGTCGACCACTCTCATCACTTGTGACAGGGAACAATTGGTGAACGTGACCAACAACCGTAGTGCCATCTGAACCATATAGAGGACCTACAGCAGTATCATTGTCAGTAGCATCAAATTCATGCTCGGTCTCTACTCGGCAAAGGACCAAAATATAAGCTCCAGGCTTAGCGTCTCGAGCACTTGAAGATATATCAGAAGCCTCCATAAGGTTTTCAAACACATACTTGTTGAAAGTCTGCGGAAGCAACATCAGACTTGAAGTATTGGCCTTATTGCCAATAACATCTATACCGGCACCCAATCTTGTAGGTTCTCCAAGCAAACGACCATAGTTCGCTAAAGTATTGGTTCTCCATCCCATATAGTCATCTTGGTCTTCACCGAAAATAAATTCGCCCTTTGAATCTACATTTACAATCCAAGCTCCTTTTACCTTGACTACACGACCCTTTTCGTAGCCATCACCCTTTTTAATCTTTACCTCAATCTGCGACAAAGCGTGACGGAAAACTAGTGGCACCTGCATACCGCTTGTATTATCGCGCTCAGCTCTGGTATATGCCACCACAAGATCTTTATGATCCTTACCACCATTCACCATATCTGAAGCAACAGTGAAATTAGACAATGTCTGCGCTTCTACAGTAAAGTTAGGCTTTATCTCAATATTTTCCGGACCGTATGCCCAAAAGCTGATTCTTTTGACATCCATCGGCCAGGTGATTTTACTTTCAAGCTCATAATCTCCGCCACCTGTTGATTTCTTTTTTGCCATAAGACCTTTGATAAACAGATTGGAGTAACCTTCGGCATCGGCATAAACCTTGAAACTGTTAAGATTTTCAAGATTTGTCTCAGTTGCACGGCTCACTTTTGTAGTGAATGTGATTTCTTCACCGGAGTAGATCTCTTTCAGCTCGTCATTAGTACATGAAACAAGCCCGAGAGCAACTACAGAAGCAAGACTTAGAAGTTTTGTTTTCGATTTCATGATTCTTATTTTAATTTGACAAATTTATTTCTATAGCATCTTGATATCCACATCCTCCGCTTCACCCTAGTCGTCAATCGCAGGGGTGACGGTTTCGCCTTCTTTAGGCAGGGTGAGCCCATCGATCCTGATGTAGATATTCTTGTCGTCGGGAGCATTATGCACCTGATCGGTTACCTCAAAGTTGAAATAGACCTTGCCCGATGTGTAGATTGACAGAATGTGGGGCACGGCATTGTCATCAGGACAGTGACCGAATGTCAAGAACCGAGCTTCGATAGTCCTGTCGTCCTTACGGTCGACCGAGAACGGCACTGTCACCGGTTTTCCGGCTGCGGCACTGCGGCTTATATTAAGGCGCTCAGACAAACCCGACAAAGCGGCACTGATGTCCATGTTGTCACGCAGATTCTCGACATTGACCACCTCGACGGTGTAGTGAGCGGTTGCCTCCTCGGGATATAATTCCAGCACCTGCCCTTTCTTGTCGCGCTCGACCATTATATACTCGTGTTTTCCTGCCCACACTGTTTCGGCAGTAGCTTTCACAGGCTCTTTAGCCGAAACCTCGGGACGCGGCGGCGCCTTCATGTCACGCGACATCGGAGCCAACAGCGATTCATCATTAGTGATGAGCCCATAGAGGTCATAGTTGTCTATATCCTCATTTACGGTTTCCATCTCCCCATTATGGAAGAGAACCTTGTACTCACCCTCCTCAACCTTGACTATGCCGCCATCGCGCGAGGAAAATTCTCGGCGGGCGACGTGCTTGCCGTCAAGCGAGAAGAAGTTTACGACCATTGTGTTGGGGTCGGCATCGGGTGCCGCATCCCATTTGAATTTTACGTTTATCTCAACGCTATGACCATGGTCATAGCACAAGTCCTTGTGCTCGCAGCCTGTCATGGCAACAGCACAACTGAAGATGAGGAGAAGACGGGAAATGACGGAATTCATCGCTCACCTCCTTTCCTATGCTTCAAGCTGCCGATGTACCACACCAACGACACCTCAGCCTTGGTGGGTCCGAACCAGTTAAGACGGTGGGTGGAATCCCACACGTAGCAACCATCGGCAGGATGATATTTCTTATATTCGCCACCAAGATAGCCGAATCCTATCGTGAAGTCGATATTGATGCGGGAGCTCACCGGAAGCGAGTAGCCGTATGACACACCGGCACCCCATGTCCAGCGACCACCCTGATAGCCCTTGCCGCCAAACTCGAAATCATAGGTCAGCATCTGACCATAGACACCCACATGATGCCCTGAGAGCAACTGACGATTCCGCGAGCCAAACCATCGGCGCACACCAAGCTCACCGCCATACACGCGCCAGTAACGGTGACGAACATTACGGCTCCACCACGCATACATCCATGAAGCTTCAACCGACCAGTCGCGACCCAATGGAACGGTAATGCCGAGATTTGGTATCATAGCGGCATCATAGAGAAGATTGGTAGTGACGGCAAACGGAAACATCTTTCCATGCTCTGCCCCATCCTCGTAATCCATGACCGGAACCGGCGGAGCAATCGCCACCGTATCAGCCACGGCAATCATGTCAGATGATTGATCGACAGTCGATGTGCTGTCAGCCGATGTGCTGTCAGTCGCTATATCAACCGATGGTTGAGCGGGAAGTATCTCCCTTTCCCATATCACATCGGCACGTGCCATTCGCAATGGCGGGAAAGTATTTTTTTGTAGATAATTGTAGACGCTCCGTGGCAAAATCTGCCATAATTGCCGCTTTGAGCCATGACCTGAGCCGGCGGCATCAATGCGCTTGACGGCTTCTTTCATGTCGCTTCTAACGGAAAACACACTGTCAGTGTGCATTTTTTCAGTCAGCCCCTCCCAGTCGGCGCCAATAGAACTTATCTGTATCAAAGAATCGGAACAGAGGCTCAATGACGAAATCCATTCGGCAAGACTTTCCGCCCTGCGCCGTGAAAGCTTATCATTGTAGGAAGAGAGACCTTCGGGGGAAGCCGCTCCGCTGATGCGTATGGATTTTATGACCGCCGGCAATGAATCACACGCCATGACGCTATCCATTCTTGCGGCAAACTCTTTGAGAGCCTTGCCGTTATCATAAAGTTCCGTATTAATTTTATCGCCGCTCTTAGGGAAATATACGCACACAGAATCAGTGTATTGCCATGCCCATGCTGCACAGAAATTCACCACTATAGCCAAAGACAATATTGTTCTGCACTTCATTATTAAACCTGAGTATGTGTTATTCCCGCTGCAAAATTATATCTTTTTATCTTAACAATTGTACAAATTAGACACAAATTATCAATATTTAACACATTTAACACACAAAATCAACAACTTTTTGCCAAAAGCGTGTTAATCAGAGTATAACAGTAATTTTTCATGCCCAAAATCTTGGTTCAGCGCGAACAGCCATGCAACACTAACCACTATTGGCTACAAAAAAATGCCGCGCACTGTGAAGTGACGCGGCATCATCAGCTTAAAGAAGCTCTTATATTATTTCTTTGCGAAATGACGGTTGTAAAGACCTTGGAAACCTTGACCGTGACGAGCTTCGTCCTTTGCCATTTCATGAACGGTGTCATGGATAGCGTCGAGGTTAAGTTCTTTAGCACGACGAGCGATGCGCATCTTGTCGGCATTCGCGCCTGCTTCAGCAGCCATACGCTTTTCAAGGTTGGTCTTGGTGTCCCAAACGTGTTCGCCAAGAAGTTCAGCAAATTTTGCTGCGTGTTCAGCTTCCTCAAAAGCGTAACGCTTGAAAGCCTCGGCAACATCAGGATAGCCTTCACGGTCAGCCTGACAAGACATGGCGAGATACATACCTACCTCCATGCATTCACCATTAAAGTGGGCGGTAAGGTCCTCTTTCATTTGATCATCGGTATCTTTAGCCACGCCGATTTCATGCTCAGTCACGAATTGAAGAAGAGGATTGTCTTCCAGTTCCTTAAACTTGCTTGCAGGAGCGCCGCAAAGAGGACACTTTTCGGGAGCTTCATCACCTTCATGAACGTAACCGCATACGGTACAGATAAATTTCTTTTTCATTTTAATCTAATTTTAAGTTTCGCTATATTTATATATTCTTGAATCTTGGTTCAATGTTACAAATGTAACCAAAAAAAATCAATTACCAAGAAAATTAACTCACATTAGCTATCAACACTCCTAAATATGCCAGATAGACAATAAACATTAACGCTCCTTCAATACGGGTGATGGTGCGGCTCTTTATAATCCAGCCAAACAACCAGAACAGAACCGATGCTCCCATGAGGGTGAGAAGGTCGAAATTGCCTATGCTTCCGAACGACAGCGGACGTATCGTAGCCGATGCCCCGAGCACAAGAAATATGTTGAAAATGTTGCTTCCTATCACATTGCCCAAAGCTATGCCGGTTTTACCTTTCAGGGCGGCGGCTACCGATGTGGCAAGCTCGGGTAGCGATGTGCCCGCCGCAACAATTGTCAAGCCTATTATAGCCTCGCTCACTCCAAGTCCACGGGCTATGCCTGAAGCTCCGGCAACAAAACGATCACCACCATAAATGAGAGCGGCAAGCCCTCCTATCACCCATAGAATAGATTTGAGCATGGTCATAGGCTTTTTCTGCGACGCTTCCTCCGATGCCGGATCGGAGGCTCCATCAGTATTTTTAGCTTGCGAGAATGTGTAACGCATGAAAATGGCGAAAAACAGCAGCAACACAATACCGTCGACGCGGTTGAGCGCCATCCCGGGAGCATCGTCAAGAAACGGTCCGTTGCCCATGACAAGAAGCACAAGCGATGAAAGCGCCACGAGCGGAATCTCGTTTGTCATAATGCTGCGGGTGATCACTATCGGCACTATCATCGCCGTGACGCCTATGATGACGAGCGTGTTGAAAAGGTTGCTTCCCACCACATTGCCAATGGCGAGCTCGGCGCTGCCGTTGATTGCCGAAACAATGCTTATGACAAGCTCAGGAGCCGATGTGCCGAACGCCACTACCGTCAACCCCACCACAAGATCACTTATGCCGAAACGTCGGGCTATGGAGGAAGCGCCGTCGGTGAGAGCGTTTGCCCCGGCAAGTATAAGCACAAGACCTATCACTAAAAATACAGAATCTATCAACATATCATCCTTCGGTTAAAATAAAAAGTGAGGATACACATGGCATCCTCACTTATAACAAATTTCTTGCGGAAATTATTCTTCATTATGCTGTTCTTCACGACGGGGACGGCGGTCGTCACGACGAGGACCACGGTCATCGCGGCGAGGACGGTCGTCACGACGCGGTCCGCGGTCATTGCTGCGCTGCGGACGCTCACGACGCTGAGGCTCAACATATCCTTCCGGTTTGGGCTGCAATGCTCGCATTGAAAGGCGGAATTTTCCGGTCTTCTTATCGATTTCGATGAGCTTCACTTCCACAGTGTCACCCTCTTTAAGACCCGATGCTTCCATGTTTTCAAGGCGATCCCAGCTTATCTCGGAAATGTGGAGAAGTCCGTCGCGGTTAGGCATGAACTCTACAAATGCGCCAAAGTCAAGGATCGAACGCACCTTTCCGGTGTACACCTTGCCCTCTTCAGGAAGTTGAACGATGGCATTGATCATTTCAAGAGCCTTGTCCATTGAAGCCTTGTTGGTAGCGGCAACCTCGATGAAGCCTTCATTGTTCACCTCATCGATAGAAACAGTAGCGCCTGAAGCCTCCTGGATACCCTGGATGATCTTTCCGCCCGGGCCGATGACAGCGCCGATAAGATCCTTAGGAATGGTCATTGTCACGATTCTGGGCACATTGGGCTTGTAGTCCTCACGTGGAGCAGGAATAGCTTCCTCAATGAGGTTGAGGATGTGCAAGCGTCCGTCGCGAGCCTGAAGAAGAGCCTTTTCAAGAATCTCGTATGACAAGCCGTCGCACTTGATATCCATCTGGGTAGCGGTGATACCGTCGCGGGTACCTGTCACCTTGAAGTCCATGTCGCCAAGGTGGTCCTCATCGCCGAGGATATCGGAAAGGACAGCATACTTCTGTCCGTCGGTGTCAGTGATAAGACCCATTGCAATACCGCTCACGGGCTTCTTCATCTTGACTCCGGCATCAAGAAGAGCCAAAGTTCCGGCACATACGGTAGCCATTGATGAAGAACCGTTGGATTCGAGAATATCGCTCACGATGCGGCAAACGTAGGGGAATCCGTCGGGGAACATACCCTTCAATGCACGATGAGCGAGATTGCCGTGACCTACCTCACGACGTCCCACGCCGCGAGTCGGCTTAGCTTCGCCGGTTGAGAACGGAGGGAAGTTATAGTGAAGCAAGAAACGCTCTTTGCCCTGGGTGAGAACCTCATCGAGAATCTTCTCATCGAGCTTGGTACCGAGAGTCACGGTAGCAAGAGCCTGAGTCTCGCCACGGGTGAACACAGCCGATCCGTGAGGGCCCGGCACATAGTCGGTCTCAATCCAGATGGGGCGGATGTCGGTGGTCTTACGTCCGTCAAGACGCACACCCTCGTCAAGGATGCAGCGACGCACAGCTTCGCGCTCAACGTCATGATAGTAACGCTTCACAAGCGGAGTCTTCTCATCGCGTTCCTCTTCGGGAAGAGATTCTATATATTCGTTGCAGATCGCGTCAAATGAGTCCTGACGCCAGTGCTTGTCAGCACATCCGGCTTTAGCGATCGCGTATGCTTTGTCATAACACTTGTCATGAACATCCTTGCGAAGATCTTCGTCATTAACCTCGTGGCAATATTCACGCTTGACGGTGGCATTGGCTTCTTTGGCAAGCTCTATTTGGGCTAAGCATTGAACTTTTATGGCATCATGAGCCGCTTTCAAAGCTGCAAGAAGATCGCTTTCGCTCACCTCTTTCATTTCACCTTCAACCATCATGATATTATCGTAGGTGGCTCCCACCATCAATTCCATGTCGGCATCCTCAAGCTGCTTGAATGTGGGGTTGATCACAAATTCGCCGTTGATGCGTGCCACACGCACTTCCGATATAGGACCGTTGAATGGGATGTCGCTCACAGCTATCGCTGCCGAAGCGGCAAGACCGGCAAGTGAATCGGGCATCTCCTCACCATCAGCCGAATACATGGTGATGTTCACAAATGTGTCGGCGTGGTAATTGTCGGGGAAAAGAGGACGAAGCACACGGTCGACAAGACGTGCGGTGAGGATTTCATAATCCGATGCACGACCTTCTCTCTTGAGGAAACCTCCGGGGAAACGTCCGTTAGATGAAAATTTCTCTTTATATTCTACCTGCAAAGGCATGAAATCCACGCCTTCTCCAGCCTCCTTGGCTGATACTACGGTTGCGAGGAGCATCGTATTGCCCATACGCAACTCTACCGCTCCATCGGCTTGCTTGGCGAGCTTGCCCGTCTCAAGTGTGATGGTGCGTCCATCACCGAGCTCGATGGTTTTCTTAATTGGGTTTGCCATAAAAATTATACTTCTGTTTTGTCTTGTACAAAAAATCGTGCAAATATAACGAAAATTGCGGAAATTTCCCAACATTCCGCAATTATTCTCAAAATCAGATTTTTTTGCCCATTTTATCGTTCTTCCAGCCTATCAATCGCCTTCCAAAAATCGGAATAAGATTCTCCGGAATGCCCAAGACGCTTAGCACGCTCAGAAGCGCCAGCCATTCTATTCTCTTCAATCATCATTGACACCCATTTCTCCTGACGCAAAAACTGGTCTTTTTTATCAAAATTCCGGATATGCTTTCTTAAAGCCTCAATCACCTTGTTTGATGTTCCGAAAAATCTATTCGTATTCTCGTAATGCAGCAGGAACCAGTATTCGATTGACGGCATACTGCTTGCTATCACCACTCGCTCATCACCATCATATCGATTACGAATCTCATCCATGCGTCTGCGCTCGACATCGTTCCACTGACGCACATCCTCATCAAACACGCAGATCACCGATGCTCCGCCTGACACAGCATCCTGTATTCTCTGATATATCGTCAGCATTGACTCATCACCAAAAAGACTTGGTTGCAACACGCAGTTATAACCTTGCAACTTTTTCAGATGTTTGAGATACCAATATTCCGTTATACCGGCTCCCAGCACCACCGTACGTGGACGGCGCGGCTCTCTGACATTAGTTTTTCGTGCCATATATCAATCCTTAATCTGTGGGAGCGCGCCAAAGATTCCGTTTCGGTAGGCTTTGTCAAGATGAGTAATCTTGCTCAACCCCCTGAACTCCACCAATGAGTACAATTGGGAAGCTCCGGACTTATCTTTCTCAGTGAACCAGATGTTATCTTTTCTAATAAGGTCATTGACAGTACGCAACAACCCGTCATAATGAGTCGTGATAAGGAGTTGACTCTGCGACGGCTCAAGAAGAAACTGACGAAGAATATATTCCATGAGTTCAGGATGAAGCGATGCATCCATTTCATCTATCATGAGAAATGAACCGTTCAGGCATAGATCAAACACGGCAGCTTCTATCCCAAGCAGACGGCGTGTACCATTGCTCTGATGTCCGAAATTCAATTCATACATCTCCCTTCCCCTCGCATTCTCCACAGTGTGCTCAAATCCGAGTTTGCGCAAGCCTTCCTCATCAGCGTGTTCATTTAACCCGGTAATGTTGAAGTCAGCCATTTTCAAGAAATTGAGCATATAGGATTTGAAATCATCATTATTCTTCAGCATCCGGCGTGCAAATTTAGTCATGTCGGTCTCAGGGTAAATTGTAGGCATAAAACCGCCATGTATCCACATTCGGAAATTATCGACATGGCTGAATTTCATATTGACACGCCCACGCGCAGCAAATACCGACATATTTGGCAGACAGTTAAGTGATAGCATTTTCAACGTCTCGCCATCAATCTTTTGAACAGCCGGATTGATTTTTATTACCGACTGTCCATCCTCAAACCTACGTTCAAACACCATGATCGGCTGTGTAGTCTTGTAGAAGGAAAGTCTTTCAAGAAGCACAACTTTTCCTGTCAAACGAAGCTGATACCAATATCTTACTCCATCAATCCATATTTTAAGATTGAACTCAGAGGGTTCATGGGGAGTATCACTGTCAAGCATGAAAGGCTCAATCCCGGTCTTGCTATCCATATCCGACGGATTGAATGTCCAAAAACCATGCAGCTCCTCAAGAGCATACAGAAGATTGCTTTTTCCGCTCGCATTGGCTCCAAGAACCAACGCAAGCCGCAAGAGCCTTGTACCGTTAGGCATTTCCACTACATGAAAAGTTTCGATGCTCCTGTCGCCTGTCGCCTCAAAACTTAAAGTCGTTTCATTTTTAAACGACAATATATTTTTGAAAGATATTTCCTCTATCATATATCATGATTCTATTTTTGCAAATATACTAAAAACATCCAAAATCCAAAATAGAATCCACTAATTTCCCTATTTTATTTTTGTTGGCATAAAAAATAAACGGACATCACTGTCCGTTTTTATTGTCATATCCAACAATCTTTCTTGAATGCAAGAAATAACCAAAAGAGGTTACTCGCCGAGGATGACGGCGGCTTCAAGCAGATTGCCGGCAGCCGTCAACTGGTCCATTATCGCCGCTGTGTTGTCATAGACGGCAATGCGCGGTCCCATAAGGCGAAGTGTAGCCATACGCTCATTTTCATTCGGGAACAATGCCATCACAATAGCCACCTGCGATGCCTGAAACTGATTGTTGAGGCTTCCGGCTTCGATAAGCGCCATGCGGTTATTATCGTTAGGTGCATTTTTAATAAGCCCCACAAGAGTCTGGAAATCGCCCGACGACATCACCAACTGCTCAGGATAGACATCGATAGGCATGGGCGGCATCGGCACATATTTAGGAACAGGGTGCTCACCTCCGCTTGAGGGAATAGGCTGAGAGGTCATCGACACCACCTTTCCATCCTTAAAATTAACCATAATCATCTGCTTGACACAATCAAGCACATTGCCCACATCCTTACGGTAGCCGAGCTGCTTGTAGACACTGTTGAACTGGATAAAATCGGGTTCTCCAAGTATCTTCTTGACTTGCTCTTCAGTAAGCCCCGGCTGCACACTCCCCACTTTAGCTCTCGATATAACCGCCGAAACTGTCAACGGAAACATCAAACACAATAGCGTGATTATAAAAAAACTACGTTTCATGATACAAATTTTAATTCTATGAGTTGATAAAGGTACCTAAAACCACAACAAAAATCCAACTCAATAATGTTAAAAAATGATGATGACACGCGTTTTTTTCACAATATCCGCAATTCTCTATGCCAATGCGGTTTGGAATATATCTAAAAATATGGTAACTTCGAACTCTAAACATCACTTATGGTTTATGATGAACTGGGATAAATTGATCAACGACAAACGCCTGGGGCTGGAAGACTACCATCATTCCAGACAGGGTTCACGCAGCGATTTTCAACGCGATTTCGACCGCCTTGTGTTCTCGTCACCATTCCGGCGTTTGCAGAACAAGACCCAGGTTTTCCCACTGCCGGGGAGTATCTTCGTGCACAACCGTCTCACTCACTCCATGGAGGTGGCATCAGTGGGCCGTTCTCTTGCCAATGAGGTAAATGCCGTCCTGAAAGAGAAATACGCAAATGAGCCTTGGGTGGCAAAACTCGATGCTCTTGACGAGATAGTGGGAGCGGCGTGTCTCGCTCACGACCTCGGCAACCCACCCTTCGGACACTCGGGAGAGAAAGCGATATCCACTTTTTTCAGCGAAGGACCGGGAAGCGTGCTAAAATCCAAAATGACGGAACGCCAATGGGCTGACCTGACCAATTTCGAAGGCAATGCCAACTCGCTAAGGCTGCTTACCCACCAATTCAACGGTCGCCGCCCCGGTGGATTTGCCATGACCTATTCCATGCTTGCCTCGATAGTAAAATACCCCTACGAATCACGTCTTGCCGGAGGAAAATCAAAATTCGGATTCTTTGAATCGGAAGTGGAAACATTCCAACGCATCGCCGACGAGCTTGGATTAATCAGGAAATATGGGGAAAGAGGCGAAGTGCGCTATGCCCGCCACCCGCTTGTCTACATTGTCGAGGCTGCCGACGATATATGCTATCAGGTAATGGACATTGAGGATGCCCACAAGCTGAGAGTCCTGTCGACAGGCGAGGTTATTGACGCGTTCATGGCATTCTTCCCCGCCGAGCGCCAAGAAAATATGCGTGGCATAATGAGCCATGTCGACGACCCCAACGAGAAGATCGCATATCTGCGCAGTTGCGTCATCGGCGCTCTCGTCAATGAATGCGCGGCGGCATTTGTGAAAAATGAGCATGACATCCTCGAAGGAACATTCTCAGGATCGCTTCTCGAACACATCTCACCGCTCGAGAAGAGAGGCTACAAGCGATGTTCCGCCCTTGCCTGGGAGAAAATATACAAGGCGAGCGATGTTGTCGACATCGAGCTTGCCGGTAACCGCATCATATCATTTCTCATGGAAAAGCTGATTCATGCCGTCAGATTCCCTGAACTTAACTACTCTTCTTTGTTATTAAGTAAGGTGCCAAAACAATATGACATCGGCGCACCGACACTTTACGGCAAGGTGCAGGCTGTACTTGACCATATTTCAGGCATGACCGACGTATACGCGCTCGACCTATACAGGAAACTGTGTGGCATGAGCTTGCCTGCCGTGTAACAGCCTGAGCAGACATAAACCACTATTAACGAAAAACAGAAAAGAAAATATGAAATATCGTCTCGTAACACTATTCATCCAACTGATGCTAGTAGCCGGAATCTCAGCACGTGAGTACCGTCCGGAAGAGATTCCCAATGTCCATGTAGCCGACAGAACACGCTATGTGAGCAATCCCGACAACATTCTTTCCCCAGAAGCAGAGGCAGGAATCAACGCCACATTGTCAGAGTTGTGGAAAAACACATCTTCAGAGGTGGTGGTTGTCGTTGTGGAAAATATAGCAGGCGGCGACATCGACTCATTCGCTACCGACCTGTTCACCAAATGGGGCATAGGAAAACGAGACAAAGACAACGGGCTGCTATTTCTCGTATCAGTCAATGACCGACGCATGGCTATACGCACCGGATACGGCATGGAGGGCGTGGTGCCCGATATAATCGCAGGGCGTATAATACGCAACATCGTGACTCCGCACTTCAAAGAGGGCGATTATGACGGCGGCGTAACTGCGGCTGTCAACGAAATATCGAGGCTCGCATCAACTCCCGGAGCCACCGAGGAGCTTATGTCGAAATATGAAAATGATGCCGACGCATCACGCGGTAACGACAGCGAGGAATTATTCAGTATGTGGCTCGGCTCAGGAGTGGCTCTTGCTGCGTTCCTTTTGGTGTGGCTGGCGTGGACACTATTACGCACACGCCGTGACGACCGCTATGACAGATACATGGCTCTGAAACGAATGATGATTCCGGCTGCAATCATCGGCTTCGTAGGGCTTGGAATACCTTTTGTGGTAACATTTTTGATATGGCTCACCATGCGTTACCAACGCACCCGCCGAAGAATATGCCCCAACTGCCAACATAAGATGCGTCGCCTTGACGAACAGACCGACAATCAGTATCTCACTCCTGCGCAAGACTTGGAAGAGAAGCTCGATTCAGTAGATTATGACGTGTGGTTGTGCGACAATTGCGGCGAAACCGACATTCTGCCGTTTGTCAATCAGCATTCCATCTATCAAGTGTGTCCAAAATGCGGAGCCAAAGCCGCGTCCTTGCGCAGCGACCGTGTGATAAGAAAGCCGACTGAATTCAACGAAGGCGTAGGAATAAGAGAGTATGTGTGCCGAAATTGCGGAAACCACACGCAAACGTCATATAACATCCCCAAAGTAATCGTGCCACCGGTAGTCATAATTCCCGGAGGCGGAGGAAAAGGCGGCTTTGGAGGCGGCGGTTTCTCAGGAGGCTCATTCGGCGGCGGTATGACCGGTGGCGGCGGCGCCTCGGGAGGATGGTAAACAGTCAAGCAAAACATAGAAAAGGGTGTTTTAAAAATTCAATGGCTGAATAGTTAAAACACCCTTTTATATTTTGAGAATATAGCCAAAGGCTACGTCATGTCACGCTATCTTTTCCCTCCTATCAGCTTGAAAAAAGATCCAGGGATGGGGGTAGTGAAGTTCATGTCGCGGCGTGTGACAGGATGGGCGAAACGCAATGTCTGAGCATGAAGCGCGAGACGGTGGATAATCGATGCGCGAGCGCCATACTTGCGGTCGCCCGCTATTGGATGACCCAAATCCTTCATGTGCACCCTTATCTGATTCTTTCGTCCTGTGTCAAGCTCCACCTCAAGCATGGTGTGTCCGTTGCCGCGCTTCAACACTTTGTAGCGCGTCACAGCCCACTCTCCACCTTCCACCGGCTCCTGAGAGGAATATACTTCCATCTGTGAATTTTCCACAAGATAGCTTTTTACCACACCGCTATCCTGCTCCACATTGCCCTCGACGACAGTCACATACTTGCGGTTGAGAACCATATTGTTCCAATTGTGCTGCATTGCCTCCTTGGCCTTGGAGTTCTTGGCAAACATCATCAGCCCCGAGGTGTCGCGGTCAAGACGATGCACGATAAACAATTTGTTTCTCGGATCCACCCATTTCACATAATCACGCAAAATGGAATAGGCGGTGCCATCCTTGATTTTGTCAGTTCCCATAGAAAGCAGCCCGTAGCCCTTCTCAATGACGATAATGTCGTCATCTTCATAATCGATTTTGACGCGGCGGTGGCTGAACACGCGAAACTCGCGAGTGAGATTAGCCTGCACCTTGTCGCCAGGATTAAGTTCGGCATCAAACTGCGTCACCGGAATTCCGTTGACAGCTATCTGATTGTGCTTTAGAAGTTCCTTAATTGTAGTGCGCTTACGCTGAGGCATCGACTGAATCAAAAATTCCAGCAGCTTGCACGACTCCTGCGGAATGAATGATTCTATCACGTCAGGACGAAACGGAGCTTTTTCCGCTCCCGGTTTTGTGGATCGGGATTTATATTGAGGCATAATTATTATTTACTGATTTACTTTTTACGTGTTGCTGCACGACGCGCCGGCTTTTTAGGACGGGCATCCTGCTCTTTGATTATATCACGGCACTCCTCCAAAGTCAGAGCCGATGGATCGGTCACAGTGCGCGGTATCTTGTAGTTATTCTTATTAAATGAGATATAGGGACCGTAACGACCGTTCAGAATCTGCAATTCAGGTTCCTCATCAAAGCTCTTGATAAGACGCTTCGTCTCCCCTTCCCTCTTTTGCTGTATCATTTCCACAGCCTCTTCAAGGGTGACCTCCGATGCATTCTTATCTTCAGGGATGGAAACAAATTTACCATTATGCTTCACATAGGGACCATACTTTCCTATAGCCACAACAACTTCGGAATCTTCAAATTCGCCCAATACTCTCGGGAATTCAAAGAGTTTCAACGCTTCCTCCAATGTTATCGTAGCTACCGACTGCCCCTTGAGCAACGAAGCAAACTTGGGTTTTTCCTCACTCTCCGAATCGCCAATCTGAACCAACGGACCAAATCTGCCGATCTTCACACTCACCGGTCGACCGTCAGCATCAGTTCCGAGCTGACGTTCACCGACTTTATGCTCCAGACGCATATTAAGGGCATGGTCCACATCGGGATGGAACATTGTGTAGAAATCCTCTATCTCCTTGCTCCAACCGAGCGTGCCCTCGGCAATATCATCAAATTTCTCCTCCATCTTGGCGGTGAAATCATAGTCAAGAATCGAGGGGAAATACTCCGTGAGGAAGTCATTGACAATCTCACCGATATCGGTAGGAAGGAGCTTGCCTTTCTCCGAGCCTGTGGTTTCGGTGCGTTGCGACACTGAGATATTTCCATCCTTCAATGTGAGCACTTCATATTGGCGTTCCTCGCCGGGATTCTCACCCTTTTCCACATATTCACGAGCTTGAATAGTGGAAATAGTGGGAGCATAGGTTGATGGACGGCCTATACCAAGCTCCTCCATTTTCTTTACCAATGAAGCCTCGGTATAACGCGGAGGCTGCTGAGTGAAGCGTTGAGTGGCAACAATATCGCCCATACCTAACTCCTCGCCACGCTGTATCTCAGGAAGGCGACCGGCATCATCTTCAACGCTGTCGTCATCACGTCCCTCGATGTACACCCTCAGGAATCCATCAAACTTCACGACTTCACCGGTGGCGGTGAAATGCTCCGACCGCGTGGACGGTGTGATTTCGACAGTCGTCTTCTCTATCTGGGCATCAGCCATCTGTGACGCGATGGTACGCTTCCATATCAGAGAATATAGTTTCTTCTCCTGCGATGTTCCATCAATCGTTTTTGATGATATCTCAGTGGGGCGGATAGCCTCATGAGCCTCTTGAGCACCCTTGCTGTGGGTGTGATATTTTCTTGTCTTGAGATAATTCTCGCCAAGTTTCTCCTTAATTTCGGAAGCGATTGCGGCAACCGCCTGCGTCGACAGATTGAGCGAGTCGGTACGCATATAAGTTATGTAACCCGCTTCATACAATCGCTGGGCGATCATCATAGTCTGCGACACAGTGAAACCAAGCTTGCGTGCGGCTTCCTGCTGAAGCGTAGAGGTAGTAAACGGCGGCGCCGGCGACTTGGACAATGGCTTCTCGGTCACGGCTGTCACTTTAAAAGAAGCTCCGACACAGGATTTCAACAGCTCCTCGACCTTGTTCCTGTCAGATATACGATGAGCGAGTTCTGCCTTAATTACAGAATCCGATGGTGTCAAGAACTCGGCGTTGACACGATAGAAAGGCTCCGATTTAAATTCCGAGATCTCCTTTTCGCGCTCTACTATAAGCCTGACGGCAACCGATTGCACACGCCCTGCGGATAGAGCCGGCTTAATCTTTTTCCAAAGCACCGGCGAAAGCTCAAAACCCACTATGCGGTCAAGCACTCTGCGAGCCTGCTGGGCATCGACACGGTTCAAGTCAATGGCACGAGGATTCTTTATAGCCTCTTCAATCGCCTTTTTGGTGATTTCATGAAACACTATTCGCTTCGTGGTGTGCGGATCAAGCCCGAGCACTTCACACAAATGCCATGCGATAGCTTCTCCCTCGCGGTCCTCATCGGATGCGAGCCACACCGTGTCGGCATTCTTCACCTCACTTTTAAGATCGGCTACAAGAGCTTTCTTTTCAGCCGGTATCTCATACACCGGCTGGAATCCGTGCTCAACATCAATGCCGAATTTCTTTTTGTTAAGGTCTCGTATATGTCCGTAGCTCGACATAACTTTATAGTCGGAACCTAAAAATTTTTCTATTGTTTTTGCTTTAGCAGGTGACTCTACTATGACTAAATTCTTCGGCATGATGATAATTTACGTTCAAAATTTTGGCAAAATTAGGAAAAAGTTGCATATTAAAAATTATAATTTCACATTTTATAATCTTTTTCCCATAGATTAACCATACTTATAACAAAAAATAGGCTGATTTTTCATCAACCTATATTATAAAAACTGTTTCTCTCCCATTATATCAAGGTAAGATGGAAATCATCGATGAACTTGTTGAAATAAGGGTGATTCTTACGCATGACCTGAAATGCCTCGGCATCGGTCAACGAGGTCACTGTAGCCTTCTCCTTATTCAAAGTCACCTCAAGGGTCACATAATCGTTAAGAAGACGCGATCTCAACTCCCCTACGATAAGCTGCATCGACGATACAAGGATGTCACGTATAGCCTCGCTTTCCACCACAGCCTTGAACACAGCATCGCCGGAGCGTTGCGGATTGGAGATGCGCATCGCATTTATCATCAGGTGTTCGGTGGGATAATTATCCATGATGCTTTTCCATGCCTCGGAAAATTGCTCGTCGGTAAATGAACCGTTTCTCCGCTGATATGGCTTCTCGGCTTCCGACACTTTGACTTCATCCTGCTTTTTAAACCCTTTTATCGACAAATCGGGCACATTCATACCGCCGAATGGCGCCCTCGGCTTTGGAAAAGCGGCGGGTCTTACAGGTGGCGGCGCTGCAGTATGCCTCATGGTTACAGTAGCCGGCTTGGGTGTCATCTGAACAGGACGCTGAGGCTGTGTCGGCTGCGATGCCGGTGATGCCTTGCCCGATGAAGCTATCGGACGTAACTGCCCCTCTCCCGCATCACTTTCATTTTGAGAGGGGCTGACCGCTTGGCACAGTTTAATGAGCGTGAGCTCGACCAGAAACTGCTTGTTGGAAGCGGTGCGATAATTGAGATCTGCATCATTAAGAATATCCATCGCCTTATACAGGAACGACGGAGCACATTTTGCCGCCACTGCCGCTATATGCGATTTCGCATCATCACTTGCTTCAAGAAGGGTTATGGTAGCAGGCTCACGTGCCACCATCAGGTCGCGGAAATGAGAAGCAAGACCATTGATGAAGAACAATGAATCAAAGCCCTTGTCACGAATCTCCTTATATATAAGCAACGATTCCGGAACATTGCCTGCGAGAAACGCCTCTACAAGACGGTCGTAATACTCATAATCAAGGATGTTAAGGCTGTCGATCGCTGCTCGGTAGGTGACATTGCCCATCGATGATGCGGCAACCTGGTCAAATATGGAGAGCGCATCGCGCATCGCGCCGTCAGCCTTGCGGGCTATAACATTAAGAGCCGAATCCTCGACCGATATATTTTCCTGCGAGGCTATATACTTGAGATGGTCGACCATATCCTGAATCGTGATACGGTTGAAGTCATATATCTGGCATCGCGAAAGAATAGTGGGGATGATCTTATGCTTCTCGGTTGTGGCGAGAATAAACACCACATAGGATGGCGGCTCCTCAAGAGTCTTTAGAAAAGCGTTGAACGCCGCTGTCGACAGCATGTGGACCTCATCGACTATAAACACACGGTAACGAGCATTGACCGGTGGCACCTGCACCTGATCGGTGAGCTCCCTCATGTAGTCCACGCCATTATTTGACGCTGCGTCAAGCTCGACTATATTCAGGGAATTTCCTTTATTAAATTCCCGGCAAGAAGGGCATTCGTTGCAAGCCTCCCCCTCGGGAGTGCGATGCTCGCAATTGATTGTTTTCGCAAATATGCGGGCACAAGACGTCTTGCCCACTCCTCGCGAGCCGCAGAACAAGTAGGCATGGGCGAGCCTGTCCTTGCTTATCGAATTGCGCAATGTTGCCGTCAATGCCGCTTGTCCAACAACACTTTTAAATGTAGACGGGCGATATTTACGGGCTGAAACTATGTAATTTTCCATATATGGTTCTTTCTTGCACAAATATACAATTTAAAATTGACATTTCACACAAAAAAGGACACGCGGATCAATCGAAACACATAGAGGCTGTTTAATGTCGAGTCTTAATCGGCTCTGACAAACACTGTTTTACAAAGCGTAGTATATCGGCTTCCGAAATACGGTGATTGAATGGATCGGGGAAACCATGTTTTCCTTTGGCTATACAGCTGACCGTCACACTCTTCACTGAGTTTTTCAATCGTTCCACAGTTTCAGGAGATGTGATCGGATCATTCTCTCCATAGACGATCAAGACCGGAATATCCATCTCTTTCAATTTAGATTCAGCATCAACCCCTTTTATAGAGCGGTAATACTTCTGACTCATCTTCATACCCCAGAATTCAAATTCATCAGGAGTATTTTTTGTATTCTCAAGCATCTGTGAAGCGGTGTCGGGTATGCCAAGAGCCGGATATACCAAAATCAAGCCCTTGTATCTTTGCGGATTCTCATAAGCTGTCATCGTGGATACAAGCGCGCCTTGACTGCATCCGAGAAGCATAATTCTCTCAGAATCTATGTTGGGAAGCTTTTCAATCATGTCGGATATCGCTTCAAGATCGGCAAGTTCGGTATATACACTCATGTCGGTGGTCTTCCCGTCGCTGCGACTGTTCATCCCTCCGCCACAAAAATCGAAAATGAATGCTGCCACACCATTACTTGCCATACATTCAGCATATTTCTGCGTCTCACGGAAAGAGCCGTTGAATCCATGAGACATGATCACGGCAGGAAGTTTACCGTCAACCATATAACGTGATTCAAATGGCAGGTAGATAACACCTCTCAAGATTCCATTTGGTGTTTTTACGTCAATATCCCTTGTGCTATAGAATATGGTGTCGCCAGCCGATGTACCTGCAGCTATTTCCGAAAATGCGTCAAGAATGCGTGTGGGACGATGATTCTCAAAAGCCCCGAGAGGATAATACCCCTCCGATTCAGGAGCCCAATAAAACACCCCGTGGCACTCAGCCAAAGGATAGGTGGCATCCATAAGTCTACGCATAAAAGCATACCCCTCATTCGGGCGAAGCGACTCATATCCGGTCTCAACTATCATCACCGGCTTTTCATATTCTTCAGCGAGAGTCTTTATGTTGGCAACGACACGGTCGATTGTCTCACTCTCATTTTTTGTCTTTTTTGCCTGCAAATCCCAATATGGATACACACTCATGCCGATCATATCGTAGCGTGCCCCATATTTTTTGAGTCCGTTAAATATATGGTGATAGCGTCCTATATCAGCACCACAGTCAAGATGCACAATACAGGTGATGTCGGGATAAACTTTCTTTGCCGCGACGTATGCAGCCTCTGTAAAGCCGGCATATTGCTTCATGTTTGTCTCGGCACGACCCATATCCCACAGCATTCCATGAGTCGTCTCATTTCCCTGTTGCATCCATTTCACGTTGATTCCGTTCTCCTTTAGAAGCCGCAAAGTCTCCATTGTATGATCAGCTACAGCTTTCTTCATCTTACTGTAATTGAACTTTCTCCATGCATTTGGAATCGGTTGTTTACCGGGATCCGCCCATGAATCGGAATAATGAAAGCACAACATGATCTCCATGTCGTTTGCCTTGGCTCGTTTTGCAAGTTTAAGCACATCTTCTTTATTACAAAAACCACCCTTGGGATCAACCCACACACGCAGACGCACGGCATTCATTCCAAGTTGCTTCATCAACGCCACCGTTTCCGTCTCCTCTCCAAGAGAATTAAAAAATTTCCCACCGCGAGCCTCAGTCATAGTGGTGCCGCTTATGTCTCCACCGAGCCAGTAAGGCGTGATACGCTCTTTTTGCCACAGCTTTGGCATGGCATCAGCCAGATACTGAGAGATGGATTCATAATTGTGTTCACCATCCGGCTGTACCGAAAAATGGAGATTTCCAGAGTCAGGCTTTTCTGAATATTCAAATAACGGAGCAACTGTTTTAATCGATTCAATAAGGTTCCGCTCCGGTTCATAAGCAATATCCTTTGTGCCGGTATATGCAAGTATATCGATGTCATTGCCGCGATAGGGAGTTGCCGCGATTTGTGAATTGAGCCATTTGGCAGCGTCAGCAGCCGATTTCTTGCTGCCCGATTCATCATATATCCATAAGTCTCCGCTAAGAGGAATGTACCGGCTGAAGGCATCGGGATCGAAAGCAAGTTGATACCATGCGGAAAGTGAGCCCATGGAGAAGCCGCCGTAGGCACGATGGTGTCGTGACGCAGTAATTGCGCCATCGTCAAATGAACGCAGATATGTATTATAGTTTCTGCCAACTGCCGGAATGATGAAATTTCTCAATTCCTTATGAAAATTCCTGACACAGTCTATAGTGCTGTCCATCCCTTTTGGTTCCCCGACGTTATCCGACGGATAATAAGAAGCGCTTACTATTATGATTGGATCCATCAATCCATCTTCGATCAGATGGTCGGCAATTTTATTGAGAGGATACGGGGTGCGGTCTGTCGAAAAAAACGATTCAGGATTGTCCCCTCCTCCATGAGCAAGATAAAGCACATTATAGCGTGAGATCTTATCGGAAGGGTCATACCCGCCCGGCAGATACACAAGGGCATTCTTTTCCGACTCCACCCCATCGGCAGTTATCACCTTGTAGCATAGAGTGTCAATTCTTCCTTTGAGTAATGCCTCTCCGGCATAGCGGTCAGGAATGTTTTTTACTCCTCCGGCAGTCACAACTTCAGGGAGTGTTAAAGCAATTGCAAAAAACGAGAGTAGAATTGCAATGATTTTTTTCATGGCGGTTCAGCATTAATGGTTACGTTGGATAATATACATGAGAATATTGACTTGAATATTTTTGAATTCACCGCAAATGCAAATTCAATCAAAATCCAAATACGCTACTCTAATAGTGTTCAAAATTAATAATTTCCCATGACTTATCCAACAGTAAGTCACGACTTGCTTTCCGCGAGCCTCTCGAGGAGTTCAGGAGTAAGTATAGTGCGTTTCTCCGAAAAATGAATTTTATTCAGTTCCACTGCCGAGAGTTTCACCGCGCCGTCAACAGCAGGTTTTCTAATCTTTTTCATAATATTCTGTTTTCTATCAATCTTCCGATTTATCAAACACCGGGAGAATCCGGTTCAACGCAAGCAGCACAAACAGATATGTGGCACCGAGAACAAAGAACTCTATTTTCAACGGAAATACACCGCTGAACCATCCGCCGCCAAGATAGCAGAAGAAAAGCAGCCACAGAGAGCATTGCACACTCACACAAAGAGTACACCACATCTTTGCCCGGAATCTCTGATACCATATACTCCAGAACGTGAATGGAAGACAACAAGCGTTGCACAAAGCAAGGTAACATATCCATTGAGGAAATATAAACAGGGTGAGCAAACTAACCGAAAAATAAGTGAACCCCACTTCACTCCAACTGAATATCCCGAAAAATTTAGCCGCTTTCATCTCAAGCACATTGTCGCACCCTCCCTCCTGAAGAGCCTTGCACACGGTGTCGGCGACCCTGTTCTTTATCTTTAAAGACTTTTGAACCAAAAGATAAGTGAGATACAATCCGGCTATGTCGATCAACGCAAGCAGCACTGTCGACACATGACGGTAAATCCCGTTGCTTATAAAAAGATAAAGGAACAAAGCCACGGCACACATCCACAGCATCCATCTCTTAGCCTTTGCGAAAAACAGATCCCGACAATGCTCTTTATACTCAGGCTCACAAGAATCTTCTTGCGGATAAGCCACAAATACCGTGCCGCTCCAAGCCTTCTGAAACTCCGTCAGAGGCATCTCCTCGACAACGCCTTGCGTCATATAACGCACTCTGTCACCGTTAATGTCTGTGACTATGACAAGCCCTCCGCCGGTATGGGCGATAAACGGCACATCCAATTTCACAATGTCGCCGGGCGAGGATAAGTTGAATCCTTCACCCTCGACACCGTATTGCCCCAAAAGTTTGGAAAGACCGAATAATGACTTAAACGGCATATTCTCGAATTGCTTGTCAGAATATCCCTGAGTATGGGGCACCCCCAGTTCTGTAAGGAAATCGGTAAAAATAGTCGTCTCAGCCATAACAGATTAATTAGCGAATGATTCCACTTTGCTAAGGAGCACCTCGCCATCAATCTCTCCGCTATGCTTCCACACAGCCTCGCCATCACGATAGACAATAAATGTAGGCACTGACTCCACTCCAGCATGATCGGCAGCCTCACGGTTCTCATCTATATCAAGCTGATAAACCGGCACTCTGCTCTCAAGCAGCTCCTTCACTTGCTCGACAACCGGCATCATCTTACGGCAATGAGGGCACCATGTCGCAAAAAACTCCACAAGCACCACTTTATTGGCAGAAATCAAATCCTTATACTCCATAATCGTTGTATTTTAAAGTTAGTCATCGCTATAATAACAACCGTGTTAAGAGCTTGTTTAATAACAAATGTGAAAATAAGCCGCCACGTTAAGACAGTCGCAACTCGTCACTCATGACAAAACGACAGGCTCCTAAAAATCATGTCGATTTTTAGGAGCCACGATAATTCATTTGTAAAAACACCCGTCATCGCCAAGACGGCAACCGAGTGCTACATCAGCTACGGTTCGGCTATCTCAGCAAGATCACCGTCGGCAGCAGGCACCTGATGTTTTTCAGCGTAAGTCTCTTTGATCGCGAAGACACACACAGCGCCTATGATGAGAAGCACTCCGGCAAGCACGATCATGTTGAGCTGGCTATGTCCGCCAAGCATATTGAACACCAAGCCGCCAAGAACCGCAGCCACAATCTGAGGAATAGTTATCGTGCCGTTGAACAGTCCGAGATAAGCACCCATGTGCTTTCCTGAAATAGAATTTGTGAGGATTGTAAACGGCATGGCAAGCATAGCCGCCCAAGCGGTTCCCACAAGGAAATAGCTGATGAACAACATCCACTTGTCGAAGAAGAACATGGTGGAGATAAATCCTATTCCGCCAATCAAAAGGCTCAACGAATAGGCAATCCTTCTATTCTTAAAGTTAGGGAGCACAGCCGCCCATATCACTGAACCGATAGCCTGAACAGCAAAAAGCACGCCGTTCCAGTTTGCCGCCTCCTGATAGTTTGTCGTCTGAGTGCCTTGCGAAGCATCCCAACCAAAAGCCTGCTCGGCGACACCTCCGGTGTTATAAGTCCACATATACATAAAAGCCCCCCAACAGAAGAACTGCACCAAACCTACAGTCCAGAACACCTTCGGAGCCTTCACGAGAAGCGAGATGAAATTGGATTTTTCCTCATTCTGCTCCTCAGTTATGCCATGATATTCCGCATATTCCTTTGGAGGCATCTCCTTCACTTTGCAGAATGTGTAGATGACACATATTATGAGAATCGCAGCTCCTCCATAAAATGAATATGTCACAGAGTCGGGCACCTGATTGCCCTCAGCCACATTGCTCACGCCGATCCATGCAAGCACAAACGGGAATATGAAGCCCACGACTGAACCTGCATTGCACAGGAAGCTCTGGATTGAATAAGCAAGCCCTTTCTGCTTTTCATTGACCATATCGCCAACAAGCATCTTGAACGGCTGCATGGAAATATTGATGGAAAGGTCGAGCATCATCAATGCGATTGCCCCAAACACAAGAGCGGCACCAACGGCAAGATGGAAGCTGCCCGCATTGGGAAGAAGCGCCATAACAACCACAGCAAGAATGGACCCGAAAAGGAGATAGGGCAACCTGCGTCCGAAACGGTTCCAGGTGCGGTCACTGAGAGTGCCCACTATCGGCTGAATAACCAGCCCCGCAAGTGGCGGCAAAATCCAAAAATAGCTAAGTTCATGAGGATCAGCCCCAAGTGTAGCGAAGATACGAGAGATATTGGCGCTCTGAAGAGCATAGGCAATCTGGACACCGAAAAATCCGAAACTGAGATTCCATAAATTCCAAAAGCCTAAGTCGGGTTTAACCTTTGCTTTCATTAGTAATAGTTGGTTGTTAATAAGACAATTCTTTAGAAATCAAATGCAAATATAGCATAATTCCTTCATTAAACAACAATTCAACTCTATAATTTTGTTCTGCGAAACCAATTTTTATTTATTTGCCCCTGCCTATCATTTTCGTCTGGGATAATATAGCCAGATGTTCACTTGAAATAAGGAAGTCATCTTGACTTTTTCAGAATGAATTTCCACGCAGGAATAACCTCTATTTTAAGGCTGCCCATTTCAATTGTGCCTTCATCCTCAAACGTCACGATTATGTTTCGCTTCGTTTTAATCCTACCCTGAAGTTTGACAAGAGCATTGGTTTCTCTCTCGAATGTGCCTTCCGAATCATTCATTGAATAGCAAACCTGTATGGCGGTCTCATCCTCAGGAATCACAAAATCAACCTCTACCCCATGATTGTAATGATAGACGGCATCCTTGACTCCGTACTTTCTGAATAACGACAATGCCACCATATTTTCCAATAGCGAAGTCCGTATGTCCATTGCCAATAGAGATATTATTCCATTGTCAATGAAATAATATTTGGGGTTGCTCATACGTCCTGTAAGACTATCGGCAATATTTGGCACGGTCAGCAGCAGATATGCATCAGAGGCATATCCCAGATAATTTATCACTGTGCTTTTGCCAACCTTGGTGCCGGTGGAGGCCACAATGTTTGTCGCCCTCGTAAATGAGATTGGTTGCTTGACACTCTCTGCCATTTTTCTGAAAAGGATTCGCAGGGCAAACAGATTCTCGATTTTATTTCGTGCGGCAATATCCCCGAGAAAAATTTTCTGATACAGACTCGTCAAATAATCCCGTTTGACGGGAAGTGTTGCACATTCCGGGAATCCCCCAAACTGGAAATATTCTTCAAAATGGCGCATAAGAATTGACCTGTCGGCAGTGGTTGCTGTCAGCAAATCACTCTTTGGATCAATTCCGTTTATTTCAAGATACTCGTCAAACGAAAACGGAAACACGTCATGGGTTATGTATCTTCCTCCTAACACGGAAGCTACATCTTTTGAAAGCATCTTGGCATTGCTGCCTGTTATCACAACCTTGTATTTGTTGTCAGCAATTCTTCGGGCAAATTTCTCCCACCCCTCAATGTTCTGTATCTCATCAAGAAACAACATCGGACGCTTATCGCTCAGCTGACCGTGTACTTCAAGGATTTTGTTCAAATCCTCAACAGTCATTCCAGCAAGACGCTCATCCTCAAAGTTGAGATATACAATTCCATCCCAACCATGACCATTGGTTATAAGTTGCTGTATCCGGTCATATAAAATATACGACTTGCCGGCACGGCGAACTCCGACAAGCACCTGCCTGTCGAAATTTTCAAGGTTTATATTGCGAGGGATAACCGTGTGCATCATAACCTCTGTCCGGTTTTCAAGCATCACCTCGCGAAGCGTTTCATTATTTATCATACGTATAGTGTCTTGCTTATAGGACAAAATTATCTATTTTTTGTCTTACACACAAGACATCGCAGGAAAAATATGCGTATTTCCTTTGATTTTCTATCGAAAGCGGTGACAGACACTTTGATGAATAAAGAGAGTTGCAATGGATTTCAGTATTCCGGTATGGCTACATGGATCGTCTCTATTGTCATCTCTAATAGTTATAACATTGCCATTTTGTTCCACATCCACATCATCCAAGGCAAGGCACGCACTATACAATGGGATAACAGATGTTTCTTTATCTTTATTTATGGAAAACCCCAACATAAAACATCGGGTAGCGAGCCTCTCGTATTGGGCTTGTTTTAATCCACACATAAATTCATCAACCATTAAAGATTTTTTTCAGATTTATTGCCAATATTAAAATAAAAAATATAACTTTGCAGAGCAAACAATAAGCAATTCGTATAATAACTAAATTTTTTTATCATGGCTTACGTAATTACCGATAAATGTGTAGCATGCGGTACTTGTCTCCCGGTTTGCCCGGTTGAGGCTATCTCTGAAGGTGACATCTATCACATCGATCCCGATACTTGCATCGAATGTGGAAGCTGCGCTGAAGTATGTCCCAGCGAAGCAATTATCCCGGGCTAATCTCCGGCATAACAAAAGACAGAACGGGCTTTTCCAATCGGAAAAGCCCGTTTCTTTTTAGGAATTGAGCGGAGCTATAAGCCGGGTTATGTCATGATCCGTAGATCATGGTCGGTCATTTATCTGCGCAGTCTACCCCCCGGCAATGGACGAGCCATCCTTAAATGCCGGTATACTTGACCTTGCAACCCATCAGGCGTGCGGCATCCCGCATTGCTGCGGAACCCGGTGAGCTCTTACCTCACCTTTTCACCCTTACCCCACGGTGGAGGCGGTTATTTTCTGTCACGCTACTCGACCATCACTGACCGGTCACCGTTAGTGACTATGGCGCTCTATGTTGCCCGGACTTTCCTCTTGAAGCTCTCGAAGTCGACAAGCGACCGACCGTCCCACTCAATTATTGAGTGCAAAGTTAAGAATATCCTGCCACTTAAGCAAACTGTCAGAAACTGAATTGAGCCATGAAGCACACCCTGTTCACCCAACGATGCTGGAGATCGATGTTCTGACGCTTGCCTATATTGTACTCCAATCCCACCTCACAGCGCGGAGTAATGTCCCAAATCACATTGGCGGTGCCGTAAAGTCCATATTTGTATGTGAGATTTTCGTAGACAGGCTCATGCTGCGGCAAAAAACGCTCTTCGCCAAAGATGACAGTCGAGAATATATTGGGGCGGAAGTGATAACGCAACGCTCCATACCATCCTAAACTCAACGGAGCAAACATTCTGCCTTCGCGGGTAGGATCGCCTAGCAAGTCATTGGCGCCATTCTGCAAATCATTGTTCAGGCTGCTGATCCCTTTTCCTACGATGAATGATCCGTAGACCGTCAACGGAGCCACAGGAGTGAACACAGTGCTTGCGTGAGCGCCCCAACCGGCAACACGGTAATTGCGTCCCGACACAAGGTCACGATACTTCAACCCTCGCACAATACCCGAAAGACGCACATGGGATGAATGATCCCATTGATATTGAACAAATCCGGCAAAATCAGGCACATAATCGCTGCATCCGGTATAGAAATTCTCCTTAGAGGCGATGCTGCTGCCTGGAGTCTCCACCGACAACGCCACTACCCAATTATTCTTAATCGTGTGCATCCAACGCAGAAGCATATTGGTAGCGCCACATTCCGAGTTGGGTCCCTGCGCATCGAGTGTGGGTGGCTGGGCTGCCGGATCCTCAAATGTCGACGAGGTGTAACCCAACGTCCAGTCATTGACAGTGGCGTATGCCTTTTTGAGCTTAAAACCACGGTTTCCGTAGCCCGAAAAATTACCCTCGATATATAACTGATACTGACCATAGGTGTTGTTACGCCCGAACACCGAGAAGAACAGGGCTGTTCCCGCCGGAGTTGTGCCATACCAATTATCACGTGTCGGATCATTAGGTATGCTTATATTATAAGGAATGAAACCGGCATTGGGCATAGCGCCGTTCCAGTCATACCATCCTCGCATTCTCACCACGCCTCCGATACCCATGGCATATTTGCGCGTCTTGCTCATAAGCATGAAATATGGCGCCCGAGGATCCTGGAAGTGGCGGAACTGATCATAGTAAAACATATTTATCAGATCATATTCCGATACGGTGTCAACCGCTCCCGATTCACCTTCAAGATGTATAATATGATGGTTCTTTTTAAGGAGTTCCATCTGTTGCTCCGCAGGAGTCGTTGCCGACACGCACATTGCGACACCAGTCAACAGAAACAGCACTAACGAAAGTCTCAATTTCATACTTTTTCAATTTAAATGTATTAACAATTATTACAACAACTTCCATTAAAATTAGTTTAATTAAGGTTTAAGAATGTAAACCAAATCGCTATTTTATGTCGTAAAACATACTTTTAAAACATTTTAACACACCGTCGAAACGCTTGTAGCCACGCGGTTTTCAAGTGCTCATAAGCAGTATATCACAGTGTATCAAGTCCTAAAACTTTGTTATTTTCATGAAAATCAGCTAACTTTGCACCATCAAAATTGTTTACACAACGGGTTGGAAGAGTCCGACCCCCGCCGAAAGCCGGCAACGGGACACCCGCGTGAGCGTCTTTCCCGTGAGTATTAACTTAAAGCTTATGCAATGAAGAAAACAATTATGATCATTGTGCTCTTCGCTGTTCTGATCGGGTTAGGAACCGCAGCCACAATCAATGCTGTGGATGGCAGAAAAGGCAGCAGCGCGCCGGTGTTCAAAGTGGAGGCTAACGACACTATTGTTTCACTGGATGACATGAAGGGACACTGGGTTCTTCTTCAGTTTTGGGCGGCAAGCGATGCCAAATCAAGGATCTCAACAAAGCAGTATTCCGATTTAATCCGCACCAACCCTGCCAACCGACCCTCAGAAAGATTCCGATTTCTTGCAATCAACATGGACCGTAGCGAAAAACTGTTCAAGGAGATAGCCAAGAGAGACGGAATGGACGAAAAAGCACAATTTCATGTAACCGGGAAAAAAGCCGGAAAACTGGTCAAAGACTATCATCTTGAAAACGGAATGCACTCCTACCTGATCAATCCACAGGGCAAGATAGTAGCTAAGGACCCAACCAAGCAGCAATTAATAGATTTTGCCGTAGAATAAAAATCTCTCACTTAACCAAGCAGGCACCATCAATGATGGTGCCTGCTTGGTTATAATAAAGTCCCGAAAACAACAAAAGCTCGTCTATAAACACCACTTTAAAATAGCCCATCTCTCTCAAATTTCCCACTTTTGCGAATATCAAAACAATCAATCCGCGAACAAATGAAAAATCACCACAACACTTATCCATTATTCCCAAATAAATTGCTTATTTTTGCCATCAAAAACCAAAAACCAATCAATCCATGAACAAAAATGTAGGGACGCACGGTTCGTGCGTCCGCCACCCCGAACGAAAATCGCCCCGTGCAAAATTCCACAATTATTCCGGTGGAGAGTATTTCGTAACAATCTGCACCGACAACAGAAAACACTATTTTGGCGAAATAATCGACAACAAGATGCTTTATTCAGAAATTGGAGCATATTGCCACATGCAATTTATGAATTTAAGCAATCACTATGTATATGCAGAGGTCCCTGTTTTCGTCATAATGCCCAATCATGTCCACGCAATAATATGTATACATGGGAATAGACGGACGCACAAACTGTGCGTCCCTACAGAAAGAACAGCATTAGCTGTAATAATCGGGGGAATAAAACGTGCAGTGACTGTATTTGCACGTCGTAACGATATTGAATTCGGATGGCAGCCCAGATATCACGACCACATTATTCGCGGAATACGCGACGGAAATCTCATCGCCGAATATATCGAAAACAACATATCTCGTTGGACATCCGATTGCTTCTATGAAAAATAAACGGCTCTTGTAGGGTCGCCACCTGTGGCGACCTCTAATCGGGTTGGAAACTAATTTCTACAACGTGAATAAACCAAACAGAATAACGATAAAACTGCCGGAATAACGGTCGCCTCTTGTGGCGACCCTACAGGGCGGTGTAGCGTCTGCCGATGAAGGCAAGGATGACACCTCGCGTGAAGAGATAGCAGAGGAATGCGAGCCACAATCCGTCATTGCCCATACGAGGAAACGAAACACAGTACACCACAAAGAAAATGACTGTGGCGGCAAACATCGACAACAGCATATCGCGTGTAGCTGTGGCGCCGATGAATATGCCATCGTAAGAAAACGCGAGGAATCCAACCGCTGGAATCGTCACCACCCACCACATATAACCCGAGGCTGTCATTACCACATCACCGTCATCACTCAGCATGGCAAGCAGCCCGCTGCCTCCTGCGGCATAGAGCAACGTGAAAATCACCGCTATTCCGGCACCCCACTTGCACAACGCAAATATGCGTGAACGCAACTCATCACGCCTTCCGGCTCCGATGTATTTCCCCACAAGGGCCTCCCCGGCAAAGGCAAATCCATCCATGAAAAACGAAAAGATGGTGAAAAATTGCATCAAGAGTGCATTCACGGCAAGCATCACATCGCCCTGCAAGGCTCCGGCACGCGTGAACCACATCGTGACAGCGACAAGGCACACCGTGCGCAGGAATATATCTGTATTGACTCTGAAAAAGCGTTTCAACGCCTCCCATCTCATTATCTCCTTGACTCGGAGCCTCACCACGCGATAGTGAATGAATGCGATACCAAGCCCAAGAGCCAATCCACACCACTGAGCCACAAGCGTTCCGGTAGCAAGACCGGAAATGCCAAGATGAAACACATAAACCAGCAGACAGCTTACGCCGATGTTGCACACGTTTATCACGACCGAAATCCACATGGTAGCCGCACTGTTCTGCATCCCTATCAGCCATCCGCATAATGCGTAGTTGCACAACACCGCCGGCGCTCCCCATATAAGTATCCGGAAATAGAGAGCCGCCATGTCGCGTGTGTCGCCGGTCACATCCATAAAATCAAGCCCGAGCCCGCAGATGAGCGCCTGACACGCTATCATCACCAGTCCGGCAATAGCACCCACCGTCAACGCCTGATGCAGCACACGCGACTGCTGCACATCGTCGCCGGCGCCATAAGCCTGTGCCGTCATTCCGCTCGACCCCATTCTCAGGAACCCAAACAGCCAATAGAGCATATTAAATAAGGAGCCACCGATTGCGATGGCTCCTATATAAGCGGCGCTTCCCATGTGCCCGGCGATAGCCACATCAACCAGTCCGAGAAGCGGAGTGGTGATGTTGGTGACAATCGACGGGATGGAGATTGCCAATATTTCCTTATTTATCCCACGGAACAGCAACTATCAATTCTTTTTAGCTTGCATTGAGCTGTAGATGAGATACACGATAAGCAAGGCATACATTACGCAGCCGAGAATCTGGGTAGTCAACTCAGGAACAGGATTCTCATATTCAAATCCGGCAAAACGTGTCAACGCCGAGAACACCCCAAACAAAGCACCTCCGGCAATAAGTCCTGACGCGATAAGAGTACCACGGTCGCGACGGGCATTGTTGACAGCCTCATCATTGGAACGGTTAGACACGAAATATGCGATAGCGCCACCCACAAGCATCGGGGTGTTGAGCTGCAACGGAATAAACATACCTAGGCAGAATGCCAACGCCGGCACACCGAGCCAGTTGAGGATCAGAGCAAGAATAGCACCCACCATATAAAGAATCCACGGTGTGTCGCCACCCATCATAAGAGGTTCGATGACCTTAGCCATGGCATTAGCCTGCGGAGCCACCAAGGCATCAGGTCCGGAGAATCCGTAAACTTTGTTGAGCACGAGAATCACGCCACCAACGGTAGCGGCAGAAACAAGCGTCCCGAGGAATTTCCAGCTCTCCTGCTTTTTGGGTGTTGAGCCAAGCCAATAACCGATCTTCAAGTCAGTGACAAATCCTCCCGCCATAGACAGTGCGGTACACACCACACCACCGATTACCATTGCGGCAACAATACCCGAGGTTCCGCTCAGTCCGATTGCCACAAATATAGCCGATGCGATGATAAGCGTCATGAGGGTCATGCCCGACACCGGATTGGAGCCCACAATAGCGATAGCGTTGGCGGCTACGGTAGTGAATAGGAACGCAATCACAGTCACCACAATCCACGCAACCAATGCCTGCCAGAATGTATGGATGACACCCACCCAGAAGAAACACAACACGGCAATGAGGGCTACGGCAACCATGTAGACTATATGCTTCATGGAAATATCCGTCTGCCAACGCACCTCTTTCTCTCCGCTCGGTTTGCCTTTCAATTCACGTGCGGCAAGTCCCACAGCCTGGGCGATGATATGCCATGATTTCACGATGCCGATGACACCCGCCATAGCGATACCGCCGATACCGATAAGTCGCGCATAATCACTGAAGATGACTCCCGGATCAAGCGAAGCGATTTCAGCAGCACCATACGTCCCGATAAGTGGTATGATAATCCACCACACGAAGATGGAACCGGCAAAAATGACAAACGCGTATTTCAAACCCACGATATAGCCAAGACCTAACAGAGCCGCGCCGGTGTTGACACTTAACACGAGCTTGGTCTTTTCGGCAAGAGCCGCTCCCCACTGCGAAGCAAGCGAGGTGACATTTTCAGCCCACCAGCCAAAAGTGGCAAGCAGATAATCGTAGATACCACCTATGAGCGAGGCGATAACAAGAGTTTTAGCCTGCGATCCGCTCTGAGCGCCTTTTCCTTCACCGCTCACAAGCACCTGAGTTGTAGCGGTAGCTTCAGGGAAAGGATATTTTCCGTGCATATCCTTCACGAAATATTTACGAAAGGGGATGAAGAACAGAATACCAAGGATTCCGCCGAATAGCGAGCTGAGGAATATCTCCAGAAAGTTTACTGTAATTTCAGGATACTTGGCTTGCAGAATGTAAAGCGCCGGAAGTGTGAAAATAGCACCGGCGACAATTACGCCTGAGCAAGCTCCTATTGACTGAATGATGACATTCTGCCCGAGTGGGTTCTGTTTTTTCAATGCCCCCGACAATCCCACCGCAATAATAGCGATAGGGATAGCAGCTTCAAACACCTGCCCTACTCTCAATCCGAGATAAGCGGCAGCGGCACTGAATATAACCGCAAGAAGAAGCCCCATTCCCACTGAATAGGGTGTGATCTCCGCGTAGTCATGAGCAGGATGCATCACCGGATGATACTGCTCGTCGGCGGCAAGCTCCCTGAACGCATTTTCAGGCAATCCCGCCACGCCGTTGTCTTCCGTCTCAAGGTCGACATGATTGGTTTTCTCTGACATAAGCTATGTGATGATTGGTTAATATTATTTTTGCATAAATGTTTCATCAAGGAACTTGTCAAGGCTCTCGGAGAACAGCTCGTTGGTGGCTTTCGGATAACGCACGTCGGCATACACCTGCGCGAGAGTTTCCTTTCCATTCTCCGCGATAAACGCCGCACTCTCCTCAAGAGCCTCTTTCTCGGCATAAACAGCCTTGATACGGGCATAATCGTAATCTCGATATTTCCCCTCATGGACAATAGCCCCTATAGGCAGGCGGTCGGAGTGCTTGCTCTCCCCTTTAGGATAACCAACGGCAAGTGAAATCAACGGCACCACGCCGTCAGGGCACTCCAGTATCTCTGCTATTTTAGGCGCATTATAAGCCGTTGTGCCCAGATAGCAACATCCAAGACCGTGAAGCTCGGCAATAGTGTTGAACTGCTGAGCAAACAGCGATGTGTCGATAGCTGCCGCAAGAAGCATCTGGGTGTTGCCGAAGCCCTCCTTGGCGTTGCTCGCCTCACACCAACGGCGGAAACGATTGATGTCAATACAGAATGTGAGCAACACGCTGCACCCTGTAGAGCATGGCTGATTGAAATGCTGCGGAGCAAGTGCAGCTTTCTCCTCGGGAGTACGACTCACTATGACTGAGTACAATTGCATGTTTCCGGTATTGGGAGCATGGGCTGCTTCATCAAGCATCTGCATCAGCAATTCCGGTTCAACTTCCTGATCAGTATAACTGCGCACCGTGCAACGGTTGGCAAAATATTTATCTATTTCCATAATTTTGACAATTTATCTACAAAAATACATAAATTTGTTATACAAATTCATAATTATCTCCCGGAATATTTAAAAAGGCATGGCTAAATCATCAATAACATACCAATTTTACGAATCACATTGTGGAAATCTGACAATAGGAAGCATCGAGGGAATGCTATGCCTGTGTGACTGGACCGACAGCAAGCGCCATTCACGCAATATATCACGGCTGAAACGCTTACTTAATGCCGACTTCCGTCAAGAAAAGACATCAATAACCGACACCGCCATCAGGCAGATCGAGGAATACTTTTCCGGAACACGCCGCCTATTTGAAATTCCACTTCTATTAGCCGGAACAGAGCTACAAAAAAGAGTGTGGATTGAACTGCAAAACATACCGTATGCCGCAACAAGCACCTATGCCAATATTGCATTAAGTTGCGGAAAGGCTAACGCCGTGAGAGCTATAGCCAATGCAATCGGTGCCAATCCGCTGTCCATCATCATACCATGCCACAGGGTGATCGGCTCCTCCGGCACACTCACAGGATATGCCGGAGGAATCCCGGCTAAACGGCATCTGATAGACCTCGAGCGTAAAATCGTCTCCTTGCAATAACCGATGTGAGAATTTATAAAATATAAAAAGGAGCTTAATCACTAAGCTCCTTCTTATGGGTTTCCAATAGGTACAATTTCTAAGGTAAAAAAGATTGTTTTAGGTTTGTGCTACAAAGGTCAGCCTTTTTTATGACTTATCCAAAGGAAAAACTATGTTTAGCAACATAGTTTTTGAAATCACTCAAACACGCCATCCTTTTAACTTTCTAATCTTCAATATCTTATATTTTATGCTTAAAATTTAACAATTGTAAAAACTTATTAAAATATAAGCTATTATGCTTTATTCACATCAAATATACCTACAAATCTCCATTTTTTGACCATCAAAGCAAGCATAGGTGAATTGACGTATCCAGTCACCGAGAATAAGCACTTCCCCTTGTGTCTTTATCCGATGACGGAGCAATACATGACGATGACCAAACATAAAATAATCTATCTCCGGGTGAGTCATGGAATATTGTTCCGCCCACTGAACAAGAGGATCCCTGGCGGGATCAAGATTCTCGATCGGGACATAATTGGCAAAGTCCCGGCTTGACGATGACCATCCGTGGGCGAAAGGTATAGTCCACCGTGGATGAATCGCGGCATAGAGTTTCTGGCAGAATTTATTGCGGAAAATGGCTCGCATCAATCGGAACGATGGTTTCAGTTTTCCTATACCGTCGCCATGCGACAGGAAGAAGCGTTTCCCAAGAATATCCTTTTCAAGATAACCGTCAATCACTGTCACTCCTATCTCATCGCGCAAGTAATCAAACAGCCATATATCATGATTACCGATGAACCAATAAATCTTTATGCCGGAATCGGCAAGCGAAGCGAGAGCGCCAAAAAAGCGGATGTAGCCACGTGGAACCACTGTGCGATATTCATACCAATAGTCGAGCACATCGCCAAGCATATAGATCTCGCTTGCCTCATCTTTTATTGACATAAGCCAATTCACGAGACGCATCTCATGCTCCCGCTGATCAGCTATATATGTCGCCCCAAGATGAGCGTCGGAGAAAAAATACACTTTTTTACCCGCCATCACACATCAATCAAGAAATCCAAGATCAAGTTTAGCCTCCTCGCTCATCATGTCCTTATTCCATTCCGGTTCAAAGACAATGTTGATATTAACCGATTTCACACCGTCAATGCTCTCAAGCTTGATACGGGCATCTTCTACAATGAAATCAGCGGCGGGACAACTCGGAGCCGTCAACGTCATGTCGACATTCAACACTCCGTCATCGGCAAGATCAATCTTGTAAATAAGTCCCAGATTATATATGTCGACCGGTATCTCGGGATCATATACAGTTTTGAGCATCGTTATCACGCGCTCCTCTATGGCAAGTTTCTCTTCAGGTGTCATTATATTATCGTTTTATTGTTGATTGTCATTTATCATCTTAAGGAATTCCTCCTCATTAATCATGGGTATGCCGAGCGACACAGCTTTTTCCTTCTTTGAGGGCCCCATATTCTCTCCGGCGAGTATAAAATCGGTCTTTTTTGAAATTGAGCCGGCGTTTTTCCCGCCGTTGTTTTCTATCATCTCCTTATATTCATCACGAGAATGAAGCGAGAATGTGCCGCTTATGACAATGGTTTTACCGGCAAGCTTGTCGGAACGATCCGATGCGGCATCTTCAGGCACAGCCATAGTGACTCCGGCTTCTCGAAGCCGTTCAACCACACTGCGGTTCAATGGCTCATCGAAAAATTCACGGATACTTTCTGCGATACGAGGACCGATATCCTCGATAGCCGTCAACTGCTCCACGGAAGCGCTCATCAGAGTGTCGATGTCTCGCACAGAGCGGGCAAGTTTTTTAGCGCCCGTCTCACCCACGTATGGAATCGACAGCGCATACACCACACGTTCAAACGGCACTTTCTTCGACTCCTCGATACCCTCAAGAATGCGGCTCACCGTTCGCGGTCCGATACCCGGCAAGGTTACCATCTCCTCACGATGCTTTTCAAGATCATATAAATCGGCAATGTCGGTGACCCAGCCATTGCGATAAAGCAGTGCCACCATCTCCTCTCCGATGCCATCGATATTCATCATTCGGCGCCCCACGAAATGCTCTATGCGGCCGCATATCTGAGGCACGCATTTATATTTGTCGGGGCACATCCATGCAGCTTCGCCCTCTACCCTCACAAGCGTGGCTCCGCACACCGGACACTTCTTCATAAATTCCACCGGCTTTGCATCAGGCTCACGTGCCGAAACATCGACTCCGGTTATCTTTGGAATAATCTCACCACCCTTCTCCACATAAAGCATGTCATTGTCATGGATGTCAAGATTTCTTATTATGTCCTCATTATGGAGCGACGCGCGCTTCACGATTGTGCCGGAAAGCAACACCGGCTCAAGATTAGCCACCGGAGTGATTATGCCGGTTCGACCCACCTCAAATGACACCTCTTTCAATCGCGTAAGAGCACGCTCAGCCTGAAACTTGTAGGCAATAGCCCAGCGCGGAGACTTCGCCGTATAACCCAGATTGAGCTGCTGACGCAAGCTGTCAACCTTAAACACAAGTCCGTCGGTAGCAACAGGCAGCTCCTTGCGTGCCGTATCCCAGTGGGAGATGAATCGGTCAACATCCTCGATGCCGTTAAGCAGCTCCATGACCGGAGCGACTTTAAATCCCCAGCCTTTTGCCGCAGCCATATTCTCATGGTGAGTGTCATACGGAAGATTTTCGCCAAGCATATAGTAGAATACAGCGTCAAGACCCCTCTTGGCGACCTCGGCGGAATTCTGCATCTTAAGAGTGCCAGATGCAGCATTGCGCGGATTGGCAAACAGCGGCTCCTCATTAAACTCTCTCTCGGCGTTAAGACGGTCAAACTCCTTCCATGGCAGCACAATCTCACCCCTTATCTCAAACTCCTCAGGATATCCGTCGCCCTGCAATTGCAGAGGGATGCTGCGTATGGTCTTCACATTGTCGGTCACCACATCACCGCGTTCGCCGTCACCGCGCGTCACTGCTCTTTCGAGCCGTCCATTAATATATGTAAGCGATATCGAGGTGCCATCATACTTCATCTCGCCAACAATATCAAACTCCTCACCCATCAGCCCGGTTTTAACACGATCCACCCATTCGTCGACCTCATCGACAGAATAAGTGTTGCTCAACGACAGCATAGGGCGTTTATGCTCAAACTGAGTGAAAGCCTTGTTTATATCACTACCTACTCGATGGGTAGGCGACAGCGGATCATCAAGCTCAGGATGGTCATGTTCAAGAGCTTCAAGCTCTTTCATCATCATATCAAACTCACGGTCGGAAATCTCCGGTGAGTTAAGCACGTAATAATTATGATTGTGGCGGTTGAGCTCATTCCTAAGAAGAGCAACCCTTGTCTTAATCTGCTCGTCCATATTACTACAAAGATAATCCATTTCAACAAAAATAAAAAATAAGCCGCATCCTAATTTGAAAAACAAATTCAAGCACCGGAGGTGCACCGTCATAAGAAACCCCACATGAGCAACGCGAGTGTGGGGTCAGCAGAAAATGCCACAATCGAGCTTCGGAGATGCGATATATACATTAAACATAGGTTCTACAACGCACTACCCTTAAATTTTTACGACCATTTTTCGTTTTGAAATTCAGAATTTTATTCATATATTTGCAACAATCATTAAATCCTACGAAAAATGAGAATATTTACCGAAAAACCGCTGAAAGAATTCGGGCTCAACCATCCCGAAGCTCTTTCTGCCATTAAAGACTGGATAAAAAAGGTAAAACAGGCAGAATGGCACACTTTTGCCGACATAAAAAAGACTTTCAATAGTGTAGATTGCGTTGGCAATCAGCATTATGTTTTCAACCTAAAAGGAAACGAGTATAGGTTGGTAGTTGTTATTCAATTTAGACCACAGTTTGTGTACATCCGATTTGTCGGAACACACGCAGAATATGATAGAATAAATTGCTCCACCATATAATTTAATTTGATATGACTAAAATCGAAAATGAAGCTCAATATAATTGGGCGGTGGCACGAGTAGAGGAATTGCTCCCTCTTGTAAATGATGAGACTCCGGAGACTGACAATAACTACATTGAACTTGTCCTTCTTTCAAACCTTGTCGCTGATTATTCCGATGAACATTATGCCGTAGGCGACCCATCATTAGTTGATGTCATCAAGCTACGCATGTATGAGATGGGATTGACACAGGCGGCAACAGCTAAACTGATCGGAGTTAGCCCCTCACGCATCTGCGACTATCTATCCGGCAAATGTGAGCCAACCATGAAAGTGGCACGAGAGATAAGCCGCAAGCTCAACATCGACCCGGCTATAGTACTCGGAGTATAAGAGCATCCATACATAAAAAGGAATCACCTCCATTCTCGGGGTGATTCCTTTTTTTATATCTGATTGGGATTGATTATTACATCATGCCGCCCATGCCTCCCATTCCGGGTGCGGGCATTGCTGGAGCAGGATTCTCCTCTTTCTTGTCAGCGATCACGCATTCAGTGGTGAGGAACATTCCGGCGATTGAAGCAGCGTTTTCAAGAGCCACACGGGTCACCTTCGCAGGATCGATGACACCTGTCTGGAACAGATGCTCATATTCTCCGGTACGTGCGTTGTAACCGAAATCGCCTGTGCCTTCCTTAATCTTTTGGATCACAACGGCACCCTCAAGACCTGCGTTTGCCACAATCTGACGAAGCGGCTCCTCGATAGCGCGCTTGATGATTGCCACACCGGTGCACTCGTCATCGTTATCACCGCAGATACCGTCAAGGCTTGAGATTGCACGGATATATGCGACACCTCCACCAGGAACGATTCCTTCAGCGATAGCAGCACGAGTAGCGCTTAGAGCATCGTCAACACGATCCTTCTTCTCCTTCATCTCCACTTCCGAGGGAGCGCCGATGTGAAGCACGGCAACACCGCCTGCGAGCTTGGCAAGACGTTCCTGAAGTTTTTCCTTGTCATAGTCGCTTGTAGTAGTCTCGATCTGAGTCTTGATCTGAGCCACACGTGCGGCAATAGCGTCCTTAGAGCCTGCACCGTTTACGATGGTAGTGTTCTCCTTGTTGACAGTGATGGTCTCAGCCTGACCGAGCACCTCAATTCCTGAAGTCTCAAGGCTCATGCCCTTCTCCTGCGAGATAACAACACCGCCGGTGAGAACTGCGATATCCTCAAGCATCTCCTTGCGGCGGTCGCCGAATCCGGGAGCCTTAACCGCACATATCTTCAATGAGCCGCGCAGACGATTCACTACAAGCGTAGCAAGAGCTTCCTGATCAACATCCTCAGCGATGATCAACAACGGACGGCCGCTCTGAGCGGTAGCCTCAAGAAGAGGAAGCATCTCCTTAAGAGATGAAATTTTCTTATCATAGATGAGAACGTAGGGGTGATCCATCTCACACTCCATCTTCTCAGTGTTTGTCACAAAATAAGGAGAGATGTAGCCACGGTCAAACTGCATACCCTCAACGATGTCGACGGTAGTCTCTGTACCCTTAGCCTCATCTACTGTGATGACACCCTCCTTCTTCACTTTGCGCATAGCCTCAGCGATAAGCTTACCGATTTCAGCGTCATTGTTTGCTGAAACGCGAGCCACATCCTCAATCTTCTTAAGGTCGTCGCCCACCTCTTCGCTCTGGCTCTTGATGCTCTCAACCACGGCAGCCACAGCCTTATCGATACCACGCTTGATATCCATAGGGTTAGCGCCGGCGGCAACATTCTTAAGACCTACGTTGATGATAGCCTGGGCAAGAACGGTAGCGGTAGTCGTACCGTCGCCGGCATCGTCACCTGTCTTTGAAGCAACCTCCTTCACGAGCTGGGCGCCCATGTTCTGGAAAGGATCCTCAAGTTCTACTTCACGAGCCACCGACACACCATCCTTTGTGATGTGGGGAGCACCAAATTTCTTTTCAATAATCACATTTCGTCCCTTAGGACCAAGTGTCACCTTCACTGCGTCAGCAAGAGCGTCAACACCTTTTTTAAGCTCTTCACGAGCCTTGATATCGAATTTTATTTCTTTAGCCATGATAGTAATTATATATTATTGTTTTTATTAATCGTTGATAATTGCCAAAATGTCAGACTGACGCATGATCATCAATTTCTCTCCGTCAAGTTCGATCTCAGTTCCGGCATACTTGCCAAACATCACTACATCATCAACTTTCACAACCATTTCTTCATCCTTAGTGCCATTGCCAACGGCAATCACAGTGCCACGGAGCGGTTTCTCCTTTGCGGTATCGGGAATGATAATGCCTGAAAGCGTTTTTTCCTCAGCGGGTGTGGGTTTAATCAACACTCGGTCTGCTAATGGTTTGATATTCATAGCGGTTGTAAATTTAATTTGTTGAGTTTATATTTTGGTTAATTTTATTCGTCATCTTACACACAGCACATATTGCGCCAATCCGTTATCATGACATGATGATTGACAAATTGTCACCTTCCCACTGTGTCCCAACTATAACAAAAGACGGTCGCCAACTGTTTTGGCGACCGTCAATATTTAAACTTAATTCAGTTTCTTTAATTAGAAGTTGTAGTAGAAACCGATTTTCAAGTCGTTGCCTGAGAAGTTAAGACCCCATTCGTCGGGATGACCACCTTCTTTAGCTGCGTCATTAGCACCCTTGTAACCAAGGAAACCGAAATGAGCCACGAAGCTGCAGTGTTCGCTTACTGCAAGTGAAACGCCCGGCTGGAAACCGATGTTCCAAGTAGTAGCTGTGTCGCTGCTTTCGCCACCAAATTTAGTCTTACCGAAACCAAGACCGAAACCACCGTCTACGAAAAGACCTACGATGCCGCTCTTGAAATAAGTCAAACGTGCATACGGTTCAATCTTGAAAAGGTTAGTGGTAACGCCGGTTTCATGAGTATGATCCCAACCGATAACAGTACCGAAAGCCCACTGATCGCTGTAATTATAACCGATTTCAGGAAGGATAGCAGCGCTGGTTACATGATCTGTACCGTCACGCCATGCCTTGAGAGAACCTCCTACATAAAGCTGAGCTGAAGCTGAAATAGCCATAACAGCAAAAAGTGCAAGTGCAAAAATCTTTTTCATAATAAATTTAATTTGTTAGATTAATACGCCGCAAATTTAGTTAAATTTTCGTTAATAGCAAATTTTTATTAAAAAAATCACGGCTTCACATTATGAAGATTATGCCCCATGCGCTCTTTTTTAGTGAGCATATATCGGAGATTGTACTGATTGGGCTCCACCTCAACAGGCACATTTTCAACTATTTCCAGTCCGTATGCTTCAAGTCCCACACGCTTGACAGGATTATTTGTCATAAGACGCATTTTTCTCACCCCTATCTCTCGTAATATCTGCGCGCCAACGCCATAGTCTCGTTCATCGGCGAGATGTCCCAGGCATATATTGGCATCGACAGTGTCCATGCCACCCTCCTGCAGCTTGTATGCCTTCATCTTCTCCATCAGCCCTATGCCGCGACCCTCTTGATTGAGATATACCACAGCGCCGCGACCCTCTTTTTCTATCATTTCGAGAGCCTTGTGGAGCTGATCGCCGCAATCACAACGCTGCGAACCGAAAATATCACCGGTGGCGCATGAAGAATGCACCCTCACCAATGCCGGTTCATCTGATGATGTCAGGTCACCTTTTATTATAGCTATATGCTCAAGACCATTGCTTTTCTGCTTGAACGGAATGAGTCGGAAATGACCGTATTTAGTAGGCATATCCACCTCCACACCCTTTTCCACGAGCGATTCCTGACCGAGACGATAGGATATCAGATCAGAGATGGACACCAGCTTCAACCCCCACTCATCGGCTCGGCGGCGCAACTCGGGCAAACGAGCCATCGAGCCGTCATCGCTCATGATCTCCATGAGGGCGGCTACAGGCTGCAACCCCGCAAGGCGTGCAAGGTCGACCGCAGCCTCAGTGTGCCCCGACCGGCGCAGCACTCCCTTGTCCTGAGCATAAAGCGGATTGATATGCCCCGGGCGTCCGAATGTTTCCGGTTTTGATTCAGGATCAGCAAGAGCACGGATGGTAGCCGCACGATCATCTATGCTGACACCGGTTGAACATCCGTCGAGCTTGTCGACGGTAACCGTGAACGGAGTGCCAAGCACCGATGTATTGTTTTCCACCTGATGAGCAAGCTCAAGCTCCTTGCAGCGCGATATAGTCATCGGCACACAAAGAACGCCACGCGCATTCTTGAGCATGAAGTTCACCTGTTCAGGCGTGATTTTTTCAGCAGCGACAATAAGATCGCCTTCATTTTCACGATCCTCATCGTCGACCACAATTACAAATTTTCCTTCACGGAAATCCTGAATAGCCTCTTCGATAGAGTCAAGTTTTATCTTGTCCATTTTATTTCAATTTATATCTTCAGTATTAACCTTCAGCAAGGTTATCAGTTCTTTATCAGTAGTAATTATGCGTTCAAGCTCCTCCTTAAGTTTCTTCTGGGTGTGAATGCCCCATGCGTAAAGCGGCAGTCCCACCGGGAAAAGCACGATGAAAGCCCATGACAGCCAGCGATAGGAACCGGGATGATAGAACCAAAGGCTCTTCAACACCGGCAATTCCATAAGTTTCAGGATTATGATGCGGTGACGGTCATTGGACATATAGTCGACTATATGCTCCAGCTCGGCTCGCAGCGAGTGAAGCTCGCGGCGGTCATACCCTACAGTCCAGTATTCCACATATCCCTGACGACCGGGATATTTCGACAGGAAATTGCGGCAATTATCCGATAGCTGTTCAATACCTGCGATCGCCACACTACGGTCCACCTCATCCATCACCACCTCTTTCACCTCGAGCTTCCTTGTCTCGCCCTTGCCGAAGAGCTTGCGGAAGAAATTGGCATAAGCGTCGGAATTGAACACCGCCGAGTCATTCACAGCCTTATAGGTGAAAAATATGCCCATCGGCAGCAGCACGAATGTCGAAAGCCACAGCCCTTCCCATATCGCGATTTTTCCATCGCGTGCCATCTTGTAACCGGTATTGTCTATTATATAATAGAATATAAATAGGATCACTGAGATGACAAGCGGAGTTCCGAGCCCCCCTTTACGGATAATAGCCCCAAGCGGAGCGCCGATGAAGAAAAACACCAGGCAAGCCGCTGAAAGAGTGAACTTCTTCATCAACTCAATGGCATGGCGACGTATGGTGTACTTGTCGTCATGCATCATCTCAGCCTTATAATCATAATCAGAGAGCGCCCTGCGAGCCTTTGACAACCCTTGGTTTATCACCGACTTTGCAAATGCCGGATTACTCCCCTTGAATATAGAATCAATGTCAAGAGGAGTGGAAAGCTCAACGGGCACCGACCTGACAAAACCGCCGGAGCCGTCGGAATTCCTCACATACTCCTGATAAGGCAATCCGAGATATGAGTTGCGTTTAAGAGCCTCTGCATAAATTCCGCCCACACTGTCCACCCTGAGATTCACGGAATCGATTGTGGCTTGCAATTCGCTTATGTTCTTTCCCACATACTGATTTCTCATCCCGCTTTCATCCATGCGGTTGAAGTTGGCGTCGAAAGCGATCATCACCTCCTTGTCGTTGAATGACTCCCGGCGATAAGGCACATTCTGTGTCGAAATTCCGCCCTGCTCACGCAGATTCTCAAACTGCTCACCTTGCCATAATTGCAAAAAGAGATGACCCTTGTCATCGGTCATCGACATTTTACCCGAATCAGCATAAATGATGGTGGCATTATCGGTTCCTCGCTCTACATTATATATCAGAAGATCATGGAGCACACCTGACTCCGCATCTTTCTTCGCCACATAAAGGTTGAACCCCGGAATCTGGTCATAAAACACCCCTTCCGGAATGTCAAGTTCAGGCGATTTCTGACGCATGGAATAAAGCAGAGTCCACATCTTGGTCTGAGCGATCGGCAGCACATTGTTTTGGAAGAAAAAAGCTCCTATCGCCACAAAAACCATCAGCACAATCAACGGACGCATGGCTTTTACAAGCGACACGCCCGACGCTTTCATTGCCGTAAGCTCAAAACGCTCGCCGAGATTTCCAAATGTCATCAACGATGCAAGAAGAATGGCAAGAGGAAGAGCCAAAGGAACCATGGTCAATGCCGCATAAAAGAACAGCTCGCCTATCACACTCATTTCCAACCCCTTGCCGACAAGATCATCGATATATCGCCACAAGAACTGCATGAGCACGATAAACAGGCAGATAAAAAACGTCATTAGAAACAGAGGCAAAAAACTCTGTAACATAAATGTGTATAGACGCTTAATTCTGAACATGCTTATATTTTTTGAGGTTGGCAAAGTTACGGAAAATCCGCTTAATCAGCAACAGTTGTCATGAATTTGGATGGGCACGGTAATCTCGCGGCGACTGACCCGAAAGGCGTTTGAAATATTTTCCGAAAAAAGACTGGTTCTGGAAGTTCAGTTTCGTACTGATTTCCTGAATGGTAAGCCCCGTATTGCGCAGCATCAGCTTAGCCTCTATGAGAACGTATGAATCAATCCACTCGCCCGCAGTGCGTCCGCTCGCTTCCCTTATGGAAGCAGAAAGATGCTTGGGAGTGACACACAATGCATCGGCATAGAAAGCCACCGAGCGCTCATGATAAAAATTCTTCTCCACAAGCTCGATGAACTTGTGAAGCAGCGCATCGCGGCGGCGCATCCCTTCCGACGGATGGCGGGTAGGAGCGTATGACGCATAAAGCCCGAGGGTATCATAAAACAGGCACTCCAATATGGACCTTATCACATCGTCACGATACATGTGCCCCGATGACGAGGTCTTTTTACGGAGAATGGACCTCAACGCCGTCTGCATGGATATCTCATCGGGAGTGAGCTTTATAACCGGAGTATCCTTATACTTCAGGAAGCATGGCAGCACCTTGGACATGGCGGTAAGCGTGTTGCCGAGCATTGCCGTGCCCACCACAATCACATGACCGCGGAATCCCGCCGAGGCATGATAGCCATGAAGCACATGACCCGGCTTGAGCACCATCAGTTCACGGCTCGTGAGCTGGCGTGAAGTAGTGTCATATTCGAGCGTGAGCGTCCCCTGCTCGCAAAGAATCGAAAGGATAAAATCTATCTTAGCGGGAAGTTTAAGCTCGCTAAGCTCGTCAAGACGGTCAAACACAGCGATATTGTCGACACTGCCTGACGCATAGGACGGCTTGGGAATCGTACTTATCGTTTCAAAATTCATTTGTCCACATATATTAGGATATTCCAAACAAAGATACGATTTTTTGACCAATTCTTAATCCAAAACGCCATCAATCCGAATTTATATAGATAAAAACGATTTCCGCTTCTTCATTTTTTAATCCTTTTTTAATATCTTTGCGACATAACACATGAAACATCCGCCGTGAAAACAACAGTTTTTATAATCATTGCAATAATATCCCTATTCGGAACCGCCAATGCGTCAAAAGCCATAACCGACAAAGATGTAAAGCAGGCTCTGAATGAACTTGACATCGAACTATCGCGACGACGCTCCTACGTATCAGCAAGGCAAGCGAAGATTGATTCAATATCAACCATTGTCAACAGTCTGCCCGCGAAATCGCCGGATATGCTGCCATTGCTCATGGAGCTTGGTGACGCATACCACGGATATCTCTCCGACTCGGCAAAAGTGGCATACGAGCGTGGGGAACAGGTGGCAAAGCTGAACAACGCACGCGATTTTGAAATCAGATTCCTGTTGAAAAAGCTCGTCAACATGACATTGACAGGCTTCGGTCCGGAAGCCGCGCAAACTTTCCAATCGATATTGACCGAAAATCTCCCTGACTCCCTAAAAGTCGACATTTTCAGTGCCGGGCGTCAACTGTATGACTATCAGGCATCATTTTACTCAAGCCTGTCGGAATCATCTAAGGAATGGAATGCTAAATCAATTGATATGCTCCGCAGGCTCCTGGAGATACTGCCCGACAACTCGGAGGAGCATATTCTGCGTGAAAGCGAATTCCTATGGGTTACCGGACACTCGTCAGAGGCAAAGACCATGCTTGACGAATACCTGCAAAAGCCGTCACTCACCCCTACTCTGGAGGCGATAGCGGCAAATATAATGGCACAGATCCACAAAAGCCATGACAATATAAACGGACAGCTATACTATCTGGCAAAATCAGCGACTGCCGACATTCAAAACGCCACCCGGGAGACTGTGTCGCTACATGAACTCGGAGCCGCCATGTTTGAAAACGGCGATCTCGATAGAGCGCACCAATACCTGAACGCCGCATTGTCGGATGCCGTGGAATGCAACGCATCCATGAGAATGCTACAGGCTTCAGGAGCCCTACCCGTGATAGCCGAAGCCCACCGCGCTCAAGAAGCCCGCACAAGACTATGGACGAGCATTGTGATTGTCATAATGGGAATACTGCTGTTCGGACTCATGATGACATCCATGAAACTGCGGTCGGAGATGAAACGCATGAAATTGCTACAGGAGGGACTTGCAAGCGCCAACAGGATGAAAGAGATGTACATAAGTCAGTTCCTGAACCTGTGCACCACCTATATGGAGAAGCTCCACCAATTTTGCAAAATAGCCGAGAGAAAAATATCCACCGGCAATGCCGATGAACTTTATAAACTGATCACTTCCGGAAGTTTTGCCGAGGAGCAGAGCGAGGAATTCTATGACACTTTCGACAGGGCGTTTCTGCACATATATCCCGATTTCGTTGACGATGTCAATCAACTGCTGCGTCCCGATGAAAAAATAGAACTTGCCGAAGGCGAATTGCTCAACACCGACCTGCGCATCCTTGCGTTCATGAGACTCGGCGTAGAGGACAGCACTCGCATAGCACAGGTGCTGAACTACTCCGTACACACTATCTACGCTTATCGCAACCGACTGCGCAACAGGGCGCTCAACCGCGACTCGCTGGAAAATGACGTGATGAAAATAGGTGAACTGCGAATTTAGGCGCCATCGGCTGAACAATTTGCCAATGAAGATTGTTGTCTATCAAGAAATGTTTAATCTTCATTGTCAATTGAATCATGAAAACCGTCAAATCCACTCTCTTGGACCGCAGGAGCATCCGGCGTTATGAACGCGAGGATATTCCGCAGGACACCATTGACTTCATTTACGAATCAATCCGCAACACCCCCACAAGCTACAACGGACAGCAGTTCTCGGTGATTGACATTGACGACCAGTCAATGAAAGAGCAACTGTATGAGCTTACCGGGCAAAAACAGATCAAAACTTGCCGCCGATTCCTGATATTCTGCGCGGATTATAATAAGATATACACTCTCGCAGCAGCCAAGTCAGCTGATATGCCCGACTTTCCCATGACTGCCGACGGAGTGATAGTAGGCGTTGTCGACGCGACACTCGCCATGATGAGCGCGTTGGTAGCCGCCGAATCAGCGGGACTGGGCACCTGCCCCATCGGATATGCCCGTACAGCGGCACCCGAGGCTGTGGCTAAAATCCTCAAATTGCCCCAGCACGTGTTTGTTGTGTGCGGACTCGCAATAGGAATACCACGCGAGATGCCCGACTTAAAACCAAAGCAACCGTCAAGCCTGGTGATACATCACAACACTTACCGACAGGACAACATGACCCGCGACCTCGTGGAATATGACAACGAAATATCGGAATATAACCGCACCCGAGCCGGAGCCAAAACCGACAATGACTGGTGCAACCACATAATAGGATACTACAAAGAGGCGATGGCATACCACACCCTCGATGCACTCCGCAGGCGCGGGTTTGACGTGTGCAAATAGAAAACACTCCCCCATAACCAACCTAATAGCCTGTCTCACATGAAACGTCAACGATAGGCTCTAATGACAAGTAAAAAACAATGACACATAGCTGCGGCGAGTTAATTTTCGTTAACTCGCCGCAGCTATGCATTAATAATGCCACCCAATCGTTATCTTTCACTATATTTGTAATCCATTCTGCACTAACTTTTGATTTCAACTGCAATGAGATATCTTCTATCAATCATCCTGTCGCTAATAATGGCGACAAATATATGGGCTAACAACTCCGAGGATGAAAAACTGATCCTTATAGTCACATCCTACAACCCCGACATGAGACTGATGCAGATCAATCTCGACGAGTTCAACGAGGTATTCCGCCAGAGCCACGCCAAAGCGCGCGTGGCAATTGAAAGCCTCGACTGCCTGTACCTTAAAGACGCATCCACATGGAGCGACAGGTTGAAATCAATAATGTCAAAATACGACGGCACGCAACAACCCGACATCATCATCCTGTTGGGACAAGAAGCATGGTCCACCTATCTGTCACAAAATGACCCGCGTCTGAAACAGATACCCATAATGGCGGGAATGATAAGCCGGAACACGATTTCGCTGCCTCCTGACTCAGCCGATACCGAAATGTGGAATCCGGTAAGCAAAGACATTCGCGTAGATTTCACCGACTTCAACATCGTGGGAGGATACGCCTACGAATACAGCCTCAAGGACAATATCAACATGATGAGAAAACTCTTTCCAAGCGTGAAAGACATCATGTTCATAACCGACAACACATTTGGCGGCGTGAATATGCAGGCATGGATCAAACGTGAATTGTCAAAATATCCTGAATACGCTCCAATATTCATCGACGGCAGAAAATCCACTGTCGATGAAGTACGCGGCAAGATAGAGACACTCACTCCGGCGACAGCAATATTTTGCGGCACGTGGCGAATGGACAAAAGCGGTGAGTTCCTCTTGGGCAACACTATTACCATGCTCCGCAAAGCCAATCCCGACATTCCGGTCATGACATTGTCGTCGGTGGGAATGGGATCATGGGCGGTAGGCGGATTCACGCCGCAGTACCGCACCTCAGGTGGGAACCTGGCGCAGGACTGCTTGAAATTTCTGAACGATTCCCTGTCGGCATCCCCCATTACAATAATCCCGGGACAATACATCTTTGACCACAACAGGCTGAAGGACTTCGGCATCGACCCCGACAAAGTGCCTGAGACCGCCAACATCATAAACCAGCCCGCGTCACTATACTCCCAATACAAGGCTGAAATATGGTTTACCATCATCGTGGTGTCGCTGCTCACAATAGCCCTCATAATATCCTTGATTCAACTCGCGCGAATCAACAGGCTCAAACACGCCATCGAGGAGGAACGCAACAAGGTTCTTGCCGCCATGGAACAGGTGGAGCAAGCGAGCATCCTTAAAACAAAGTTCATCCAGAACATGAGCCACGAGATACGCACACCGCTCAATGCCATAGTGGGCTTCGCGCAAGTCCTGTCAAGCTCCCTTGACGAAAGCCTTCAGACTTATGCCGACGTGATAACCAACAATAGCGACGACCTGCTGAAAATGGTCAATGACATCATTGTCATTTCCGACATCGACGCAGGCATTATAGGCGAAAAAAAGCGTGTGTCGCTCAACACACTGTGCAACATGGCATACTCCAATGCCGAATTCAAAAAATCGTCAAACACATCATTCCGTTTCCAGCCGGCAAGCGCCCATGAAACAGTGTTCATCCCTCAAAATATGGTCGAAGCGGCTGTCACCAACATCCTGCACAACGCATTCAAGTTCACCCAACGCGGATCGATAGTGATGAAGTGTGAAGTCTCAGAAGAAACGAAGACAGCCACAGTCACCGTAACCGACAACGGCCCCGGAATACCACGTGACAAGCATGAATGGGTATTTGAGCGTTTCACCAAACTGAACGAGTTCAAGCAAGGCGCCGGAGTGGGACTCGCGCTGTGCCGTTCCGTGGCGTTGGCGATAGGCGGTTCCATAAAAATAGACCCCGACTACACAGAAGGGTGCAGAGTAATCTTCTCATTCCCCTGCGAATAACCGCCCTTGCTCCATTAACGCCGTCATGACGGCGGGACACACTCATTTTATTTGCCAAGACACAGAATTATTTGGATTTTTTCCGTAACTTTGCACGGTTTTCGAGAATGGAAAACCGGGAGATTAGTTACGTTTATTTTTCAACAACATACACCATTTGATCGTATGTGTGAGACCAAAAAAGCCATCCTGGTTCTTGAAGATGGTACAACCTTTGAGGGCAAATCCTTCGGATATGCAGCCTCAACAGCCGGAGAGGTAGTGTTCAACACCGCAATGACCGGCTATCCCGAGAGTCTGACTGACCCGTCCTATGAAGGACAAATCTTAGTGACAACCTATCCTATTCTTGGCAACTACGGAGTTCCTCCGCGTCGTGAAAAAAACGACGTAAGCGAATACTACGAAAGCGAGCACATACACTGCAAGGCAATCATCGCTCAGGATTACACATGGGAGCCGAGTCACTGGCAAGCCGACAGAAGCCTTGCCGACTGGCTCAAAGAAGAGAAGATAGCGGGAGTGTACGGAATCGACACCCGCGCACTCACCAAACACCTTCGCGAGCATGGATCGATGCTCGGCAAAATCATCATCGAAGGGTGTCCCGACATTGACTTCTACGACCCTAATGCGGAAAATCTGGTAGCCAAAGTGAGCTGCCGCTCGGTAGAAGAGCATGGCGAAGGCGACAAAACAGTGGTTCTCGTCGATTGTGGAGTGAAACATAATATAATCAGGTGTCTCACCCGTCGAGGCGTGAAAGTGGTGAGAGTGCCCTGGGACTACGATTTCACATTAATACCCTACGACGGTCTTTTCATATCCAACGGACCCGGCAACCCCGACCTCGCCGAAAAAACAGTTGAGAACATCCGCAAGGCTATCGAGATAGGCAAGCCTATATGCGGAATTTGCATGGGCAACCAGCTTCTGTCAAAAGCCGCCGGAGCCAAGACCTACAAGCTCGCCTACGGACACCGCAGCCACAACCAGCCGGTGCGTCAGGTGGGCACGGAACGATGCTTCATTACCTCCCAGAACCACGGATTTGCAGTCGACAGCAACACCCTGCCCGACGACTGGGAACCATTGTTCATCAACATGAATGACGGCACCAACGAAGGAATACGCCACAAGACCAAACCTTTCTTCTCGGCGCAGTTCCATCCCGAAGCGTCATCAGGTCCAAAGGACACCGAATTTTTGTTTGACGAATTTATTAACATGATCTAAAATCCTCATCTCATTGCAATCATGAACCAACATTCAATAAAAAAAGTATTGCTGCTCGGCAGCGGCGCGCTTAAAATCGGAGAAGCCGGAGAATTTGACTACTCAGGCTCACAAGCCTTGAAAGCGATGAAAGAGGAGGGCATATCGACTGTGCTCATCAACCCAAACATCGCCACCGTCCAGACATCCGACGGATTTGCCGACAAAATATATTTCCTCCCGGTAACACCCTATTTCGTAGAAAAAGTAATCGAAAAGGAACGTCCTGAAGGAATCATGCTCGCATTCGGCGGACAAACAGCGCTCAACTGCGGCGTGGCGCTATATGAAAGCGGTGTGCTGGAAAAATACGGCGTGAAGGTGCTCGGAACACCCGTAAGAGCCATCATGGACACTGAGGACAGAGAACTCTTTGTGAAGAAGCTCGACGAAATCAACGTCAAAACCATAAAAAGCGAGGCGGTGAGCAACATCCCCGACGCAATCAAAGCCGCGTCGGAACTCGGATATCCCATAATTGTCCGCGCAGCCTATGCGCTTGGAGGACTCGGCAGCGGATTCTGCGACGACGAGCAGCAACTGGTGGCGCTTGTGGAGAAAGCACTCGCATTCTCACCGCAGGTGCTCATCGAAAAGTCTCTCAAAGGATGGAAAGAGGTGGAGTATGAAGTGGTGCGCGACCGCTTTGACAACTGTATCACCGTGTGCAACATGGAGAACTTCGACCCGCTCGGCATCCACACCGGCGAGTCGATCGTGGTGGCTCCGTCACAGACCCTCTCCAACGAGGACTACCACTATCTGAGAAAGCTCGCCATAAAAATCATACGCCACATCGGAATCGTGGGCGAATGCAACGTCCAGTACGCATTTGACCCGGCTTCGATGGACTACCGCGTGATTGAGGTTAACGCACGCCTGTCGCGCTCATCGGCGCTCGCATCCAAGGCGACAGGCTACCCGCTCGCTTTCGTTGCCGCCAAGCTCGGATTGGGCTATGGACTCTTTGACCTCAAGAACTCGGTGACAAAAGAGACCTCGGCATTCTTTGAACCGGCGCTCGACTATATCGTGGTGAAAATCCCTCGCTGGGACTTGGGAAAATTCCACGGCGTGAAACGCGAGATCGGCTCCTCGATGAAGTCGGTGGGCGAAGTGATGTCAATCGGCAGAACATTTGAGGAAGCGATTCAGAAAGGACTCCGAATGATAGGACAAGGCATGCACGGATTTGTGGAAAACAAAGAGCTCAAAGTGCCCGACATCGACCACGCGCTTGCCGACCCTACCGACAAACGAATATTTGTCATCTCAAAGGCTATGCGTCAAGGCTATTCAGTGGAACGCCTTCATGAACTGACAAAAATCGACCGCTGGTTCCTCTACAAGCTCCACAATATAGTCATGACAGCCGATGAGCTGGAAACTTACGATTCGCTCGATAAAGTTCCCGTGGCGCTGCTACGCCAGGCGAAAAGCCAAGGCTTCAGCGACTTCCAGATAGCGCGAGCATTGCTGAAAGAGAGCCTTGCCGATGCCGAAACTGAAATCATAAAAGTGCGCGAATTCCGCAAGTCGCTCGGCATAATCCCCGTGGTAAAGCAGATCGACACGCTTGCCGCTGAATATCCGGCAATGACCAACTATCTCTATCTCACCTACAACGGCGACACCAACGATGTCAACTATCTGCATGACCACAAGTCGATCGTGGTGCTTGGCTCAGGCGCCTACCGCATCGGAAGCTCGGTGGAATTTGACTGGTGCTCGGTCAACGCGCTCATGACTGTGAAACGCGAAGGCTGGCGCTCGGTGATGATAAACTACAATCCCGAAACCGTGTCGACCGACTACGATATGTGTGACCGCCTGTACTTCGACGAGCTCACCTACGAGCGCGTCATGGACATCCTCGACCTGGAACAGCCCCACGGCGTGATCCTCTCGGTGGGCGGACAGATACCCAACAACCTCGCCACCCGACTCGACAACGCCAATGTCCCCATTCTCGGCACCTCGGCAACCTCGATCGACAATGCCGAAGACCGCCACAAGTTCTCGGCGATGCTCGACGAGATAGGTGTCGACCAGCCGCGTTGGCGCGAGCTCACATCATTTGACGACATCCACAAGTTCATCGACGAAGTAGGCTTCCCGGTGCTTGTGCGACCCAGCTACGTGCTGTCGGGTGCGGCAATGAACGTGTGCAGCAACAATGAGGAGCTCGAGCGCTTCCTCAAGCTCGCCGCCAACGTGTCGAAACAGCATCCGGTGGTAGTGACCGAGTTCATCCAGAACGCCAAGGAGATCGAGATGGATGCCGTGGCGCAGAACGGCGAAATCAAGGTATACGCCATTTCGGAGCACATCGAGTTTGCCGGCGTACACTCCGGCGACGCCACCATCCAGTTCCCGCCACAGAAACTGTATGTGGAGACAATACGCCGCATCAAGAAAGTGAGCCAGAAGATAGCCAAAGCGCTCAACATCTCAGGACCGTTCAACATCCAGTTCCTTGCCAAGAACAATGACATAAAGGTGATCGAGTGCAACCTCCGCGCCTCACGTTCATTCCCGTTTGTCAGCAAGGTGCTGAAGCTCAATTTCATCGACATTGCCACACGCGTCATGCTCGGACACGATGTCGAAAAACCCCACAAAAATGCGTTTGACCTCGACTACGTGGGCATCAAGGCATCGCAGTTCTCATTCTCACGCCTTCAGGGCGCCGACCCCGTGCTTGGCGTTGACATGGCATCCACCGGCGAGGTGGGTTGCATCGGCGCCGACACCGATGAAGCTATCCTCAAGGCAATGCTCTCCGTGGGCATGAGGGTCCCCTCCAAAGGAAAGGGCGTGCTGCTCTCCACCGGAACCCCGAAACAGAAAGCCGATATGCTCGACGCGGCACATCTGCTCCATAACAACGGCTACGCCCTGTATGCCACCGGCGGAACCCATCAGTTCCTCACCGACAATGGCATTCCGGCGATAAAGGTCTACTGGCCGAGCCAGCCCGATATGCAGCCGCAGGCACTGGAACTGCTTCACCGCAAAGATGTGGACCTCGTGGTGAACATCCCCAAGAACCTTTCGGAAACAGAGTTGACCAATGGCTACAGAATACGCCGTGCCGCCATCGACCTCAACATCCCCTTGCTCACCAATGCCCGCCTTGCATCGGCATTTATCCGGGCATTCACCACTCTGCCGGTCGACGACATCGAAATCCGCTCCTGGGACGAATACTAACAGCACCAACTTCCAAACAAGCTATTAAATCAAACGGCTGATTGCTACTCAGATAGCAATCAGCCGTTTATATTTGATGTCGCGGTCCACGGCTTCGCTTCGCTCAGCCGCGGTTAAAACGGACCCGTGCCTGGCGGCACTTAGCTTGATCAATCCGGATTTATTACCCCAATTATTTATCGGACAGCAATAAATTGGAAATGTAAAAATTTGTCATTAACTTTGCCAATGCAGACCGCATCACGCAGATAACCGAAAGGCTGAGGCGTAAGCCAACATAGGTCAAGGGTAATGTGGGAGGGGCTGCAAAAGACATACGAAAAGTGCGTTTACTCGACGCTCTTTCTTGACACCTTGAAACCTGGAAAACTTCAATCTTCGTCAAGAATGCAGCAAACGGTAGATGTCTTAGTGGATATGTATATTCTGTCCGCATCCGGCGCGCGAGCGTTGGATACGGGCACATAGCATATTCTGCGTGAGGCTTCTGCAAGTTTGCTCGTTCTACGAAGATGGGCAATTCCAGGGCCTCAAGGTGTGGGACGGGCAACAAGTACGGCTCTCACGCAATTTCTTTTTATAACCCACTAAAAGCCAATGAGGTGAGCCCGGCGGCAACACATCAATAAACCCTCATGGCTAAGAAATACCCCTGTAAAATAGTTTGGTCAGAATCAGGAAAAGACTTCAGAAACCGATTGCGGATAAGATTGCGCACTCAAGACAGGGTGTGCAACAGACTGCACAAAAAAAACGGCATGACGTTGTTATATCCCATTCAATTTATACGCGACCTCTGTCGCTTTTCGGGGTTCAATAAACTGTATAATGACACTATCGAAAAACTATCTCTGACTGTGAGAATATTCAATTGCAACGGCAATACCATTCCTGTTGAAGCAATTGAATATGTTTGCATATCAGCCGAAGACCACGCGTTCAAAGTCTGCGTAAATCAAGAATGGCATGATGTGTGCTATCGCTTGAATGGCAACCTTTTTCATTTTCAGGAAAGAGACATCAGATACATAACAATTGAGCATAGCGAAGGATTGCAGCAAAACTTGGACAATCTTGCCATGCATAGCGTGGATAAAACGCCCTGCACATCATCAACCAGATTCTTGGGGCGACCACACATTTCCCGAATAAGACAGCCTACGACCTTCATCGAAAGAAGGTCATGAATGACATCAGAAGCGGTCGCATCCAATTTCCTGCAGCCTGTGACGAGATTTTTTTTCAAAAGTTGCTGCAGCAAGTTCTTGAACTGAATGGAAATGAGATGACGCTTTTGCCTCAAAAGTATAACCATAAATAAGATGAAATCCACAGGAACTGATACCAATAAAAACAACCACTAATACAACTAAACCCAAATGAAAAAAACAGTACTTATTCTGTTGGCAATGCTAACTACACTTCCAGCATTAGCATTCTACTTCCAACACGAGGACAATACCGTGTACTATGAAATTATAGACGAAGTTGCCAAAACCGTCGAAGTCTCTCGGCGCTACCAGAATGCATCGTGGTCGCTTATAATACCACCCAAAGTAAGAGACAATAACAATATTGAGTATACCGTCGTCTCAATCAGTCCGTATGCTTTCAAAGACTGCGATAATCTTAGATCAGTTAAAATACCCGACTCGGTGACTAAAATCGGCAGCTATGCTTTCCAAAACTGCACAGCGTTAGGAGCAATAACTATCGGTAAATCGGTGTCTTCGATTGAAGAATCGGCTTTTAGAGGCTGCCGTGAACTTAAAAGGGCAAACTTTGCGAGCATTGAATCATTATGCTCCATTAAATTTGGCGATGAATTTGCTAATCCGTTAGCTCTTGCCAATGCGAGATTATGCATAAATGATATGGGCGTGGATATGGTATTTATTCCTGAAGGCGTCACATCAATAGGAAATTATGCTTTCAAAGGTGGCAATAGGTTAACAATGGTGACCATACCCAATTCGGTAATCTCAATTGGCGATTACGCTTTATCCGGTTGCTCAGGGTTAACTGAGCTGACCATTCCAAACTCGGTAACCGCAATTGGCGATGGAGCTTTCTCCGGTTGCAGTGGGTTAACCAAACTGACCATTCCAAACTCGGTAACCGCAATTAGCGATGACACTTTCTCATATTGCAGCGGGTTAACCAAACTGACCATTCCCAACTCAGTAACTGCAATTGGCAATGATGCTTTCTCATGTTGCATGGGATTAACTGAACTGACCATACCCAACTCGGTAACATCAATCGGCGATGGAGCTTTCTCCAGCTGCTCAGGGTTAACTGAACTGACCATACCCAACTCGGTAACATCAATTGGCAATAGTGCTTTCTCCGGTTGCAGTGGGTTAACCGAAATGACCATACCAAACTCAGTAACTGCAATTGGCAATAGTGCTTTCAGATATTGCAAAAGTTTAACCAAACTGACCATATCCAACTCGGTGACTTCGATTGGCAAGGGCGCTTTCTTCAGCTGCTCAGGGTTAACTGAAATGACCATTCCAAACTCGGTAACTTCAATTGGTAATGACGCTTTCTCCGAATGCTCCGCCATTAAGGAATTGACTATTGAAAATGGCACAGATACATTGTCTTTAGGATATAATTCGAACTACAACTACACCAACACACAGGCAGGACTCTTTTCTGATTGTCCTTTGGAAAAAGTCTACTTAGGAAGGAATCTAAAACACTCATATCCTCTTTTTGGCAATAAAAACAGTTTGATATCAGTGACAATCGGCAACTCAGTGACTGCCATTCACAATAAAACTTTCTCCGGCTGCTCGGGACTAACGGAGGTGACCATTCCAAACTCGGTGACTTCGATTGGCGAGGGCGCTTTCTCCAGCTGCTCAGGGTTAACAGAGATGACCATTCCCAACTCAGTGACAGAGATTGGAAATGAAGCTTTCAATGAGTGCTCCGCCATTAAAGAATTGACGTTTGAAGATGGCACAGAAACATTATCTTTAGGATATCAAAAAAAAGAAGATCGGTATGATGATAAAGGACTCTTTTATGACTGCCCTTTGGAAAAAATATATTTAGGGAGGAATCTAAAATACGACACTTTTTACAAGCGTCTTCCTTTCGCTAATAAAAAAAGCTTAACATCATTAACAATCAGCGACTCCGTGACGATCATTTACGACGATGCTTTCTACTATTGCTCGGGACTAACGGAGGTGACCATCCCAAACTCTGTGACCAAGATTGGCAGTGGTGCTTTCTTCAACTGCTCGGGGTTAACTGAAATGACCATCCCAAACTCAGTGAAAGAGATTGGCAGTGGTGCTTTCTTCAACTGCTCGGGGTTAACTGAGATAACCATCCCAAACTCGGTGACATTAATTGGCAATAGCGCTTTCTACGGTTGCGCCATTAAAGAATTGACTTTTGATGATGGCACAGAAACGTTGTCTTTAGGATATGAAAAAGAAGACGACCCGCGTAATACCAGTAGAGGACTCTTTTATTACTGTCCTTTGGAAAAAATATATTTAGGGCGGAATCTAAGATATGACACCGATGAGAGATGTGGTTATTCTCCTTTTGCTAATAATAAATATATAACATCGCTGACAATCAGCGACTCAGCGACAGAGATTGGCAATAATGCTTTCTACGGTTGCTCGGAGTTAAGCGATGTGACAATCGGAAATTCGGCGTCATCTATTGGCGACAATGCTTTCTCCGGCTGCGAGAGGTTAAGAGGGTTAACCATCAGCAACTCAGTGAAAGAGATTGGAAATTCTGCTTTCAAAGATTGCAAGAGATTGACCGAGATGACAATAGGCAGTTCGGTGGAAGAGATTGGAGAATATGCCTTCGATGGGTGCTTCTACGTGAATAAAGTTGTCTGCGAAGCCCTTAATCCTCCTTTTGCTTATTTCAACAGCTTTGATACCGCTACTTTTAGCGCTACGCTTTATGTTCCGGGAAAAGCATTCGCGGATTATAAAAATAATACCGTGTGGAAACAATTCATCAATATTGTTGCAAAGCAAGTGATTGCAGAATCAATCGAGTTGAATAGCACCGAGGCAACACTTTACCCGGATGAAAATATCAGGCTTACAGCCATCCTAACGCCTGATGACATCACAGACAATGGCATCAAATGGACATCATCCAATCCGGACGTGGCGATAGTAGATAATGACGGACTGGTCACGGCTGTTGCTCCCGGCAAATGCGAGATCACAGCCACAACTACCGATGGCTCAAACCTCTCTGCAAAATGTGAAATTACAGTCTCGCTCAAGGAAACACCGGCAGAAAGCATTGAAATCAATAAGGAAACCATGGGTATCACCGACAATTATATTGAAATGCGAGCGGGAGAACATAAAAAAATTGAGTTTACGATACTCCCGGAAACAACAACCGACAAACGGGTTTTATACAGCAGCTCAGATCATAATATTGCAACAGTAAATGATTCCGGTGAAATCCATGCCTATCAAACCGGTGATGTGACAATAACCATCACAGCAATGTCAGGTGTTTCAACCACATTACAGGTAAAAGTTTTACCAACTCCTGTAGAGACTATAGAAATAGACCGGACTAAAGCTGATATCGAAGTGAACCAACACTTCTTTATCCACGCAACCGTATATCCCACAGACGCTACCGACAAATCAGTGATATGGGAATCGGACGATGAGTCAATCGCCAGCGTTGAAACCATCGATGGCTACGGTGATGTCACGGCACATAAACCGGGAACGGCACACATCATAGCCCGATCTTATTCAAATCCTGAGGTCTATGCCATCTGCGAAGTAAATGTGCTGGGAATACCGGCAGAAAGAATCGACATATATATCGATGAATATCTGACCTCACCCTATAACGATATAGAAATGCGCATAGGCGACATGATAACCGCAAAAGCAACAGTGCTTCCCGAAAGCACGACCGACAAGTCGGTGACTTGGTCATCAAGCAATCCCGATGTGGCTACAGTTGATGCCAACGGCAACGTCAAGGCTATATCTACGGGCGCAGCGACAATAGTAGCCACCGCCACTTCAGGGGTGAATTCATTCTTCAAAGTAATTGTTTTGGCGGATTCGGGAATTTCAGGTATCACGGCTGACCCTGAAGAGGTAGAATATTACACCCTCAACGGAATACGCATATACAAGGAGAATCTCGTTCCCGGCGTATATATCAGGCGAAAGGGCAACAAGTTTGAAAAAGTTATTATCAAATAGTCCTATCGTATAAGCTGACATAACGGCTGATTGCTACTTGGATGGCAATCAGCCGTTCTTAACTTGATTTTGCCGGACAGCAAAATATAATCAAGAAAGGTCTTGCACGGTTGAAAAAGTTTTTCTACCTTTGCAGTGCCGAAAGGTAATCGGGGCGTAGCGCAGTCCGGTTAGCGCACCTGCTTTGGGAGCAGGGGGTCGCGAGTTCGAATCCCGCCACCCCGACACATAAAAAGAGCTGATTTGTAAAAATCAGCTCTTTTTATTTTGCACCATCCATAAACCCACAATATGGATAGATACAGTGTCATGAGAATTTGAAATACGGGATCCACCGCACCGGCAACGATGGCGGCTTCGTGTTGGTGGTCTGTGCACATTGATTAAAGGACCA
>JAMPGZ010000008.1 GCA_023663655.1 Lachnospiraceae bacterium
TCAAGGCTGCAAGCACAACGCTTGCAGCCTTTTTTGTTTTATTAAGGTCATAAAGCCGTTAAGGTCCTTAAAGTCTTTAATGTCCTTAAGGTCGTTGGGGCAGCAAGGTTTTTATTGGAGGGCTTTGAGCAGGTCGCGGCGGGCGTCGTCAGTGAGATAACGCATTTTGTTAAGATAGGCTCTGTAGAGGTATAATTCTTTGTCGTTGGGGTTTAGCTCAAGTCCGGAAGTGATGTCGGCTGAAGCTTCACCAAGTCTTTGCAACATCAGATAACACACGGCACGTGCGCAATAGATCTGTGATGAAGGATTTATTTCCAGTGCTGTAGTGTAGTAAGGAATGGCGTCAATCCATTGTTCTTTAGCCGAATAATATGAGCCGGTGGCTATGAATGTCTCTATTTTTTCCGGTGCGATCTCTTTTAGACGGTTACAATCAGCAAACGCTTGCTCTGTGTCGCCTCGTCGCAAAGAGAGCATTGCATGGTCGTAAAGCGGCTCCACAAGAGCGGAGTCGAGGGATATGATCTTAGTGAGGTCCTCGTAGGCTTCTTGCTCGCGTTGCAGCGACATCAGCACGTCGGCACGGTTTATGAGCACAGTCACTGACTTTGGTGCTAAACTGTTTGCTTTGTTCAGTGTGGCGAGTGCGAGGCTGTCTTCTCCGAGGTTGTAATAGATGATTCCAAGGTTGGACATTAGAAGTATGTTGGAGGGGCTGTCGGGCCGCAATTTCATTGCTTCTTCGAGTGCTGTCGCCGCATCTTTCCATCTGCCTTCGGCTATTGCAGCGTCGGCATCTCCGGCGAGATCGTAATATGTTTGGGAAAATACAGCTGTCGGCGCGCAGCATATCGCAGCGCCTATTATTAAAGATTGAAGTCGATTGCTCATCAGTAGTAAATTTGATAATGCAAAATTACTTTTTCTTGGAAATAACTGCTGAAAAAGAAGCATAAATTTATTGGGAATATGATATTTTTATCGTACTTTTGTAAAAATTTGGATTTAATGGCTATCGACTTAGCGGACACATTATCTCGGATTGTGAGGAAGGCGGAATCGCTGACCGACCGTTACGAGGTTCTGAATGAGGCAAAACATGAGGCAGATGCCCGTATTGCGGAATTGGAGCGGATTGTGTCGGAGCTTGAGGATGAAGTGCGGAGGCTGAAAGCTGAAGTGGAGTATCTCACAGTGGTCAATGTCATCTCGCCAACTCGCGAGGATATTGACATGAGTCGAGCCAAACTGTCCGGATTAGTGCAGGAAATCAATAAATGCATCGCCGATTTGACCGAATGATGCAATGAAAGATAAACTGAATATAACGATAAAATTGGGTGACCTTGCTCCTTTGGGCATGGCAGTCGATTATAAGGGCGAAGAAGAGGTGCGCCTGGCAGAGTATTACGTCAACCGAGTTTTTGACAAGTGGTATGAAAGCCGTCCCGCCAACAGGACATCAAAGGATATCCTTGGAATGGTAGCCCTGCATTTCGCTAAGCTTTACATTCAGGAACAGAGAAAGAATGAAAAAGCGGTGGCGGAATTAGAGAGATTTGAGAAAGAGCTTGACCGGATATTGCTGAAGGTCGACTGAATAATGAATTTTTCGAAGTTTAACCTGCACTTTCAGACGAGCAGGGGCAGCAATGCCTCTTATGCGGCTGACGGTGCTTTTTTATTTAAATATAATTATATATCATGGGTACACTTTTATTATCCATTGTAGTTGGAGTAATCGCCGCAGCCATAGGTGTGGTGATAACAATCATAGTGCAGCGTTCATCGGCTCGCAGCCGTTCAAAAGTCATTATCGATGAAGCCCGTCAGGAGGCTGAGATGCTTAAGCAAAAGAAACTTTTTGAGGCTCGCGAAGAGGAGTTGCAGATCAAGGCTGATGCCGAGAAGGCGGCTAATGCGAAATTGGGCAAGATACAGCAAACAGAGGCACGTATCAAGCAACGCGAGCTTCAGCTCAACCAACAGCAGGGCGACATTGCACGCAAGCGCAATGAGCTTGACGCGATGAAAAACAATCTCGATGCCCAGGCAGCAGCTATCGACAATCAGCGTGGTGAGCTTGACAAACTTATCCGCGACGCTCAGGACGAGCTTGAGCATATCTCAGGTCTTTCTGTCGAGGAGGCAAAGGAGAAGCTTATCGAATCGCTCAAGGATGAAGCCAAGACTGCCGCCGCAAGTTATATCAATGATATAATGGACGAGGCTAAGATGACTGCCAACAAGGAGGCTAAACGCATCGTGGTTCAGTCAATACAGCGTGTGGCTACAGAAACAGCTATTGAAAACTCAGTGACAGTGTTCCACATCGATTCCGATGAGATAAAGGGACGTATCATAGGTCGTGAAGGACGTAATATCCGCGCTCTTGAGGCTGCTACCGGAATAGAGATCATTGTCGATGACACTCCTGAGGCAATTGTGCTTTCAGGTTTTGATCCTGTGCGCAGAGAGATTGCCCGTCTTGCCCTTCATCAGCTTGTGGCTGACGGCCGCATACATCCGGCACGTATCGAAGAGGTTGTCGCCAAGGTGCGCAAGCAGATTGAAGAGGAGATTGTGGAGACAGGTAAGCGCACTGCTATCGACCTCGGCATCCACGGTCTGCATCCCGACTTGATCAGAATGGTGGGTAAGATGAAATATCGTTCAAGCTACGGTCAGAATCTGTTGCAGCATTCACGTGAAACAGCCAATCTTTGTGCCATCATGGCATCGGAGCTTGGACTTAACCCGAAGAAGGCGCGTCGTGCCGGCTTGCTTCATGACATAGGTAAAGTGCCCGATGAAGAACCGGAATTGCCCCACGCACTGCTCGGAATGAAGCTTGCTGAGAAGTATAAAGAGAAACCTGAGATATGCAACGCCATCGGCGCCCATCATGATGAGATTGAGCAGACCACTCTTCTCGCTCCCATCGTCCAGGTGTGTGATGCCATATCAGGTGCCCGTCCCGGCGCCCGCCGTGAAATAGTCGAGGCATATATCAAGCGTCTTAATGACCTTGAGCAGCTCGCTCTGTCCTATCCCGGCGTCATCAAGACTTATGCCATTCAGGCTGGACGAGAGCTGCGCGTGATTGTAGGCGCAGATAAGATCGATGATGTTGAAACAGAAAAGCTGTCGGCAGAGATCGCCAAGCGCATCCAGGATGAGATGACTTATCCCGGTCAGGTCAAGATCACGGTCATCAGAGAAACACGTTCGGTAAGTTTCGCAAAATAATAAACCGTTATGTCGAACGACAACGAAGAAATAAGATCGCAAGAGACAGATGGCGATCAGGTCGCTCCGTCTTGCGGTTGTTGCAGACGCGGAGATTCGGTAGAGCCTCCGCGTGGCAAATTGCATTGCTACAATTGGCTTGGTGATATCCCCGGTGGATATGCTGATTCCAATATAGTGGAAGTCCAGTTTAAGAATACCCGTAAAGGTTATTATAAAAACAGTACCAATCTCAAACTTGAGACTGGTGATCTTGTGGCTGTGGAGGCTTCTCCGGGTCATGATATAGGTATTGTGACCCTGACCGGACAGCTTGTGGCTGTCCAGATGAAGAAGGCTAATATAAAGCCCGATGCAGAGATAAGACGAATTTTCCGCAAGGCAAAGCCTGCCGACATTGAAAAATATGAGGAGGCGAAAGCGAAGGAGAACGACACAATGATACGCTCCAGAAAGATTGCTGAAAATCTGAAGCTGAACATGAAAATCGGCGACGTGGAGTATCAGGGTGACGGCAATAAAGCCATCTTCTACTACATAGCCGATGAACGTGTGGATTTCCGTCAGCTTATCAAGGTGCTTGCCGAGACATTCAAGGTGCGCATTGAGATGAAGCAGATCGGCGCCCGTCAGGAAGCGGGCAGGATAGGCGGTATCGGTCCTTGCGGACGTCCGCTGTGTTGTTCGAGCTGGATGACCAATTTCGTGTCGGTGGCTACGAGCGCTGCTCGTTTTCAGGATATATCATTGAATCCTCAGAAGCTCGCAGGACAATGCGCCAAGTTGAAATGCTGTCTTAACTTTGAGGTTGACACCTACGTTGAGAGTGTCAAGCGGATGCCGTCACGCGACACCACGCTTGAGACTATCGATGGCACTTACTATCACTTCAAAAGCGACATATTTAAACGGGAAATCACGTATTCAACCGACAAATCTGTTGCCGCCAATCTTGTGACAATCAGTGCCGACAGAGCATTTGAAGTTATTTCGATGAACAAACGCGGGGAGAAACCGGAGAAACTCGGCATTGAGAATGGCGATAAAAAGTCGGAGAGAAAGGAGTTTGTGGATCTTGTAGGGCAGGATTCCCTTACCCGTTTCGACAAGGCTAAGAAGAAGAAAAAGAAGAGTTCAGGCAATAATGGCGGGCAGCCCAAGGGTCAACGTCAGCAATCAGGCGAGGCTCCACAACGCCAGAAGCCTCAGGGCGACGGAGGCAATAACCGTCAGCGTCCGCCCCGTCAGCAGGGTGGCGAAAATCGCCCTAACCGTCCTCGTCGCGACCGCAACCGGAATGACGGAGATAATACTTCTCCTAAACCTCCACATCAGCCCAATGAATAGACTGCTGTTGTTTCCGGTTCTTTATTTGCTCGCAATGTTGGTTTCGTGCGGAGTGAGCCCGAATGACTACAGCGAATTTAAGCAACTTCCCGAGAGTGGTTGGCTCTATGACGATTCATTGCGATTTAATCCTCAGATTGCCGATTCCGTATCGGTTGGCAGGCTGATTGTCGCCGTGCGTCATAACAACTCTTATGCTTACAGCAATCTGTGGCTTGAGGTCACCCGTCATGACCATTCAGGGAGGCTGCATAGAGACACTGTCAATATGCAGCTTTGTGACCGTTACGGACGTTGGCATGGTAGAGGATTCGGAGCCGAATATCAGTATTCCGACACTCTTCCGGGATTCACTCAATTAATGCGCGACTCAGCGATAATCGTGCGTCATGTCATGAGGGTGGATAATCTTGGCGATGTTGAACAAATCGGTGTCACATTCGTTGCATCTGAAAGAGAATAATATAATTTCATATAACTATGGGATCCTTGTTAGCATTTACCCCGGTTGAGGAGATAAATCACAGAATACGCCGCATCCAGGCGGAGATGGTGATCGAAGGTATTGACGCATTGCTTATCACGAGCAATACCAATATCTACTATACCACCGGACGCGTGATCAACGGTTACGTTTATATTCCGGTCGAGGGGGCTGCTATTTATTTCATACGTCGCCCTGTGGGCATAGAGGGTGAGAATGTCATTTATATACATAAGCCCGAGCAGATTCTTGAGAAAATAAAGAGCGAGGGCATTGCTTGCCCTCACATCATGGCTTATGAGCTTGGAGCTCTTGATTGCGTGACTTTTGACCGTCTTGCAAAGGCATTCAGCGGAGTGACGGCTTTCAATGCCACTCCGTTGCTGCGCAGGGTGCGTGCCGTAAAGAGCGCTTATGAACTTGACAAGCTCAGACTGTCGGGTGTGAAACATGAGCGGGTGTATCGCCGCATTCCTCACATTTATCATGAGGGTATGACCGACATAGAGTTGCAGATTGAGATAGAGCGAGTGTCACGCCTTGAAGGGTGTCTCGGTCAATTCCGTATAGCCGGAGAATCGATGGAGATATTCATGTCAAATATCCTTGTGGGGGATAATGCCGACGTGCCCACTCCTTATGATTTTGCAATGGGAGGCAGAGGGTTGGATCCGTCGCTTCCGGTAGGCGCCGACGGCACCGTAATAAAGGCAGGGATGAGTGTGATGGTCGATTCCAACGGTAATTTCACCGGATATATGACCGACATGACACGTGTCTACTCGGTAAATGAGCTTGACGATCTTGCCCGCCGTGCCCATCAATGTTCCATCGATGTGTGTCACCGTCTTGAAAAGGAGGGAAAGCCCGGCATCGCCGCGTCATTGTTATATGAGATAGCTGTAGACATGGTGAAAGAACGAGGGCTGGAACGATATTTCATGGGACATAACCAAAAGGCAGGATTCATAGGTCACGGAGTGGGAATCGAGATTAATGAGCTTCCCGTCATAGCTCCTCGCAGCCGTGATATACTTGCCTTGAACAATGTGATTGCTATTGAGCCAAAATTTGTAATACCTCATGTAGGAGCTGTCGGCATTGAGAACACATACGTCGTGACCGATGACGGGCTTAAATCATTGACCAACGCTCCGGAAGAGATTGTAAGTTTGTTATGAACCTTTCCGATAGGATAGATCAACCGATATTTCATAAAGTAGGCGCGGTTGCCGATGAGATCAACCGTGAATGCTATGTGGTGGGAGGATATGTGAGAGACCTTTTCCTGCATCGCCATTCCAAGGATATAGATTTTGTTACCGTGGGCAGCGGTATTGAAGTCGCCGAAGCCGTGGCTCGTAAACTTGGAGCCAAGTGCAATGTGTTTCGCAATTTCGGAACCGCACAGGTGAAGAATCATGATTATGAGCTTGAATTCGTAGGTGCCCGCCGTGAATCATATAATCGTGAGAGCCGCAACCCTATAGTTGAGGACGGCACTCTTGATGACGACCTCGCACGCCGTGATTTCACAATCAATGCGATGGCAATTTCGGTGAATGCCGGTAATTTCGGTGAACTTATCGACCCATACGATGGCATAGGGGATCTCGACTATCAATTGATACGCACTCCGCTTGACCCCGATGTGACTTTCAGCGACGATCCGCTGCGCATGATGCGAGCCATACGGTTTGCCACTCAGCTTGCGTTTACCATCGATGATGAGACTTTCGACGCTATCCGTCGCAACGCTTCGCGCATAGAGATAATCTCGAAAGAGCGCATAGCCGACGAGCTGATGAAGATAATGGCATCGCCGATGCCCTCGATCGGGTGGGTTCTGCTGCACAACAGCGGACTTCTACCTTTGATTTTCCCCGAACTTGAAGCGATGTCTGGGGTCGAGGTCATGCAAGGCAGGGGACATAAGGACAACTTCTATCACACCATGGAGGTGCTCGACAAGGTAGCTCGTGCCAGCGATAACGTGTGGCTTCGCTGGGGGGCGCTTCTCCATGACATAGCCAAGCCTGTGACCAAGCGGTGGGACGGCAAGATAGGCTGGACTTTCCATAACCATAATTTCGTAGGCTCTAAAATGGTGCCACGCATCTTCAAGAACATGAGGCTGCCGCTTAACGAAAAGATGAAATATGTGCAGAAGCTCGTTGAACTCCACATGAGGCCTATAGCACTCGTTGAGGATGTGGTTACCGACTCGGCAGTGAGAAGGCTGCTCTTTGACGCAGGTGATGACATAAACGACCTCATGACGCTGTGCCGTGCCGATATCACGTCGAAGAATCAGGACAAGGTGCGCCGCTTCCTCGACAACTTCGATCTTGTCGAGGATAAGATGGTGAAGCTTGAGGAGAAGGACCGTGTACGCAATTTCCAGCCGCCTGTATCGGGCGAGGAGATTATGGAGATATTCAATCTTTCTCCATGCCGCGAGGTGGGACTGATAAAGGAACGCATCAAGAATGCCATTCTTGACGGCGAGATACCTAATGAACGCGAAGCAGCCCTGTCGCTGATGTACAAAGCTGCCGCAGAACTTGGAATCGCTATACCGTAGAGATTGTATCGTCGGGGTTGAGGACGAGGCGGCGTGATGAGAGCAGTTTTCTCACTGTGTCGATTATGTCGTCCTTGCGGCGTGGCGACAGCTCGTTGACGATGTAGTCAAGTGAGCGAGGTTGTTGCGCGGTGATGTATAGGATCGACTCGGAGAGTTGACGCTTTTCATCATGTGAAGGGGCATGGCGGTTTCGTTCGCGGCACAGGTCGCACTTTCCGCATGGCTTTTCAGGCTTTTCGCCGAAATATTCGAGCATTATGTTCACTCGGCATCCCGAATCGGCAAATGCGAATTTCTTCATAGCCTCGATTCGTTTCAATAGACGTTCACGTTGCAATTCATATACAACCTTGGGTATCTCTATGTACTTGGGCAGTTCCCGCGATGTGGTGTAATATAGAACCGGCATATTCTGACGCGGGACATACTGGAGAATGTGCATCCGCGACAGGGTGAGAAGTGTTTCATAGACCTTCTGCTCGCTCACATCGGCACGCCGCGCGATCAAAGGTTCGTTGATATACACGAAGTCGGCAAACAGCCCTGTGTAGCTACGTAGCAGAATATTGAACACCTGCTCGCCTTCATCATCAAGGTTTACTGAATAGAGATCCTCTTTGTCGGATATTATCATGACGCGCGATTGCATGGTGACCTCCTCCATAAATTCAAAATATCCGCTTTGAGTGAGCAACCGCATGGCGCTGCGTGCCGGCACCGGCTGGAGGTCATAAGTTTTTACGAATAGAGCGAAGTCAAAGGTGTAGGTGTGGTCATATCCGCTGCCTACGGCAACATTCACGAAGTTTCCGGCAAGTTCATATACGCGGCGTATGTAATCTTTAGGCGGAAATGCATCGGTTACCATGCGTGTCAACCGTGCTTTGTCATGTTTAGCCACCAGCAGCACGGCGAATGATGGCAGTCCGTCGCGTCCGGCACGTCCGGCTTCCTGATAATATTCTTCCAAAGATGACGGAAGGTCGACGTGAACCACAGTTCTGACATCGGGCTTGTCTATTCCCATTCCGAACGCATTGGTGGCAACCATGACCCTTATTCTGCCCTCTTTCCACCAATTCTGCTTTTCGGCTTTGTCTTCGACGGCGAGTCCGGCATGATAGAAATCGGCTGAGATTTCATTAGCTTGCAGGAGCGCGGCTATTTCGCGGGTGCGTTTTCTGGATCTCACATATACTATGGCACTTCCGCGAGTGTTGTTGAGTATATTCAGCAACTGACGTTCTTTGTCGAAGTCGTTGCGCACGATATAGGATAGATTTTCGCGGCTAAAGCTTTTGGAAAACAGGTTTTCGCTTGAGAATTTTAGTTTCGCCATTATATCGCCCACCACTTCGGGCGTAGCCGATGCAGTGAGGGCGAGCACAGGTATGTCGGGCATCAGTTCACGCAGCTCTCCTATTTTAAGGTAGGAGGGACGGAAATCGTAGCCCCATTGCGAGATACAGTGTGCTTCATCGACCACGATAAGGCTTACGTTCATCTGCTTCAGTTGAGCGATGAATGTCTCTACACGTAGTTTTTCGGGAGAGATGTAGAGCAGCTTTGCCTTTCCGAGACGGCAGCGGTCCATTCCTAATTTTGATTCAGCACGTGTGAGTCCCGAGTGCAGACACACGGCTTTGATTCCCCGGTCGCGCAGATTGTCAACCTGATCCTTCATCAGCGAGATGAGGGGAGTTATGACAATAATGAGTCCCGGCAATATCATTGCCGGGACTTGGAATGTCAGTGATTTTCCGCCTCCGGTGGGAAGCAGTCCGAGGGTGTCGCGCTTGCTGAGCACCGAGTCGATGATTTCAGCCTGCAGCGGTCGGAAAGAGTCATATCCCCAATATCTTTTGAGGACTTCAACCGGAGTGAGCATGGGGCGGTCAATTATTGGATATTCTGATCTCCTTTACTTGAAGCTGAATGGTGCCAAGTGCGCTCTGATGCTTATTCTCGTCGATCGTATAGCAGATGTCAAATGGCTTTCCGCTATGTATGTGGTCAAAATATTCGCTCATGTTGAACGCTATGCCGTTGAACACTTTTCCCGAAGTATTGTCGACAAGCTCGAGTTTGATGTGTTCCAGATGCTTTCCCACGAGTTTGCTTGTCCCGAAATCGGTTACTCCTCTTGAGCAAAATACAGGCTTCTGATTGCCGGGACCGAATGGGTTGAACCGGCGCAACAGTCCGAGGAATTCGGGGGTTATCTCTGAAAAAGTCAAGTAAGTGTCGATATCCAGTTGAGGTGTGAGCTGTGACGGAAGGATGTTTTTCGACACATACTCCTCAAACCGGCGGGTGAATTCCGGAATATTCTCCTCCTTCAGTGATAGTCCTACGGCATAAGTGTGTCCGCCGAAATTCTCCAGCAGGTCGCGCGAAGCATCGATGGCGCTGTACACGTCAAAGCCCTGCACTGATCGTGACGATCCGGTGGCGAGCCCGTTGCTCAAAGTAAGCACTACCGAAGGCTTGTAATAAAGTTCGGTAAGGCGTGATGCCACGATTCCGATGATTCCTTTGTGCCAGTCTTTGTTGTATATGACTATCGACTTTTTGTCGTTGAGCAAGTGTGTGCGCTTCTCGATGATGGCGTTAGCCTCTTCGGTGATGCGCTTGTCGAGCTCCTTGCGGTCCTTGTTGTACTGGTCGATGTTCTTCGCACGCTGATAAGCATCGGCAAAGTCTCGCGACACGAGCAGCTCCACCGCCTCGCGTCCGCTCTGCATACGTCCCGACGCGTTGATGCGCGGACCTATTTTGAAGATGACGTCGCTGATGGTGATTTCGCGGTTGCTAAGCTGGCATATCTTGATGATTGCCCTCAGTCCCACATTGGGGTTTGAGTTGAGGCGTTTCAATCCCCAATATGCCATGATGCGGTTTTCGCCTACCATTGGCACAATGTCGGCGGCGATGCTCACGGCGGCAAGATCGAGCATATTGTCGAGGTCGTTTTCCTCGATGTCGTTGCTTCGTGCGAAAGCCTGCATGAACTTGAAGCCCACACCGCAGCCTGACAGATGCGGGCAGGGATAGGTGCTTCCTTCAAGTTTAGGATTCAAAATGGCAACAGCCGGCGGCAATTCGTCGTCGGGCACATGATGATCGCAGATGATAAAATCGATGCCGAGTGTGGCAGCGTATTTTATCTCTTCAATAGCCTTGATTCCGCAATCCAGGATTATTATAAGTTTCACCCCCGAGGCATGAGCCTCGTCTATTGTCTTGGTGGAGATGCCATATCCCTCGTCATATCGTGTAGGGATATAGTACTCTATGTTGGAGTAGAAATTCTGAAGGTACTTGTAGACCAATGCGACGGCAGTAGTGCCATCGACATCATAGTCGCCAAACACCATAATCTTCTCCTTTGACCCCATGGCTTTATTGAGCCTGTTTACAGCTTTGTCCATATCGGGCATCAGGAACGGGTCGTGCATATCTTTCAGTGAAGGATGGAAAAATTGTTCCGCCTCTTCGACTGATGTTATGCCGCGTTGTACCAGTAGCTCGCTAATAGGTGGGCAGTTGGCGTACTTTGACGCCAATTCCGTCTCTAATTTTTGTTCTTCTGTAGTAAGGGGTAAGTAATTCCATTTACTTATCATTTATGTTATTTTTTATTTTTTGCATAGCAAAACGCCCATGGGTCACATGAGCTTAGAGGAGTGGAGGATGTATGGTTTCGGGCGGTCATTCATCGCAATGAGGAGAGTGCGAAAACCGCAATATACGCCATTACGCAAATATAGCCATTTTCTATGAGAAAACGGCTATATGGTGGGGCTTTTATATTAAATTAATATTACTTTTCTGTTGCCGGGGCTGACGGTTGGTCGAGGTGCACATCGAGCTGCGGGAACGGGAAGCTCAGTCCTGCTTTCGGAAGTTCGTTGTAGAATCGCTCGTTCATTTGAAAATACACATCCCAATATGAACCTGAACGAGTCCATGCTCTTGCCACCATGTCGATGCTGCTTGCGTTGAGAGTTTTAAGTGCTACAAAGGGGGATCGGTCGGCTTTCGGAAGCGATGCGCGCAGTTTGGCGTTTTCTTCTTCGATTTTCAATGCGAGGCTCACAGGTCTTTTACGCTTGGTGAATATTTTTTTATACCAAGGGAGCCGTGAGTCAGCTTCGATTTCCAGTTGCTCCTTGCGTTGCTCTTCTTTTACTTGTTCTTCCAATCTTGCGACTGCATCTTTCTCGCGATCGTCCTCAATGTATTTTTTGACGATACGGTCATCGCTTGTGAGGATTTTTAGAATAGCCTCTTTAGCCACAGCCACGTCATCGCCGTAGGAGATTGATATTTCCCAGTCCACACGGCGGTAATCCTCCTTGGAGTAGTTGTTGATGGAGCTTGTGGATAGCGGACCGTTGGGGATGATGATCTGCTTGTTGTCGGCAGTGTTGATGATGGTGCTGAAGATTTGAATCTCCTTCACTGTTCCGGCAAATCCCTGAGCTTCGATATAGTCGCCGATTTTATATGGCTTCAAGAGCAGGATGAGGACTCCTCCGGCAAAATTCTGCAATGTTCCGCTTAGAGCCAAGCCAATCGCGACACCGGCAGATGCGAATAGCGCCAGGAATGAGCTTGTCTCGATGCCGAGAATGCCTATCACGGTGATGATGAGGATGAAGTACAGTACAATCCTTATAAGGCTGAGAATAAACGTGGAGAGCGACCTGTCGAGCTTGCGGCGCAGGAAGATCGTGTCGACGACTTTGTATATTTTCTTGATTATGAATTTGCCGACATAGAATACGAGAATCGCAATGGCGAGATGGATGGTGAATTCAACAAGTCCGTTGACCATGCGGCTTATGAAATCATCAAGTGACATATTTTCGACTGATTTCCATGCTTCGCGTGCGTTAGCCTTTATGGAATCGGCGGGAACTGCCGGCACCGCATCAGCGAATTGCGATGTGGTGGCGTTGATTAAGTCGTCAAATTGTGTTCCAAACATATCGTGATGTTGTCTATTTAGTTATTGACAGGAAATATTATCTCGTTGTACCACTGCAGGTCACGGTAGTTGTATTTGTCGGCATCAGTATTGCTGTCGCTGTAGATGAATGTCGACACTCCGTGGCAATTAGTCAATGGCAGTGAGCCCCACATGGATTGTGTGTTGGCTTTATAGATAACAAATTCTTCCATCGCACAGTTTAATTCTTCCTTGAGTTCCGGATATTCCGTATCATTGATGAGCGATGAGGCATAGTGAGAGAGGTCGTAGAATTTACGGTTGAATACCGGCGTGTAGAAACTTTGATAATATGTCTGCGGAGAGAATCCCGGCGGCATCTGCATATTGACAGTGTAGATGGCGCGCGTGGCAGCAGCCACTCGGTCGATTTTAGCCATGTCATAGACTGAGATGGCTATACTCTGATTGTCGGGCACGGGATGGTTTTCGTAAAAACGGTAAGTGTTGGCAGCAGCGCCGGCAAGATCAGCCTCTTCTTCGGCAAGCAGCGGGATGTTTTGGTCGTAGGGCATTCCGTCGAGCGGAGTTTCAGTGGGTGAGGCTACGATGTGATCGGCACAGCCACGAAGCTCGTAGAGAGTCTCTATGTTGCCCATGAGGCAGCAGTCGAAGTATATGTAGTCGAAACCTTCACCGCGCAAGGCTTTGGCGAGATTTGGGATTGACATCTCTTTTCCGCGGTCCACGCCCCATGAGCGTGATTTTTCGGGCGAGGTCCCGTTGTTGAATATCCATCCTGATGCATGGCTCCATAAGATGAGTCCGTATTTACGTGCCGGAGCGTAGGTTCTCATGTCGTTGAACACTTCCTTCATGCGAGCCACCGACACGCTGTAGGGAGCGGGATCATATTCTTTAAGCACCTCCACGCCGTGTTTGGTGATGAGCTTCAGGCTCGGAGTTTGGTTGTAAGGGGCATGATAGGCGAGGATGTTGGCGCCTTTTAGCTTATTGCTTTCCGCAGCGGCAATCATTTCGTCGATATCCCGGTAGTCATATTTCACCGAACCGCTTCCAAGTGAATTGGATGCCGCCATATATACAAGCACCGTGCGGGATGCGATGGGGTCGTCTCCGGGCTCGTTTTTGTCCTCTTTACATGACAGCATGAGCAGCATGGTGATGAACGCTAATGCTATATGTGATATTCTGATTGGCATTTAATGGTTGTTTTTAAGAATGCAAAATTACGTATTTATTTCATGAGTGACCACGAAAAAATATATAAATATCAATAAATTGCATTATAGGATGGGGCTCAGAAGGCGGTACATGGATTCCTTCATCTTCTGTGAGCGTGGTCTTTTGTTCCATTCCGAAGCGTTGAGCCTCACGCAGTCGTTTATGTCGTTGAGGAATATGTCGCGCATCTGTCGGTTCACTTCGCGTGAATAAATGAATACATTGCTTTCAAAATTATGCTCGAAGCTGCGGAAGTCAATGTTGGTGGAGCCTACCGACACGAACTCGTCGTCGACAATTACAGTCTTGGCATGGAGCATCCCCGCTTCGTAGAGGTACACCTTTATTCCGGCAGCGAGGCACTCCTTGATGTAGGAGAATGTGGAATAGGTGAGAAGCGTGGAATCACTTCGAGCCGGTATCATGATGCGCACGTCGACTTTTGACAGCGCCACTGCTTGAAGATTTCTCAAGATTGATTCGGTGGGCAGGAAGTATGGTGTCTGGATGAACACGCATCGCTTGGCATTTGCGATGGCTTTCATCATCACCATGGCTATGTTGCTCCATTGGTTAGTGGGACCGCTTGTCATCATCTGTATTCCTGACGAATAGTGGGGAAGATGCGGGGTACGTCGGTCGGCTTTCTCTTCGAGCAGGGGCTGCCCCATGAAGCTCCAGTCGACAGCAAATGCATATTGCAGCCCTCCCACGGCAGGACCGGTTATTTTCACATGGGTGTCGCGCCATATCCCGTAGGATACGCCTGAGATATATCGGTCGGCAATGTTCATTCCGCCGATGTATCCTATTTCGCCATCGATGATTGCGATTTTTCGGTGGTTACGCCAATTTATACGTGTGGCGAATAGCGGGAATGTCACTCGGAAAAACGGGTGTATCTCCACGCCGGCATCTTTCATGCGCTTGAAAAACCGGTTTTTGGTGTTTATTGAGCCTATATGGTCATATATTACTCTTACTTTCACTCCCGATGAGGCTTTCCTGATTAATATGTCGGCTATGCGATTGCCTATGGTGTCGTCAGTGAATATGTAATATTCAAGATGGATGTATTGATGTGCGTTTTCAAGATCGTGGAGCAGATTGTCGAATTTCTCTTGTCCGGAGGTGAAAATCTCCACGCGGTTGCCCGGATAATATATAGCCCCGTTGAGGGTGTTTGCCATCTTGATTTGCAATATGTTGGCTTTGGAATAGGGGAGCTTGTTGGTGTCAACCCCTTTAAACGACTCGCGCTTGCGCAGCTTGCGGCGGTTGCGCCGGGTGATCATGCGTGTGTTTTTGAGGCTTCTGCCGAAAAATATATATAGCACCACTCCAAATACGGGCACCATGAGCAGCACCGTGATCCAGGCGAGAGATTTGACCGGATTACGGTTTTCTGACAGAACTACGGCAATCAAGCTCACGATTGTTCCGCAGTATGCCGCCAAAAGCACAATGTAGTACCATGCCATGTCAGGAGGAGTATGATTAGTGTGCGGCTAAGATACAAAAAATACGGTAAACCGACAATAGTTTTTTTCAGATTGCATTTCCTCTGTTTCAATTCATGTGCGTCAGGGTAAAAAAAATAGGCACGTCTCACGACGCGCCCATTCGTTCAACTTGTATTTATGCAAAATTAATCCTTATGCTTCTGTTGCTTCAGCAACTACCTCGAAAGGAAGCTCAACGCTAACCTCTTTGTGGAGGTTGATGTTGCAGGTGTAGTTGCCTGCTTCCTTGATGCTGTCCTTAAGAACGATGACTTTGCGGTCGATGTTCTTGCCGAGCTTTTCAAGAGCTTCAGCGATAGTAGCTGAGTTTACTGATCCGTAGATAGTGCCGTTGGCGCTTACCTTTACGGGAATTGTGAGGGTGATGCCCTCAAGTGAAGCTGCCACAGCTTCTGCGTCGGCTTTGATTTTAGCAAGCTTGTGTGCACGCTGGCGCTGGTTTTCTGCAAGCACCTTAAGAGCCGATTCAGTGGCGATAACTGCCTTTCCCTGGGGGATGAGGTAGTTACGGCCATAGCCGTTCTTTACTTCAATGACGTCATCCTTGTAGCCTAAGCTGGGGATGTCTTCTTTCAATATAATTTTCATAATCTATTGTCTCTAAATGTTTATTTCATCAAGTCGGTCACGTAGGGAAGCAATGCCAAGTGGCGTGCACGTTTAACTGCCTGAGCCACACGACGCTGGAATTTCAATGAAGTTCCGGTGATGCGGCGGGGAAGCAATTTGCCCTGCTCGTTGAGGAACTTTTTGAGGAATTCAGGATCCTTGTAGTCGATATACTTGATGCCACTTCTCTTAAAGCGACAATATTTTTTCTTTTTAACGTCCACCGACAGCGGAGTTAAGTAACGAATTTCTGATTGAGCTTGTGCCATGATTTAGTCCTCCTTTGTTTCTACTGCTACTTCTTCTTGAGTTGTGGCGGGTTTCTGACCCTTGAGTGAACGACGCTTGATTGCGTAAGCGTGAGCGTACTTGTCAAGACGGAATGTCAAGAAGCGAAGAACGCGCTCGTCACGACGGAACTGGGTCTCGAGTTTCTTGACCATGTCAGGATTTGCGTCAAATTCAACCAATGTGTAGAAGCCGGTTGACTTCTTCTGGATGGGGTAAGCAAGCTTGCGGAGACCCCAATTCTCTTCGTTTACAATTTCACCGCCGTTCTCCTTAATGAAGCCGGTGAACTTGTCTACCGCTTCCTTCATCTGAGCATCAGACAAAACGGGAGTTAAAATGAAAACGGTTTCGTAATGGTTCATACTGTTAATATTGATATTGTTTAAATGCGACCGCAAAGTTAAGAAAAATCTCTAACTCCACAAAACTTTCCGCCCAAAATCAACAATTTATGAATTGAGAATCGAGAATTGAGAATCGAGAATTGAGAATTGAGAGTTGAGAGTTGAGAGTTGAGAATTGAGAATTGAGAATTGAGAATTGAGAATGATGGAGCCTTTAGTGACTTTAAAGTCCTTAATGACTTTGGTTGGGAGTTGAGGATGTGGATTAGGAATCATAAGCTTATGGGAAGAGTGGTTGGTGGATTGTGGGATTTTGCTTACCTTTGCGGCAGTTAATGGGGGGTGCTCCCTTGCAGGAAGCTGAGATCACACCCTTTGAACCTGATCCGGGTAATGCCGGCGTAGTGAATCATTAACGATGAAAAGAAAATATTGTATTGCTATGGCTGCGGCAGCATTTGCCGGCGGTCACATGGCGGCAGCTGATAATGATGCGGCTGTCGACACTGTCATCTCGCTTGATGACGTAGAGATTGTAGCCAACAGGGCTAATCCAAAAACTCCGGTAGCTTATACTAATGTGAGCCGTCGCTCACTTGAGCGTGTCAATGATGGCAGGGATATCCCTTACTTGCTGTCGATGACGCCGTCGCTCATCACCACAAGCGATGCCGGTGGCGGCGTGGGATACACTTCGTTGAGGGTGCGCGGATCTGACGGGTCGCGAATAAATGTCATGACCAACGGGATTCCGGTGAACGATGCCGAGAGCCATAATGTGTATTGGGTGAATATGCCCGACATGGTGTCGTCGCTTCATGACATCCAGATCCAACGCGGAGTGGGAACATCGGCAAATGGTGCCGGTGCTTTTGGCGCGAGCATAAATATGGTCACGGAGTTTGCATCCGAGTCCCCTTATGCCGAGCTGAGCACGTCCTATGGTTCTTATTCCACATATAAGGAGACGCTTCGTGCCGGAACAGGATTGATTAACGATCACTGGAGCGCTGAGTTGCGTGTGAGTGCTCTCGGCAGCAACGGATATATCGACCGTGCAAAATCAAGGCTGTGGAGCTATTTCGGGCAGGTTGCCTATCAGAATGGAGGAACCCGGTTGAGGCTGCTTGCCTTTGGAGGTAAACAGAAGACCTATATGGCTTGGGATTATGCCTCGAAAGAGGAGATGAAGGAGTATGGACGGCGTTATAACCCTTGCGGAAAGTATATCGACAGTGAGGGTAATGTGGCTTTTTATGCCGATCAGAACGATAATTACACGCAGCATCATCTGCAATTGCTGCTGAATCAACGGCTTGCCGACGGATGGTATCTCAACGCCGGCCTCCATTACACAAAGGGCGACGGATATTATGAACAGTATAAGACCGGACGCTCGCTGATTGAATATGGGCTGGCCCCGTTTGAAGATGCCGACGGCGCTATTGTGAAGAAGAGCGACTTGGTGAGATTGAAAAAGATGGACAACGGTTTTGGAGGTGGTGTCTTCTCGGTCAATTATGTTGCCGGTCGTGTGAATGCCGTGGTTGGCGGGGCGTTGAACAACTTCAAGGGGCACCATTTCGGACAGATTGCTTGGGTGCGTAATTATATAGGCGCTCTTGATCCGCTTCAGGAATATTACCGTAATGTGGGTGAAAAGCTTGACGGAAATATTTATGCCCGTGCCAATGTGGATATAGCTGCGGGATTGTCGGCTTTTGCCGATATGCAGTATCGCCACATCAACTACTCCATAGAGGGGGTGAGCGACACTTACGACTATGCCACGGAGTCAATGCAGCATCTTGACATTCACCGCAAGTATGACTTCTTTAATCCGAAATTGGGATTGAACTGGTCGTCGGCTTCGGGGCATCGCGTGTTTGTTTCGTGGGGCGTGGCTCATAAGGAACCCACACGCGACAATTTCATAGACTGCGATGCCAACCGTCTGCCCAAGGCTGAGCGTCTGTTTGACTATGAGATTGGATATTCCTATGACAGCAAGTTGTTTGCGGTCTCGGCAAATCTATATTATATGGATTATAAAAACCAGCTTGTGGTTACCGGACAGCTCTCCGACACCGGAAACCCTATAAGCGTCAATATGCCCCACAGTTACCGTGCCGGCATAGAGCTGCAAGCAGCACTGCGCCCTGTCAAGTGGTTTGACTGGCAAATTAATGCCACCCTGTCGCGCAATCGCATCAAAAACTTCGTGGAGCATATATATGAGGATGAGTGGACCAATCCCATCTCATTTGATCTCGGCGACACCCCCATCGCATTCTCGCCCGACTTCACGCTTGCCAATGCGTTTAACTTCCGTTACCGCTGTTTCGATGCATCGCTTTCGAGCCGCTATGTGTCGAAGCAATATATGTCCAATGCCCATAGCGATGAGCAGAAATTGGATGCCTATTTTGTGAGCGATCTCCGCATAGGGTGTGAACTTAAGGATTTCATCGGGCTGAAGGGATTGTATGCCGGAGTGACTGTTTACAATCTTTTCAATGAAAAATATGAGAACAATGGTTATGCCGGTGCGGGATATTATGTGGAAAATGGCGAAAAAGTGATATACCGCTATGCCGGTTATGCCGCACAGGCTCCCACTAATGTCATGGCGACCGTGACACTGAAATTCTGATTTTATGCAACTTGATGTAATTCTTGACATACTGAAAGTTTCCGTAGGGCTTATATACCTGTATCTTGAATATAATGCCAAGCGTGGACTGTGGATAGCCGGAGTCATAATGCCGGCGATCTCCCTGTGGCTCTTCTATAATAAAGGATTGTATGCCGACTGTGCCATAAACTTCTATTATCTTGTCATTGCCATATATGGTTATATTACGTGGAGCCGTAAGTCGGCATCGGGAGAAAAGCCTGAATTGCCGATATCATCTGTACCGGGCAAAGTCGCAGCCATTCTTGGTCTGGTATTTGCTGCAATGTGGCTTTTTATCGCGTGGGTGCTTGCATCGTTCACTGACAGTACTGTGGTGTGGCTGGATTCTTTTACGACGGCGTTGAGCATCGTGGGGCTATGGATGCTTGCACGGAAATATATACAGCAATGGTTCGTGTGGCTTGTGGTCGATGCTGTCTATGTGTGGTTGTATTATCACAAAGGAATCTATTTTTCTGGAACGCTCTATGCTTTATATACGGTGATTGCCATATTCGGTTACCGGAAATGGCGACGTATGCTTGCGATGCAATCATGATAAAAAAGCAGATTCCGATCGCCGGAACCTGCTTTTTTTTCGAGATAAGTGTTATTGATAGAATTACTTTTGTAGGTAAGTCTTGACAAGTGCGAGCACGGCAGGTGTTGTGAAGCCGAATTTTTCATCAAGCACCTTGTAGGGAGCTGATGCTCCGAAGTGATCGAGTCCGAATACTTCGCCATCGCGTCCTACCACACCTTGCAGTGTAGAGGGGAGTCCGGCGGTCAAGCCGAATACCTTGCCTGATGCCGGAATCACGCTGTCGCGGTAAGCTTTGGGCTGGCAGTCGAAGAGACCGATTGAAGGAATTGATACAACGCGTGCGCTGATGCCTTCCTTGGCGAGTTCGCCGGCAACTTCCACAAGAAGCGAAACTTCTGAACCGTTTGCAACGAGAGTCACAGCCGGATTTTCAGCATTTACCACTATGTATCCACCCTTTTCGGCTCCGAGAGCTTCATTGTAGCGGTCGCCTGAAGCAGCGGGCAGATCGGGAATGTTCTGGCGGCTTAGGATAAGAGCGGTAGGAGTCTTGGTGTTTTCCATCGCCATTTTCCAGCACACTGATGTCTCAGCCGCATCACCGGGGCGTAAAACAAGCACGCTCGGCTCGCCCTTGAAGTTCTTGAGCTGCTCCATGAGACGTATTTGAGCTTCTTGCTCCACGGGTTCGTGGGTTGGTCCGTCTTCGCCTACACGGAATGCGTCGTGAGTCCAGATGTATTTTACAGGGATCTCCATAAGGGCAGCCATACGCACGGCGGGTTTCATGTAGTCAGAGAATACGAAGAAAGTTCCGCAAGCGCCGATAACACCGCCATGAAGAACGAGTCCGTTCATAAGAGCGCCCATTGTCAATTCCGATACACCGCAGTGCAGGAATGCTCCGGAGAAGTCACCGTTGGTGAACGGAGTGGTATTTTTAAGGAATGCATCGGTCTTGTCTGAGTTCGCAAGGTCAGCTGAAGACACGATCATGTTGCCAACCTCTTTAGCGAGGGTGTCAAGCACATCGGCTGATGCCTGTCGTGTTGCGATACCCGGTTTGTGGGCGATGTTTTTCCAATCGATGTTGGGGAGTTCATTAGCGAGATAGCTGTCGAGGAGAGCCGCTTTTTCGGGATTTGCTTCACGCCAAGCTTTTTCTTCCTCTTTGCGAGCTGCAACTTGGAGACGGAGCACCTGGGCACGGTCCTCATAAAGTTTCTTGACATCTTCCCAAATGTGGAACGGATCCTTGGGATCTGCTCCAAGATGTTCGATTGTCTTCTCGAAAGAGCCACCTTTGGAGGCGCTGATGGGATTTCCGTGAGTTGAGCATTGACCTTCGAAGCTTTCTCCTGTTGCAGTCACACATCCACGTCCCATCACTGTTTTACCGATGATTATTGTAGGACGTTTGTCCTCCTTTATTGCAGCATCAAGTGCATCAGCCATAGCCAATGGATCGGTGCCGTCAACTTCAAGCACGTTCCAGTTCCATGCACGATATTTTGCTGCGGTGTCTTCGCGGGTCACAGCTGCGGTATCGGTAGAGAGCTGTATGTCGTTGCTGTCATAGAACATGATGAGGTTGTGGAGACCGAGATATCCGGCAAGGCGGCCTGCGCCTTGTGAGATTTCTTCCTGCACACCTCCGTCAGAGATGAAAGTATAGGTCTTGTGTGACAACCAGTCGCCGAAGCGGGCTTGCAAGAAGCGTTCAGCGATAGCACATCCTACAGCCATCACATGACCTTGACCGAGGGGACCTGAGGTGTTTTCAATGCCTCTCTCCACGTGCAATTCTGGGTGTCCCGGAGTGGGGCTTCCCCATTGACGGAATTCCTTCAGTTCCTCGACAGTGAATTTTCCTGTCAGAGCAAGCACTGAGTATAACATCGGAGACATGTGTCCGGGATCGAGGAAGAAACGGTCGCGGGCAATCCAGTTGGGATTATCAGGGTCGGTAACTAAGAATGATGAGTAGAGAACATTGATGAAGTCAGCTCCGCCCATGGCTCCGCCCGGGTGTCCTGACTTGGCTTTTTCAACCATTGACGCGGCAAGAACACGAATATTGTCGGCAGCGCGTGTCATAAGATTTTTATCCATTTCGTGAAATTATAAGTTTTTTTGTTTTAGGCTTTGATATTTATAGATAAAGTTGTTCTTCCTCTTCATCTACAGGAATTTCGGGGTTGACGTTCTTGCAGCCCACAACTCCGTAGTAGAGCAGATAGGCAAGCATTGCGACAACCAGCCAGTAGGATGCCATATAGCCTACGCTCGTTGCGATTGCGTTCTGAATGAGAGGCATTACGCCGCCACCTACTACCATCATCATGAAGATGCCTGATGCCTGAGCGGTGTATTTTCCAAGACCTTCAACAGCAAGATTGAAAATGCCGCCCCACATTACAGAAGTGCATAATCCGCATAGCACGAGGAAGAGCGCTTTAGCCGGAACCTGTGCCATGGAGAAACCGTCGGCGGCGCTGTATGCCGGCATTGACATACGGATGTCGCTCGGAAGGAAGATGGCGATGCAGATGAGGATGATAGCAACCGTCGATACGGCGATGAGCTGTGCACGGCTTGATACTTTTCCTGATATGACACTTGAGATGAGACGTCCACACAGCATAAGCAGCCAATAGATCGCGGCTACACCACCGGCTACGGCAGCGGCATTCTCTGCAATGCCTGATGCGGCACTGTCGCTGAGATAGAAGATGAGAACACCGGGAATACCAATCTCAATACCCACATATAGGAATATGCCTATCACACCGAGCAGGGTGTGGCGGAAATTCCAGGCACTGTGAGTGAATTTTACTTTATGATTTTTTACATCCTTGTTGAGGTGTGGTTCCGGTATCTTGACGGCGCTTATGACGATGAATGCAAATGCAAACACGCCCATGGCTATGAATAGAAGCGGTGCGACATCGCCCATGGATGTGGTGGCTGTAACCTGTCCGATGAGCATACCCACAAAGAGCGGAGTAAGCGTTCCGGCAAGAGAGTTAAACGAACCTCCGGTCTGCACAAGCTGATTGCCGGTGTTTCCGCCGCCACCCAAAAGATTGAGCATGGGGTTGACAACGGTGTTCAACATACACACGCAAAAACCGCATATAAATGCTCCGAGGAGGTATATGATGAAATTGAGCGTAACTACCTGCCCGCTGACAGTGAATACTCCGGTTTCGGCACCGGTGACACCTGAAAGCCATTGGCAGAAGAGGCCTACAAGACCTACTATCATAGCATAGAGGGCGGTTTTCTTGTAACCGATCTTTACAAGAAGATTTCCTGCCGGGATTCCCATAAAGAGATAGGCGAGGAAGTTCATCATGTTGCCGAGCATTCCCGACCATTCATAATTATTTTTCCAAATAGTGCCAAGCGGGGCAGCCAAGTTTGTGACAAATGAAATCATCGCAAACAGGAAGAACATCGCGATAATTGCTATCACGCGTCCGTTGCTGGATTGTTTTGCTGTTTCCATGTTAGTGTCTACAGATTGATAATAGTTAGTTAGAAATTGTAAATTGGTTAATTGTGTAAAATTAATGAAATTTTTTGTAGTTGCCCCATTTTATGTTGCACAACATGGATTTTTGAGAAATCAGTACTCTCTTTCGCCAAAAATAGTGGTGCCTATCCTCACCATGTTGCTGCCCTCTTCAATCGCCGTAATATAGTCATGACTCATGCCCATGCTTATTGTGTCGAGCGTTTCAATGCCGGTTGTCTTGTGCAAATTTTCAAATGCTCGGGCGATGTCGTGGAAATCCTGACGTATGCGGATTTCGTCATCGACATTGCTCGCCATTCCCATCACTCCGCGCACTCTGACATTGCTGAGGGTCGGCAGGATGCCGGAAGTGGCAAGTAGATCAAGCTCTTCAGGCGAAAATCCGAATTTGGTTTCTTCCTTAGCCACATGGACTTGAAGCAGCACGTCGACGCTCCTGCCTATTCTCTTGGCTTCGGAGTCGACAAGTTTCAGCAGCTTTTCAGAATCGATGCTGTGTATCAGTGACACGTGAGGGATTATGGTGCGTACTTTGTTAGTCTGGAGGTGTCCGATGAAATGCCATTCCACATCATGAGGCAATGCTGATGCTTTAGCCACAAGCTCGTTGGCACGGCTTTCTCCGAACACCCTTTGACCGCAATCATACGCTTCCATAAGGGCTTCGACCGGATGAAATTTGGAAACAGCGACAAGCGTCACTCCTTTTGGGAGCGACGCTTTTATGCCGTTGATGCGTTTGCCTATGGTTGACATGACTGCTATATCATTCGTTGGATGATGAAGATGCCAATTTGGCTTTGAACACGTCCATGATATTGGTTTCCACTATTGAAGCGACTTCAAAATCAGCCATTGTGCCTTTCATGCCATCCATGAAGTTGTCGAGCGCTTCGCGGAAATTGTTGGCGGCGACAAGAATGTGGGTAGTTGTCTTTTTTTCAACCGCTGTTTTTTCATCGAGCGTTATGAAGTTGACTTTCACGTGATACCATTTGTCGGCTGCGTCATTCCAGAAGATTTCCGATATATTGGTGCGTTTTACGGCAGAAATTGAAAAGTCACCCGATATAAATGGAGTCATCTCCTCGATTGTGCGTGCTTCTGCTTCGGTGAAGCTTAAAGCATCGACCATATAGGGTTCATTGACTTTCTTCTGGGTTCCGTTTTCCATCATTTTGTCGTAACGGACTTTAGTTTCAAACCAGTTGCTCATAATACGTATGTGATTATAAATATTGTAGAATAAAAGTAGAATTGTTATTTAGGTTGTCGGTTGAGGTAAAGATAGGAGTGTACACACCCCACGAATACCGCGCCTCCAACTATATTGCCTAATGTCGCGGGAATGAGATTGCGCCATATCATTTCCCATGTCGAGATGTCGGCGCCTTCAAGTATGCCGCACGGGATGAAGAACATATTGGCTATTGAATGTTCGTAGCCGAGGGCAACGAACGCCATCACCGGAAACCAACATCCAAACATCTTTGCCCCGCTGCTTTTTGCCGACATTGCAAGCCATATAGCGAGGCACACACACCAGTTGGCTCCGATGCCCTTGAGGAATACAGTGCCCCACGGCATGGCAACCTTTGCACCGGCGATGTTTATTATCGCGGTATGATATGGCTCAGGAGCTGTAAGCCCGGTGAGATATACCATGAAATACACGAAAAGCAATGCTCCCATGAAGTTGCCTATCCACACCAATGTCCAGTTGACAAGGACATCGATGATAGAACACCGCTTTGTCAACAGCGGAGGCATGAGCAATGCATTATTGCCGGTGAACAGCTCGGCGCCAAGCACCACTACGAGAATCAACCCGATGGGGAATGCCGCTCCGCTCAACAGCTTCTGAAGCCCGGGATTTCCTGCGGTTATTTCCGGAAATCCATATCCCAAGGTGAGCGACAATATTCCACCGAAAGCAATGTATATTCCTGCGAGAATGGTGAGCACAATGAACCGGTTGAAACTTACTGACCGTAATTTCAACTTATTGGTTCCGGCATTCAGAGCATTTTCTATTACTTCTGACGGAGTTTTTGTAGCCATGCTGTTACTTTAATGATTCGAGTAGGCGTTTGAGCACTACTTGTGCTGAGATTTCTCGGTTTGCCGCTTCTGGAATCACAAGCGAACGCGGACCTTCAATCACGTCATCGCTTACAATCATGTTTCGTCTCACTGGGAGGCAGTGCATGAAATAAGCGTTGTTGGTAAGAGCCATTTTTTCTATTGTCACAGTCCATGAGCGGTCGGTGGAGATGACTTTTCCGTAATTGGGATCGGCAAATGCGCTCCAGTTTTTGGCATATACGAAGTCGGCTCCTTCAAGCGCTTTATCCTGGTCATATTCCACACGTGCGTTTCCTACGAATTCAGGTGCGAGCTCATAACCGTGGGGATGCGTTATGACGAAATCGTAATCGGTGGCGTTCATCCATTCGGCGAAAGAGTTGGGTACTGCTTGCGGAAGCGATTTAGGATGAGGTGCCCAGGTCATTACCACTTTAGGGCGCTCAACAGTCTTGTATTCCTCAATAGTGATGAGGTCGGCAAAAGACTGCAGCGGGTGGCGTGTCGCCGCTTCCATTGAGAATACGGGACGTCCGGAGTACTTGATGAATTGGTTGATGATTTTCTCTTCGTAGTCATCGGTCTTGGACTGGAACTGAGCGAATGACCTCACACCGATAATGTCGCAATAGCAACCCATCACCGGGATTGCTTCGAGCAGATGTTCTGGCTTGTCGCCATCCATTATCACTCCGCGCTCTGTTTCGAGTTTCCATGCACCCTGATTGACATCGAGTACCATGACATTCATGCCAAGATTCATTGCCGCCTTCTGAGTGCTCAGTCGTGTGCGCAGCGATGAGTTGAAGAAAATCATCAGCAGTGTCTTGTTTTCTCCAAGATGTTTGTACCCGAATTTGTTGGCTTTGACTTCCAAAGCCTCTTTTACGGCGGCATTAAGGTCGCCGATATCCTTTACGTTAGTGAAATTTTTCATCGTGTTTTCAAAATATTGTGCAAGTTACTCAATAATTTCGAGATAGACATATTTTTGAGGGGTGATTGTGGGCATAATGCTGACAAAATTTATTAATTTTGTTCGGTAAACCTACAATTTGAACAAATCGTAATGGTAAAATCTCTTGGACGTAAGGCTATTTCCGGCACACTGTGGACTACTGCCGACCGTCTTGTGTCGATGGTGCTGCAATTTGCGGTCAACCTCGTGTTGGCGTGGGTTCTTATGCCCGATGATTACGGTGTTGTCGGCGTGTTGGTGATATTCATTGCCGTCAGTAACACATTGATAGACGGAGGGTTTGCCTCGGCGCTTATCCAACATAAAAAACCGACACAGGAAGACTATTCCACTATATTCTTTTGGAATACAGGATTTTCGCTGTTTTGCTATCTGGTGCTGTTCCTCATCTCGCCATTGGTTGCCGAGTTTTTTAGAATGCCGATGCTTAAGGATGTGCTCCGGGTGATGGGGCTAAGTGTCGTGGCGAGTGCATTGGGGCAGGTTCAGATTGTGCGGCTCAAGAGAAATCTTGAATTCGGGACAATCGCGATAGTCAATCTCACGAGCTACATTGTTTCGGCTGCGATAGGGGTTTATATGGCATACAACGGTTTCTCTTATTGGAGTCTGGTGGCAATGACGGTTGTCAATCAGGTGATGATGACTCTCTTGTATTGGCTTTTGGCGAAGTGGCGTCCGTCGGCGGTGTTTTCGATCAAATCGTTTAAGGAACTGTTCAGTTACGCCGGATATTTGCTTGCCGCAGGATTTCTGCAAGAAACGTGCAAGCATTTGCAAGGGGTGATTATAGGAAAGCGTTTCTCTGAGACACAATTAGGATTATATACTCAGGCATCAAAATTGGATCAGGTCACCTCTTATGCTGTTCCGCAAGCTCTTGTGCAAGTGTTGTTCCCTCTCTTTTCCAATCTGCAGGATGAGCGTGAAAGGCTTCAGGAGATGATGGAGATGGGGATAAGGGTGATTTCGGCGATTGTATTTCCGATGTTGCTCATTCTCATAATAGTTGCCGATCCGCTTGTGCTGGCGCTTTATCATGAGGCGTGGACTCCGTGTGTGCCTTATTTCCGCATTTTGTGCGTGGGTGGCGTGTTTGTGTGCTTGCAGAATGTCAATTTTTATGCTGTTGCAGCGTGTGGCTATAGCAAGACTCTTTTCAAATGGAGTTTCTATAAATGGGGAATGCTCGTGGTGCTTCTGCTCATAGGAATGTTTTTCGGTATGCAGGGGTTGATGTGGTCGATAGTGCTCAGCAATATCAATATTTATTTAGTCAATGCTGTTCTTGCCCGCAAATATGTGGGTTTTGCGTTGTCGCGACAGTTGCGTGCGTTGCTTCCTCCGTTGCTTGCCGGTGCTCTACCAGCTTTATTAGTCTATTTCCTTGATTGGCATTGGCTGTTGGAAGCTGTCGTTTATGCGGCTATTTATGTGGCGATCGTGTTCTGCTCCGGCATGAAGGTAGTCAAGGACTTTAAGTTCATAATCTCAAGGTTCTTGAAAAAATAACGACCCTAATGATTTTAAGATCATTAAGGTCGTCAAGAGTTGATGATATTCTTTATCGGTTGGAGTACATATCATCGTAGTACTGTTGATATGCTCCTGAGGTGATGTGATCCATCCATTCCTGATTGTCGAGATACCAGCGGACTGTCTTTTCGATGCCCTCCTCAAATTGTAGTGAAGGCTCCCAACCGAGTTCACGTTGAAGTTTACGTGAGTCGATGGCGTATCGCATATCGTGACCGAGACGGTCGGTTACATAGGTTATGAGTTTTTCGCTGTGTCCTTCGGGGTTTCCGAGCAGACGGTCGACAGTCTTTATTATTACCTTGATGAGGTCGATGTTCTTCCATTCGTTGAACCCGCCGATATTGTAGGTCTCGGCTACTTTTCCCTTGTGGAAAATCAGGTCGATGGCACGTGCGTGATCCTCGACAAAGAGCCAGTCGCGCACATTTTCACCTTTTCCGTATACCGGCAGCGGCTTTCCGTGGCGGATGTTGTTGATGAACAGAGGTATAAGCTTTTCCGGGAACTGGTAGGGACCGTAGTTGTTTGAGCAGTTGGTAACGAGCGTAGGCATTCCGTAGGTGTCGTGGTAGGCTCTTACAAAGTGATCGGAAGATGCCTTTGACGCTGAATACGGGCTGTGGGGATTGTATTTTGTGGTTTCGAGGAAGAATTCGGTTCCGAATGCCAGATGGTGCTGTGAAGAGGATGCTGTGGTGGTGAACGGTGATTCCACACCTTCAGGATTGGTCAGCTCCAATGCTCCATAAACTTCGTCGGTAGAGATGTGGTAGAAAAGTTTGCCGTCATATTTTTCGGGAAGAGTGTCCCAGTATTCTTTTGCAGCCTGAAGAAGTGCAAGTGTGCCCATCACATTGGTGCGTGCGAAAGTGAACGGATCCTTGATCGAGCGGTCCACGTGACTTTCGGCGGCGAGATGTATGATTCCGTCGATTTTGTTGTCCTTGATGATGCGGCGCATTTCATCAAGATCGGCGATATCAGCTTTCACAAATGTATAGTTGGGACGATCCTCAATATCCTTAAGGTTGGCGAGGTTGCCTGCGTATGTGAGTTTATCGAGATTGAAGATATGGTAGTCAGGATATTTATTCACAAACAGTCTTACTACATGGCTGCCGATGAATCCGGCTCCTCCGGTGATTAAAATATTCTTATGATTCATGTCGATTTTTTATTTCTGGTGAGTTTATCAGGCTTCGTCTTTCAGATTGGCGATGCATTTATTCAGCGAGTCGGTCCAGTAGGGCACTTTGATGCCGAATTGAGTCTTTACCTTGGTCTTGTCGAGGACGCTGTAGGACGGACGGGTTACTTTTGACGGGAACTCGTCGGAGTGGCAAGGCTGGATTTCACAGCTGCTGTTGCCGGCGATTTCAGCGATCATTTTGGTGAAGTCAAACCACGAGCACACACCTTCGTTAGAGTAGTGGTATATGCCTTCGTTGCCGTCCATTTTGCGGTTTTCGACGATATGGAATATGGCATCGGCGAGATCCTGTGCGTAAGTAGGTGAGCCTACCTGGTCAAACACTACTTTCAGTTCAGGTTTGGTGGAAGTAAGATTCAACATGGTCTTGACAAAATTTTTGCCATATTCGCTGTACAGCCATGCTGTTCTGAAGATAAGCGCCTTGCATCCGGCATCGGCTACGGCTTGTTCGCCGTGCAGCTTGGTGACACCGTAAACACCGATGGGATTTACCGGATTGTTCTCCGATAGCGGAGTGTTGACAACATCTCCTCCAAATACATAGTCGGTAGAGACGTGAATGAGAGTGGCATCGGCATTCTTGGCGGCATTTGCGAGATTGCGCACGGCTCCGGCATTAAGGAGCTCTGCGAATTCCGCATCATCCTCCGCCTTGTCGACGTTGGTGTAGGCTGCGCAGTTCACGATGACGTTTATGTTGTTGTCTTCGACCATGCGTGTCACCGCATCGGCATTTGTTATGTCAAGTTCGGCTACATCGGTGAAGATGTAGTTATCGTTGGAGTTCTTAGCTGCGTTTCTAAGGCAGTTGCCCAACTGTCCGTTGGCGCCTGTTACGAGTATGTTCATTGATAAACTGTTATTCATAAAGGTCTACATTGAAGTCGAAGGGTGTATCGAAATCCTTGAGCAGGGGATGTTTTGTGTCCTTTTCGCTCAGAATAGCCTCTTCGGCGTTTATCATCCAGTCGATGCCGAGTGAATCGTCGGCGATTGAGATGCCTCCGTCAGCTTCGGGATGATAGTAATTGTCGCATTTATATTGGAATACCGCAACATCTGACAGCACCGCAAATCCGTGGGCGAATCCACGAGGCACGAAAAATTGGCGATGATTCTCCTCGCTCAATTCCACGGCAACGTGTTTGCCGAATGTGGGCGAACCTTTGCGGATATCCACGGCGACATCAAGGACTCTTCCTTTCACGCAGCGTACGAGCTTGGACTGAGTGAAGGGAGGACGTTGGAAGTGCAGTCCGCGCATCACTCCACGTGTCGACATCGATTCATTGTCTTGCACGAAGTCAACCGGTCTTACTTTTTCGTCAAATTCCTTTTTGGAATAGCTTTCAAAGAAATATCCTCTGGCGTCGTTGAATATATGAGGTTCGATAATTACAACGCCGTCGATATCAGTCTTTATAACATTCATAAATTGGCTTTATTTCTTTATGTGCTTTAGTCGAGATTCTTTTCTCCTGTGCGTTCAACTTCTTCCACCACTTTCAGCAGATATTGACCGTACTGGTTCTTTAACATAGGTTTAGCGAGCTCTTTCATCTTGTCGCTGTCGATCCATCCCTGACGGAATGCGATTCCTTCAAGACAAGCTATTTTGAGTCCCTGGCGTTTTTCGAGCACCTCCACATATATCGATGCATCGGCGAGGGAGTCATGTGTTCCGGTGTCAAGCCATGCAAAACCACGGGGGAGAGTTTGCACTTTCAGCTCGCCGTCTTTAAGGAACTCTTGGTTCACGGTTGTGATTTCAAGCTCTCCACGTGCCGACGGCTTTATGGAGTGTGCCACTTTCACCACTTTGTTGGGGTAGAAATATAGTCCTACCACAGCATAATTGCTTTTCGGGTGCTGCGGTTTCTCCTCTATCGACAGACAGTTGCCGTTTTTGTCAAATTCAGCAACTCCATATCGTTCAGGATCATCGACCCAGTATCCGAACACGGTAGCTTTTGAATCATTTTCGGCAGTGGCGACTGCGTCTTTCAATATATTGGAAAATCCTGCTCCATGGAAAATGTTGTCGCCTAACACGAGACACACGGAATCATCTCCGATGAAATCTTTGCCGATGATAAACGCCTGGGCAAGACCATCGGGAGAAGGCTGCTCAGCATACTGTAAGTTGATTCCATAGTCCGATCCGTCGCCAAGCAGACGCTTGAAACCGGGCAAATCCTTAGGCGTGGAGATTATAAGGATATCCCTGATGCCCGCAAGCATGAGCGCGGATATGGGATAATACACCATGGGCTTGTCAAAAATAGGTAGCAACTGCTTGCTTACGCCTTTTGTGATAGGATAGAGCCTTGTGCCTGAACCTCCTGCCAATACGATTCCTTTCATAATACTTGAATGATAAATACTCTTAAGAGTGATTTTAGCTAAAATATATTTTCTGCAAAAGTAGAAATAAAACTCTGAAAATGCAACTATTGCACGGAAATACGCTTGTATTGCCGTTTGACTGCATTAATCAGCATCGGAAAGGAGAGCTATTTCGTCAAGAATAGAATAGGCAATTGCTTTTGTTGCCGGTTCGTCGCGTTCGAATTCGCGTGAGGCGTAATCTTTGGCTTTTTCAATCGTGGTGGGCAAGAAGTAGAACAGCAGTCGCAGTGCGGTATATCGCTCCATCGCTGATGTTGATGTGATGAATCGCTCTACGAGCTGCAAGGCATAAGGGGTGTGGCGCAGCAGTTTCATGCATAGAATGTCGGCAGCCTCCTGCGACTTTGTTTCGCTAACCCAAATTTCGGCATCCTCCATGCTCAGCCTATCGGCAGGATAGATGACGGGAGCCAGGAGCTGGCATTCGCGCGAGTCAGCGTTAGCACGAAGTTCTTCGGCGATTTCTACCGATTGAGGAATATCTTTGGCTATTTCCGTGATTTGCGGAAGGTTCAGCCCGAATATCACGCGGTAAGGTGATCCGGCACTGCGGAGGGTGTCGGCAACTATGCCGTTGCGCATGGCATACAGGCGTTTCTTTATTTCCGGTATAGTTTCAATCATGATTTATCAGCTAAAAATAGGAAAGGACGCACGATGCCGTGCGTCCTTTCTGTCGTATTGTTGTTTCAGTGAATTGACACACTGATTATTTAACGAGCACCTTGGTGGTCTTATTGCCTTGACGGCGGATATAGAGACCGGGGGCATCGCCGCTCACGCGGATACCGCGGAGGTCATAGTACTCAACCGGAGCGTTTTCGTCAGCGTCGATTGACTCGATGCCATCAGTCTTGACGTTTACAGGAAATGTGGTGAGTGTGAGAGCCGGACAAGCTGCGTTGGTCATTGTGCAAACTGCGTTTTCAACATCTTTGTTGATGAATGTGAATACGCCGTCAGCCTCGGTATAGTCAGTTCCTGCAATAAGCAGATTGTCGCCGTCTTTCCAAGTGAAGATGGTTTCTGTAGTACCTACTTTTGCTTGAGCCGACAGGTCAACCTTGCCATTGGCGATAGGTACAACTACTTCAGCTTGCGGCTTGTAGGTGAGCTTACTCCATACTGTCGGAAGAGTGGCGAAAGTGAACTTGTTGTTTGAGATGTTCAAGCTGCCGGTCATTCCTTCGGGGATAGTGATCGTGGTAAGTTCGTTGCCGATAAGGAACAATGATGCCTTGGCACTCAAGCCTGAAGCGTTTAGTGTCGCAAGTTTGTTGTAGTTGAGGTTGATGTTGGTAGCCTTGATGCCGCTTGCGCTTAGATCCACGTTTTCAAGTTCATTGCCGATGAGGCGGATGGTGGTTGCTGAACCTGTCTGGGTGAAGTCAAGATTGATTCCGGTATAGTTGGCGTAGAAATCAGTGAGAGCGGGGAGCTTGGCGAAGTTCACCACGGGCTTGTTTTCGCCGAGAGTTCTGCCTTCTGTAGTAGAGCCGTTGTTGCTCAGGTCGAGAGTTTTCAACTTAGGCAGTTCGACATCAAATGCCGTGATCTTATTCTGCTGAAGGTTTACACTTGTTAGTGCCTTATTGGCAGAGAGGTCAACTGTTGAGAACAGGTGCTGGTTGAGTGTAAGGCTCTGGAGATTCACGAGCTTGGAAAGATCGATGCTTTCAATCTGAATGTTTTCAAAAGCCTTGTCGTTGAAGTTGTAGTTGGCGCTTGAAGAGAATGATTTAACAAGTGCAGGATCACCATAAATTTTGATGGTCTTGCCTTTCGGAGCAGCTGAGATCTCGGCGTAGCTGTCGTCAGTGACTTTATACGGACCGGCTTTCACGCCATCGCCCCAGTCAACATAGATGTCCATTCCTGCACCTGTGCTCTCAGTCATAGTGAAAGTTGAGGTCAACTTGTCAACAACCTTTACGTCATAGGACATCATCAACGGAATCAAGCCGGGAGAGGTTACGGTTCCGGTGGTTATGATAAGCTGGTTATAACCTGCTGTTCCGGTTGCATAGAATACGTCATTCTTGATTTCGCAATATGCGTCCTTTACATCTTTCAAGAAAGTGAACACACCATCTTTTGCAGTATAGTCTGTGCCTTCAACAAGAGTGGTTTCTCCTGTTTTCCACACGAAAGTAGATGCAGTTTCTCCAACTTTTGCTTGAGCCGACAGATCAACTACATTTTCGCCTGAGATGCTTGCAGGAATTATTGCTTGAGGCGCGAATTTATACTTATAAGCGGAAGTAGGTGCATAAACGGGTAGGGTGACAAATGTCAAGCTGTTGTTCATGATTTGCAGGGTTCCGCTATAGTTTGCCGGAATCTTTATAGATGCGAGCTGGTTGTTGTTTGCCTGGATTGAAGCGTTGGCAAGCATTGACGATGCGTCAAGTGAGGTAAGATTGTTATAGTCGGCACGCAGTGTCTTAAGTTTTTTGTTGGCTGCGATGTTCAGCTCTTTCTGCTTGCTGCCGTTCATTTCAAGCGTTACAAGTTCAGTGTTCTTGGAGATGTTAAACTTTTCCCAGTTGAGGAAAGAAATCATGTTCAACTTTGTATTTCCTGACACTTTCAATGAAGTAAGCTTTGGTGCTTTGCTCCAATCGGTTCCCAATACCTCGTTGCTTCCGGCAGTTACAACACCGTCTTTTACAGTGTTGGAAACATCAATTGTCTTCAATGTCTCGGTAGAGGGGAGCGTAAGTTTTGTAAGGGCATTGTTTGCCGCTTCGAGAGTTTCAAGGGATGTACACGCCGACAGATCCAGTGTTGCGATATTATTGTCGGTAATGCTCAGATAGGTCATTGAGGTCAGAGCTGACAAATCAATGGCAGACATCTTCGGAGCATCTTCGCCGGTGTAATTGACTCTTTTGATGCCGTTAGGGTCAGTACCGTAGACAATAATCTCAGTTCCTGCGATGGTTCCTGATACAGAGTTGTAGGGGTCATTTTGGGTGCTGAGAAGCACGGGATCGGAAACGCTCTTGTTTCCCCAGTCTACTTTAACTTGCTGGTTGGCAGTGACACCAATCTGAAGAGTAATACTTTTACCGGCATCTTCAGGAGATACGGTAAATGACATGATTTTGGCGTCTTGAGCATTCATCAAGGCTGTGCCTGATAACGCTAATAATGCCAACAATGAACGCGTAAAATTTACTTTCATAAGCATTTGATGTTGTGATAATGTAAATAATTTCGCAAATATAGCATTATTATCGCAAAAATCAACAATTTTGCTTAAAAAAGTAAACAGATGTAAGAATAATCATGTCAACGATGAATATTCTTACATCCATTTGCAAATCAATAGTACTAATCCGGTCTATCTGTCGTGGTGGTGACAGTCTTTGCGTTTCGGTCGCATTTCACCCATTTATGCAGTAACTCTTCAGCTTGCCATCCTTCTGAATCCTTCAAGCCTGAGCCATTGTTTTTGCTGATGGTGATAATCTTGCCGCTCCTGTCAACGAAATTGAATATTGCCTTCAGGTCTTTTGCGGCATAGTTGGCTGATTCATACACGAAGTTAAACCATCCGTTCTCCATCGTAGAATAGTTGCCGATAGGGACTCCGGGCCAGTTGCTCATGTAGTTGTCATCGCTGACTTCTCCATGATAAAGAAATACATGGGTGGCGCCGCTCACGTTAAATGACGTGACATTTATTTTGTTGTCATCCTTGATGTCGTTGATGCATCTCACCGACATATAGTGGTTCACGACATTTCCATTGATATATGTGCTGGTCGAGCCGTTGAGCTGCAATGACTTCAGCCATTTACCTATCTCTTCTTTCTCGGTTCCTGCCGCGGGGGTCATTGTCCAGTAATAACCGGTGTTGGCGTCACCGTTGGGGTTGTTTCCCTCCATATATCGGCTCTTGGGGAAATAGATTGTGTCAGTGCGGGTGATGCCGCTTTCGGTCACTTTGGTGAGATAATAGGAGGTGAAATACGACACATTGTTGGTGGTTTCCTGTTTGGTTACAAACTTAGCCGAGTTTCGTATCGAGTTCCATGCTGCCTGCGATGGTACACGGTAGCCAGGAGGCGATAATCTGTTGGATGAGGTATCATACATATCCGGATCCCTGTAATCGTTTTTGTAATACCGAGCCACGGCATAATATCCTCCTGCCGATTCATTGCCGGGACCGAAAGCGGTGGATGGCGCTCCGGTTATATGGCTTGTTCCGTCGAGCTTCTGAATATACATTCCGGCGGCAGTGGCTCCGAGGTTGCGGTCGAGGATGTATCTCACCCCTTGTGGACCGTCGATGGGCAGCACTTCATAATAATAGTATGCGGTGGCATGCTGATCCTTCCGGTAGCCATATTGGTTACTGTCAAAGTGGAAAAATCCGGTGTGATAGAGATTGAACAGATATCTCTTTTGGATCTTTTCAGCAGTTTTGTTTCGGGGAGCGATTTCCAATATCATCTGCCCCACGCCGTAGGTGTAGCCGGGCGCGGCTCCGTCGCAGGTGAGGGTGAAGGTCACATCGCTTTGTCCCTTGGTATGCACACCGCCGGTGGTGCTGAATTTCACATTGTTGCTTATCACCGCGTCGCTGTTAGGGCTGAACCTTATCGACCAGTCGAAATCATCCTCATCGGTGAGGGTGGTCATTGTCACGTCATATTTGTAGCTCCAGCGGTTGCCGTCAGGTCCGTACATCACCGGGAAGTGGAAGCCCTCGTTGCGCTTGATGCCGCACATTTTGTCGGGGCTGATGCCTAATAGTGTTGGAGCCTCGCCGCTGATAGCAGTTCCTGTGCCTTCGCCGGCAAGGAATTTCCAGTAGTCGGATATCGTGGCATTGGTGCCGCCATTTATTATGGTGAGTTTCACCGTGCTCACGTCGTTGCCGTTGAACGGACGGTTCCATTTCACCGATGTTTCACGATCAAGCCCTCGCCATGATGTCCTGATGGCTCCTTCAAGGGCGCCGAGCGCTTGCGAGGTCTTGAATTTGATTTTGTAGGTGGCTATTTTTCCGGGGGTATCGGAATCATCTCCGTTTGTGATGGTCGGTTCGCTCAGTTCGATCCATTCCTCCATTGCTTCCACTTTAGGCGCTTTTTCCATCTCGCTTGCTATGGGCGAGTAGTATTTCACTGTAAGGATCTTTTCGGAGAAACCCGAGTCATCGGCTTGTCCGTCATATTCGATCACATCGGTCACGCCCAGCTCGCGGATGCCGTCGGAAATCATGTCATACACTTCCGGGGCATGGTCATATATGGTGGCGTCGACAAGCACATCGTGCCAATTCCGGGCAGCCTCCTCGTCGGTGTCAAATCCGGCTGCTTTCACTTCGCCCACGATTACCTCATACCAGTGGTTTGCTCTGAGGTCAAGCATTGCTCCATCTGTATTCTTGAACAGGATGGGGTAATAGTAATACTCGCCATTGAACGGCGCTTTTATGATGACGAACGGCTTGTCGTTCAAGTTGCGTGTCGGGTAGGCATATATAGGCGAATATGTATCGTCGCCGTTCGACACAGTTTCTCCGCTCATCGTTGTGGTCTCGGGGGTGTCGGTGAGGGCATTTGTGGCGCCGGCTGTCAGAGTTCCTGACGCGGCGGCTCCCCACAGCTGCGAGGGAGATGATGTGGGCGTGTCGACCTTGTTGGTTACGGTGATCTTTGCCACATTGCGGCGCAGCATTACCTTGTCGGTGGCGAGTGAGGCGAGCGACTCTACCGATGCGCTCATGGCGAGTGGCGTAGTGATGGTGCCGCTTTGTTTCATTGTGTTGATGGCATCCTCGGTTGTCGCCTCAGTGCCTACCTCGGCATTTGCCACGAGATAGAATTTTATGTTGGAAGCACCCCTCAGCTCTTTGTCGAGCTTCACGGTGAGCTTGATGTCGGCGCCTGCTTCAGTCCAGTCGTCGGTGGAGTAGGAAGCTCTTTGCTTTACAGTGCCATTTTGGAGCACAAGCAGGGTCAACTTCTCAACGCGGTTTTCATTGGTCGTGCCGTCGCGGTTCACGCGGCTCACCACCTTTTCGGCATCCGGAACCGTGATCGTGAACGTGATTGAGCCGTCGGAGCCTATTACCGGATCCACGGAATACTTCTCGTCGTCGCTGCACGCTGCAAGCGACAGAAGCATGGTTGCATATAGAAAGATTCGCTTAATCATATTAGTTGGCGGTATATTTCTTTGAACTTTCAATAGATGTCGCTGCTATATTGTCGATTCTTATTCGAGGATCAGAGTTATTTAGGCGATTTGAATTGTATATGATGAAACTGATTTTATCAGGATTCCAATCTATCGAGTTCTTAAACTCATAATATCGGTATGTCTTGTTGTTTATCATCTCAGTCTCTCCAGTCCATGACTCTTCTTCTGTATTCCAGATGTGTAAATCTCCTCCTTCACTCCAGATATGTATTTTATTGAAGTCATCGTTGAGAGGTTGCCAATAGATGCGATAGGTTTTTGACTCAAATGCTTTAGGCTTGCCGCTGTTGACAAGACTATTGCTTGAGTTTATGGTGATTGCACGGATATTGTTGCCGATATCGGTAAACTTGTTTACCTGATGTCTACTGGTTGGTCCTTCTCTATATAGCTGAACACTAATGTCCGTATACTCGTTCCAGTAATTCAGCATTGGGAAATCGCAATAGTAGAGTCCACTTTCCTGGTCAAATATGCCTTGGTTATTTTCCCAAGAAGTTCCAAATTCATTCTCCCTCCAGACATTGATATGTTTGGAGTAAACTTTGTCATTATTTTTAGGGAAATATATACGGAGATATTTGATTGTAGGGTTGGGATCTTCTGAGGAGAATTGTGTTTTACCATTGGCAAAGTCAAACCATCCTTCGCGGCTCGGGTAGTCAAACAAAGGAATTCCTACTTCTGCATTTCCCGGGTATCTGTTGGTAGAGCCGTTGTGAGTATCAGCAAACATTATGAGCGCTTTTCCCGGAGTGGCGATGCCGGTAAGGGTGAATTTCCACCAACCTCTTTCTTCTTTGGTCATTTCGATTCCAGGCCAAACTTTATTATAGTTATCTCTGCATGATGAGCAATTGACGGTTTTACGATACTCCTCGCAGAAGTCCATGTCAATGTAATAATGATTGGTGACGTTTTCGTTATTAGGATTCCATTCCTCGGCATCGTCGGGGATTAAGAATCCTTGCTCAGTATTGTTCAAGGAAATTGAACTTGGGTCATTTTGGGCCACACCTCCATATCCTTTCCACCCCTTAAATGCGATTTTTCCGGTGAATGAATATTCAAGTGCGGCAAAATAGACAAATTTATAATTATCTACAAATTTATACCCTACTGGTTTCGATGCGTTTTGCTCGAGGTCGCCCGGAAGTTGTAGACACTGGTAGACATAGATATGCGGCGATCCCCAGTCTGTTCCGGGACGGAAATGGATCACATAGTCCATGATATTGGGGACGATGTGTATCTTCACTTCGCGGGTTTCGGTATTGGTGCCGTTTTTGGCGGTGTATGTCAAGGTGAGTGTGCGTTCTGTTTTCCAGAAATCTCCGCCGTTTAGTCCTTCAAATTTCAGTTGGTTGGTTCCGGTGGCGGCTGAATATTGCAGCTCACCCTTCAGGTCCATGTTTCCGTTGGCGTAATCCCAACCTTCACCTTTCGTGATGGTGACAGAAGGGAGATTGGTTGAAAAGTTTATGTCAATCGCTCCGTCATATAGCCCTGACGAGATGTATTCACCCACATTGATTTCTATCTCCTGTGGGTCTACATTCAGGTAAGGTTGCAATGACACCGGATTTGCGGTAATGCGTTTCTTAAGGTTGGCGGCGATGACATAGAATTCAGAGATAAACGGATCCTCACCTGAAGCGGCGATCTCGGGATTGACAGTCACTGAAATATATTTCGCACCCTCTTTTTCGATGGTCTTGATCTCAAAAAGTTTTTTGCCGTCACGTTCAGGTGATTCAAAAGTGAGATCGCCCGCATCAGTGTCATACCATATCAGAGTCTCCTTTCCGGCAGAAACCATGACCGAAGTTTTCTCCACATGGAGGAAATAGGGGCCGTGAAGGCTGTAGGCTACGCTCTGTAGCGTCCAGGGGCTTATTCCGGCGATTATGTCAAACTGATCGCCTATCGAGGTGATGCGACCGATGATGTCATAGAAGTGTCCGCGTTGCAGCATTCCGTCCTGATGGGGGTCGGCTATGCTGCTGTCGTCGGGACGCGCTGTCTTGTCGCTTGCCGGAGGAAGAACCACAGTGTAGTGGTATTGGTTGCCATTGTCGGCTTCGGCGTCAAATATCAGTGTGGTAGGCGCTTCTGGATTGCGATTTTCCGGCAGATAGATAATCCCCTGATAGGCTCGTTTGTGAGGATCCATCGTGCTCTCCTCGATAGGAGTGAGATTATTGTCGGTGGGCGATGTGCCGCTCAGATTGTCCCACGAGATTTCGAGAAACTTGTCGAGATCGGCAGGATATTCGCAATTTGCGCCGTCTACGCCGGCGAGATCAAATGCCGAGGCGCCTGCGGGAGTGTCATAGCTCATGACCGATGTGCGGTCGATAATTCCTTCAGCTCTCACTCCTGTGATTTTCAGTGCTTGTGAGGGGAACACCTCATGTGAGAATCCACCCTCCGAGTTGTCGAAGAGGATTGTGTAGCGGAGTTTCACACACAGATATGTGAGGTCGATGTAAAGTTCCGTGTTTTTCCCTTTTTCCACCTCGATGGTTTTGGGTGCTGCGGTCTCGGCTTCGTCAATGCTTCTCTTTACCTGCCCCGGGGTGCAGACCATCGGGAGTCCGTTTGCCGGATCTGGCATCTTTTCTGTGGAATACTCCATGATAAGCTCTTGCAGTTGATCCTCGGTGGTGTTTTCGTTCAATCCGTCAATGTTGGCAACGGTGTAGATGCGGTATTTTCCGGCAGGGATTTTCACTTCCTGCACGCGGTAATCGTTGTCGAGCTTATCCCCTTCGGGCTGAAGGCGTGTGGCAAGATCGGTGGCAGTGCCGTCGGTGCCGAAGGCGAAGAACCACAGCGAGTTCACCTTGCTTTCATCTACTTCCGGCTTTCCTATTTCGCCAAGGCTCTCGTTGTTGGCGCGCGATGCGTTGAGGGTAGGGCGCGGAATCACGAGGCTCAGCGTGGCGATGTCGCCGTCATTCTCACTGACGGGCGATGAAAATTCATCGGTGCAGCTCAGCATGAGCAGCAACGGCAACATGGCTAAAAGCCGGGTGGTGTATTTTGTCAATCTCTGTTTCATAGTGGTGTTACATATCGAATATAATCTTCTCATAGTACCATTTTGCTATTCTCACATTTAATTTCAGCGAACCCTTCAGATCCTCGTTGGGATTCTCGGGGTCGTAGGGCTCGGGAAGCCCGTCGATGCTCTCGATCTTAAGACGGTAGATGTTGTTGCGTACGATGCCGAATTCCATCGGTCCCATCACTGCAGGATCAAGATTGTCATTATGTTTGATGAAATAATAATAGTCGAGGTAGAAGTTGCCGTCAGTATCGCGAGCAACTGTCATGGTCTCGCCTTTAGCTTTGACGGTTATGGGAGCGGTGCCGTTGAGGTCAATCCCCTCGGGAGCCTTGGTGATTTTGAACCGGAAGTGTGTGCCGGTTGAGTAGCCCTGTAGCTGTTTGTCGGCGGCGGGAATACAGTTCTCCGGCACATAGCAGCAGATGCTGTAGCCTGATTCTGCCGACTTCGGAGCATTGTCGATCTGCTCGGATCCAAAGGTGCGGCTCATGAAATGGTCGGCAGGGAGGTCATTGCCTGTGCCACGCTTTAATGCTGCGTCACAGTCCATCACGAATGATGTCTTGGTCTCTTTTCCGAATAATTTGGTATTGTTGTCAGATCCGTCGGTCGATGTGTGGCGGAACAGATAGCCGCTCTTGCCTATGTTGAATATCTCCATCGAGGCGAGAGTGAGTTCATATCCGGTTGGGGTGAGCTGATCCTCTCCGTTGGTGAGAGGGAAAGTGTGGTTGGCGCCGCCGTCCATGTAGTCGATGCGCGCCACCGAGCGTTCGAGGTGCAGCGGGGTGCCGGCGGTGAGGTCGAGAGGTGTTGACTTGGAAAGGTGCTTCACAAGCTCCGTTTCTGTCGGGATAGTCACTGTGCGGGCGTCGCGGTTTGACATGGGGAGCCCAGAGGTGGCTGTGAGTAGGGCGTCGGTGGGCGAGGCTACGGAGTAGGTGGCGGTCATCGGGTCGAAGCCTGCCACATTGAATGAAGTGCCATAGTTGGCGAGGGCGTAGATATCGGCGCCTGAACCTGCGGAGGTGAACTCTTTCAGTTGGTCGAGGGGCACTGATATGGTGGCGGTGAGGGTGGAATTGTTCTCACGCGAGGGTCTGCCTGAGGAGAGTGACAGCATCTTGCCGTCGGCTCCGGCAAGAAGTATGTGCAGGTTGCTGATGGCATCCTCTTCCGGACGTCCCGCTTCAGTGCCATCGGTGGAAGTGCCGTCGTCATTGGTTTGTGAACGTGATGATAGCTTCTCGGTAGGGACTGACAGTTGGATAGTGAAGTAAACATTGGCTCCTTGAAGCGGTGAGTCTTCTGTGCCGAGAGAGTCCGAGCCTGAGCAAGCCCCGAGAGTAAGCATCAGGGCTGAAACGGCGGTTGTCAATATGTACCGGTGTGCTGTGTTCATCATTCTATGGGGTGGAGAGAGGTGATTTAAAATTCTGAATTATTGATTACTACGTGCCAGTCGTTGACTACTATCTTTGTGGATATCCAGCTGTTGTCGGAATCGTTGAGGAAGAACACGAACCGCCATGAGTTTTCGCGGTCAAGGTATTCCTGGTCGCTCATGGGTGAGGTTGCGTCATGATTCTCCTTGAACATCAGCATATAGTTGATGATGGGCAAACGGAGCACTGTAGAGCCGTCGCTGTGGCGTGTCACCAGCAGAGTGGGCGATGTGGGTTTCTGTTTATAGAGTCGTGAGGTGTGGAAGCGTGCTACGGCGGCGCTCACTTCAGTGATTGCCGGGTCATCGGCGCGTCCTTCGGCGGTGCCGGTGGTGAAATTGAGCTGCTCGTAGGGAAGATAGGCTATCTCGCCGGCAGGGATGAGCTTGTTGTCGGCGTCAAAGAGAGTGTTGTCGTCGATGATTGAGAAGTCAAAGTCGTTGACATCTATGGGCGAGCCGTGAACGTGTTGCAGCGCCACCTGCACTGAATTGGTGTTGCGCATCATCTCCACAGTGGCGCCGGTGTTTTCGTTGGCGCTGATCGCGAAGTCTACGCTTCCGTGATAGTGGTTGTGAAGCGCGCGGCGGGTGTCGTCGGTGAGGCAGTCGGGATGAAGCTCAACGCGGAGGTCCGACAATCCGCGTGTCACATCGCTTGACGCCGGATGGCGGAAAGAGCCTTTATCGCATTCCATGCCACCGTAGGCTACTGCGTGATAATTCCCCTCGGGGAGATCTATCACCATGCGGTAGTCCTCGTCGCCAAGTTGCTCGACTGAACGCTCGGTGCGGGTGGCTACATAATTGCCCTCTTCATCAAAGATGTAGAGAGTAAGGCAGTCAACCTGCTTGTGAAAGGCGTTGGCGCGCTCCATGTTGTAGTCATAGACAAAACGGAGTGTCGCGGTCGACGGATCACATTCAGGCAAGTCCTCATAGAGCGCGTTGCATGAAGTGGATAAAATAGCCATAGAGGCGGCGGCAATCGCCGCCCCTATGGTAAGGATTAGATGTTTAGACTTTCCGTTCATTGGAAAAAAACATTCATTAATTATAGATCTTAGAATTTAATCTTGTTGACACGTACGGTCCAAGGTGTCACTTTGCATGATACTTTGATATGTACGTCTGATTTTTCGTCAGGAGTATCAGGAATGATAGGATCGGGATCGTCGCCAGGTTCACGGGTATGACCGAGACCACTGATTTCGGTTACGCTAAGTTTGTACACGTTGTTGCGGACTACGCCAAACTCTTTTTCGCCCATTACACCGTCAAGATTGTTGTCGACATGGCGGTTCCAATAATAGTAAAGTGTGCAATAGCCAATTCCATCATAATGGCGGTAGATGGTGAAACCGTGTTCTACTAAGGTTTCATCCTTTTTGTCATCTGTAGCAGCAGTGTAAGCGTCATAAGCAGCTTTAATTGCAGTATTTGCATTTTCTCCTTTTAATGCTTCTGTTTTAACTGCGTCCCATGATGCGAAGATTGTGCCGTCTTTGTATATGTAAATCGGGGCTGTTCCAGAAAGTGCGGTTTTTAATGCTTCAGGAGTGGTGGTGGTTGCTTCAAGAATACCTCTGAATACAACACCGGTCGAAACTCCTGCTTTCTGATTCTGAGCCGGAGATGGAATGGTGTTCTCGGTTACATAACGCCAAATCTGGTATCCGTTATATTCTTCCTTTGAGCCTGCATTCCACTCGTCATCGTTGTCATCTCCGTTAAGAGCGTTGAGAGCTGTAGCTGTGGGCCAGTCAAATCTTTTAGAAGTGGCATTGTATCCATGAAGGAAATTAGATGTAACTTTATTAGACCAATCTGTGTCGGCGATAAAAGTGTCATCATAGCTTCCGCACATGGTGACTTTGCTATCAACAGAAGTGTATTCTGTTGAAATTTTGTCAGTAGACACGCGGTGAAGCAAATAGTAGCTCTTGCTGAGGTTTACAAGAGTCATGTGGGTTAGCTTTATCTGCAAGCCGTTTTCGATGTCGGTTATGTTTCCATCTTCATCTACTGACTTAATTTTAATAGGATAGATGTCATTGGCTTTTCCTGACTTATAGTCAAAGCGAGCTATAGAACGGATGACACTGATGGGTTCTGTTCCATTGAGAGGAAATGCTTTTTCCGCTACAGAATATTCTCCGCTTTCAATAGCGGTTATTGATGGCAATGAAGTTTTGACAATCTCCTTGTTCGCCATTGGAATTCCGGTAGATGATGCAGAAATATCGCTGTATTTAAGGACATCGGCAGTCAATGTGTTGGCAGTATTAATCCAAGTTTCAGCTTTGTCGCCTCTGGATCTTGTGGCAATCGCTGATTCAAATTCTGCCGACGGATTACAGAATGCATACACATTAACATCTGTTAGGTCTTGTCCTTTCTCGGTGATATAATTTACAAGTACCGACTTGTTGAATTTACTTTTTGCAGTTACAGTTGCGGTATTTGCATCCGGAGTTAGAGTAGTAGTAACAGCTTGTGCGATGAATGCGTTTGAGGTAGGATCGGCGAGTACAAGGAGAACTTTATTAATTTTGTTCTCAAAGTCTTTACCAGTTTCTTCGCCAACAGGATTCTTTACTGTTTCGTCAGCACGACCGCCGACAGTGGTGGGCAACTTCAGGGAGATCGTCATGTTTACGCCTTCAGCCGGTTCGTCTTCGGGAAGCATCGGTGAATCGTTGTTGTCATCTGAACAAGCAGCGAAAAGTCCGGCTGCAAGTACCGGGATGAAAAATTTGCTAAATGATTTCATTGTGTTAATAAATTGGGTTATAATTACTAATTTGTTTTTGCGTAGGTTATTGCAGAAGTTTGAATCCGCATTGCGAGGCGTTTTCGATAGCCTCAAGCTGTGACTTTGCGTCGGCGGCTTCCGGCATCGGGAGCTTGTCGAGCTGTGCGATTGCCGAGGCAGTGTTGCCGTTGAGAGCGTCAAGAATGGCGCGGGCGTAGCGAGCCTGATCGGTGTTGCCGGCTTTGTCGATATATCGTGCGGCGTTGCGCAGGTCGTTGCGTTGCATGGCGGCAATTGCAGCATTGAGATTAGCGGTTTCATCATCGGGGTACATCCTCACCGCTATCTCAAATGCCTCATTGTATAGGTTGCTGCCCGGCTCCTGGGAAAGAGCGGCTACATAAAGCTCCTGAAGTGAGAGTTTGCCCGGCGCTGTGGTCATGATTTTGATAATCTCCTCGGGAGAAGTGTAGGAGCGCACTGTATAGTCAATGGTGTAATCGGAGTGGCGCAGAGCCGGATACACGTCGCGGAGCAGAATGGCGTAGTCGCGTGGATACTGTGAGCGTATGCGGGCGTCTTTCGCATCGGGAAGCATCGAGGAATCGATGATTTCAAGAATGGCACTTCTGGAGGGCAGGCTCACCGAGGTGGTGTCGACCCAGCGGCGCAATCCTTCCCAGTCTTCAGGCTCAAATGATGTGGTGATCAACCCCTTGGGGAAGCTGTAGAGGGTCTGCACATAAGCAGAAAGTGCTTTTGTACGCCCTTCGGCAAGACGGGTGTTGTTGGCGTAAGATCCTTCGGGTGAGGCATATCCCTTAATGTGGAGAGTGGTGATAGTGATGTCGCTGTCATCACGTACTGAGTCGATGGTGGCGCGTATCTTGGCAAGCTCGGCGGGGTTGCGGCGGTAGTCGGGATATATGACGGTCTTGTTGACCGGGAAGTCGATATATGCCGATGCGTTGAGCTCGCGAGTTTTCACCGCCTCAGCCTCAGGGGAGATGTAGAGATAGGTCGGGGCGAATATCTTTGGTGTATAGTCTATTGCCGCAAGGGGGGTGACGCAGTCGCCGAGAGGCTCGGCACAGCATCCGCGCTCACTGCTTATTAGGATGAGCGTGGATCGTTCCATCCATTGATTGTAGCGGGAGTCGGCGCGGTAGTTCACCACTGTGTTTTCGCCGCTTCGCATTACTTCGGCGGCGTTGTTGGCGTCGTTGCGGAGATGAGAGAAGTAGCGGTTGCGTCCGGCGATGGTGAATGAGTTGAGACGCAGTGTGTCATTGCCGTTCACAAATGCCGGAGTGAACAGGATCTCGCGGTTGGATTTCATATCCATCTTCGATGCATCGACCTGCATGGCGACGAATATGTCGGTGTCATTGCGGGCTATGCTGAGATCTTGGATTGTGACTCCTTTATGCTGTAAGTCGCTGACCGATAGCTGAGTGGCTTCCGTGGTCTGTGCTGCCGGCGAACCAAAAGAGGCTGTGTGCCACATACATAGAGCCAAAAGGCTTATGCAGAATTTCTTTTCCATTAAATGTATATGATTGATGTAAACGGTTCTTGAATCAGAATAAGTAGACAAGGTTAAGAGCAGCCTTGGTGGGACCTACGTAGTTGTGCACGCGGTTGGCGTCGAGCTTGGTGCCGCACTTTTCGCAGGGGTAGACATCGGAGCGTGTATATATCCATCCGAAACCTATCTCAGCCTCTATGTTCCAGTGCTTTGACAGAATCCAGGAGTAACCGTAGGCTAAACCCGCTCCCACCATCCAGCCTTCGTAGCGGTTGTGGGTGAGGTCGGAGAAATCGGTGCCGAGGAAATGGATTGAATTACGCAGGTTGCCGACATTGTACTGTCCGCCGAGGGCGTGGATGCCGAAGAAATGTCCTTGAAAGCGTTCGCAGAGCCAATAACGGGCTTCGGGCTGCACAAGCCAATGTTTCCAACGGTGATTGTTGATGGTCCATGCGTTCAGATTGCCTGAAACGTCGAGAGTCCATTTTGGCGCCAGGGGTATCTCCACGCCGAGGTTGGCTACGGCTATCGCGTCATAGATGAGGTTGCTCTTGATGGCTAAGCTTTGCGAATAAAGCGTGCCGCCGACAATAGACAACATTAGATAAAAGATAACTCTTTTCACAATGTGTTCAATGGTTAAATAGAAACTAAAAACAACTATATATAGAACCTGCTACGCTAAAATAGCGCAGTATGGAAATATTAATTCATAGCAAAAATACCTTGTAAAACTATAAGGCAAAAACTATCTTCGGCGACAAATTTATGCTATTGATTCGGAAAAACAAAATTTTTTCTTGACTATTTTTAAAAGAAAAAATGTTAAAATTTCTCGGGGGGGGGGGTAAACTATTGATTTTAAAGACCTTAATGACTTTAACGACTTTAACGACTTTAAAGACCTTAAGGCCGCTTCCTCTTGATGACGATCGAGATGCCCACCATCACTATCAACGCCCAAGGGTAGTAGAGGTAGCTCCATGGATCGGCGGGCGAGATTCCGGCAAGCCCTGTGGCAAGAAGCGTCTGTGCTCCGTAGGGGATGAGCGACTGCGTAATGCATGAACAGGTGTCGAGCAGCGATGCGGCTTTACGCGGCGATACATCATATTTTTCAGCGATCGATTTCGAGAGCGACCCCACGGTGATGATAGCTACAGTATTGTTGGCGGTACACAGATTGACTACGCTCACGAGCAGTGCTATCGCAGCCTGGGCACCACGGCTGCCGTGGATGTGGCGGCTCAGAGTCTGGAGAATATAGTCGATTCCTCCGGCTTCTTTTATCAGTCCAAGCAGCCCGGCGGCGAGAAGCGTGACGATGATGAGCTGACCCATGCCATCAATGCCGGTGCCCATGAATGAGAACAGGTCAAGCAGCGGGTAGCCTAATATCAATCCGAGAACGAGCGATGCGGCGATGCCGAGCGAAAGCACAAGAGTGACGTTAACCCCTGCGACAGCGCATCCGATGATCACGAGATAGGGGAGCACAAGCCACGGATTGAATTCATCAGAGATGTGCACCTCATTCACCTGATAGCCAAATACCACGTAGAGCAGAAGCGTAACTATTGCTGCGGGCACGGTGATCCACACGTTAGCCTTGAACTTGTCGCTCATGTTGCAGCCCTGAGTGCGGGTGGCGGCGATGGTAGTGTCGGATATGAAAGAGAGGTTGTCGCCGAAAAATGCTCCGCCGAGCACCACCGCGACAAAAAACGGGATAGAGCCTGTCTCCATCTGCGCCATCTCCACGGCAAGCGGCGTGAGAGCCACCACTGTGCCCACTGATGTGCCGATCGATAGTGAGATGAAGCATGATGCGACGAAGAGCCCCGGCACAATGAATTGTTCGGGAAGGTATTTCAAGGTGAGCCCCACGGTTGCCTCGACCGATCCGGTTTCCTTGGCGAGAGTGGCAAATGCTCCCGCGAGAATGAATATCCACACCATATACATGACATTGGATGATCCTGCCTGCCGTGAGAATATCTCTATGCGCTTGGTGAGCGGCTTCCCTTTGGAGATAACCACTGCCCATGCCGACGCGATAAGAAGTGCCACACTCATGGGCATCTTGTAGAAATCGCCTATGATGAGCGATACCGCAAGATAGAAAAACAGGAACACTATGAGCGGAGAGATGGCGAGCAATCCGCGGCGGGTGGATATTGTGTCGTTGAGCATCGGTGCGTGTAGTTTTGCGCAAAATTACACAAAAATATCTCGATTTTATGTACTTTTGTGTAGTTTAACCAATCATTACGAAATGCTTTTATCTAATTCCATTCAGAGTGTATGCCGGCATCTGCTTGCTGCGGCTGTCATCACCTGCTCTTCAGTGGCGCATATCGACGCCAAGGTTATAGTTGAAAAGCCGTGGAAGCACGGCGCGCTTCAAGCCACAAGCGACGGACATTATCTTCAGCACAAGGACGGAACACCATTTTTCTGGCTCGGTGACACAGGCTGGCTGCTGCCGCAACGCCTTGACCGTTATGAAGCGGCTTATTACTTGAATGGCGCCAGGGAGGCGGGATTCAATGTGGTTCAGGTTCAGACTCTTAATGGAATCCCGGCTATAAATTGCTACGGACAGATGTCGAATATCGACGGCTTCGATTTCAGCGGCATAGACCGCAAAGGTGTCTACGGCTATTGGGATCACATGGACTATATTGTGGATGCCGCAGCAAGCCAGGGAATATATATCGGAATGGTGTGTATATGGGGCGGTCTCGTCAAGGGAGGCGGCATGGATGTGGAGCAGGCGAAGTCCTACGGCACATTCCTCGCCAACCGCTATAAGGATAAACCCAATATCGTGTGGATCATAGGCGGTGACATTCGCGGAGATATAAAGACCGAAGTGTGGGAAGCTCTTGCCAATTCGATAAGGAGCATCGATAAGAGCCACCTTATGACGTTTCATCCTTTCGGACGCACATCGTCGGCTGAATGGTTTCACAATGCCGACTGGCTTGACTTAAATATGTTTCAGAGCGGTCACCGTGCCTACGACCAGATAAAGGGTGACGGCGACGACCGCGCTTCGGCGGCGTTCAATGAGGACGGATGGAGATATGTGGAAGCGGCTCGGGCAAAGACTCCGGCAAAGCCGGTGCTCGACGCTGAGCCAAGTTATGAGCATATACCTCACGGGCTTCACGACCCCTCGATGCCGAGGTGGCAGGGATATGACACCCGGCGCTATGCATATTGGTCGGTGTTTGCGGGAGCTTGCGGGCACACCTATGGCCACAGTTCGGTCATGCAGATGAAGCGCGACGGTTACCTCGGTGCCTACAGTGCTGAGACCTCATGGATTGACGGAATGAATGATCCTGGTTACCGTTCGATGAAGCATCTGAAGAATCTGATGCTCACATTCCCGTTCACGACCGGCATTCCTGACCAAAGTGTTATTTCGGGCGCCAACGGCGAGCGATATGACCGGGTTATCGCGACACGCGGCTCTGACTATATGCTGCTGTATAATTACAATGGCAACCCCGTTGAGGTAGACATGGCTAAGATTCCCGGAAAAAAGAAGAGGGCGTGGTGGTATGACGTTGCCGACGGGTCGCTCAAATATGCTGGTGAGTTTGACGGCACGAAGAAGATTCTGTTCCATCCCGAAAAACCGTCACGTGCCGACGGCAGCGTCGACATGGTGCTTGTGGTGACCGACTCCGAGGCTTCATATATTCAGCCCGAACACACTCAACTTGCCTCTAAATGATGCTTATGACGACAAAACGTATCGGAGCGGCTATCGTTGCATTGATTGCCGCTATATGCGCTCAGGGAGCGGTAAAGGTGGGCGACCTTCTCACCGAGGGGCTGCGTAATCCGCTTAACGTGGAGCGTGAGCAGCCGAGGTTCAGCTGGGTCATAACAAGCGATAAGCACGATGTGATGCAGAAATCGTGCCGCATACTTGTAGCCTCCTCGCCTGAGAATCTTGCCGCCGGAAAGGGCGATGTGTGGGATTCGGGCGAGATGACGACCGGCGAATCGGTGTGGGTGCCTTACGGCGGCAGAAAACTGCGTCCGGGCGAACGGTGCTACTGGAAAGTGAAGGTTTCGACCAACAAGGGCGCTTCTCAATGGAGTGAACCTGCCGAATGGGGTCAGGGACTCGGCGGTGAGGTGAATTGGCGCGGACGTTGGATAGGTTATGATGCCGCGTTTCCGTGGGATGTGGAGGATAGCCACAGCCGGTTGAGCTCGCGATATCTGCGCACTGAGTTTGATGCCGGGACTAAGCCTGTACGCCGTGCCACTCTGCATATAAGCGGGCTGGGTATGTATGATCTGTTCATCAACGGCGACACGATAGGCGATCAGGTGCTGGCTCCTGCAGTGAGCGATTATCGCCGCACTGTCATCTATAACACTTATGATGTGACCGACCGCATAAAAGCTGGTGCCAACGCTATAGGCGTGACTCTCGGCAACGGTAGGTACTACACCATGCACCAGAACTATAAAAAATACAAGATACCCAATTTCGGCTATCCTAAGCTGAGGCTGAATCTGCTCATAGAGTATGCCGACGGAACCACGCAGAGGGTTAATTCCGATGAGAAATGGCGGCTCACTGCCGATGGTCCCATAAGGAGCAACAATGAGTATGACGGTGAGTGGTGCGATGCCCGCAAGTCTCTCGGTGCATGGACGTTGCCCGGATATGACGATTCGGCATGGCGACGTGCTGACCGCGCCGAGATTCCTTTCGGAACGCTTCGGGCAAACACGGCTCCCAACATGAAGGTGATGAGACGGTTGGCTCCGAAATCCATACGACCTGCCGCCGATGGCAAGTATCTGGTGGACTTTGGTGAGAATTGTGCAGGATGGGTGAAATTCCGTGTGCCGTCCCTTTCTTCGGGCGACACCGTGAGAGTGCGTTACTCCGAATTGTTGACACCCGACAGCCTTAACCTCGACGTGGAGAATCTGCGTCATGCGTTGAGCACCGACACTTACATAGCCTCAGGTGAGGACGCAGGTTACTGGTGGAGCCCCCGCTTTTCTTATCATGGCTTCCGCTTTGTTGAGGTCTCCGGAATGCCACGTCTTGACACAGGCGATATTGTCGCCGAGGTGATATATGACGAGATGGACGATGCCGGCTATTTTGAATGCTCCAACCATGTGTTGAATCAGGTGCTCGCCAATGCGCGGCGAGGCATATCCTCCAACTATAAGAGCGTGCCGGTCGACTGTCCGCAGCGCGACGAGCGTCAGCCGTGGACCGGCGACCACAATATGGGCGCGTGGGGCGAGAATTTCCTCTTCGACAATGGTCGTTTCTATGCCAAGTGGACCGATGACATTCGTGAGGCGCAGCGTGAAGACGGCTGCATCCCTGATATATGCCCGGCGTTCTACAATTACTATACTTCCGACATGACTTGGTCCTCGACATTTCCGGTGGTGTGCGATATGCTTTACCGGCAGACAGGCGATGTGGAGCCGATAAAGCGCAACTATGCCGCCATAAAGAAGTGGATGAGGCACATACGTGACAATTACACAACCAAAGAGGGACTTATAAGAGCCGACAAGTATGGCGACTGGTGTGTGCCGCCGGAATCTCCCGAGCTTATCCATTCGGCTGATCCGGCGAGGAAAACCGACCAGACACTCATAGCATCGGCTTACTATTATAAGATGTCGCACCTGCTCGCCGAGTTTGCGCGGATTATCGGCGCTGACGACGAGGCGTGCGAATGGATCGATGATGCATCGGTGGTGAAGGAGGCGTTCAACAAGCGTTTCCTGACCGTGAAGCGTGGCACATCGTTTGCCGCCGAGCTCCACACTCTTTACCCCGACAGCGTGTTTTACGGCAACAACACCATGACGGCTAATATATTGCCGCTCGCATTTGACATGGTGCCCGATTCTTGCCGCGAGGAGGTGGAGAAGAACCTTATAAACACTATCCTCACTACCAACGGTGGCCATGTGAGCTGCGGCGTGATAGGCGTTAACTGGCTCATGAGAGAGCTGTCGCGCATGGGACGCGGCGATGTCGCCTATCTGCTCGCTTCGGCTACCTCCTATCCGAGCTACGGCTACATGATTGAAAAGGGCGCGACTACGATATGGGAACTGTGGAACGGCGACACGGCGTCGCGCAAGATGAACAGTTGCAACCACGTGATGATGCTCGGCGACCTCATAGCATGGTATTACCGCGACCTCGCCGGAATGAATCCTATAGAGCCCGGTTATCGTAAAATTATGCTGCGCCCTGATTTCTCGATTCAGGAGTTGAATCATGTGGCGGCATCCTACCGCACCCCTTACGGGGAGCTTGCGAGTGACTGGGCCAAGACTCCGATGCATCTCAACTGGAACATCACAGTGCCTTGCAACACTGTTGCCGAGGTGTGGCTCCCAGCCGGAAAGGTGAAAGCTGACGGCGGCAGATTCCTCCGTCATGAGTATGGCGGCGATGTGTGGGAGGTCGGTTCGGGCAGTTATCGTTTTTCTGTCGACATGGATCCATCGGTGGGAGAGGAGCGTCGCGGAATTGTGACCGATGAGTTTCTTTATGATGAAGCCGCGTTTCCGCAGTGCCACGCATCCACCATCGTGGAGCTTGCCAACGGCGACCTTGTGGCGTCATATTTCGGCGGAACCTACGAGCGTCATCCCGATGTGTGCATCTATGTGAGTCGTAAGCCGAAAGGAAGTTCCAAATGGAGCGAGCCGATTCTTGCTGCCGACGGAGTCTTTGACTTGAATGATCCGCAATGTGCCATTGCCGGACTTTCCGGCATCGATTCCACGACCACGGCGGCATCAGCCGGTTCTGTGGCTCCCACCTTCAAGGGCGACATTGCCGGCGCGCGTCGCAAAGCGTGCTGGAACCCTGTGCTGTTCAGGTATCCCGATTCCGATGAGCTTCTGCTGTTCTATAAAATAGGCTCGAATGTTGCCGACTGGACCGGATGGCTTGTGAGGTCCACCGATGGCGGCATTACTTGGAGCGCCCGTGAGGCTCTTCCCAAGGGATTTCTCGGACCGATAAAGAACAAGCCTTATTATGCCGACGGCAAGCTGATATGCCCGTCGAGCCGTGAAGGCAAGGGCGGATGGCGTGTGCGTTTTGAGATCACCGATGATCGTGGCAAGACTTGGCGTATGGCGAAGCCTGATTCCGTAGCGATGAGCGTGGAGACCAAATACCGTCAGTCGATGAAGGCTGCTCTCTACAGCGACTCTCTTCCTATGGCTGCCGAAGGGCGTAAAGCGGGACCGATAAGAGCCATACAGCCGAGCATCATCAATCATGGAGGCGGGCACCTCGAAGCACTGTGCCGCACTTGCAACGCTCGCATCGCGTCGGTGTCGAGCCATGACAACGGGGAGACATGGGGCACAGTGACGCTCACCGACTTGCCCAATAACAATTCCGGAACCGATGCGGTGACACTTGCCGATGGAAGCCATGCGCTCGTCTATAACCATTTCGCCACCGTTCCCGGCACTCCCAAGGGACCGCGGTCGCCACTGTGTGTCGCTATCTCTAAAGATGGAACGCACTGGGAGCGGGTTGCCACGCTTGAGGATTCCCCCATCAGCCAGTATTCTTATCCGGCTGTAATCCAGACATCCGACGGGAAGCTGCACTTTGTCTACACCTGGCGCCGCCAGCGAGTGAAGCACGTGGTGGTTGATCCCAAAAAACTATAAAAAGTCAGGGCATCCAATTTCGATTGGATGCCCTGCTTATAGGACTAATAAGTCTAATTAGACTAATTGGACTAATCGCTCAATCAATGTCTGTTTACAGAATTCCCTGAGCCATCATTGCACGAGCCACTTTCATGAATCCGGCTACATTGGCGCCCTTCACATAGTTCACGAAGTCGCCTTCCTTGCCATATTTCACACACTGCTCGTGGATGTTAGCCATGATCTGCTTCAGCTTCTCGTCAACCTCTTCCGATGACCAAGAGAGCTTCTGTGAGTTCTGTGCCATTTCAAGACCTGACACCGATACACCACCTGCGTTTGCTGCCTTTCCGGGAGCATAGAGAATCTTGGCGTTGAGGAATTCCTTGATAGCCTCGGGGGTAGAGGGCATATTTGCGCCTTCGCTCACTGCTATCACGCCGTTGGCAAGAAGAGTGCGGGCATCATCGCCGTCAAGCTCATTCTGTGTAGCCGATGGCATGGCGATGTCACACTTGTACTGCCAGGGACGACCGCCTTCCACATATTCGCAGCCAAATTCCTCAGCAAATTCACGGATACGTCCGCGATATTCGTTCTTAAGTTTGAAGATGTAGTCAAGCTGCTCTTTAGTGAGACCTTCCGGCACGTAGATGCAGCCGTCAGAGTCGCTCATGGTGATAACCTTTGCGCCGAGGGCAAGGAGCTTCTGAGCTGTGTACTGAGCCACATTTCCCGATCCCGAGATAGCCACTACCTTATCCTTGATGTCGATGCCGCGTGTCTTAAGCATATTGAGCAGGAAGTACACGTTGCCGTAGCCGGTAGCCTCCGGACGGATCAACGATCCGCCAAACTCGATGCCCTTTCCGGTGAAAGTTCCGGTAAACTCGCGAGCCATCTTCTTATACATACCATACATATAACCAACCTCGCGACCGCCAACACCGATATCGCCTGCGGGCACGTCAGTGTCAGGACCGATGTGGCGCCACAATTCCTGGATGAAAGCCTGGCAGAAGCGCATCACTTCCATGTCGCTCTTTCCACGGGGAGAGAAATCGGAACCGCCTTTACCGCCACCCATGGCGAGAGTGGTGAGGGAGTTCTTGAAAGTCTGTTCGAAAGCAAGGAACTTAAGAATTGACTGGTTTACTGAAGAGTGGAAACGGATACCGCCTTTGTACGGACCGATAGCGTTGTTGTGCTGGATACGGTAGCCCATGTTGTTCTGGACTTTGCCCTTGTCATCTACCCAAGATACACGGAATGAGAAAATACGGTCGGGGATGCAGAGACGTTCAATGAGGTTATAGCGTTCAAATTCGGGGTGCTTGTTGTATTCATCTTCGATAGTCGACACTACCTCCTCTACAGCCTGCAGGTATTCCGGCTCATTAGGGAAACGACGTTTCAAATCGTCGAGAACTTCGGTTGCTTTCATTGTAACTTTCTTTCGAGATTAATAAATATTGTTGTTTTGGCTGCAAAGTTATATCGAAAATATGAAATATGCAACAAAATGGAATAAAAATACGCATTTTGCTCACAAATTTCCAAAATCAACCTCCGCTCCTCCCTAAAGTCTCTAAAGTCCTTAAAGTCCTGAATGACCTTAAAGCCCTTATCATTCTCAGCTCTCAACTCTCAATTCTCAACTCCCCACTCTCCATTCTGTTAAAATTACATTATTTTCACGAGAATTAATGTTAAATGTGTTAAAATTGTGCAGAAATATAGAGGGATGTTAATGATATTTAAAAATAATTGCATTAACTTTGCAGAAATTCAGGTTGAAGAATGATGTAAAATCAAGCTGAAATCTGACAAATTGCTACTATACTTACTTATTAATCCACTATTTAAAAGTATGAAAAAGTTGTGTGTTTTATTGGCAGTATTGACTGTCACGCTCGGCGCATTGGCTCAGGCAGCTACCGATGTGTCGGGTATTGTGTTATCAGCTGAAGAAAACGAGCCGGTTGTCGGTGCGACAGTTATGGTTCGTGGAACCAATATCGGTACTATGACCGATGTCGACGGTAAATTCCGATTGAAGGCTCCGGCTGGCTCCAAAACTCTTGTGGTTTCTTTTGTGGGTATGCACACCCAGGAAGTTGCTATCGCCCCTACAGTGCGAGTTATTCTTGAAAGTGACGCTCAGGCTCTTGACGAGGTTATCGTGACAGGTTACGGATCTACCCGACGTGCGGCGTTCACCGGTGCCGCAACGGTAGTGGATGGCGATGTGATCGATCGCAAGCTCGATGTGAATTTCGTTAAGTCGCTTGAAGGACAGGTGCCCGGTTTCCAGTACAACAACTCCACATCAATGCCCGGTCAGTGGGGTGCGGTTTATGTGCGTGGACGCGGTTCGCTCTCATCCAACACTCAGCCGCTCTATGTGATTGACGGAATGCCTGTGAATTCGGACTACGATGCCCTCTCGTCTTCCACCAACAACTTCTTTGACCCGATGTCGGCTTACAATCCAAGCGATATTGAAAGCGTCACTGTCCTTAAGGATGCCGCCGCTACCGCTATCTACGGTTCTCGTGCTGCCAATGGTGTCATTGTAATCACTACCAAGAAAGGTGCTGAAGGCAAATTCCAGATCAATCTTGACATCAAGCAGGGTCTCACCCACATCGCCAACAATAACATGGAGTATGCCAACGCTGATGAAATGCTTGAGCTCTTTACTCGTGGTCGTATGAATATGAACGGACAGTCATACGATGATGCAAAGGCTTACCTCACCAATTATTTCACCAACACCTACGGTTGGGACGGCAAGTCTTCTTACGATTGGATGGATGCTGTCACCCGCACAGGTTACTATCAGGACTACAATCTTAGCTTTTCCGGTACTTCAGGAAATACCAACTACTACGTGAGCCTTGGTTATATTGACACTGAGGGTATCGTGATCGGTTCCGACAACCAGCGCTATTCAGGTCGCGTAGGAATCGACACCAAGTACAAGTATTTCACTGCCGGTGTCAATGCATCCTATAGTTATTCCAAGAACCACTCATTCTCGCAATCAACCAATGGTTCTAACTCCAACCCGACTGTAGCGGCTTCAACCAGTATGCTTCCGTTCTCTCCGTTCTACAATGAAAACCACACCGACTACTGGATGGCAGGTGTGCGTTGGAATCCGCTTGCTGTAAGGGATCCGAAGGCTGGTGATAACTATGAGATCACTAATGAGACATTGAATGCCAATCCTTATCTGCGTGTTGATCTCCCTCTTGGCATTTGGGCTAAGACCAGTTTTGGCGCAAACATCATGAACCAGACTATCTATGACTACTGGAGCGCCATCTACAATCCTCAGGCTGTGGCTTACAATGGTCTTGGACAGCAGACAATCTCACGTACCAGCACTTTGACATGGACCAATACATTTGGATGGGATTACACATTCAATGAAAAGCACTCCATCAACCTATTGTTAGGTCAGGAAATGCAGCGTTATGACTATCATCAGGATTACTATTCAAAGACTGATTTCCCCTTTGCTGAAATGGGCATGAGAGACATGAGCACGGCAGCATCCGACAACGGCAGCGCATATTACAAGTCGGAATCACGCCTTGCTTCTTATTTTGCCGATGCTCACTATAACTATGACAACAAGTACTATGCATCAGCTTCGTTCCGTCGTGACGGAAGCTCTATCTTCGGTAGCTCAAAGCGTTGGGGTAACTTCTGGTCGGTTGGCGCCAAGTGGCGTATTACTCAGGAGGATTTCCTCAAGGACAATGCCATCGTGACAAATGCGGCTATCCGTGCTTCTTACGGTACCGTTGGTAATCAGTCACTTCCTGACCTTTATGCTTCACGTGGTTACTATCGTGCCGGTTACAATTATAACCAGTCGCCCGGTATGATCCCTGACAATATCGAAAATCCTGACCTCTCTTGGGAGACATCTAATAAATTTGATGTTGGTTTCGACCTTTCGCTCATAAACCGTGTTCATTTCACATTTGACTTCTATAACGAAGATACCAGTGATGCGCTTTATTCAGTGCCTTTGTCAATGACCACCGGTATGTCATCATACTATAAGAATATCGGAAAAATCCGTAACACAGGTATTGAATTGGGTATCAATGGTACGGCATTTGCCAACCGTGACATAACTGTCAATGCGTTTGCCAACCTCACTTGGAACAAAAACGAGGTAATCAAGCTTGCTGATGGCTCGGAAGAAGGTACTTACTCAATAATCGAGGAGGGACGTCCATTCCGCCAGTTCTATATGCCTAAGTATGCCGGTGTTGACAAAGAGACAGGTCGCGCGCTCTATTACCTCAATAAATCAGGTAACGAACTTACCGACGATTACTATTCAGCAGCCAAGCGCTATGTGGGCAGTGCCGAGCCTAAGGTTTACGGAGCATTCGGCATCAATGCTACAGCCTATGGATTTGATTTCAGCATCCAGTTCAACTATCGTCTCGGTGCGAAAGTTTACGATACCGGTCACGATTATACCGGATGGTGCTCAAGTGCATATCGCACTCCGCTCAAGACATTGGTCTACAACTCATGGACACCTGAAAATCCGAATGCGAAATATCCGCAGTTTATTCTTGGCGACCCGTATGACGAATCTTACGGTAACTATTCAAGCCGTTGGTTGATGAGCGGTGACTATCTGCGACTCAGCAACATCACATTCGGCTATACTTTCCCTGCTAAGTGGACTAAGAAGGCTCTTATTCAGAAACTTCGTCTGTACACAACATTTGACAATGTGCATACCTGGACCAAAGATGAATTCATCGGTTACAATCCCGATACCTACGCAAGTGGTGTGATTGCATGGCAGTATCCGGCAGTGTTCACATTCACCGGTGGTATTCAATTGACATTTTAATCATTAAAAACTTCAGACAAACAAAGTATGAAAAAATTATATATCAAAGCGGTTTCCGCTTTGCTTCTTGGCGGTAGCATGGCAAGCTGCGGTGACGATTTCCTTGACACCAAGCTATACGATGGTATTGACACTGATAGCGGACTTGTGAATGTCGATAATATCGGCTATGCAGTCAATGGTGCATACTATAACCTCTATAATTATCGTTTCGCCGGAAACTATGCGATCAATATTGGTGACATCGCATCAGATATCACATATTGGAATGGTTTGACCGGTCACTTTGATGATATATACCGTTTCCATCCTCAGGAAACAAGTAATTACCTGTACTATATCTGGAACTACGGATATAAGGTTGCCGACAACAGTGCTCGTGTCATCAAAGCCGGCAATGAATTGTACGCGACCACCAACGAGGATGAGAAGCCTTCATTGGACTTATATCTCGCCGAAGCTTACTGCTTGCGTGCTTATTCTCATTTCATTCTCGTGAATGTCTATGGACATCAGTATAAGGTGAACGGACAGGATTTTGGCAATAAGCCCGGTATTGTGATCATTGACGAACCGGTGCCTGCCAACACTCAGGTGGCTCGTGCGACTGTGGCTGAAGCCTATACACAGATTGTTTCCGACCTTAATAATGCCATAAGCCACTTCAAGGCGGCAGGCGGTGACCGTGGCGATGTTGTCTATTTCAACCTTGCAGCTGCATACGGTTTGCTTTCACGTGTGAACATTTATATGGAGAATTGGCAGGGGGCTATCGACGCTGCCGATGATGCGATCGCAACTTCAGGTATTACTTCGTTGGTTTATGACGATGCTGCCTACAAGGCTCTTTACAACGGAGGCACCAGCAATGATGAATCAATGTTCTGTCTTGCGATAACTCAGTCTGATAACTGGAGTGCTAATTCAAGCGGTTACATTTGGTCATCCTATAATTATAGCCCAAGCCCTTACCTTCAGTCGCTTTACGGACCCAATGACTGCCGTCTTGCCATTGAGACATGGGGCGGTTCTTCAACTCCACAGGCTCCGGTGTATGGCGGCGGCAAGCTCGCAGCGTTTGCTTACGGAAACCCCTCTTACGGTACTGAGTATATCATCAATGCTCCTGAAATGTTCTTGAATCAGGCTGAGGCTTATCTTAAGATTGCGACTCCCGATATCTCAAAGGCTCAAGATGCGCTCCTCGTAGTGGCAAAACGTAACCGTGATATCACTTCCGTAGCTGATCTGCCTTCGGATGCTACCGGACTTATGGCTTTCATCAAGGATGAACGTGCCCGCGAGCTATTCCAGGAGGGTCATCGCCTTTATGACTTGCGCCGTTGGGATGTGATGGCTAATGTAGCGGCAACCGATGCCCCCAACATTGACTACCTTGTTAAGAATTACAAGATCTCTGATCTCGTGTACCCGATTCCGGTTGATGAAATCAATTCAGGATTCGGTGTGACTCAGACAGAAGGATGGTCTGAGACATTGCCCCAGTAGTTGATAGACAGCTATCATACAAAAAAAGGGTTGCGCCAATTGGCGCAACCCTTTTTTTGTCACCATTAGAGCTTTTGGGAGTAGGTGCCATACGTGCACACTGAATCATGGCAAAATAACGGGAGCACTTGTTAAATGGACGGGAATTTTTAGGGTTATAAATGTTAATTCAGTTAAAATAACTTAAATGGGGGGGGGTATGTTAATGATGTTTAAAAATAATTGTATTAACTTTGCAGAAATGCAGATTGAAGAATGATGTAAAATCGTGCCGAAATCTGACAAATTGCTACTATACTTACTTAATAATTTCACATTTAAAGTATGAAAAAGTTGTGTTTATTACTATGCTCACTTCTTGTGTGCGTGGCGTCATTCGCTCAAATGCGTACCGTCACGGGCAAGGTTGTGCAGTCCGGCGATGAAGACCCCCTTGTAGGGGCTACCGTCCTCCCGGTTGGAGGTGGCACCGGAACATCTACTGATGTAGATGGAAACTTTACTCTCCGTGTACCGGAATCGGTAAAGAAACTTGTTGTTTCTTATGTTGGAATGGTGACCCAGGAGGTCGCAATCACAGGTCAGCCTATGTTGGTGAAGCTCAACAACGCTTCCAACGAGCTTGACGAAGTGATGGTGGTTGCTTATGGTACCGCCAAGAAATCAGCCTACACCGGATCGGCTTCCGTTGTGAAGTCGGATGCTCTTGAAAATGCTCTTATCACCACTGTCACCGACGCTCTTTCTGGTAAGGTTGCCGGTGTGCAGACGTTGAGCAATAACGGTCAGCCGGGTAGCGCGCCCAAGATCCGCATCCGTGGTGTGGGTTCAATCAATGCAGGTACCGCTCCTCTTTACGTGGTGGACGGCGTTCCTTACGATGGATCTATCTCTGACATCAACACTATGGACGTAGAGTCGATGACCGTGTTGAAAGATGCTGCCGCAGCAGCGCTTTACGGTGCCCGTGGTGCCAACGGTGTGATTCTTATCACTACCAAGGCGGGTCGTGTCGGAGCTACCAAGATCACTCTCGATGCTCGTTGGGGTTCCAATTCAAGCGCAATTCCCAACTACGACGTGATCAAGTCGGTCGATCAGTTCACTGAGCTTGCCTACAAGGCTCTTTACAACGGTTATTATTACAATCTTGGCAGCTCAGCCGCAGCCGCCCATCGTCTTGCCAACGCTAATATTCCCGTGGCTCTCGGTTATCAGGTCTACACTGTCGATCCCGGTGAGTTCCTGGTTGGCACTGATGGCAAAATCAATCCCAATGCACGTCTCGGCTACAGTGACGGTCAATACTATTATCGTCCCGATGACTGGATCGACGGCACTTTCCGCAATGGACTCCGTCAGGAATACAATGTGAGCATCTCAGGCGGTAGCGACCGTTTCAACTACTATGTGTCAGGTTCTTACCTCGGAGATGATGGTCTTATCGAAGGTTCTCACTTCCAGCGTATGTCGGCACGCACCACTATGGACTATCAGGCAAAGAAATGGTTGAAGATCGGTACCAGCATGAGCTATACCTACACCAACAGCGGTGATCCGGGCGACCAGACCAACGGAAGCTCTTCGGCAAATGCCTTCTTCCTCGCCTACAATATTGCACCCTACTATCCATTGTATGTACGCGATGCCAACGGCAATATCATGCACAATGAGAAATATGGTCACAAGATCTATGACTACGGTGATGGCAAGTCCACCAATTTCAAGCGTAACTTCATGAAGGAGTCCAACCCTGCCGGTACTCTTCTTTATGATACCGAAGATTACCTTACTGACGTGTTCAGCGGCAAGTGGTATATCCAGCTTACTCCAATCGAAGGTCTTACAGTCACCGGAACTCTCGGCTCATACGTGAGCAATATGCGCTATCACGGCATCGGCAATCCGTTCTACGGTGGTGCTGTGGCTTACGGCGGTTCTGCTTCGCAGGGCTACTACCGCACCCGTGCTCTCAACCTGCAGGGTCTTGCCAACTATCGCCGCACATTCAACAATGTGCATGACGTTGACTTGCTTCTCGGTTACGAAAGCTACGACTATAACTACGAGACTCTTACCGGCAACGGTTACAACCTCTATATGCCTGATTCATGGGCAATGTATAACGTCATCGACCGTAAGAACACCACCGGCCGTCAGTTGACCTATGCTACACGCGGTATCTTTGCCCGTGCCAACTATTCATTTGACGCCCGCTACTTTGCAAGCGTGTCATTCCGTCGTGATGCTTCATCTCGTTTCGCTCCCGATCAGCGTTGGGGTAACTTCTGGTCAGTCAGCGGTGCATGGGATGCTGCAAAAGAGCAGTTCACTCAGGATCTTACATGGCTTGACCAGTTGAAGGTGAAAGCTTCTTTCGGTCAGCAGGGTAATGACGACCTTCTCTATGACGACGGTACCAGCAACTACTATCCTTATCAGGACCAGTACCGTGTGACCGGTGCCAACGGAATATGGAGCGACGGTGAGCTTTACTACAAGGGTAACAGCAAAATCACTTGGGAAACTTCCAATAACTTCAATGCCGGTATCGACTTCAGCGTGTTCAACAGTATGTTGAGCGGTACCGTAGAGTACTTCAACCGCCAGACTTCCGATATGCTTTACAACAAGCCGGTATCTCCGTCCAACGGTTACTCTTCAATCCCGATGAACATCGGTTCAATGCGTAACAACGGTGTTGAAATCGAGCTTAACTATCGTCCTGTTGATACTAAGAATATCACTTGGGATATCAACTACAACATCACTTTCATCAACAACAAGATCCTCAAGCTCCACCCCGACTTGAACGGCGAGCTTATCAGCGGTTCTCGCATATATCGTGAAGGTAAATCAATGTATGAATTGTATCTTCCGAAGTATATGGGTGTTGATCCCACCACAGGTCTTGCTCTTTATCTTGACCGCGACCCGATTGTTGACGCTGACGGTAACCAGATTGAAATCGACGGCGAACTTCAGTGGTCGGAGGAATACCTCTCAACCAATGGCGCTCACGCTTACTCCAATAACCGCAAGGCTACCGGCAATCTCATGCCTAAGGCTTACGGAGGTTTCGGAACTACTCTTAATGCCTACGGATTTGACTTCTCAATCTCGTTTGCTTATCAGTTTGGCGGAAAGATCTGGGACTACACTTATCAGGACTTGATGCATAGCGGTAACGGTAGCGACATGGGACGCAACTGGCATAAGGATATTCTCAATGCTTGGACTCCGGAAAATCCCAACTCCAACATTCCTCGTCTTGACGCTCAGGATTCTTATACCAATTATACTTCTGACCGCTGGTTGGTTTCTTCCAACTATCTGTCAATAAACAACATCACTCTTGGCTATACCTTGCCTTCAAAGCTTACCAAGAAATTCTATCTTGAAAAGGTAAGAATCTATGGCTCGGCTGAGAATGTTGCTCTGTGGAGCGCCCGCAAGGGTCTTGACCCACGCCAGGGATATCTCACTTCCGATGGTGCTACTTATAAGGGAATCCGTTGTATTTCAGGAGGTATCCGTGTTGAATTCTAATAATTAACCACTGACACAAAGATGAAAAATATAAATAAAATATTGATGTCGGCTTTGGTCGCATCAGCCATGGTGGGCTGTAACGACCTCGACACTGAGCCGCTGGGACGTGACATCACTACCGAGGAGAAGGAGGATGCGATTTCGTCCAATCCTGAATTGTCAAGCGCCGGTGTGGTGGCAATCAGCAGCTCGCTCTATAAGTATCCGAATATTTTCACCGAGGCTAATAATGTTCACTCCGATTTCGGTTGGCCGGCGGTGACCTTGATGCTTGACTCGCGAGGAATGGACATGATAGGCTACAATACCGGTTATAACTGGTTTTCGGCAGGTGGTGCAATGAACGACTGTACCAACAACAGTTATACCACCCGCTATGCATGGAACACTCTCTACAAGCAAGTGCTCAACTGTAACACAGTGCTTCAGACTATGCCTGAGGATATCACCGATCCGCTGGCTCAGTTCTATGCAGCTCAGGCTCTTGCAGCCCGTGCGTTTGACTACTTCATGCTCGCCCAGATGTATCAGCACACTTATGTGGGCAGTGAATCAATGGCTTGCGTGCCCATCATCACCGAGGACAATCAGCAGGACGCGTCGACCAACGGTATTGCACGCAGTTCAGTGCAGGAGGTCTATGACCAGGTGATGTCCGACATTAATGAGGCTATCGGCTATCTCGATGTCTGCGGCATTACTCCCGAAGGTGTCCTTGACTCAGGTGCCAAGCGTTATATCTCAGCCGGAGCAGCTTATGGACTCCGTGCCCGCATAAATCTTGTGATGAACAAGTGGGCTGACGCTGAAAGCGATGCCCGCACAGCTATCACCAAGAGCGGCGCCACTCCCTATTCTCTCACTGAGGCAAGTGTGCCGGGATTTGCAAAGCTCGATGACCACAATGTGATGTGGGGTATCTCAGTTGCCGAGACTGACCGCGTGGTTACTACCGGTATCTGTAACTGGCCTTCACACATGGGTTCACTCAACTACGGCTATGCGACGGTGGGTGCATGGAGAAAGGTCAACATCGCGCTGTTCAACTCTATCCCTGCTACCGATGTGCGTAAGGGTTGGTTCCTTGACGCTACCGGTTCATCGCCTAATCTTACAGCTCGTCAGCTTTCTTTTCTTGCCGGAAGCGGCGCTCCCGCTTATGCGCAGGTTAAATTCGGTCCTTATCAGGATGTGCTTGGCACTTCCAATAACGCTTGCGACATTCCGTTGATGCGTGTGGAAGAGATGTATCTTATCGTAGCCGAAGCGATGGCTATGGGTGGAAATCCTTCAGGTGCGGCTACCTATCTTGCCGACGATTTTGTGAAGCCTTATCGTAACCCCTCCTACAATTTCACTGCTACTACGGCTGAAGCTGTTCAGAACGAGGTGTGGAATCAGCGTCGTGTTGAACTCTGGGGCGAAGGTATATCATTCTTCGATATCGTGAGATTGAAGAAGCCTATCGACCGTCGTGGCGGTGGATGGACTGCTGAATGGGTGTTCAATGTGCCCGGAGGAGCTCAGATCAACGTGTTCCCGATTCCGCAGACTGAAATCAACTCCAACCAGTTGATATCTGCCGGTAACAATAATGAGTCAGTTGCGCCTCCTACAGCAGTAAGCGATAATTAATCACCTACCTATTAATTTTCAAGAAAAATGAAACTATTCAAACATACTTTACTTGTCATTGCTGCTGTAGGGATGCTTACTGCTTGTAATGACGATGGATATTGGGAGCCATACAACACCGATGTCGAGTACTATTCATTCCCTAAAAATAAGGTTGAGATCTCGATGTCTTACAGTGAGCAGGCTCCTGCTACCTACGATGTGCTTGTGCTCCGCAATGATGCCGGTCCTGAGGTGACAGTTCCAGTGACTGCCGCATTCTCATCGGCTGACTTGACCGGTCCCGCTACGGTGACTTTTGCCGAGGGTAGCTGCGAAGCATATTATACTATATCGATCAACTCCACTGTGCCTGTAGGAACAACATTGTCAGGAGCGCTTAAACTTGACCGCGTTGATTCGACCTATGACCCCAACTCTCCTTATCTGGACGATGAAGCTGAGGATCCCAACGAACAGCACCGTGTGAACCAGCTTCCTCCCACAGCCAATCTTTCGTTTGCATTCTCAATTACCCGTGTTTACACATGGGAAGCTGCCGGATCAGCCGAAGTTGAATCGGTGGCATGGGTGGGAAGCGATGAGCCTTCTGAAGTCTTGATTCAAAAAGCTGTTGAGTATCCCGGTCCGGGTTATCTCTACCGCCTGTATAACTGCTACTATGAGCTTGGCGAAGATGATGACAAGGGCTATTCAGTGGAATTCTATCTGAATGCCGACGGTTCTGCCGACAAGCTCCCCACTGAGCAGGCTACCGGAATGACCAACGGTGGTTATAACATCGGTTGGGTCTACAGCACAGCTCGCGGCTGTACATTCGAGAATACCGGCAACCATTATGAAGCCGTGATGAAAATCGGGGCATATTCAGGTGGTCAGCTCGCCGGATTCTTTGGCGATGAGCAGCTCGTATGGGATTGGACCGAAGGTTATCCCTTCAATTAAAAGATGTATATAAGCTAACAATAAATATACTTTTAAATATGTGGAAGGCGGCTCCTGATGTGAATCAGGGGTCGTCTGTTTTTTGTCACCTTGTAGCGGCGACATACCCCGATGGATTATTTCATGGCGCGGTAGATTGCCGACATTATTTCGGGGCGGATGTTGAGGCGCGAGAATGCGGCGTTTTCGCGCGACGGATTGATGCGGTTGCTAAGGAAGATGTAGAACAGGTCATTTTCGGGATCGATCCAAAAGCAGGTGCCGGTGAAGCCGATGTGCCCGTAGGTCATTGCCGATGCTTCAGGAGCGGTGGGGGTCTTGGTGATGTTCACGATGTCGGGACCGTCAAAACCGAGACCGCGCCGGGAATTGGGACTTTTGGTGGTTGTAAACAGGTCGACTGTCTCGGGCGACATTATATCCTCGCCGCCGTATGAGCCACGGTTGAGCCACATCTGGCACAATTTGGCAAGGTCGTTGGCATTGGAAAAAAGCCCGGCGTTTCCCTGAACACCCCCTGAAAATGCGGCGAGCTCGTCATGGACATATCCTTTGACTGTCTGCTTGCGTAGAAACGGATCCTTTTCTGTAGGTGCTATTTTGGCGATGCTCCCTTTCAGCGATGGATTGTAACGGGTGCTTGTGGCGCCGAGTTTTTTGAATATCTCCGATTCCACATACTCGTCATGAGCCCTCCCGGTGATGTTTTGCTCCATCTCCATGAGGAGAGCGAAATTCAGGTCGGAATAATAGTAATTCTTGTTGGAACGTCTGGAGGCGTTGTGGATCCGAGCCATTATCGTGTCGTAGGCAGCTTCGCTCGCATATATTCCGTGGGCTATGGGGTGGGGGAAATCTGCGCTTTTCGCTGTTGAAGTGATGTCACGGCGCAGTCGGGCGTTGCGGTTGGCATATAGGTTTCGAGCCACCCGGATGGTGTTTTCGCCACGCGGGCGGCGAGTGGTCAACGCGCCCTTGAATGACGCCGAGTCGATGAGCAGGCGGTGAAGATTCAGTCCTGCGGGCATTCCGCTTTCATGCAGCAGAAGCTCACGCACCGTTATATCCTCCTTGCCCGCCTCTTTCAACTCGGGAATATACTTGTAAGCCGGAGCGTCGAGGTCGAAAAGCCCTTCATCGTAGGCGAGCATAAGCCCGGGAAGCATCCCTGCGGCTTTGCTGACCGAGGCAAGGTCATAGATGGTGGAATCGTTGACACGATGGGTTTTCGCACGGTCAGTGTAGCCGTAGCTGCGGTCAAACACGATGTTGCCCCCTTTTGCCACGAGCACTTGGCATCCCGGGAATGCGCCGGTGGTGAGCCCGACCTTGACGAGCGAGTCGATGGTGACTGCCATCGAGGGACCTATACCCTCCGCTTCGGGCGATGTGTAGCCGAGGCGTGTCTTCAGGATGCCTATGCAGCGTCCTGCTTCGGCGACTCCGGCTATGTTGACCGGCAGTATTCCGTTCACACGTTGCCCGCCGAATATGCCCTGTGCGCAATACTCCTGTGCGTAGCGGGTGTTTTCACCCACAAGCATTATAGCCGATGATTTGACCGGTGCGAACTTTGCCACTTTATATGGATTCATGAAAAACGCGGTGACGAGGTTGGGACATCCGGCGAGTTTCTTCAGGTCGGCAACCGAAGCGGCGTTATCGTTGTAGACCCCTGCGATCACTATGTCATGTTTCTTGATTTCCGCGATCTGGGCGGTAGTCAATGCTCCTGTAGTGGCGTAGGTGGTGACATGGATATATTTTCCGCAATATTTCGCGAAAGTGTTGGCAGCCCCTTCGCCGATGTTCACAACGGCAACCGATCGGGTTTCCAACTCAGATATAGGCAGCAGGTTTTGGCTGTTGTCGAGACAAATGACCGATGCTGCGGTGAGGTTGCGTATGACGGCGTCGGCTTCAGGCGAATTGATGCGTGATGCAAGCGACGGAGAGCTTACCGGCTTCGGGCGTGAGGTGAGCCCGAGGGCATATTTGTAGCGCAGCATCTTTTTGCAGCGTTCCTCGATCACCGACATCGGTATCTCTCCCGAATTTACGGCAGCGATCACAGCCTTTATGTCGTTGAGTGGCGACAGCGGTTCAAGCAGCACGTCCATTCCGGCTTTTAGCGCCGACACGCAGTTGTTGGCTCCATGCACCGAGGCGCCTTTCATGGCGAGCCCGTCGCTCCACACTATTCCTTCAAAATTCAGCTTCTCTTTCAGCAGCCCGGTGACGATAGCTTTTGACAGCGATGAGGGTGTGCCTGAATTGTCGAGCTCCGGCACATTAAGATGCCCCACCATTATCCCCGACATCCCGCTGTCGATGTACATCTTGAACGGCAGTATGTCCACGCTGTCAAGCTGCGACAGGGTGTGGGTGATGGTAGGCAGTGCCTTATGCGAGTCAACATTGGTGTCGCCGTGTCCCGGAAAGTGCTTTCCGGTCGTGAGCACTCCATGCTGTTCCATTCCCTGTGCGAATGCTGTGCCGAGTGTGCCCACCCTTACCGGATCCTCGCCGAAAGAGCGGAATCCTATCACCGGGTTCTTTGGATTGGAGTTCACATCGAGCACCGGCGCGAAATCCACGTGTATGCCCATTAGGCGGCATTCTCGCGCGACTTCGGTTCCGTAGGCATATAACAATGCCGGATCCTCGATTGCCCCTAAAGTCATATTATATGGGAATTTCGGAGTGTCCTTCACTCTCATTGCGAGCCCCCACTCTCCGTCGAGCGTCATGAGCATAGGCACGGCAGAGAGCGACTGCGCATAGTCAGTGAGTGTGGCATACTGTGAGATGGTGCCACGGCTGAAAAGCAGTCCGCCTATTCCGTAATCCTTCACCAGCCTCGCTATTGACTGCTTGGTTGCAGCCACGGTCTCGGGGTTTAGCTTCGGCACGAAAATCTGTCCCACACGTTGGTTCAGCGACATTGAGTTATATACTGAATCCACCCATCTTTCCTGCTTTTCGCAGTCAGATACTCCGGATAGGACTCGTGGAGTGATTGCGTTTATCCCGATGATTGCCGATAGAGATAACGCGAAGGATATGAACAAGCGTTTCATGATTTTTGATTTTAAACAGCTACGTAGGAAAAAACAAACCGGCGGGGAGGAGGGTTTTACAACCGACGTTTGCGGTCGTTATATTTAATGTTTTTTCCCTTTTGACCTAAAATATAGTCAATCATTGTTTCATCGAGGCGCAGGGTGCTGCGGGCTATCACCTTGCCGTTGGGGAGAGTGGTGAGATAGTCGCCTCCGTTGGCGAGGTAGTCGATGGTGACAAGGATGTAGGTGCGGTCGGGATCAATCTCTGCCGGATTGAATCCTGAGCTGATACCGTCGCCGTTTCTTTGAGCAAATACATCAAATGCCTCTTTCAAGTCTTTGCCTTTGAGCTCCATCACCACGAGCTTGTTGTCAAACGGCAGCATGGTGAGAATATGCTCCTTGGTGATATGTCCGGCAGGGAGTCCGCGGCGTATGCCGCCCTTGTTGACAAGAGCCACGTCGACATTGCGGTCGGTCAGTTCCTTTCCCTTTTCAAGCATCACGTCGGCAACCCAATTGACTATGAGGTGGCTGCCGTGAGGCATTTCCTGAGCCATTTTGCCTATCTTTTCCATCTTGAGGGCATCGACACCTTTACGGTATTTGGCGAGAAGCGCGGCAGCTTCCGGGTCGATGCGGTTGTCAAGGCGGCTGTCGACAGGGATAAGCCTGTAGGAGGGGCGCATCGAGTCAAGATCAAGAGTGATTTCTCCCAGATATAGGCCTTTGCTGCCGGTCTGCACAACAAGCACCGAGTCGCCGGCGGCATTCTTCACGTAATATTCCGGAGTCTTGGCGGCTGCCGGGTCGATGGTGGTGTGGGAGTGTCCGCCTATTATGATGTCGATATCTTCCGATGCCTGAGCGATGTCGCGGTCGCTCGGTGTGGGCGGATTGGCGGTGTCATAGCCTACATGGGAAAGTGCGATGACTTCATCGACACGCTCCACGTGTTTCAGATACCAGGCTATTGAATTGGCGGCTTTTATGCCGTCGAGATATTTCAGCCCGCCGGTGTTGAAATCGGCGATCATCCCTTTCGGATCGAGGTTTATGGCAAGGAAACCTATGCGTTTGCCCGCGAATTCCTTTATGGTGTAAGGCTTGAATATGGTGTCGAGCGGGGTGTCGCGCAGGTCGTAGTTGCTCGTTATCTTGTCGGCGTTCAGCAGGCTCCACTCATGGGCAAGAGGCTCGATGCCGTTGTCAAACTCGTGGTTGCCGAGAATCTGTATGTCATATCCGAGATTGTTCATCATCTCTCGTTCTGCCTCCCCTTTGTAGATGGAGAAATAGAGTGTGCCTTGAACCATGTCTCCGCAGTCGATGAGCAGCACGTTGGGTTGCTCGGCTCTCACGCTGTCAACAAGAACTTTTCGGCGCAGTATTCCGCCGAGATTGTTGTCGTTGGGGTCAAGCTGGCTGTGGGTGTCGTTGGTGTGCAGGATCACGAGATTGTCAGCAGGCGCTGTGATCGCCGCTGCCGCGAATAATGATGCTATGAGAATCTTGTTCAGTTTCATTGGGTCAAACAAATTTGTTACTTACGAAATTAATAAAATTTCGGGAGATGCACAACTTGGCTCGGAAATGATTAATTTTGTCCTCATGAAACGTACATTGTCATTAATAGCGTTGCTGTCATGCTGCTTTTGGAGCGTGTCGGCTCAACCGTTGAATTTTAAAGGCTCGGAAGGAGCCTCCGTAGGTATATATATTGCTGAACTTGGCACCGGAAAGATTGTTGCCGACTATAATTCGGCTCGCACTTTTATCCCGGCATCGGTGACGAAGTGTGTCACTGCCGCATCGGCGATGCTCACGCTGTCTCCCGAATTCCGCTTCACGACCGAGGCACGTGCCTACGGTACGGTGAGCGACGGCGTGCTTCATGGCAATGTAGTGATAATTGGTGGTGGTGATCCCTCGATAGGGTCCCGGCATTTTGCCAATCGCCCGTCATTTGCCGGAGATTTTGTGAAATGGCTCGGAGATGCCGGGGTGGATTCGATCGCCGGTTCCGTGCTCGTGTCGGAGGGTGGGTATCCCGAAATTGGGGTGTCGCCCTATTGGCTTCTTGAGGATACGCCTTGGGAGTATGGCGCGGGCTATTACGGATTGAACTATCGTGACAACAGTTTTGCTATGACAGTGTCGACAAGCGACATTGTGAGCATGACCCCACGCATAGAGTCGCTTTCGGTGGAGCTTGATCTGTCGAAGTCGCCCGCCGGTGAGGTGATGGCGATGCGTGGCGAGGGCTCTGATCTGCTTTATCTATATGGCACGATGTCGGGTGCCACCTATGGGTCGCGTTATTCCATGCCTCGCCCTTCCGAGGTGATGCTTGATGATGTTCTTGCGGCGATGCGCCGTGGTGGCATCGGATGCTCGGAGGATGATATGACCGCCGACCGTGATGCGGGCATAAAGCCGATGGTGTATCGCTCGCCGTTGGCGCCTGATATTTTACGTTCGATGATGGTGAAGAGCAACAATCTTTTTGCCGAATCAATGCTGCGGGCGCAGGCGATAGGCAAGGGGGTGAGGCTGACCGACAACGAGAGCCTGAAACTGCAGAAAAAATTGCTTGAAGGGCGTGGACACGATTTCTCTACGATACGCATTCTTGATGGTTGCGGGCTTGCCGTGGGCAACAGAATCACACCTCGCTTTCTTGGCGGGATTCTCAAGGATATGGCTTCGGGCACGCATAGCAAGGGATACGTGGGTCTATATCCGCTTGTCGGAAAAGAGGGTACAGTGAGGGGGTTGCTTGCCAACACGCGGCTTGCCGGAAAACTTGCTTTGAAATCAGGTAGTATGTCAGGGGTGCTCTGTTACGCAGGATATAAGGTTGATGCCAACCACAAGCCTACTCATGTGGTGGTGATAATGGTCAACGGATTTGTAGGTAAAACAGCTCCGGTGCGTAAAGCTATCGCCGACTATCTCCTCAAGAAATTCTGAAATTACTTAGTCCCATCAGCTCCATTAGTCCCATCAGCCCCATTAGTCTAATTAGCCCAATTAGATTAATACCAGGTCACACCATTGGAGTAGGACGAGCGCTTGTCATACTTCAGGTCCTGAAGCAGTGATGACTTGACTGCAATGTGGAAATTATAACTTTTATAAGGTCCTACGGGCACAAAGCTTGCGGTCATGGTGAAGCAGTGCAGGTCGCGTGATATATTGCAGTTCATGTAGGCTATCTTCTTTGTGTCGAAGTTGTAGCTGGCGCTGAATCCGAAATTCCAGTTTTTAGTAGGTTGTATGTTTCCGGAGAAACTCAGGTTCTGGGTTATTTTCGGGTCATATTCCATCTTCCGCTTGTTGAATTTGCCGTAAGAATAGTTGACCGAATAGTTGAACGTGAGGCTCCAGGGCACTTCCCACTTCATGTAGCCGCCGTCAATCAGTTCCACGTCATCTTTGTCCTTGTCGCGTTGCGCTTCACGCTGTCGCCGCCGTTCAGCGGCTTTCCCGTCAAAGTCGTCAACATCTTCGTCGTCATCCTCGTCGTCGCCCTTCTTGGTGCCGCTCTTGTCTTTTTTCTTGAAAGTGTTGTTGTTGAACGTGTAGGAGAATGATGTTCCCGTGCTTGAAAGTCGTCCTATTCCTTTTCCCGCTTTCCAGCGCGGCACATTCACGCGCACAGGGTTGCCCGCTTCATTGAGCTGGTAGGTGTACACGTCCCAGGTTGCCGACAGGTTGAGGTTGAAGTTCTTTACAAGACGCAGCAACAGCGAGGTGTTGATGTTGCTCCAGTTCATTGAGTCGGCGGCGAAGTTGTAGCTTTGGGATATCGAGAGATTTTCAATGAGCGAAACTTTCTTCTCCCCGACACTGTCATTGGTGTTGACCTTCATCTCAAGGTTGTTGGAGAGCGAGTAGCTTAACGTACCCGACTTGCCTTGTCCCGGCACTCCGTAGAGGGAGTTGGGGAAGAGGGAATATTTTTTCTTGATGGTCTCGCCGGCTGAGTTCTGGTAAGAATAGTTGCCGTAATATCCGAAGAATGATGAAGAGAAGTCAGGCGAGCCTGAGAATGACACTGACGGTGTCATGACCCAACGCACCATCTTGACCTTTTTGCCAAGGAATGGCAGCGGCTGGAAGAATCCGTAGACTTTGGTGTCCATCGATACCGATGCGCTGAAGTCCCACACGTTGTAGAAACTGTAGGTGGTGTCACACACCTCGGCTGAAGCCGCAGGATCCCATTGGCGACGCACCTTTGACGTGTACATTCGGTCGGTGAGCGACAATGACGGTGTGAGGTTGAAGTATTTCATCACATTGAATGTGGCTGAAATGGGCACTGAGTGCCTCATGCCGTTGCGCCAGTCCTTGATAAGGCTTTTCTCGAAGAACACATCCTGCTTGGCGGTGAGTGAGTTCTGGAACTGTCCTGAGTAGGAGAGTTTTATTTTCTCATACCATTTTTCCTTGCCCACGGCGCGTTTGCGCTTGAAGGGATAGGTCTGCGACATGGTTACCGTCAGGTTGGGGAACGATACCGACAGTGTTGAGTCCTGTGTGCGCTGGGCGAGGTTGAGCGTGGTGGAGAATGACCATTTTGAATTGGGAATGCGGTAGGTCATGTTGACGGTAGAACTCTTGGTGTTCTCCGTGAACGATGGGCTGTAATAGCTGTTCAGGTCATTTCGTGAGTAGCCGGTTGACGTGAAGTTGACACTTGCCGAAAGATTCATGTTGGGGTTTGCCTTGGAGTCCTGTGAGTGGCTCCACAGAATCTGGAAGTTGGTCATCTTGGAGTAGTCGGCGCTCCCTTTCTCCCCGAGGATTGTGGTAAGGTAGCTTATGTTGAAGCTGCCCGAGAACTTGTATCGTTTAGCGTAGCTTGACCGTCCGGTGAGTCCCCACGAACCTTTTGTGTATATCTCTCCGGTAAGGGCGAGGTCGATGTTGTCGTTTATGGCAAAATAATATCCTCCGTTGCTTAGATAGAAACCTCGGTTGAAGTCATCGCCGAATGTAGGGAAGATGATACCCGATGAATATTTCTCGGAGAAAGGGAAATAGCCGAACGGAACCGCCAGTGGCAACGGAAGTCCTGCGAGAACCATGTAGGCAGGTCCGGTCACGATGTTGCTTTTTGGCTTCACCTTTGCTTTCGTGAGCTGAAAGTAGAAGTGGGGGTGGTCATGGTCGGAGCAGGTTGAATAGCGTCCGTTGGCAAGGAAGTATTCTCCGTTTTCCATCTTTTTTGTCTGTCCTCCGGTGAGATATCCTTCCCCCTGTTCGGTCACGACATTGGTGATGAATCCGCGTTGGCTCTTGAAGTTGTATCTCATGGTCTCTGACTCATATTCACCACTCTTGTCGGTGAAGATAGGGGTGCCTGAGAGTACGCCTGCCGAGTCGGGCATTCCGAATGCGTTGACATTGTTGGTCGACATCTCCATGTTGATTTTGGCGGCATTCAGCTTCATGTTACCGTATGTCACCTCGCTGTTGCCATACATGAACGCGTCGTTTCTGCCCATGAGCACCATTGAGTCGGAAGCCTTGAAATTGACGATGTTGTCGAGGTCGACTTTCTCCCGGCGTATCAATGCTCCGTCGGGTGCCGGTTTTGCGGCAAGGCTGTCATTGTGCCGGGCTGTGGAATCATTGGGAGCGATGGAGTCGATCGGCGGAAATAGAGCGGCTATTGAGTCGGAATCAACCGTGCTTACAAGCACACGTGGCTGATGGTCAGACATCCGCCATGCCGTATTGGCATCTCTTTGAACCTGAGGTGCTGCAACGGTGACAAAAGCCCATAATAGCAGGGTGAGTATTATATATAGATGAGAATGTCTCAACTTCTAAGCAAAAATGAAAATTCTGTGCAAAGATACGACTTGGTGCGGTTAAAAAAAAATATTATTGACAAGTTTAGGTATTGTTAAAACCAAAAGATGTAACTTTATGTTGTATTTTGTGAAAGGACTATTTATTTTTGACGTGGGACATTTAATTAAAAATACAATCATACGAAGAACTTTGAAGGTGCTCCTATGCATCTTTATCGTTATCCTTCTGATTCCGGTGTTGCTCTATGTGCCGCCGGTTCAGCGGTTTATCGTTGACTTTGCACTGAAGGAAGTCAATAAGTCATCTGGCATGAAAATCGGGATTGAGGATTTCAGGCTTGATTTCCCTCTTGATGTGTCGTTGAAGAGGCTTACTGTAGTGGAAGCGTCGGGCGATACGATGGTTTCTGCAGGCAGTGCAAATGTTAATGTTAAATTATTCCCCTTGTTGAAGCTCGACGTGCAGGCTGATGCCACTTTGCATGATGTGGCTTATCGTCTTGGTGGTCCTGATTCATTGATGTATCTCACGGCGAAAGTAAAGGAATTTGCTCTGGAGCCGTCAAGTTATAATCTTGCCACATCCAATGTGGATATCTCGCGTGCCGTGCTTGACGGTGGCGACATAATGCTGCGGTTCAACGGCACCGACACCACCGCCTCTCCGGTTGATACAGCCGCGGCGATGGCGATGGTGATTAAAGCCGGCGATTTGGAGCTTAAAAATATTAAGTATGTGATGACAATGCTCCCCACCATTGATTCTCTTGGTGTGGAGATACCTGCCGCATCGTTGAAAAACGGTATTGTCGACATGGGGTCTAAAAAGATCCATGCGGCTTATCTTGGCATCGACAGCGTGGCGGCGACCTACCTGACCCCGTCGGCTGAATATCTTGCAGCTCATCCGGTTGAGGAGATTCCTGCCGATACAACGGCAATCTCGGATGATGATATGTGGATCATAACCGGCGACAGCCTGCGTCTCACAGGCAAGAACTCCGTTTATGCCATGCGTGATGCCCGACCGTTGCCGGGACTCGACATGAACTATATCGAGGCATCGGATATTGAAATCAAGGTAGATTCGTTCTATAACCGTGGTGCGGAGATCACCGTGCCGTTGCGCCGTTTCAAAGCCACTGAACGCTGTGGCGTGAAACTTGATGCTTCGGGTCGCTTCTCAATGGACTCGACTATGATGCGGGCGGAGAATTTCGACATATCCACTCTCTTCTCGTCAATAAAGTTTTCGGCGGAGATGGGCATGGGTGATATGGCGGCTGACCCGCGTCTTCCTGTCGGAGTCGATGCCGTGGCTACAGTGGGTGTGCCCGATCTTGAGATGATAATGCCGACCATGAAGCCTATGCTTAAGTCTATACCCCGTTATAACGATATTAAGCTTGAGGCTGATGTCAAAGGCACGATGGGCGATATCGATGTCAAGAATATTTCGATGTCACTGCCCGGTTATGTTTCGTTGAAAGCGCATGGAAATGTCGCCAATGCGATGGAGCCTGACAAATTGGATGGTGACGTGGCGCTTGACGGACGCATAACCAATGTGAACTTCCTGAAGCCCTCGCTGCTTGAAGCTAAGATGGCTAAACAGGTCAATATCCCTCCCACGGCTCTTGCCGGAAATGTAAGGATGCGTAAAGGTGTCATTGCCGGAAATCTTAAAGCGGTGACCGGTGGCGGTGACATACTTCTTGATGCGATGTTCAACGGCAAAGCCCAGCTTTACAGCGCGGATGTGGCGTTGCGTGAATTCCCCATCAATTCAATCATGCCCGAGATGGGATTTGGCAAAATCACGGCTACGGCTGATGTGACGGGAAAGGGATATGACCCATTTTCAAAACGCACGTCTATCAAAGCCGATATAAACTTGTCGTCACTTGAATATCAAGACGATCTTTACACCGACATCAAGGCGAGCGCGTCGCTTGACAGCGGATACATGAATGCTGATGTATCGTCGCTTAATCCGAATGCCAATGTGGAGCTTGCTATCGAAGGAACGATAGCGCCCGATGACTTTGATGTGAAGTTCAACGGAAATGTGAGAAATGTCGATCTGCAAGGATTGAAATTGTCGGAGACAACATCCAAGGGTTCCTTTGTGATCGATGGTAGCGGACGCTTTATGCCGACAAGAAATTTTTATGATGCTGACGTTACCATAAATAACATAAAGTGGGATATGCCCGACTTGGCGATTGCCACGCCGAGAGTGGATATATCACTCGACGCCACCGACACGCTGACTGCCGCAAAATTGACCAATGAGTCGTTGAATGTCGATTTTCTGGCTCATGGCGGCATTGATTCTGTCGGCGTGAAGTTTGGTAATGCAATGACTTTGCTTGACCGTGAGATAGGGGAACGACGCATCGACATTGACTCTCTGCAACGTGCCCTTCCGCAATTCGCCCTTGCCGTAAGTTCAGGACGCAACAGTGTGCTGTCTGATTTTCTGTCGCCGTCAAAGGCATCGATAGATACTCTCAATTTCATTGCCCGTAATGACTCTTTAATCTCGCTCAACGGTTATGTCAATAAGATAGCTTTTGGAGAGACAAAGATCGATACCGTGACCATCAGCGCGCTGCAACATCGCAAATTCCTGGTGTATAAACTGACCATGAATAATCGTCCCGGTGTGTTTGACGAGTTTGCCCATGTGAACGTCAACGGATTCCTTGCCAATGAGAACCTCTCGTTCTTCATCACCCAGTCCAATATTAAGAATGAGACCGGTTATAAACTCGGTTTCAATGTCTCGGCGGTGGATTCCGTGCTGTCGCTCCGTATGGTGCCGTTGAAGCCGGTGATTGGTTATCGTGACTGGTCGTTGAATGCCGACAATTATATAAAGTTCAATATGCAGAGCAAGCATCTTGATGCCAATCTTACCCTTGGCAACGACAACAGTATGCTTAAAATCTACACTCAGCATGATGATCACGGCTCAGAAGCCGGACATCAGGAGGATATAATCGTGCAGGCATCGGGCATACGTCTTTCCGACTGGTTGTCGCTGTCGCCCTTTGCGCCGCCTGTCAACGGTGTTGCCGGAGCGGATATAAGCGTGGGTTGGAATCCTGAGGCTAAGTCAATATCGGGCAACGGAAAGGTCACTCTCGATGATCTTACTTATGGAAATGATCGTGTGGGCTCATTCCTGTTTGACGTGGGACTGAGCACAACTCCGGGCGGAGTCGTTAAAGCAAGCACTTCATTGCTCGTTGACAGCGTTAAGGTAATCACCGCTACAGGAGCCCTTAATGACAGCACTGCGGCTAATCCGTTCATGCTTGACTTCTCGATGATTCATTTCCCGCTGAATATTGTCAATCCGTTCTTGCCTGAAGGTGTGGCTAAACTTAGCGGAATGCTCAACGGCGAGATGGATGTCACTGGAACATTGGCGAAACCTGTGTTCAACGGCTTCATTGATTTCGACTCCACATCGGTGTTTGTCGACATGATCGGCACGGCGATTAAATTTTCGGAGGAGAAAATTCCGGTTGACAGCAATATCGTGAAATTTGACAACTACACAATCTCAGGTAAGAATGAGAATCCGTTGATGCTCAACGGTACTGTCGACGTGAATGACATGGTGTCGCCAAAAATCAATCTTTCGGCAAAGGCGGAGAATATGCAGATTATCGACTCCAAGCGTGCAAAGGGGAGCGATGTGTATGGCAAGGCGTTTATTGATCTTGACGCTACCGTCAAGGGCAACATGGATTTCCTTGCAGTTAATGCCACATTGAATCTTCTTGAAGGAAGCGATGTCACTTATGTGATGAACACGGTGGCTAATTCAATCACTGCCGGCGCTTCCAATGACGACATGGTGAAGTTTGTGCAGTTTGCCGACACCGCATCGATAAATGAGATCGACACCATCGCTAATTCCGGCATGGCAATGATGCTCAATGCACGGCTTATAGTTTCCGAGGGCACTACGCTTAATGTGGATATATCATCAGGCGGTAAGGATAAGGCTCAGATCAAGGGCTCAGGGTCGTTGACATTCGCGATGTCACCCTTCAGCGACATGACGTTGACAGGACGTTATAACATAAACAGCGGTTTCGTGCGCTACACACCTCCGTTGATGAGCCAGAAGCTGTTTGAGTTTATCGACAACAGTTATGTGGCGTTTACCGGCGACATGATGAATCCCACATTGAACATCCATGCCCGCGAGACTATGAAGGCTAATGTCACCGAGGAGGGGCAGGATTCGCGTCTGGTCAACTTCCTTATCACGCTGAACGTGACAAACACGTTGAATAACATGAATGTGTCATTTGACCTCGCCACCAATGATGATATTTCGATTCAGAATGAGCTTGAAACCATGAGCCCCGAGCAGCGCGCTAACCAGGCTATGAACCTGTTGCTCTACAATGTCTATACCGGACCCGGCACCAAGGCATCGGCAAACCTCTCGGGCAACCCGTTGTTCTCGTTCCTGTCGTCGCAGCTCAATTCGTGGGCGGCTAACAATATCAAGGGCGTTGACATAAGCTTCGGCATTGACCAGTATGACCGCGTTGCCGACGGCAACACCTCTACCACCACAAGCTATAGCTATAAGGTGAGCAAGACGCTGTTCAACGACCGAGTGAAGATTGTGGTGGGTGGAAATTACTCGACCGATTCCGACATGGATGAGAATTTCTCGGAGAATCTTATCAACGATATATCATTCGAGTATATGCTGAATCGTTCCGGATCGATGTATGTGAGACTCTTCAGGCACATAGGCTATGAGAGCATACTTGAAGGTGAGGTGATACAGACCGGTGTCGGTTTCGTCTACAAGCGCAAGATGACCCACTTCAAGGATCTGTTCAGGCTTCCGGGGCGTAAAAAGAAGACGCAGCCGGTGAAGCAGTCAGTGGTAGTGAACGAAAATAATGGAAAAACAGATGACAATGAATCTTCGAAATAAAATTTTCTCAATAGGAGTGAAAATGTGTGCGGCGGCAATGCTTATCGCTGTCGCCTCATGCTCCACCACGAGCCGTCTTGGAAAGGATGATGTGCTTTACACCGGCATAAAGAAGATTGAGTATGTGCCTAAGGATGCACAGAAAAAGATTCCTGCAGGAGTGAAGGATAAGGTCAAGACAGCTGTCGACGTGCCGCCTAACAACTACATAAGCCTCATAGGCATGAGGTCGCCGCTCCCTATAGGGCTGTGGGTGTACAATCACTGGACGGCTCCGCAGAAGGGCTGGAAACGAAAATTGTATGACAAGCTTGTCGAGGAGCCGGTGTTGGTGAGTGATGTGCGTCCGCAATTGCGTGTGAAGATGATTGAGAATGAGCTTGCCGACAATGGCTATTTCAACAATAGCGCGTCCTATGAGCTGATACACAACAAGAAAAATTCAAAGAAAGCGAAGATATCCTATACGATAAGCGCAGGTGAGCCTTACTTGCTTGATTCAATACAGCTTCTCCCCGACACGTCGTATCTGTATCATAAGATTGATTCGATAGCTCGGCGTATCCCTTATTTTACTCCCGGAGAGCGATATTCAGTCGATTCTCTCAGCGCGGCGCGTGTGAGGATAGCCAATGAATTGCGCAACCGTGGATATTACTTCTTTCAGCCTGAGTATATCGAGTATCTTGCCGACAGCACAATCACTAAGGAGAGGATCGCGTTGAGGTTGACAGTGGCGCGCAATACGCCGCCATTCGCGCTGGAGCGATTCACCACAGGCGATGTCACCGTGGTAGTGAACCGTAACACCGGAGGGGGCACTCCCGACACTATCAGGCAGCCTAATCTCACGTTGGTGAGGATGAGGCCTATCAAGCTGCGCACGGCGATGATACCTGAATGTGTGACTTTCCGGCCGGGCAGGACTTTCTCGGTGCGTGAGATGAACCGCACTCAGACCTATCTGTCGCGTCTCGGCATCTTCAATTCCATTCAGATAGGCGCATATCCCGACACGACAGCTATGGATAAGCGCAGGTTGAATGTGCTTGTCGAGTGTACACTCGACGCTCCCTACGAGGCGAGTATCGAGGCTAATGTGTCGTCGAAGTCCAACAGTTATCTCGGTCCGGGATTGACTGTGTCGCTGACTAACCGCAATATGTTTGGCGGCGGCGAGCAGTTCCGCATCGGTTTGACCGGATCCTATGAGTGGCAGACGGGGCATGACCGCAGCTCAGTGTTCAACAGTTATGAGATAGGTCTTAACACTTCACTTGCCTTCCCGAGATTGCTTGCTCCTAAATTTGTAAGGGCTTCACGACGCAATCTTAACTGGACACGGTTCAATCTCGGACTGGATCTGTTGAATCGTCCTCACTATTTCAATATGTCGCAGATAAGCGCGTCGATCAATTATGACTGGCAGTTGCGTAAATATTTCTCCTATACGTTCACTCCGTTGAAGCTCACCTATATCAAGGTGGTGCGCACTACCGAGCTTTTTGATTCGATTATCGCCGCCAATCCCGCCGTGGGGCTTAGTTTTCGCGACCAGTTTATCCCGCAGATGTCGTGGTCGATGGTCTATGACCGTCAGATAAACCGTGATAATCTTATCAATGTGCAGACCACGGTGTCGGAAGCCGGAAATATTTCGTGGGCATTGTGGAGAATGTGCGGGGTGAAGTCGGAGAAGCGATTGTTTGGAATGCCGTTCTCGCAATTTGTTAAGGGCACGGCACAAGCGGTCTACTCCCGTCGTCTCGGCTCAGGCGAGCATTGGCTCGTGTCAAGAATTTATGGCGGCATCGCCCATGCCTATGGCAATTCGGCAGAGGTGCCCTACAGCGAGCAGTTCTACGTTGGCGGCGCCAACTCCATAAGGGCTTTCTCGGTGAGAAGCATAGGCCCAGGAAGTTATCATCCCGAGGGTGCTAAAGGAAATAATTTTGATGAGACCGGTACATTCAAGTTTGAATTCAACATGGAGTATCGTTTCCCCATCTATGGTCCGCTTCACGGCGCGATGTTCCTTGACTCAGGAAATGTGTGGTTGTTGAAAAATGACCCCATGCGTCCGGGAGGAAAACTTGAAGGGCGGAATTTCTTCAAGGAGCTTGCGCTGGGCACCGGTGTCGGTCTGAGATTTGACATAAGCATGCTTGTCATACGCGGCGACCTTGGTATTGGCATTCATGCCCCTTATGATACGGGAAAAAGCGGATATTACAATATGACCTCGTTTAAAAATTCGCTGGCTTTTCATCTTGCCATCGGATATCCTTTCTAAACACCCTCTTAATGAAAAAACACGAGCGCCATTTCGGATGCTCGTGTTTTTTCTATTTTATGGATAGTATTTTGTGGGTTTGCAGTGACAGCCGCCATTTGGGATGTCCCAGGATATATGCCACGCATGATTCCACATTGGCGTTGTTGTATTCGGTTTCGCCTCGGTCGCATGGTTGCAGATAGTATTGCGAGGCTTCCACTGTGTCGAGCTTTTCGATGTTTGTTGTGTCGCGATGATCGTAGATTACTTTGAGCTCGTCGATGCGTTGTATTTTGGGCGTTTTCCCATATTTCGGGGAGCAAGTGATCCAGTCGATGCCATTAAGGAGTTCATCGTCGAGAGGAATAGTGCCGTTGGTCTCTATCTGCACATATTTCCCGGCGGCATGGAGCTTTTCGACGAGAGTTGCCGTGAGTTGCATGGTGGGTTCTCCTCCGGTTATGACTACATGGGTGGCGTTGTGGGTGGAAACGCGCGCCACAATGCTCTCTTCGGTCATTTCGGAGTAGGGCAGATGGTCGGTGTCACAGAAGTCACAGTCAAGATTGCATCCCGACAGTCTCACGAATATTGCCGGCACTCCGGTGAAGTGCCCTTCACCTTGCAGTGAATGGAAAATCTCGTTGACTCTCATAGCTCGCCATCTTCGGTTGCATAAACAGCGGTATTTCCCTCCGATTCCTGCACCTGCACTTTATAGCATTCCGGGATCTGGTCGGCGATCCAGCGGGCGATGTTTTCCGCTGTAGGGTTGAATGGCAACAGCTCGTTGAAATTTCCGTGGTCAAGATAGGAGTGTATTTTCTCCTTGATGTGGGTGAAATCGCACACCATCCCGTCCTTATTTAGTTCTGACGCTTTGCAGAACACGGTTATGATCCAGTTGTGTCCGTGCAAGTTCTCGCACTTGCTTTTATATGATAGTGTCAATCGGTGACTGCCGGCTATCTCCATGCGTTTGGAAACGTAGTACATATTTCTGATTCTTGTGACTTGGGTGAAATTACTGTCCTTGCAGGACTTTGGTTTACATAAAGACAAAGTTACCTAAAAAATTTTTATGTCATGTCCATTTGTTAAAGTTTTTCAATTCTAAGATTGCCCTATGCGGTGAGATTGTGTTTAAGCGTGCGTTCCGTTTAATTTATGTGAAATCAACGGGTGGCAAGCGATACAATTCGCTTCAGGATTGTTTCTACAACAGACATAAGTAGTGAACCCATATACATTGATAGCTACTAATCTATGAAAACACACGCAAAGAGGCGGCTTCCACGGAAACCGCCTCTTTTGTTAGTTGCAATCATTAATTTGAAAAAATCCTTCTCCTCAATCAAGGTGCAAGCGTCTAATACTGCTTGCCGGGAGCTCCGATATTATTAAGATCTTTCACTTCTTGTTTCACGCTTTCAGGAGTGGCTTTTTCATAAGTGCTGTTCTGTTCGCCCGGAGTGGCTTTAGCCTCAGTGTCTGTTTTCTTTTTCTCGTCTTTCATAACATGAATATTTAGTAGTTATCACTAATTAAAACATGAAAGCGAAGGCTAATGTTCGGCAAAAACAAGAAAGCCGCAGTCAGATTGATGACTGTGGCTTTCGTTAGCAAAGTAGAGATTTTGTAGCCCATAGGAGAATCGAACTCCTCTTTCAAGAATGAAAATCTTGCGTCCTAGCCGATAGACGAATGGGCCATGACTCATCGGTTAAATCCGATGATTATAAGGAGCAAGTGTCAGTTACGCAGCGTTAAGCTTGTTAACGTGGCGTGACAAAGAACTCTTGAGGTTGGCTGCTTTGTTCTTTGAAATAGTGCCCTTGCCTGCGAGACGGTCAAGAAGAGAGCTAACTTTGATATAAGCTGCGGCTGCTTCAGTCTTGTCGGTCATTGCACGAAGGCGACGCACAGCGTTACGGGCAGTTTTTGCGTAGTAACGGTTGCGGAGTCGGCGTGACTCTGTTTGGCGGATTCTCTTAATAGATGACTTATGATTTGCCATTACAAAAAATAATTCTATTTGTTGTTACTGTTTTGTTTTATCGTAGCCCATAGGAGAATCGAACTCCTCTTTCAAGAATGAAAATCTTGCGTCCTAGCCGATAGACGAATGGGCCATACCGGTATTGCTGTAAAAGCGAGTGCAAATATAGACACTTTTTTTGGTTCACGCAAATTTTTTTAGATAAAACATCGTTTTTCGCCGTTTTTTCTCTGATTTTTCGCCGTTGAACCTGTTTTTGCATCGAAAACACGTATCTTTGCGACATAATATGTTGACCCCAATTCATTGCATAGCGCTCCACACGGTAAAATATAATGACCGCAATAATATTGTGGCGGTCTACTCTTTGGAGCATGGGAGGATGTCGCTTCTTGTGTCGGCGGGAAATTCAAGGGAGGCACGCCGGCGCCGGGCGCTCATGATGCCGATGAGCCTTCTGGAATGCGTTGCCGATATCCGTCCCGGACGAGATATTGTCAATATAGATGATGTGCGGCAGACGATGGTATTCGCCGATCTTCATTCCAATCCTTATAAAATGGCGGTGGCTATGTTCATGGCTGAATTTCTCGGGGTGGTTCTCCGGGAATGCCAGTCCGATGCTCATCTGTTCAGCTACATAATCAATTCTCTTAAGGAACTTGATGGTGCCGATGGTCGTGCTACAGCCAACTTTTTGCCCGTGTTTCTGTATCGTCTCACTCACTTTTTGGGCATTGAGCCCGACACGGGCACTTATCACACGGGCACGGTGTTTGATATGGCTGAGGGGATTTTCAGGCACAGTGTGCCGTTGCACGGCAAATACCTCGATCAACAGGAGGCGGCGTGGCTCAATATATTTTCAAGAGTGTCGTGGAGGACTATGCCGAGGCTTCGTCTTAACAGGCATGGCAGAAGAAGGGCTATTGCTGTGGCTATGGAGTATTACACGCTGCATTTCGCGTCGCTGTCCAATCTTAACTCTCCGGCTGTGCTCGCGGGATTGTTTGATTGACAATAAAAAATGCGAAGAGCCGTTGCCTTTGCTCTTCGCATTTGATATTTCACATTGAGGAAGTCGATTGCGGCGATTTCATCCGCTGTAGCTATTGGTGGAATTACGATTCCGATCGTTGTTTCCTCGTCCTTTGATACTATAACATCCGCCGGCTTCTCAATGTTTAGGGGATGAATGTTAAATTTGATAACCGCATTTTTCGAATAATTCCTTGTCATCATTGACCGAATTTCCGATGGTGGTGAGCATATCTCCCATGAGGGCGCCGTTCATTCCGCCAAGCAGGATGCGTTCCATTGTTTTTTTTGAAAGCCTCATTCTTCCTCCGGCAAAACGCATGGTGACTTTCGGCGCGATCAGTCTCATAAGCGCTACGGAGCGCACTATATCATCCTCGCTTATCAGCGGGGTGTCCTGAAGGGGTGTGCCCGGAATCGGGTTCAGAATGTTGACCGGAATCGACACGGCGCCGGCGTCCCGCGCTTCTTGGGCGAGTTCGAGGCGGTCGCGCATTGACTCACCCATGCCGATGATGCCTCCTGAGCACACTTGCAGTCCCGCCTCCTGAGCCATTTTGATGGTCTTGAGTTTGTCGGAATGGGAGTGGGTGGTGCAGAGGGTGCCGAAGAAGCGTGATGATGTCTCGAGATTGCAGTGATAGCGCTTTACGCCGGCGGCTTTAAGCATCTTCAGCTCTGACAGATTCAGCAAGCCCATCGAGGCGCAGAGGTATAGCCCTGTTTCGGTTGATATTTTTTTGTATAGCTCGCAGAAGCGCTCCATGTCGGCAGGAGCCACTTTGCGTCCGCTGGTCACAAGCGACAGGCGTTTTATGCCGAGCTCGCAATTTATTTTTGCCGCTTTAAGGGCTTCCTCTTTCGGAACAAACTCGTATTCGTTGATTCCTGTGGAGTGGAATCGAGACTGGGCACACCATTTGCAGTCTTCCGAACAGTGCCCCGAGCGGGCGTTGATTATAGAGCAGGTGTCAATTGTGTCGCCCTCCCAGCGGAGTCTCACCTCGTTTGCCGCGTCGGCAAGCTCGTCGGTGGTGCATATATCATTGAGTCTGAGGGCTTCCTCCACTGATGCCGGAATCCCGTCGAGTGCCTTTGCTTTTATTTCGTCAAGTAATGTCATTACAGCAAAATTAATTATGGCAAAGTTATTGAATTATTTTAAAACACCGCAACAATTCATTAGCCAATGTAGGGTTCGCCACCTGTGGCGACCGTGTCGAAGCGGTATCGCCATCAGCAACGACTGCCGGTGTGGTTATGTTGTTGATTGGAGTCGCCACAGGTGGCGACACTACATGTGGCGACGATAGGGATGAAAAAAGAGTGTGTCACATCGCGTGGCACACTCTTCACGTGTTTAATTTTGCATTGCACAAGTTTTTAATCGTCAACAGCGCTTGGATTGGGATTAGTGTTCTTTTCGTAGATTTTGAAGTCAGTGAGATATATGTGTTCATCTTTGAGCAAGGTGTTTGAGCCAAACGGATCCTTGCCAACGCTGCGGTATATTCCATATTTGTTTCTGATGGCGGTTCCACCTTTGGCACGCCACAGGTCGATGTCGGAGTCGGAGTGTTCGATGAGAACTTTTCCGTCCCTGATGCGGGTGATTTTTATATAGTAATGTCCGTGACGGCGGTAATGGCACTCCTCGACCACCTGTACCCATTCGTCCTCAAATTCCGATAGGGGTACATTGTCGACAATGTTGCCTTTGTTGGTTCCTCCGGCACGGGCAACGTGTATCACTTGAACGCGTTTGTTTGTGCCGTTTGAATTGGAACGGAGTGATATGGTGATGAGCGGCGATCCGTTGTCGGTGCCATCGGCTCCTTTGAGCTGGTGGATGTGGGTGAATTGTCCGGAGGGCTGGAATCCTGCGGGGATTTTGAATTTCCATTCCAGACGCTGCCATTCGTCATAGTTGCCGTTCACCTGAGGAAATCCGTCGCCCGATGTGCGGGATTTCATTTCATTGCGTTGGCGGTCGGTCTTGGTTCCTCGGTCGCCGTCTATGAACTGGTCGTTCTTGTGGATTGACAGCTTGTAGACATACATATTTAAGGAATTGTCATATTCCACTTCCACATGGGTGCCGTCATAGTGGTCGTCGGCGGGGTTTTTGACGTTGTTGGAGTGCTCGGTATATTCAAAATCGAGTTTTTTCATATATGTGTCTACATCCCTCCATCCGGCGCCAACGAGCGAGGCGTCGGGCACCATTGATGCCTTCAGCTCGTAGTTTTGAGTCGGGGTCTCCGGTTTGTCGGGCTTTTCCGGAGTCTCGGGAGTTTCCGGTTTTTCGGGTTCGGATGGCGGTGTGGGAGTTTCCGGAACTTCCGGCTCGTCTTTTGTAGAGTCGTTGTCGGTGCCGCAAGCACACATCGCCGAAGCTATTATTCCTATTGCAAGTATTGTTCTTAGTTTTCGCATTGCTTTAAATTTTGGATATGCAAAGATGGATAAAATGGAACATCGGCATATTAACGATTATGCCAAATGTTGTAAATATTGACGCAAATCATTGTAAATCACTTATAGGGGGGCTATTTTGGGGCAGATTCATTGAAAAAAGAAATACGGAATCCCCGCCGGCAACGATAGCAGCTTCGTGTTGGTGGCCTGTGCACTGAGCCAATTTCAAGCAGTCTTTCAGGTCATTTCCTGAAACTTAGCGAAGTATACTTCGGGCGACTCCATCTGCTTCCGCTATCATTGT
>JAMPGZ010000009.1:0-41775 GCA_023663655.1 Lachnospiraceae bacterium
AGCCGTCGTCACGACCGGATGCGGGGATACGCATTCATTCCCCTTACGCTCCCAGAGCTCCCGATGGTCCAACGAAATTTAATTCTTTTTGCCGAATGACTCCGGCACCTTTATGAACGCCGTCACTCCGATGGTGGCGATGCAGCATGCCATTATCCACCAGAAGAAACCTTCATATCCTATAAGCTCCTGAAGCCAGCCTGCCGCCATCCCCGGAAGCATCATCCCCAATGCCATGAATCCGGTGCAGATGGCATAATGTGCTGTGCGGAACTCTCCTTCGCTGAAATATATCAGATACAGCATATATGCCGTGAAACCGAATCCGTAGCCGAACTGCTCGATGAACACACACAGGTTTATCGTGAACAGGTCGGTCGGTTGTGCTATGGATAGATACAAGAATGTGGCGCAAGTGAGCGATATGCTCCATGCCATAGGCCAGAGCCATTTCCTAAGACCTCCATGAGCCACAACGATGCCCCCTATTATTCCGCCCGCAGTCAATCCTATTATTCCGATCGTGCCGTAGACCAGTCCCACTTGTGAGGTTGTCAGTCCGAGTCCTCCGGCACCAACCGGATCGAGAAGGAATGGATTTATGAGCTTCACAAGCTGTGCTTCGGGGAAACGGTAAAGAAGCATGAAAGCGATAGCTATCCCGATTCCGGGTTTGCGGAAAAATGAAGTGAAAGTCCCGATAAACTCCTTTCCTGCATTGTGTAAAGTCACACCTTTTATGCCTCGGTCCGAATTTGGTTTAGGCAATATGAACCGATGATATATTGATATTATTATAAAGAACAATGACATTACGCCCATCACCACCATCCATGCAAGCGGTGTGTAGTCCATCGATTCTTCGGGCGCCGGTTGCCATCGCTCCTCCAGATATCCGGCAAGCATTACCAAGGCTCCTTGCCCCACAATAGTCGATATGCGATAGAATGTGCTGCGTATACCCACATAGAATGATTGCTGATGGCTGTCGAGTGCGAGCATATAGAAGCCGTCGGCGGCAATGTCGTGAGTGGCGCTCAGAAAAGCTACGAGCCAAAACACACCCAACGATGCGCTGAAAAAGAATGACACTGGCAATGTGAAGGCTACTCCGGCAAAACCTATTCCGATAAGAAGCTCCATCACCACAGTCCACAGGCGTTTTGTGCCAAACATATCCACCACCGGGCTCCAAAGCGGTTTTATGACCCACGGAAGATAAAGCCAGGAGGTATACAAGGCGATGTCGGTGTTGGAGATCCCCATGCGCTTGTACATGATGACCGACAGAGTCATGACTGCTACGTAGGGAAGTCCCTGCGCGAAGTATAGTGACGGAATCCATGCCCAGGGATTTCTCCCGGATTTAGTAGAGACGGCTGATTTTTGCATTATTGTAATAATGTGCTAATATTTGGCGATAATTATATCCCTTTTCTGCCATTACGGCTGCTCCAATCTGGCATAGCCCTACGCCATGTCCCCAACCGGCGCCGTGAAGAATGAACCTGTCACCCGATTTTTCAACTATGAAAGCCGAGCTGTACAGATGAGAACGTGACAGCCACTTGCGTATTTCGAGCTCTTTGCCAACGATGATGGAGTGTTTCGTGCCAACGATTTTCAATCGGTAGATTCTTCCTGATGTGCCTCGTGAAAGTGGGATGAGGTCTGTTATCGTGCCGAAGTCTATTCCCGACCTTGCACGGATTATCTCCGAAAGTTCATCGACTGAATATTCCACTTGCCAGCGGTAGAAATCAGGGGTTTCAAGATCGTAAGAATTAAGCACTTGTCTTAAAGTATTCTCGCTTGCCTGTGAGCAGAAAGGCTGTGCGGGACGCGACATGATCCATGCTCTTGCTCCGTCTTCTGTTGTGAGATCGGGCACCTCTATGGGTTCAGGTGTGTCGGTGTTTTCTGTGAGATAATTATGGTGTACGGGTTCCCAACAGTTTTCAAATTCTTCAAACACGCCGCCGCAGCACTTTGAGAATCGGGCATCGCATATCGTTCCGTCATCGTCGACAAGCACCTCTCCTCGTGTGGCGAGGATGGCAAGTCTCACTTGGTCCGGTTCGTTTTCGGGAATTCCCTGGTAGCGCTGGCAGTGGTCGTCGGCACACACATCGTAATGAAGATGGTTCTCGCGGTCATACCACTTAATTATCTCCTCATCGGTAGCCATCCCCTGTACTGCATGATGTTCGGTTTTGGTGCCTATTTGAGAAAGAACCCAGCTTCTGGAGATGACTGCGTGTGCCTTTAGAAATTCCATTGGTGCTGTCGCGCTCATTTCCGATGCTATTACCGAACGTAGATATTCCTCTACTGGCAGGTGGTTGATTGCGATTTTCTTTCCGTCGGCTTCCTTTATTTCCAATGATCCTGTGTATGTGAGGTCGAGATTGCGTTGCCAGTGGAAGTCTTTTCCTATCATCACATCGCGAAGTTTAAAGCGGCTGTCGGGAGTGAGGGGAGAGTGCAGGTTGCCGTCATGCTTGAATTGCCCCAAGAGGGCATAATCAATATTCTCAGCCTCGATAATGCCAACCGATATCTCCGGGATAGCAACGGGAAACGCCACATCGGCAAATATTTGTTGCAATGCTTCTGCATTTATTGCTTCAAAATCCTTGCGTGATGTGGTTATGATGGTTCCGAACATATCGATGGCTCCAGGACTGACGCCGATCTCGGGATAGCATTTCGGGCGATGCACTTTGCGTGGCACTATGACAGCCTCTGCTATTCCTTCGGGGAGGATGTGGATGGCGACATTAACGTCGGGCTCATCCTCGGTTTTATGAGGCAGTCCGGCGATTGCCTGTTCTACGGCATCGGCTATTGAGCCGGCTTTTTCCACCAGATAAATCCTCTTGAACGGGTATGCTATGTCAAGCGGAAGATATTGCTCAGGAACAGCTTGGAAATGGCAATGGTCGGGAGCTGACGCGCCGCATCGCGGACCATTGTAGAACACTGTATATCCACGGAGTGTGTACGCGATCTCCACCATGTCGGCTACTCGTCCCATTAACTTTTGGGGGACATGAGCCTTTGTGGGGATGGTGAGATGTCCCGGAAACACCGGATAAGGATTCTCCAATATCTCGTAATCTCCTGCCGGAGTGGATGGCTGTTGCGGTGGACGATTCTCTTTACATAGGAAGCATGGTCGTGCCGCGATTGATGCTGCATCCACCTTTGCCTTGGTGCTTACGGCACGTCCGGGCAGAAGTCTCACATTCCATTCAGCGCCATTTACCGTGAGCTTCTTGTGGGTGTTACGTGATGCTAAAAGATTTTTGCGGTAGCGTATGGCGTCGAGACGCAATGAGTCCTTGTATGTATCATTTCGGTTGGATGCTTCAATGGTAAGCATCGAGTCGGAGTTTCCTGTCCAGCGGCGGCACAGGTAGAGAGAGTCATAGATGCGTCCTATGCGGTAGTGGGCGCTTATGGCAAGCCCCATGGCGTAATCTTCGCCGTAGCTCACATCTGGGAACCGGAATCTGCGTGCCACCGGCGTATAGAAAGCTCTCGGCGCTCCAAGTCCGTTGATGCGCAGAGCGTTGTTCCTGCCGTTGTCATCAGTCCATTCAAGATGGGCTATCAGTCCCGGCGGAATCACATTGCGGTCAAAGTCGGTGAGGGTATAGGAGCCTATGACCATCGGGCAATGCTCCTCGTAGAATTTGTCGACGATGCGTTGGAGTGTGCCGGTGCCGGAATATATGTCGTCGCTGTCGAGCTGGACGGCAAATCGTCCGCATCGGTCACATTCAATTGCCATGTTCCAGCAACCGCCTATTCCGTGCCCCTCTTCGGCGGGGATGATGTGGATGAGACGCGGGTCACGTGCGGCAATATTCTTAAGTATCTCAGTGGTACCGTCAGTGGAGTGATTGTCGACTACAATCACATTGAATTCAAAATCGGTGATCTGGCTTAATGCGCTGTTCACCGCGTCGGCGATTGTGTTGACACGGTTGCGTACCGGAATCACCACCGATGCCTCCACCGGAAGAGAGTCGTCAAATTCGATTTCCGAGATAATGTCGGCAGACGGTATGTAGGCGCCGATTGCTTTAAGATGCTTGGTGAACGCCTCCTCCATTTCACGTTGTGCGAGCTGTCGGTCGGCTTGTTGGTAAGCGAACTGTGAATCGGTTTCACCCGATTTTCCTACACTGTACATTGACTCGTTGATGTGCATTATGTGCGCGAGCCTCGACAATGCGAGCCTTGCGGCATAAAACGCGGCATGAGAGTAGTCGTCTATTTCGGCAGTGACGTTTCTGAGCATCCCGGTATTGACCAGTATCATCTTGCCGAAATCAAATCCGTCTCTGACCGATCCCTCGTGGTAGTCGATGAGCGGATGCAATTTACCGGTATGATCCGTGTAGTCGGAGTATATTACTGACGCTCCTGCCGCCGATGCCGCTTCCGTCATTTTTGTGACAGCGTCAGGGTTAATGTTTATGTCGGCAAGCGTGTTGCCGATGAGGATATAATCGGGCAGGGGCGTAGCAAGGAGCGATTTCAACTCTTTTGTGCTGCAGTTGCTGAAATTCAGATGATATATTTCCACGGATTACTTCATTAGAGTTACTTTTACACGTTTTCCTTTCAGCTTTTCCTGTGCCGATTTAGCGATCGCCTCTTTTGCTTTTTGTAAAGGCACCGCAGCTATCGCGGAATGATCCTTGACGATTATCTTGCCAATGGTGTCGGGTTGCAGTCCGCATTGTTTTATGAGAAATCCCACTATGTCGCCACGGGATATTTTCTCTTTCTTTCCTGCATTGAAGTATAGTGTGGCGACATCGCTGCGTATCGGGTCGTCAGATTTTCCGGATGGGGAATAGCTGCGGTCAAACTCCATGTATTCCGGAATGTTGTCGTTCTCGGAAGTGATTACATATATGGTTCCGGTGGCGTCAACTCGTGCTGTTCTTCCGTTGCGGTGCGTCCATGTCTCTTCGGTGAGGGGCTGATGGTAGTGGATGATTGAATGCACCGAGTCGATGTCGAGTCCACGTGCGCCGAGGTCGGTTGAGACAAGAATGGGGGTGGTGCCGTTGTTGAGAAGATCCACTGCTTTTTCGCGGTCGAGCTGATCAAGGGCACCGTGGTATATTCCTGCGGGCAATCCTGCCTTTCTGAGCCCTTGGTACACTCTGTCGGCGCTTTCGCGATGGTTGACGAATATAATCACCTTGCCGTTTTGCAGCGATTTCAGCAGGTCGACGAGTGTGTCGAGCTTGTCATTGGCGGGACTTGGCACCTCCACGATCGACATTCGTTTGCCGGGATTGTTGCCATTGTCAAGAAAGTCGAGAGTCTCGGGCGACTTGAGTTTCAGGAATTCAGGCATCTCCTGCAAGCGTGTTGCCGAGGTCAGAATTATGCGTGAAAGATTGGGCATCGTGCGGATTATCTTTTTCATCTCGTCGTGGAATCCGAGCTCCAGTGACTTGTCGTATTCGTCGAGCACGAGTATCTTTGTGTTGTAGAGATCCACGTGTTTGCGTTGCAGATGGTCGAGAAGACGTCCCGGTGTTGCTACAATGATGTCGGGTGCAGGCACCAGCGATTTTTTTTCATCGCTCACCGAGTGTCCTCCGTAGAGAGCCACGCATTTGTAGCCGGTGGCGATATCCCTTACCACGCGGTAGATCTGTGTCACAAGTTCGCGTGACGGAGCGATGATCACCGCCTTCACTTCGGGCGAGGGTTTGGGAAGCGACTGAAGCATGGCTATGCTGAATCCCAATGTTTTTCCCGAGCCGGTAGGGGAGAGAAGCACGATGTTCTTCGATTGGCAGTCCATCACTGCTTTTTGCATGGGGTTGAGGCTCTCGATGCCCATTTTCCCCGCTATGTTGTTTAGAATTTCTGATTGTTTCATTGTAAAACTGTTTTATAATGCAAAGTAAACTCTTTTTAGATACAACACAAAACAGTTTACTGATGATTGTTGCTGACAGTAATGTCAAATTCCCGTTTATCGGGTTCAGTCAAGCGATTGTTCAAATGCGGTTGGTGTTCCTTCGGTGGCGTTTTTTAGGATCTCGGATGGGCGTGAGGTGTTGAATTCCACAATCCGTCCATCGGGATCGATAAGCACGTAGGTGGGGAGGAGATTTACATCGTAGCAACTGTCGGAATTCTTTTTGTCGAGAATCAGATTAAGCTCGTTCATGCCATTTTGCGCGGCAAATGCCTCGAGCTTTTTCTTGGATGGTCGCGACACGCACACGGTGACAAAAGCCACACTCTTTATCTTTTCTCCAAACTGTTTTTTCAACTCGGGAATATACTGGAACTCTTCGATGCAAGGCTTGCATCCGAAGTCCCAAAAATCGAGATACAGGTATTTCCCCTTGAAATTGTCGAGGGTGTAGGTCTTGCCATCGCAGTCTTTCAGCGCTATAGGCGGTGCCGGTTCCCCTTTGCATAGTTTTGTCAGGTCGGGCATCAAGCCTGAGATTTCATTTTTGATTTCACGGTTGCCGGTGGTCTCAAACACATAGCCGAGCACATTTGCCGCTTGATCGGGACCGTAGTATGAATATGCAGTATTCAGGTCTTTGTAATTTGCCATATCGGCAAAACCGGGCGACGGTGATACTTCCCGTCTTATTTTAAAACTGTTTTTCATGTCGGCTCCGGTGGGGTTGTTTTCGTTTATTTTGCTGACAGCGATGTTGACATAGTCCATCATGAAATCCAGATAATCGGGATATATCAACAGTGAGTCGGCGTAAGAGTTAAAGGGCAGTGATGTGGTGTCGTTGAGCTGGAGTGATGGATTGAGTGTCGGGAGATCGATGCGGCAAAACGATACCCATTTCAATGTTTTGTAGAATCCGCTATATCTGAAATATTTTTCCAACCTCGGTGTTCCGTGGTGCTGAATAAATGTGTCGATCAGGGTTTTATTCATGTCGTTATACTCCCTGAATCGTTGGATGGTCCGGTTTTTGATTGAGTCGGTGCGGGTGTTTTGCACCGAGAACATCCGCGATTCGTTGATGTAGGAATTGAAGAGGTTGTTCAGTTCATGCTCCCGTTTTCTCATCTTTCGGAATATTGTCGAAGCGAGCTTTAAGTCGAGGTCGGCATCATGGCGTGAGGAGGATAGCCGCATATCGTCGTCATCGAGCATCAGAGTTATGGTGTCACCGGCGCATACGGGGATTGTTGCCGTCCCCGGCACATAGAGGTATATCTGCTGTAAGGTGCCGTGCATAGGAACTACGCATTCAAATTTGTTGCCGGCGGTGGTCTTCAATGTGTGGCGGTGGTTCTTTATGGGGTCGGTGACGGCGAGATCAAGCGAGCCTTCCCATCTTGGCGACATTTCACCTTTAATCACGAATGATGTCTCCTTGAATAATTCTGTGATGATTGAATCGGAATAGGCTGTGCTGTCTTTGATGTCAAATAGATTTTGGCTTGTCGCCATGTTTTTGCAGGATAATATTATCAGCCACAATAAAAAGGACGCTTTAAGGTGTATCATCGATGTATATGGTTATGGTCATTGCAAAGATAATGGATTTATTGCTAAATTTATGTGTTTTGCCGGACTACACCTCTGATTTAGACGAGGAGGATGGAGAGAGCCATGAGAGCCATGCCGAGGATGAGCCAGCTGATGGTGGTGTGGTGGTGCCCGTAGCTTTCGGCTCCGGGAAGTAGTTCGTCGACGGCGATGTAGACCATAATTCCGGCGACCCCGGCAAGGAGGAGCGCGTTGATCGCGGGGCTCCAGAAGGGGAGTAGGAACAGAATAGCCACAATGGCGCCGAGTGGTTCGGCAAGTCCTGAGATTATGCTCCACAGAAATGCCTTGCGGTGGCTGCCGGTGGCGTTGTAGACGGGTACGGATACGGCGATTCCTTCCGGAATGTTGTGGAGCATGATAGCCACTACAATAGGTATGGCTATTGTCATGCCGTCGAGAGCCGAGATGAATGTGGCTATTCCTTCGGGGAAATTGTGGATTCCGATCGCTAATGCAAGCATGATTCCGGCACGCTTTGAGCGAGAGGGGCGGGTGTCGCCCACGTGGTGGTCATACTCGTGCGGGTTGCTGTTTTCAGGCACAAGGAAGTCAATAAGGGCGATAATGCCTATTCCTATGAAAAATGCGATGACGGAATAGAGTTGTCCTGAACGCTCTCCCCACGCTTCGCCAAGCTCTGCGATCGCTTCGGGCATGAGGTCGAGAAATGACACATAGAGCATCACGCCGGCAGAAAATCCCAATGCTCCTGACAGAAAACGGGCATCCCTTGCCATAGGCAAGAGCGACAACAACGCGCCTATGCCGGTTCCCATGCCGGCTATCGTTGTCATGAGCAGCGCTATTAATAATGCTTGAGTAGATATATCTTCCATAATACAAAGTTAACAAAAAATTACGGAGGTGAGTTTGCAATAGCTATTGCCAAACATATCTTACATTATTAGCGATAAAAAGAAAATGCAGAGGTTACCGAACACCAACTTTGCAAATATCGGATTTAATCACACTGAAAAGTAGGCTAATACACTGATATGTCCGATTTTTGATATATCTTTGCATTTGAAATCAAACGCTTATCCCCAAATGGCAAAAATCACAGTTCAGAATACGAATATAACCATCATCAATGTTGATGGCGAGGATTATGTGTCTATAACTGATTTGGCACGTCATAAAAGCGATGATCCTACTGCTGTTATCGGTAATTGGATGCGCAACCGTAATACTATTGAGTTTCTTGGCATTTGGGAGAGTCTATATAACCCCGATTTCAAACCCCTCGAATTCGAGGGGTTTAGAAAAGAAGCGGGCTTAAATGCCTTTACCCTATCCCCCAAGAAATGGATTGAAACGACCAATGCCATCGGTTTGATTTCCAAATCCGGACGCTATGGCGGCACTTATGCCCATAAGGATATTGCGTTCAAATTCGCAAGTTGGATTTCCGTTGAATTTGAATTGTATATGGTAAAGGAGTTTCAACGACTTAAAGCGGAGGAACAAAAAGCATTGGGTTGGTCGGCGAAGCGTGAGTTGTCGAAAATCAACTACCGCATACACACCGATGCCATCAAGCAGAACCTTATTCCGGCGGAGGTCACCAAAGCACAGGCGAGCATCATATATGCCAATGAAGCCGATGTGTTGAACGTGGCTATGTTCGGTATGACAGCGAAACAGTGGCGTGAGGTTAACCACGACTTGAAAGGCAATATCCGCGACTATGCCACGGTCAACGAACTGATCTGCCTATCCAATATGGAAAGCCTCAATGCCGTATTCATAGAGCAGGGACTGCCACAGTCAGAGCGGCTTATCAAACTCAACCAAATCGCTATCCATCAGATGAGCGTGCTGGAGAGCGGCGATAATGACCGAAAGTTACTGAAATAAAACTGTCACATAATACTCCTATGACATCGAAAGAATTTGATAAGTTGGATGATACCACTCGTAAGGAGATTGGTAAAAAATATGGTTTTAAACGAAGTGGTTATCTGAGTTACAAAATCGTTGATGGCTATTTCTTTGCCTTGTATCATCTTGTAGCCTCGGAAGCATACTTAGAGGTCAAGCCAATGTATGCAGATGATTTGTGGTGGGATATTTTTAACTGTCCTGAGAATAAGAAAGCCCCAAAAAGTTTACGTGGAACTGGAGCATTTGCGGTTAGTGGAACTCAAATTGCATCTTATCCGGCATTTATCGGATCCTGGAAACAATATACAGAAGAAATGATTGTATCAAGATGGAATGAGATTTTTATTTTGGTCGAAAATGACATCGAGGCTTTCATTACCGCTAATCCCAATCCAGATAAATACTTTCCTGAGCCAGTATATGGAAATGGACGCCCTAATTTATTGTATATTCTCGCGTTATTACATAATAATGCTGTTGAAGAAGCTACTGCTATTGTAAATAACGCATTGGTTAAAGGGGAGCATTTAGGAATGTCAACTTCAGATGGGACAAAAACAACCGACGGATATGAGTATCTTATTGATTGGATTAATAAATCTGAGAAATAATCTAAATCTCGTGAGGTTATCCAATTTTCATAATTCATAATTGGATTCCAAGTATTTTCAAACCATAAAATGAGACGGTTACAGTTGCGAGGTACAAAAGGGTGACAAAATACCCTATTTCAGCCTATATATTAGACAATGGGTTTTAACGCACTGCGAAAGTACGGTAAAGCCCACTATGCGGAAAAGACATCAGCCGAATTTGATTATCACATAAATCAGTAGCATTATTGAAGGGGAAAACAGGTATATGTATGCCCATAAACTTGTCGTTTTCTTGTATTTATGCAACCATGTTTTTAATCGGACTTTCTTTTTGGGAATTACGATATACGTTAAGGCATATAATATACAGAACCAACTTAAACAAAAGAGAATGAAAACGAACTCGCTAATACCTTTTGGGAGTAATAGTGATGCAAAAAATAGCGTAATTAGATAGATTGGGAATACAATAAGGGAACGACCATTCAAACGATAATTGAGAACGGTTTCTCCTTTTGTATATAGATAATGAAGAATGTTCATACGCAAAGTTATCGTTTTTCAGCGTGATAAGCAAATATGTTCTGCGGTTTAGTTGTCGCTTGCGTGGAGGATTATATCGTCTACGAATTTTGAAAGACTTATGAGTTCCATGCTATTTTGGGATTATGGGATTATATGTGCAAAGATAATTTTTTTGTCATATTTTTGGATGTATGTAACCAATGGAAAAGAAATTTTGTTATTGTGTGAGAGTTATAAATACGTTCAACTGTGATTATTCAGGTATATTAAATTTACTTATTTTTGAAAAAATTTTGAGTTGTAAGGATTTTGGAGTAAATTTGCCGTTGCGATTGACCCAAATCGCGATTAGGATTGTTAATTAAGAAAAACTATTTATACAATGGCTGAAAATGACCAGAAAGAACCTATAGCGCTCGAAGAAGTGACTAAGGACAATCAAGAGTTGAAAAACAATGTGACCAAGGGTCAAAAGTATCTTATGTGGGGCATGATTGCCATCTCCGTTATTGCGGTGCTGGTGATAGTGTATCTGTTCTTTATCCGCAAGCCGGGTATTGTAAAGGCTAATGAAGCTGTGTCGAAGGCTGATATAGAGCTTGCCCAGGGTAATGACTCGATAGCTCTCGCTCAATACCGTATGGTGGCTGATCAATATGGTTATGACGCTGCCAACCGTGCTGCGTTGATGGCTGCTACTATCAGCTACAAGAATGGTAAATATGAAGAGGCTCTTGCCGACCTCAAGGGTTTTAGCCCCAAGGAGGCTCTTGTGGGAGCTGCCGCTATGTCGCTCGAGGGTGACTGTTATGTGAATCTTCAAAATTACAGCGCAGCGTTGAAGTCATACGACAAGGCTATCAGCCAAAGCGATGACAATGCGCTCTACACTCCTCTTTTTATGATGAAAAAGGCGACAGTGCTTCGTGCTCAGGGCGATTATGCCGCAGAGTTGAAAGTGCTTAAGGAGATTAAGTCAGAGTATCCTGAATATGCAGGACAATATCGTCTTGATATTGACAAATATATTGCCCGTGCAGAATATCAGGCAAACAATAAGTAAGTTTAAGATTAAATAATAACGCAAGCAGGGGGCGCGGTTCTGTTGAAGAAACGCGCCCTCGTTTTTTTGTGGATGGTCGGTGAGGTTCGAATCCAATACATCGCTCTGGTCGATACCGTATCCGCCTGCATATCATAACAGTCTCGTCCCGTCCGGGACTCGTGCCAAATAGAGACGTGCTCCCTCTCACCCCCGGCTTTGCTTCGCTGCAGCCGAGGATATAAACGGCTACGTGCCTGGCGGCACTTGGCGCTTGATACATTTTACCGGACTGATGTTAATGGGGTATTTAATGGCAGGGAGTTTATGTCAGAGGATGTGGGATGAAGAGGGAGATAGATGACAAAATAGGCAGTCTAACAAGTGTTAAACTGCCTATTTGTGTCGGGAGAGGTGTGGGGTTTATGCTTTCAGGGATGCGGTGCGGCTGCCATAGGCGGTCACTACCACGAAGCAGATGAACGGAATGAAGAATGAAATGTTGACTGCGGGCATTCCAAATACTGTGCCCATGTCGATGATAGCTGCCTGAAGCGGCGGCAATACGGATCCACCGAGGATAGCCATGATCAAACCGGCGGCTCCAAATTTGGCATCTTCACCCATGCCATCGAGCGCGATACCATAGATGGTGGGGAACATCAGCGACATACATCCCGACACTGCAACGAGGCAGTACAGTCCAGTCACGCCGTTGATGAAGATGACACCGAGGGTGAGGACTCCGGCAGCCGTGGCAAGAATCATAAGCAGTTTGCCCGGGTTGAGATAACGCAGGAGGAATGTGCAGATGAATCGTGAGCAGCAGAAGAATATCATTGCGGCGATGTTGTATTTCTGTGACAGCACTTCAGCCGCCTGTTCTCCCATGCCTTCAGCCATGAAGACGCGTGTGCCATACTGGATGATAAATGTCCAGCACATGATCTGAGCGCCGATATAGAAGAATTGGGCAATGACACCCTCGCGGTAACGGCGTATGCCAAATATACGCTTCAAGGTGGCTGCAAAGTGTATCTGCTTCACGCTGTCGCCGTTTTTGGGCATCTTCACGCACCTGATGACTATGAGCATGAGCAATATCACAAGCCCGATGATGAGGTAGGGCGCGATGAGCACGTCGAGGTCATAGTTCTTTATCGCTTCAAATTGATCGGGCGACAGATTGGCTCGCTCCGCACTGTCAAGCGGGTTGAGACGGTTCTGGATGAAATTCATCGCCACATACATACCCAGCAATGATCCCATGGGGTTGAACGACTGGGCAAGGTTCAAGCGGCGTGTGGCGCTCTCCTCGGGACCCATCGAGAGGATGTAGGGATTACAGCTTGTCTCAAGTATTGACAAACCGCAGGTCAATACGAAATAGGCAAGGAGGAACGGGAAATATTCCCCTGTGAGTTTTGCAGGAAAAAACAGGAATGCTCCTATTGCATAAAGTCCAAGTCCAAGCAATACTCCGGCTTTATAAGAATATTTACGAATAAAAATCGCAGCCGGGAATGCCATAGCAAAATATCCTCCGTAGAAAGCCACCTGGACGAGAGCGCCTTCGGCTACGCTCATACGGAATATTTTGGAAAACGCTTTCACCATGGGGTTGGTGATGTCATTAGCAAAGCCCCATAGGGCAAAACAGCTTGTTATGAGTATGAATGGAATCAGGTAGCTGACACCGTTCTTACTTAATATAGAGTCTGCTTTCATGTGAAAATGTCATGGTATGAAAATGAGATCCTGCAAGGAATCGGTTTGTCCTCACAGGACCTCATTAACGGGTTATCTAAAAATTATTTATAAATAGGTCCGTAGTTCTTGCAAGCACGGTAGTCGGCACCTTCTTTGTCCATGCCGAAAGCGTTCCAAGCCGACGGCCGGAAGATCTTATCCTCCTCGACATTGTGCATACATACCGGAATGCGGAGGATGGATGCGAGGGTGATGAGGTCGGCTCCGATGTGTCCGTAGCTGATGGCTCCGTGGTTGGCACCCCAGTTGTTCATCACTGAGTAAACATCCTTGAATGGAGCACGGTCGCATAGGCGGGGCACAAACCAAGTGGTGGGCCAAGTGCGGTCGGTGCGTTCGTCAAGAATGCGGTGTACTTCAGGATCAAGCTCTACAGTCCATCCTTCAGCAATCTGGAGAACCGGACCGAGTCCTTTCACGAGGTTCAAGCGTGACATGGTCACAGGCATACCGCCTTTTGAAAGGAAGTTGGACGAGAAGCCTCCTCCACGGAAATAGTCGCGGTTGGCAGGACACCAGTTGGTGTTCTTGAGCATCTTGTCGACCTCTTCCTCGGTGATTTCCCAGAAGGGTTTCATTGTGGGGTTGCCTTCAGCGTCGGTAGCCTCGCCTGTACCGTCAAGAGTGGTGGCACCTGAGTTGATGAGGTGTATGATACCGTTGGCGGCAAGTCCGGTGAGTTCCTTTCCGGTGACGCGCTTCACAGCCTCGGGGCTCCAATAGGTGCGCACGTCAGAGAAGATCTGTGCACGGTTGGAGAGAAGGTGTCCGAAGAGCATTGCCACACCGTTGCAAGCGTCATTTTCGGTTGCAAGCACGAAGGCTTCACGGATACCGTTCCAGTCAAATGAAGTGTTGAGCAGTGATTCAGAGTAGTCACCGTTGGGGTAGAAGTCGGTCCATTGACGCTGTCCCTGGAAACCGGCAGCGATAGCATTGTGACCGATAGCCTCTTCCTTGAATCCGAGTTTTTCCAACTTAGGATTCCCCTGCATCAAGTCGCGCATGATTATTGTCATCTTCACAATGAATTCCCAATCCTGATCTTTCTGCTCGCGGGTCTTGGTCTTTTCAGGAATGTTCACGTCAACGCCTTCTCTTGTCATGCAGTTTTTGCGGGTCCATTCCATAGCCTTCTCGAATTCCTCCTTATCATAGATTCCTTCGGTCATGCGGCGGATGATCTCAGTGAGGTCGACCGATTCGTTGCGCATACCAAGATATTCCTGGAAGAAATCGGGGTTGACGATTGAACCGGCGATACCCATACTTACGCTACCCATAGAGAGGTATGACTTGCCGCGCATTGTTGCCACAGCCATAGCGGCACGGGCGAAGCGGAGAATCTTCTCAGCCACATCGGCAGGGATGGTATTGTCGTTCAAGTCCTGTACATCGTGACCGTAGATGCCGAATGCCGGAAGTCCTTTCTGAGCGTGAGCTGCAAGAACAGCGGCGAGGTAAACGGCTCCCGGACGCTCGGTGCCATTGAATCCCCACACAGCCTTAGGCCAATAAGGATTCATGTCCATGGTCTCGGCGCCATAGCACCAGCAAGATGTCACAGAGATGGTGGCACCCACGCCTTCGCGCTCAAACTTTTCAGCACAGGCTGCGGTTTCACCGACACGACCTATTGTGCCGTCGGCGATCACGCATTCGTAAGGAGTGCCGTCGCCATGACGTAGATTGGTAGATATAAGTTCGGCAACTGCTTTCGCCAGATTCATAGTCTTTTCTTCAAGGCTCTCGCGGACACCACCCTGGCGACCGTCGATAGTGGGACGAATCCCGATTTTTGGATATTTGTTCATCTCTATTTATATATTAGATTTAGTTGAGTAACGCAAATTTAAGTGTTTTCTTTCAGATTGTCAAGTGCTATAAAACATAGTTTTAAAACTCGGAGTAATATTTATATATTCTGAAACAATAATTAAAACGAGCACGGGACCATGCCATAATAAGCTTGGTCCCGTGGGAAAAATATGGAATTAACGTAAGAGCCCGATCAATAGCCCCAAGAGTTGACACTGTTGTCGATCATGTCGTTGGCGTCAATTGCAGCCTGAGGTATGGGCCAGAGGGTTTTCGCTCCGATTACTTGGGCGGCTGAGCCCTTCAAGTGGGGATTGTAAAGATTGTTGTACTCGATGAGCTTTTGGGTGCGGCGCAGATCCATGCGGCGGAATCCATTTCCAAACATTTCGCAGGCTCCTTCTTTCAGGATGTCATCGATAGTGATGTTGCTCTTGTCGGAGAGCCCTGCGCGGCGGCGCAACGCATTCAAGCGGTTGTCGGCAGTGCCGGATTGTCCACCTTTGAGATGAGCCTCGGCTGCAACAAGGAACACTTCTGGGAGAGTGATGATGTGAACATCGCGGAAACTTACACCTGACTTGTACATGGCGGTGTTGCTGTCGTCAAACTTGCGGCAAGGATGCACCGCCCAAGCCTTGGATTGAACCACATCGTGGTCGTCGAAATCATATTTAGCGACAACACCGTTGGTGGATTCCTCCATGTCGGCATAATATATCTTCCACGGTTCGATCACAGCTGTCTTCTCATCCATGGGAATGACGAAGGTCATTGCGCGATTCACCGGATCCTGTGCTCTCCATGCGGCGATCTGCTGTGGTGATGATTCCCAGTGGGCAGGATAATATACTCCGACGGGTTTTCCCTGGGCTTTGTTGCCATTCTTGTACCATCCGAAATAGTCGCCTTTGGGAGCGCTCACGCCAAACTTTTCAGCATCGGGGTCGGTGGGATCCCAAGTGTCTTCCACAAGAAGCTCCTGAAGGAAAGTCACCGAGTAGCGCTTGTCGCCCGGCTCGAAGCATTTCAGCGCATGGAGGTTGGGGGTGAAGTCAGATGAACCGTTTTTCATGCCCTCTTCCTGACCGCCATAGTATCCGCTGAAGTAGCTCTGCCAAGAGTTGCCTTTCGACTTGTCGTGAGTAGCCTCGTAGCTGTACTCGATGTCAAAGAGGAATTCCTCATTGTCGTCACCTGAATAGTCGGCAGCCCAAAGGTCGGCGAAATCGGCGGTGAGTGTGCGTCCGGCAATCACTTCATCGGCAAGGCGCGCCGCCTCAGTGAAGTATTCGGGGCGGTTCAGATCCCAAGCGGCAGAGAGATAAGTCTTGGCAAGTAGAGCCTTTGCGCTCTCGATACTCGCCTCACCTCCACCGGCTGTGGCTGACGATGGCACAAGCTTATTGTTGGTGATAACCTCGGTGAGCTGGTTGATGATGTGCTCATATATGTCTTTTGCCGGAGATACGGGATAACCTTTCACTGCGGTGTTGGCATATTCCGTAACCAGAGGCACGCCGCCATAATTGTTGACGAGGAGATAGTAGAACATCGAGTTGACAAAACGACCTTCGTCGATAGCTTTCTGGCGTACATCGTCGCTCACTTTTGCCGACGGAGCGTAGTGCTTTATCTGCAATGTGGAGCGGATTCCATCGTAGCACTGGGTGTAGAACTTGAGCACGGTGGCGTGCTGGGGATTGAAGTTCTGCCAGCGGTGCAGCCCCGGATCTATGTCGCGGCGGCTGTCCTGATAGAGGTCGGTTCCTGCATTGAAGAACTCGGGAGTGTCGCCGGTGGAGAATATGTCGGTCAACTGGGCGTAAGCGTCATAGACCAGTGACTTGAATCCGGATTCAGTCGAGAAGTAGTCGGTGTCGGTCACCGAGCTCTTGTTGTCGGAATCGAGAAAGTCGGAGCAACCGGTGGTGGTGATCGCCAATCCAATAGCGGTGGCGCACATTATATTTTTATATAGTTTCATTTTGTGTGTCTATCGTTATTAAGATTAAAACTTGAGGTTCATGCCAAATTGATAAGTCACTGAAGAGGGGCCTCCGTTGGTGAGGTTTGCTCCCGCCCACTCGGGGTCGAAGCCTTTGTACTTGGTCCAGCAGAACGGATTGAGCACGTTCACATACAGTCGGAGATCTTTCACATACACTTTATCCATCCATTTCTTGGGGAATGTGTAGCCGAGGGTTATATTTTTCACCTTCACGAAAGAAGTGTCATGATATTTCACCGCATCGCTTCCTTTTCCGAAGTAGCCGCCATAGGTCTTGTCGGTGTTGTTGGGATAAGGGAACTTTCCATAGTGGGTGTCGACGGTGGTTACAATCTGTCCGGTCGAGGGATCCATGATCGGGGTTCCTGCGGGGATGTAGTAGTCAAACATCAACTTCTGACGTCCGCGGTCGGACAGGTCGAAATATTGCTCGTGGAAGTAGCTGCGCGACATCTGTCCCTGCTTGGTGTAGAGCATGAATGAGAAGTCCCATCCTTTCCAGCTCATAGATGAAGTCAAACTTCCGGTCCAAGTGGGGTCGGTGCATCCTATCACGTGGCGGTCATTTGCATCGATCACGCCGTCGTCATTCCAGTCGTTGACAGCCCACTGTCCTTCATACCAGTTGAGGTTGCTCGGCGATCCTTTGCCGTATTTTTCCACCACTTCCTGAAGGGTGTAGTGCTTCTTGCCGTTGATAGTGTTCATGGTCACACCCTTGTCGGTGATCACACCTGCGTCGGAATAACCGTAGAGCACGTTGAGGCGTTCGCCGAGGAACCAAGCCTTGCTGATGTCGTCGCCATTGGGCAGAGAGGTGATCTTGCTCCAGTTGCGGGCGAAGTTGACCGAAACATTCCAGTCGAAGTCGCGGGTGCGGATAACGCCGATGTTCACTCCAAGCTCGATACCGGTGTTGCGGATTGATCCGATGTTGGTGGTGATTTTTGTTTCACCCGATTCGATGGGCACTGTCGCATCCATGATCTGACCGTCGGAATCCTTGCGGTAAACGTCGGCTGACACATTCAAGCGGTTGTTGAAGATTCCGAAATCGACACCGAAGTCAAATTCCTTGATCTTTTCCCAAACCAGAGCCTGATCGATGAGTCCGTTGGGGTAGTATCCCATGTGTTCAACGCCACCGATTATGGTGTAGTTGGGTCCTGCTGCAGTGGAGTTGGTCACATAATCGCCCACATTGTTATTTCCGGTGATACCGTAAGAAATGCGGAACTTCAAGTTGTCGAGCCACTGCACGTCGCGGAGGAATTCTTCCTGGCTTGCGCGCCATGCGAATGCCGCCGAGGGGAACCATCCCCAACGATGGTCTTTGGCGAAACGCGAGCTTCCGTCGGTACGGATTGTTGCGGTAAGCATATATCTGTCATCGTAGTTGTAATTGGCACGTGCGGCAAATGACATGATTGATGATTCGGTGTAGGTTGATGCGAGAGTAGCGTTGGAAGCGCCTTTGTTCATCGCCCACCATTTGAGCTTGTCGTCAGCCACGTTCTGCACAGTCTGAGTGTAGGTCTCCTTGTTGGAGCGGTGCATGGAGAACAATCCCATCATGTTGAGTGAGTGCTTGTTCCACTTCTTGTTCCAGTCGATCTGGTTGTCCCAGGTCCAGTCAAGACGCTCAGTGTTGATGCTGCTCGCCTGATTGTACTTTTTGTTCTGGTACCAAGAGCTTCCGAGCGGATATTTGTCAGATACTCCTGTTGCCATCCATATACCCTGGCGGCCATGGTAATAATTGGGAGAAAGGGTGGTGGTGAAGCGCAGACCGTCGGCTATGTTGAGTCGCAGGTAGGCGTTACCGAACACATGGAATTTGCGGGTAGAATTGTCGTAGGGGTTGATCTCGAAGTCAATGAGCGGGTTGGGCATTGACGAGAATGAGAAGTTGCCTACTTTTCCGGGGATTGGCGCCAATGATCCGTCCTCGTTGTAGGGGGAGAGGATTGTGGGGAACCAGAATGCATTGTTGTAGGGAGAGAAGTTGGCTGAGGTTTCGGTGATCCAGTCGTTGACTACGTCGTGGGCAAGATTGACCGACATACCGGCTTCCACTACCTTGGAGAGTTTGCTGTCAAATGCACCCTTGAGGTTGACACGCCAATAGTCATTGTTCTTGAACACGTTTTCTTCGCTCTGATATCCAAGACCGAGACGATAGGTGGTCTTTTCTGTGGAGCCGCTGGCGCTCACAAAGTGATTCTGCTGGTGTCCTGTGCGCAGCACGCTTCCAGTCCAGTCATAGTTCTCATTGTCCATATAACGCTGGCGCAGCACGCTGTTCTCGAAGTCACCGCCGGTGAAGTATGCCGACGCGAGGTTGCCGGGCGTGAGATAGTATTTTACGCTACCGTCAGCGCCTACGCCGCCCACACCGTATGTGGGGTCGAGAATGGTATATTTCGCGAGACGATAGTCCATGAACTGACGTGAATCCATGAAGTCGGGCATACGTGAGGCTTTGCGGAAACCGTAGTATCCGTCGTAGCTCACTTCGACCGGCATCGACTTTCCGGCAGCGGCGCCTCCGCCTTTGGTAGTCACCACGATCACACCGTTGGATGCTCGGCTACCATATATTGCCGTTGATGAAGCGTCTTTCAACACGTCGATACGCTCGATGTCGGAGGGGTTGAGGTAGTCGATCGATGATACCACCAGTCCGTCGACCACATAAAGCGGGGTGGTTGACTTGTTGATGGATGACTGACCACGGATCTGCATGGAGAAACCACCGTTGGCGCGCGAATTGCTCGAAGTGATGTTCAATCCCGGGACTGCACCCTGAAGCGCGTCCTCAACTCGGACTGTACCGCGAGCCTGAAGTTTTTCGCCCGACATTGAGCCCATAGCTCCCGTTAGGTCGGACTTTTTCATGGTGCCATAACCCACCACCACTACTTCGTCGAGCAACTGATTGTCCTCAGCCAATACAATTGTGTAATTAGATTCCTCACCCACCTTCATAACCTTGGACTGGTAGCCGATGTAGGTGATTTTAAGTTCAGCACCGGGCTTCACCTGAAGGGTGAAATTCCCGTCAATATCGGTAGAAACACCGTTGGCGGTGCCTACTTCAATTACGTTCGCGCCTGTCAAAGGCTCGTCGGTCGTGTCTACTACCGTTCCTGTGATCTGGCGAGTCTGTGCGAAGGAAGCCAAGCATACCGATCCCATGAGGAGGGTTGCAAATGCCCTTCTGGCAAGCTTTTCAAAAAACATATACGAAATTTTAGATTAAGTTGGTTGTAAAAAAAAGTAAAAAATGTAGTTGGAAATTTTTGATTACAATGCGTGTGTAATTGGTCTTGTGTGTTTAACAAGAAAAAGGTTTAGCAAGATTAAAGGGGCTGATTTTTTGAACTGATGTGTCCGGTGAAATCCACTCTCAGATGGAAGTAGGACAAGTCGCAAATCTTCTACGCTGCAAAAATACAACAGCAATTTGATTCAAATGGCATTTATACAAAATTTAACGTGGCATTTTGCTGTAAAATAACATTAAAATCTATTCAAAATTGTAAAATCAAGCAAGAATAGCTTCAAAATAAGGCAATTATGCTATCATATTGACATATTGCGAATGGTCGAGCCAAACGCCACATTTTGCAAATATAGCGATTATTCACAAAAAAATATTCTAAATTCCGGCATATTATTTTTTTGACATTTTTATTGGAGCAAGATTTGGAAAAGTCAACAATTTGATTTAACTTTGTGTTATAAGAGAAAGGCGAGAGAGCCTTTCAGAAGGAATAACCACATCAAAGTTGATTGGGAAACTCATCAAATTTTAATGAAATACCGAGACAAGCTTAGTCGCCCAATGGCGGGCCCCACCTCCCCGGAGGCTACCTCTTCAGGTACAAGGCGGATTACAAAGGACGGCGAGCACTCAAATCCTGTCATTCGGAGTTTCATCGCATCCTTTGGTGTGGCACTATAGTCAAGCAAGCGTCAGCTTGCTTGACTTTTTTTGCTGTGGATATAGTTATAGGGCATCTCTTACAGAGATGAGTCATAAGCCCTGCCTTTCAGGCGTGTTTTGCCGTCCGTAGGACGACAAGAGCTTAGCCTGGCATGTAGCGCCAGCGGAATGCCGGGTAAATGGATTCGAAATTGAATTAAGCTCTGTAAGAGCGAAACAATTGTATCGTTCCTCCGGAACTCCATATATTTGGGAATTATCCATGCCCCGGCATTCTGCTGGCGCTACATGCCGGGCACAGCGAATGCGGTCCTACAGACCGCATTCGCTGTGCCCGGCTATGCGTAAGTTCCGCCTTGTCAGGCGGTTGTGTGGTGAGTTTAATTGTAAGTTTCGCCTTGTCAGGCGGTTGTGTTGTAGAATTATTCGGGAAGGGTGAATATCTGTTCCATGAGCTGCCATTTGCCTGATGAGGTGGCGTTGGGATCGCATAATTGGCATTTGCCGACTGTAGCTTCCCATTCATCCTGGCGTGGCAGAGTGGCGAGCTTAGCCATCGCTTCGTCGCGGTCTACCGATTCGGGCATTTCAAGGATCATGAACAGGCGGGTGCCGAGCAAATATATGTCCATGCGTGTTATCCCTACTGATTTTATGCCTTGCGGAATTTCCGGCCAGATGCCTTCGGGAGAATGATATTTTTTGTAGAGTTCGATCAATTGGGGATCGTCAACGAGATCCAAAGTAAGACAATATCGTTTTGTTTCCATAAATATAAGTTGTATTTATTGTTTATTTAGCCATTTATCAAAGAAGTTTTTCACAGCGACCTGCACCTCAGGACCGCAATAATGGGGCATATCCCATATCATAGTAGTCAGCTTTTCGTCGGCGTTGCGGCTTTTCCACACGTCGTGCATTATGTCAAACGATGCTTTCACGCCTACAGGGGGGAAGAGCTTGTCGTTTTTTCCGTTGAGGAACATCATGGGCTTGGGACACGCTATGGATGCGATGTGAGGGTGATCCATGTAGAGGCGTATTGAGGGGAGGGTGTTGGCATATCCTCCGTTCTCCCTGCCGTATTCCCAGGAGAATTGGGTGTCGGTCACAGTCATCCAGCACACAGCAGCTCCTGCCTTTATGCGGTCGGTGAATGCCGAGAGCATCCATGCGCGGTAGGCACCCATGGAGAATCCCATGCAACCTACACGGTCGGCATCCACTTCGGGGAGGGATGCGAAAAATTCGGTCAGATATGAATCCTCGTGAGTCATGATTCCGCTCATGCATCGTCCGAGTCCCATGAGGTTGCCGGCAAAGTCGCCGAGCTTGGTTTTGTTCACGCCCTCTTTGCGTCCGCGTTCGCCCCAGAATATGGCATCGGCAGAGATTACGGCATAGCCTTTCGATGCAAGGTAGTCGCCTACGAATTGACCGCCGTAGCATTGTTTTGCCCACATATCGGCATCTTTTATGACTGCCGAGTCGGTGTCGAACGGTTTTATCATCTTCTCCTTCCCGATGAAATAGTGGCCTCCGTGGTCATGGAGCAGCACTACGCCCGGATGTGGACCGGGAGAGTCGGGGAGAAGCATCAGCACGTCGGCACGTGTGTATTTGCTTATGTTGAGGCGTATTTTTTTTGCGGTATATCCGTCGCGTTTCTCCTCGGCGATAAGTTCGGGATTGAATTCCACGGGATGTGGCGGCGGAGCGAGCATAGCCTCGGTGAGCACGTGACGCGCGCTGTCGCGCCATACGTTGAAATCGGTAATGTCGCTGTTGCCCCACGCCATAGGGTAGGTAAGCTCTTGTTTTATGTGGTCAAGAAATGCCGGCATCTCACGCTCTACACCAAATGTGTTGTAGTCCTGAGCGGTCATGCTGCTTATGGCGCAGGCAAGTGTTGCCGACACAATTATTTTCCGATACATACTGTAGTTTTTAAGGTCAGGTACAAATTTAGTGAAAACCATAGGATATTCAAAATTTCATTCCGGCTGACAGCGTAAAAAAAGTGTGTCAATCTCTCGCAGACTGACACACTCACTCACTTTGAAAAAAATTATTACCCTAACGGGAATAATATATTTTTACTTGTTGATGAATTTCTTGCCGTTTTTGATGACGATACCCTTGTAGTTTTCGTCAACCTGTACGCCCTGAAGGTTGTACATAGGAGCGTTTTCATCTTCAGCAACGATTACGTTTTCAATACCGGCGGGTTCTCCCTTTTCATATTCAACCAAGATTGCAACGAAGGGCTGTTCACCGGAGTTGGTGATTGAAACATTAGATGCCTTTGCAATAGTAAACTCGTAAGCATCAGGGTTCTCGAAATCTTTGTAAGATGTTGCGATTTTGCCTGTTTCAGCGGTGAATTCGTGTTCGTTGACCTTCTTCCAGAATGCGGGACGATCTGTAGCAGCATCTTTGTTGATGACTGTGTAGAGGGTTACTTTAGTTGCTACAAATCCTTCAGGAAGAGTGACAACGTGTTCTGCCCCGTTAGAAAATTTCATTGGGATAATCTTTGCATCAGGAGTGGTGATGGTGTTGCCTGATTCAATGTTTTTCGCTGTATTCATACATTGAACTTTCCAGCCAGCCATTGCTTCAACTTCCTTGTTGTAAGCTTCAACTGCTGCTTCATAGGCAGCTTGGTCTTCTTCTGTAGCTTCAGCTCCCGGTTTTGCAGGTGTCTTAACAAAATCTTTTCCTTCAAGAATGTTCTGCTTTACCTTGTTGGGGTTGCCGAGAAGGACGGTTTCTGCATTGGCATTAAATGAGGTAAACATGGCTAATGCAGCCACTAATAGAGTAAATTTACGCATAAAAAATAAATTTAGGTTAAACATAATGTGGTGCAAAGATATATATATATATATATATTACAAGCGTTTTAGCTATTATTAACAAATAAAAATAAGAGGGCGGTTCTGTATATTGAACCGTCCCCTTATTATAACTATGTGTCTACTTTATATTTTTGAGAGGATGTTGTGGACCACGGAGCAGCGTTGTTGCAGCGCCGGTTGCAATTTTGCCGCTTCGGCGGGGTCTATCATCTTGAGGTCGGCGTAGCGGTCCTCTCCATTTATGAATGGGAGGAATGCTTCCTGCACAGGTGTGGCGCAGTCCAGCGACATTGGGTCAGCAAGCGAGGGATTGTAGCGGTAAATCTGCCAGTAGCCACACTCTACGGCATTTCGCTCCTCGACTATGGAGTGGCTCATGCCTGAGCGTATGCCGTGGTTTATGCATGGACAGTAGGCTATGATGATTGAAGGTCCGGGATATGCCTCAGCCTCTTTCATTGCATCTATAGCCTGCTGGTAGTTGGCTCCGAGGGCTATTGATGCGACGTAGACGTAAGGATAGGTCATCATCATTCTGCCGAGATCTTTACGGACAGTGCGTTTGCCGTCGGGGGAATATTTTGTCACGGCGCCGAGCGGGGTAGCCTTGGAGGTTTGACCTCCGGTGTTAGAGTAGCACTCGGTATCCATGACAAGGATGTTTATGTCTTCGCCTGACGCGAGCACATGGTCAAGTCCGGCAAAACCGATGTCGTAAGCCCATCCGTCGCCTCCGATCGCCCACACCGATTTCTTGCCCAATACATCGGCAAAGGGAGCAAATGCCTCAATCTTTTCCGCAAGCGCCATGCCGGTGGTTTCGGATTTCTCGAAATCATCAAACGCTTCAATCCATGCCTGAGCCACGGTCTTGGCATCGGGATCCGATGAGGTGTCGGCAACGATAGCTTTCGCCATCTCCAATGCTCTTTCTCGGCGTTGTCTTACGGCGACCGCCATTCCATAGCCATACTCGGCATTGTCCTCAAAGAGAGAATTGCCCCATGCGGGACCCTTGCCGTCGGAATCGGTGCAATAAGCGTTGCTTGGGAAATTGGCACCCCATATCGAGCTGCATCCGGTGGCGTTGGCGATGATAGAATGTTTGCCCGAGAGTTGAGTGAGCAGCTTTATGTATGGAGTTTCGCCACATCCTCCACAGGCGCCTGAAAACTGTAGCAGCGGTCGGCGTAGCTGTGAGCCTTTGACGGTGAAGCGCGGAAGCAAATTTTCCTTGATAGTAACATTGTTCTGAAGGTATTCCAGATACCGGATTTGGGGGTTTAGTTGGCTCTCGAGTGGCATCATGGTTAAGGCGTGTCCCGGGCATATTGTGGCACATGATCCGCAGCCTGTGCAGTCCTCCGTGTACACCTGTATCCTGTATTGAAGTCCCTGCAGAGCGTTGCCGGAAGCCGGTTTCATCGACATTCCCTCCGGGGCGGCTTTTGCTTCACCGGCGTCGAGAAGATAGGGGCGTATGGCTGCGTGGGGGCACACAAGGGAGCATAGTGTGCACTGGATGCACTTATCGACTTCCCATTGTGGCACGTTTATCGCTATGCGCCGCTTCTCGTAAGCCGTGGTGCCCATTGGCATAGATCCGTCGGGAGAGAACATTGACACGGGCAGAGTGTCGCCTTGCAGTTCCATGCACGGCTTTGCGATGTTTTTCACAAATTCCGGAAGATTTGCCGTATCAGGCTTTGAGATGTCGGTGGCGTTTATCCATGATTCAGGGTAGTTTATCTCCTCGATGCTTTGTATCGCACGGTCGATAGCTGCGATGTTGCGGTTCACTACATCGCCCCCTTCGTGCATATAGCTTTTTTTCACTTCGGCTTTCAGAAGGGTAAGTGCCTCGTTAATGTCGATGATTCCGGTGAGATGGAAGAACACCGCTTCCATGATGGTGTTTATCCTCACGCCGAGATTCTCTTCGGCTGCAATTTTTGTAGCGTCGATATTGTAGAATTTCAGCTTTTTCCCGGCGATGCTTTTCTTTAAGCGTGCCGGGAAGATGCGGTCCATGTCGTCAATGGTCCAAGATGAATTGAGCACGAATGTGCCGCCGGTCTTGATCTTGTCAGTGACATGAAAGGTGTTGACGTAGGTATCCTTGTTGCAGGCGAGATAATCGGCACGGTCGATAGAATATTCACTTGTGACAGGAGAGTGGGAAAATCGGAGCTGCGACAGCGTGTATCCGCCCGATTTCTTTGCGGAATAGTGGAAATATGCCTGTGCATACCAGTCGGGACGATTTCCGATTATTGAGGCTATCTGCTTAGTGGCGCCGACAGTTCCGTCGGACCCCATGCCGTAGAATATGCATTGCGTGGTGTCCTTTGGCTCTATAGTAAAAGCCGGGTCTATGCCGAGGGAAAGCCGGGTCACGTCATCGTTGATTCCAACCGTGAACTGTTGTTTCGGACTCTCTTTCGCCGCTTCGTCAAACACTGCTTTTACCATAGCCGGAGTGAAGTCTTTGCTCGACAAGCCATATCTTCCGCCGATTACGCGTGCTGTCAATCCTGAGTTGAGTATTGACATCGCCACATCCTGATATAACGGCTCACCTTGTGAACCCGGCTCTTTTGTAGCGTCGAGCACAGCGATGGTCTTGACTGAGGAGGGGAGAGCGGCGATGAATCTCTGCGCCGACCAGGGGCGGAAGAGCCGCACGTTGACCACGCCTGTCTTTTCACCAAGGGCGTTGAGGTAATCCACTGTCCCTTTCACTACTTGTGCGCCTGATCCCATTATCACAATCACGCGGTCGGCATCGGGAGCTCCGTGATAGTCGAAGATGTTATATGATCTGCCTGTCTTTTCGCTCACGCGGTCCATGACTTTCTGCACTATGTCGGGGAAAGCGGTGTAATATTTGTTTGCCGCCTCGCGGTTCTGGAAATACACATCGGGGTTTTGTGCCGAGCCGCGCAACACAGGATGGCACGGATTGAGTCCTCGGCGGCGGAATGCATCTATCTTGTCGCGGTCGATGAGGCTGAAAATGGTGTCATAGTCTATCACATCGATTGTAGCCATCTCGCCCGATGTGCGCCATCCGTCGAAGAAATGCACTACAGGCACCGAGCCTTCTATCGCCGCGAGATGAGCCACAAGCGCGAGGTCCATGGTTTCCTGTACGGAAGAGGAGCCGAGAAACGCGAATCCGGTGGCGCGGCAAGCCATTATGTCTTGGTGATCGCCGAAAATGGAGAGTGCGTGAGCCGCCAGTGAGCGTGTGCCTACATGAAACACTCCGGGGAGCAGTTCGCCGGAAATCTTATACATATTGGGAATCATGAGCAGCAGACCTTGGGAATTGGTGAAAGTGGTGGCGAGCGATCCTGCGGCGAGGGCGCCGTGGGTGGCTCCCGCCGCTCCCAATTCTGATTCCATTTCTTTGACCGCCATGGTTGCTCCCATGTAGTTTTTACGTCCGTTCATGCCCCAAAGTTGGGCAACTTGTCCCATTTCAGCTACCGGGGTGATGGGGTAGATTGTAGCGACATCGCTGAGAGCGTAGGCGATGTGAGTGGCGGCTGTGCAGCCATCCATGATTTGCTTTGATGCCATGTGTGGTTAGTATTTGATTATACTACTAAAAACACATATTTAAAATAAAAGTTGGAGCGTGGTGTGTTGAGGTTCAAGGTATTGTTATGCGGAATGTGGGGTGAGGCGATGTTCCGGCTATTTTCAATGTACCTCCGCATCGCCTTATCAGTTGCCGTGACAAGGAGAGCCCTATGCCTGAACCTGAGGGTTTGGTGGTGAAAAATGGGATGAATATCTTGGGCGCTATTGTCTCGGGAATCTCAGGACCATTGTTGGTAATCTCGATTACGATATTCTCACGCTCATCGCAATAGCCCGATATTGATATTTCAGGATGTTCTATCCCGCTCACAGCCTCAATTGAATTTTTAAGCAGATTGGTCATCACCTGTCCTAACAGGCTTTCATCGGTGTTGACATAGAGCGAGTCATCACAGTCTACATTGATATTGTCGAGAGGGAATCGGTGTATGTGTGACGCAAGTGTCGCCGCCCGGTTGAGGAATGGCAGTAGTCCGAAAAGAGATAGGTCAGGGTCGGGCAGCTGATTGAGCGTTTTCAACCCCTCCACAAAATTTATCAGATAGGTTGAGCAAGAATATATGGGCTCGATATTCGCTTTCACGTCCCGGTCGGGGATCTCAGCGGCATCGAGCATCTGCCTCGATATCGATGCTATGGGTGTCAGGGAGTTCATCAGTTCATGCATTATCACCGATGAGTATCGAGCCCATGAGTCCATGTCGCGATCAGCAAGCACGGTATCGATGTCGTCGATTGTGATGATTTTGAGCTTTTCGCCTGGAGTATCTATGAAATTTGCGTGGACGAGCAGTGAGTCGGTTGATGTGGTGAGCTGTCGTGTCTCGCCGGCGGTGATGTCTGATAATGTGCGGTATAATGCAGGATCGGTAGATTCGAGCTGTCTTATGTGGGTGAATACGCTTCGGTGTAGCAATTCCAGGGCACGGTTGTTGTTGAGGGTTATCTTCCCGTCAGCCGACATGACTATGATGCCGGTGTTCACGAGTGAGATTATCTCTTTGAAGAATTGTTCCTGTTCGGCTATTTTATTCTGCTTTTCCGACAGTATTCTTTTTATGCGGTTAATGTCGGAAGCGATGTGAGGGTCGGTTTTGTCCGATGAGAGATGGAACGATCCATCGTTCTTTTCAATTGCTTCAAGCAGCAGTTGGCTTGCCTGTTTTGCAGTTTTCAGCGAGTGGAACAAAGATGCTGCCGGAATGAGTGCGATGGTGCCGCTTATCAGCGTGAAAAGCCAAGCTCCCTTCATGTATAGGATGGTCGCGATGATGGAAAGCAAAGCGATTGCAGCTATTTTGATCGCCATGAGCGATGAGAAGGAGAAGCGGCGCTTCATAATCCGTATTTTTTAATTTTGTTATACAGAGTTTGCCGAGTGATTCCGAGTCTTGACGCAGCTTGGGAGAGATTGCCTTCGCACTGTTGTATGGAGTCGGCAATCATCTTCCGTTCCATTTCATCAAGGGTGACCGGGATTGATGTCTCGGCATGAACAGGTTGACATGATAATTCGGCAAACTGTTCAGGGGTGATTATGTCGCCGTCGGCAAGGATTACGGCTTTTTCAATCAGGTGTTCCAGTTGGCGTATGTTTCCCGGAAATGCCGCCGATATGAGCAGATCATGGCATTCAGGGGACAATGTGAGTTCCGGTCGATTATATTTCTCACAAAAAGTGGAGATGAAGATTCTTGCCAGTGGAATTATGTCCTCGCATCTTTCACGCAAAGGGGGCAAGTGGAGGTGGATGGTGTTTATGCGCCACAGCAGGTCGCGACGGAACAATCCACGCTCAACCAATGATTCCGGATCGGACGACGTGGCTGAGATGAGCCTTACGTTGACATCTATCGGGTGGTTGGAGCCTACGCGTGTGATGCGTTTCTCCTGTATGGCACACAGCAGTTTGGACTGCATTGAAAGAGGGATATTGGCAACTTCATCAAGGAACAGGGTGGAGTCATGGGCTGTTTCAAATCGTCCTTTGCGTGTTGACGAGGCTCCGGTGAAGGCGTTTTTCTCGTGACCGAAAAACTCGCTTTCAAAAAGAGTGTCGGTGATGGCTCCCATATCGGCATGAACCATGGGGATGGCGCTTCTTCCCGAGCGGTGGTGGATGTATTTGGCAAGCATACTTTTGCCTGTCCCGTTTTCGCCGGTGATCAGTATCGAGGCATCGGTCGGGGCTACCTTGTCAACTATGTCACGCAGCGCCGCCATGCGGGGGCTGTTGCCGAAAAACGGCGAGAAGTCATTAGATGCTTTTTCTTTTTGTTTTCCGGCTTTCTTTCCTGCCGCATACATTATTGCCTGAAGCAGCCGCGAGTTGTCCCACGGTTTTATTATGAAATCGGCGGCACCGGCTTTTATCCCTTTTATAGCGAGGTCAATGTCGGCGTATGCAGTCATCAGTATCACCGGCACTCCGGGGGCGATGCGTAAAATCTCGTTCAGCCAGAAAATACCCTCGTTGCCATTGGTTGTGCCGGAAATGAAGTTCATGTCAAGCACCACGCAAGATGGTTTCGCCTCAGGTATCAGCCGGGGGAGTGTCACCGGTGATGATAAGGGGATTACTTTTTCGGCTACCGTCTGTAGCAGCAGTGTCATAGCCGTGCGTACCGACCGGTTGTCATCAACAACTATTATCGTATTTAATGGTTTCATTTTGGCGGCGTTCCTGTTCTTTTTATGTAATCCTTAGTGCAAACTTACAAAATAAATCATTATAATTGTGTCACGCTATTTATTTGCATCGTGCCGATTGTATGATTTTTTGACACCCGGTGAATGAAATTCATACACTTGAAGATTGTTGAGAAAATATAATAGGCTGACAATTAGGAGTATATGATTTTGGCACGGTATTGGCATATTTCATAGTGTAAATATGACGAATTATGCTTAAACAAATTTTTTATGCATGGAGGTCGGTGATACATACTCCCCGACAATCTTTGATTAAAGTGGTGAGCCTTAGCTTTGGCATAGGCATCGCCATATTGTTGTTCGCTTGCGTGGCTTACTTTAAAAGTTATGACACCTGCTATCGTGACAGCGACCGGCTGTATCAATTGTGGATGACTTGGGTGCTGGGGGACAAGGTTATACCTCCGTCAACTACAATCATAGGCAAACTTGGCGAAGGTGTCTATGAGGAGATGCCCGATGTGGTGGAGAGCGTAGCAACAATGCGTCCGGTCAGGGATGTAAAGGTTGGCAAGGATGGCAAATTCCTGACAATGAGAGGCACGGTAGCCGATTCTTTGTTTTTTGAGACAATGGGTGTTGAGGTGTTAAGTGGAAATCCCCGCATTGATCTTCAGCGCAAGGACGTGGCGTTTATCTCGGATAAAATCGCCGACACTTATTATGGCGGCACTGACCCTATAGGCAAGGAGTTGGTTTACGACAGTGATTTCCGGGTGAGGATAGCAGGGATTTTCAAGACTATACCTGAAAATTCAAGCGTCAATCCCGATATTGTGGTGTCATTGCCCACATGGCTGTCGCAAGGTTGGGTATATTCCTGGCACGGAGGTGACAGTTGGAAAGGCTATGTGAGGATCAAGGAAGGTGTTGATATATCCTATGAAGAATTTGACCGAAGGATAGATGAAATAATCCAGCGCCATGCTCCCGACAAAGATGGAAACGGCATACGCGGTCATGCCAGGCTCATGAGAGAGACTTTCCAGAATGCTGAAGGCAACCGCAGCATGGTGATTCTTTTGGGGATGCTTGCCATGGGATTGCTCATTATCACCGCTCTGAATTATGTGCTCGTGTCGATTGCGTCGCTCAGCCGTCGTGCCAAGGCGGTGGGGGTGCATAAATGCAGCGGAGCGCAGAGCAGTGACGTGTTGCGTATGTTTGTCTACGAGACTATGATTGTGGTCGCAGGGGCGCTCATATTGATAGTTCTGCTCATCATGCAGTTTCATGAGTTTATAGAGGCTACGCTTAAAACTCCTATCGCCAGCCTGTTTGCTCCTGAACGTCTTTATGTTGCAGTGGCGGTGGTAGCGGCTGTGTTTGCCATAGGAGCCTTTGTGCCTGGCATAATCATGTCGCGTATCTCGGTTGCTACCGTATTTCGCCGATTTACCGAAAACCGCAACCGGTGGAAGCGTGTGTTGCTGTTTGTGCAGTTTGCCGGAGTTTCCTTTATCGTGGGCTTTCTGGGTGTAGTATGGGCGCAATACAGTTATATGGTTAATAAGGATGTGGGATATGATGACAGCGGTCTTGTGCTGGCTCCTTATCAGAACGATTACGACCTGGATGTCTATATGGCAACACTTGCGAGTATGCCTTATGTGGAGGGTTGCGTCATTTCCGGATCTACGCCGGTGTACTCCTACAGCGGCAGCATGGTTAGGGACAATATGGGACGGAGTTTGTTCTCATCCCGATTTGATTGCATCGATAAAAACTATTTTGACTTCATGGGATTTAAATTGCTCGCAGGAAGCAAAAAGATTGAAGGGAAGTCGGAGATGATAGTGAATCGTGAGTTTTGCAAGCTGATGGGCTGGAGCGTGGACGACGCAGTGGGGAAAATAGTTCCTTCATCCATAATGGACAATGTGAAGGTGGTAGGAGTCATGGAAGATGTGAATATCGACTCATTCTTTTCTGAACCGATGCCGTTGATGCTCTACTCTGCCGAGGCGTGGGTGAATAATGCCAGTCTTGTGACATTGAGGTTGAAGGCGCCGTATGAAGAGAATTTCACAAAGTTGAATGCTGATTTTTCCCAGATGTTTCCTAATTCGGCTAATGAGCCTAAGTCGGTGGCAGAGATAAAGCTTCACAAATATGCTGATGTAGGCATCATGAGGAATATCGCGCTTATCGCTTGCGTGTCGATATTGTTCATTGCTTTCATGGGGCTGGTGGGGTACGTCGCCGACGAGATCCAGCGCCGCAGTAAAGAGATTGCCATACGCAAGGTGAATGGTGCCGGAGTGGGTGCAATCGTGATGATGCTGATTTCAGGAATGGTGAAGATTGCGTTGCCGGCTGTCGTCATAGGCGGTGTCGCGGCATGGTGGACGGGATCATTGTTCATGAAGCTGTTTCCGGTATCGGCTGGCGGTGAGTGGATGATTTATGTTGCCACTTCGCTTGCGATAATGGCTATAATCATCGTGGCGGTGATATTGATGACGTGGAGAGCGGCGAATGCGAAACCGACAGAAAATTTGAGAAACGAATAAAATTTTGAACGAAATGATAAAATTACATAATATATCAAAGGTGTTCCGCACGGATGAGGTGGAGACAGTGGCATTGGACAGTATTAATCTTGAGGTGGCAAAAGGTGAGTTTTTGGCGATAATGGGTCCGTCGGGTTGCGGAAAATCCACGTTGCTCAACACAATCGGGCTTCTTGATTCTCCGACATCCGGAAGCATGGAGTTTATGGGGCGTGACGTGTCGGGGTTCTCGGAGAAGGAATTCACACGGTTGCGTAAGGGTAATATCGGATTCGTGTTTCAGAGCTTCAACCTTATCGATGAACTTAATGTGCGTCAGAATGTGGAGCTGCCGCTCACTTATCTTGATATGTCGGCACGTGAGCGGCACAGCAGGGTAGAGGAGCTTCTGGCGAGGATGAACATATCCCACAGGGCGAGCCACTATCCCCGCCAATTGTCGGGAGGACAGCAGCAACGCGTGGCAATCGCACGTGCTGTGGTGACGCAGCCGTCGCTTGTGCTTGCCGATGAGCCTACCGGTAATCTTGACTCGAAAAACGGAATTGAGGTGATGGAGCTTCTGAGCGACCTAAATGCCGGCGGGACAACGGTGGTGATGGTGACGCACTCCGACCGTGACGCGGCATACGCCCATCGTGTCGTCACGCTTTTCGACGGCAGAATCATCAACATCAAGAAATGACACTCGGGAGGGCGCTTAACAGGCGCCCTCCTTATATATTTAAGCATAAAGACGGCTTATGGTTGAAGGCTTATCACCGGTCCTGCTGCTTTTCTTCGGATGATTGTATAAGATATATTTTTTGCTTAATTTTGCATGGATCAATATCTCATAATATTAATGCCATGAAATATATCTCGGTTTTTGCTTTTGTGCTTTCTTTGTGGACGGTAGCTTTGGCTCAGAATGTGCAGACTTTCTCTTATTCAACTTCCGACGGCAAGTCGGGTCTGCGCGTGGCGTGGCGCAACGATTCGTCGGAGCATTGGCAGGTGATAAAACGCGACCTCGTTAAGAGCGATTTCGGCACTTGGGGTGGTGGAAAGAGGATGTATAGCCCCCGCTTATTCCGTAATGTCGCCGACGGGCTGTGGACTCTTGTGTTCAATTGCACGCCCGAAGTGACTGCGGTCACTACGAGCAAAGACCTGACATTGTGGACTCCGCAGCGCTATCTCGTCTCTGCCGACGACCTCCCTGCCGATATGCGCTCTGCCGTCCGCCTCACGCCCGATACCATAGAGATCGACGGCTCCACATTTACCGGCTATGTGCAGACAATGCCAAAGGCTCTCATAGACTCTGTGATAGCTTTTGATGATGCCGATCGTGCCCGTAATGCGCTTTTCAACGAGAAAGCCGCTGACGATGCCGAGCGCTTTGCCGGGTTGCAACCCATAGATGTCGTCATCACTCCGCAACCGGCTGATGCCAAGCCTATATCCGACACTTTCATAGGCATATTTTTCGAAGATATCAACTATGGCGCCGATGGAGGATTGTACGCGGAACTCATACAGAACCGCGACTTTGAGTACTCTGCCGCCGACCATAAGGGCTGGGACAGCAAGACGGCTTGGAGCGGTGATTTCGATGTGCTTACCGACAATCCCATCCACGCCAACAACGCACATTATGCACGCTTGCAGCCCGGCAACGAGTTAGTCAACAACGGGTATGACAGCATTGCTGTTGTCAAGGGTGAAAGCTATCGTTTCACCGTCAAGGCACGTGCTCAGCAGCACCTTGTTCTCAGCGTGTCGCTCGTCAATAATTCAGGCAAAATACTGGCTTCAAAGAAGATTAATGTGAAATCTTCGCAGTGGACTGATTATGCCGTAAACCTCAAGCCCTCTGCCTCGTCTACCAATGCATCGCTTCAGCTTTCGGCAGCTAAAGGAGCGGTAGACCTCGACATGGTGTCGCTCTTCCCGGCAAAGACATTCCGCTGCCGAGCCAATGGTCTTCGCTCCGATCTTGCGCAGACACTTGCCGACCTCAAGCCTCGCTTTGTGCGTTTCCCCGGTGGCTGTGTGGCTCATGGCAACGGTATCGACAATATCTATGACTGGAAAGGCTCTATCGGTCCGCTTGAGGCGCGCAAACCTCTTTATAACCTTTGGGGCTATCATCAGACACGCGGTCTCGGATATCATGAATATTTCCTTTTCTGCGAGGATATCGGCGCCGAACCTCTGCCTGTAGTCGCAGCCGGCGTGCCTTGCCAGAACTCAAGCCGCCATGCCCATCATTCCCACAACGATATCACATCGCAAGGTCAGCAGTGTGGTTTGCCATGGGAAGAAATGCCTGATTATGTGCAGGATGTGCTCGACCTTATTGAATATGCCAACGGCGATGTCTCTACCGAGTGGGGTGCGCGCCGTGCCGCCGCAGGTCATCCGGAGCCTTTCAACCTAAAATATATAGGCATTGGCAATGAAGATCTTATAGGCGAAGTGTTTGTGCCACGCTTCAAGATGATCTATGAAGCTGTGCGCGAGAAATATCCCGAGGTGACAATCATCGGCACCGTAGGTCCATTCTTTGAAGGCTCTGACTACGAAGCCGGATGGCAGCTTGCCCGTGAACTCGACATACCGATGGTCGATGAACATTACTATGTTGCGCCGGGATGGTATATCTACAACCGCGACTTCTACGACAAATATCCCCGCACAGGCACCAAGGTATACCTCGGCGAATATGCTTCTCATGTCCCCGGCAGGGCATCGACCCTTGAGGCTGCTCTCTCCATAGCCTTATACCTTACTGATGTGGAGCGCAATGCCGATGTGGTGAAAATGACCTCATACGCGCCTCTGCTTGCCAAGAAAGGTCACACGCAATGGCGTCCGGATCTGATATATTTCGACAATACATCTGTATATCCTACCGTTGACTATCAAGTGCAGAAACTCTACGGCAACAACAGCGGCAACTCTTATGTGCCGGCAACGGTGGATATCGCCACAGACAATGATAAAGCCAAGGCACGCATCGGCAGCTCAATAGTAAAGGACGATGCTACCGGCGACTATATAGTCAAACTTGTCAATATGCTGCCTGTGGCTGTCAATGTCAATCTCGACCTCGCACCCTTGGGAGTTGCGGCAAAAACAGTCATGGCAGAACAACTTGCCGGCGCTCCTGCCGATAAAGCTGCTGCTGTCAAAAAAGTGGAGTTTTCATTGCCCGATGCGGTTTTACCGCCATATTCCTTTACTGTGATACGCCTTTTACCGTGATTATTCCACGATTTTAAATGAAAGAGACATCGCAGAACTATATTATTAAACAACCGCTTATTTAATTAAAGTGCAAAGCTTTTCGGTATTTCAAAAAAAATGATTATCTTTGCCCCGCGTAAAATTTTAAATCTATTATATGGATAAAGCGCCGGTAAATTTAGACCTGCTTTTTGAGACAAGTTGGGAAGTTTGTAATAAAATCGGAGGAATATACACCGTCCTGTCGACAAAAGCGAAGACGCTGCAAACATTGTATAAGGATAAGACCATTTTCATCGGTCCTGATGTGTGGAGTGAAGAAAATCCATCGCCTTATTTTGTTGAATCATCAATATTGTTGAAGGACTGGAAGGCTAAAGCCTCATTTCCTGAAGGTGTCAGCGTGAGAGTTGGCAGATGGAATGTGGCTGGAAAGCCGATAGTTATTCTCGTGAAATTTGATGGAATGTATGCCGTCAAAAACGAATTCTATGGTCGTATGTGGGATTTGTACCACGTCGATTCTCTTCATGCCTATGGCGATTATGACGAAGCGTGCGCGTTTTCTCATGCCGCCGGATTGGTGATTAAAAGCATTTGCGAATACAAGAAACTTGCAGATAAGAATGTTATAGCTCATTTCGATGAATGGACCACCGGAATGGGGCTTCTGTATGTTAAAGCCGAGTTACCCACCGTCGGCACTATATTCACCACCCATGCCACCTGCATCGGTAGAAGTATATGTGGAAACGGTAAACCGCTCTATGATTATCTTCGCGGTTACAATGGCGACCAGATGGCTAAGGAGCTTAACATGGAGTCGAAGCACTCGCTTGAAAAGGCTGCCGCCCATGCCGCCGATTGTTTCACTACGGTGAGCGATATCACGGCTCTTGAGTGCGAGCAGTTGCTTGAGCGCCGCCCGTTGGTTACTCCCAATGGTTTTGAGCAGAACTTTGTGCCCGGTAAGGGCAAATTCCTGAAAGCCCGCAAAGAGGCTCGTGGAATCCTGTTGAATGTGGCTTCATCGCTCACTGGATGTAAGGTTGATGACAATGCGTTTATCATCGCCACCTCGGGCAGATGCGAATACCGCAACAAGGGTCTTGACCTGTATCTTGACTCGATGGCGCGTCTGCGTGACTTGAATCCATCCCGTCAGATCATATCATTTGTGATGGTTCCGGCATGGGTGAAAGCGCCTCGTCAGGATCTTGCGAAAGCTATGAATGCAAAACGTAAGAAAGCTCTTGCCGACCCTGTGCTGACTCATGAATTGAACAATCCCGGCGAGGATCCGGTAAATTGCCGCATTCACGGACTCGGTTTCAACAATGAGCCGGGTGATAATGTGAAGGTGATTTATGTGCCTTGCTACCTTAATGGCGATGACGGCATCTTCAACAAGTCATATTATGACCTGCTGATAGGCATGGATGCCACCGTGTTCCCGTCATATTACGAACCCTGGGGCTACACGCCGCTTGAAAGCGTGGCGTTCGGAGTGCCCACTGTCACCACTACATTGTCGGGATTCGGACAATGGATACTTGCTACTGAAGATAACACGTTCCAGGAATCGGGAGTGAATGTGATTGCCCGTGGCGATTTCAACTATGATGAGGTCACCGAGCAGATAGCTCGTTCGCTTGATTACCTCGTGGGGCTTGATTCAGGGGAGAAGGCGTGTGTCGATTCACGTGCCATGCTCACCGCTACCAAAGCCGCATGGAGCTACTTTATCAAATATTATATAGATGCTTTCCGCATGGCGCTTGAAAAGGTGGTGCAACGTGAGCATCTGTAATCCAAAACACTGAACATAGTAAATTAATTGTTATATTTATGAAATTACAAGTGAGCAACACTAACGCCCCTGTGTGGCGTGACATTACGGTAAAGAATGAATTGCCGTCAAAGCTCAAACCCCTCGAAGTTATGTCCCGCAACCTCTGGTGGGTGTGGAACAGCGAGGGTAAGTCTCTCTTCCGCGATTTGAATCCTGATCTATGGCGTGCTGTGGGCGAAAACCCCGTCATGCTTCTACAGCGTCTTGGTTTCGATCGTCTTCAGGAAATCATCAAGGATGAAGCCCTGATGCGTCGTATCGAAGCTGTTTATGCTGACTTCAAGGAATACATGAAGGTTCCTATGCGCAAGGACGTGCCCTCTGTGGCATACTTCTCTATGGAGTACGGTCTTTGCAATGCTCTTAAGATTTATTCCGGCGGTCTTGGTGTGCTTGCCGGTGACTATATTAAAGAGGCTTCTGACAGTTGTATCGACATGACCGCTGTCGGCTTCCTCTATCGTTACGGTTATTTCACCCAGACTCTTTCAGTCGACGGTCAGCAGATCGCCAACTATGAGCCGCAGAACTTCAACGAGCTTCCTCTTGAGCAGGTTCTTGATTCTGAGGGTCATCCTATGATTCTTGAAGTGCCTTATCCCGGCAGAATTGTTTATTCTCACATCTGGCGTGTGAACGTAGGCCGCATGAAGTTGTATCTGCTTGACACCGACTTCGACATGAACAGCGAGTTTGACCGTCAGATCACTCACCAGCTTTATGGTGGCGACTGGGAAAACCGTATCAAGCAGGAATATCTTCTCGGTATCGGCGGTGTGCTGATGTTGAAGAAACTTGGCGTGAAGACTGAATTGTTCCATTGCAATGAGGGTCATGCCGCATTGTTGAACCTTCAGCGTCTTGTGGATTATGTGCAGGATGACAACCTCACATTCAACGAGGCTCTTGAGGTGGTTCGCGCATCAAGCCTTTACACTGTCCACACTCCGGTTCCTGCCGGTCACGACTACTTTGACGAAGGTCTCTTCGGCAAATATATGGGTGAATATCCCGCAAAACTCGGCATCTCTTGGCAAGACCTCATGAACATGGGTCGCGAGAATCCCGACACCAACGAGCGTTTCTCAATGAGCGTGTTCGCTCTCAACACTTGCCAGGAGGCAAACGGTGTAAGCTGGCTTCACGGAGAGGTGTCAAAGAAGATGTTCTCCGGAATTTGGAAGGGCTACAACTGGCGTGAATCTCACGTGGGTTACGTGACCAACGGTGTGCACATGCCCACTTGGGCTGCATCGGAATGGAAGGCTTTGTATGAAAAGACTTTCGGTCCTGAATTCTTCCAGCACCAGAGCGACATGAAGTACTGGGAAAAGATCTACGACGTTTCCGATGATGAGATCTGGAACCTCCGTATGACAATGAAGAACAAGTTCATCAACTTCGTTCGTCGTGACTTCCGCGAGAAGTGGCTTAAGAACCAAGGCGATCCCTCACGCATCATGTCGATTATCGATAAGATCAATCCCAATGCGCTCATCATCGGTTTCGCTCGTCGTTTCGCCACTTACAAGCGTGCTCACCTTCTTTTCTCTGACCTCGACCGTCTCTCTGCGATTGTTAACAATCCTCAGTTCCCGGTTCAGTTCATCTTTGCCGGAAAGGCTCACCCCGCCGACGGCGCCGGTCAGGGTCTTATCAAGCGCATCGTAGAGATCTCTCGCATGCCTCAGTTCCTCGGCAAGATCATCTTCCTTGAGAATTATGACATGATCGTGGCAAAACGTCTTGTGTCAGGCGTTGACATCTGGTTGAATACACCTACACGTCCTCTTGAGGCATCAGGTACATCAGGTGAGAAAGCCGAGATGAACGGTGTGCTCAACTTCTCAGTGCTCGACGGATGGTGGTATGAAGGCTACAAGTTCTCGGAAAAAGCCGGATGGGCTCTTACCGACAAGCGCACTTTCACCGACCAGGGTCAGCAGGATCAGCTCGATGCTGCAACTATCTACTCTATGCTTGAAAACGAGATCATCCCGTTGTACTTCGCCAAGAACTCACGAGGATATTCTCCCGAGTGGATCCAGTACATCAGAAACTCTGTGGCAAAGATCGCCCCCAACTTCACCATGAAGCGTATGATCGACGATTATATCGCTCGTTTCTACGATAAGGAAGCTCATCGCACCAAGAAGCTTAAAGCTAACCACTTCGCTCTCGCAAAGGAGATCGTGGAATGGAAAGAAAAAGTTGCCGAAGCATGGGCGGGCGTTAAGGTTGAGTCGGTCGAGGAGTCTACTGAATCAGGAGCCGGAAAGACCGGAGAACCTTACACTACAACTATCGTGCTCGACACCAACGGTCTCGGCCGTGATCTCGAGGTTGAGATGGTAGTCTACAAGGTTGAGAATGGCGAGGAGAACATGGTGACTACCGAACCGTTCCGCGTAGTGGGTCAGGAGGGCAATCGCCTCACTTACCAGCTCAAGTCCAAGATGCGTGAATCAGGTGTGTTCCGTTACGCTTTCCGCGTATATCCTTGGAATCCCAACCTGCCTCACCGTCAGGATTTCGCTTACGTGCTTTGGGTGTAATCATCCCGCATTAGATAACAGTGAAATAAAGAAAGGCTCGTCATTCGGCGAGCCTTTCTTTTAGTATTATATAGTGTGTGCTTTTCAGCAAGTGTGTGCGTCAAGATAGGGGTTGAGCTTGCTCCATTCGCTGATAGGAGGCATCACGCCCATCTCGATCACCTCGTCACGCAGGGTGCAGAGGTGCTTGTAGCTCTGTTCGAGTTCCTTCTTCTCTTCGGGAGTTCCCTTGATAGGTTTGCAGGTCACGCCGTCTTTGGTGATGCAAGTTTCCATCGCCATCATTATGTGGCTGAAGCGGTCGTTGTTCACATATACTCCGGCAGGCCAGCGGAACGGTGCGCCACCCATTGCGGCGGCAATCATCTCGATCGACAGATATGACGGGCTTTGGAATGAGGAACGTCCACGAAGCTCTATGATGCGTTTTCCGCCCTGGATCACGCGTGTCTTCAGTTCATCCCATTCCTTGTCGGGAAGTTCGGCGGTGCCTATGATTTCCGTGAGCGGTTTGCCATTGACTGTTGTGGTCGAGGCAAACACTGCCATCTGTTCGCCGTGTCCTCCGTAGGTGCGGCAGTTCACGATCTCGTCAGCCGGAATCTTGAACTGCTTTGCGAGTTCGTTGCGCAGACGTGTGCTGTCAAGAGCGGCAAGCGTGGTCACCTGCGACGGCTTAAGCCCTGAGTAGAGTAGGGTGATAAGACCGGTGATGTCGGCAGGATTGAAAATCACGGTGATGTGTTTCACATCGGGGCAATATGCTCTCACATCCTTTCCGAATTGTTCTGCTATGGCTGCGTTGCCTTTCAGAAGGTCTTCTCGGGTCATGCCCGCCTTACGTGCGGCGCCGCCTGAGTTGACTATATATTTAGCGTCGGTCAATGCTTCCTTCACATCGGTTGTGTAAGTGATGTTTACGCCTTCAAATCCACATTGCAGCAGCTCTTCAGCCACACCTTCCAATGCAGGTCCGTAGGGGTCATATAAACAGATGTTAGGTGTCAATCCCATCATTATGGCAGTTTGCGCCATGTTTGATCCAATCATTCCGGCAGCGCCGACAATGACCAATTTGTCTTTTGTTAAGAAGTTCATACCTATGTATATTAAAGTCAGGTTATATTACACTTTAACAATTTATCGGTATAATTTGTTTGATCCGTCCTCTGTACAGAGATATTTCACTGTTAACTAATATTAACACGTGTATCTCTTGCTAAGAGATACTCATCCTCAAAATTAGTTTAGGTTGCACTACGCAC
>JAMPGZ010000009.1:41875-85848 GCA_023663655.1 Lachnospiraceae bacterium
TCTCTTAGCAAGAGTTACGCTATAAGACCCATAAATTTGCAATGGTATAAACCGCCGTGCAAATCCCTTGTAATCGGTTTTACAACACTCGTAAAGGACTGTTGTAGAATTATTTATAACACACGTGTGTCAAATGGCGGGATATGCATCCAGACTGTTATTTTGTCATACTTCAGGGAGCTATCCCAATGAAATTACACATAAAGAAAATTTAAGTGATGAGGAAAGTAATTCTATTATTACTGTTTTTGTTGACATGGAGTTATTCGGTTAAAGCTCAGGAATTTGCAATTAAGACCAATCTCCTTTACGATGCGCTTCTCACTGTGAACGCAGGTGCTGAAGCCCGTCTTGCCCCGAAATGGACATTTGATCTTTCGGGCAATCTTAACGCATGGACTGTCAATGAACGGCGTTGGAGGCACTGGCTCGCCCAGCCTGAAATACGCTATTGGTTCTGTCAGGAATGGCAGGGGCATTTCGTTGCCGCACATGGACTTGTGGGGCAATACAACATCGGCAACATGGATTTCCCCAATTTCAACCTTCTCGGCAATAAGCTCGGAGATTTCAAGAACCACCGCTACGAGGGATGGTATGGAGGCGTGGGTGTCGCATACGGCTATTCCTGGATCATGTCGCGTCATTGGAACATCGAGGCTGAAATAGGCTTTGGATGGGTTTATTCAAAAGCCACAGCCTATCCCTGCGCCGAGTGCGGAACCCCTGAATACAAGGACAAACCGGTACACTACGTAGGCCCTACCAAGGCTGCTATAAACTTGGTATATACATTCTGATTATCTCATACGATTACACAATTATAGTATGAAAAATACGTTTTTTGTCATATTTCTATTGGCAGGAATATTTGGCTGCCATGCCCTGAACGTCGATATGTTTGACGGTTCGGTGGGGCTCAATGGAATAAAAGTGGAGCGTTCGCAGAGTAAGTTGATTCTCAACATGGATATCGACACTCGCCTGTTGAAGCAGGGTGGAAGCTCTGAAACTATGCTCGTGCCGGTGCTTAACGGCAAGGCAGGGGAGACCTACCGCTTTCCCGAAGTGGTGATCTCCGGAAGAAACAGGTATTACTACCGTCTCCGCAACGATGCCACCCCTCATTCCTATCTTTTGTACAGAAGCGGAAAAGATCTTATGATCAACTATCAGTCGGTGATTGACTATGAACCGTGGATGGAGATCTCCGACCTTTCGATAGAATATGGTCAGAGCGATTGCGGATGCGATATGCCGCTGGAATCCATGCCCTTGGCGCACCTCGATTACAAGCCCCGCGTGTTTGCTCCGCAGTATGCGTTCATCACTCCCGAGGCTGAGGCTGTGAAGATGCGCGACCTCAAAGGCTCGGCTTACATCGACTTCCCGGTGAACCGCACTGAGCTGTATCCCGACTACCGCCGCAATCCCGAGGAGCTTGCAAAAATACGCAAGACCATCGACGTGGTGCGCAATGACCTGAATGTCAAAATCACCTCATTCTCTATCAAGGGATATGCTTCGCCCGAGGGTTCCTACACCAACAACGTGCGTCTTGCCAAGGGTCGTACCGCGACATTGAAGGACTACGTGCAGCGTCTCTACGCTTTCGATCCGGAGATAATGCACACTTCCTATGAGCCGGAGGACTGGGAAGGACTTCGCCGCTATGTGGAGGCAAGCGACATCGCCAACAAAGAGGGCATACTTGCCATCATCGACAGCGACCTCGCTCCCGACCCCAAGGACAACAAGATCAAGTCGACCTATCCGCAGCAATACGCTTTCCTTCTCAAGGAGGAGTATCCGGCGTTGCGTCACTCTGACTACACCATCAACTACATCGTGCGCACATTCACTTCGGTTGATGAGATAAAGAAAGTGCTTGCCACTGCGCCGCAGAATCTGTCGTTGAACGAGCTGTTCCTTGTGGCACAGAGCTATGAGCCGGGCTCGGAAGAGTATTGCGACGTGTTTGAGACTGCCGTGCGTATGTTCCCCGACAACGAGACAGCCAATCTTAACGCCGCCAACATCGCTCTTCAGCGCGGCGAGCTCTCCAAGGCTCGCGCTTATCTCGCGAAGGCGGGTGACACACCCGAAGCTATTTATGCCAAGGGATTGGTCGAGGCTAAAGAGCTTAACTACGAGAAGGCACTTGAATTCTTTGAAAAAGCCTCGGCTCGCGGCTTGAAGCAAGCCACCGACGCATTGGCTCAGCTAAAGGAGGTTCTTGAATACAATGAACGAAACAAATAATAATTAGAGAAAAATAATAGTACTAATCTTAAAACAACACAAATCGTAAATGAAAAAGGTAACTTTTGGAATCCTTGCCGCTCTTATGATGGCATCTTGCGACAGCAATGAGGATCGTCCGAGTGTGGTTGAAATGCCGGAAGAGGGCATAGCTGCACGCTTGACCCTGAGTCTGCCCACAGCCGGTTCGCGAAGCGAAACAGTGACTCCCGATGACAACACCAACTCTAATGCAGGTTATGAAATCGGTCAGGCAAGTGAAAACCACATTAACTCAGTGCTTATTGTATTGGCTGACTCTGTTAAAACCGGAACCGGAGTTGACTACAAGTTTATCGCATTCGCTCAGGCTGATGCAACAGAGGAAAATGCTGACGGTGCAACTCTCCCCAAATTCACAGTACGCATCAAGTCGCCCGAGATTTTGGCGAAAGCTAAGCAGAAAATTTTCGTCTTCGCTTACTGTAACCCCACTGCCGACATCATGAATCAGGTGGAAGGTCTGCAGGTTGGTGCTTCATTCACCGGCTTCAGCACATCATTGGACGAGAATGCTCCCATCTGGATGGCAAACAATTTCTTGATGACCAACCGCGACCTCTGTTCTAAAGAACTTCCCGATGTAGAAGAGATGCAGAGATCTACAGTTAAAAATCCCGTCAATCTCGGTACAGTGAAGGTGCAGCGTGCCGCAGCACGTTTCGACTTCGAGTCTACCACTGTGAAAGATGAAGCAAAGCCTAATTTCTATCCGGTAAGAAGCGTATATGATGCAGAAACGATTGAAGGTTATGTTGAACTCGTGGGTATGTCACTCATCAATATGTCGAAGACTTTCAACTATCTTCCCATGATGTCGGCTAATGATAACTGGTCAAATCCTGTAGTGTGTGAGCGTGAGAACTCCAACAACTGGGTTGTCAGCACCAACTATGATATCAAGTCGACTTACACCAATGGCGATGTATCATCTTATTTCGATTTCGCGACGTCAGCTCCCGGCTTCGCACCCGACAACGCCGCCTACACAATGATCTCAAGCCTTACTGCTGATGACAAGGATGAAAACTGGAAGCCCGGTTCAGAAGGTGGCACCAGCTATAAGATCTGGCGCTATGCAACCGAGAATACTATCCCCGGCGTCGACGAACAGTTGCACGGTATCACTACCGGCGTGATTTTCAAGGGCTATCTTCGCGGAGGTAACGATACCAAGTTAAATGAGATGCTTCTTTCAGGTAAAGTGCTCTACGCTTACGAAGGTCACATCTATGGCGACAAGGATCAGCTTAAGGCTAAGGCTGAAGAGGCTCCCACCACCACTCTTGCAGCTTTGTACGCTGAGCTCTTCACAGCTGACAACATGGATGCTAACGGCGACCTCAAATCGACTATTGAAGATGGTTTCACCATCTATCGCCCTGAGACTGTAGGATCTGAAAATGTATATCCTTGCTACTATTACTACTACAACCGTCATGACGACAATGGTGATGCCATCAACATGGGTCAGATGGAGTTTGCCGTAGTTCGTAACAATGTCTACAAGCTGAAAGTCAACTCTATCAATGAATTCGGACACCCCGGTAAACCCGGCGACGACCCCGATCCCGAAAAGCCCGAAGATCCCGATGAGTCTCCCAAGACTTACTTCCAACTCTCAGTACAGGCTCTTCCGTGGGTAGTACGAGTTAACACTATTGATTTCTAAAAATCGCTTCATTTCAATAAAATGAATCTATTAAAACGAATCATTACCAAGTCTGTCATAGGAGCGGCGATTGCCGCCGCTCCTATGGTAAGCTTGTCGTCATGCGACGGTGCCATATATGAAGATCTCGATCCGTGCCGCTCCGGCATCGAGGTGAGATTCGTGTATGACTACAACATGCTGTTTGCCAACGCGTTTTATTCGCAGGTGGACTGCCTGACACTTTTCGTGTATGATTCGGACTACAAATATGTGACCACGCTCACCGAGACCACCTCCGCGCTTAAGGATGAGAACTACCGCATGGCTCTCGAACTCGATCCCGGCGAGTATCATCTGCTCGCTTACGGCGGTATGCAGTGCGACAAGCCTTCGTTCCACTTCTCGCCGATTCCCGGTGCCGGTTCCGAGATGAACTCGCTTACCGTGGCGATGAACACCAACTGCATCGGCGCCAATCCCGGCGTGAAGCTTCATTCGCTCTTCTATGGCGAACTGGCGGTCACTGTGCCTGAACCCGAATCCAACACCTACACCACGGCAACACTTCCCATGATGTGCGACACTCACAATGTGCGCGTGTTGCTTCAGCACGTCAACGGCAACCCAATCAGCAGCGATGACTTCGATTTCGCTATCACAGGCGCCGACAACTTCATGTTTGACTACGCCAACAATATCCTCCCCTTGGGTCAGGACACCGATGTCTATCCTTGGGTGAAAGGCGACGAAAATGCAAAATATGACTCCTACGGCAACTTGATCGCTGACGATGATGCAGATGATGACGCAACTGTTGCTCCCATCGCGGCGTTTGCCGAGTTCAGCACATCGCGTCTGTATGCCAACGCCCCCATGAGGCTTGAGATTTCCAATCATGCTTCCGGCGAGCCTGTGCTGTCAGTGCCCCTCATCAGGTGTCTTCTCCTTCTTAAGAGCGAGAAATACGCATCGATGCCCTCTCAGGAGTACCTTGACCGAGAATCGGAATGGAACGTGATATTTTTCCTTGACAGTAATAATAACTGGATAGATACTAAGATTGTCATCAACGGTTGGGTTGTGCGACTCAATACTACTGACTTATGGAATTGAACCGAATTGTAAATCTGCTTTTGTTTTGCTCGTTCTTGACGGCATTTACCGGCTGCGGAGACTCCGGCTCGCCTCAGGCGGTCGAGGAGCCACGCGACCCGATGGCTTATCTGTCGCTGTCGATTACGGCGGTTGATGCTGCTCCCGGTGTCGGAAGCCGCGCCGATGACTATGGCTTTGAGCCACCGGAATATGACAATGAAAAGATCAGCACCATGCGTTTCATCATAGTCGATAAAGATGGCAAGGTAGAGCACAACATATCCATCTCCCAGAATCCTGACATTATGACCGCCAAACGCTTGTTCAAGGTGAAGCCTAATGAAACAAAACAGGTTTATCTGTTTGCCAACGAGGCATCGATTCCGGAAGATGTCATTAATGTGTTCCGCAATCTTGAAAAGGGCAATCCGTTTCCTGTCGACACTTATGGTTCATACACATTGTCGAGAACTTCCGACGAGCCTCTTTTCACCGCCGATCAGCTCATTCCCATGACTGAGGTGCATGAGGTGGAGATAGGCGCACCGAAATATGACGCTAATGGCGACCCTGACCCTTACAAGGCGACCCTTTTTGTCACCCGTGCGGCTGTCAAGCTGTCGTTCAGCCTTAATGTAACCGATTCCTATATAAAGTTTGACCCCTCGGCTCTCTCCACTGTCACTTTCAATGAGGTGGGCGACGTGGAATACCTGTTCCCCTGCAACACCACCTACGAGCCTCCCAAAGCGCCCGATGCAACCGATCGCATCATCACTGCCTATTCAGTACCGGCAAATGCTGCAACTCATTCATGGTCGCTGTCATGGAGCCCGGTCGGCGACAGCAACCGCTCATTCTCGGCAGGACCGGTCTATATGCCCGAAACCAAATATCGCAACGGCGCCGAGCCTTATACGATCACTCTTCCTGTCAATGGAGTCGTGCTTTCAGCCCCGCTGCCCAATCTGCCCTCTCTTCCCCGCAACACTCATGTGCGTGTCAATATCAACCTCTATGGAGCGTCAATGACCTGTGAAGTCACAGTGGTGCCATACACCGGCATATATCTGGATCCCGACTTCGGCATAGGCGACAGAGAGTGACCCTCACAACCCCATCACAGAACGCCTATTGACGGCGCTCTGCAACAACTGAAACAGAATAAACAGAAATCACACCATATATATACATAATCACTTGCAATGAGATTTAAGTTTCTACACATGACCCCCAAGTCGCCGATGGTCGCCTCGATTATGATGGCGTTCATCATGCTTGCCGTGTCGTCATGTACCGATGATCTGCTATATGACCCCGCCGTCATCGGCGAGGGGGAAGCGGCTATCACTGCCGACCTGAATTTCTATGAGATAAGCAGCCGCCTTGAGTCGCGAGCCGTCACCGGCGGCACTCCGGGAAATGAGATAGGAGCGATTAACTCGGTGTGTGTCCTTGCCTACGACCTGGAGGGAACTCTTGTCAAGAAATATACGAAGGATGATCTCGAAGATTATGACTACAAGCCCGCCGACAACAATTCGTCGCCCTCCGATGCCATTAATGCCGGCGAACATCAGGCTGAAGCAGCGACCGGACGCGCCACTTTCAAAATAGGTGTGGCTAAGGTGGAAAACCGTTTGCCATTCGGAAAATACCGCATATATGCAGTCGCCAATATGGGCGATCTTGCCGACTACGACCTCTCCACCGAGGAGAAGCTGCACTCCATCCGCTTGAAGTGGGATGCCGAGAATATCGGCGCCAACAATCAGATGTTTGGCTACTTTACCGAGCATCAGGCTACCGAGCATGCAAGCGAGGGTTTCATTGGCAAGGAGCTGGTGATCAACAACACCTCCGTGTCGCTCCATTCGTGGGTGAAGCGCGCGGTGTCGAAAGTGACCGTGGCGTTTGACGGTCGCGGACTGAAAGAAAATATATGGATATTCGTGAAGTCGGTTGAGATCAAGGATATCCCTGACTCATGCTATCTCGCCGACTACAACCCCGGCGACCCTTCAAAGCTTACCGCCGGCGACCGTGGCGTGAAATTGCCGCTTGTCACCGAAGGACAGAAAATCACATATCACGAAGGAGATACCTATAATGCCGACTCATGGGAGGAATACATCTCCAAGGGTCACCCAATACTCGGCTATGACACCGAGAAAGCATTTGACACCAACCTTAAATATGAGGAGCGTCTTGCGGCACAGCACACCGAAAGCGTCAATGCCCTTTATTTCTTTGAGAATATGCAGGGCAAGGGCAAGGAGGGCACTGAGTCCGACAAGCGCCAGCAGGTTAAAGATGAAGATAAGAACTCCCATCGCCCATCCTATCCCGAAGGTATCGATACCACAACAGTGGCGTGGAAGGATGCGAAGCCTCATGGCACCTATATCGAGGTAAAGGCTTACTATAGGTCGCTCAACCCGGGCGATCCGGGACAGGGCGATATCATCTACCGCTTTATGCTCGGCAAGGATGTGACGCTCGATTACAATGCTCAGCGCAACTATCACTACAAGCTCACACTCCGCTTCAATGGCTATGCCAACGATGTCGATTGGCACATTGACTACAAAAAGGAGGACCGTAAGATCCAAAACCCCAATCCTTACTACATCTCCTATCTATACAACCACTCAATGATGCTCCCGCTCGAGATCGATGCCGGATCATCAACTATCAAGAAGCTGAAGCTGGAGATAGTGTCAAATAACTGGGCGCCGCTCAATGCTTCGGGTGGTGTATCGGCAACTCCCAGTGCCGATGCCTATGCGCTTTATTGGAAAAAAATGGATGATCCTACAACATACCCTTACAATGGTTTTCTGTCTCTGCAAGAGACTGATAGTACTGTGATCATGAGAGAGAAGCCATTCAATATCGATGCCAATTCCGCCTATTATAATAGCGATCCTAAACGTGGTGAAAGAACCTATACAAGTTTTGTTGAAAGTGGTGAAAAAACTATTGAAGAGGCACTTGTGGATGGTGAAATGCACGTGCAACTTAAAAAGGATGATGACGGATATAACCATTATATCCTGAATATACCAATGTGGACCCGTGCAAAGCAGTTGATTAAAGAGACCGCTTATACCGGCAACAATCCCTTTGTAGCCTATCAGCGTGAGGCGAAAGTGAAGGTGCTCGCTATTTTAGAGGATGGTGACACGCTCACCACCGGTATTACTACTCAGAACGGATCAGAACTAAATGATCATGGCACTCAGTCGGGAGAACCGATTTCGATACGTCAGGTGCGACGCATTGTCAATCCAAAGGGTGTTTACCGCCGTGCCGATAACAATAAAGATTTTCATGTGGTGCTAAGCATTCTCCCGTCGGAAGAGGCCACCACATTCAAGCCTCTTGCTTCTGAGGGTCCGTGGCGTGCCTACGTGATTCGCGACACTCAGCGCGGCGAGGAAAATGCTGAGGGTTGGAATGATGCCAACGGCACCATACGCCTTGAGGGCGGAGTGGGAACCACTACAGGCAGCATGGAGATTAAGGATAAAAATGGGGAGGTACGCAGATATCAGACCATCGAAGGCTCTACCGGATCAAATATGGACTTTACCATAAAATTCAATGGCAAGACCACATCGGATGATTCTCCCAACTATGCCGTTATTCGTGTGGAATACCACAACTACACTTGCTATCACCTTATCTTCGTCCGTCAGGGATATGGTGCCGACGATTTGATTGAGGGTGGTGCCAAGTGGATGGCGAGCAACAATATATCCAATGGTGTTGTTGGAAAATCTCCGCTCGATGAAGGGTCGTTGTTTAAATTCGGCAATTGGGATCAACCTATAGCTGCCTCCAACAATAAGAATAATAAATCTACCTGGACCGGTGTTGTTCCAAACGACTTCGTGAATAATGCCGCAGATAAAAAAGAGTTGGTTTTGGCTACATCAGGGACAGCAATATGGGATTCCATAAAACATGTGACAACCGGTAATTGGCAAGGTCCATTTAATGTGGAATTTAAGGAGCAAACCGGAATGCGTGTAGCCTCCCAAGCTGACTATGCTACACTGTATTCAGGAAAGAATCCTGATATTGAGCAGGGTTATGGTGTGCTTTATGGCGATGATTCATCCTATACACTCACCAATCTTAATGATGTATATGGCTATATGTCTGACGGTGATAAAGCGGTTGATAAAGGCATGAGAGGATGTTTTGTTTACAATTACAGGACAGGTAAAAACCTCTTTTTCCCTATTGGAGCTTCAGGATATGGTCATAGAATCACTTCGATAAAGGATGCCAATGGCACTGAGCATAAGGGATTGTTGAGATATAATTGCTCAACAGGCAGATGGGGATATTTTGATACAAGCAGATTGCCTGCTGACACCACTAAAACTGCTGTTTATCCCGATGGTGTGGATGATTGCCCGTTGTTCTTTGATGCTTTCCGCCGTCCGGGGGCTATCTATTGGTATAATAAGCCGGTGACTACTTCTGTGAACAGTGAAACGGGAGCTATGGTAGGCTGGGACATAAATTACTTCACGTTCGACTTCTTCCAGATATCCGGAGGAAATGTCGCACAAGGAGCAGATGCATGCTTCGTGAGAAGCATCAAACTTTAAATAGCAATGTGTTATTTAAATGGGATAGTTAGATTATAAAAATGTTAAATTAGTGCGACCGGTTTCTGAGTGATCAGCAGCCGGTTTTTTCATTAGCCCCCATCCTCACGCCATACATAAGGTCACTCTTTGCAGAGTGCATTCGGAGCGTGTGTTTTTCCGGGCACAGGTCGCCTGCGGCTCCCTGTACCGCGGCTACGCATAAGCCCTGCCTTCCAGGCATCGTCCGCACCCGCACACCCTATATCCATAGGGTCACTCTTTGCAGAGTGAATTTTGTGTGGCACCCGACCGGGCACCGCTCGCCTATGGCTCGCGTGCTCGGCTACGCGTAAGCCCTGCCTTCCAGGCATCGTCTGCACCCGCACGTGGATCGCCTTATGTTTAACGCCGCTGCATGTTTAATCGCCTGATAAGGCGAGTCTTACGCATAGCCGGGTACAGGGAGCCGTAGGCGATCTGTGCCCGGTTGATATCATGGTTGAATTCACTCTGCAAAGAGTGACCTTATGTAAGGCATCTCTTTTCAGAGATATCCGATGTGTGGCGCATGACCGGGCACCGCTCGCCAGTGGCTCGCGTGCCCGGCTACGCGTAAGCTCTGCCTTTCAGGCATCGTCCGCACCCGCACGTGGATCACCTCATGTTTAATCGCCGCTGTATGGTTAATCGCCTGATAAGGCGAGCCTTACGCGTAGCCGGGTACAGGGAGCCGTAGGCGACCTGTGCCCGGTTGGTATCAATGTTGATTTCACTCTGCAAAGAGTGACCTTATGTAAGGCATCTCTTTTCAGAGATGTCCGATGTGTGGCGCATAACCGGGCACCGCTCGCCTATGGCTCGCGTGCTCGGCTACGCGTAAGCCCTGCCTTTCAGGCATCGGACGACCCGCATATACTACCGTCGTGCGTTTAATCGCTGCACACGAACATGATGCCGCTATGCATATTATTATCATTTTATGCATAGCGGTGACACCTTCGACATAATTATAAATCTATTTTCGATGCGATTATAAATTTATTTTGGGGTGCTTTTCTTATTTCGTTAAAATAGAATAATTTGGCATTGAAAATATTTGTTTATTCGATATATTTCCGTAAATTTATAACGGAAACACCATAATTAATGCCTTATGAACAAGATTGATGACTTTTTATTCAATATCCGTGTGCCGCATGGAGATGTAAGAGCCGGTTCATTGCTTGTGTCCGAGCCGTTTTTACGGGAAAGCTATTTCAATCACAGTGTCATTTGCCTGATTGAATATGGCGGAAAGGGGGTCACTTCGATGGGGGTGGTGCTGAACAAACCCACCGATTACCTCTTGTCGGATCTCATTGACGGCGTCACACGCAAAGAGCCTGTGATGGTCTATTGCGGTGGTCCGGTGTCGGTCGACCGTCTTTATTGCATTCATTCTTTGGGCGATGAGATATTTCCCGGAGCGACCAAGATATGCGACGGGCTATATATAGGTGGCGATTTCGCGGCGATGATCGACTATGTGAATGCCGGATATCCGCTCGACGGCAATATAAGGTTTTTCCTCGGTTACAGCGGATGGGATGCCGGGCAACTTGATTCGGAGATAGCCGACCATGTGTGGGCGGTGGCTCAGATTGAATCGGCGCCGGCGCTGCTCTCGGGGTCTTCACGAGGATATTGGCACGGACTGGTGCGACAGATGGGAGAGGACTACCGTGGCTGGATGTACCACCCGCAGAATCCCCGATGGAATTGATTAAGTGAACAACAGTTGGAGAGCGAACACGTCGACATAATGGGCTCCTCTCCGCATCCACGAGCGGTATCTGCCGCAAATCTTGAATCCCGATTTACGGAATAATCCTATGCTCGCCTCATTGTCGGCGGGAATTGTAGCGTGAAGCTGGTGCATTCCCAGCATCCCGTGGCTATACTCGGCAATCAGCCGGAGGGCTCTTGAGGCGTAGCCCATGTGCTGAGAATTGCGGTCGATGATTATGCCCACCCCTGCACGGCGGTTGTGAGGATCAAATTCAAAAAGGTCGACAGCTCCTACAGGTTCCATCGTGTCGAGCATCACAATCATGAGACGCAACTGTCGGGCGGCATATATGTCGGGATTATAGCTGTCGATATACTCCTCGATCAGTTGACGGGTGAATGGCGCGGTAGTCGTTCCTGCCGCCCACAGCTCGGTGTCATTTTCCCAACGGTAGATGACATCAAGGTCGTAAGGCTCGGGACAGCGGAGCATGATGGCTTCGTCCTGTAGATAATGTGGGGCATTCATCGTGAATTGCGGTTAAATGAGTCACTGAACAGGGTGCGGTTCAACAGGGAGCGCCCGAGAGTGATCTCGTCGGTGTATTCGATCTCATTTCCAACCGATACGCCACGGGCAAGCTGCGTGATTTTGACCGGAGTGGCGCCGAGCTGACGGTAGATGTAGAAATTGGTGGTCTCGCCCTCCATAGTGGCGCTTAGCGCGAGGATCACCTCTTTGACCGTGCCCTCTTTCACGCGTTCGACCAGAGACGCAATCTCAAGTTCGGCGGGACCGATGCCGTCCATTGGGGAGATGAGTCCGCCCAATACATGATAAAGCCCGGTGTATTGACCGGTGTTCTCAAAGAGCATCACATCCTTCACGCTCTCCACCACGCACACAGTAGAGAGATCGCGGGCGGGATTGGAGCATATAGGACACACATCGGTCTCCGATATGTTGTGGCACACGGTGCAGTAGCGTATTCCTTTGCGCAGATTTATGATGGCGTCGCCGAGCGACTGTCCCATCTTCTCATCCTGGCGCAGAATGTGGAGCGCGAGCCTCAGCGCTGTTTTTCTGCCTATGCCGGGGAGCCGCGAAAGCTCGTTGACAGCAGTTTCAAGTAGGGTAGAAGCGTATTCCTGTTCCATAATTATAATGTAAAGTTAGCTCAAAACAATGAACACTACAAGATGTGGGACGTAATTTTCTCAATTTTGCTTTTTACATTGTCATTAAATGCTTAATTTTGCGTGTTGAAAGCAAAATTTGCTCATATAAACAATGGAAATTATACGTAAAGTCGATGAACTTAAGAGCACGCTTTCCGCAGCCAAGGCTGCAGGAAAAAGCGTGGGGCTCGTTCCCACGATGGGCGCTCTTCATGCCGGACACGTGTCGCTGATAGACCGTGCCCGCTCAGAAAACGATGTAGTCGTTGTAAGTGTATTTGTAAATCCTACACAATTTAATAACCCTGAAGATTTGCGCACATATCCCCGCACCGAGGAAGCCGATTGCGCCAAGCTCGAAGCCGCAGGCGTGGACTACGCGTTTATCCCCACGGTAGAGGAGATGTATCCGCAGCCCGACACCCGAGTGTTTGATCTCGGTCCGGTCGCCGATGTTATGGAGGGCAAGATGCGTCCGGGTCATTTCAACGGTGTGGCTCAGGTGGTGAGCAAACTTTTCGCTATGGTGGAGCCGACACGCGCTTACTTTGGCGAAAAGGACTTCCAGCAGATAGCAGTAATCCGCCGTATGGTCGAGCTTGAGGGTTTTGACCTTGAAATCGTTCCATGCCCCATAAAGCGAGAGGATGACGGGCTTGCCCTCAGCTCACGCAATGTGCGCCTCAATCCGGAACAGCGCGCCATCGCTCCCAAGATTCATAAAGTGCTTGCCGAAAGCGTTGGCTGGGCTCCAGAAGCACCGGTCGACACGGTGAAAACCCGCGTGGTCGATGACATAAACGCTTATCCCGGAATGGAAGTGGAGTATTACGAGATTGTGAACGGATATGATATGCAGCCTATTTCCGACTGGTCGGAGACTGACTATGCCGTGGGCTGCGTGACCGTGAACGTAGGCGATGTAAGACTCATTGATAACATTAAATATACTACGAAATGATGCAGGTTGAAGTGGTGAAATCAAAGATTCACCGTGTTACGGTTACTGAAAGCAATCTTGCTTATATCGGCAGTATAACCATTGATGAAGATCTCATGGACGCGGCTAATATCATAGCCGGAGAGAGAGTGTATATCGTCAACAATAATAATGGTGAACGGTTTGACACCTACACCATCCCCGGAGAAAGAGGATCGGGCATGATATGCCTCAACGGAGCGGCGGCACGCAAGGTGCAGCCGGGCGATGTGGTGATAATCATGAGCTATGCCACAATGCCGTTTGAGGAAGCGAAGACCTTTAAGCCGGCGGTGATTTTCCCTGACACGGCTACCAACCGACTGGTCAATTAAAATAATTAACGAAACGAATATCTCAATCATATATGTTTGAAAATCTTAGCGAAAGACTTGAACGGAGTTTCAAGATGTTGAAAGGCGAAGGCCGTATCACTGAAATTAATGTTGCCGAAACATTGAAAGATGTTCGTCGCGCTCTTCTCGATGCCGACGTTAACTATAAAGTCGCAAAACAATTCACTGACACGGTTAAAGCCAAAGCCCTTGGACAGAACGTGATCAATGCCATCAAGCCGAGTGAACTTATGATTAAGATAGTTCACGATGAGCTTACCACATTGATGGGAGGAGAGACCGCTCAGATCAACCTGAGCGGAAATCCTACCGTGATATTGATGTCGGGTCTGCAAGGTTCCGGTAAGACCACAATGTCGGGTAAGCTTGCTAAAAAGCTCAAGAGTGAAAAGGGGCGTCGTCCTCTCCTTGTAGCCGGCGACGTGTATCGTCCCGCCGCTATCGAGCAGCTGAAAGTGCTTGGAGAGCAGATAGAAGTGCCTGTATATACCGAGGAGGGCAACAACAACCCCGTGCAGATTGCGGAAAATGCTATCCGCTATGCCAAGGCTAACCATTTTGACCTTGTGATCGTCGACACCGCCGGCCGTCTTGCCGTGGATGAGGCGATGATGAAAGAGATCGAGGCTATCAAGAAGGCTGTGAAACCGCAGGAAACTCTCTTCGTGGTCGATTCAATGACCGGTCAGGATGCCGTGAACACCGCTAAAGAGTTCAATGACCGCCTTGACTTTGACGGCGTTGTGCTGACTAAGCTCGACGGTGATACCCGAGGTGGTGCCGCTCTATCTATCCGTACCGTGGTGACGAAGCCCATCAAGTTTGTGGGTACAGGCGAGAAGCTTGACGCGCTCGACTATTTCCACCCGTCGCGTATGGCTGACCGTATCCTCGGAATGGGTGACATCGTGACCCTCGTGGAGAAAGCGCAGCAGCAGTTTGACATGAAGCAGGCTGCCGAGCTTGAACGCAAATTCTCCAAGAACCAATTCAACTTCAACGACTTCTATAATCAGATACAGCAGATCAAGAAACTTGGAAACATCAAGGATATCGCTGCGATGATTCCCGGTGTGGGCAAGGCTATAAAGGATGTCGACATTGACGATGACGCATTCAAGAGCATTGAAGCCGTGATACGCTCAATGACCGAAAAGGAGCGCACTCACCCCGATATCATCGATGCAAGCCGTCGCCGCCGTATAGCCGCAGGTTCCGGAACTTCGCTTCAGGAGGTGAACCGCATCCTGAAGAATTTCGAGGATATGCGCAAGATCATGAAGTCGGCTATGAACATGAAGGCTAACCCCATGAAGATGATGCGCAATATGCGCCGTCGATAATCATTTCATCTCGACTATGGACAAGAGCATAACCGTAGACGGCGCCAAGGTGCATTATACTGACACCGGCGAAGGAAAACCAATCGTGCTTATGCACGGTTGGGGGTGTGATACTACCACTTTGGCAAGTATTGAAAAGGTGGCTCTTGAATCGTGCAGGGTGATCAACATTGATTTTCCCGGTCATGGAAAATCGCCCGAACCGCCGGCAGTGTGGGGAGTGGAGGAGTATACCCGCGTCCTTGAAAAAATAGTGGAAGCCGAGAAGCTTGAACACCCTTCACTGCTCGGTCACTCTTTCGGAGGCAGGGTAGGAATCCTCTACAGTTCCCGCCATCATGATGTCGACAAGCTGATACTTGTCGATGCCGCCGGCATAAAGCCTAAAAGATCGGCGAAATACTATCTTAAGGTGTACTCCTTCAAGTTGATGAAGCGGTGGCTCTATCTCACCCTCGGCAAGAAAGAGGCTGAGGCACGGCTCGACGCTATGCGCGCCAAGGCGGGGTCGAGCGATTATGCTCGCGCCACTCCGCGCATGAGAGCTATTCTCAGTAAGGTGGTGAATGAAGACTTGAAACCGGTGATTCCATCGATAAAGGCTTCCACGCTTCTTATATGGGGAGAGAACGACACGGCGACACCAATAAGCGATGCCCGTTATATGGAGGCGCACATCCCCGGTGCGGGACTGGTGGCATTTCCCGGTTGCGGACATTATAGCTTTCTTGACAATCCGACACAGTTTGCTGCGGTTCTCCGCAGTTTTCTTAATTCCTGACATATACGACACATGGCTGTTTTATTTATAATAATAGCGTTATTAGCGCTTGGCAATATGCTGCTTGAATACAAGCGCGATCTTATGATGATGCAGCAGAACTCCTATCGTCATGAGCGGTACATGAAGTGGCTCTCCACAAGCGGCGACACCACTTCCATCATACGCCTTTGCGGAATGGGGGCGTTTCTTTTCTCGTTGGTCGCTTTCTCATCTGAATTGCTCGGAATGGTGGTGATCATCGCGTTTGATTGTTTCTGCGGCACCCGTCTGCTGAGTGCCCGATACAAGAAACCGCTTGTGTGGACGGCTCGCGCCAAACGCATATTCTCAGTGATGTGTGTGCTGTCGGCATTGATTATCGCTCTTGTGTCGATTTTCTATGGCGATGCCTCGCTTAAACGAATCGCGTTTCTGATAGCCGTGTGCGCAACCGGACTTTATGCCGCCTCCCACGTGGTTGTGGTTGCTTCGGTAGCTTTGCTGCAACCGGTGGAGAAGCGTATCAATAAAGGCTATTATGATGATGCCGCACGCATATTGAAAGGTGTGCAGGGGCTGAAGGTCATAGGCATTACCGGCAGTTATGGCAAAACCAGCACAAAGCACTATCTCAACCGCATCCTTTGCGAGCAGTTCAATGTGTTGATGACCCCCGGAAGCTATAACACTACGATGGGTGTGATACGCACAGTGCGTGAGATGATGCAGCCCTACACTGAGATCTTTATCTGCGAGATGGGAGCGAAGAATGTGGGCGACATAAAAGAGATATGCGATCTGGTTCATCCCTCGATCGGAGTTGTGACAGCAGTCGGCGAGCAGCATCTTGAATCGTTCAAGAGCATCGAGAATGTGCAGCGCACAAAATTTGAATTGATCGACTCACTGCCTTCCGATGGAGTAGCCTTCGTCAACAATGATTTCCCCTTTGTGGCAAATCGTGGCGTTGATAATGTGGAGTGCCACCGTTACTCCATAGCTGAAGGAAATGGCGGGGAATACTTTGTCAAGTCGATGGTGTTCTCGGCAGACGGTACTGACTTCACGCTTTCGACTCCCGTAGGCGAATATGACTTCCACACTCGGCTCATAGGTGAGTTCAATATCTCCAACCTCATACCGGCGATTGCCGTAGCGATGTATCTTGGCATGAATATTGAAAAAATAAAATATGCCGTGAGCCGCATCGAGCAGGTGGAACATCGTCTGAGCCTGAAACGCATCCCCGGTTCCTATACCATAATCGATGATGCCTTCAACTCCAATCCTGATGGCTCGAGAATGGCGCTCGACGTGCTTGCCTCAATGACCGGTGGTAAAAAATTTGTCATAACTCCGGGAATGATTGAGTTGGGCGAAAAACAGTATGAGTATAACAAGCGTCTCGGTGAAAAAATTGCAGAGTCGGTGGATGAGGCTATCATCGTGGGGCAATATAACCATGATGCGATTATGGACGGGCTCCTTGCAGGAAATATGGAGCCAACCCGCATACATGCCGTAGCCACCTTCACGGAAGCCTACACCCTCCTCACCAAAATGGCAGGGGCAGGAGACTATGTTTTGTTGGAAAATGACCTTCCCGACACCTTTAAATAGACTTTTACAAAATAAAAATATAGAATGAAAACTAACATAGGAGTATTCTTTGGCGGACGAAGCACTGAGCATGAGATCTCGGTCATCTCCGCATCACAAGCAATGCACGCCATTGATAGAGAGAAATTTGACGTAACCCCGATATACATTACAAAGCAAGGAAAGTGGTTCACCGGTGATGCGCTTTTTGATGTGGCAAATTACCGAAACATACCTGAACTGCTCAAAAAATGTGAGGAAGTGTATATGGAACCATCTTACGGTGACTACAATCTCTATCGCAAGCAGAAGAAAATGTTTGGTAGCCAAGTGGTTACTAAACTTGATGTAGTCATTCCGGTGCTTCATGGCAGCAATGGCGAGGATGGCATCTTTGAGGGTGTGCTTGAGTCGATAGGCATTCCGTTTGCAGGTTGCGACACGCTTGCCAGTGCCAACGGAATGGACAAAATCACCATGAAGATGATTCTGCAAGCCTGTGATATTCCGGTAGTTGACTATGTGTGGTTCACTGATAAGGAGTGGTATGCCAAGCGTGACGAGATAATAAATCGCATCGAGGAGAAGCTGGGTTATCCCGTTATTGTGAAGCCGGCTAATCTCGGCTCGAGCGTCGGCATCAGCCGTGTAGCCAATCGTGATGAACTCATTGAAAAGGTGGAAGTTGCAGAAAAATATTCCACTCGTTTGATCGTTGAACACATGGTGGATAACTTGAAGGAGATAAACTGTTCGGTGCTCGGAGACTGTGATGACTATCAGACTTCTGTATGCGAAGAGCCAATCAAAAGCGGTGCTATCCTTTCTTATGAAGATAAATATATGGGGGGTACGAAGAGCGCGAAAGGGATGCAAGCCTCACAGAAACGCATTCCCGCCGATTTGCCTGTGGAGATGAGCGACCGCATCCGTTTCCTTGCCGGTGAGACATTCCGAGTTCTCTCTTGTCATGGTGTGAGCCGCGTGGATGTCATAGTCGATGCCGACACTAATGAGATATATGTCAATGAGATAAATACCATTCCTGGATCACTGTCGTTCTATCTTTGGGAAGCTACCGGCATTCCATTTGATAAGCTGATGGAGAAGCTGGTGTCGCTTGCCCTCAAACGTAAGAGAGAGCAGGGTTTGAAGACTGTAAGCTATGACCAAAACATTTTCAGCCTCGGTGGAGGTGTAAAGGGCGCTAAAGGAGCCAAGGCGAAATGAGATAATAAGTCTAAGTTACCTGATTAGTCCAATTGGTCCAATTAGTCTAATTAGGTGCTGGTATATAGCATTTTACGGCATCAATGGGAGAATTCTCATTGATGCCGTAACTATTAACTATAGTTAATTAACTAAAAGTATTAGTTTAAACTAAAGTTTATAGTTTATATTTGCAATATATAAAGTATATGACCATGACTAAATTTGCCTTGAAAAAACATATCGGTATTATTGCCGCAGGATTAATGGTGATAAACGCGAGTGCAATTGATAAAGAACCTTACCGGCTTGATGTGGAGTTGACCGGTTTTCCCGACAGCACTCAGTTTGTGCTCACTGACTTCAAAAACCTGAGTGATACCGCTATGCTTATCAGTGGCAAGGCTTCGTTTGAGATTGACATTCCTGAAGTTCCGGGTGAAGATTGCCCTATTGATCTTCGTCTTGCCGGTCCGGTGCCGCTGTCGCCCGGATACTGCTCAATGTATATGCTCGGACAAAATGGCTATCACGAGAGAGTGACAGGCAACAGAAGCCAATTCCGCGGATATAAGTTGAAAATAGAGGGGGCGCCATGGAGTGATGAACTGATGACATGGGGGAGCATTGTCGGCGACAAGGAAATTGAGGAGCGCGCATTGCGTGACTCGATGAACATTACTACCGGTAAGGAACAGCGTAGAATTTATGAAAAAATGCGTAGATTGAAGTCGGAGATAGACTCGTTGAATATCGCGTTTATCGAGAATAATCCCAATTCATTTGTGGCATTGAAATTTTTTTCATTTTGGTATAAAACCGCGTTTCCGCATGAACGCTTGACGGCGTTATATAATCGTCTTGAGCCGAAATACCGCGATTCAAAGCATGGTAAGCTTATGGCTAAACTTGTCAATAAAAAGTGTATAGAAGTAGGTGATAAATTGGCTGATTACGATATTGCCGGTACGATAGCCGATGGCTCTTACTTTAAGCTGAGTGATGTGAAAAATGATTATATAGCTCTCTTTTTTACCAGTGCGGGATGTGGTCCATGCATAGAGATGAAAAAGGAGATTGAAGCTCTTGATTGCAGCGATCGAATTGCAATAGTGGGGTATGTGATAGACGATGACCCTATGTTTTATAAGATGGCTGTGAATAGGAGCGGAGGAAAAATTCCATTGATACAGACCGACGGCGAGCGGTGGAAAAGTGATGCCGAATTGAAATATGGTGTTGAGGCGATTCCGAGCTTGTATATTTTCGGTCCTGATAGAACTCTTCTTGAAAAGACAAGGGGCTGGAGAGCAGGAAAAGTGAAACAAATGTTTGAAAAATATATCGATGCTAAAGTATCGGATTAAAAAATAATGATTATATGAAAGAATTGACAGCAAAAGAAGAGGAGATAATGAATTATTTCTGGCAGCATGGAAAATTGTTTGTCAAGGATATTCTGGAATTTTACGATGATCCGAAACCTCATTTCAATACTATATCCACTATAGTGCGTGGACTTGAGGAGAAAGGTTATCTCGGGCATGAAGCGTTTGGCAAGACCTATCGTTACCATGCTGTAGTAAGTGCGTCGGAACTCGGATTAAAATCAATGAAATCAATAGTGTCGCGTTTTTTCAAGAACTCTTATCTTGGAGTGGTTTCCTCATTTGTAAAGGATGAAGAAATTTCTATTGATGAGCTTCGCAGGCTTATTGACGAGGTAGAGAAAAATAACAATAAAAATTAATCGCCATGGGAGCATTGCTGGCATATTCATTTTGGGTAGGGTGCATTCTTATACCACTTTACTTTGTCGTCAAGTTAGGTCTTAGCGGCACTACTTTTCATTCATTCACCCGCAAGATTATACTTGGATGTTATGGGTTGGCTCTATTGTTCCCGTTGGTTTCCGATATTGAGTTTGCTCCATCCGGTGTGCCTGTCTCAGATATGACATTTGATCTGCCGACTTATTCTGAATATTCTGAATTGCTGTCAGCGAGTGAGGTTGTGCCTCTTCCGGAGCTTCCATTATGGATTGTTGCCGCAATATCTGTCTATGCGGCAGGACTGGTGTTTTTTGCAATCAGGGAACTGATAATATTAATACGTATGTTCCGGTTGTTTTCACATTGCGAGGCGTTAAGTGTAAATTCACGATGGAAACTCCTTGTCCACGATTGTGACGATGTGGCACCTTTCAGTTGGGCTGACCGCATCGTGATTTCCCAGAAGGATTTTTTAGACGGCGGTGACACTATTATCGCACATGAATCGGCACACTTGGAACGCTTTCATTCCGCGGACTTGCTGCTTGCCGAAATTGTGGCTATACTCACATGGTATAATCCGGCATCATGGCTCATGCGTGATGAGCTTTGCACAGTGCATGAATATGAGACTGACGATGCTGTGCTTCGTCAAGGGTTCAATGCGCGTGATTATCAATTATTGCTAATAAAAAAGGCGGTTGGCTCCAGATTCCCGTCCATTGCCAACAGCCTTGATCATTCTAACTTATCTAAACGTATTAAAATGATGTTACAAAAAAGAACCTCCCCGGGTCGCCGCTGGATAGCAGCCGCAACCCTTCCGGCAGTCGCACTGACAGCCGTGATGTTGTCAACCGACAGTGTGGCTTCCACTATCACCGAGATTGCAGAAGCCAAAGTTACAGAATTTTTTGCTAATGAGCAAGCTGAAACCACTTATGGAACAGTTGTTGAAGAAGCTGTTGAAATGGTTCCGGAAGAATCTCAATCTCTTGGCTTTGCTGACGAATTAAAGGATAGTGCGACAGATGCTGCCATTCCGTCACGCGTGGTTTCTCCTGCGGTTAAAGACGAGAGTTCAGCGGTTTCTGAGCCGGAAAAGACAGAGCCTAAGGCTAATGACAGCAAGAGACAGAAGGATGGTGAAAAGATTTTTTCATCAGTGGAGAAAATGCCGCAATATCCCGGTGGTGATGCCGCACTCCTCGAATTTGTTAGGTCAGAGCTGAAATATCCTGAAGATGCTATTAGAGATACTATTCAGGGAAGAGTCATTGTGGGTTTTGTCGTTAAATCAGACGGCTCGGTAACTGATGTGCAGGTTCTGCGTGGCAAGCATCCATCGCTTGATCAGGAAGCTGTGAGAGTTGTAAAGGCAATTGACTATATGATTCCGGGCACGTTTAAGGGTGAACCGGTAAATGTGCGCTATGTGTTGCCGCTCACTTTCCACCTTAAAGAAATACCGGAAAAACCGGCACCAACCGATGCTGAACTGGAAGGGAAGATATTTAATGCCGTAGAGCAGATGCCTCAATATCCGGGCGGAGAGAAAGCATTGCTGACCGATCTGATGAAAAATCTGAAACATCCTGATTCCGATGTGGAGGGCAGGGTAATCATCAAGTTTGTCGTAACATCATCCGGATCGGTTGGGGATGTCAGCATAATACGAAGCCTTACTCCTGAAATGGATAAAGCCGCTGAAGATGCTGTTAAGACATTGCATTTTGAGCCGGGACGTATGAATGGGAAACCGGTGAATGTGTATTATACCCTTCCGGTCACATTTAAAAATACATCAAAATCGGATGCGGCGACAAAGATGTAGCAATAATAGCAATATTATTTGAGCACAGTGGCGGTTATCAATAAAGATAGCTGCCACTGATTGTGAAATGGCGCTTTATATATTGTTAAAATTATAGCCATTGTTAACTTTTTATATAAGCATTTGTTTTCAATATAGAACCATAAAATATTATGCACTATGGCAAATGCTATTAATAAAAACGAAATTTGGAACAATGATGGAGAAATCTTAGGAAATGCTCCTCGCTGGGCTGCCTATCGTAAACAACTTAACAGTGAATTTCCCGCTCCCTTCAGCGGAGGCAAAGATACTCTTGCCGAATCCATGAAAAAGGCGGTTGAAATGATTGATTCCTTGCGTCCGGCTCCCGACGGACCTGCTTTCCTCGGAGGCAGTTCAAAATTGGATTATACATATCCTGATGTTAAGGACTGCAAGATACCGCAAAAGGCGGCAACACTTGACGGGGTTATTTCCGATTGCGTTAAATTATTCAATGGTATGCCAGATGTGTCAAGTCCGCTTACCATGTCAAATGTGTGGCCACAGCCTAATAATGCCAGCATCATAGCATCGATGCTTCCATTGATTTTCGCTCCTAATATTATAGAAGGAGAGTATGCCTGGAATGTCCATAAGGCAGAACTTGAAAGTGGAGGTATGCTTGCCGATTTGTTTGGTTGGGAATCGGAAAAGGCAGGTGCCGTTTACACTTATGGCGGTTCCGGATGTTGGCTTTATGGTCTTAAGTATGCTATCACAAGAGTTTTCCCCGGCTCGCGAGAGAAAGGAGTGAGAGTGGATGGAAAGGTTTTGGTATCAGCTCAGGCACATTATTGCCGACAGAATGCAACAGACTGGACCGGTCTCGGAATGGACAATGTGATTGTAATTCCTACCGATCCTGAAAGCAACAAGATGGATCTTGTCGCTCTTGAGGCTACTCTTAAAGATTTGACAGAAAAGAATATTCCGGTTATTGAAGTCGTATGTACGATGGGCACCACTGATGCCAGTGTGTTTGACCCGATTTCGGAAGTGCGTCGTCTTCTTGACAAGTATCCTAATAAAGCTCCTTATGGCAAGGCATTGCTTTATGCCGACGCTGTGTGCGGATGGTCATGGCAAGTGTTCCGCTACTATGATTTTGAAGCTAATCCTCTTGGATTTTCAGCTGAGGCTCTCAATGTAATCAAGAAAAACTATAAGGAGATTAAGGGTATCCATGAAGCTGATGCAGTAGGCATCGATTTCCATAAATTTGGATTCTCTCCTTACATCAGCAGTTGCTTCCTTTATAAAGATGCGGCAGAATTTGAGAATCTTATGCGAAGAGGTTCTTATGCCTATCTTCAGGAGGTGACGCCGTATAATCCTATGTACTATACTCTGGAGGTGTCACGTACGGCAGCCGGATCTCTCGCCGGATGGGCTACGCTTAAATATCTTGGCATAGAGGGTTTCCAAGCCGTGCTTGGAGGAATACTTGAAGTGCGTCTTTATATGGACTCGTTGATTGAGCAGCAAACTGAGATGGTAATGGCTGATTCTGATGACACCGGATTCATCACTCTGTTCCGAGTATATCCCAAGGGTACTGACGCACGTCAGCAATTCTCCAATGAATTGAATGATCGCGGACATCGTGCCGATCTTATCGCCAATAACCGTTTCCAGCAGGCTGTGGGAGAGAAGATGTTCCATTGGTATCTTGAAGGGCACAAGATCAATGGCAAACCGACACCGCATATAGCCTATAGCACCGGATTCCGCACCGCATCATGGAATAAAGATGGAAGTGATGCAGAAGGCACTGTCTATGCGCTTAAGACTTATCCAATGAATGTCTACAATAATCCGGTGGTGATGGATCATGTTATAACCTGTGTCCTTGCCGCCCGTGATGAAGTAGAGAAAGAAATGAACTGATAAAACGCATATTGAATTCGGGCGGGAGCACCATCGAGGGAGATCCCGCCCGATGTCATATAATCAAATAATTTGTTTATGAGCGATAATACAAACAAAGTTCCTGAACCGGCGACAACCGCTTCAGGAAGAAAGAAGATCGTTTCGACGGCAAAGGGGTCAATAACTATGATTGCGATGGCAATATTGATAGTGACTTCGGTGCTTAGTTTACGCGGTTTGCCGTCAGAAGCAAAGTTTGGGGTGCAATCAATATTCTATTATCTATTTGCTGCAATAGTATTTTTGCTCCCGTTTTCATTGGTGTGTGCTGAACTCGCGTCCACTTACACTAAAAGCGGTGGACTCTATCGGTGGGTTTCAGAAGCATTCGGTCCTCGCTGGGGATGGACGGCAATGTATCTTGAATGGCAGACCATAATATTCTGGTTTCCGACCGTATTGATGTTTGGAGCCGCATCGCTTGCCTATATATTCTGGCCTGAAAGTTTTGACAGAGCATTGGCATCAAATAAGATATACACACTTGTCATTGCGATGATAATTTATTGGGCAGCGACTCTTAATTCATTCCGAGGGCAGAAACTGGCGAATAAACTAAGTACGCTCGGGGGTACATTCGGCACAATTATTCCGGGAGCTTTGCTATTGATTCTCGGAGTCTTGTATTTGTGTTTCGGAAAGCCGATACAGCTTACTCCTATGCCGTTTTTCCCTGACTTCAGCCACTTGAGCACTATTGTGCTTGCCGCGTCGATATTCCTGTTTTATGGAGGTATGGAGATCCAGTCGGTCCACATCAATGACATGAGCAATCCGTCAAGGGATTTTCCGAAGGCTATATTCCTTGCCATTGTAGTCATTGTCGTGGTCTATGCTCTTGGTACCTTGGTGATAGGAGAGGTTATCCCGACTGATAATATTAATTTGCTCCAGTCTCTTTTGGTCGCCTACAATGCCTTGTGGAAGAGTTTCGGTCTGAGTTGGCTTGGAAATGTGATGGCTGTGTTTATCATGTTTGGTGTCATCGGTCAAGTAAGCGCCCTTGTCACCGGACCTGCTACCGGACTTATGGCTGTGGCACAGTCGGGCTATCTTCCGAGATCAATGCAGAAGGTCAATAAGAATGGAATCAACAAGCCTATTTTGATAGTCGAGGGTATATTCGTCAGCGTGCTGACACTCGTGCTGCTTGTCCTTCCTACAGTAGAATCGGCATATCAGATTATGTCGCAGATGGCGACTATAATTTATCTTATCATGGTTCTGATGATTTATGGCGCATTTTTAAGATTGCGACGCACTCAGCCCAATAAACAACGAGGCTTTAAAGTGCCGGGAGGAAATTTGGGCAAATGGATTGTCAGCATAGTGGGTATGGCAGGAGCGATTTTGGCTCTTGTGTTGAGCTATATTCCACCGGCTCAGATTTCTACCGGAAGCCCTGTGGTGTATGTAGGAATAATTGTGATAGGGGTAGGTGTGTTTGTCGCTTTGCCACTGGTGGTCTACGCCAATCGTAAGCCGTCATGGCGAAATCCTGATGCCCATTTCTATCCTTTTGACTGGCAGATTGAAGGACGTAAGCCGTGGGAAGAATCAAAATGGACTCCCGGATATGAACCAAGCGAGGAACAGGTTGAGCAGGCGGAATCACAGGCGATATGTGATCATGCAACACATAAGCATTGTTGATGCCGTTAAGAGACTGAGAAATGAAAATATGGCGGGCATGGATTATACCTTGTCCGCCATATTTATTCCGTTATTTTGTCATCTGTTATTTTGTCCAGAAAGCACGTGTGAACAGGATAAGTACGGTAAATAGCTCAAGACGTCCTATCAGCATGAGCATGGCGAGAATCCATTTGCATATATCGGGGATTGCCGGAAGTCCGCCGGTGTTACCGGTGTCGGAAACGAGTCCGATATTGGAAACGCAGGAGAAGGAGTTGAAAAATGCGTCGACAAGCGACATTCCGCAAGCTGTCAGAGCGGTTCCTCCAACAGTGATTATCATGACATATATGCACAGGAACGCGATAACTTTTTCAACCACATCGGGAGATATTATTGTTCCGTTTATGCGCACAGAGCGTATGGCATTGGGGTGTAGAGAGCGATAAAGCTCATTGTTGGTGTTTTTTAAAAGGAACAATAGTCGGTCGATTTTAGCTCCACCACTTGTAGATCCAGCACAGGCACCGAAAAACATTAGGATGAACAGTATCGACATGACAAATGATCCGAGTGTTTCAAAATCGCTTACGGTTAGTCCGGTGGATGTAATAGTAGTTATTATTTGAAAAAGCGGGTCTATCACCAGCGTTGAAAAGCTGAAGTCGGATGTGTGGCGGCATATCTCAACAAGCACAACGATATATGCGAGTATGATTATTTTTATGTATGCCATGAATGTGTCATTCTTGAGCAGGCTTCTCCAGTCGCCATTCGCTGCTTTGTATATGAGGGCGAAATTCACACCTCCGAGAAACATGAAGAACGTGACGATGACTTTTACATAATCGCTGTCCCATGCGGCAATACTTGCTGTGCGGGTTGAGAATCCGCCTGTCGACATTGTAGAGAATGCGTGGCACAGACTGTCAAACAGATTCATAGGGCCTATCCACAGCAGGAAGCATACTATTGCTGTCAGGATGAAATAGATCATCCATAGGCTTTTTGCCGTCTGGCTGATGCGTGGTCTTAACTTCTCATGAGTGATTCCCGTTACCTCGGCATTGAACATCTGCATTCCTCCTGAATGGTTCAGCATAGGCAGCACGGCAAGAGTGAAGAGGATTATTCCCATACCTCCGAGCCATTGTGTGAGGCATCTCCATATATTGATGCCATGGGAGAGTGAGTCGATGTCAGCATAGATGCTTGCTCCGGTGGTGGAGAATCCTGACATAGTCTCAAAAAAGGCATCGGTGAAATCAAGCGGAGTGTCGCACAACATGAACGGTATCATGCCAAAAAAAGAGAAGACTACCCACACTAATGCTGTCAGCAGGAATCCCTCGCGTTTAGCCATAGTCGATGATGCAGGGCGAATGCAGAATGTCATTATCATTCCAGATGCGATGGTGACTGCGAATGCAATCAAAAATGCCCAGAAATCGTGCTCTTCATAGATTGCGCAAGTGAAGAGCGGAACGGTCATGAAGATGGATTCGATGAGCAGAAGCCACCCTAAAACTTTTAAGAGCATCGGGAAGTTTACCCGATGCGTATTGGAAAACAAAGACATGGTCAATTGAATAGTTTTTCAACTTTATGTATTGATCCGGAGAGACAGAACACTACCACATGGTCGCCCGGCTGCACTTCCGTGTTACCGCTTACAAGCATTCCTTTTCCATCGCGGATAAGTGCCGCTATGGTCATCCCGCGAGGGAGTGACAGATTCTTGACTGCTGAACGTGTGATTTTGCTTCCGGGTTTTGCTTCAATTTCGGCAACTTCGGCATCGGCAAGCGCGAGGCATTTTGAGGTGGTCGAGTCGGCATCCAGCAGAAGTTGGAATATTTTACTTGACGCAAGAAGTTTTTTGTTGATTATGGTGCCGATGTTAAGCCCTTCAGCTTCTGATATGAACTGAAGGTCCTCCACTTCGGCTATGCTCTTTGCCACTCCGAATTCTTTTGCCGTGAGACACGCAAGAATGTTGGTCTCGCTGCTGCTGCTCAATGCGATGAATGCGTCGGTATCGGCAATTCCCTCTTCTCTCAACACATCGATATCGCGAGCATCACCATGAATGATGTCACAATCGGGACACCGTTCAGGCAGTGACCGACAAGTGTCGATGTCATTATCAATTATTTTAATGTCATATTCATTTCCCGCAAGTGCAGCCAATCGGATGGCTATGCGGCTGCCGCCCATTATAATCAATTTCTTGATTCTGCGTGTCTTTTTGCCGCATAACTCAATAAGTTCGTCAACATGGTCCTTTCGGGTGGCAAAGTACAGAATGTCGCTCTCTTTTATTACATCGTCACCTCGCGGTATGATTGTTTCATGGCGACGTTTTATTGCAGCCACGTGGAAATTATGCTTGATTTGGGCAAATTCCTTCAGTTGCATACCGATTATCTGTGCATTGTCACGCAGTTTGACCCCTAAGATTATAATCTCACCGTCATGTAGCTCAAACCATTGGCGCACCCAGGTGCGGTGAAGGGCGGTATATATTTCTTGTGCGGCGAGCAATTCAGGATAGATTAGAGCGTTCACACCCATGCGTGTGAAGTATTCTTGATGTTCGTCGGACATGAATTCAAAATTATCGATTCTGGCAACGGTGCGTTGCGCTCCGATGTTACGGGCTATTGAACAGGCAAGGATGTTCTGCGTTTCCTCGGGGGTAACCGCTATGAATAGGTCGCATTTTTCCACACCTGCCTTTCTGAGATCCTTGAATGAAATAGGATTTCCTTTCAAGGTCATAAGATTATAATTGGCGTCCAGATTGGCGAGCCTGTGATTATCGGGATCTATAACCACTATATCCTGCTCTTCACGAGACAATAGTTTTGCCAGATGTGAACCCACTTCGCCTGCGCCGGCTATTACTATTCTCATTTGGTTGCGTTTTGAATTGTTCCGACAATAGTTTGGTAAATGGCCTCTTCGTCCATGCAGCACATATTCATGAGTTCCGGAACTCTGCCATGGGCTATGAACTGGTCAGGCACACCTATTCTCACGACTTTGTTGCTATAACCATTGTCATTCAGCCATTCAGTCACTGCCGATCCTAATCCGCCACTCTTCACGCCGTCCTCAACCGTGATTATGGTTGTTCCTTTTTCCGCCGCGTCCTTCATCAGTTCTGTATCGAGTGGTTTTAGGAATATCATGTCATACCATGCTGTGCTGATTCCTTCGGAAGCCGCCCTTGAAACAGCTTTTTCAGCCATGTTTCCGATAGTCCCAATTGAAATGACAGTTATGTCATTGCCATCGGTCATTTTGATACCTTTGCCTATCGGAATCTCTCGCATAGGTGTGCGCCAATCCGGATTCTGCCCTTTGCCTCGCGGATATCTTATTACCATAGGTCCATGGTTGGAGGCTTGTGAAGTGAAAAGAAGATTGCGCAGCGTTTCTTCATTCCGTGGAGCGGCAATAATGAGATTAGGGATGATGCGCAGATATCCCAGATCAAATACTCCATGATGTGTCACGCCGTCTTCACCAACAATTCCTGATCGGTCGATGCAGAATGTGACAGGGAGTTTCATTATAGCCACATCATGTATGATCTGGTCGTATGCTCTCTGGAGGAAAGAGGAATATATGGCACAATAGGGGAGGAATCCTTCTTTAGCAAGTCCTCCGGCAAATGTGATTGCGTGCCCTTCCGATATTCCGACATCGAATACCCTGTGTGGCATTTCCGCCTGCATGATGCTTATCGATGTCCCTGACGGCATCGCTGCGGTAATACCGATGATTCTGTCATTTTGACGTGCAAGTTCAAGAAGGGTTTCACCGAATACGTCCTGATATTTTGTGCATCCGTTGCTTGATTCGCTCTGTCGTTTTCCTGTGACGGGATCAAATTTGCCCGGAGCGTGCCATTGAGCCGGATCGTTTTCTGCCGGAGCAAATCCTTTTCCTTTTACGGTGCGGAGATGCAACAGTCGCGGACCGTTCATGTCCTTGATGTCGTTGAGCACTCTCACGATTTTTTCGATATCATGTCCGTCAAACGGACCGAAATATCTAATGTTGAGCCCCTCAAATATATTTTGATGCTTACCTAAAAGCGACTTAAGGCTGTTGTTGAACCGTAGTATGAAGTCTCTCTGCCGCTCAGTCACAAGATGCAGTTTTTTCAGGACTTTGTAGAGATTTAGCCTGAATTTGTTGTATCCGCGTGTGGTATTTATATTAGTTAAGTATGAGTTCAACGCTCCTACATTATGGTCAATTGACATATCATTGTCATTGAGGATGATGAGGAGGTTATTGGGCGTTGTGCTTGCATTGTTGAGTCCCTCAAATGCCAGCCCTCCGCTTATGGATGCGTCGCCGATCACAGCCACAACATTGCGTTGGGGAGTTTCTTTGTGCAGGCTCGAAGCCACTGACATACCTAATGCCGCCGAAATGGAATTGGAGGCGTGACCTGCGGTGAAAGTATCATATTCGCTCTCTTCAGGGTTGGGAAATCCGCTTATTCCTCCAAGTTTGCGATTGGTGGAAAATCGGTCGCGTCGTCCTGTCAGCAATTTGTGCCCATAAGCTTGATGTCCCACATCCCACACTATTCGGTCATAAGGAGTGTTGAATACATAATGTAGGGCTACTGTCAGCTCGACGGCACCCATACTTGACGCGAAGTGCCCGGGGTTGGCTGACAGAGATGCTATTAAAAATTCGCGTATCTCAGAACACACTTCCGGCAACTGGTCGATGGATAATTTTCTCAGGTCGGAAGGTGAGTCTATTTTGCTTAGGAGAGGATATGAAGCGCTATTTCGATTATCTTCGTTTTCCATTGCTGTCACGGATATATTTTTTATACAGCGGAATAAACACCACTCCACCGGAAACTACAATGATGAAGAGAGTCCATGCCGTCAGCCCTCTGCCGGCAATCATCAGATAGCAGAGTATGAGCCACAAAGCAGCGAGGCATACAAGGCGGAAAATGGTATATCCTGTCATAAATCGTATTAATGTATGCAAAGATACGAAGATTATTCACAAAAACAAAGATTAGCGGTAGTGCTTGCATTGTGTTTGTGATGTGTCGGCTCTCACATATCGATGTGCCTCTTTTCAGAAATGCCTGTGTGGCATGGTTTTGTCTTTGTTTCAGTAATTGAAGTCGGTTGGTTTAACATAAACGCGGAAATCCTTTATCGCTCCCGGAGTCTCAGCCTCCATGCGTGGAAGATATTGTAGTCCGGTGATTTTTTGTACTGATCCGAGATCGATGACTATCGAGTGAGGATATTTTGCTTTTGTCGCTGTAGTCCAATAGGTCGATTCCTGAAGATCATAGATTTTATCGGCAGTGTGGTTGCCTGATTTTATATCTTCGGAATCGGCATATCGTATCAGCCATGATTCGCGTGAAAGGCGTTTGCCCTTGTCATCGATAAGATATAACTCGGATATTGCGGCATTGTCATTTCCATTGATTGAGTTTGTCATTTCCAAGCAAACATATCTTCCGGATACAGGGGTGGTGAAATTCACGTTTTGCCAACCGTTGCCGGGCATGAATGAGCCTGAGACAACAGGAGTTTCATCGGAGAGGTTGATGTGTTCTCCTGATTTTCTGTGGATGCGTTGTTTTTCGGTCTGTAATTTGTCAAGAATCGGAGCTGCAAGACCTTCTGATTTTGCCTCTTTCGGACCAATGATGTCAAATACTACAATCTCGTTTTCTCCTTTTTTCAGCCAACATCCGGGCAAATAGAGAGTTTGTTGCGGACCTATTTCCCAAAATCTTCCGAGCGGATTGCCGTTGACATATACAAGTCCCTTTCCCCAGGTGGAAAAATTAAGGAATGTGTCGGCAGGTTTTGATACGTTGAATGCGGCACGATACACGCCACCGGGCAAACGCCCGTCATCTCCGGGCGTGAATGCTCCCAACGGAAAGAATTCCATGGAATTATAAAAGTTCATGTTGTCTTCAAGATTGAACACTTTCCAGTTCTTCAGATCGCACACGAAAGTGTGTCCGTCGCGAAATTCCGATAGTGTGACATTGTCAGTGATTCCTTTAAAGTCCTTTATGGCGCGTCCGAAATTGATTCGTCCCATTGCTTCTACGAGTATGTCAAGTTGTGCTCCTGATTTTACCGGAGGTATAAGTATGCTTTTCTCTCCGAGGCGACGGTCAAGTTTGCCGATGTATTTACCGTCAATATAAATTTGTGCAAAATCATGAGGATCATTAACCGTGAGTGTGGTGGAGGTGGATGTTGCCGGTAATTCGGTGCGATAAAGTATGCTTCCGAATCCTTGATTGTATTCTTCCATCGTTTTTATATCCACATCTTTATTGGGTTCAGGCAGATTAGGAAATAATGGCGCAACTTCCGTGAATGGGAATTGTGCAATCTTGCCGGTAGGTATCGGATTTGGAACGGGATATTGCTTGCCGCGTGTGTATTTGGAGAGAGCTTCGCGCAGAGCATGATATTTGGGCGTGGCAGCTCCTTGTTCGTTTATGGGGGCATCATAATCGTAGGATGTGACATCAGGGGCAAATCCCGGAGAATTGGCTCCAGCCCAGTGTCCCCAGTTGGTGCCGCCGTGAGTCATGTAGAGGCTGAACGATATGTTTTTGTCAAGCATTTCAGTTATGCCGGCGATCATTTTATCGGCTGAGCGTGTTTCATGTTTTCCGCCCCATTTGTCGAACCATCCGCTCCAAAATTCCGAGCACATCAATGGAGTGTTGGGGCGGACCTCCCGCAGTTTGTCAAATTGCTTATCTATATTTGCACCGGTTCCGAAGTTGATGGTCCAAATGAGATCATCAAGTCCGTTGTTCAAGAAATTAGATGCCCAGTCACATTGAAATAGTGTAAGTTCCTCGCCGAAGTTTTTTCGGATCATATCACGGATTTGGCTCACATAATTCTTGTCAGTACCGTATGAGCCATATTCATTTTCTACCTGAGCCATGATGATAGGTCCTCCTTCGGATATTGTCAGTCCTTTGACCTTATCAGCTACCGCTTTCTGAAATTTATCGACGCGTTCAAGGAAATATGTATCGCTTTCACGCAGGCGTATATCTTTTTTCTTTAGCAGCCACCATGGCAGTCCTCCCATTTCCCACTCTGCGCACACGTATGGTCCCGGACGCAGTATTACATACATATCATTCTTTTTACAGAGATTGATGAACTCTGAAAGGTCATTCTGACCTTCAAAATCAAACCGGTCAGGTTCGCTTTCGTGAGAGTTCCAGAACACATACAGGCAGATTGTGTTCATACCCAATGCTTTGCACATCTTTATGCGATGATCCCAATATTCACGGGGAATACGAGGGTAATGAAGCTCTGCTGCTTTGATTGTGAACGGCTCTCCATTAAGCAAGAATGTGCCGTCGCCTGCTTCAAATTTTCCTTTCAGATCCTCTTTTTTGTTTGTCGAGTTTTTGGAACGGTCACTGTTCATATTGTGAGACAGCTGATGTGTCGATTGATGTTGATGAGATTCAGATGCAATTGCTTCCGGAGATATGTATGTGATGATTCCGAGCATTGCCAAGGTAAGGAATTTTGGTATTATCATCGGTGGAAAAAGTATTTTGGTATTATTATTTTCAGGAGTTTTATGCGAATTTACATCTATTTTATGAATATTCGTAGTTATTTTTGTAATTTCGCGTATATGTACCATGTAATTTTCGATTGATAGGTTATTTCAATCGATATTTTTTAACTAATCTTTAATTGATACCATAATGGGAAAAGTAGCAGCGATTTTAGCCGCCTCATTGCTTTCTGTCGGAAATTTATGTGCCGACAATCAGTTTGACATATCAGTGAATAAACCTGGAAGTGATATCGCTCCAACGATGTATGGATTGTTCTTCGAGGATATAAATTTCGGTGCTGACGGGGGACTGTATGCCGAGATGGTGAAAAACAGATCATTTGAATTTCCCAATCCACTTATGGGGTGGTATTCATTTGGAAAGGTAACAGTAAAAAATGATGGACCGTTTCCGAAAAATCCCCATTATATCACTCTTGAAAATGCCGGACATCGTGAGAAAGGAACAGGAATTGACAATGAAGGATACTTCGGTGTATCATTCAAAAAAGATTCTTCTTACAGGTTCAGTGTTTATGCACGCTCTCCTAAAGGAAAGAAAAGCCGAATCATAGTGGAGCTTGTGGATCCGGCATCGGATGGTGAAACTCAGGTGTGTGCCCGTACAAAGGTTAGTGTCAATAATTCCGAATGGACAAAATACACTGTCAATCTTTCTCCTGACAAAACTGTGGAAAAAGGGCGTCTTCGTATATTTTTGGACTCAAGCAATCCTGTGGATCTGGAACATGTGTCGCTATTCCCGGTTGATACTTACAATGGACATGAAAACGGATTGCGACGCGATCTTGCGGAATTGCTTGCCGATATAAAGCCCGGAGTGTTTCGCTTCCCGGGCGGATGTATTGTCGAAGGCACTGATCTTGCATCACGTTATCAGTGGAAGAATACTGTTGGACCGGTCGAAAATCGTCCACTGAACGAGAACCGCTGGCATTATACATTCCACCATAGATATTTCCCCGATTATTATCAAAGTAACGGACTCGGTTTTTATGAGTATTTTCTGTTATCGGAAGAAATAGGAGCAGAACCTCTGCCGGTGTTGAATGTTGGTATGGCGTGTCAGTATCAGAATAAATCTCTTGATGCTCATGTCCCGGTAGATGAACTTGCGCCATACGTTCAGGATGCGATAGATTTGATTGAATTTGCCAATGGTGACACTACTACTGTGTGGGGTGCTTTACGCTCTTCAATGGGGCATCCTGAGCCATTCGGGCTTGAATATCTCGCCATCGGCAATGAACAGTGGGGACCGGAATATGTGGAGAGGCTTAAGGTTTTCGTTGACACTCTCCGTAAAGTTCATCCTGAAATTAAAATCGTTGGCTCTTCCGGTCCTGTGCCTGATGGTGACAAGTTTGATTATCTGTGGGATGGTATGAAAAAGCTTAAAGTGGATCTTGTCGATGAGCATTACTATCGTCCTGAGGATTGGTTTTTAAGCCAAGGTATGAGGTATGACAATTACGATCGTAAGGGACCGAAGGTTTTTGCCGGGGAGTATGCTTGTCACACTCAAGGGCATAAGCGTAATAATTTTGATGCCGCTCTGTGTGAGGCTGCTTTTATGACTGGGCTTGAACGTAATGCCGACATGGTGCGCATGGCTACATACGCACCGTTGTTTGCCCATGTTGATGGATGGCAGTGGCGTCCTGACATGATTTGGTTTGACAATATGCGTTCAGTGCCTACAGTAAGCTATTATGTCCAGAAATTGTATGGAAATTATAAAGGCACCCATGTTTTGCCTTTGACAATGGATGGTAAGCCCGTTGCCGGACAGGAGGATCAGAATGGGTTATTCGCATCGGCAGCTCTCGATAAATCTACGGGTGATATTATAATAAAGGTGGCAAATACGTCAGCCCAATCTCAGGATATAAAGTTTAATATCAAAGGTCTTAAAAAAGGCAGGAAGCTGACATCGATACGTAAAATATCTCTTCACTCCGATGACTCCCGACTTGATAATACGCTTGATAATCCCGAGGCGGTAATACCCGTTGAATCTACTGAGAATATAAATGGTAACTATTTCAGCAGTGATGTGCCGGCAAAAACATTTCAAGTGATTGTCGTATCGGGTGAATAGTAAGAAGATGATGCATTTACGATTAGTGTAGATTATTGTATAATGATTGATTATATGAATGTGAGATTTTTGATATTAGCATTGATAACTGTGCTCTCATTGCAGCTCTCCGCGACTGAATGCACAGTGCCGAAATATGACGGTTATCTGTTTGTGTATTTCACCGGTGGAGATAAACGTGATGAAGCGATAAGATTCGCATTGAGCAAAGATGGATTGAATTTTACCTCACTCAATGATAATGCTCCAGTTGTAGACTCACGTCTTATCAGTGAGACCGGAGGGGTGCGTGATCCACACATCCTGAGAACAGAAGATGGCAAGGTTTTTTATATGGTCATCACCGATATGGTATCGGCAAATGGATGGGACTCCAATCGTGGGCTTATATTGATGAAATCAGATGATCTCATCCACTGGTCGTCCTCAGCGATAAATATACAGAAACGCTTCAAAGGGAATAACGATCTGCTAAGGGTATGGGCGCCGCAGACCATATATGACAATAATGCCGGAAAATATATGGTGTATTGGTCCATGAAACATGGTGACGGTCCTGATATCATCTATTATGCTTATGCCAACGATGATTTCACCGATTTCGTTTCAAAACCGAAGCCATTGTTTATTCCGAAAGATAAAAAAGCATGTATAGACGGCGACATAATATATAAGGATGGATTGTATCATCTTTTTTATAAGACTGAGGGCAACGGAAATGGCATTAAAAAGGCTACAACTGAAAAATTGACCTCCGGAAAATGGAAAGAATCACCTGATTACAAGCATCTCACTAAAAAGGATGTGGAAGGTTCCGGTGTGTTCAAATTGAATGATTCGGACAAATACATACTGATGTATGATGTGTATAGGAACGGTGAATATATGTTTACAGAATCAGAGGACCTTGACACTTTTAAATTGATTGATTCTGATATTTCAATGGATTTCCACCCGCGTCATGGCACAGTGATGTCGGTCACGGCTGAAGAATATGACAGGCTGCTGAATGCTTTTCCATCTTATCTCAAGGGAGTGAAAAATCCGGTGCTCCCCCAGTTTCATGCCGATCCTGAGATTCTGTATTCCCAAAATACGGGGAAATATTACATTTATTCCACTACAGATGGATATAAGAATTGGGGAGGCTCATATTTTACCTGCTATTCATCGGATGATTTGAAAGACTGGCATTACGAGGGCGTGGTCCTTGATGTTGCGACTGATCAGGTGCCGTGGGCTGACGGTAATGCCTGGGCTCCGGCTATTGAAGAAAAAATGATTGGAGGGAAATATAAATATTTTCTGTATTTCAGCGCCAATAATCCCGACAGCGGACGGAAGCAGATAGGGGTGGCTGTGGCTGATAAACCGACAGGTCCGTTCAAGGCTGTTCCGGAACCGATAATAACGTCATCGCCTGCCGGACGCGGACAGCAAATAGATGTTGATGTATTTACCGATCCTGTTTCAAATAAGACTTTTATTTATTGGGGAAACAGTTATATGGCAGGTGCGGAATTGAATGCCGATATGACCTCTGTGAATCCTGAGACAATCACTTTAATGACGCCTGAGGGTGGCACATTGGATGATTACAGTTTCCGTGAAGCAGCCTATGTGTTCTATCGTAACGGAATCTATTATTTCCTTTGGTCAGTCGATGATACACGTTCACCCAACTATCATGTGGCTTATGGCACATCAACATCTCCGCTTGGACCAATCACCGTGGCTGACAGCCCTGTGATATTGGCTCAAAATAAAAGGAAAAAGATTTATGGTACTGCTCATAATTCAGTGCTTCAATTGCCTGAATCAGACAATTGGATCATAGTTTACCACCGAATAAATCCGGGTTATATTAATGACCTTCCTGGAATACATCGTGAGGTATGTATCGATCGCTTGCTGTTCAATGAGGACGGAAGTATAATTCCTGTCACGCCAAACTGATGATAGAATTGAGCAAAAAAATGCGAGCACACAGATTAATATCTGTGTGCTCGTGCTGTTTGTAACGGTAGCGGAGGTTTTAACCTCCGAAGTTGTCATACATGAGATTTTCTGAAGGCACGCCGAGATCCCACAGCATCTTTTCTACAGCTTTACTCATGGGACCGGGACCACACATATAATATTCGATATCTTCCGGAGCCGGATGATCTTTCAAGTAAGTTTCGTAAATCACTTGATGAACAAATCCTGCGGTGTACTTCACGCCTGCTGCATCGGCTGCCGGATCAGGGCGGTCGAGGGCGAGGTGGAATTTGAAGTTGGGGAAGTCCTTTTCAAGTTGGAGGAAATCCTGAAGATAGAATACTTCATTGAGAGCACGGGCACCATAGAAGTAGTTCATGATGCGATCGGTGCAGTTGAGTGTGCGTGTCATGTACATTATCTGAGCACGGAGAGGAGCCATTCCTGCTCCACCGCCTACCCACATCATTTCAGCTTTTGAGTCGATGATGGGATGGAAATCTCCATAAGGACCGCTCATCACTACCTTGTCGCCCGGTTTGAGGGTGAAGATGTAGGATGACGCGATTCCCGGCATCACATCCTGAAATCCCACCTGAGGCTTCGGTTTGAAGGGCGGAGTAGCTATACGCACTGTGAGCATTATGCGGTCGCCCTCGTCAGGGTAGTTCGCCATTGAGTAAGCTCGTACGGTGGGGGAGGTATTCTTACACTTGAGGGTGAAAAGTCCGAATTTTTCCCAAGAGGGCAGATACTCATCCCCAATGAGTGATTTGTCGATATCCTTGTCATAATCCATCTCATAGTTGGGGATCTTAATCTGGGCGTATGATCCTGGAATGAAGTTCATGTGTTCGCCCGGAGGCAGAGCCACGATGAATTCCTTGATAAACGTAGCCACGTTTTTATTGGAAATCACTTCGCATTCCCACTCTTTTACATCGAGCACTGAAGCGGGAACTCCGATTGACATATCTTCCTTTACCTTCACCTGGCAACCGAGTCTCCAGTGGTCTTTGACTTGTTTGCGAGTGAAATGCACTGTTTCTGTAGGCAGAATATCTCCTCCACCTTCAAATACCTGTACTTTGCACTGTCCGCAACTGCCTTTTCCTCCGCAAGCTGATGACAGAAATACATTGTTTTCGGAAAGTGTGGAGAGAAGGGTCTTGCCGGAAGTGGCAAACAGATCTTTGTCGTTGTTGATTTTTATGTGTACTTCGCCGGTGTGTACCAGAAATTTTTTTGCTACAAGCAGTATGATTACGAGCAGCAGAGTTATTGCTAAAAATATAGTGACACCGGAAACGAGTGTCAGCGTCATTGTATCGGCGAGAGTTATCATTGCTAATCTATCCATAAATCGATATTATAGTTTGATGCCGAGGAAGCTCATGAAAGCTATTCCCATCAGCCCGGTGATTATAAATGTTATTCCCACACCTCGCAATGGTTTCGGGATATTGCTATATTCTTGCAGACGCTCTCTGATAGCCGCCACGGCAACAATAGCTATAAGCCATCCGATACCCCAACCGGCACCTGCACAACACGCAGTCCACACATTAGGGAAATCTCTTTGTTGCATGAACAGAGATCCGCCGAGTATGGCACAGTTTACTGCGATAAGCGGCAAGAAGATACCTAACGAAGAGTAGAGTGCTGGACTGAACTTCTCCACAGCCATTTCTACAAGCTGAGTAAGAGAGGCGATTACCGCGATGAACATGATCAGCGACAGGAAGCTTAGATCCACATCGGCATATTCCGGTCCGAGCCATGATAGAGCTCCGGCACGCAGCACGTAGGTTTCGAGAAGATAGTTTATAGGCAACGATATCACGAGCATGAAAGTAACTGCGGCACCGAGCCCGAGAGCCGTTTTCACATTCTTGGAGACGGCAAGGAATGAGCACATACCCAAGAAGTAGGCGAAAATCATATTGTCGATGAATATCGACCGTATGAAGATATTGAAATTTTCCATAACTGGTGATTATTCTTGAAGATCTTTGTTATATGAACGATGCACCCAGATGATGCAAGCCACTACTATAAGAGCCATGGGAGGAAGGATCATAAGTCCGTTGTTGGCATATCCGTGATCGTACCAGCATTGAGGAATCACCTGATAACCCCACAGGGTTCCGCTTCCAAGAAGTTCGCGGAAGAATGCCACAATAATAAGGATTATGGCATATCCGACACCATTTCCAATTCCATCAAGGAATGAAGGCCAAGGCTTGTTGCTCATGGCGAATGCTTCAAGGCGACCCATGAGGATACAGTTGGTGACGATCAGTCCGATGAATACCGACAATTGCTTGCTGACATCATATTGATATGCCATCAGGAGCTGGTTGACAATTACCACAAGCCCGGCGACAACTACAAGCTGCACAATGATTCGGATGTTGGTTGGAATCGTATTTCTTAGCAACGATATGATCACATTGGCGAATGCGAGCACGGCGATTACCGATATACCCATCACAAATGCCGGTTCAAGCTTAGCTGTGACTGCAAGGCATGAACAGATGCCGAGAATTTGTACAATGACCGGATTGTCTTTCGAGAGCGGATTAAGCAATGCGCTCAGGTTTTTATTATCTGTAGCCATAGGTCATTAGTGTTTTTGAGTGTTAAGGCTCTCAAGGAACGCTTTGTAGCCCTCAAGTCCGTTTTCAATCATTTTAGATACCCCGTTGGATGTGATGGTTCCGCCGGAAATAGCGTGAACATAATCTTCTCCGTTAAGAGGAGCCTGTCCGGCTTTTAATACAGCTATAGGAAGATATTTGTCATCCTTTATTAGGTGCAGTCCATTGAATTGGTCGGCGAAAGCCGGCTTCTCAATCTCAGCTCCAAGTCCGGGAGTCTCTCCCTGATGTGCAAAATAAGCACCGTAGACAGTTGATCCGTCGTTGTCGAATGCGAGGTATCCCCATATCGGACCCCATAATCCGGCTCCATACACAGGAACGATGTATTTCACATCTCCGGGAGCGATTGTGCATTCGTAAACCGGCATCTTGCGGTCAGCCACCGGCATTTTGCTTTCTGATGCTGTGTTCACGGCAAAGGCATTGCCTTCGATGCGTTCTCCTGCCGCATTTACAAGGAATTGGGCGGTGATGTACTTGTTGAAGTCTGATTTTATTTCTGACTTTTCCGGAACGATGTGGACTGATGCAAGGATTTGCTTCATCTTGTCGGCATCGGCATTGTCTGTTTGAAGTGGCTTCAATGACATTGCGGTAAACGCGAGCGCCGCTCCGACAACCACGACCAGGATTATTATATAAATAATCGTGTAAGTATTGCTTTGCTTGTTCATGTTTATTCGGCTTTAGCGTTTAAACGGCGCAGACGGCGACGTATATTGTTCTGAACAACGGTGTAATCGATCAGCGGAGCGAATGAGTTCATTAGTAGTACCGCAAGCATGGCTCCTTCGGGATAACCGTTATTGTAGGTGCGGATGAGAATTGCGATAACTCCGATGAGGAATCCGTAGATGTATTTTCCGGGATTGGTGCGTGATGCGGTGACCGGATCGGTTGCCATATACACTGCGGCAAACGCGAATCCTCCCAAACAAAGTTGTTCAAACGGAGTGAGCATTGATACCGGATAGGTGGGAGTTGCCAAAGCGTGGGCGATAGATGCCATCACGAATCCGCCAATGAAAACCGACAGCATGATGCGCCAGCTTGCTATGCCTGTGGCAAGAAGGATCAGGGCACCGATGAGGATGCATAGTGTGGATGTTTCTCCCACACATCCGGGGATAAGTCCTAAGAACATATCCCAAAGAGAGATTGCATTGCCGGCTACATCGGTGATATTTATGGTGTCACCGATATTGGTGGCAACCTGTCCTAATGGTGTTGCTCCGGAAAAACCGTCGACCAATGTTCCCTCGCCAAGTCCGCATATAGAATGCGTGGGAACAAAGGCTGAGTCTCCACTCATTTTGGAGGGGTAGCCAAAGAATAGAATGGCACGTGTGACGAGGGCGACATTGAAAATGTTGTAGCCGGTGCCACCGAACACTTCTTTAACAAACACTACAGAGATAGCTGTGGCTACAGCAAGCATCCACAATGGGATGTCAATGGGGCAGATGAGCGGAATAAGGATACCCGAAACAAGGAATCCTTCCTGAATCTCTTCTTTTCTCCATTGAGCTACCATGAATTCAATCCCGAGCCCTACTGCATAAGATACGATGAGTCGTGGCAAGAGTGCGAGAAAACCGTAGGTGAGAAGTTGCCAGAATGGGAACTGCGTGGCTCCTATTGCGAGCCAGTGCTGGTAACCGGCGTTGTACATGCCGAATAGAAGGCATGGTATCAACGCGAGTACCACTATGATCATGACGCGTTTTGAGTCAAGGCTGTCATGTATGTTCACGCCCGATGTCGATGTGGTTGTCGGGGTAAACAGAAACGTCTCAAACCCATCAAACACCGACTGGAAAGCATGAAGCTTTCCTCCGGGCTCGAAATTAGGTTTGATACGGTCAAGATATTTTCTTAATGCGTTCACTTTATTGGTGTATTTTATCAGTTAAGTTCTTTGCGCATATATTCAAGCCCGTCGTAAACTATCTTTTGCAGTTCGAGTTTTGACGGATCCACATATTCGCAGAGAGCGAAATCTTCAGGAGCGACTTCATAGATGCCGAGCTGCTCCATCTTGTCAATATCTTTAGCAAGAATTGCCTTGATCAAGAATTCCGGCAGTATGTCCATAGGGAGCATCTTTTCATATACGCCAGACATGATCATGGCTCTGCGGCCACCGAGAATTCGGGCATCGGGACAAAACAGCTTTTTGGTGAAGTGTCCCGGGAAGGAACGGCTTACACTCATCTTTTGCGGTGATAGTGACGCCCATCCCATAAACTCGGCATAGTCATCGCCTTCGGCGATGACGGTCACCTGATTGTATGGAAAACGGAGATAACCTTCAAAGCTTGTCGGGTGTCCTGTCAGCACATTGCCTGAAATGATACGGTGGTGGATAATGTCGTCGTTTATTTCTCCTTTGGTGAGTGTTGACATATCGCATCCCACAACAGTCGACACATAGTGTGGTTCTGTTACTTCACAACCGGTCAAGGCAACTGTGGTAGTCATGTCGAGAATATTGTTCTTGACGAGTTTGCCGATGCGAAGTAGAGTGAGAGCATCGAGTGTCCACACTATGTCGCCCTTGTTTACGGGTTTCACGTTGCAAATCTGGACACTTGGATTACCCGCAGGATGCGGACCTTCGAAAATAACAGTTTCTGTTCCCTCAATTTCTGTCAAACAGCTTCCTCCGCGGATGCCGATATAAATTTTACCTGATGTGAGCATGTTCAGCAGTTTTACTGCCGCGTCAAGTTCTTCTTTGTACCCCTTTAGAAGCATTTCATAGTCAGGAGCCAACGGTGCGGAATCAAATCCGGTGACGAAGATGTCGCGAGGCGTTACGCCCGGTTCAGGAATCACATTGTAGGGACGCTGCCTTAACCAAGCCCACAATCCGGAATCAAGCAGGAGTTGCTGTGCTTTTGTAGGATCAGAAACTTTTTCAACCTCAAACTTTGCCGATGCGGAGAACTCTTTTTCGGGAGCCACGACAATGCGTTCAAGTTTTCGGCGTTCACCACGGACAACAGCGGAAACGGTTCCGTTTACAGGAGATACAACCTTGATGTCAGGGAATTTTTTGTCGTGAAACAACGGGTCGCCAATTTTTACCTTGTCGCCCTCTTTGACATCAACCTTGGGTGTGATACCTGTGTAGTCATCCGGGATTAAGGCGATGGATTCAGGAATGATAAATTTCTGAGGGAGTATTGCCGGAGCCTCGCCTCTGATTCTGATATCCAAGCCTTTTTTCAATCGGACATTTTTTACCATAAATAAATTGTACTAAACTATATAGAAGTGCAAAGTTATTATATAATTTTGATTTGGCTTAACTTTTTCTCACAAAATAGGCATTATTTGCATATCAAGCAATGATAAAGTCTAAATAATTTAACAATTAAGCCGGATAATCTGTTCAATATCGGTTCTGATATTTGAAAATGCAGATATTGTTATCTGTGTTAAACTTGAATGTATGACAATTTTAAAAAAATATTGCTGTCCGATAAAACTCAATAATGGCAAAAACTAAAGTCTCGGCTGCTGAT